>NZ_JH636049.1:1651481-3079026 GCF_000258175.1 Saccharomonospora xinjiangensis XJ-54 | reverse complement strand
AGGCCGTTGCTCTCGCCCTCATCGCGGTCGGCAACGACTTCTCCGCGTGGGCGGTCGCCACCGTTCTGCTCGGCGCGGGAACCGCCATGGTCTACCCGACCCTGCTCGCAGCCATCGGCGACGTCGCCCATCCCAGCTGGCGTGCCCGATCCGTCGGTGTCTACCGGCTCTGGCGCGACAGCGGCTACGCCGCCGGTGCGCTCCTCGGCGGTGTCGTCGCCGATCTCGTGGACCTGC
Organism: Saccharomonospora xinjiangensis XJ-54; assembly: GCF_000258175.1. Classification (NCBI taxonomy): domain Bacteria; kingdom Bacillati; phylum Actinomycetota; class Actinomycetes; order Pseudonocardiales; family Pseudonocardiaceae; genus Saccharomonospora; species Saccharomonospora xinjiangensis. Next base: position 3,078,789 of record NZ_JH636049.1, on the reverse strand, counting down.
GCGCTGCCGTGTGGGCCGCCGCTGCGCTGAGTCTCGCCTCCGGTATCACGGTCGCCGTGCGAATGTACGAGACGCATCCCACCCGCTCGACGCCACCGATGCCGTGACCGGCGGCGCCTAACGCAACTCCGCGCGCCGTCGCCGGTACTCCTCCTCGTCGATCTCCCCGCGGGCGAACCTCTCGTCAAGGATCCGCCGCGCGTCGCCACCCTGTGGCGAGCGCCGATTCGAGATCGACCACACGACGACGCCAGCGACGACGGTCACGAGGAGGACGATCATCGCGAACCACACCCAGATCCAGCCTGCGGACGCACAGCCCATCATTCCGGCATCACCTCCGTGACATCGATCGCACAGCGCGAACGCCGTCATCGTTCGATCGTCTCCAGCGCGGAACGTAGTCGCCGCAGGGCCTCGTCAGCGATCGGCTGCAAGCCGGGCTCCTTTGGCACGGTGACCATCACCTGCGGGTCGAGAGCCTCCACCACGGTCGAATCACCGTCGGCCCGCACCACGACGTTGCAGGGCAACAACATCCCGATCCTGCGGTCCACACCGAGCGCCCGATGCGCGAGTTGCGGGTTACACGCTCCCAAGATCAGATAGGGCTCGGTCTCCTCGCCCAGCTTCGATTTCAACGTCGCCTGCACGTCGATCTCGGTCAGCACGCCGAACCCCTGCTCGGCGAGCGCGGCACGTACCCGCTCGACTGTCTCGCCCATCGGTGCTTGTAGCCGCACGGCGATGCCGTAGTTCACGTCGATCACTCTCCTCGGGGTCCGACCGCCTGAGCCCGGCGGTCACCGCCGACCGGATACCCTCCAGCCACGCAACGCACTCATCCGGGTGACAACGTCGGATGAGCGCGCGCCCCGCCGAGTTCGAGCCCGAAACGTGCTCACCGAACACCACGACCACGACGAAGAGCCGCGCGTGTCGCGATCGGGCATGCGCAACGGCGGACTTCCCCGCCACACAAAGGAAACGAGGCCACTCCCACCTCAGCGGGAACAGCCTCACAGAATGATCGAAACTTCACGAATCTGGTGGAGCTGAGGGGAATCGAACCCCTGACCTTCTCGATGCGAACGAGACGCGCTACCAACTGCGCTACAGCCCCTTTTCAATTGCCCGGTGAGCATAGCAACCCGGCCACACCCACCGAGCAAGGGGGTCCCTATTCCCCCGCGGCCTTCCGGTACGAATAGCGCCCCGGGTCGTCGAGTTCGTGGAACGCCGGGTCCTCGTCCTCGAGATCGACCACGACTGCCTGCCTGCGCACCCTCGTGGTCGGCATCGGCTTGCGCTCGGCCCCCACTACGTCGCCGGGTTCGCTGACGACCACCTCGACGTCCTCGACCAGGCCCGCACGACGAGGCGTGCGTCGCGAAGCCGCCCTCAGCCTGGCAAGCCTGCGCTGCCGGATCTCCTCCTCGATACGGACCTGCCTGCGCAGGTAGACGAGGTACGCGACGAGGACCACGTCAACAGCGCCGTGTGCCCACCACAGCACCGGAAGCACGACACCAGCAACGACCGCCGTGGTCACCACCGTCAGCAACAGCATCACGACCACGCGCTGGCGGAAGGCGTACTTCGCCTTGGCCGCGAGCGCGGCGGCTTCGGGGTCGAATCCGCCTCGGCCCGGCCGATAGCGCCGCACAGCACGGCGCTCGATCACCGCGTTGCGCTCCGAGGAGATCTCACCGTCGTCGCCGTCGTCATCCCCGTCATGGTGGTCTTTTTCGTACGTATCGTCCTCGTCACCGTAGGCATCGCCGTCGCCGTCGCTGTCGCCGGAACACTCGGGACCGTCGTAGGCATCCCGAAGGCCGTCGTCCGCGCCCTCGAAGTCCTCGCCGTCCTCGCCGTCCTCGCCGGCCACCGAGTCCACGGCCCCCTGTTCGGACTCACCGCCCGACGTCCGCCGCGCACTCCCGCTGCGCACCACCCGCGCGGCAAGAGCCGCGTCGTTGGTCTGCGTTATGACCTGTCGCTTGCGCGCGACCATGGGAACGAGGACGGCAAGCCATGCCGCAGCGAGCCCCACGATGATCAACGAGCTGGGCACTCCGTCACCTCCCCCGACCTGTACTGCGCGCCGTCGTGAAGGATGCGTTGAACCTCACGGCCCTTGTCCCGCCCTCACTCCGACTCTCGCCACGCTAGTCACAGGAGTAACAGAAAACGCGGAGGCTCGCCGGATGGTTTTCCGACTCACCTGGTTGACCTACGTTCGCTTCACGCGAAATCAACGCTGCTCAGGCAAGGTGACCTTGCCCGTAGCGACGAGCCGGGAGACGACGCCGTCGCCCGTCTCCTCCGCCGTGACGGCGTAGCACAGGTGATCCCGCCACTCACCCTGCACCTGGAGGTAACGGCGGAACAGACCTTCCTCGCGGTAGCCCGCCTTCTCCAGCACCCGCAGGCTCGCCGCGTTCTCCGGCCGGACCGTCGCTTCCAGCCGGTGCAGGCCGCCTTCTCTGAAGGCGTGATCGGTGGCCAACGCCACCGCCGCCGTCGCCACACCCCCTCCGGCGACCGTGGAGGCCACCCAGTAGCCGATCCACGCGGAGCGCAGCGCGGCCCTGATCACGTTGCCGATCGTGAGCTGCCCCGCGAACACATCGTCCACAGTGATCGCGAAGGGGAAACACTGACCACGCCGGGCAAGGCGCCGCAACGCGGACCACTGGGACGGCCACGCGGCGACGGCGTTGCGCTCACGCCACGTGCCGGGCTGGGCGGGCTCCCAGCGTTCGAGGTACTCGCGGTCCCGGAGTCGCAGACGGCTCCATTCGCTGGCGTCCCGAAGCCGCAGCGGCCGTAGCCGGACGGTGCCGGACGGGACCATCAGCGGCCCCGCCTTCGCGGGCCAGCCGGGGCGTTGAGGCTCGGCCACATACGGCGTGCCGTACCCGGTGGACATGACCGCTTCCGGCTATGCGCGTGGCGCGAGGAAGGCCACCTTGACCTGCTCCCCCGCGGCGACGTCCGTCAGGTCTTCGTCCACATTGATCAGACAGTTGGCCTCGGCGAGCGAGGTGAGGAGGTGGGAGCCGCCTGTTCCGAGTGGTTGAACCAGATACTCGCCGTTGCTCTCGTCACGCAGCAACTGCCCGCGCAGGTAGCCACGGCGCCCCTTCGTCGAGGTGACGGGCGACAGCAGCCGCGCCTCCACCGTCCTCCGGTGAGGATGCCGGGTGCCGCGGGCAGCGCGGATCAGCGGACGCACCATCACCTCGAACACCACGAGCGCGCTCATCGGGTTGCCCGGGATCAGGAAGGTGGGCACCGCATCGGGGCCGAGTCTGCCGAACGCCTGCGTCGAACCAGGGTGCATGGCGACCCGCGTCGTGTCGATGTCGCCGAGGTCGGAGAGAGCGGCCTGCACCTCGTCGCCGATACCGCCGCCTGCGCCCCCCGCCACGACGATCACCTCGGACATCAGCAGCCTGCCCTCCACCGTCTCCCGCAGCCTCCTCGGGTCGAGGGGGACGATGCCGACCCGGCTCACCTCCGCGCCCGCGTCCCTGGCGGCTGCGGCGAGCGCGTACGAGTTCACGTCGTAGACCTGGCCGACGGCAGGCGTGCGGTCGATGTCCACCAGTTCGTCGCCGACGGAAATGATCGACACTCTCGGCCGGGGATGCACGAGCACCTTCGAACGGCCCACAGCGGCCAGCAGACCCACCTGCGCGGCCCCGATCGTGTCGCCCTTGCGCACGGCGACGTCGCCGGTCTGGACGTCTTCCCCCGTCCTGCGGACGTATCCGTGCGAGGGAACAGCCTTGCGCACCGTCACCTTCGCAGCCCCACCGTCGGTGTAGGAGCCCGGCACGACGGCATCCGCGAGCGTGGGAAGCGGTGCGCCGGTGGCCACCCGCACGGCCTGGCCTGGCTGGAGGCGCCTCGGCTGCCGTGACCCGGCCGGAATCTCGCCGACCACCGGCATCTCGACGGGCTCCTCGTTGGCCGTGCGGACATCGACGCTGCGCACGGCGTAACCATCGACGGCGGCCTGGTCGAAACCAGGCAGTGCCTGATCGGCGACGACCTCCTCGGCGCAGAGCAAGCCCTGCGCCTCGGAGATCGCCACCCGAACAGGACGGGGACGCACCGCTGCCTTCAACAGCAGTGCGAGATGGTCCTCGACCGACCGCAGCTCGGCTCTCGGGTGCGTGACGACGGTCGATTCGGTCTCACTCATCAGCCGGCGGTACCGATCCGTTCGATCAGCCACTCACGCAGGGAGGGGCCGTAGTCGGGATTGTCGAGGGCGAAATCGACGGCCGCGCGCAGGAAGCCGCCTGGGTTGCCGAGGTCGTGCCGCCCTCCGTGGTGCACGACGACATGCACAGGGTGCCCTTCGGAGATCAGCAACGCGACGGCGTCGGTCAGCTGGAGTTCCCCGCCGGAGCCGGGCTCGATGCGCTTGAGCGCGTCGAAGATCGCGCGGTCGAGCAGGTAGCGGCCCGCCGCTGCGAAAGTGGACGGCGCAGCCTCAGGGGCAGGTTTCTCCACCATGCCGTGAACCCGCTTGACGTCGGCGTCGTCGGTGTCGGAGACGTCGAAAACACCGTAGGGCGAGATCTGGTCCTTCGGGATGTCGAAGGCGCACAGGACGCTGCCGCCGTACCGGGCGCGCACCTCGGCCATCTTGGACAGCACGCCCGCGGGCAGCACAAGATCGTCGGGCAGCAGCACCGCGACGGCCGTGTCGGAGTCGTCCAGGTTCTTTTCCGCCTGCGCGACGGCGTGGCCCAGGCCGAGTGCCTCCTCCTGGATCGCCACCTCGACGTCCAGCAGCGCCGGTGCCCTCCGCACCTTCTCCAGCAACTCCGTCTTGCCCTTACGCTCCAGCGCTGCCTCCAGTTCGGGCTTGCCGGAGAAGTAGTCGGCAACCGACTTCTTCTCGGGGGAGGTGACGATCACCATGCGCCGTGCCCCCGCCTTGGCGGCCTCGCTCGCGACGATCTCGATCCCCGGGGTGTCAACGACCGGTAGCAGCTCCTTCGGAACGGCCTTCGTGGTGGGGAGAAATCTCGTGCCGAGCCCGGCAGCCGGCACGATGGCGGTCCGGAACGTGGTCTCAATCGTGGCGCCCGTCATGGCCGCAAAGCCTAGCCTGGTCCCGTGAAACCCACCGACAACGACAACCCCCCTGCGAGTGTCAAGGCCGCGTGGAGAAAGCGGGTGGACGCCGCGCGGGCCGAGATCACGAGAGAGCAGCGTGACGCTGAGGCAGCGGCCCTCACCCGTGGCCTCGCCGAACTCAGTGCCTCGACCGTGTGCGCCTACGTGCCGTTCGGCACCGAACCTGGCTCGGCGCAACTGCTCGACGTCCTGCGCCACAGGGGCGTCCGCGTGCTGCTTCCCGTCGTACCCACCGGGCACAGTCCCCTGGACTGGGCCGAGTACTCGGACGCTGCCTCGTTGCGGCCGGGGCGGTACGCGTTCCTGCTTGAGCCCACAGGGCCGAGGCTGGGACCGCACGCCGTGGCCGAGGCGGACATCGTGCTCGTTCCCGCGCTGGCGGTCGATCGCGTCGGTGTGCGGCTCGGCAGAGGAGCCGGTCATTACGACCGTTCACTCGTGCTCGCCTCCCGGCACACCAGGTTCGTCGCAGTGATCCGCGACACAGAACTCGTCGATCGCCTTCCCGCCGAACCCCACGACGTGCGGATGCACGCCGCGCTCACACCTGGCCGGGGCGTGTTCTCGCTGGCGGAGAGCGCCCAGGTGTGACCCGTGTCAGGCACACCTCGATTGCGCTCGGGGAACACGATCGAGCAGAATTGCGTTAGCACTCTCGGCAATCGAGTGCCAGATGCGAGTGCGAGAGCCTCGAAGGAGACCCTGTGCCGACCTATCAGTACGCCTGTAAGGAGTGCGACCACCGGTTCGAGGTGGTCCAATCGTTCTCCGACGCGAGCCTGACCGAGTGCCCCGAGTGCCGGGGAACGCTGCGCAAGCTCTACGGGTCCGTCGGTGTGATCTTCAAGGGCAGCGGGTTCTACCGCACCGACTCGCGGTCGGACTCGAAGTCGTCCACGGCGGCCAAGCCGTCCAACGGCAGCAGCTCCTCCAACGGCAGCAGCTCGTCCGACGGCGGAACCGCGTCGGGAAGCTCGTCCAACGGATCCGCCAAGTCGGATTCCGGCTCGTCGAGCTCCAGTACGACCACGGCGTCCGCCGCAGCATCCTGACATCGGGCTCGTGATGCAACCCGGTTGAACGGGTTGTCCACAGGGCCCCGAGTTGTCCACAGGCCGTTCATCAGCCGCTTTTGTCGGTGATGAGTCGCTTCTATCGTCCGTTTCCAGTGGGGTGCAGGTAGCGCCCACGGGGGAACGACGAGGGGAAGCGGCATGAACGACATTCGGCCACGCGGTCGGCGCACAGGACTGAAGGCTCGGTTACGGGCACGGCTGCGCGGGCGACCACTGGCTCTCCTGCGACGCGCGCTCGCTGCTGCGTTACTCCTCGTCGCCGCGGCACTCGCCGCCACTCCGGGTGCGGGTGGTGCAAAGGTACTGCCCACACTCGTCACCGCGAGAGACGTGTCGTCGGGCTCGGCGCTGTCCATCTCCGACGTCCGGCTTGTCGATATGGACGCCGGTTTCCGCCCCGACGGCGCTCTCACCGACCCGGCGCAGGCGGTGCACCGCCGGTTGGCGGGTGCCGCACGCGCTGGCGAGCCCATCACCGACGTCCGGCTCGTGGGCAGCAACAGTGGGCCGCCTGGTCACACCACGGTGCCTCTCCGGCTGGCAGACCCCGGAATCACCGACCTGTTGCGGCCGGGAACTCGCGTGGACGTCGTCGTACCGGCGGAGACGGATCAGGCTGAGGTCCTCGCGCGGAGCGCCACGGTGGTCACCGTGGCACAGCAGGAATCAGCGCGAGTCGGCGGGCCGCTGGGGCAGGAGGAGACACCCCTTGTCCTCGTCTCCGTGGCCGACGAACACGCTCCCCGAGTCGCCGCAGCCGGCCTCGACCGGCCCGTCACCGTGATACTGCGATGACGCGCCTCGCCGGGTTCAGCGGTCGTGATGCGGTGGCCGGTTCTCCCGATACCAGTCGTCAGGAAGGCCCGATCGCGACGTGGCGTCACGCTCGTCCCGCGTCGTCTCGGGAAGTACTTCACCGAACACGCGGTCCAGTGCCTTCTTCCTGTCCCGCTCCTCGCGTCGGTTCTGGGCCATTCGCCTCGTACCTTCGTCCATGGCTTGCCGATCCGCCGTCAGGCCCCTCAGGCAGCTCAGGCCTCGTCGAGCCCCGAGAGCTGGTCGATGACGTGGGGCACGAGCGCGGAAAGCGTGGCCATGCCGTCACGGACAGCCGAGCGGGAGCCCGCGAGGTTCACCACCAGTGTGCTGCCCGAGATACCCACGAGTCCCCGCGAGATACCCGCGTCCACCGCACCGGCCGCCAGCCCGGAGGAGCGAAGCGCCTCCGCGATGCCGGGCACAGGACGGTCGAGCACCCCGGCAGTGGCGTCGGGCGTGACGTCTCGGGGAGACACCCCTGTCGCGCCGACGGTGATCACAAGGTCAACGCCACCGATGACAGCCGTGTTGAGTGCGTTGCGGATCTCGACCGTGTCCGCACGGACCACCACGACGCCATCGACGATGAAGTTCGCCTCTTCCAGCAGCTCGGTGACGAGCGGACCCGTGCTGTCCTCCAGCTCGCCCTGCGCCAACCTGTCGTCCACGATCACGACGAGGGCCCGGCCCAACCGCTGCGCATCCCGTTCCATGTGCACCACCGTAGTGCCCGCCGCAAACCCAGGGTGATCGACGCCGTGGGAGGGCCGCCGCGCTATGGCGCACCGCGACGGCCTTCCCTCATGGCTGGTTCATTGCTTCGGAATGTCCGGAAGCCGTCCCTCGTGTACGACCTTGCCGTCGGCGTCATAAGCCACCACGGCGATCTTCGAGGCCTCGAAGGGCTCGCCATCGGCAGAGGCAAGGGTCGCGGCGAACGTCCGCTCCCGGACAGACACGACCTCGGTGTCCTCCCCGTGACGCAGCTCGACGCGCGCGATCTCCTCGCTCGTCACACCCACAAGAGACAGCCCCGAGACATGGTTCTCACCGGTCACCGTGGCGATCGGCTGCTCGGCCGATGTGAGTTCGTCGGGAGACGGGTACGCGGAGAAGCGCCACACCGGCGAGACTCGGCACACAGCGGTGACGTGATCGTTGAGGGCAACGCGCCACTCCAGATCGTAAGCGGCTGCCGACTTGCCTTTCCCGGTGTCTTCCTTCACCTGCTGGTCGAGTACCGCGCCCGCTCGCCACGTCGGCGCGTCCACCACCGGACCACCCGCCTCGCCTCCGGGCCCTTCCAGGCAGCTTTCGAGTCCCCGTTGCGCCTCGTCCCGGGTACTCCGGTTTTCGTCCACCGGGCGATCGATCACGTTAACAAGGGGCTCCGGCACCCGAATCGCCGTCTCGTGGATCTCCCGCTCCTGCGCCGGATCGGCCTGCTTGATGGTGGTGGCGGTGAATTGCAGCCCGGTGATGTCGTGGTGAGCGAGCTCGGCGACGAAAACCCCGTCCTGGACCTCCACCTCGCTGTCGTGGCGACCGTATCCACTCACCGCGTGTGTCGAGGTGGGGTCATCGCTCTCCAGGCCGTCCGACCACACAGCCACCGCGGTGACGCTCGAAGGGGCGTGCCCGACGACGGTGCCGTTGGGGGTGGCCATGACGCCGTCGATCTGCTGGGCCTTCGATGTCGCCGGTTTCGACACCGCGACGGATGTCATCGACGTCTCACAGAAGATGCTCTGCTGATCGGCCTTGATCATGGTCAGCCTCGTCAGGTGGAGCGATCGATCGTCCACCACCTGCCAGGTTTCCCGGTCCGGGTACTCAGCGGCCTTACCTGCCTTCTCCACAGCGGCCCAGCAACGGTCGAGATCGCGGGAACCGGAAGCGGACGCCACCCGGTCAGCCTCACTCTCGCCGCCGACTGCTCCAACGGTCACGAAGGCACCACCGGCCAGCACCGCCACCGCTGCCGCGATGCTCAGAGGGGCGCGCATCGACCGGGTACGAGGTTCCTGCATTTCCCGCCTTACCGAGGACAACATCCGATCGCGGACGTGTGGTGGGAGAGAACGATCTTCGGGCAGGTGGAATTCGTTGCTCATGATTCCTCCAGGACAGCGCGAAGCCGGGCGCGAGCCCGTGAAATTTGTGATCGGACGGTGGCTTCGGCGACCCCAAGCACCGCAGCGGCCTCGGCGAACGACAGATCGCCGAGCAGGCAAAGCTCAGCCGCCTTCCGCTGGGCCTTCGGCAGACCACCGATGGCTGTGACGACACGCTTCAAGCGGCTCTCGTTCGCCATCCTGTCGGTGACGTCGTCGGCGTGGTCGTGGGCTGCCTCCAGGCGCTGCGACCTACGTAGCCGCAGAAGTCGTCGCTCCCCTCGACCGTGGGTGCGCGCGATGTTGGCGGCGACGGCGAACAGCCATGGCCTGGCGCTGTCGTTGGCCAACGTGACAGCCGCACACTTGCTCCACGCTGTGACGAAAGTAGACGAGGTCACATCCTCTGCGGTCGCCCACGAACCGCTCAGCCGGTACGCGTGGTTCCACACAGCCTCGGCATGCCGGTGGAACAGTTCGGTGAAGGCAGCCTCGTCACCGCGCGACGCGCGGCGCCACAGTTCTCCGTCTGGTCTCGGAACGGGCTCGGGGGCACTTTCCACACCGCTGTCCGGCACGGCAGTCAAGCCCCTGCCCTCCGTCACGCGTTTCGCAATGATGTTCACACCCGAAGTCGCCGGCGCACCTGGTGTTGTTGCACTCGATACCCCAACTCTCGGCGTGACTTCCGGCCTGCCGATGTTCGGCCAGCGCAGAGGATGGCCCTGCCGCGCGTTCACGTCCGCTCATTGCCACAGAACCCAGCGCCCGGAAGTCCCTGACACAGTGGTGTGTTCGGCAAGCCACGGGGAGTCAGCACCTCGCTGTGGTGAAGTATTGCCCACGTTTTACCGCAACACGGACGCCATGCCGCGTCGCGAACCAGGTCCCCTGTACGTCGAGGCCACCACCCCCGGTGAGGGACCACCCAGCCGCAGGGCCCTGACCGGACGCCGACGTTCTCCGGGCCGCTTTTCACGGCTCCACCCAACCCCATCGGGCAGGGCGTGCTCCTTGCTGTGGGCGGTGCTGCCTCACGGCTGGGCGGGGCATCGCGTGACGTTCCGCCGGGTCGTGGGCGGCTCTGCTGTCAACTCCTCCGCTGTGCTGGCCCCCGGCCGCGGCAGCCACACCACAGCGGGCGGAACACAGCCTGACGGCCGGGGTTACCGGGGAATGACCGCGTGGCGGGAGGACACCCAGGTGATCGGTGCGGATCGTGATGGTCCACACCGATCACCGAGGGCCGCGCTGTTCCGAGGTCGTCCGAATCACGTACGGCACAGTCCACAATGTCCTGAGACAGTGCACCTAGTTGACAGTCACCGGCTGCCCACCGAGCGTAACCGCGACGTCACTGCCGTCGGCGAGCGTGAAGGTCACTTTCTCCCCCGGCGCCCTCGTCCTGATCGCGGCGACCAAGGTATTCGCGTCATCGATACGCCGATCACCCATCTTCACGATCACGTCGTTCGGCTCGATCCCGGCCTTGTCAGCCGGACTTCCCGATTGCACGTCGCCGATGCGCGCGCCACCGTTCGGGGCGTCGCCGACAGTGGCGCCGATGTAGGTCTGAGTCGCGTGCCCGTTCTCGATGATCTCATCCGCCGTCCTGCGTGCCTGGTCGATCGGGATCGCGAAACCGATGCCGACGTTGCCGCTCTGCGACGGGCTGTAGATGGCGGAGTTGATGCCGATGACCTGGCCCTGCATGTTCGCGAGAGGGCCGCCCGAATTGCCGGGGTTGATGGCGGCGTCGGTCTGGATGGCGTCCATGACCGTGGTCTGGTCGCCCTGTCCTCCTGCGGTCACCGGACGATTCAGGGAACTGACGATGCCGGCGGTCACGGTGCCCGCGAGTTCGTAGGGCGACCCGATCGCCACCACCGACTGGCCGACCCTCAGATCATCCGATCGTCCCAGTTCCACCGTGGTGAGGCCGGACACGCCCTCCGCCCGCACGACGGCGATGTCGGTCGTGGGGTCACGGCCCACGATCTCGGCTTCGGCCTCGTCGCCGTTGTGGAAGACCACGGTGATGCGCCCACCTTGAGAAGCGGCTTCGACCACGTGGTTGTTCGTGAGGATGTATCCGTCCTCGCTGAGGACAAAGCCCGAGCCCTCGTTCGCGGAGCCCCGTCCCTGCACTTGCAGCTGGACCACGCTCGGTTTGAGCTTCGCAGCAACGGCCTCGACGCTGCCCTCGGGCGCGCTGGCGGTGTATCTCGCCGGAGGCGGCTGGTCGAGAGCGTTGGTAGCGGACGATCCCGTGGTCAGGTCGGCGGCGAGGTAGCCACCTGCCGCGCCCGCTCCACCGCCAACGAGCAGGGCGAGCAGGGTGACAGCCGCCACCAACTTGCCCGGCATGCGTTGGCGACCATGCGGTGCCTGCTGAACCCCGGCCTGCGGATACGGTCCGTAGCCATGCTGCCGGTAGGGCGACGATGCGTAATCGCCGTGCGCATACCCTGCCGAAGATGGGTGTGGTGGGTAGCGGAACTCGTCCGTCGTGCGGTCAGCTGCGGTGGGCCCACCGCCAGGTCCCTGTCCCGTCGCGGCGTGCTTATCTACCGAGTCCGGCTGGTCCGGCGTGCCCGATGCCGGAGTCGGCCTGTCCTGTGCGGAGGGATCGTTCTCGGTCATGTCTCCATAATGGGACCAAGTCCTGAGAGACGGCTGAACTTCGGCTGTGCGGGCGGTACGAGTCGTTCAGAGCGAGGCACGCAGCCGCTCGGCGATCCGCTCGGGCGTGGTGTCATTGATCCACACGGCCATCGCGGACTCCGAGCCGGCCAGGTATTTCAGCTTGTCCTCGGCCCTTCGGATCGAGAACAGTTCCAGATGCAGCCAGGCCAGGTCACGGTCGCGATGGACGGGTGCCTGGTGCCACCCCGCGACGTACGGGAGTGGCCGATGGAACAGTGCGTCACAACGGCGCAACACCGACAGATAGACCTCCGCGAAGTCCTCGCGTTGCGCCGTGCTCAATTCGGTGAGGTCTGCAATCTGACGATGCGGAACGACCAGAACGTGAACCGGCCACTTCGCCGCAGGCGGAACGAAAGCCGTCCAGTGTCGTCCCTCCACGACGACGCGCCGCCGGTCGGCCAGCTCCATGGCGAGAACGTCGGCGAGCAGGTGGCGGCTGTGTTTGTCACGGTAAACGCGGACCTCGTCGAGGAAGCGCGCCGTCCGGGGTGGCACGAACGGATAGGCATAGATCTGGCCGTGCGGGTGGTGGAGCGTCACCCCGATCTCTTCACCCCGGTTCTCGAAGGGAAACACGACCTCCACGCCCTCCCGAGCCGACAACTCCGCCGTACGGTCGGCGAGCGCCTCCAGCACGGTGTGAACCCGCCTCGGATCGAGTTGGGAGAAGGAACTGTGGTGGTCGCTCGTGAAACACACGACGTCGGTGTGCCCGATCGCGCCAGAGAACGCGGGAAACCGATTGTCGAAGACCACCACGTCGTACTCCGCCTCAGGCACCTCGGTCGGCCTTCCCGGAGTGCTGGGGCACAGAGGGCACAGTTCGGCAGTGGGTTTGTACGTACGGCTCTGGCGATGAGCAGCGATGACGACCCGCTCGCCGGTCAGCGGATCACAGCGAATCTCGGAGACCGCGGCGGCCTCCGGGAGGTCACGGGTGTCCATCGCCGTCCGAGGGCGTGGCCGCCCTCCGTCGTCGTAGTACGTGATCCGGCGACCGTCGGCGAGGCACCGCACGCTCTTGTTCACCGATGGCCGTCTCGACGCACAGGCACGGTGACGAGTTCTCCGACGTGCGCCGACAGGACCTCTCGGGCGTTCTGGGGCAGCCCCTCGTCGCTGATCAGCACGTCCGCCTCGGACAGAGCGGCCACCGTCGAAATACCTGCCGTGGCCCAGCGGGTGTGGTCGGCGAGAACCACAAGGCTCCGGCCTGCCTCGACAAGAGCGCGGTCGGCGTCGCTCTCGGTGAGGTTGGGGACCGTGAAACCGGCTCGGTCGCAGATACCGTGCACACCGAGGAAAACCAGATCGAGATGCAGACCACGCAGGCTCTGCACGGCCAGCGGGCCGACGAGAACATCCGTCCCGCCACGCACGCCACCGGTGAGGATCACCACACGGTCGGGCTGCGCGGACGCCGCGGCGATGTCGGCCACCGCCAGCGAATTCGTCACCACCGTCAGTTTCGGCACCGGATCAAGCATTCGGGCAAGAACGTTCGTCACAGCACTCGACGACAGTCCGATGGCGTGGCCCGGTCTGACCCTGCGTGCCGCCTCGCGGGCGATGGCTTCGTGCCGCGCACGGGTTTCCAGGCAGGTGTCCGGCTCAGCCCCTTCCGGGCGCGTCACCGTGGTAGCTCCGCCGTACACCTTCTCGACAAGGCCCCTGCCTGCCAGCACGTCGAGATCTCGCCGGATCGTCATGTCGGAGACACCCAGCCTGCTCACAAGGTCACTTACCCGAACGGCCCCAGCACGTCGGGTCTCCTCCAGAATGACCGCCTGTCGTTGTCGCGCCAGCACTGTTGACTCCGTCCCGCGACCACGCCTCCAACACAAAATCGTACGCCAATAAGCACACTCTCGGTCGTCATCACTCATACGTGGGGTGACCGACTTGACGTCAACCGGGGATTCCGGGGAGCCGGATGGCCATGAGAGCGCCACCCTCGGGTTTGTTGTTGGCGTAGGCAATACCGCCGTGCCGCTCGGCGGCCTGCTTCACGATCGCCAGCCCGAGCCCCGACCCCGGCAGGGTCCGCGCCTCCGAAGAACGGTAGAAGCGGTCGAACACCCGAGGCAGGTCCTCAGGCGCAATGCCAGGCCCGGAATCGGACACCTCCACCACCGCGGTGCCGTCTCCCAGCGGGCGAAGTGCCACGTGAACGACCGAGCCCTGCGGGGAGAACTTCACGGCGTTGTCCAGCAGGTTCAACACCGCACGTTCGAGGCCGTGCGAGTCGCCCGTGAGCACCCACGGCTGGAGGTCGGTCTCGAAGTCGATGCTGCCCGCTCGCCTGCGAGCGCGGTCGAGCGCACGTTCGACCACCTCGACCAGGTCCACCCGCTCCGTGTTGTCCGTGGCACTGTCTTCACGGGAAAGCTCGGTGAGGTCGCCGATGAGCTGGGTGACCTCGTCCAACTGCCCCCGGATGTCGGCCTCGATGTCCATGCGGTCGCGTTCGGACAGGGACGGAGCACCCTCTCGACTGGCGGCCAGCAGAAGTTCCAGGTTCGTTCGCAACGATGTCAGCGGTGTCCTCAGTTCGTGCCCTGCGTCGGCGACGAGGCGACGCTGCCGGTCCTGGGATTCCGCCACCGCACCCAGCATCGTGTTGAAACTCTGGGTGAGGCGGGCGAGTTCGTCGTCCCCGCTGACAGGTATGGGGCGCAGGTCCATCGTGCGGGCCACCCGCTCGGTCGCCGACGTCAGTCGCTCCACGGGTCTCAGGCCCGCACGGGCGACAGCCGTGCCGGCTGCCGCGGCCACGAGGATTCCCGCTCCGCCAAAGAACAAGAGCACCAGCGCCAGTTCCCCCAGCGTTCGTTTCGTGGGTGCGAGGGATTGCGCGAGCACCATCGCCACGCCGTTGCCTGCGGGGAGTGCGACGACCCGCATATCGGTGGCGTCGTCGGTGCGCAGAGAGGACTCGGAGGAACCGGTGGCGACGGCGAGTTCGCTGCGGCCCCACGGGGGTGGTGTGCCCGCGCGCGGGTACACGAGTTCCCCTCGCGCGGTGAGCAGACCGATGTGGATGTCGCTACTCACCAGGAAAGCACCCGGCACGGATTGCAGACGCGTCTGCACCGACGGGCTCTCCACGGCCGCCTGAGCACGGTTGATGAGGTTCTCGTCGAACTCCGCGTACAGATTGCGGTGAACGGTGACGTAGGCGCCGAGAGACACCAGCGCCACGGTGCAGCCGACGCAGACAGCCGCGAGGAGCGAGACGCGCGCCCTCAGGGAGAACCGCCTGCGCGCGGCCCGCGGCTCAACGCTCGGCGGGGAGGTCGTCACGGCGGAGTCTCCCGCAGCACGTAGCCGACCCCCCTCACTGTGTGGATCAGCCTGGGCTCGCCGTCCGCCTCCGTCTTGCGCCTCAGGTATCCGACGTAGACCTCGAGCGCGTTGCCGGAGGTGGGGAAGTCGTAACCCCACACATCCTCGAGGATGCGGGTACGAGTGAGCACGTGCTTCGGGTGCGCCATGAACAGTTCGAGGAGCGCGAACTCGGTGCGCGTGAGGCTGATCTGCCGCTCACCACGCGTCACTTCCCTCGTGTTGGGATTCAACGTCAGGTCGGCGAAAGTGAGCACCTCGCTCTGGCCGTCCCCGCCGTCCTGCCCCGCTCTCCGCAGCAGGGCACGCAGGCGCGCGAGCAGCTCCTCGAGAGCGAACGGCTTCGGCAGGTAGTCGTCGGCGCCCGCGTCGAGCCCGGCAACGCGATCCGACACCGCGTCGCGAGCGGTCAGCACCAGAATCGGAAGGTCGTCCCCGATCCCACGCAGCCGTCGCGCCACCTCGAGGCCGTCGAGGCGCGGCATCATGACGTCGAGCACCATGGCGTCGGGACGCTCGGTGGCAACCTTCTCCAGCGCCTGGCCGCCGTCGGCGGCCAGCTCGACCTGGTAGCCGTTGAACTCCAGCGAGCGCCGCAGCGACTCCCGGACGGCCCGGTCATCGTCCACAACGAGAATGCGCATGGGTCCAGTCTGGCCCTGATGGCTGAGAAGGTCCTTAACGAACCGGTCAGTCCACGAGGCCGCCGCGATAGGCCAGCAACGCGGCCTGCACCCGGTTGGCCGCCCCGATCTTGGACAGCACGGCGGACACGTATCCCTTCACCGTGGCTTCGGACAGGTGAAGCCGCGCTCCGATCTCGGCGTTGGACAGCCCTTGCCCGATGAGTGTCACCACTTCCCGCTCTCGCTCCGACAACGACGCGATCAGCTCCCTGGCCGGCGCCGAAGCGCGCTGGCCGTCGCGATGAGCGTTGACCATGCGAGCGGCCACGCTCGGGTCGAGCACGGCGCCACCTCGCGCCAGATCCCGGATGGCCCGTACGAGGACGGCGGGCTCGATGTCCTTCAGCAGGAAGCCGTTCGCCCCGAACCTCAACGCGAGGCTCACATACTCGTCGATGTCGAAGGTGGTCAGCATGGCCACCACGGGCGGGTTCGGCAGTGTCTGGATCGCGCGCAGGGCGCGGATGCCGTCGTCCGGGGTGCGCATACGAATGTCGAGGAGGGCGACATCCGGATGGAAGCGGCGCACAGCCTCGACCGCGGTCCTGCCGTCGGCAGCCTCGCCCGCGACCTCGATATCCGCGGCAGGAGCCACCATCGCGCGCAATCCCGACCGGACCAGCTCCTCGTCGTCGGCGAACATCACCTTGATCAACAGCGCCTCCGGCGGCCGACGGAGCGCGTCGCGCGCCCAGTCACGAGCAGGTTACTGATAGGTAGTGGAGGTATTACAGTGAGCCGTCGGCATTCCGTCAAGGTCCCGATCACACGCGGGAAAGAGCACGCGCTAAGGTGTAGGCAGAGTTGACGATTAGCCAGCCCTCGTAGCTCAGGGGATAGAGCACCGCTCTCCTAAAGCGGGTGTCGCAGGTTCGAATCCTGCCGGGGGCGCCCAGGTCAGAGGCGTTTTCGCCCTCAGCAAGATCATTATTGGGGCACATACGGCCCGGTCCATCCGGTCGGCGATCTCGTCCAGGCGGTCCGGGAAGGAGTGCCCCGTGGAGATCGAGCGTCACCAACGCGGTCTTGTGCCCCAGCATCTGCTGCACGGTCCTCACATCAGCCCAGACGCGATCGCCAGCAACGCCGCGGTGTGCCGCAGCTCATGCGGGTGGAAACCCTCAGGCCCGACCGCACGGACCGCACGGACCGCTACATCGAACACACGCCGCCGGAAGTTGCGCACCCGCAGTACCCCGCCCCGTGGCGAGGGGAGCACCAGCGCCTCCGAAGATCGGCCTGCGATTCACGGCCGGAGTTGTTCGGCGAGGAAGCGCGGCAGCGGCACCGAACGCCGCTCGTGGGTCTTCGGCGCGCCCCACACCAGTTGACCGTTCACCTCGGTGACGGACTCGGTGACGAGCACCCGCCGACGCCGCAAATCCAGCCGGCCGACCTTGAGCACCGCAAGCCCGCCCCACCGCAGGCAGGTATAGGCGAGAAACAGCATCACCAAGCCGTAGTCCACACAGCGCTCGGCCAACGCGGCGACCTGAGAGTGATCGAGGTAGCGATGATCCGGCAGCACCGGACGAGGCAGCCGAACCCCCTCAGCCGGATTCCGTGCCAGGCGCGCGTCCCCGGACGGCCCAGGCCAGCATTAACGAGAACACCCGGTAAACCTTCGCCCAGACATGGCAGCGAGTGGACAGGCCAAGCTCACTGGTCACCAGCTCGGCGAATGAATAAGGGAAGCGGTCGCAGGTTCATTTCGGGGGACTTCGGGCTTTAGCGGGCACGCCAGGAGCTGCCCGAGTGGCGGCCGGCTGACGGGCTCCGCTCTCCCGCCCCAAGTCACCTCCCGCCGCTCCACCGACCTCGCGCTACGATCCAACGTCAATTCGTGCGGAGCTGAGGAGACTGCTGTGGCTGAATGTGGCGGCCTGGACGACTTCCGCGTCGGTGAGCTCGTGCAGGTGCGCTGCCCGATGGTGCCTGCACGGGTAGCCGAGGTCACCAACTTCCACGTGTTTGTGGAATGGCCCTGGGGTCGGGTGGATCCGGCATCGAAGTTCGCGTGGAACGGCCAGCGCGCCTTCTCTCGTAACGCGAGTTCGATTGACTGGATCGCCTCGCTCTTCCGCACCGACCCTGAACCATGGCACCTCTCACCCGGACAGGAATGCCACGTCGGCATCCCTGAGCGCGTCATGCAGGTTATCGACGTGTACCACTGCGACCCGCCGCGCGATATCGGCCGGCTTCCCCGGCCGCACACCATGCTGGCCGTCATACCCGCCGACCACCCCGAGTACGCGGATCTTGAGGATGCCTGCGACACGATCGAGGTTCCGTCGGCGGCACCACTTACCCTGACGCGGGTCTAGCAGCCGTCGCTTGGCCGTCCGGGGTGGCTGGTCGGGCGGCTTCCGGTTCCTTCTTGATCCCCTCGGCCTCGGCCCGGCTGACCCGAAGCTGAAGGACTTCCTCGGGTCGCTCATCAGGGAGCCCCTCGCGCGTGACGTCGTTTCGCACGGGACGACAGAACGTGGTTTGAGGTCCATCATTCCGGGCGTGTGGACATCGGCGACTGGGCTGGCCGTCAGGTAGCGGTCGGCAAGTACTCCAGTCGGAGTTCGTGATCTTGGCCGACGACATCTCCGCGTTCTACCAGCCGAACTCCCCGTGGATGGCGGCGCCGACGTGGATGCCACCACCCAGGTGCTCGACGTGGCGGGGATCCTTCACCGTCAACGTAAACTCGGCGTAGGGGTACTCGTCCAGGGTCATCTGTTCGAGCTTGTCCGCGTACTCGTCCTCGTCGTAGTCGTCGTTGTCGCCGAATTCCCAGGGCGGCGGCCAGTTCCGGACCTCGCCGACCCGGTAGTCGGTGATGATCTCGCACGCTCGCTCGTAGAACGCCCGGC
Organism: Saccharomonospora xinjiangensis XJ-54; assembly: GCF_000258175.1. Lineage (NCBI taxonomy): Bacteria > Bacillati > Actinomycetota > Actinomycetes > Pseudonocardiales > Pseudonocardiaceae > Saccharomonospora > Saccharomonospora xinjiangensis. The sequence continues at coordinate 3,060,013 of NZ_JH636049.1, read as the reverse complement.
CGTCACGCGGGCCGGTGAGGTAGTAAGACCCGTCGCTCAAGCCCAGGCTCAGCGACTCGACGCCGTACCGCTCCTTCAGCGCCTGCCGGGCCGCTTCCTTCTCCTCGTGGTCGCGGATCCGGTGCACCGCCCGCACCCGTTCCGCCTGCTCGTCGGACAGGTGGATCTGACGGCCGAAGTCCAGGTCCCAGAGCTGTTGCAGCGCCGTCGGCGGTCGCGTGGTTCCCTGGCCCGCGGTCCCGGTGTACTGCCGCTGCACACCGACGGTGTGGATGCCCTTTTCGCGTCATCGATCTCGGCCACGACCAGGATCGCGTCGGCGGTGCCCATGTGCTGCACGACGAAGGTGGCGGATGTCCGGCCACCACAGGATCTTGGACAGTCCTCACAAACCGTTCGTGATCACCTGGGGGCCGCATCCGTCTCCCACGGCCCCCTGACCAACCATGATCACGAACTCTGGCTGAAGTACTAACTCGGCGCGCTCGTTGTGGTCCCCGAGCCAGCAGTGACGGCCAACTTCGGCGAGCTCGGCTTGGCGCTGCCGCCAGTCGGGCATCCACAGGTTCATGCGCCTTCGCCAGGCGCGTCCGTGAGAGCTACCGCCTGGCCTCGTCGCGTGGGCCTGTCGGCGTGCCCGACGAGCGCCCAGGATCGCAAGGTGCAGGGGCGTCCGCGTACTCGAAGTACGTGGACGTTTCTCCACCGCAGCGAGGCGCCGCCTGAGCGTCGCGAGCCGAACAGACCACGGTGTCGGGGCTCTCAGACGTGGTCGGGCTCCAGTTCCCGCCTGCTCTCACTGTGGGCCGGGTCGGCCGGAAGCTGGGCGATCGCGTGAATTCTGGGCTTCGCGATGCGGCGGTAGTCCTCGGTCGCCAACGCCACGGAGCGGTCGAGGCGTGCGGCGTTGAAGAAAATCTCGTCGTGGTCCAGCAGCAACGGGTCCACGACGAGATCGAGTTCTTCGGTGAAGGTCACCGGCAGGATCGTGCCGCTGACGCTGCCGGAGAGCCGCTCGGCCGCCTCGTTGTCGGCGAACCCGGCGTAACGGGCGTTGTAGAGCGCCTTCACCACACCGAGGTCCACACGCGTGTGGCCCGGCACGACGGCGAGCACGTATTTCCGCGTCTTCCTGTCCACTTTGACCAGTACGACGACACACTTGGCTGCCTGCCGCACTGGGTGTCCGCGCAGTCGGCTGACCGGTTCCGTCCGGCCTTCAGGCTCATGGTCGATCAACCGATACGAGGCGCCGTGCTCGTTCAGCAACCCGATCAGACGTTCATATGTGCTCACATCAGCCACGTTCCATCACCAGTCTTGTGAAAAAGCTTGCTTGACTTCGCGGATCCGGTCCTCGTCGCGCCGGTAGAACACCCATTGCTTGATCCGCTTCCCCTCGATCAGTCCCGCCGCCGCCAGCACCTTCAGGTGCTCGCCCGCGGTCGGCTGGCTGACCTTCAGCTTCTGGGCGATCAGGACCCCGCACACCCCGTCGGTCTCCAGGTCCCCGTCCACCTGCGGCGGGAAGTGCGCGACCGGGTCGCGCAGCCACTCCAGGATCTGTAGCCGTCGCTGGTTTGCCAGCGCTTTGAGGACCTCGACCTCCACGAATAAGGGAGTTTGCTAATTGCCTAAGTCACTGTCAAGAGGTGTGGCGATTCTCGTGCGAATGCTCAGGTCGAGCGGGCCGCCGAGCCGACGACGCTCGGCTCACCGCTCTCGGCCTACTGCTGAGCGTCGCGGTCAGATCGCGTGCGGCCACACGGTCAGTGAGTAGGCACTCAACCATGTGCCGATGAGCACGTAACCGGCGAGGACCGCGACGAGTGTGCTCGCGCGCCGGTTGACCAGCCCGATCGCCACGGGCAGCAGCAACACGAAAAGGCCGACGAACACGAATCGCGGCTTGGCGAACGGCAGGCCGCTGCTTCCGAGGGTGAGTGCGACAACACCGGCGCCGTAAGCGACCAGCGGCCACGGCACGCGCCGCACCAGCAGCACCGCGAGCACCACCGTGGCGACCATGATCATCGCGCCGATGGTTTCCCACGCGCGCATCTCGCTCGTCAGCGTGGCCGTGATCCACTCGACCGCCTCGGCGCCGAAATCCCACTCCGTGTTCCAGCCACGCAGTTCGATCGCCTGCCACGTGTCGCCCGTCGCGACGACCACCGTCGCCCACCAGCCGAGCAGCCCGAGCGGCGCGAGCGCCACCGCCGCGAGCGGACGCCATCCCTCCCGCTCACGCCACATCGCCCACACCGCTGCGGCCACCACCACCGCGATGAGCACAACGGCCGTCGAGCGGCTCAGACCCGCGAGCAGGGTGCAGGCACCGGCGAGCCACCAGCGCCGTTCGAGGACACCGACGAGCGCCCAGGCGGCCGCCGCCATGAACAGCGCTTCGGTGTAGACCATGGACAGAGTGATCGACATGGGCGCGGCCGAGGTGAGCACGACAAGGACGAGGCCTACGCACGGCCTCGGGTCGATGTGCTCGGCGATCCGCATGATCGCCGGTACGGCGAGCAGACCGGCCACGGTCGTGACGATGACCCCGGCAACCGGAAGGGGGACGCCGAACACCGCCACGACCGACATCGCGGAGGGCAGTGCGGGGAAGAACGCGAACGGAGCCGCCGAGTACAGGCGTTCGTCTGCGTCGAGGGTGGTCTTTCCAAGCTCGAAATAGCCACGTTCGGCGATGTCGATATACCACTGCCCGTCCCACGGGGCGAACTGGTCGAGAAACGGCTCGTCCGCCACGGCCGCCATCAGCGCGAGCACGCCGACGCCGATCAGACGCGCAAGGAGGTAGGCGCCGATGCCGAGCACCCACATCGGCACGCGCCGATCCCGTACCGGATCGTCACCGCGAAGATTGCCGGTCTGCGGCTCGGGAGAACGGCCGTGGATGACGGGCGACCGACCACCGCGGCATGGGCCGGGCGGCGGGCGGTGGGTGGCTGGGGACGTGGCCACCATGGTCGGGAAGACCTCCACAGGCGAACGCTTCGTCGGTCGATCGGGGCAGCTGCGACTGTCCGACTCGTCGCACCGTTGTCCCGAGCCCGCCAGGAACCGCCGTGAGCCGCGGACGTGCTTTCCCGACGACCAAGGCTCCTCGGTCGCACGCCGAGAAAAACCTTGAAAGTGGGTGCCGCAGGTTCGAATCCCGCCCGGAGGGCAAAGATCACCTTACGAGTCGGCCCGCGACAACACCTCACGCGGGTCGTCCTGCCCTTCGCGGGCCCGCCGGGAAAATCCGAGGCCACCCATTTCCGTGCCTTGCCCTGGCTGTGTCAGGCCCCGGCATGGCGTGATCGCGGTGTGACGGTCAGCGGTGGGCGAAAAAGTACACCGTGCCGGAGACAGCGCGGCCAAGGGCCGAACCGGCGCTGCGGCTTCGCGGTGCGTCCGAGTCCGAGCGAGCCGAGTAGCAGCGCCGGTTCGAGCCGGCTTCACGCGAACGGACTTCCTCGGCGCAAGGTGTAGAGCGTGTCGAGCAAGTACAGATCACCCCACAGCGTTTCGTGACGGTCACCAACCTTGCGCGGCATGTTGAAGCAGCCGTCAAGCAGCATGCCCTGCGGGCGCGAGTCGTCAGCGGACGTCGGTGTCGTGCGGGCGATCAGCGCCTCGAGCATCGGCTTGAGGCGAGCGAGCAGGGGTGCCGCCTGTCCAGGTCCGTCGGGACTGGTCGCCAGACGTGCCAGTGCCGCGGTGACGATCGCCGCAGCCGAGGTGTCAACCGGGATGCCCTCGGCAGGGTCCGCGAAATCGTAGGGAGGTGGCTCGGCACCGCACTGCCGCCACCAGTAGTCGAAGGCGGTCGTGGCGAGGTCGAGGTAGTAGCGATCACGGAAGGTCTCGTAGCCCAGCAGAGCGCCTGCGATCACCCATGCCTGTCCACGACTCCAGCATGAGTTCTCGACGGTCCCGAACAGGGTGAACTCTCGCAGAACAGCGCCCGTTACCGGGTCGAACTCGATGAAGTCCTTGGTCGATCCGTCTTCACGCAGGTAGTACTTCTCCAAGACTTCGGCCATGCGCCGGGGGCCCACCCTGAAAATCTCGTCACCGGTCTCTCGCCAGGCCCACCAGTCGAGTCGGCAATTCGGGTGCAGATTGTCCACTGCGACAATGCTGCGGCTGGCGATCGTTACGTTCCTGACCTGAACTTGGGTGCCGATCGGCATTGCCCCGTTGACCGGCATTGCCATGCTACGCATCGCGTACGCGGCAGCAAGCGCGAGCGTACGCATACTCTGGTCGCCCGTGTATTCGTACAGCCGTGCGGCTGAGTAGTAGAACCGGTGCCCGCGAAATTGATCGTCTTTCTCCAGCTTCCACCGCGAACGCTCCGTTCGCGCGAGCGCCTCCCGAACAAGTGATTCGTCCCCCGTCACCTCTCCAGTGATTCTCAACATCTCGATCCAGTGGCCGTCGCACCAGTCACCGTCATCCGTGGTGGTCCATTCCCCGGTGTCGGGTTCGGCAAAGTACGGCCATTTCTCGCCGACCGCCTCACGTGTCGTACGTACTCGGCCAAGCAGTGCAGCGAAGGCCCGTTCAGCACCGTCGGGAAGGAAATCACTCGTCACGGCAGCTTCCTTTTTCATTATTCCCTCTCATTGATTCGACAGCCGAGCTTCAGTCGAAGAAGGATCGCGTGATCGGCTGACGTCAGTTCTCCACCGCAACCGGACTGGATATCGGCGAGCGATCCTTCGCCTGATCGCCAGTCACGCGGACAAGAAATACACACAGCAGACCGATACCGGCCGCGATCGCCATGTAGATCCCAACGGAAGTGATACCCCAGCGGGAATACAACGCGGTCGCCAACGTAGGGGAGATCCCACCGCCGAGCACAGCTCCCAACTGGTAGGAAATCGACAGCCCGCTGTAGCGAACGTGGGTTCCCACGATTTCGGCGATATACGTCCCCATCGGCGCCCAGTAGGCACCTGCTCCCGCCCAGACAAGCGCGATCGCAAGGACGATGACCGTGGTGTTGCCGGTTTCGAGGAGCTTGAACAGCGGAACGGAGTAGACGACGAGGAACAGCGCGCCGCCCGCGATCACAGGGCGGCGACCGACCCGGTCGCTGAGTGCCCCGAAGGCTATGGTCGTCCCGATCTTGAGGGTTGTCCCGATGACCGTGGCGATGAGCACGACGGAACGGGACAGACCAAGGCCGGTCGTCACGTAAAACACCACGAAAGAAATCACGATATAGGCGAATGTGTTGTAGCCGAGGCTGAGCCCGATACCCGCGAAGGTCTGCCTCGGATAGGCACGGATAACCTCGAGGGCAGGAAGCTTCGACCGTTTACCCGAAGCTTTCGCGGCCATGAAGTCTTTGGTCTCGTGGAGCCGCAGGCGGACGAACAGACCCACGATGACAAGGAGTGCGCTCAGCAGGAAGGGCACTCGCCAGCCCCAACTCAAGAACGTCACCTGGTCGAAACTGGCGACGGCGAGGAACGCGGCGTTCGCCAGAAGGAGTCCCAGCGGCACTCCCGCCATCGGCCATGCGCCGAAAATTCCTCGGCGATGCGGGGGCGCCTGTTCGACGGCGATGAGGACAGCCCCGCCGTATTCGCCACCTCCGGCAAAGCCTTGCAGCAGCCGGAGGGCGACCAGCAGCACCGGCGCCCACGCACCGATCGTGTCGTAGGTGGGCAGTATTCCGATAAGGAAGGTCGCTGCCCCCATGAGAATGAGAGTCAGAGCCAAGACGTTGCGGCGCCCCAACCGATCGCCGAAATGGCCGAACACCAGCCCGCCGAGCGGCCGAGCGATAAATCCCACGCCGAACGAGGCGAACGCCAGGAGGGTTCCGACCAGCGGATCGGCTCCCGGGAAGAACAGCTTGTTGAAAACCAGGGCGGCAGCGAGTCCGTAAATGAAGAAGTCGTACCACTCCAGCGCGTTACCGACGAGCGATGCGATCACATTACGCCGCATTGCCGCATGGCGGGCTTCGTTGCCCTGTTCCATGACAGATCTCCTGATTCAGCTTCCGCCGTCCACCGCACGGGCCGCTTTCTCGTCCGTGTGTGGCGACACCGATGTTGAGCTACCGCACCTCCGCGCCGAGTCGGCCTTGTAGGCGAGACGCACGGGGCTATCCCCTCAACTTTGATTGCGCTGGGCGCAATCCGTGTTGCATACTAAGCGAGTGAGGCGATGACGACAAGAGGTTGACCGGCGATACACTCGCGTTCCGATGAGGCGGTGTCGCCCACCGAGGGGCTGCGGGAGAGCATGAACACTCACAACGGGGACAAGCAGCGCGAGCGGAGCCCGGTCAGTCGTGCGCTCCAGATCTGCGCCGCGCTCGCGGACGCCGACGAGCCGCTCCGCCTGGTGGACATCGCTGAGCGCACCGGTTTCCTGGCATCGACCGCGTCAAGGACACTCAACGAACTCGCCGCGGGCGGATGGGTACACCGCGATGGCAAAGGCCGCTATTTCTTCGGGCCCGCCCTCGTGAAGCTCGCACACGCCACGAGGCTGCGGCACGAGTCGTTCGCCGAGCTGGCGCGCCCGGCCATCCAGGATCTGGCGGACCGGACCGGGCTCATGACCAATGTGCAGACCTTGGAGGCGGAAGGTAGCCGCGTGCTCGCCGTGGCGCGTGCTCGCCGATACGCGGTCGTGCATGACTTCAACGGTGAACTCGTCCCCGCGCACCGCGCCGCAGGTGGTGTCGTCCAGGTCGCCGCTCTGCCACCCGCCCGCCAACAGTCTTACCTCGATCAGGCCAGGAGAGATGGTGGCCGCGAAGCCTGCGAGGAGTTCGCGCGGCAGCTCGAACAGGCGGCACGGATGGGAACGGCCACACTGGCCGGAAAAGTGGAGTCACTGCTGACCGCGACAGCCGCACCGGTCCTGACACCCGACGGTCAGTGCCACGGCGCGATCGCCATCGTCGGGCTCGCACACGAGTTCGTCGGCGCAACGCTGGAGGAAGGCACACACGCGGTGCGAGAAGCCGCGGCTGCCGTCAGCCGGACACTCAGCTCGTCGGGTACGAAGCCGGTCGCTGCGGACGGCTGAGATCGGGGCGACTTCCCGACGGCACCGGCTCCGCTACCCGTTCCCCTTCCGGCCTTCGCCGGGCCGTGGCCACGGCGCGCCGGGGCCGTCGCCTTCCTCGAAGATCAGCCAGGTCCGGCTGCCCCGCACGCCGTCCATGGCGTGAATGTGTTCGAGCACGACGTCGCGGAGGGTGGCGTTGTCCGGTGTGCGGACCAGAAGCAGCACGTCGAAGTCCCCGCCGACGAGCGCGATGTGCTCGATGTAGGGCATCTCGTGCAGTGCGGCCTTCAATGAGCGCCAGGCCATCTGCTCGACGGTGAGCAGCACGTACGCGCTCGTGCCGAGCCCGGCGAGTTTCGGATCGACGCGCGCGCCGAACCCCGTGATCACGCCGTCGCGCGTGAGGCGGTCGAGCCGCGAGTAGGCGTTGGCTCGGGAGATGTTGAGGCGGTCGGCCAGCGCGCGGATGGAGATCCGGGCGTCGTCGGTGAGTGCGGCCAACATGGCCTTGTCGGTGGCGTCGAGCGGGGCCGCCATTCGTCCAGCCGGACTCGCAGGACGCGAAGAAGACTTGGACATTCTGCCGCCTTGGATCGATTCACGAGACTGTCTGTCGCTGATTTCCCATGACTGTTGAACACACAGTGTGCCACGGGCCAGCATTCTCGCCGTTCGACGACCGTGGAGAGGTGGTTGGTGATGGCGGCTCGACGACGCGCGCCTTCCGGTCTGCTGCCGTCCGCGAAGCCGGTCCGGTTCGTGGCCGAGGACGGGAGCGCAGGCCCGCCCCCTGCCGGCTACGCGGAGCCTGCCGAGGACAGGTTGCGTGAGGCGTACCGGCGGATGGTGCTGGGACGGCGGTTCGACACGCAGGCCACCGCGCTGACCAAGCAGGGGCGGCTGGCCGTGTACCCGTCGGCGGCGGGGCAGGAAGCGTGCCAGATCGGCGCGGTGCTCGCGCTGCGCGACGACGACTGGCTGTTCCCGACCTACCGGGATTCGATGGCGCTCGTCGCACGCGGCCTCGACCCGGTCGAGCTCATGGCGTTGTTGCGGGGCACCTGGCACAGCGGCTTCGACCCCTACGCCACCAACACCGCGCCGCAGTGCACGCCGCTGGCGACGCAGACCCTGCACGCGGTGGGCCTCGCGGACGCGCTCCGGCGTCGCAAGGAGGACAGGGTCGTGCTCGCGCTCATCGGTGACGGCGGCACCAGCGAGGGCGATTTCCACGAGGCACTCAACTTCGCCGCCGTGGTGCGCGCACCGGTGGTCTTCTTCGTGCAGAACAACCGGTTCGCGATCTCGGTGCCGTTGGAGAAGCAGACGGCCGCGCCCGCGCTCGCGTACAAGGGCATCGGCTACGGCATCGCGTCCGAGCAGGTGGACGGCAACGACCTCGTCGCCGTGTTGTCGGTGCTCGACAAGGCCGTCGCGCACGCGAGGCAAGGCAACGGGCCGTTCCTTGTCGAGGCGCACACCTATCGGATGGACGCGCACACCAACGCCGACGACGCGACCCGCTACCGCGATGCGGCCGAGGTGGAGCGGTGGCGTGAGGCCGACCCGGTGTCCCGTCTCGAACAACACCTCCGCGAGCGCGAGCTTCTGTCCGATGCGGACGTGGAAGCCGACAGGGCGGCAGCCGAGGAGTTCGCGGCCGACTTCCGGCAGCGCATGAACGAGGAACCCGACGTGGACCCGTTGGAGCTGTTCGACCACGTGTATGCCCGACCGACCCGCGAACTCGCTCGCCAGCGGGAGACGTTGCGGGCCGAACTCGCCGCGCAGGAGGACTGAGGTGGAGCCGATCACGATGGCGCAGGCGCTCAACGCGGCTCTGCGCGACGCGCTCACCGACGACGAGACCGTGCTCGTCTTCGGTGAGGATGTCGGTCCGCTCGGCGGGGTTTTCCGCGTGACCGACGGCCTGACAAGGGATTTCGGCGAGGACCGGTGTTTCGACACGCCGCTGGCCGAGTCCGGCATCGTCGGCCATGCGGTTGGGCTGGCGATGGGCGGGTTCCGGCCGGTGGTCGAGATGCAGTTCGACGCGTTCGCCTATCCCGCGTTCGAGCAGATCACCTCGCATGTGGCCAAGCTGCGCAACCGCACGCGTGGCCGGGTCGAGTTGCCGATGGTCATCCGCATCCCCTACGCGGGCGGTATCGGCGGGGTCGAGCACCACTGCGACTCCAGCGAGGTCTACTACACGCACACGCCGGGGTTGACGGTCGTCACGCCCAGCACGCCGCAGGACGCCTACGACCTGCTGCGGGACGCGATCGAGTCGCCGGACCCCGTGGTGTTCCTCGAACCGAAGTGCCGGTACTGGGCCAAGCAACCGGTGTCGTTCGAGCGCTCGGGAACGGCGTTCGACCGCGCCGCCGTCCGCAGGAACGGCGACGACGTCACGCTGATCGCGTACGGGCCGATGATGGCCACGGCGCTGGAGGCCGCCGAAGCCGCAGCGGAGGAGGGTAGGAGCGTCGAGGTGATCGACCTGCGCACATTGTCCCCTGTGGACGACGAGACGATCGTCGAATCGGTGCGGAAGACCGGAAGGGCCGTCGTGGTGCACGAGGCGTCCGGGTTCTGCGGCTACGGCGCCGAGATCGCGGCGCGGGTGACCGAGCGATGCTTCCACCACCTGCACGCGCCGGTGTTGCGGGTGACCGGTTTCGACGTTCCGTATCCTCCTCCGAAGCTCGAAACGCATCATCTGCCCAGCGTGGACAGGATTCTCGACGCGATCGATCGCCTGCAATGGGACGACGAGGTCGTCGTCGCGGGAGGGGCGCTCGATGGCTGACTTCCTTCTTCCCGACCTCGGCGAGGGCCTGACCGAGGCGGAGATCGTGCGCTGGCTGGTCGAGGTGGGCGACGAGATCACCGTTGACCAGCCCGTCGTGGAGGTGGAGACGGCCAAGGCCGCGGTCGAGGTGCCCGCGCCGTTCGCCGGAACGGTCACCGCACGGCATGGCGAACCCGGCCAGACGCTGCCCGTCGGCACCCCGTTGATCACCGTCGAGCAGGCGGGCGGGTTCCGCGAACCCGGAGTGGTGACCGGCAGCGAAGGCAGCGGCAACGTCCTCATCGGCTACGGCACCCCGACCGCCTCACGGCGGCGTCGGCGGAGGGTCGGCTCCGAGCAGGCAGTGCCGGAGCAGGCCGTTTCCGAGCAGGCCGTGGCGCAGCACACCGCGCCGCAGGGCGGCGGCCACAGCGCCGAGCGTCCCACTCGGTCCCACAACCGCCGCCCTGCCGTGATCTCCCCGCTGGTTCGCAAGATCGCGCGAGACAACGGGATCGACCTCACCACGGTGGCCGGCAGCGGCCCGGGCGGCATCATCCGCCGCACCGACATCGAAGCGGTGCTTGCCGCGCGGACCGGGGCGTCCGAATCGCGCGACGAACGGAAGGACGACCGGCGGGTTGACCGGCAAGGCGGCCTCGCCGCCGAGCCGCGAGACGGTGAGCGCCGGATTCCCCTTCGCGGGCTGCGCAGAGCGGTCGCCGAGAAGCTGCGCACCTCCCGCCGCGAGATCCCGGAGGCCACGGTCTGGGTCGATGTCGATGCCACCGAGCTGGTCGCCACCCGCGCGGCGCTCAACGAGCGCAACCCCGAACGGCCGTTGAGCCTGCTCTCGCTGCTCGCGCGGTTCACCGTCGCCGGTCTGCGCCGCTACCCCGAGCTGAACTCCCGCGTCGAGCAGGACGAGATCGTCGTACTCGACGCCGTGCACCTCGGATTCGCGGCGCAGACCGAACGCGGTCTCGTCGTTCCCGTCGTGCATGATGCCCACCGGCTGACCACCCGCGAACTCGCGGAGGCCATCGGCAGGCGCACCGCCTCGGCGATGGACGGAACGCTGGGGCCTGCCGAGCTGACCGGCGGAACGTTCACCGTGAACAACTACGGGGTGTTCGGTGTGGACGGTTCGGCCGCCATCATCAACCATCCCGAGGTGGCGATCCTCGGCATGGGCCGGATCATCGAGCGGCCGTGGGTGCACAACGGCCAGGTGGTCCCGCGCACGATGTGTCAGCTCACCCTCGCGTTCGACCACCGGGTCTGCGACGGCGGCACGGCAGGCGGCTTCCTGCGGTTCGTCGCCGACTGCGTCGAATCCCCCGTCACCGCGCTGGGAGACCTCTGAGACCTTTGAGGGCATCGAGGCGGCGCCTCGGCGTCAGTCGTGCTCCGCGATCTGGATCAGGTTGCCGCAGGTGTCGTCGAAGACCGCGGTCGTCACCGTGCCCATCCGCAGCGGCTGCTGGGTGAACCGCACACCCAGCGCCGTGAGGCGTTCGGCTTCCGCGTGCACGTCGGACACCGCGAACGAGGTGAACGGGATCCCGTCGGCCACAAGCGCCTCCTTGTAGGGCCGCGCGGCAGGGTGGCCGTCCGGCTCCAGGAGCAGTTCCGTGCCGTCGGGGTCCTCCGGCGACACGACGGTCAGCCAGCGCGCGTCGCCGAGCGGGATATCGTGCTTCGTGGTGAACCCGAGCACCTCCGTGTAGAAGCGGTGGGCCTTCTCCTGGTCGTCCACAAGAACACTGGTGACGTTGATCCTCATGTCTCGGTCCTTCCGTTGAGGTCTCTCACCGGCCAGCGGTCGGCGATGGCTCGCAGTGGTGACGTGTCGAGCCAGTGGAACTTGCACCGGCCCTGCTTGCGCGTGGTGATCAGACCTGCGTCCTCCAGCACACCGAGGTGCTGCGAGATCGCCTGCCTCGACGAGCCGAGACCGTGTTTGGTCGTGAGCCGGCTGCACAGCTCGAACAGCGTCTGACCGTTCCGCTCCTGCAACTCGTCGAGGATGGCGCGCCGGGTGGCGTCGGCAAGTGCCTTGAACACGTCACTCACACCGGCCACAATAGGCAAGTGAATGCTTGCCTGTCTAGCTCTCGCGCCACGCGAAGTCGGCGAGCTGCTCGTCCAGCGGGGCCCGGGTCAGCCGATTGGCGAGCGTGGACGTCGTGTAAGCGCCGATGCCGAGCACGACCTCAAGGGCGTTGCGTGTCGTGAAGCCGTGCTCGAGGAATGCCCGCAGCGCGGCGTCGTCCACCGCGCCAGCCGTGGCGATGACCTCAAGAGTGAAGACCCGAAGGGCCTCCAGTCGCTCGTCGTCGAGAGGCCGCTGCTCCCGCAATGCGGCAACGAGCGACGGCGCGGCCCCCAGCGCGGCGAGCTTCGCGGTGTGTATGGCGACGCAGACCTCACAGCTGTTGCGGGTCGCGACGGCAAAGATCACCACCTCCCTCTCCACCGGATCGAGGGTTGTGGCCTCGAACAGGGCGCTGAGCTTGAGGAACCCGTCGAGCAGGTGCGGAGACTCGGCGAGACGCCGCACCGGCGCCGGCAGGTAGCCCATCTTCTCGGAGACGCCGGTCATCGCCCTGCGGGACGCGGGCGGAGCGGTCTCCAACGTGTGGTCCACGAACACGATTCGTTCCTCCACGGTGCGGCGAGCGCACCTAAACTAGACAACATGGTTGACGAAAAAGTAAATGAGGTTGTCGATTATGGCAAGGGGTGAACCCGCCGGATTCGTGCTGCCGTTGCTGCTGTTCGGCGGCTTCCGCGCGATCATCGACGAACTGCACGCCGAACTCGCCAGGCAGGGCCATCCGGACCTGCGCCCCGCACACGGCTTCGCCATGCAGGCCATCGGCCGCTCGGGAACCACGGCCACCGAACTGGGACGACGCCTCGGCGTGTCGAAACAGGCCGCGGGAAAGACGGTGGCCCGGCTCGAATCCCTCGGCTACGTCGAGCGGATCGACGACCCCGCCGACGCGCGTCGCAAGAGAATCCGCCTGAGCGAAAGGGGAAGCGACGTCCTCGCACGCTCCGCCGTGATCTTCGAGCGACTGCGACGGCGGTGGGCGGCCACGCTCGGCGAGGAGCGGCTCCGCGACCTGGAGTCGGCCCTGCGCCAGATGCAGCCCCACGCCCACTTCCCGCTCGACTCGGGAAGCTGGTTCGGCGCGTGAGAACGGATTGTCGGTGTCCACACCTAGCGTCTGGACCATGGACGTCATCCTCATCCCCGGCTTCTGGCTCGACGGTGCCTCGTGGGGCGCCGTCACGCCCACGCTGGAACGGGCGGGTCACCGCGTGCACGCGCTGACCCTGCCGGGGCTCGAATCGCCGGACGCCGACCGGCGAGGCATCACACTGCGCGACCACATCGACGCCGTCGTCGCCGTCGTGGATCGCTGCGAGGACAAAGTCGTCCTCGCGGGCCACTCCGGAGGTGGCGCCATCGCGTACGCGGTCGCCGACGCGCGACCCGACCGCATCGCCCGCGTCGTCTACGTCGATTCGGCCCCGCTGCCCCACGGGCGGCCGATCAACGACAAATTGTCCGTTGTGGACGGTGCGATTCCGCTGCCGGACTGGTCGGAGTTCGAGGAGATCGATCTGCGGGATCTCAGCGACGAGTTGCGGGCGTCCTTCCGCGCGCGGGCGGTGCCTCAGCCAGCCGCCGTCGCGAACGATCCCCTGGTGCTCGCCGACGAACGGCGCTACGACGTGCCGACCACGGTGATCGCCTGCGAGTTCTCCAGCGACCTGGTGCGGGAGATGCTGGCGCAGGGAAATCCGATGGCCGCCGAACTCGGCAAGATCCGCGACGTCGAGCTCGTCGATGTCCACACGGGGCACTGGCCGCAGTTCACCAAACCGGCCGAGCTGGCCGAGGCGATCCTTCGCTGCGTGGAGATGAGCTGAAAAATCGGCGTGGCGGCGACGGCTCGTTCGGCATGATGGCCGGATGGACGACGTCACCATCCGCCTCGCCACGCCAGCCGACCTCCCCGCCGTCGCCGCGCTGCGATGGGAATGGCTGCGGGAGAACGGTGACACACCCGCTGTCGATCGTCAGGAGTTCGCCGCCCACCTCGTCGCGTGGGCAAAGGAGAACGAGGAGACACACCGCTGTCTCGTGCTGGCCCGCCACGAGGTGGTGATCGGGATGGCGTGGCTGGCACTCGTGCAGCGGGTGCCGACCCCGCAGGCGCTGTCACGCCGATCCGGTGACGTCCAGTGCGTCTACGTGATCCCCGGCGAACGCGCGTCCGGCCTCGGAGGCAGGCTCATCGACGCCGTGCTGGCGCTGGCACGCGAACTCCGGTTGGAGCGGGTGACGGTGCACTCCACCTTCCGCGCCATCTCGGCCTACTGCCGTGGAGGCTTCGCTGCCTCACCCAGGCTGTTGCAGGCGCGCCCGCGACTGTCGGACCCGGCTGACACCATCGCGCCATGACCGAACGCCCGATGCCGCCATTGGCCGCCGACGAACGCTCGACCCTGGAGGGCTGGCTCGACTTCTACCGCGCCACCCTCGCGGGCAAATGCGACGGGCTCTCCGACGAACAGCTGCGCACCGCGTCGGCGCCGCCGTCGCCACTGACGTTGCAGGGCCTTGTCCAGCACGCGGCCGAGGTCGAACGCAACTGGTTCCGCCGCGTCCTGACCGGCGAGGAGCTGCCGCAGCTCTACGGCCTGTCTCCCGAAGGGCACAGCGGCGGCTTCGACGTCTCCGGCGACGTGCCGTTCGCCGAGGCCGTCGCGACCTGGGAGGCCGAGATCGCCGCAGCACGAGAGAACTGCGCGGCGCACGCACTCGACGACACACAGCCGTTCCCGGCAGGCGGAGAGGTGTCGCTGCGGTGGATCTACAACCACATGATCGCCGAGTACGCGCGCCACTGTGGACACGCCGACCTCGTTCGCGAGCGCATCGACGAAGCCACCGGGGTGTGATGCTGGTTCAGCCGCGCTTGTCGTAGGTGAGGACGGCGACACCGCTGTCGTAGTGCCGCACATCGGTGAGGTCGTAGCGTTCCGGGTCGAAGCTCGCGCCGTGGAACAGCGAGATGCCGTCGCCGGCGACGATCGGGTTGAGCTTGATGATCAGCCGATCGATCTCGTGGCGCAGCGTGGTGGCCAGCCTGCCACCGCCGCAGAGCCAGATGCCCATGCCGTCCTCCCGCTTCAGCTCCCGCACCCTGGCGACCGGGTCTGTGCGCACCAGCTCGACCGTCGGGTCGGGGCTCTCGGTCATCGTCGTGGAGAACACGATGTGGCGTAGATGCCGATAGGCGTTGGTGATACCGGCGCGCAGGCCGATCTCGTAGGAGCCCCGGCCTTCGAGCACGGTATCGAAGTGCTTGTTGGGCGCGTTCTCCATCCCGAGTAGCGGTCGCACGTGTGTGGGATGCATGTCGGGGAACTCGTCACGCAGCGGCTCGACGTGATCGCCCTCCAGCACGAACCACGATGACGGGTCATTGTTGCCGGGGTCGGTGATGAAACCGTCGATCGTCTGGGCCACGAGGTAGGTCAGTTTTCGCATCGGTCACACTCCTGCTCGATCAACCACTCCAGTTGAAGTACTTGAACTGTAGTACTATGGACGCAGTGGTTGTCAAGCGATCGTCAGCAGGAGGTTCGAAAGATGGTCACCAATCCGCAGCGCCGCATCGCGCTCATCGACGCGGCGATCGAGGTTCTCGCCAGGGACGGCGCGCGCGGTCTGACGTTCCGCGCCGTTGACGACGAGGCGGGAGTACCGAAGGGGACCGCGTCCAACTACTTCGCCAACCGCGACGACCTGCTCGGCCAGGCCGCCGAGCGCGTGCATCTCCGAGTCGCCGTGGGCGCGGCCGAAGGCACCGAGACCGATCCGAGGGCGCTGCTCACCCAGTTCATGCACCTGCTGCTGCACCGCATCTCCGACGATCGCGCAGGCTGGCTGGCGCTGCTGGAACTGAGACTCGAGGCGACCCGGCGGCCGGAACTGCGCGCGACGCTCACGAAGACACTGCGCGACAATCTGCACGCGAACATCGAGGGCAGGCGCCAGGGAGATCTTCCCGGCGACGACCTCACGACACTGCTGCTGTATTACGCGATGACCGGGCTGATCCTGGAACACCTCACGTTGCCCGGCGTCCTCGCCGAGGTCGATCTCGACGGACTCGTCGCGGATTTCGTGACACGCGCACTGCCCCGCACGTGAGAAGGCCGCCCACGAGCGGGTCCGTGGGCGGCCTTCGAACATCGGCCGGATCCGGGGGGCTCCCGACAAGGCCCTGCCAACCGGCCTATGCGGCTTGGAGCAGGCGGTACCAGGGCGAGGTCTCGGCCAGCCGGTCGAGAGTTTCCTGCCCCACAAGGCCCGCGAGTTGACCCTGCGCGGTGCGCACAGCCTGGCGAGCCGCCGCGTCGTCACCCAGCGCCTGCTGGATCTGCCACGGCGTGCCGACCGGGATCGGCAGCGGCGGGCCGTGCGGCACACGTTGTGGTTGCCGGTACAGCGTCCGGCCCAAACCGAGGTCACGCGCGGGGTTCAGGTCGTAGCCGTGATCGCCGCTGACGTAGCCGACGAGTCCGTTGGCGAACGCCGCCAGATTGGTGATCATGTTGGTGGAGTTGCAGATGCCGTCGTTCTCGTTGCAGATGTCGTGCACGGCGAGGTCGCCGAAGTCGTGCCCGCCCTTCATGGTGACGCCGGGCAGGATCGTCGGCACGTTCGTCTCGATGCCTCCGGCGATGCCGCCCGCTCCTCCGTCGCCGAACGCCCTGCGCGGATTCCCGTACAGCACGCCGTTCACGAGGTGGTGCGGGATGTCGTCGGTCCGCGCGAGACGTTCGAGCACATCGCCCGCGACGAGAGCGCCCTCCGAATACCCGCTGAGCACGAGCCGTGTGCCGGGACATTCGGCGTGGAGATCGCGAACGGTGCGGTGGAGCTTCTCCGCGCCGCCCGCGACGGATTCGTCGAGCGCTTTCGCGTCCACTCCGGGGAACACACCCGCGTCGTACGGAACCTGGACGATCTCCCAGCCCGCAGGAGGGTTGGCGTTGAACGCCGAGTTGTTCCAGTTCGTGAGCGTCTCGCCGTGCCCGTAGCCGTCGGTCTGGAACACCGCCGTGTCAGGGCAGGCGGTCACCTCTTGTGCCGCAGCAGGAGGCGCGACGACCGTTGTGGCTGTTCCCGCCGAGCCTGCCACGACCACCGCGACGAGCGCCTTCCGCAGCGATCCCTTCGTCATGCGCTGTATCCCTTCGGCGGGATGAGCGAGGCGAGCTGGTCGAAGGTGAGCCAGTAGAACTGGTAGCCGCTGAACGACGCGGGGTCCGCGATCAGCACGGTGCGGTTGACGTCGTTGTAGCCGATCACCGTGAAGTAGTGGTAGATCGTCTGGTTCGGCGGGTAGCCGGGAGGCTGGTTACCGGGAGGCGCGACGATGTTCGCGACGATCGGGTAGTTGTTGTTGATGTTGAGCACGATGTCGCGCCACAGCAGGTCCTTCTGCGCCTGCGTTGGCGGATCGTTGGGCATCTCCTTGGTCTCGTACCAGCCGACGTGGTTGCTCAGCACGCGCGTGACCTGGCCGATCCAGTCGGTTCCACCGGTGTGTGTGCCCAGCTGCGCGGCGAGGTCGGCTTGACTGCGGTAGATGCCTCGGGCCGACAGTGCGATGCGCACCGCCGCCGGTCCACACCAGTAGCCCGTCTCCTGCACCTGGTAGTCCACGTTGAGGACGACCTCGCCCATCGTCCTCGGTTCCTGCGCCACACCGGTGGGCCGGCCTGCGGCGGACTGGCTTGTGGCTGGAGGGCCGCCTGCCTCGACGGCAGCTCCCGCGGCGGCAGGCCCCAGCAGCGGAACGGCGAGCACGACCGTGAGCGCGGCGGCGGAGGCCACCAGTTTTCGCTGACGCATTCCTACTCCCCTGACTCGGAAATGGTTCTTGATAGTGCCAAGAGCGGAGAGACAACAGCCAGTGATTCGGCTGGCTCACCTGTGACATCGCGCAGTTGCGCCATTTCTCGGCGCGGAAGCAGCTATTTCCCGACGTTCGTCTGTTGACCGGAAAAGAGCGACCCCATACCCTTTTCGCGCCCGTAGTGTGCCGGAAACCGGAAGGGGACCGTGCTCGACGTCCTCGTGCCCGACAGCGACCAGGGCCGCGTCTACCGCGCCCTGACGATGCGGGGGCGATCGGATCACCAGGCCATCGCCCGCTACACCGGCCTGCCCGCGTCCACGGTCCTGACCGTGTTGCACACGCTGGCCGGCCTCGATCTGGTCCATGCCGACGACGGCGATCCGGTGCTCTGGGAGGCGGCCTCGCCCGACCGCGTGATGTCGTTGGCGCTGGCCGAGGAGGAGAACCGCAGGGCACGACTGTGGCAGGCGGGAGCGGAACTGGACCGGCTCTACCACCACGCGCGCGCCGCGAGCGGTCCCCTTCGCTACGTCGAGCCGATCGAACATCCGGCGACGCTCATCCTGCTCACCAAGCGGCTCCAGGAGCAGGCCGCCCAGCAGGTGCGCTGGCTCGACCGTCCTCCGTACTACAGCAAACCGCACCATTTCCGGGCTCAGGAGGAAACCCAGGCGCACAGAATGGCCGACGGTATTCGCTACCGCACTCTGTACAGCCAGGCCGTCTACGCCGACCACCGATTGTTTTCCGCGATGACGCGCATGGCCGAGCGGGGAGAGCGTGTGCGCGTGCTACCGGAACTGCCGGTGAAACTGACGATCGGCGACGCGGAGTCTGCGTTGTTGGTGCCGGACCCCGACCGATCCGGTCTCGAAGGCGCCCTTCTGGTGCGCCCTTCCGGATTGTTACGGGCACTGATCGGAATTTTCGAAACACTCTGGACACTCGGAATCCCGGTGACCGATGTGGGCGGTGAGCAGCGCCTCCCGCCGCAGGACAGGGCGATCCTCACTCTCATGGCCGCTGGCGCGACGGACGAGACGATCGCCCGCCGCCTCGACATGTCGCGGCGCACCGTGGTCCGGCGCATCGCCGCGCTGCTCGACCGGCTCGGAGCGACCACCCGGTTCCAAGCGGGAGTGCAGGCGGCGAAGCGCGGACTGCTGTAGCGCTTCGCCGCCCACGCGCTTTCAGAGCATGCTCTCCACGATGTCGGCAGCGGCATCGGCGCCACCGGCCCGGCGTGACTCGGCGCGACAGGACGCCAGAGCGTCGGCCACCTCGGCGGAGTCGGCCACCGACAGCACCGCTTGCCTCAACGACTCCGCCGTGACCTCCGAGGCCGGAAGGTGCACGCCGACCCCGATCTCGGTGAGGCGGTGCGCGTTGAGGAACTGATCGACGGCCTGCGGCACCGCCACCATCGGCACCCCGTGGTACAGCCCTTCGGAGCAACCGCCCATCCCGGCGTGGGTGACGAACGCCGAGGCGTGCTCCAGCACCGCGAGTTGCGGAACCCATCGGTGCAGCTCGATGTTCGACGGCACCGGCCCGAGCGCCGAGGTTTCGACGTACTGCCCGATGGAGATGACCACCTGCCAGTCCAGCCCGCCGAACGCCTCGATGCACGCGCGGTAGAAGTCCGGCCGGTCGGTGTAGGCGGAGCCGAGGGAGACGAGCAGCAGCGGCCGGTCCGGTTTCGGCCATCCGCCCTGGTGTTTCCGCCTGTCGAGAGCGGGGCCGACGAAGGTGTAGACCGATTCGTCCACCCGGTCGGCGTTGGGTTGCATGGCCTTCGGGATCAGCACGGCGCATCTCGGCGGCCGTCCGGTGAACGTGTCGCCGTCGCAGTCGATACCGAGGTCGGCGAGCCACCGGTCGAACCGCCTCCGGTAGGCCGCACCTTCAGTCGTGTCGAGGAAAGCCAGCGCCTCGGCCATGTCCTCCTCGTAGCCCTGCCAGGCCACCATCGACGGCGAAAGCTGGAGCAGCGGGAGATCCCGTCGGTGGGCCAGTGCCCGGCCCGCGTATCCGCCGATGTCGTAGAGAACGGCGTCCGGCGCGTCGCTGGCCAGCGCCGTTTCCAGTTGCGGCAACACGCCCTGCCCCTCGGCGAGGAACAGGTCCATGGCCTCGACACCGCCGTCAGGCCACTGCTCCCCTCGCGACTGGTCGGGCAGGTCGGAGCTGATGATCAACGGTGTCGCGCCCGACGAGGCGGCGACCTCGGCGAACGACTCCGGCACGGCGATGGTGACGCGATGGCCACGCTCGACGAGTTCGGCGAGCACCGGCAGGTGGGGATTGACGTGGCCGTGTGCGCCCACGGTCACCATCAGGATGTGAGACATCTGTGACTCCAGCAGTGAGATCGACTCGGATATGACGAATCAGCCGTCGGGACCCGACGGCTCGCGCGAGGGCGCGGCGATCTCAGAGGTAGAACTGCTGCTGCACGGGCTCACCGTAGCAGGACGGGTACGGCGAGCGACGCCCATCGCCGCTTGACGATTCCGACACCACATCTGCTGTGTCCACAACTTGCCCTGCGTGCCACACCGCCGGCGGCCACGCCCGCATCACCGATGTCCGCACTTACACCGCCACCACCCGGGTCCACAACCTCACCATCAACGGCATCCACACCTACCACGTCGGGTACGCGCAAACACTCGTCCACAACGACTTCGGGTCCGAACTTCCGGGGTTGCCCGCGGACGCACCGAAACCACTGGGACTAGGTTCGACGGGCAGGACGGTTCCCCAAAATTTAACTGAGCAAATCGCGATGACTGAAGTTCGATCGGCGCCCGGTGGTAGGGTGCTGACGAAGGTCCCAATGACCGATCCACGCTGGCCAGCTGAGGACAGATGGGGCAAGATGCAGCATATCGTCAACGGCGTGAACATTCATTACGTCCGAAGCACCGCCACCGGAGCAGTCGATGACTTCAAGTTCAATTGAGAAAGTCCGATGAGGGCCGCTTGTATCTCTAACGATCCTCGTGCGTTATCCGATCATCAGCGGCATCGAGCAGCGGAGTTCGAAAGCGTATATGCGTTGACGATCGGTAAGAGATACCCAATATTGGGAGCGTTATTCAGGTGGCATGGTTGCCTAAAAATAGGACAACGGCCCCGCCGTGTAAGATCGTTTTCCTACCACAGAAGACGATTAACAGGCGGAGCCGTTGCGATACCATTCTACTACAGGACTTTCTGCCGACCAGGTTGAGGAGCTTGTTGCCCGTATTTGGCAGATCGTTCAGTGCGGTCGCGAGCGATCGTGGCCTCCGGCTATGGGACTCTATCGGGCTGTCCTACTGACGTTGATTTATGTTCGGCAGAACCTGAACCAGGCGGCCGTGGGCGATCTGTTCGATGTCAGCCAGTCGACAGTGTCGAGAGTCTATCGACGCATTCTCCCGCTGATCGGAGAGGCGTTATGCCTGCACGTTCCCCACCTCAAAGAAGCGATACGCGGCCGACTTGTCCTCGTCGACGGCACCGACATCCCCACTGGCAACCGTGCAGGTCACGAGGACAACTACTCCGGTAAGCGCCGTCGGGCCGGGCTCAACATCCAGGTGGCAGCCGATACCGACGGCGTCCTGTTGGGAATATCGATACCCCTGCCTGGCGCAATGCATGACCGCAAAGCGTTCACCGAATGCGACTGGGAGGTTCTTCTGGCCGATGCCCCGATCATCGCCGACCCCGCCTACCAAGGAACTCACGCGATCACACCACGCAAAAAACCAAAGGGCGGCGAACTTTCCATCGGAGACAAGGCCAACAACAAAGCTATCTCCTCACTGCGTGCCGCAGTCGAACGGTGCATCGCCCATATCAAGAACTGGAAAATACTCGCCACCGGTTACCGAGGACGACTCGCCGAACTTCCCAACGTCATCCGAGTCATCACCGCATTGGAATTCTACCGACTTGGCTGGTAAGCCTGAATAACGCTCTGGGTATGAGCATCACCGAGAATGTACTCGAATACCTCGTTCGCGATGATTGGGGTAGGCCCTGCTTCGCCCCTGCTGGGTTCTTCGACTTGATGACGGCGCAGATTCCGGAGAACTGGCACTTCGCTTTGAAGGCGGGCGTACATGCTTCTGGAAAAGAACTGTGGTCACATCCTGTTGTGGCACTCTGGGGATACCCTGAGCTTATTGAGGATCCTGAGCATGCGGCTGCACTCGAGGAACAAGAAGCTGCCGCCATAGAGCTCTTCAGTCGTTATGCTGATGCGGCTGAAGAGGACACGTGAATGCCAAGGTTGCCCTATGGAAACCCTTGTCTGTCGAGTGGGGCGATGTCGGTGAGTGTCCACGGCCCACCGAGCATCCCTCACTGAGCCGATTCGGGCGGGTCGCGCCGCCTTCGTCCGCCTCTCCGGCCGCGACGTCCCCTGCGGCGGTTGACGTCGGCGCACGTGCCTGTTTCGGGTGACTGTGCGTCGGCGCCGACCGTGCTGGGTCTCGGTGGGGCGGCGCCGTACTGGGTGGAGTTCGGTTACGACGAGGCCGGTAATCGGGTGTCGGAGGTTCGGCACGAGGTCGAGGGGGACACGACTCGGGCCTACGAGTATCCGTCGGCGGGGCAGGTGCAGCCGCACACGTTGACGTCGGCTCCAGCACATCGGCGTTGGTGCCATGGTGACGTGGCTTAAGCGATCAAGGGCCTATCGATCACCTCGGCTCTGCCGTGAAACGCGCCAGCTTCCGGGTTGCCCGTATGCCGCTCAGCGCCTCGGCCGTCGCGCGCCTTCGTGGTGCTTCCGTCGGCCGACTGCGGTGCCGGTCGAATGCACCAGGTTCTCCCACAGCACAGTCGAAGTCCGCCACGCCAGCATCCTCCGAAACCAGCAGTCCGCCGCCGGGCTCTTCAGCACAGCGACGGTCACGAGGCCATTGGACATGGACAGAACTCACCTGGGTGTCGAGAATGGACTGATCGACGACCTGGCCGCCGAGTTCGCCGAAAGTCGGCGAAGCGCATCGGCTCGTCCTCGTCACGGCCTTCCCGGGCGAGCGCGGGGCGGTAGCCGAGGAGCCACTAAGTGGACGAGCCTGTGCTCCCTCGGTCCCGTGATACACGCGATGCGCTCGAATCCCCGCTCCACCAGGTGTTCGCGAGGTAGGCGCCTGCTCGTCGGTGGCACGCGCCCACGACGGGCAGCACGGACTCCTCGCCCAGGAACCCGGCCTCGCGCCGCTTCCCACGCCCTCGGCTACGGCGACGGCGTCCACGAGACGCCGTGCCAGTAGGCCGCGGTGTCACTGGTCTGCCTCACCACGACGTCGTCGGCCTTCGGCGCGGGCCAGAACTGAAGCAGGTAGGCATCCACCGTGCAGTCCTCGCAGTCGTCGTCCGCGTCGTCCCGGCTCATGTCACGCTGCCCACCGGCGTCCATGTCGCGGGCGCTGTAGCGCACCCGGTAGTCACATTCGGCCAGGTCCAGGTCGTGGCCCCACTCGCCGCACCAGCCCGTCACCTGCGCCGCACCCGACGGCCGGAACGACACCTCGACGACGTCCTCCCAGCGGTCGTCCAGCTCCGGCTCGCCGTCACACACCTCGACGGTGAGCCGGACGCTGCCGGTGTGCAGGCCGGTGACACAGAACAGAACCCCCGGCGAAGCGGCTCCACACAGGCCGTTTTCCTGACCTGCGAAACACTTCTCCATATCCGCGTGCTCGGCACCCGACTCGACGTAGAACTGGCCGTAGTTGACGTACACAGGCCCGTCCAGGACCACTCTCGTGCTCACCGTTTGACGGCCACCCCGCCGAGCATGAGGTTCTCCTCCGGCCACGCCTCGCGCGTGCGCGGCCCCGCGGGCCACCAGTCGTCGAGTCGCACGAGCCCCGGCTCCAGCAACTCCAGTCCGACGAACAGCTTCTCGATCTGCGCGCGCTCGCGCCAGAACCCGCTTCCGAGTCCCGCTTCGTGCAGCTTGCTTTCCAGCTCGTGGGCGTGCCGCGACCACTCGGGGTTCTCCGCCGCGGGGTCCCAGAAATGCGTCATCGCCACGTACGAGCCGGACGGCAGCGCGTCAACGTACGCGCGCATGACCGCCACCGGGTCCTCCTCGTCGGACACGTGGTGAAGCGTGCCGATCTGCATGAGCACCAGCGGGCGGTCGAGTTCGAGATGCCGCGTGATCTCCGGATGGGTGAGCACGTCCTGCGGCTTCGTCAGGTCGGCCTCGACGAACCGGGTGTTCTCGTTCTCCTCAAGCAACGCCCTGCCGTGCGCGTTGCAGATGGGGTCGTTGTCCACGTAGACGACCCTGGCGTCCGGGTTGCTGAACTGCGCGACCTCGTGTGTGTTCTGCACGGTGGGTAACCCGCTGCCGAGGTCGAGGAACTGATCCATGCCCACGATCTCAGTGAGGTAGCGGACCGCGCGCACGAGGAACCTGCGGTTCATCCAGCTGACGTCGCCCTGATGCGGAGCCACCTGTTTGACCAGCTCGAAGACCTGCCGATCGACCTCGTAGTTGTCCTTGCCCCCGAGGCTGGCGTCGTAGACCCTGGCGACCGTCGGCCTCGTGGGGTCGAGCTTCGCCGATGGTGGGATCGTCTGCCCCGGGTTCTGCGCCTGGTCCTGCACTGCGTTGGGCTCCTTCCAGTGGCGGAGACGGTGTCGAACACCTGTGTTGATCACCACTGTGCCACCGAGCGTGATGAGTCAACGCGAGTGTGTCACCTCGGCGCCCGGCGCGGAACCCTTCCAGAGGCGGGTCCCACCACGCCCGAAACCGGGCCGCTGATCAGCACTTCGTGCGCAGTCAAGTACGCCACGCCGAGAATTATCGTAAAAGTAACCGAATCGTTGTGGCGCACATCAAGTTTGGTAGAGAGCGATCGAGCCGAGTCCGCATAGTCGCGAGTGCCCCGATTCGAGTGCGTCGGCCCCCCACCGGCGCGCTTTCCCCCGACACCCACTGGAGTCGCACATATGCGTGCGCGTCATGTCCGGCGGGCCGCGCCGATCGCGCTACTCGCCTCACTGACCCTGATTTCCACCCCCGGCGTCAGCTTCGCGGAGCCCGCGGAGACGGCGACCCAGCAGATCCAGCTCAACCCTGCGGCAGCACAGCAGGACGAGAAGCCACTCGGCGAGCAGATCGCCTCGGCCGAGAAGGCCCTGGAGAAGGTCAAGAAGCAAGCGGCTGACGCCAAGAAGAGGCTCGACAACACGACGTCGCAGCACGACAAGGCGAAGAAGGCCACGGAGGACGCTCGCGGCAGCCTCGTCAAGGCTCGCGCCACGGTCGCCAAGGCCGAGGCGCAGCTGCGGAAGGCGCAGCAGCGCGTTGACGAGCAGTCCTCCGGGTTCAGCTTCGCCGGTGTGGTCAACTCGCTGATGGGCTTCCTCGGCTCCGACGTCACCGACTCGATGAGCCAGGACGTCGATGCCAAGCGCGACGCAGCCGACGACGCGGGCAAGCGCGTCGAGAAGGCGGAACGCGAACAGACCAAGGCCGAGCGCGCCAAGCTCAACGCCGAGAAGGCGCACAAGCAGGCCGCCGCGAAGCAGGACGAGAAGCAGTCCGAATTGGACAAGCTGCACGAGCGGAAGAAGGCCGAGGAGGCCGAGAAGCAGGCCGCCGAGGCTCCCGCGGACGGTGGTGCGGCGGCTCCGGCCGCTCCCCCGCCCCCGCCGCCTGCTCCCGGCGTCGTGAAGCCTGCGGAGGGAACGTTCACCTCCGGCTACGGCGCGCGGTGGGGCACAACGCACTACGGCGTGGACATCGCCAACGCCATCGGCACGCCGATCCACTCCCTCATGTCGGGCACCGTGATCTCGTCGGGTCCCGCGAGCGGCTTCGGCCTGTGGGTCCGCGTGCAGCACGACAACGGCCTGATCACCGTCTACGGGCACATCAACGAGTCGCTCGTGTCGGTCGGTCAGCGCGTCGAGGCCGGTCAGCAGATCGCCACGATGGGCAATCGCGGCCAGTCCACCGGCCCGCACCTGCACTTCGAGATCATCGAGAACGGTGTGAAGATCGACCCGCTGCCCTGGTTGCAGGCCAACGGCATCACCCTGTGATCGCAGGGTCCCGAAGCGAAGGCCACCGTCACCGAGACCCGGTGGCGGTGGCCTTGTCACGCCTTTCGGCACACGGCCTTGTCACACGCCTTTCGGCACGCGGCCGTCACTCACCGCCTCACCCGCCGACGTGCGGTGCGCGGGCCGCGGAACTGCCCTCGCGCACCAGTTCCCCGGTGAGGTTGCCGTTGGCCTCCGAGCCGAGGAACGTCACAAGCCGCGCAACCTCGTCCGGTGTGGACAGACGACGCGACGGGACGGCCGCGGCGAACGTGTCCACGTAATGCGACCCCAGGCTCGGCACCCGCTCGGTGAGCGTGAGGCCCGGCGCGACGACGTTGACGAGGACGCCGTCGCTGCCGGCGTTCCACGCGAGAGCCCGTGCCATACCGTGCAGGCCCGACTTGGCTGTGCCGTAGGGGCCGGGGCCGGGCAGTCCCTCCTCCGCGACGCCGGAGGACACGAGCACGATGCGCCCCCACCGCCGTGCCCGCATCGACGGCAGCACCTGCCGCACCACGTCCGCCGTGCCGAGCAGGTTGGCATCGACCATCGCCTGCCATTCCTCGGCCGGAACGTCCTCGAACCTCGCCGAGAAGTCCGGCGCCGAGCCTCCCCAGCGAACGGCGTTGGCCACGAGCACGTCCACCCCGCCCCAGCGTTGGACCACCGCCGACACGGCAGCGGCGATACCCGCCCTGTCCTCCAGGTCGAGGCGAACGGTGAGTGCTTCGCCACCCACGCTCTCCACCTCCTTCGCGACGCGGGTGGCCTTGTCCTTGTTCGTCCGGTAGGTGAGCGCGACCCTCGCACCCTCACCACCGAACGCGCGGGCCGTGGCCGCGCCGATGCCCGTTGACGCACCGGTGACCAGTGCCACGCGACCTCGCAAACCCATGTCCATCGTGCAACTCCCGAAATCATTGAATAATGAGACGAGTGTATAGTCAGATCGTTTTGAATCAAGACGATTTTGGGAGCTGTTATCGTGCTCGTCGTGAGCCGACTGCACGACGACCTGCACTGGACCCTCGCCCGGCTCAAGCTCAGCCTCGGCGCGGCGGAGGCCGAGGTGGTGGCCAGGCACGGCATGGACCTGTGGGGCTACACCACCCTCATGACCGTCGCCGACGCTCCCGCCGGGAGTCAGCTCGCGCTCGCCAAAGCCATGGAAGTGGACAAGAGCAAGCTCGTCGCGATCCTCGACGACCTCGAAGCAGCCGGTTACGTCGTCCGCAAACCCGATCCGGCCGACCGCAGGGCTCGCATCATCGAAGCGACGCCGGAGGGGATGCGGGCGCTGCACGCCGCGTCCGCCGAGGTGGCCGCCATCGAGGACAGCCTGCTCGCCGACCTCGGTGAGGACGAACGCGACACGCTGCGCACCACTCTGCGCAAGCTCGTCGGTGAGCCGGTCGCCCGGCTCGACGGCGGTGGTCCCGCCCCCGACGCCTGCGCAGGGCAGCGTCGCTGACCCTCGGGTTCACCGGAAGTCACAGACCGAAGACCAGGCGCGCCACGAGGAAGTAGATGATGAGCCCTGTGGCATCGACCAGCGTGGTCACCAGGGGCGCGGAGATCACGGCGGGGTCGATGCCGACGCGCTTGGCCAGCAGCGGCATCGTGGAGCCGATGGTCGCCGCCCAGGCACACACCGCCACGAGCGAGACCGCGACACTGGCGGCCACGGTGACGTTCACGAGCAGCGTGCCGATCACGAGCGCCACCACGGCGAGCATGGAGCCGAGCACGAGACCGACCCGGCACTCCCGCCACGCGACCCTGAGCACGTCCTTCGTGCGCACCTCCCCGACGGCCAGCGCCCTCACCGCCGCCGTCGCCGCCTGCGCGCCCGCGTTGCCACCCGTGCCCACCAGCAACGGGATGAACAGGGCCAGCGCCGTCACACTCGCCAGCGTGTCCTCAAAGAGCTGGAGCACGTTCACCGTCAAGGTGGCCGCGACGATCAGCAGCAGCAACCACACCGCCCGCGCCCTCGCCAGCTCCACCACGCTCGCCGACATGTAGTGACCCGCCCACGGCGTCGATGCCGACTGACGCGCGAAGTCCTCGGTGTCGGCGGCCTCGATCACCTCGAAGGCGTCGTCGAACGTGAGCAACCCCAGCACGCGGTTCTCGCTGTCCGTGACGGTCAGGGCGAGCACGTTGGTGTCCTGCATCAAGCGTGCCGCCTCCTCGACGTCGTCGGTGGCATGCACCTGCGGCACATCGGCGTTCGCGATCTCCGCGACCGGCCTGTCCGGTGCACTGAGCACGAGGTCGCGCAGAGACACCGTGCCGAGGAAATAGCGCCGGTCGTCGATCACCGGAAGCGTGTAGACCGTCTCGGCGTCCGCACCCTTCCTGCGCACCACGTCGAGAGCCTCCGCAGCGCTCATGTGGTGACGCAGGGCGACCGTCTCGGGGGTCATGTAGCGGCCGACCGAATGCTCCGGGTAGCCGAGCAACGCGGCCGTGTAGCGGCGTTCGCGGGCACTCAGCCCCGCAAGGACGTGGCGCGCGAACTTCGCGGGCGCCTCGCCGAGCAGCCGGGCCCTGTCGTCCGGCGCCATCCGCTCGACCACATCCCTGAACGCGGGCTCACGCAACCCTTCGAGCACCTTCTGCTGGTCGGGGGGATCGAGTTCCTCGAAGACGGTGAGCGCCCTGTCCTTGTCGAGCAGCCGGAACAGCAGAACGGCGTGGACGGCGTCTGCGCGCCCGAGCTCGTCGGCGATCTCGTACGGCGGGTGTTCCGCCAGCCAGTTCTGAAGGCCGGGAAGGTCGTTGTCCTCCAGCAGATCCCGCAGTGTCTCGGTCGGCTGTGCTGCCATGGCCGCCATGTACTCCCTCCAGTCCGCCCAGCGGGATACCCCACGGATAAACGTGGCGACCCATCGGCGTGATCTTGCTCCCCACTGACGGGAATTCCCCACGATCACCGCCGGTTGTCCCGATCGACACAGACAGTCGAGGAGGACACACATGTCAACGGTCATGACCGAGGCCGAGCGGGAAGCCTTCCTCGCCGATCGTCACGTGGGCGTGCTCGCCGTGTCCCGGGACGGAAGGGCGCCTCTTGCCGTGCCCATTTGGTACGGCTACGAACCCGGCGGTGACGTGCTGCTCTGGATGGATCGCGATTCGATGAAGGACCGCGCGATCCGCAAGGCGGGCAGGGTGAGCCTCGTGGCACAGTTCGAACAGTTCCCGTACGCCTACGTCAGTGTTGAGGGCCCTGTCGTGGCGAACGACGAGCCGCCGACCCGTGAGGAGGCACTGGCGATCGCGGGCCGGTACCTGCCGCAGGCCGATGCCCAGGCGTTCGTGGAGGCGAACCTCCGTTCCGACGGATCGTCGATCCTCGTGCGCATGCGCCCTGAGCGCTGGCTGAGCCAGGACCAGAGCAAGTCCTGACGGCACCCGTGTCCGCACTTGATGCACCCGTGTCCGCAGCCTGCGGCGCGGACACGGACGACAAGTGCACACACCCGTCCCCCTAGTGCGAAAACCCGTACGAGAAGTGCGGACACGCGTGCGAGAAGTGCGGACACGGCGGTTGGGGCGGTGGGACTCGGCCTAGGATCGCGGAGGTGGGGAATCCGCAGACACTCGACGTCCTCAAGCGCGTCTTCGGTTACGACTCGTTCCGCGACAACCAGCAGCAGATCATCGATCATGTGACCGGCGGCGGCGACGCACTCGTGCTGATGCCCACCGGTGGTGGCAAGTCGCTCTGCTATCAGATCCCCGCGCTGGTGCGCGACGGCGTCGGTGTGGTGATCTCGCCACTGATCGCGCTCATGCAGGACCAGGTGGACGGGCTGAGGGCCGCCGGTGTGCACGCCGGGTACCTCAACTCGACGCAAGACCCCGACGAGCGCCGCATGGTGGAGGCCGAGTTCCTCGCGGGCGAACTCGATCTGCTCTATCTCGCGCCGGAACGGCTGCGGTCCGAGGCCACCATGCGGCTCGTCGAACGCGGTCCCGTTTCGGTGTTCGCCATCGACGAGGCGCACTGTGTCTCCCAGTGGGGCCACGACTTCCGCCCCGACTACCTCGCACTGTCGGCGCTGCACGAGCGCAGGCCCGACGTGCCGCGCGTCGCGTTGACGGCCACGGCCACCCCCGCCACTCGCGACGAGATCACCACACGGCTGAAGCTGGACGACGCCCGCGTGTTCGTCTCCAGCTTCGACCGGCCCAACATTCAGTACCGGATCGTGCCGAAGAAGGACCCGCGCAAGCAGGTGCTGGAATTCCTCCGCGCCGAGCACCCCGGCGACGCGGGCATCGTCTACTGCCTTTCCCGCCGTTCGGTGGAGGAGACCGCCGAGTTCCTCACCCGCAACGGCATCGAGGCATTGCCCTACCACGCGGGGCTCGACGCGGGAACGCGCGCGAGGCACCAGTCGCGGTTTCTCCGCGAGGACGGCCTCGTCGTGGTGGCCACCATCGCGTTCGGCATGGGCATCGACAAGCCCGACGTGCGGTTCGTGGCACACCTCGACCTGCCCAAGTCGGTGGAGGGCTACTACCAGGAGACGGGACGCGCGGGGCGTGACGGGCTGCCGTCCACGGCGTGGCTCGCCTACGGCCTCTCGGACGTCGTGGCACAGCGGCGGCTGATCGACACCTCGGAGGGCGACGCCGCACACCGGCGGCGGCTGTCCGCTCACCTCGACGCGATGCTCGCGCTGTGCGAGACGGTGGACTGCCGCAGGGCTCGACTGCTCGCCTATTTCGGACAGGACGGCGCGAAGGACCGTTGCGGTAACTGCGACACGTGCCTTTCGCCACCGGAGTCGTGGGACGGCACCGTCGCGGCGCAGAAACTGCTCTCCACCGTCGTCCGCCTTCGCAGGGAACGCGGTCAGAAGTTCGGAGCAGGGCAGATCATCGACATCCTGCGCGGCAAGCTCACCCCGAAGGTCACCCAGCATCGGCACGACACGCTCTCGGTGTTCGGGGTCGGCTCCGACCTCGGTGAGGGTGAGTGGCGCGCGGTGGTGAGGCAGTTGCTCGCCGCGGGCTTGCTCGCCGTCGAGGGTGACTACGGCACGCTCGTCACCACGGAGTCGTCCGACGAGGTGCTGTTTTCGGGCAGGACGGTGCCGATGCGGCGCGATCCGGCGCGGGTCGCGGTGCGCACGTCTCGCTCGACGTCGTCGGCACGCGCCGAGCCGGTGGAACTGGACGCCGAGGCCAGCGCGGTGTTCGAGCGGTTGCGGGCCTGGCGGGCCGCCACCGCGAAGGAACAGGGCGTGCCAGCGTATGTGATCTTCCACGACGCGACATTGCGGCAGATCGCCACGCTGCGACCCGCGACCCGCGACGAGCTGGCGACGGTGAACGGCGTCGGAGAGACCAAGCTGAACAGGTACGGTGAGGGCGTGCTCGGCGTCCTGACCTCCTGAAGCCGGTCCTCGGGACCGGGGCGGCCCATAAACCCCGAACGGCGGGTCTGGACGGCTCGCGACGCCGATATGTCCGGAACTCTGCCGGACCCACGGACACGTTCCACGGCGCGGAAGCACACCGCGCACAGACCGTTGCTTACGCAAGGAAGTTCGCCAAGTTTCATCCCATCAGGTCATTTGCACACAGCGCATTCAATACGTTTCGCATCGCTTCCGTCGTCACATAGGGGGACGCGAGGGGTTCTATCGAGTATGCGGACACGGAAAGCAACGACTCGTTCTTGACATCTCCGCTGGTCAGAGCAATCTCGTGACCCAATCCAGCGTCGGCAGTGACCCGCACCACCACGAAACCGGGTGATTTCCCACAACCGTATTGTGCCGTGTGCTTTGTTCTGGGTGCTTGTAAATTCACAGACGGTTGCGGTGAATTCCTACCGCAGCACGAACATCACTCGAGTCGATAGGAATGGGTTAAAGGTGTTCAAGAAGACTGCAATTGTTGCCAGCGCCGCGGCCGGGATTCTGATGCTGGGCGCGCCCGCCTTCGCCACGCCGGGCGACACCGACACCGACGTCCACGACAACACGAACCAGATCGGTCTGATCAACGTGGACGACGTGCTCAGCAACAACCAGATCAACGTCTGCCCGGTGGTCAGCGTCGATCTGCTCGGCCAGATCGGCCTGCTGGGCAGCGCCGACGAGAACAACGTCGCGTACTGCAGCAACGCCGAGGCGACCGACCACTGAGTCGCGCGCACTCCAGCCACGGGTGGGAGGCCACGGGCCTCCCACCCGTTTCCATGTCCGGGTTCGGTGTCCGGCGCACGATGCATCAGCGCCTCAGCAGCAACCTTCACGGCCCCACGGTGTGCATGCCCGGGTTCAGTTCCTGGCGCGCGCGATCGCCCTCAGCAGCGGGTCCGCCAGCGCCGAGCGGCAGATGAGCAGGTCAGGAAGGTACGGCGACGGCCTGTTGTACACCAGTTCGGAACCGTCGATCCGGCTCGCATGCAGACCCGCCGACCTGGCGACACCGACAGGTGCCGCGGAGTCCCACTCGTACTGGCCCCCGGCGTGCAGGTAGGCATCCGCCTCGCCCTTCACCACCGCCATGGCTTTGGCCCCCGCCGAGCCCATCGGCACCAGTTCCCCGCCGACGTCGTCGGCGACCTTTTGCGCGAATTCGGGGGGCCGGGTGCCGCTGACGAGAATGCGGACGGCCTTTCCGGGCATTTCGACAGTCTTTTCCGATTTCTCGTCCGTCGCGATGACCCACCCTCGGTCGGGTTCGGCCACAGCGGCGTCCGTTATTCCCTCGCCCGCTTTCCAGAGCGCGACGTGCACCGTCCAGTCGGGCCGTCCGATCCCGTATTCGCGGGTGCCGTCGAGCGGGTCCACGATCCACACCCTGCCCGCACTGAGCCTCGCGGGGTCGTCGGCGGACTCCTCCGACAGCACGGCATCGCCGGGCCGTTCCCCGGCGAGCCCTCGCAGGATCAGCGCGTTCGCCTCCGCGTCACCGCGACGTCCCATTTCACGAGCCTCGTCGGGAGTTCGGAACCCGGGTGCTCCCCTGAGCCTGAGCAGCAGCCTGCCCGCTTCGTCGGCGAGCCGCGCGGCAAGTCGTGCGTCGGTCATCACGTCGGCAGCGTAATGCCGATGTGGCTGACGCCGTCGAAGGCGGCGCAGGTGCCGGGGCAACCCGGGTACTCCCGAGGTGCCAAGCAGCGAGGGAAGGGGAAATGCGATGGGAACCCGACTGGCCGTGGTGACCGGCGCTTCGACGGGGATCGGGAGGCAACTCGCGCTTGAGTTCGCCCGGCACGGATTCGACCTGGTGGCGTGTGCCGACGACGACGCGCTCGACGCCGCCGTTGCCGAGTTCGACGCTCTCGGCCGCCAGGTGTGGAGTGTGCGCGACGACCTGGCGACCTACTCGGGGATCATGGAGCTGGCCGACCGCGTCGATGCTCTCGACCGTCCTGTGGACGTGCTGGTTCTCAACGCCGGAGTGGGCACAGGCGGCGCCTTCGCAGGGGACACCTCATTGCACGACCAACTGCGCGTCGTTGACCTTAACGTGGCGGGAACCGTGCATCTGGCCAAGCGGCTGCTGCCCGCGATGGTCGAACGCGGCAGTGGGCGGCTCGTCGTCGTGTCCTCGACCGTCGCTGGACTCCCCGGTCCTTACCAGGCCACGTACAACGCCTCGAAGGCGTTCGTGTCGTCGTTCGCCGCGGCCCTCGCCGAGGAATTGCGGGGAACCGGGGTCAGCGTCACGACGGTGCTGCCCGGGGTCACCGACACGGAGTTCTTCGCGCGAGCGGGACTGCGGGACACGAAGATCGGGGCGCTGTCGTTCAAGGACGACCCTGCTCGCGTCGCGCGCCAGACCTACGCCGCCGTGACGGCGGGGCGAGCACAAGTCGTCACCGGCCCGCTCTACAACCGGTTGTTCGTGCTGGCAGGACGTCTGCTGCCCGATCGCCTGCTCGCCCGCGTTCATCGCACCTTCTCCGCGCTGGACTCCGCGGGTTCTCCGGTCATCGGCTGAGAGCTCCTTCCGAGCGCCATTCGCGCAGCACCCTCAGGAACGCGGTGGTCAGCGGGTCGGGGTCGTGCCGTGTGTAGGCGGCGAGCGTCCTGGTGATCGCGGGCTTCGGCCGCAGCACCGCGCCGTCGAACTCCCTCGGCAGGATGTTGGCGGGCACCAGCGCCACACCCAGCCCCGAGGCCGCGAGCACCGGAGCTGCGGCGCTCTGTTCGGTGCGCACGGCAGGCCGGGGGCGGAAACCCGCCGCCGCGCACGCGGAGTCCACCACGTCGGCGAGTCCGTTGCCCTGCGCGTAGTGGATCCAGTCGCGATCGGCGAGATGCGAGAGGTCGATACCGTCGCGGTCGGCGCGGGAGGCCGCGGGATCGTCCCGCGCGGCGACGACGACGAACTCCTCGGTGTCCAATTCGTGCAGTGTTCCTTCCCAGTCGCGCGGTCGTGGGCCCACCGCGATGTCCGCCTCGCCGGCGAGCATGGCGTCGCGTAGCTGATCGGCGTGACGGTGTTCGCGCAGCCTGATGCGCACGTCGGGATGGCGCAGCCGCCAGGTCCGCAACACGGTGGGCAGCACCCCGATCCCGACGGAGTAGACGGTCGCCACTTCCAGTTCGCCCTCTTCGAGACCGGCCGCGCGGCGGGCCGCACACAACGCCCGCTCCGCGTCGGCGAGCGCGGCTTTGGCGTGTGGCAGCACGGCGCGGCCGAGCGGGGTCGGGTTCACCGAACGGGGCAGCCGTTCCAGCAGTGTCCCGCCGACAGTGCGTTCCAGGGTGCGGAGCTGATGCGACAGCGCGGGCTGGGTGACGTGCAGCGACTCGGCCGCTCTGGTGAACGACCCAAGTTCGACCACCGTGATCAAGTACTCCCATTGACGCAGCGTAGGCATGAGCAGATTTTATAGGAAGTCTCAGAGATATGTATTGGACTTATAGACGCTGATCGCTGGACGATCGACACATGAGTTCCAGAACCAACGTGGCCCTCGTGATCGGGGCCAACGGTGTCATCGGCGGCAACCTCATCGACCACCTGCGCACGCTCGACGACTGGGACGTCGTCGGCGTCTCCCGGCGCGGGGGCACCGACGCGCCGGGACTGCGCCACGTGAGCGTGGACCTGCTCGACCGCGAAGCCACTCGCGCGGCCCTCGGCGAGCTGCGCGAGGTGACCCACGTCTTCTACGCCGCCTACCAGGACAGGCCGAGCTGGTCCGAGCTGGTCGGCCCGAACCTCGCGATGCTGGTCAACACGGTCGAGGCAGTCGAGGCCGTCGCGCCGCTTCGGCATGTCAACCTCATGCAGGGCTACAAGGTCTACGGGGCGCATCTCGGCCCTTTCAAAACCCCGGCCAAGGAGGACGACCCCGGTCACCTCCCACCGGAGTTCAACGTCGATCAGCAGAACTTCCTCGAACAGAGCAGCCGGGGCAAAGGCTGGACGTGGTCGGCGCTGCGGCCGTCCGTGGTGTGCGGGTACGCGCTCGGCAATCCCATGAACCTGGTGATGGTGCTCGCCGTGTACGCCTCGATGTGCGCGGAGTTGGGTCTTCCGCTGCGGTTCCCCGGCAAGCCGGGCGCCTACGACACGTTGCTGGAGATGACCGATGCCACGCTGCTGTCCAAGGCCGCGGTGTGGGCCTCGACGAACGAGCAGTGCGCGAACCAGGCGTTCAACATCACCAATGGCGACCTGTTCCGGTGGCGGCACATGTGGCCGGTGATCGCCGACCACTTCGGACTCACCGTGGCCGAACCGCTGCCCATGTCGCTCGCTGACACGATGGGCGACAAGGGTCCACTGTGGAATGACATGGTGCAGCGGCACGGGCTGGCCGACACGAGTTTCGAGCAGGTGTCGTCGTGGCCGTTCGGCGACGCGGTGTTCTCGTGGGACTACGACTTCATCGCCGACAGCTCCAAGGCACGCCGGTTCGGGTTCACGGAGTTCGTCGATTCCGAGGCCATGTTCCGCTCGGCGTTCGACGACCTGCGCAAACGCCGCATCATCCCGTGACGATGTCGCTGGTGCCTGACGACGCGCCAGGCACCAGCGACCGATCACGCGTCACGCCTGGTCAGCACCCAATACGCGATGCCGGACGAGAGCACGACGTAGGCGGCGAGCACCACCGCGGCAACGCCAGGAGAGAACACGGCACCTGGACTGCCCGCGAGTTGGCTCGGCAGGGCGGGCAGCGTGCCGGAGACGAGCCGGAGGTTCCACGGCTCGGGCAGGAACGTGAAAGCCACGGGCAGGACGAACAGCAACACGGTCATCGTCACCAGCGTCCCCGCCGACGCGCGGATGGCCACGCCGAGACAGAGCGCGACGTGCGCGGTCACCACGAGCACCGCCACGGCCGCGAGCGCCGAACCCACACCCTCGCTCATCGACTCCCACGGCGCGATGGGCGAGGGCCGGTCGCCCACGACGACCGACACCACGGCGAGCATCAGGAAGGTCGTGGCGAGCGCCAACAGCATCGTGGCGGTTCCGACGACCACCACCTTGCCGAGCAACACCCGCCCCCTGCGGGGAACCGCCGCGAGAGTGCTCAAGATCGATCCGGTCGTGTACTCGGAGGTGACGGTGAGGCCCCCGAAGACAGCGACACAGAACTGGAGGAACGGCAACACGAGCACGGCCATGTCGGCGCTGGCGAAGCGCTCCCGCTCCGCTGCGGCAGAGGCGTCCCAGTCGGCGACCATCAACACGGACACGACGGTGCCGAGCACCAGAGCACCGGCGACGGCAGCGAGCAGCCAGTACGTGGACCGCACCGACCGCACCTTCAACCACTCCGAGGCGATCACGTCGTTCACCGGGCACTCCCCTCGGCAACGCCCCTGTACTGCACGCTGTCCCGCGTGAGGTCGAAGTAGGCGTCCTCGAACGACGCGCTTCGCGGCGTCAACTCGAACACGGCGACGCCTTCGCTCGCGGCGACCTTCGCGATCCGCCGTTCGTCGAGGTCGGACACCGCGAGCCCGCCTTCGGCCTCGGCCACCACGGAGGCGCCCTGCCTGGTGAGCACCTCGGCCAGCGTGACGTCGTCGTCGGAGTGGACGAACACATCACGGCGGTACCGTTCGGCGAGTTCGGACATCGACGCATCGGCCAGCAATCGGCCCCTGCCGACGACGAGCACCCTGTCGGCCGTCAACGCCATCTCGCTCATCAGGTGGCTGGACACGAGCACGGTCCTTCCCTCGCGGGCGAGTCCGCGAAGAAAACCCCGGATCCACTGGATTCCCTCGGGGTCGAGACCGTTGACGGGTTCGTCGAACAACAGCACAGCGGGGTCACCGAGCAGTGCCGCCGCGACACCGAGGCGCTGTTTCATCCCGAGGGAGAAGCCACCGACCCGCTTGCGGGCCACCTGCCCGAGGCCGACGAGGTCGAGCACCTCGGCGACCCGCTCCCTGCCGATGCCGTTGCTGCGGGCGAGACAGTGCAGGTGAGCGAACGCGGTGCGACCTCCGTGGACAGCGCCCGCGTCGAGCAGCGCACCCACCTCTCGCAGAGGTGCGGTGGAGGCCCGGAAAGGCTTTCCGTTGACGAGGGCCTGCCCTGAGGTGGGAAGGTCGAGCCCGAGGATGGCGCGCATCGTCGTCGATTTGCCCGCACCGTTCGGCCCGCAGAACCCGGTGACGTGCCCGGGCCGGACCGTGAAGGTCAACCCGTCCACAGCGACGACGTCGCCGTAACGCTTGGTCAGTTCACGCACTTCGATCATGCCGCCGACACTCCCGTGCAGGAGGCGGCCGAAGCATCGGACCGGACGGCGATTTGACGGTCCACTCCCATGCTGACAACGGTGGTGCGCCGCGCTCCAACCACCATCGGTAGGCCGCCTCGGCGGCATCCCACCGCAGAGCCCCGAAATCGGCCGACGGCACGCGATGCGGCTCTAGATTCTCCCGCTACAGCAAGAGGCGCTGTGGCCGCAGCGCTATGTGGAGGCCCACCACCCTTAACAGGGGAGCACGTTCGGTCGCACGACCTCAGGAACTGTCGTCGCGAGCCCGCCGATAAGCCGTGGCTCCCACGGTGGCGAGGTGAGCGGCGACAGCGGCGAGCGCGAGGACGGCGGCGTGGCCCCAGTGGGGCCGGGCTTCGAGGTAGCCTGAGGTCGGCAGGTATGGGGTGGCGGCAGGGTAGAGGTGGTGAACCACGCCGCACCCCACCCACGTCGCAAGCGCGACCACGCCCGCCCACAGCGCCCCGGTGAACGGCACCGCCAGATACACCACAGCGGCGAGTGTCACGGTGTTCGCCCACACCCACGTCCACGGTGTGCCGTCGGGAAGCCGGGGGAGCACGGCGAACAGGCAGGCGGTGGGGAGCGTGATCCCGGCCGCCGCGACCGCCCCGGCCACTCCTCTCCCGCGCCACCCGGCGGCGACGCGGTC
This sequence comes from Saccharomonospora xinjiangensis XJ-54, assembly GCF_000258175.1. Taxonomy (NCBI): domain Bacteria; kingdom Bacillati; phylum Actinomycetota; class Actinomycetes; order Pseudonocardiales; family Pseudonocardiaceae; genus Saccharomonospora; species Saccharomonospora xinjiangensis. The sequence goes on along the minus strand of NZ_JH636049.1, from coordinate 3,021,749 downwards.
CCACTTCCACAGTCGCGGCCGGGTGATGGTCGCCAGCATGGTGGCCGACAGCAGAGCACACAGCTCCACCAGGGGAAGGCGTTCCGGGCGGGTGCCGGCGATGTCGATGCGCAGCATGGCGGTGCCGATGAGGGCGCTGAGTCCGGCTGAGGCCAGCGCAGCAGCGAGTCCCCAGGAGGCTGCTCGGGTGTGGAGGATGATGCGGATCATCGGCGTGGCAGGTCCTGGGGTTGGAGTGTGCAGTCGTCGAGCTGGTCACGGTGCTGATGGATCCAGGCGCGAATCTCGTCAGGCCGCATCCCGTTGAAAACGCCGATGGGGCGGCCGGTGGACAGGTAGTCGGCCAGGTTCCCGTACAGGGTCTCGACCTCGCCGGGCAGCGAACCCGCGCACCGGGTGATGCCGATCAGCGACGGGATGAGCCCGGAGGACAGCGTGTCCACCGAGCCGTCCGGTTCCAGTCGCGCCACGAGCGCACCGTCGATGGGTTGACCGTTCATGGGCGTGTGCAGCAGCAGCGTGTGGTCCCACACCCCGTCGAACTGGATCGGCGTGGTGCCGTAGCGATGGAGGACATGACCGAACTCCGTGATCATCTGGTCCAGGCGTGGCGTGTTGTCCTCGTGGACGCAGTACTCGATGCCGTCCACGGTGCGGCAGATCCGCTCGTCCGCCGATGCCTCGATCTGGAACAGGTGTGGAGTGGTGATCAGCGCGGTGACGATCAGCGCTACCGGCGCCGTGGCATACAGGGCCACGTCGCCTACCCGAACGAGTCTCGACTGGTGACGTCCGGTGCTGTGGCTGCGCAACACCGTTGCCGCCAGCGCAACCGAGGCCGCCGTCACGACGAAGAAGAAGGCCAGCCGGAACACGACCAGCTCCGTGGATTCGGCCAGCCCCACCACAGGGTCGGTGTACAGCTGGGGGATGACCGCGCCGAAGGTGTCCGTGCCGTAGGCGGCGAACGCGTCGAGGCCGTAGAAGATCACCGCGACCAGTGGCACCACCGCCAACGACCGCACCAGCGTGCCGACCACGTAACCCACCGCTGTGGCAGCGCTCATCGCCAGTACACCGCTGGCCATCACCCCCGGCTGTGGAGCGCCGATCGCCCCGTTGACTGCGGTTGTGATGGTCAACGGCAACAGGGCAGCGACATAGGAGCCGACGAACCAGCCGAGGAGCAGGCGCAGATGCCGCGCGACCACGCCACTGCCCATCCGCGGGGCCTGCGGTTGGGCCCAGATCCGGTCGGCGCCGCCCAGCCGCACCGCCCACAGGCAGGCCATCGCCGCCGCGATCGGCCCGGCGAAGACGAACTGCTGGTGCCAGTGCGCCGAGGCCTGTACCCACACCGGATACGGCCAGGACAGCATCTCCCAGGTCCGGGCGAGCACCACTGCGAAGATGGCCGCCGAAGGCAGGACCACGAACAGGCTGTTCAGCGGCCAGAACCACGACCGTCGAGTGCTCACCGGCCACCACCGAACTCGTCGAGCAGCGTGCGGTAGCCCCGCTCCAGGGCCGATTCCAGCCCACCGGCCTCCGACGTGGTCGTCATGGCTGCTTTGACGTCCTCGACCGTGCCGTCGAAGGCGATCCGTCCGCCGGTGAGCAACCCGACTCGGTGGCACAGATGGTGCACATCTTCGAGTACGTGCGTGGAGAGCAACACGGTGTACTCGCGACCCAACGCCGCGATCACATGCCGCACCCGCACCCGCTGAGTAGGATCGAGTCCCACTGTGGGCTCGTCGAGCACGAGCACGTCAGGTGTGTGGGCCAGGCCCGCCGCGATCCCAAGCCGCTGCCGCTGACCACCCGACAACGACCGCACCCGATCCCGCGCCCGGTCCGCGAGATCGACGGCGGCGAGCGCGCGCAGCGCCGCGTCATGGCTGTCCCGCCGGTGCACACCGTTGACCCAGGCCGCGTAGCTCACCGCGTCGATGACCCGAACCTCCGGCGGCAGGGAGAATCGCTGCGGGACGAACCCGAACCGCGGCGCGGCCGCGCCTTCACGCCTGTTGAACGTCACCGATCCAGCCTGCGGCTTGCGCAGGCCCACCAGCACGGACAGCAGCGTGGTTTTTCCCGCACCGTTCTCACCGAGCAGACCGGTGATCCCGGGCCGGATCGTCCAGGACAGCTCCCTCAACACCTGGTGGTGGCCGAAACGCACACCAATTCCCTCAAGCTTGATCATTCACATACCCCAGAACTGGAAATGCGTGGGGACGGACACGGTCGCGTCCGCCCCCACGCCTTGCTCACCCGCGTTTCAGCAACGCCAAGGGTGCCCCGACTCGTCCGCCCCGCCGCTGGTCGCCCAGCCTTCGGTGTAGTGACGGGCGGCGGGCCCGCACCCGCCTCGGGCATCGACGTAGGCGTTGACGACGTAGGTGCGGTAGTTCTCGCCGTGAACCCGGTCCGGCCAGTTGTTGATGTCCCGTTTGACCTGAGACCACAGGTAGGTGGTCCTGGTCGTACACCCTCCGCGACCCGTGCGGCCGGTCAGTGTGCCACCGGACACCGTCGGCTCCCAGGCTCGAACCCCACAGGCCATCGTGGACACATCGCCCTGAGCCTGAGCACTCTCCGCGAACGCTGGAACCGACAGAGCCCCCACGCCAGTGGTCAACGCTCCGGCGACCACAGCGCTGGCCATCAGTTTCTTCACCCGCACTTCAATCCCCCTTGCGACTTAGTGCGCCTTCAAGCTAGGACATCCGCGACCAAGCGCGATCGAATACCACAACAAACACCATGGATTCACTCGAGCGGAGCATTGAATCGGTGGAGGATGGACGCGGAACCATTACGTCACGTTGACCTTCTGGGGTTCATCTCTGTTGGTCTCTTGGGTCAGCAACCTCGGAGCGGCAGGATTCGGCTTCGGGGTCGTTGGTATGTGCCTGCACTTGACCCGTCCTCCACACGACCAGCTTCCAACCCACCATCGCGTCAGCCGCTTTGATCACCATCGCTCCTTCCATCGCAGCACTCGTCGCGGCCATCACGACGTTCGCCCCGCATGTCCATGAACGACACCTTCAGCCAGTCAACCGCGCGCCCGGTCGCGGTGCCGTCCTCGCCGACGACGGACCGAACCAGCGGCCCGGTCGGCACGTCCGCACGCATCGGAGCGACGATCACCCCGCCAGGGACGGTCCGCTCGACCCACGAGTACGGCAGTTGTCCAATATGGACGTCGCGAACTGGTCGGGCGCTTCCGATCTCCGGCCACGCGGTCGCCACGTCATCGAACTGGGTCACCAGCGGCCTGTCCGCGGACACCACCGACAGCCAGCGGTCCGGGTCACAGGCCCGGTTCACCACCACGCCCTCGTCGCCTTCGCCGGACTGGCACCAGAACCGTTCCGGGATGAACCATTCCAACGCGGCGGCGAGGAAGGCCGGGCGGAACTCGGCAGGCAACCTGCCGGCCGAGTCCAGCTAATGTGATGGCAGGACGCTGCCTGATCGAATCGGGCGACCCGCTCGCCGCGGCGTCAACTCCGCCCGGCTGGACCTCCGCATCGCCTCAGTGGAGAGCCTGCTGCCCGGCTAGAACCGCACTGCGTCGAACGGGTTCGGGAGCGAGCACCGGCCGCCTGCGCCTTCAGTCGAGGCAGAACTCGTTGCCCTCGACGTCCTGCATCACAAGGCACGACTCGTTGACGCCGTCGGCGCGCAGAAGCCGCACACGCACCGCGCCGAGCGCGACCAGTCGTTCGCACTCCGCCTCGAGCGCGGCGACACGCTCCTCACCCACGAGCCCCGTGCCGACGCGCACGTCGAGATGCAGCCGGTTCTTGGCGACCTTGCCTTCTGGGACGCGCTGGAAGTACAGCCGAGGTCGGACTCCCGATGGGTCCTGGCACGCGAAGGACGCCCCCCACTGTTCGGGTGGCAACGAGCGGTCGTAATCGGCCCACGAGTCGAACCCCTCCGGCGGCGGCGGGACGACGTATCCCAGCACCTCGCACCAGAAGCGAGCGACACGTTCAGGATCAGCGCAGTCGAAGGTGATCTGGAACTCTTTCACCGAGGACATCGGGCCACCCTAGTGGCCCGTCGTGCCCGCCGGAAAGCCAATTGTCACGACCGCAGGCGGTCGGCTCTCTCAGCGGAGCGCCACCGAAAGGGCTTGTGCGATCTCCCTGCCGAGGGCGTGTGTGGCGGCGTCGGGCGGCTGCCCCACCTTCACCACGATCGAACCGCCGAAGGGCTGGCGTTCGACGACCTCGATCCGTTCGCCGAGCCCGATGGCCCGCTCAGTCAGGTACCGCAACAGCTCGGGGTCGGTGTCCCACACCCGGACGATCTCCCCCACCGCGCCGATCGGCAGTTCCTCCAGCAGCTTCGTGGACACCTCCTCGACGGAGCCGTCCACGGCGGGGATCGGGTCGCCGTGCGGGTCGCGCACGGGATTGCCCAGCTTCACCGCGATGCGCTCGACGAGAAGGTCGGACACGACGTGTTCGAGCTGGTCCGCCTCCGCGTGCACCTCGTCCCAGGTGTAGCCGAGTTCGGACACGAGGTACGACTCGATGAGGCGGTGCCTTCGCAGCACCGACCTCGCGAGCTGCCTGCCCTCACCGGTCAGCTCGAAGCCCCGGTACGGTACGTGCTCCACGAGCCCCTGCTGCGCGAGCTTGGTGACCATGCCCGACGCCGACGAAGGGCTCACCTCGAGCCGTGAGGCCAGCGCCGTGTTCGTGACGGCTTCACCGCGCTCCTCAAGGCCGTAGATCGCCCGCAGGTAGTCCTCGATCGAGGCCGAGCGACGGTCCGAGCCACCAACCATGCCCTCTACGATACGTACTGTTCAGCCGCGCCAGCGATAGCGCACCCAGCCCGGCACGGGTTCGGCGCCGAGATCGGCGTAGAACGCGGCGGCCTTCTCGTTGCCCTCCTGCATGTCCCACTCGACCCTGCCCTCGGTGCGCGCCTTCAACTCGGCCAGCAGCTGCCTGCCGAGGCCGAGCCTGCGGTAGTCGGGCCGCACGAAGAGGTCGTCGAGCCAGATGCCGGGCCTCGCCTCCCATGTGGAGAAGTTCCACGAGCAGAACGCCATGCCCGCCGTCGCGCCGTCCACCTCGGCGATCAGCACCCATGCCTTCGGCTCGGGACCGAACAGGTGCCGGGCCATCTCGGCCCTGTCGAGAACGAGGTCGTCCTTGCCCTCGTAGCGGGCGTGTTCCTCGATCATCGAACAGATGTCGTCGGTGTCGTTCTCCACGGCGTCGCGAATCGGCATGACACAAACCCTATCGATCGATCGATCGTGTGGCTAGGCTGCGGGGTCATGCGAGACGTTGCGACCGTGGACCTCGATATCGACCACCGCGTTGCCACAGTGTGGCTCAACCGGCCGCACCGCCTGAACGCCGTGACTCCGGAACTGGTGGCCGACCTGCTCACCGTGCTGGGTCGCGTCTCCGCTGACGACGGTGTCGGCGCGGTGGTGCTCGCGGGGCGGGGCAGGGCGTTCTGCTCGGGTCACGACCTCAAGCAGCCCCCGCCGGAACAGGAGTCCCGCGCGAGGCTGGAACAGCTCCAGGACGTCACACGGGCGCTGCGGGCACTGCCGCAGCCCGTGGTCGGGGCCGTGCACGGGTACGCCATCGGCGCGGGGGCGGAGTTCGCGCTCGGCTGCGATCTCGTGGTGGCGGCCGACGACGCGGTGTTCGCCTTCCCCGAGGTGGGGTTGGGGCTGAGTGTCACGGGCGCGGCTTCCCGGCTGCTTCCGCTGCTCGTGGGGCCGATGAGGGCCAAGGAGCTGATCATGCTCGGTGAGCGGATCGACGCGGCGTCCGCGCACGCCATGGGGCTCGTCAACCGGGTCGTTCCGGCCGCGGAACTCGCCGAACACGTCAACGGCGTCGCGCGCACGCTCGCCGAACGGCCTGCGTCGGCGCTGGCACTGGCGAAACGGGCCATCGATCGCGGCATCGACGGCACCGTGGAGGCCGCGCTCGAACTGGAGGTCAGCCATGCGCTGATCACCGAGCACACGCCGGAGGTGGCCGCGTCGAAGAAGGAGTTCGAAAACCGATGAGCGACGACCTGGTGGGTTTGCTGCGCCACGCCGCGACGGCGTGGCCCGACAAGGACGCCCTGGTGTTCGACGCGACGGGTGAGCGGCTCACGTTCGCCGACGTCGCCGACCGCGTCGAAACGCTGGCCGGTTCGTTGCACGCACTCGGCGTGCGCAGGAGCGACCGCGTCGCCGTCATGCTCGACAATCGGCCGGAGTTCCCGCTACTGTGGCTGGCGCTCGCCAGGCTCGGCGCCGTGCTCGTCCCGGTCAACACCAACTACAGGGAGCTCGACGGCGAGCACGTGCTCGCCCACTCCGGCGCTCGGTTCGCCGTGGCTGGCGAGCAGTTCGCCGAACTACTCCGCACCATCGCGCCGAAGACGTCGGTGGAGCGGGTGCTCACCCCGGCCGAACTGCCGGAGGGCAGCGAGCCACCGCCCTACGAGCCAGCGCCCGAACTGCCCACCAACATCCAGTACACCTCCGGCACCACGGGCGCGCCGAAGGGTTGCGTCCTCCCGCACAGCTACTGGACCACGCTGGCTGGCGGGCTTGTCTCGCACTTCCCGAACATCGGCGCCGACGACATGATCCTCACCGCGCAGCCGTTCCACTACATCGATCCGCAGTGGAATGTCGCATTGGGACTCGCATCCGGCGCGACACTCGTGGTGCTCGACCGTTTCCACCCCTCGACGTTCTGGGAGAAGGTGCGCGAGTACGGGGTGACGTGGTTCTACTGCCTCGGGCTCATGCCGACGCTGCTGCTGCGCATGCCACCTTCGGACGCCGACCGCCACCACAAGGTGCGCGCCGTCAGCGCGTCGGCCATCCCGAAGAACCTCCACGCCGACCTCGAACGTCGCTGGGGTGCGCCGTGGTTCGAGGCGTTCGGCATGACCGAAACCGGCGGCGACATCCGCATGTATCCGGGCGACCACGACGACACCGTCGGCACCGGCTGCCTCGGCAGGCCCGCGCCCTGCCGCGAGGTGATGATCGCCGACGACCTCGGCAGGCCCGTGCCGCGTGGCCAGGACGGCGAGCTGCTGGTGCGGGGTGTCGGTCTCATGCACGGCTACCACGACGACCCCGAGGCCACGGCCGCGGCGTTCCGGGGTGGCTGGTTCCGCACCGGCGACATCGCGCGAATGGACGAGCAGGGCCTCGTCTACTACGTCGGCAGGACGAAGGACATGATCCGGCGCAGTGGCGAGAACATCGTGGCCGACGAGGTGGAGCGGGCACTCGCGCTACACCCCGCTGTGCGGACCGCCGCCGTGCTCGGTGTGCGAGACGACCTGCGCGGCGAGGAAGTGAAGGCGCTCGTGGTGCTCACCGAGGGCCACGACATCACACCGGACGAACTGGCTGAGCACTGCGGAACGAAACTCGCCTACTTCAAGGTGCCGCGCTACTGGGCTTTCGTTGACTCGCTTCCGCTGACCGCCTCGGAACGCATCGCCAAGGGCGAGCTGCGCAAGGCGGGCGCTGACACGCCGGAAGGCTCCTACGACCGGGTGGAGCAGCGGTGGCGTTAGACACGCGCGAGCGGGTGCGAAGGGCCGCCGTGAAGCTGTTCGCGGCGAAGGGCTTCCACGGCACGGGAATTCGTGACCTCGCGCAGGAGTCCAACCTCTCGACGGCGAGTCTGTACCACTACATGGGTTCCAAGGAGGAGTTGCTCGCGGACATCATGCGCGGTTGCCTGCGGACCCTGCTCGACTCCGCGACGGCACAGACCACCGACGTCGAAGATCCGGCCATCCGGCTGAGCAGGCTCGTGAAACTGCACGTCAGGACCCATGCGCGGCTGCCGAGGGAGACGCGGATCGTTGATCACGAGATCCATGTCCTCGCCCCTGCGACGCGGCGTTCCGTGGTGGCCTTGCGCGACTCCTACGAGAGCCTGTGGGCCGACGCGGTCGCCGACGGCGTGGCGAGCGGGGTGTTCACGACAGCGCATCCTGGTGTGACCCGGCTCGCGTTGCTGGAGATGTGCAACGGGGTCGCGCGGTGGTACTCGCCACGGGGTTCGATGTCCCTCGACGACCTCGCCTCGCACTACGCCGACGTGGCACTGCGGGCCGTCGGAGCTTGCCCGCAGCGCTCGCCTGAGGGACAGTCGAAGGGTGAGTGAGGAAACCATCCAGCTGGAACTCAACGATGCCGGTGTCTCCCCGAAGCTTCCGATGCCTTCGGACCCGCGCGACCGAATCCAGGACGTGCCCTACCGACCGGTCGAGTTCCGCGACGACGATCTCCCCGCCGCGTTGGAACGCTGCGCCGGTTGGCTCCGGCAGGCCCAGCAGTGGCTAGGGGAGCCCGTGGACGTGCTCGCCGTCCACCTCGACTACGACGAACGCGACGGCTACCCCTACTACGACCTGAAGCTGCTGTGCAACGAGGAGGATCTGGCAGGCGTGCCGGTCGCCCTCAGGGAACGAGACAGCGAGGCCACGGGATAGCCCCGGGGGCAGGTCGTCAAAAAGAGATTCGATTCACGTGGTGACACGGACGCCGTGGGACCGGTAACACGACCGGCTCCACGGCGTCTGTGCGCCGAGGCTCATCAGCCGAGTGCTCCTCCCACTGTGACGTGGCCCTTGAGCAGGTTGCGCGCGATGGTGCGGCGCTGGATCTCATCGGTTCCCTCGTAGATCCGCAACAGCCGCAGCTCGCGATACCAGCGTTCGATCGGCAACTCCCGCGTGTAGCCCATGCCGCCGTGGATCTGGAGCACGCGGTCAACGATCTCGTTGGCTTTCTGGCCGCCGTAGAGCTTCGCGATCGACTGCGCGTGACGGGAGTCCATGCCCGAATCCACCTGCCACGCGGCATGCAGTACCAGCCAGCGCAGCGCCTCGATCTCGACGCCCGAGTCGGCGATCATCCACTGGATCGCCTGGCGTTCCGCGATGGGCGCGCCGAAGGTCTCCCGCGTATTGGCGTGGTCGATGGCCATCGTCAGCAGCCGCTCGCACGAGCCGATGGCCCTCGCGGGCAGCAGGTAGCGCCCCCGGCCGATCCACTGCATGGCCAGCGCGAAGCCCTGCCCGACCTCGCCAAGGATCTGGCTCGAAGGAACACGCACGTCGTCGAAGATCAGCGAGGCGGGGCCCCACTCGCCCATCGTGTCGATGTACTCGGAGCGCCAGCCCATGTCGCGATCGACGAGGAAACACGTCACACCGCCGTTCGCTCCCTTGCCGGGGTCGGTGACGGCGAAGACCATCACGAAGTCGGCCTCGTTGCCGCCGGTGATGAACGTCTTCTCGCCGTTGATAACCCAGTCGGAGCCGTCCCTGCGCGCGGTGGTGCGGATCGCCTTGGCGTCGGAGCCCGCGCCGGGTTCGGTGATGGCGAAGCAGGACTTCCGCGTGCCCTCGATCGTCGGCAGCAGGTAGCGCTCCTTCTGCTCGTCGTTGGCGTGGAACAGGATGTTGTCCGCGGAGCCACCGAAGCTGAACGGGACGAATGTGCGGCCGAGTTCGGCTTCGAGCAACGCCGTCATGACGGCGGACAGCCCCATGCCCCCGTACTCGGGCGGGGTCTGGACACCCCAGAATCCCGACTTCTTCGCCTTCTGCCGTAGTTCGCTCAACTCGTCGGAGGTGAGACCGGGCTGGTGCGCGCGTTCCCTGCGCAGCACCTCCTGTTCGAGAGGAACGAGTTCCTTCCGAACGAACGTCCTGACCCAGTCACGAATCTCGCGTTCCTCGACACTCAGGCTGAAATCCATCGGCTCACGCTCCTCCGTCCCCACTGACTAAGCGATTGCTTAGTTCGCACGGTAGCGCATGCACGACCTTGGCGGGAGCCCTGACGACGCCTAGATTGAGTCGAGCCGGACCCACGGGCCTAGGGGGAAGAAACGCTCATGACCGAGTGCGCCGTGTGGTGGTCGGAACCGATCACCGAGACGGAAGCCACACTGTGCCTGCTCACTGATGCCGAGCGGCATCGATATGCGGCATACCGGAAGGTCGAGGACAAGCGCCGGTTCCTCACCGGCAGGGTGCTCGCCAAGACGGTCGCGGGCCTGCGGCTGGGACTGCGGCCCGAGGAGGTCCGCTTCGACGCGACCTGCTCCGACTGCGGCAAGCAACATGGTCCCGTTCGGGTGCCCGGCGCGGCGCTACGGCTGTCGATCTCCCATGCCGGCGAGCGCGTCGGCGTGGCCGCCACCTCGGGCGAGCCGGTGGGGCTCGACGTGGAAGGCACGGAACGGGGCGCCGACGACTCGCTGATCGGCTACGCGCTCGCCGAGGCGGAACAGGCCACCCTGCCCCCCGCCTCCCCCGAACGGGCCATGGCGTTCTTTGCGTTCTGGACCCGCAAGGAAGCCCTCATGAAGGCCACGGGACGCGGCCTTCGCATCCCGCTCAAGTCACTGATCCTGTCGAGCGCCGACCAGCCCGCCCGCCTGCTCTCCTCCTCCGACGACGCGCTCTCACCTGCCACGACGCGCATGGCCGACCTCGACCCCGGCCCCGGCTACCGCGCCGCCGTCGCGGTAATCACCGCGAACGAGATCGACGTCACCGAGCACTGGTGGCGCCAAGATCCGGTGTCCGGCGGACAATAGGGACGACCGGGAGATCGCCGAAGGAAAGGGGCAGGGTGTGACCGAAAAAAGCCCCGTGGATCTTCTGGCGGCCTACCGACGAGGGGACTTCTTCCTCGCCACCGAGAATCGCACGATGCTCGGCCGTGGCATCCACACGGCCGTGAGCGACGCCGACGAGTTCGCACTCGCCGAACGGGTGCGCACGCTGCTGCTCGGCAAGATCGAGGAGCGTTCGGGCGAGGACGAGGCAGACCTCGTCGCGGTGGGGGCGCTGCCTTTCGACAGCGACGCCACCACCCCGGGCCATCTCGTCGTGCCGAAGGACGTTCACGTCGCCGGTGCCCTGCACCCGGCAGCCGCGACGTTGCCCCGTCACGAGGTACCCCGGCCCGTGGCGATCCGTCCCGTGCCCGAGCCGTCACGGCACGTCGAGGCCGTCGCCACGGCGGTCACCGCGCTCGCCGAACGGAACCTGCGCAAGGTCGTTCTCGCACGCGCACTCGACGTCGAGTTCGCAGGCCCGGTGGGGCCGGAGGGCATCCTGCACAACCTCGTCGTGGACAACGACCGCGGCTACACCTTCGCCGCCGAGCTTCCGAACGCGAGGACCCTGGTCGGGGCGAGCCCGGAACTGCTGCTGTCGCGGCGCGGCAGGACGGTGGTGTCGCACCCGCACGCCGGATCGGCGCCGAGATCGGCCGATCCCACCATCGACAGGGAGAACGCGGAGCGTCTGCTCGCGTCCCGCAAGGACCACATCGAGCACGCCGTGCTCACCGAGGCCATCGTGGAGACGCTGCGCCCCTACTGCGCGCGCCTCGACATTCCGCCACGCCCTGCTCTGGTGTCCACACCGACCATGTGGCACCTCGGCACCACCATCACCGGAGAGCTGTCGGACCCCGGCGTCACGGCTCTGCACCTCGCCGCCGCCCTGCACCCGACCCCTGCCATCTGCGGCACGCCGACGCCGTCGGCGCGGCGGCTCGTCACCGAGCTGGAGGAGTTCGACCGCGGCTACTACGCAGGCGCGGTCGGCTGGGTGGACGCTCAGGGCGACGGCGAATGGGCCGTGTCGATCCGTTGCGCCGAGCTGGCGGAGCAGTCCTTGCGGCTGTACGCGGGCGGCGGGATCGTGCCGGAGTCCGACCCGAAAGCGGAGCTTGCGGAAACATCGGCCAAGTTCGCGACGTTGTTGCGCGCGATGGGCCTGCCCCAGGAGTGATGCCGGCCGAGAGACCGGCCGACGACCGATCTTGTCGCCTCACGCCGAGACGGCGTTTTCCGAGTGCTGAGGGCGGGGCGCCCCGGCACTCACTTCAAAGCGTTGATAAGGGCTTCCCGCTGCCGGTCGCCGAGCCCTGCTGCCCTGCGGTCCGGGTCGATGCCGGCCTGCTCCATCAGTGCGGCGACCTTGACCTGTCCGAGGCCGGGAACCGCCTTCAGAAGCTGCGTCACCTTCGTCTTCCCTACGGTCTTGTCCTCCTTGGCTCGGTTGAGCACCGCCTCGATGCTCTCCTTGCCCGCTTTGATGTTGGCCAGCAGTTCGGACCGCGCCTTCCGGGCCTCCGCGGCCTTGGCGAGAGCCTCGGCCCGCTGCTCAGGGGTCAAGGTGGGAAGTGCCAACGTAGTGATCCTTTCGTGCTTGATCGAACACCGCGTCACGCGGCGAAGGACCGACCCGGCCGCGCAGGCGCGCGAGGCCGCCGACGAAGCCGTCGAGGTCCAGGGCCTCAGTAAACGCCAAGTACGGCGATGACGCGAAATCAAGACACGAGGTTTCCCCGACCGTGCCACGCCCTGGTCACGGCCGGTGCCGGAGCGAGGACGGCAAGCACAGTTGGGCGCTGCGCACAAGCCCCGAACGTGCGGTGCGCATTACAGTCGCCCAATCCGGACACTCCACCTTCAGCGGGAGGCTCAATGTTGAGCACCATGCAGGACGACCAGCTTTCGCTGGCCCATCTGCTGCGTCACGGCGTGCGAATGCACGGAGACAGCGAGGTGGCCACCTGGACGGGAAGTGGTTCGAGGAAGACGACGTTCGACCGGATCGGAAGGCGCTCGGCCCAGCTCGCCCACGCGCTGCGGGAACTCGGGGTCACCGCGGACCAGCGCGTCGGCACGTTCATGTGGAACAACGCCGAGCACCTCGAGTGCTACCTGACCATTCCCGCGATGGGCGCTGTGCTGCACACGCTGAACATCAGGTTGTTCCCCGAGCAACTCGTATTCGTCGTCAACGACGCGCAGGACCACGTCGTCGTGGTCGATGGTTCGCTGCTCCCCCTGTTCGCCAGGCAACTCCCGGAGATGACCACCGTCCGTCACGTGATCGTGACAGGTGGTGCCGCCGGTGCTCTCGACGCCCCGTCGGGCGTCACCGTGCACTCCTACGACGAACTCCTCGACGGAAGGCCGGAGACCTTCGAATGGCCGGAGATCGAGGAACGCTCCGCCGCCGCGATGTGCTACACGTCAGGCACCACGGGAGATCCCAAGGGCGTCGTCTACTCCCACCGATCGATTTGGCTGCACTCGATGCAGGTCTGCATGACCGATTCGATGCGGCTGACCGACGCGGACAAGGCTCTGGTCATCGTGCCGATGTTCCACGCGATGTCGTGGGGTATGCCCTACGCCGCGTTCATGGTGGGCACGTCGATGGTGCTGCCGGACCGGTTCCTGCAACCGGGACCGATCGCGGAGATTCTCGCTGAGGAGAAGCCGACCTTCGCTGGCGCGGTTCCCACGATCTGGCAGGGCCTGCTCCAGCACCTCGACGCCAACCCGCAGGACATCTCGCACCTGCGTGAGGTGGTGGTGGGCGGTTCGGCAGCACCGCCCGCGATGATGCACGCCTTCGAAGAGCGGTACGACGTTCCCGTCCTGCACGCCTGGGGCATGACCGAGACCTCCCCGCTCGGCAGCGTCGCGAGGCCACCGAAGGCGGCGAAGGGTGAGGAAGCCTGGCGGTACCGCTACACGCAGGGACGGTTCCCCGCTTCGGTCAGGGCCAGACTCATCGACGACAACGGCGACGAGGTGCCGTGGGACGGCGAGAGCGTCGGCGAACTCGAGGTGAAAGGGCCGTGGATCACGGGTTCGTACTACGGCGGAGCCGACCCTGACAAGTTCCACGACGGCTGGCTGCGCACCGGCGACGTCGGCAAGATCACCCCGAACGGGTACCTGACTCTCACGGACCGTGCCAAGGACGTCATCAAGTCCGGCGGCGAGTGGATCTCGTCGGTTGACCTGGAGAACGCGGTGATGGCGCATCCGGCGGTGGCCGAGGCCGCGGTGATCGGCGTCCCCGACGAGAAGTGGGACGAGCGGCCGCTCGTCGCGGTCGTCGTGCGGGAGGGCGAGCAGGTGACGGCGGAGGAACTGAGGACGTTCCTCGCCGACAAGGTCGCGAAGTGGCAGCTTCCCGAGCACTGGACGTTCGTGGACGAGGTGCCGAAGACCAGCGTCGGCAAGTTCGACAAGAAGCGGCTCCGCGCCGCTCACGCCGAGGGCAAGCTTGACATCGCACACTTCTGAGAAATTCTCGGTGAATTCCTGAATACGGCAAGGAAGGCCACCTCCACGACCGCACGTGAAGGTGGCCTTCGCCATGCGGGTCGGCCTCGGAACTGTCGGTGCCCTGCGAGATGATCAACTTGTCAGGCATCGAGAGAAAGGGGCAGTCCCACGATGACGAACGGTCTGGGGGAATCGAAGGGCGGCAACGGGCGACGGTGGGGCAGGCTGGGCGCCGTGCTCGCGGCAACCGCCGTCATCGCAGGCGCGGGTGCGGCGACGGCATCGGCGCAGACCGGCATCGCACCAATGATCATCGACGGTGACACCGCCGACCAGCAGTACTCGTTCATGGTCTCGTTGCAGTACGAGCGCAACGGCGACCCCAACGGCCACCGCTGCGGCGGGACGCTGGTGGACGAGGAATGGGTGCTGACGGCCGCGCACTGTGTCACCACCGCGGGCAAGGACGGGGAAGCGTTCACGGTCATGGACCCGAACATCTTCCACGTCAGAGTCGGCTCGACGGACCGGTTGAACGGCGGCAGCGTCGCCGACGTGGAGGACATCGTCGTCCACCCCGGATGGGCGTGGCTGGCCGATCGCAACGACGGCCACGACGTGGCGATGCTGAAGCTGGCCGAGCCGGTAGAGCAGCGGCCCGCACGCCTCGCGTGGTTCGAGCCGGGTACCGGAGCCCCGGTGCGCGCACTCGGCTGGGGATACACGTCCAGCGAGGACATCGGCGACCCCACCACGCTGCCGGTTGACCTGCGACAGCTCGACACCACCGTGCTGTCACCGACCTCGCAGGAGTGCCGGGTTGACGCCGAGGGTGACGACTCGTGGGGCATCCGTAACGGTGACATCTGCACCGACAACCCCGGCGACTACCAGGCTCTGTGCGGCGGTGACTCCGGTTCGCCGTTGCTGAAGAACTACTACGGGCGCTGGATCGTCGTCGGCGTCGTCAGCAGGGGCATCGGCAGCGGGTGCGGCAGCACGCCGGACGTCTCCACCGGCGCCTACTCGCACTACAAGTGGGTCCACAGCGTGATGAGCTGAAACTGGACGCCCGCCGCTCGGTGCGGCATGGTCTTGCGGATGGACACAGCACAAGCCAGCGGTCTCGACGGCGAGGGCACGGCTCTGTTCCACCGCAGCATGCCGTTCACCGAGCGACTGGGTGTCGAGGTTCTCCAGCACTCCCGCGAGCTGGTGGTGGCCAGGCTCGCTCACGACGAAAGTCTCTGCACCCTCGGCGGGGTGCTCCACGGTGGAGCGTTGATGTCGCTCGCCGACTCCACCGCCGCCGTGTGCGCGTTCCTCAATCTTCCCGAAGGCGCGCAAGGCACGTCCACCATCGAATCGAAGACGAACTTCCTCCGCGCCGTTCGCGAAGGGTACGCCACGGCGACGGCGCGCCCGCTGCACGCGGGAGGGCGGGTGATCGTGGTGGAGACCGAGATCCACGACGACGAGCGACGACTGATCGCGAAGGTCACGCAGAGCCAGGCCGTGCTGCGGTCCTGACCACCACGGGACATGAATCCCGCGCTACCCGGCCGTATGGTGGGTCGCGTGGACATCGATTACCACGAGTGGAGTTCCGCGAACGGTTTCGCGCACGGCGAGTTCTCGGGCACCGAGATCGTGGATTCCGGTCTCCGCATCGCCTCGGCCGCCGGTGTGCAGGACGGCGGCGAGTACGCCTGGTGGACGTCTCCGGAGCACGAGATTCCCTTCGACGCCGACGACATCGTGGTGTCGTGGAACGCGGTAACACCGCCGGGAACGTGGCTGACCGTCGAGGTGGAGGCGCGGACGACGACGGAGCGGCGCACACCGTGGTATTCGATGGGCCGCTGGTCGTTCCACGAGACCGACGTGCGGCGCACCTCGGTGGCAGGTCAGCACGACGAATCCGCCCGCGTGGTCGTCGATCGTCTCGTGGCCGCCGACGACGTGCGCCTGCGGGCGTACCGGCTGCGGGTGACACTGTGCCGAGCGGAGGGCACCTCCGCCACACCGTCGCTGGCCGCTGCCGGAGCAGTGTCCTCGGTCTCGGAGGAGCGCACCGACGTTCCCGTGTCAACAGCCGGTCCCGGCCTCGGCATCGAACTCCCCGTGCCGCGTTACGCCCAGTATGTCCACAATGGCCACTTCAGGGAATACGGCGGTGGCGGTGAAGCGTGGTGCAGCCCTGCCGCGACGGAAATGGTGGTCGAGTACTGGGGAGCGGGACCGACGGACGCGGAACTCGCCTGGATCCCCCGCGACCACCCCGACCGCAGTGTGGTGCACGCCGCGAGGCACACCTTCGACCACGCCTACGACGGCACGGGGAATTGGGCTTTCAACGTGGCCTACGCCTCCCAGTACGGCCTGCGCGGCCGGGTTTCGCGCCTGCGTTCGCTGCGCGACGTCGAGCACTACGTCGCACACGGGATTCCCGTGATCGTCTCCGTTTCGTTTACCGAGGGCGAGCTTCCCGGCGCGGACTACGGCACCGAAGGTCACCTGCTGGTGCTGACCGGCTTCACCGGCGATGGCGACGTCGTCGCGAACGACCCCGCCGCCGACGACGCGGCCTCGGTGCGGCGCGTGTACCCGCGAGAGCCGTTCGAGAACGTCTGGCAACGCACCAAACGCCGCGACGCGAGCGGCAACCTCATCGACACACCGGCCGGCGTCGCCTACCTCATCGCACCGGCCGCCTCACCACAGTTCTAGCGCGGCTCGTCCGCGCCGTCCTCGGTGTCCGGCAAGCCCAGCTTGCCCGGGTTGAGAATGCCCTTCGGGTCGGCGGCCCTCTTCGCCGCGGCCAGCACCGCCATGCCCACATCACCGATCTCGGCAGGCAGGTAGGGCGCGTGGTCCACGCCGACGGCGTGGTGGTGGCTGATCGTGCCCCTCCCGCCCTCGCTGATCGCCTCGCTCGCGGCGCGCTTGGCGCGTTCCCACTGGCCGAACGGGTCGTGCGGGTCGCGGGCTGCGAGCACCGTGAAGTACAGCGACGCACCGGTCTCGTACGTGTGGGAGATGTGGCACATCACCAGAGGGCGGTCGAGTGCGCCGCGCAGGGCGGCCCGCACGCTGTCGTAGAGTTCGCCGATCCTCGACCAGTGAGTGGCCGTCTCCAGCGTCTCGACGCAGACGCCGAGGTCGAGCAGCGCGTCACGCTGACGGGGACCTGCGAAACGGCCCTTCCGCCACGCCTGCCCCGGAGCTTTCCCGAGCGAGACGGCACCCGCCCCCTTGAGCAGCTTGCGAGCGCGGGCGCGCTGCGGCGCGTGCCCGTGCCAGCCGAGGATCAGCAGGCACGGCTCGTGCACCCCGCGCGCGGTGAGGTAGCCGCGCAGAGCCTTCGTCGCGAGGCCGCCCTTGAGGGCGAGCGACACCGCAGTCTCATCCACATCGGACACCCGGGTGACATCGGCGGAAAGGCCGTTCTGCGCCAGCATCCTCACGAGGGCGACCGCGTGCCGCCAGCCCTTGAGCACGAACCCCTCGTAGTGCTCCCGCTCCGGCAGAGGGCGAACGCGAACGGTGACCTCGGTGATGACACCGAGTGTGCCTTCGCTGCCGACGGCGAGCGCCCTCAGGTCCGGCCCCGCCGCCGAAGCCGGCGCGACCCCGAGGCGCCACGGCCCTGCCGGGGTCGCCAACCGCACGCCCTGCACCATGTCCTCGAACCTGCCGTAACCCGCCGAAGCCTGGCCTGCCGACCGCGTCGCGGCGAACCCGCCGAGCGTGGCTCGCTCGAAGGACTGCGGCACATGACCGAGTGTGAATCCGTGTGCGGCCAGTCGGCGTTGCGCCTCGGGGCCCGTGACTCCGGCCTGGAACACGGCGAGCCTGGATGTCGCGTCCACGGAGACCAGCCGGTCGAGACGTTCGAGATCCAGCGCGATCACAGCGGGTTTGCCGCCGCGCAGAGCCGCCACTCCGCCGACGACCGACGTTCCTCCGCCGAAGGGCACCACGGCGATGTCGTGGGCCGAGCACACGTCCACGACGCGCTGCACCTCGTCGGGATCACCCGGCACCACGACGGCGTCGGGCACAGCGAGGTCGCCGGGATGACGCCGTCGAAGGAGGTCCAGATAGGACAGTCCGCCCGCGCGGCCGAGCCGCTCGCTCTCGCCGTCCAGCACGTGATCGGAGCCGACGACCTCCGCGAGAGCCGCGTGTGCCGCCGTGGGCAGGCCGGACGGAGGCACGGTGAAGGCGGGTTCGGCGGCGGGCACGGAGGGCGACAGCGGACCGATGCGGCGCGTCAGCCAGCTCACCGCGTGCGGCGGAAGCGGTGCGGCGTTCCCCGCCTCGGGCGTCCAGGCCGAGCGAAGGCGATGGTCGAGGATCTCGTTCACGGCTAGAGTGTGACACATGAAGCAAGAACGTCACACCTTCGAGCGGGTAGGTGCGGTCCCCACCGTGGCCGAACGCGCCACCGGCTCAAGGGTTCCCGACGACCTGCTTCTCGACGCGGCCCGAACGTGCGTGCTGGCAGCCGGAGTACGCAGGACCACGCTCACCGACATCGCCCGCACCGCGGGGGTGAGCAGGATGACGCTCTACCGGCGGTATCCGGACGTGCGCAGCATTCTCGCGGCACTGCTGACGCGCGAGTTCGGCGTACTGCTCCACAGGGTGAACGCAGGCATCGACTTCGCGCTGCCCGCTCGCGAGAGGCTCGTGGAGCTGGGCGTGGCCGCCGTGCGCGCGCTCGGCGCCGATCCGCTGCTGCGGACGGTGCTCGACCGGGACGCCGAGCAGGTGCTCCCCTATGTCACGGAGCGCCTCGGCAGCACGCAGCGGCTCGCCGAGCAGGTCGTCGCCG
The DNA here is from genome assembly GCF_000258175.1 of Saccharomonospora xinjiangensis XJ-54. Taxonomy (NCBI): domain Bacteria; kingdom Bacillati; phylum Actinomycetota; class Actinomycetes; order Pseudonocardiales; family Pseudonocardiaceae; genus Saccharomonospora; species Saccharomonospora xinjiangensis. The sequence continues at coordinate 3,002,762 of NZ_JH636049.1, read as the reverse complement.
GGCTCGTCGCCGAGGGGCACGCCGACGGGTCCGTGCGGAGGGGTGAACTGTCCGCGCAGGTCAGAGCCCTGCTGCTCGCCGTGCAGTCCTTCGTCCTCTCGTGGCGGCCCGCCACCCGCGACGTCGATGGCGAGTCCCTTCTCGCCGAACTACGCCACCTACTCGAAAGCAGCCTGACACCATGACAGCAGTGATCCACGCTTCCTTGACGGCCCGGCGGCGCGCGAGGGAACTCGACGCGCTCGCGTCGGGAGAGCAACCCGACCTGATCGTCGTCGGCGGCGGCGTGACGGGCGCGGGGGTGGCACTCGACGCGGCTGCGCGCGGACTCTCCGTGGCGCTGCTGGAGGCCCACGACCTCGCGTTCGGCACCTCGCGGTTCTCCAGCAAACTCGTGCACGGCGGGCTCCGGTACCTCGCACACGGCCACGTGAGGCTCGCCAGGGAAAGCGCGATCGAGCGCGACATCCTCATGCGGCGAACCGCACCGCACCTCACGCGCCCCATGGGCCAGCTCTTCCCCCGCTACGCGAACACCTCGCCACGCGATCACGCGCTCACCGCGACCGGACTCGCCGCAGGTGACGCGCTGCGCAGACTCGCCCGAACGCCGTCGTCGTTGCTTCCCCGGCCGAGAACGGTGCAGGCCGCCGAAGCGTTGGCGCTCGTACCCGGGCTGCGCGAGACCGGGCTCCAGGGTGGGCTGCTGGCCTTCGACGGCGCGCTCACCGACGATGCCCGGCTCGTGGTCGCCCTCGCCAGGACGGCCGCCGGACTCGGCGCTCGCGTCCTCACCAGGCTGCGAGCGCTGGAGGTGACCGCCCACCGGGTCAGGGCACGCGACGAGCTGACCGGTGAGGAGATCGAGCTGAGCGCTCGCCAGGTGATCAACGCTGCCGGGGTGTGGTCGGGAGGGCTCGTGCCCAGCGTCCGATTGCGTCCTTCACGGGGCTCGCACCTCGTGCTGGACGCGAGGTCCATCGGCATTGGGGAGGCCGCCCTCATGGTGCCGGTGCCCGGTGAGCTGAACCGGTTCGTCTTCCTGCTCCCCCAGCCGGGAGGAACCGTCTACCTCGGCCTCACCGACGAACCGCTCGACGGCGAGGCAGACGACGTCACCGAGGTTCCCGACACGGACGTGGACTTCCTGCTCGACGTGGCGTCGCGGGTGCTCGACGTTGCGCTCACCCGCGACGACGTGCGCGGCTCCTTCGCCGGCCTTCGCCCCCTGCTCGACACACCCGGCGGCAGGACGGCCGACCTCTCACGGGAACACGCCGTCCTCACGGACGCCTCGACCGGGGTCGTCACCGTGGTGGGCGGCAAGCTCACCACCTACCGCGTGATGGCAGCCGACGCCGTCGATGCCGCCGTGTCGGCAGCAGGACTCACCGCGCCCGCGTCTCGCACGGCACGTCTTCCGCTCGTCGGTGCGGCGAGCAGAGCCGCGTTGACCACTGTGGAGGCTCCACGCAGGCTGGTCGGCAAGTACGGTACGGAGGCGCCGAGGGTGGCCGCACTCGGCGACGTCGATCCCGAACTGGCGCGCCCGCTGTTCGAGGGCTGCGCCACGACGGCGGCCGAGGTCGTGTGGGCCGTCCGCCACGAGGGAGCACTCGACGTCGAGGACGTGCTCCAGCGCCGAACACGGATCGGCCTCGTGCCCGAGGACGCGGAAGCCGCTCGCCCCGTTGTGGCGGACCTCGTCGAACGGTCGCTGCGGGGACTGGACTGACGCCGTGTCCGCACCTGATGCACGGGTGTTGGCACCTGGTGCACGGGTGTTGGCAGCTGGTGCGCAGGTGCTGGCACTTGGTGCACAGGTGATTGCAGCTGGTGCGCAGGTGCTGGCACTTGGTGCACAGATGATTGCAGCTGGTGCGCAGGTGCTGGCACTTGGTGCACAGATGATTGCAGCTGGTGCGCAGGTGCTGGCACTTGGTGCACAGGTGTTGGCACCTGGCGCCCAGGTGCTGGCATCTCGCCCCCAGGGGTTGGGCACCAGTTGCACAGGTATTGACAACAGGTCCACCGTTTTCGGCAACTGGCGCACGAGAGCCGCCGTCCTGTGTCGCTGACCGCATCGACTCGCCTTCGCAACCCCGCCGAAGTGCGGACTCGCGAGCACTCAACGCAAACGCCCGTACGGGAAGTGCGGACACGAGCGCACCAAGTGCGGACACGATCCCAGACTGCAAACACCCGTGCGGGAAGTGCGGACACCCGTGCGGGAAGTGCGGATACCCGTGCGGGAAGTGCGGATACCCGTGCGGGAAGTGCGGACACGGGCGCACTAGGTGCAAACACCCGTGCGCAGAGTGCGGACACCCGTGCACAGGGTGCGCCAGGTGCGCCAGGTGCGCCAGGTGTGCCAGGTCAGCGGTGGGCCGCTTGCGCCGGCGTGAAACGCACGGGCAGCGCCGTCAGGTGACGGTTCCACAGCGAAGGGGTGAAGGTCAGCCTCTCCACTGGAACGGCCACGCTGACGTCGTCCAATGAGTACAGTGCCGTCTCCACGGCGATCCGCGCGATCAGCCGTGCCGCACGCTGGGCAGGGCAGGCGTGAGAACCCGCGCTGAACGAGAGGTAGGCGCGGTTGCCGATCTCGAGCCACGGGTCGTTGGTACGAACCCGGAAGTCCGCGTTACCGGCCGCGAAGCTGAGGATCACCGCGTCTCCCCTGCTGATCGGCTGCCCGGCCAGCTCGCAGTCCACCGCGGCGTATCTGCCGATCATGTTGGCGATGGGCGGGTCCCGCCACAGCACCTCGTCGAGTGCCTCGTCGATGCCGAGCCTTCCCCCACGCAGCCGGGCTGTGAACCGGCGGTCGGTCAGCATCAGCCGCAGCGCCATCGCGATCCAGACACCGGTGACCTCGTATCCCATGCCGATGATCATCATCATCGCGTGGAGCACCTCGTCGTCGCCGCGAAGGCCGGGATGACGCACGAGCACCGAGGTGAGGTCGTCCCTCGGTTGCGCCCTCCGCTGCCGCAGCAATTCCACCAGCATCCGCCGCATGGAGTCGTCAGCGAAGTACGACTCGATGCCTGCGAGCAGAGTGCCTCTCAGCTTCTCCCTGTCCTCGGCGGAGACGCCGAGCAGCGACAGCATCACCAGCATCGGGATGGCGGCGGAGTACTCGGTGACGAGGTCCGCCTCGCCCCGCATCGAGAATCCATCGACGAGGCCGAGGCAGATGTGTTCGGTGGTCCTGCGAAGGCGATGCTCGTCGAGACCGTCGAAACCCTCCTCGACGGGCGCCCGTAGCCTCCGGTGTTTCTCGCCGTCGGCGTACACGGCGTTCTCCAGCGGAGACAGCAGCGCCGCCAGCGGCGCGTCCGGCGGGATCACTCCGCTCGTGTACTCCCGCCACATGCGCGGATCGTGCGAGAAGAGCCGCTCATTTCGAGCAACCTGACAGATCTCGGCATGCCCGAGCACGAGCCAGCCGTTGACGCCGGGCATCAGTTCTACCGGAGCGACCTGCCCCCACCGCGCCCGCAACTCGCTGTAGACGGCGTGCGGGTTCTGCGAGTTGACGATCTCCGACAGCGGAGTGAGACCGGTCATCTCGGCCAGCGTCCGAGCCGTGGGCGGCTGCGGCGACCCAGCCGTGGGCGGCTGCGATGACCCAGCCGTGGGCGGCTGCGATGACCCAGCCGTGGGCGGCTGCGACAACACGGTCAGGCCACCTCCGAGTTCTTGCGCACCGCGAGGGAGTACTCGACGAGTTTCACCAGTGTCTGCACCGACGACTGCCGGTCGCGCGCGTCGCAGTACACGATCGGCGTCTCCGGCAGCAGGTCCAGCGCCTCGCGAAGCTTCTCGGGACCGTAGGTCGGCGAGTCGGGGAACTGGTTGACCGCCACCGCGAACGGCACACTGGTGTGCAACTCCAGCTGGTCGAACACCTCGAAACTGTCCTCGATCCTTCGGGTGTCCACGAGGACGAGCGCGCCGACCGCCCCGTCGGCCAGCCCCTCCCAGAGGCTCCAGAAACGCTTCTGCCCCGGCGTGCCGAACAGGTAAAGCACGATCTCGGGGCTCACGGTGATGCGGCCGAAGTCCATCGCCACCGTCGTCGTCCGCTTGCCGTGGAGCCCGGCGAGTGAGTCAACGCCGACGCTCGCGGCGGTCATGGTCTCCTCGGTGCGCAGCGGGGCGATCTCGCTGACCGAGCCGATCAAGGTCGTCTTGCCGACGCCGAACGCGCCGACGACCAGGATCTTGACCGACTCGGCGACGGTCGGGGACACATAACGCTCAGAGCTTTCGGAGCCCATTCAGCACTTTCTCCAGCAGTTCGATTTCGGGGATGACGAGTCGCTGCGGGCTGGAACGCACCACGAGATGCCCTGTGTCGATCAGATCCGACGCGAGCACGACGACGACGCTCACCGGAAGGCGAAGGTGCGCCGCGGCCTCCGCGACCGACAGCACACCCCGGCACAACTCCACCAGCGAGCGCTTCTCCCTGCTCGCCGACATCGGCAGCTGCGACTCGGGGTTGGCGACCAGCAGAGTCTCCGGCCGCAGCGTGTTGCGCGACGGGTGGGCACGCCCGCCCGTGATCACGTACGGCCGGATCGGCCGATCCTCGTACTCGCTGGGGCGGTCCATGGTCAGCGGCTGCGGGTCGGCGTGCTGAGGGTCCGCTCACCGATCTGGAGCACCTGTAGCTGCATCTGCTGCGCGATCAGACCAGGGTCGATGACGGGGTCTGTGACCACGGCGAGGCGCGAGCCGTCGCCTGCGCCGCGCACGAACAGGAACCCGCCGTCGAACTCGACCATCACCTGCTTGGGGTCACCACCGGAGCCGAACTCGTCGCCGACGCCCCTTCCGAGGGAGGTCAGACCCGCGCACGCCGCGGCGAGTTTGTCGGCGACGTCGGTGGCGGTGTGGTTCGTCTTCACCTTGAGCAGGCCGTCGGAGGTGAGCACGATCGCGTGCCGTACTCCGCGCACGCTCCTGATCTGCTCCAGCATCCAACTGTTGTCACCGGCATTGGCAACCATTACTCCTCCGAAGTGTCTTCAGGGTCGGAAGGCGGGTTCGGTGTCGCGGCGATGCGGTTGGTCGCGGCGGGGTCCGAACTGAGGAAGGCGCTCATCCACTGCCCCGCCTGTTCCGCCGCCTGCCTCGGGTCGGCAGGCTTCGCGGGAACGACGGGCAGGTCCATGGTGATCTCGGTGCTGTTCCCTGCCGCGGCCTTGGCCTCACCTCGGCGGGATTTGCGGCGCGGCAGCACGGGCGACTCGTCGGCGGAGCGGGCCGCACCTCCCGGTTCGCCCGAGACGGCGGGGCCGGGCAGCGGCAACTGCTGGGATCGCGGCGAGGGCTCCGGCTTCGCCACCTGTACGGGTCTGAGGTTGTCGGCCGTGTTGTGCTGCCGGGAGAGCGCGAGCTGCCCGCTCATCGCGGGGTGTCCCGACGGCAGCGGCTCGGTCAGCTCCGAAGGCACCATGACGATGGCGCGCACCCCGCCGTACACGGACTCGCCGAGATCGACACGGAAGCCGTAACGCCGCGCGTAGGTGCCGACTGAAGGCAACCCCGTCTGCGGTACCTCGCCGAGTGTGAAGAGATCGACATCCTTCTCGCCCGAGGCGATGGCCCTCGCCTGTTCGAGCCTCCTGTCGTCCATGCCGACACCGCAATCATCGATCTCGATCACGGCGCCGCGTTGGACGTGCCGCAGTGTCACGAGCACGTTAGTGGTGGGCGGCGACGACTGCGCCGCGTTGGCCAGCAGCTCCGCGACGATGTGGATGAGCGGCTCCGCCACCCTCGCCGTGACGGCGATCGCGGGGTCCCCCGACGCCTCCACCCGCTGGTAGGAGGTGATGCGGCCGGCCGCACCGCGCACGACGTCCGAAAGCGGCAGCGCCTCGTTCCACTGCTGGCCAGGGCGTTCACCGCAGAGCGCGGCGAGCGACTGCGCGTACCTGGCCTGCTGAGCGGCGGCGTGATCAACGCGCATGCTCGTCTCCAGCACGTCCGGATCGTTCGGATGCCGGTTGACCATGCGACCGGCCTCCTCCTGTATGCGGTGCGAGGAGGTCTGCACCTTGCGAGCCAGCGAGACGACAGCGGTGTGGACGGCGCTGCGTTGTGCCAGGTAGATGTCCCTGGCGTTCACGACGAGTGCCCTCATTCGCTCGAACTCGTGCGCTGCCTCGGGGTGCGTGGGGCCGTCGGGAAGCGGCGGCAGCAGTGTTTCGTCGGTGAGCGATTCCATGTAGCGCACGAAGGCTTCGTGCACCTCGCGGTTCGCGGCGTACTCCCTCGCGAGAGCGGCGTGGGAAGCCGCTGCGGCTCTTGCCGACCGTACGGTCAGCGCGACACAGGCGGCCAGAGCGGCCAGCGCCGCGACGCCGGGTGCCAGCCACCACACCTGACCGGTGTCGCCGGTGGCGAGGACAATCGAGGTCACGACCACGTAGGCGGTGGCGAGTGCGCCACACACCCAGGCGAGCGGATGCGGCCCACGCGGGGAGGTCGGGGAGGATTCCATGATCACCCAGAGATCGGTCGGGCTTGCCGGAACATGTCGGCACACCGCGTCATCGGCGCGCCGGAAACCGTGAATTCCAGTGCACCTCCATGCGATCCCCAGAAAAAGCCGACGGCACGAATGGCCTAGTTCTTACTGCTCCGCTCAGCGTAGTCGATCTTTCTGACCCCCGTACAGTCCGCGAAGGGCACACCCGCGTCTTCCGCGCTGTGCCCATGCTGTCGAGAATGGACGGCACAAGGCTTTCGTGCCGAAAGGAAACGGGGGAAGGCACGTGGAAATCCGGCTCCAGCCGTGGCCGAAGACGATACCCGAGGCCATCGAGACGCAGCGTCGTTTGCGGGGCAGGATAAGGACCGTTGACGATGCTGAGCACGCCGTGCGAACGGTCGCCGGTGTTGACGTCGCCTACGAAAGGGACGGCGACCGCCTCGCCGCGGCGGCGGTCGTGCTCGACTACGCCTCTCTTGAGGTGGTCGAGACGTCCACCGTGATCGCGACGGCGGAGTTCCCTTACGAGCCCGGCCTTTTCGCCTTCCGGGAACTTCCCGCGCTGGTGGAGGCCCTGCGAGAGCTTGCGACCACGCCGGATCTGATCGTGTGCGACGGGCACGGCCTCGCCCACCCTCGCCGCTTCGGGCTCGCCTGTCACCTCGGGTTGCTTGCCGATGTCCCGACGTTCGGGGTCGCGAAGACCGTGTTCGTCGGCGAGTTCGTTCCGCCTGCGTCGAGGCGGGGGGCGTGGTCACCGCTCACCGTGGGCGACGAGGGCTGGGGCAACGGTGAGAACATCGGCGCCGTCGTGCGCACTCGCGACGGCGTGAAGCCGGTGTTCGTCTCGGTAGGCCACCGGATCAGCCTCGACACGGCACGCGCCCACACGATCACGCTCAGTCGGCACGCCCGGCTGCCCGAGACGACGCGCCGCGCCGACCACCTCTCCCGCGAAGTGCTGGCAGGGCGCATCAGCCCCAGCGTTGGACGGTGAACGCGGTCAGGAACCCGACCGTGGTGATCAGTCCGGTGAGGACATGCGTTCGCTGGAACGCCTCAGGGATCATCGTGTCGGCCACCATGGCGAGGATGCCGCCTGCGGCGACAGCCGTGATCACGGCGATCGTGGCGGCAGGCGCTCCGTCGAGGAGGAGACTTCCCAGCAGCGCGGCCCCGCCGCACGCGAGCGCGATTCCCGCCCACACGCCGAAAACATAGCCCGCGCTCCGCCCCGCCCGCTTCATGCCAGCGGCACTCGACAGTCCCTCGGGGATGTTGGAGATGAACACGGCGGCGAGCACGGTGACACCGACCCCACCTCCACCGAGAACCGACAGTCCCAGCACAACCGACTCGGGAATTCCGTCGAGCAGCGCGCCGATGGCGATGGCCGCCCCGCTTCCCTTGGCCTCGTGCTCGGAGGGCTGGTGCGGGCCCGACCGTTTGCGGTGGCGGGCGCCGCGCCGGGACAGCAGCTCGTTCGCCACCACGTACGCGCACGCGCCCACCAGGAATCCCAACGACGTCGCGAGCAGCCCTCCGGTGCGCTCGGCCTCGTCCACCAGCTCGAAAGCCAGCGCCGACACCAGCACACCCGCGCCGAAGGCCATCACACCGGCCACCACGGCGGGCGGAATCGCGAACCACCAGCCCGCCGCGGCCCCGAGCAGCAGCGCCGAGCCCGCGAGCAGACCCCACAGTCCCGCTTCCAGCCACACCGTCATCACGCGTGTCCCCTTCCCACACCGTGAGTTCGAGTACCCACACCGCCGTGTCCAGCCGTGTCCAGCCGTGTCCTCAGCCTGTGTACGGGTGTCTGCACCCTGCGCTGCAAACACGCGTACGAGAACTGCGGACACGTGCGGAAAGTGCAGGCACCCGTGCGGGAAGTGCGGACACCCGTGCGGGAAGTGCGGACACGCGTGCGGGAAGTGCGGACACGGTTGAGAGGCACCCTTTCGGGTAGCCGACTCGCAGATTGGCGCTTCAGCAGCTTCTGCGCGAGGAGGGACAGATGGCCCAGACGGTCGGCGACTACCTGCTCCGGCGACTGCGGGACTGGGGTGTTCGACAGGTCTTCGGCTATCCCGGCGACGGCATCAACGGCATCGTCGCCGCGTTCGGGAAGGCGGACAACCAGCCGAGGTTCGTGCAGTCGCGGCACGAGGAGATGTCAGCGTTCGAGGCCGTGGGTTACGCGAAGTTCAGCGGCGAGGCCGGTGTCTGCCTCGCCACCTCGGGCCCGGGAGCCATCCACCTGCTGAACGGTCTCTACGACGCGAAACTCGACCACGTCCCCGTCGTCGCCGTGGTGGGCCAGACCGCCCGCAGCGCGATGGGTGGCAGCTACCAGCAGGAGATCGACCTCCAGGCGCTGCTGAAGGACGTCGCGTCGGAGTACCTGGTCGAGGTCAACGTCGCCGAGCAGTTGCCCAACGCTCTGGACCGCGCCTTCCGTACGGCTCTGTCGAGGAAGGCCCCGACGGCGCTGATCGTCCCGGCCGACCTTCAGGAGCAGGAGTACACGCCGCCCCGGCACGAATTCAAGCAGGTGCCGTCGAGCCCGCCGAGCACGCCGAGAGCCGTGGTGATCCCGCCGGAGGACGAGATCGCGCACGCGGCCGAGGTGCTGAACGCGGGCGAGCGGGTGGCGATCCTCGCAGGGCAGGGCGCCCGCAACGCGGCCGAGGAGCTGATGCGCACCGCCGACGTGCTCGGGGCCGGGGTCGCCAAGGCGCTGCTCGGCAAGGACGTCTTACCGGACGACCTCCCCTACGTCACGGGTGCCATCGGCCTGCTCGGAACCCGGCCCAGTTACGAGCTGATGCGCGACTGCGACACGCTGCTGATCGTCGGCTCGAACTTCCCGTACTCGCAGTTCCTGCCCGAGTTCGGCCAGGCGAGGGCCGTGCAGATCGACATCGACGGCGGCCTGATCGGCATGCGCTATCCGACCGAGGTGAACCTGGTCGGCGAGGCGAAGGCCACACTGCGGTCGCTGCTTCCCCTGCTGGAACGCAAGACCGACAGGTCGTGGAGGGACACACTCGAGCGCAACGTCGCCGACTGGTGGACCACGCTGCACGGCCAGGCCATGCTCGAAGCCGACCCGGTCAACCCGATGCGGGTGGTGCACGAGTTGTCGCACCGCGCCCCGCACGACGCGATCGTCACGGCGGACTCCGGGTCCTCGACGAACTGGTACGCCCGTAACTTGATGATGCGGGGGCGGATGCGGGGCTCGCTTTCGGGCACGCTCGCCACGATGGGCGCCGGTGTGCCCTATGCGATCGGCGCGAAATTCGCGCATCCCGATCGTCCGGTGATCGCGCTGGTCGGCGACGGCGCGATGCAGATGAACGGCATGGCCGAACTCGTCACCATCGCCCGATACCGGAAGCTGTGGCAGGACCAGCGGCTGGTGGTGTGCGTGTTCAACAACCACGACCTCAACCAGGTCACGTGGGAGCTGCGGGCGATGGGCGGCGCGCCGAAGTTCGAGGAGTCCCAGAGCCTTCCCGACGTCCCCTACGCCAAGTTCGCCGAGCTGATGGGCCTCGTGGGCATCACTGTGGACGACCCCGGTGACCTCGGCGCGGCCTGGGACACGGCGCTGGCCGCCGACCGGCCTGCCGTGCTCGATGTCCACTGTGATCCCGAACTGCCGCCGATCCCGCCGCACGCCACGTTCGATCAGGTCAAGTCCGTCACGGAGGCCCTGCTCAAGGGCGATCCCAACGCCTGGCACGTGCTGGTGCAGGGCGCGAAGACCAAGGCGAGGGAGGTGCTGTCGGGTTCGCGCTGACGGCACCCGAAGGCGGCCGGAAAGCATCCCCCGGTGAGCCGTCGATGACGGTACGGTGATCGCCACGTCGTCACGGCGAACACCGACACAGGGGGCCGGATGCTGGACTGCCTTGGCCTTGACGAGCAGGCCGAACGGATCTATCGCCTGCTGCTCGAAAGGCCGGAGAGCGACCCCTCACTGCTCGTCGAGAACCTCGGGCTTTCGCAGACCATCGTCACGGCCGCGTTGACGACGCTGGGCGAACTCGGCCTCGTCGAACGACTTCCGGCCGGCAAGGTGCGGCCCGTGCATCCGGCCATCGCCTTTCCCCCTCTGCTGGCGGGCGCTCGAAAGGCTCTGCGGGCCGAGGAGCAACGCCTGCACCTGGCTGCGGCGGCGGCCGAGGAGCTGGCCGCGCACGCCGTCAGGGGCGCGGCGTCGGCCACATCGGACGTGCAGCAGAACGACGGCACCGCAGCGGCCCTGCGCTGCCTCGAACACATCACCGCCACCGCCGCGCGCAGACTGGACGCGCTGGCGGCGGCAGGACCGTCGCCGGGTATCACCGACCCCACCGACTACACGCCGATCGTGGAGTTCGCCGTGAGCCTCGCCGAACGTGGCGTGCACCTTCGCGTGATCATGCTCGACAGCATCAACTACCTCACGCCGCTGGTGGCGGGCGCTCACCGCATGCGCGCGGCCGGTGTCGAGATCAAGACCGCGCCCGCGCTGCCGGTCTGGACGCTCGTGGTCGATGGCGAGTACGTCGTCTCCGCCGTCGATCCCGACGACCACACGCGGGGCAGCATCCTCGTGCGCACGCCCGGCGCGGTGGCCGCCGCCACCGACCTCTTCGAGCACTACTGGGCCTCGGCCACCTCGCTCGGCGGCGAGGAGCCCGGCGATGGACCTGCACCCTTGAGCAGGGCACAGAAGCAGTTGCTGATCATGGTGGCCAATGGCAGCAAGGACGAGGCCGTCGCGCGCCGGTTCGGCGTGTCCACCCGCACGGTGCGACGCATGATCGCCGAACTGTACTCGCTGGCCGGCGTGTCCAGCCGCATCCAGCTCGTGTTCAGGGCGGCTCAGCTCGGCTGGCTCGACGGTTCCGAACTCGACCGCGTTTGACCTCGGCTGACTTCGGCCCGAACCCGGCCGTCCTCGATCTCATCTCGGCCCGGCCTTGTCCTACGGCGGCCATGGCCGCTCACGGACGGACCCGGCCTCCTCACCTGCGCGTCCGACAGGACAAAGGACGCACGCAGGCGGAGGAGGACCAACCATGGCCACCACGGAAGTGGACAGCGAGGCGTTGCGGGCGGCTGCACGGAGCGCGTCGCGGACAGGCGAGCAGCTCTCCGAGAGTGCGGCAGGTTGCACGCTCGGCTGCGCCGCGAACGCTCTCGCGGGTTTCACCTCGGGTCCGGCGCTGGCGAAGGCGGCGGAGTCGCGGAAAAGCGGCGTGCGGGCGCTTTCCGACGAGCTGAGCTCGCTCGGTGAGCGTCTGGCGCAGGCAGCGGATCGGTACGAGGCGACCGACACCGACGCGGCAGGGGGACTCGACCGCATTCTCGCCCTGCTCAAGGCCGGGGTGACGACGCGGTGAACACCGAACAACTTCGTGCCGCCGACTTCGGCGCCGTTGACAGCGACGCAGGCGCCTGGCTGGCTCTCGCCGACGCGCTGTCGGACTCCGCGCGGCAGGTCGGCTCCGAGGTGCTCGCGGCCATCCGGAGTGGCGCCTGGCGAGGTTGCTCCGCCGACAAGGCGTGCGATGCGATCAGCGGCAACCAGGAACAACTGACCAGGTCTGCCGACGACATCGAGCGCGTCGCGACGGCGCTGGCGAAAGCGGCCGACGGCTGGCGAGGAGCGCAGGGCCGCCTACGCAGGGCCTGCGAGCAGGCGCCCGCGCTCGGGCTGCGCATCGCTGCTGACGGCACCGCCGAGCCGCTTCCCGGACGGGACGCGCAACCGCGGGACGTGCAGGAGCTGAGTTCCCTCGCCAAAGGGGCGCTCGCCGAGGCGAAGTCGATCGACGCCGAACTGGCCGCCCTCCTCGGCGAGGCAGGTGGCCAGGCGAGCACCACCGGGCTCGGCGGCGCGTCCCTCACCGTGCCGTCCGGCAAGACCCCCGACGAGATCGCGGCGTGGTGGAACGGACTGAGCCCCGCACAGCGCGACGAACTCGTCAAGCGGCAACCCGAAGTGATCGGCCGTCTCGACGGAGTGCCCGCCGCCTACCGCCACAGGGCCAACCTCGCCGTGCTCGACGAGAAGATCGACGACACCACCGGCGCCGAGCGGCAACGGCTGAAGGAGATCCGGGCCCGGATCGACGCCTCCCGCTCCGGCTCCGACGCCGCCGACGACATGTACCTGCTGAAACTCGACACCTCGGGCGACGGCAAGATCGTCGTATCCATCGGGAATCCCGACACCGCCGACAACGTGTCCGTCTACGTACCCGGCACCACCGCCGCGCTGTGGGGTGATCTCGACACCGATCTCGACCGCGCCAAGGCGATGTTCGACAAGGCGAGCGGCAACGGCGGCGACGTGGCCTCGGTGCTGTGGCTCGACTACGACGCCCCCGACAGCGTGCTGCTGCACGCGCCCGACCCCACCTACGCGGAGAAGGGCGGCCCCACGCTGAGGTCGTTCGTGGACAGTCTCAAAGCGACACACCAGGACGGGGTGCCGCACACGACGCTCGTGGCGCACTCCTACGCCTCCCTCGTGGTCGGCGAGGCGGCGAAGCAGTCGCCGGGAATGGAGGCCGACATCGTCACGGTGGGCGGCGCCGGGTTCGGCCTCGACGACACATCGGGAACCGACGTCGAGAAGGCGCTGAACCTCGAAGGTGAAGTCTACAGCGCCACGGGCGGGACGGACGTGATCCGCGCCGCCCACGGTTTCGAGGTACACGGTGACGGCCCCTCCGAACTGAAGGGAACGGAGAAGCTTTCGGTCTCCCCCTTCACGGGCCACACCGGCTATTGGGACGACGAGAAGTTCCTCTCCGACGTCTCCGCCGTGATCACCGGGGACAAGGACGACGTCTCGGGCCCATCCGGCCTGCAAACGTTCGTGGACGATGTCCTCACCGTGGACCCCGGCAACGACGAGTGGCTCGGCGAGGTCGGCAAGGACGTGTCCGCCGTGATCAAGGGCGGCGTCGAGACAGTCTCCAGCGCTGGAGACAAGATCGGCGCCGTCATCGACGGCGGTATCGACTCCGCGAAGCAAAGCCTGGAGAAGATTTTCTGACCCGCGTGAGAGGACCACCGCCCGACAGGACGGTGGCCCTCTCACGTGATCTTCGCCGTGATACCCGGCTCAGCGCTCCGACAGCGGCTTGTAGTCGCGCTGCTTCTCGCCGGTGTAGATCTGCCGAGGACGGCCGATCTTGGTGGCGGGGTCGGTCATCATCTCGCGCCAGTGCGCGATCCAGCCGGGCAGGCGGCCGAGGGCGAACAGCACGGTGAAGAACTGCGTCGGGAAGCCCATCGCCCGGTAGATCAGACCGGTGTAGAAATCGACGTTCGGGTAGAGCTTGCGCTCGACGAAGTAGTCGTCCGACAGCGCCCGCTCCTCCAGCCGCTTGGCGATGTCGAGCAGCTCGTCACCACCGGCGATCTTGGAGAGGATCTCGTCTGCGGTCTGCTTGATGATCTTCGCGCGCGGGTCGTAGTTCTTGTAGACCCGGTGCCCGAAGCCCATCAGGCGGACACCCTTCTCCTTGTTCTTGACGCGGTTGACGAACGTATCGACGTCGCCACCGTCGGCCTTGATGCCCTCCAGCATCTCCAGCACCGCGCTGTTGGCACCACCGTGCAGCGGGCCGAACAGCGCCATGATGCCAGCCGAGATGCTGGCGAAGAGGTTCGCCTCCGAGGAGCCGACGAGGCGGACGGTGGACGTCGAGCAGTTCTGCTCGTGGTCGGCGTGCAGGATGAAGAGGAGATCGAGCGCCTTCGCCATGGTGGGGTCGATCTCGTACGGCTCGGCAGGCAGCCCGAACGTCAGGCGCAGGAAGTTCTCGACGAGGCCGAGCGAGTTGTCCGGGTAGAGGAACGGCTGGCCGATCGACTTCTTGTAGGCGTAGGCCGCGATGGTGGGCACCTTCGCGAGCAGCCGGATCGTCGAGAGTTCGACGTTGTCGGTGTCGGCGGGGTCGAGCGAGTCCTGGTAGAAGGTGGACAGCGCCGACACCGCGCTCGACAGCACCGGCATCGGGTGCGCGTCGCGCGGAAAGCCGTCGAAGAACCGCTTCAGATCCTCGTGCAACAGCGTGTGCCTGTTGATCTTCGAGGTGAAGTCGTCCAACTGCTGCTTCGTGGGCAGCTCACCGTAGATGAGCAGGTAGGAGACCTCGATGAACGTCGAGTTCTGCGCGAGCTGTTCGATGGGGTAACCGCGGTAGCGCAGGATGCCTTGCTCACCGTCGATGTACGTGATCGCCGAAGACGTGGCGCCGGTGTTGACGAAGCCGGGATCGTAGGTGATGTACCCGGTCTTGGCGAGCAACTTGCCAAGCTCGATCCCTGGCGCGCCCTCCACGGCGCGAACGACGTTCAACTCGTGCTCGCCAGTCGGCAGGCGGAGTTGGACCTTCTCGCCCCCGGTCTGCGCCGCAGTCGCGTCGGACATGCACATGCCTCTCACGGTCACACGGGCCGGCTGTGACCGCAGGTCATGCGGGTCACACACTTCGCACACCGCCCCGCTGGGGTATGAATGCCCTCTAACGCTAGTCCAGAAGAGGCTGGTTACGCAGCCGTGGTGTTACCCACAGCTAACCGAGTGCGACCAGGTTCACACGCACTGCTGCAACTCCCGCTCGGTCGGCGGTTCCGCCCCGCGACGCGACACTGTGACCGCCGCCGCACGGCAGGCGAACGAGAGCAGATCGCGGCACTCGCGCTCGGACAGCGCGGAAACGTCTTTCACCTGGTGACGGACCAGCCACGCCAGCATGGCACCCTGCACCGTGTCGCCCGCGCCGATCGTGTCAACCACCTCGACCGCGATCCCGGGCACGGTGACCTCGGCACCCGAGGACGTGAGGAGAGTTACGCCGTCAGCTCCTTTGGTCAGGACCACCGCACGCGGCCCCGCGTCGAGCCACGAGCGCGCCGAGGTGAGCACGTCGTCGATGTCCGTTGCTCCGGCGAGCCAGCCCGCGTCGTCGAGTGACAGCTTGAGCAGGTGCACCGACGGCAGCCAGGAGGCGAACCGCACCCGGTAGGCGTCGGGATCGGGGATCATGTCGGCGCGGATGTTCGGGTCGAGTGCGGTCAGCACGCCGCGCCCGTGTTCCCTGCGCAGCACCGTCTCGTACACGCGCGCACCCGGTTCGAGCACCATGCCGAGTGTGCCGACCGACAGCGCGGCCGTGTCGTCGGGAAGCGGGCCGGGGTCGGCGACGAGCCGGTCGGCCGTGCCGTCGGTGTAGAAGCTGTAGCGCGCGCTGGAGTCGTCGTCGAGCGTGACGACGGCCAGCGTGGTCGGCTCGGCTCCCCGCTGCACGAGCGACGTGTCCACACCGGACTCTTGGAGCCTGCGGACGAGCGCGTCGCCGAAGGCATCGGTGGACACCCTCGACAGGAACGCCGTTGGAACGCCGAGCCGGGCCGCCGCGATGGCGACGTTGTACGGACCACCTCCGAGCCGAGGGGCCAGCAGGTCACCTTCAGCGCCTGCGGGGACGAGGTCAACGAGTGCTTCACCACCGGACACGATCACGGCTGCCGATGCTAGTGCCCTCACGAGTGCCTCCACCACGTTCTCGGTCGGGAGGGACGGCCCCGGAGCGCACCGTGCTCGGCACGACGGTGGAACGGCCGGTAGCGCGCGGGCTTGCCGTCGTCTCGCTCCTCGGGTGGTTTCCGTTGTCCCTGATCAGCCGGGCAGGCCGCCGCGCAGCCCGTTCAACAGCAGCTCCGCAAGAGCCTCGAACGCCTCGGCGTCCGTAGTGCGGGCTTTCGAGCCGACCACGCCGGACTGGATCGACTCGACGAGGATGCCCGCCATCTCGGCGATCGCGTCCGCGTGGCTGTCGCGGAACACCCCCTGCTCGACGCCGTCGGCGATGAACTGCCTGATGCGCCGCGCCGCCGCCTCTGAGTTGAACGCGTACACCGCGCGAGCGGGTTCGAATGCCGCGACGTCGGCCATGAACGCCGCTGACGCCCTGTCCAGTTCCGCCGAAACGCCCGCCAGGTAGGTGCGCACGGCCGTGGCGGCGTCGTCGAGACCCGCCACCTGCTCCTCGATGCGCTCCGCCGCGCCCTTGAAGAAGTGGGCGACGACCTTGGCCGCGAGTTGTTCCTTGCTCGGCGCCAGCGCGTACAGCGTGGTCTTCGAACACCGCAGCTTGGCCGCGAGGTCGTCCAGGGTGAAGGAGACGAAACCCTCGGCCAGGAACAACTCCTCCAGTTCGGCGAGCAACACACGCTGCCGTCGGGTTCGGGGGCCGCTGGGACGCATGGCGCCATCGTACGTTGTAGTACTCTGGATCGGACTTCAGTACTAATCACAGTACGCTTTCGGAGGCATCGATGCCCACGACGCCCACGACACCCGCAGGGTCCACAAGGCCCACCGGGTCCACCGTGCAGCGCCTGCTCCCTGACACCGAGTCCGAGGACCTGCTGGCACTCGCCCGCGAGATCGCGCGCGACGAGCTGGCGCCGCTGGCCGCCGAGTACGAGGAGAAGGAGACCTTCCCCCGCGAACAGTTCCGCATCCTGGGCAGAGCGGGGCTGCTCGGACTGCCGTACTCGCAGCGGTGGGGTGGCGGCGAGGTGCCGTACGAGGTGTACCTCCAGGTACTCGAGGAGATCGCCAGAGCCTGGATGTCGGTCGGCGTCGGCCTTTCCGTGCACACGATGTCGTGCTACGCGCTCGCCGAGTTCGGCACCGACTCGCAGCGCGACCGCTGGCTGCCCGCGATGCTGGAGGGTGAGTTGCTCGGCGCGTACGCGCTGTCGGAGCCCCACGCCGGGTCGGACGCAGCCGCGCTCTCGACACGGGCGCGTCGCGACGGCGACGCCTACGTCGTCAACGGGGTCAAGGCGTGGACCACGCACGGCGGCCACGCCGACTACTACACGACGATGGTGCGCACGTCCGACGACGGCGGCCGGGGTGTCAGCTGCCTGCTCGTCGATGGCGACACGCCGGGGCTCACGGCAGCGCCGCCGGAGCGGAAGATGGGGCTCACCGGCTCCACCACAGCCCAAATGATCTTCGAGGACGCCCGCGTTGGCGCCGACCGCCTGATCGGCGACGAAGGGCAGGGCCTGAAAATCGCGCTGTCGTCACTCGCCTCCGGCAGGCTCGGCATCGCGGCCTGCTCGGTCGGGCTCGCACAGGCCGCCCTCGACGAGGCCGTCGCCTACGCGAAGCAGCGCACCCAATTCGGCAAGCCGATCATCGACTTCCAGGGGCTCGAATTCCTGCTCGCCGACATGGCCGCAGCCGTGGACTCCGCGCGGGCTACGTACCTCGACGCCGCGCGCCGCCGCGACAGGGGAATGCCGTTCACCCGGCAGTCGTCGGTGGCGAAACTCGTCGCCACCGACGCCGCCATGAAGGTGACCACCGACGCCGTCCAGGTGCTCGGCGGCGCCGGGTACACGCGCGACTTCCCCGTCGAGCGCTACCTGCGCGAGGCGAAGGTGCCCCAGATCTTCGAGGGCACCAACCAGATCCAGCGCATGGTGATAGCACGGGAACTGCGCAAGGCGTGAGCGCTCACTCGCGATAGCGGCGGTCGGCGACCACACCCTCGCCTGCCGCCTCGTCGTAGTGGTACACCTCGCGGCCCCGCACGAACACGCGCAGGGCGCGGTTCATCACGTCGAGCGGGTCGCCCGACCAGATCGCGACATCGGCGTCGAGGCCGGGCTTGAGTGCGCCGACGCGGTCGTCGAGACCGAGGATCCTGGCCGGGTTGACCGTCAGCGCCCGCAGGGCCGTCTCCGGGTCGAGCCCGTCCTTGACGGCGAGTGCGGCCTGGTAGACGAGGAAGTTGATCGGGACGACCGGGTGGTCCGTGGTGATCGCCAGCTGCACACCGGCGCGGGCGAGGATGCCTGCCGACCGCAGCGTACGGTGGCGCAGCTCGACCTTGCTCCGGCTGGTGAACAGCGGCCCGAGGATCACCGGGACGTTCCGCTCCGCGAGGAAGTCGGCGATGAGGTAGCCCTCGGTGCCGTGGTTCACGACGAGCTTGTAGCCGAACTCCTCGGCGATCCGCACCG
Organism: Saccharomonospora xinjiangensis XJ-54; assembly: GCF_000258175.1. Taxonomy (NCBI): domain Bacteria; kingdom Bacillati; phylum Actinomycetota; class Actinomycetes; order Pseudonocardiales; family Pseudonocardiaceae; genus Saccharomonospora; species Saccharomonospora xinjiangensis. The sequence continues at coordinate 2,984,188 of NZ_JH636049.1, read as the reverse complement.
CCGTCACGATGTCGTCGGCGCGGTGCGTGTGCTGGTCCCAGTACAGCTCGCCGTCGAGGACGCGCGTCAACGTCTCCAACGTCAGGTCCACCTCGAACGGCTTGCCCTCGGCTGCGGCGGCGTCGCGCTGGGCCGCGTAGTTACGGGCCTTGGTGAACGCCTCCCGCAGCACCGCGGCGACACCGAGCCGGGTGGATGGCGTCTTGTCCTTGTCACCGTAGACGCGCTTGGGGTTCTCCCCGAGCGCGCTCTTCACGCTGACGTGCTCGGCGAACACCATGTCGAGCACCGTGCGGCCCCAGGTCTTCACGCCCACCGTCTGGCCGCCGATGGGGTTGCCGGAGCCAGGCTTGATCACCACGCTGGTGACACCGCCCGAGAGCGCGTCGTCGAACCCCACCTCGTAGGGGTCGATGCCGTCGAGAGCCCTGAAACGGGCGCCGTTCGGGTCGGTCATCTCGTTGGTGTCGTTGCCCGACCAGCCCTCGCCGTCCTCGTGGACACCGAGGTGGGCGTGCGCGTCGATGAAGCCGGGCAGGACCCAGGAGCCGGAGGCATCGACGAGTTCCGCCCCGTCCGGCACATCGACCTCGGCCTGCGTGCCGACAGCGAGGATCTTGCCGTTCTCCAGGAGTACCGTGCCGCCGTCGATGGGCTGCCCCTCGACGGGGACAACGTAGCCACCAATGATCGCAGTCGTCATGGTTCGCAACGCTAACGAATGTGGACGGCGATGCCCCACGAGGCACGCCAGGAAGCCCCGGGTTCGAGATCGATGAGGTCGGTTCCCGAGTTCAGCGCGTCGGCGGGACACGTCATCGGCTCGATCGCGATCGCCCTTCCCCGCCCCGGATAGTCGGACGGCGTGAACACCTGCACCCAGCCGAAGTCGGTGTCGGTCCACAGGTCGAGCGTGGTGTCGTGGTGGGACAGCAGGTGGTGGTACCTGCCGTCGTCGTAGGGCACGAGCCCGCCGAACGCCGTGTCGAGGTCGAGGCCGCCCACGATGCGACCGCCCCGCAGGTCGTGGTCGGTGCCCTCGACGTCGGTCTCCTCACCGAAGGGCAACTGCTCGTCGGCGACGTGGGGGCGCACGCGCGACGCCGCGAGCGTCAGCGTGAGGTCGTCGGTGGGCACATCGCCGATCCGCAGGTAGGGGTGCGTGCCAACTCCGAAGCCGACCGGCTTGTCCCCCTCGTTGCGTACCTCGTGTGTGACGGTGAGCCCGCGAGGGGCGAGTTCGTAGGTGATCTCCGCGTGCAGCGGGACCGGCCATCCCGCCTCCGCCCCGACCTCCACGGCGAGCCGGATGAACCACTCACCGTGTTCCAGCAGCTCCCATTCCTTGCGGCGAACGAGACCGTGGATGGCGTTACCCCTCGCCTCCTCGGTGACCTCCAGTTCCTGCGGCTCGCCCTCGTAGGTCCAGCGCGCGCCCTTGGTGCGGTTGGGCCACGGCAGCAACACCTGGCCCGCCGCCTTCGGTGGCGCCTCCTCCGCGTCGAACGTCTCAAGGTAAGGAACTTTGTTGATCTCGAAAGCCCGCAGTCCGGCGCCGATCTCGGTGACGACGGCGCGAGCGCCGCCCCTCGTCAGCTCGAACTGTTCCCCCGTCGGATTCGCCATGCCGCAGACGATACCGATGACACGAGACGCTGCGTGCCGTGTCCGCACCTCACGCACGGGTGTTGGCACTTGCGGTACCGGTGTTCGCAGATCGGGGGCGTCAGGGGCGGGGTTCGGCTCCCGTCCGGGCTCGGTAGTGCCAGAACGTGGGCAGCAGGAGCACGGCCACCACGACGCCGACGATCACCAACGCTCCTCCGCCCGCCGTCGCCGCGGCGGTTCCCACTCCGGCGGCAGCCCACCCGTGCGTCAGGTCGGCCAGCCTCGGCCCGCCCGCGACCACCACGGTGAAGACGCCCTGCATCCGCCCCCGCATCTCGTCCGTCGCGGCCGTCTGGAGGATCGCCTGCCGGTAGATGGCGCTGGCCATGTCGGCGGCCCCGCCTATCGCGAGGAACACCACCGCGAGCCACAGTGACTGCGCGAGCCCGAATCCCACCATGGCGGCGCCCCACACCGCGATCGCCGCCACGACGGCCACACCGTGTCTGCTGATCCGATGCGCCCACCCTGACATCAGCCCCAGCAGGAGCGCACCGAGCGGGATTCCCGCGAACAGCCAGCCGAGCGCCGTCCCACCGCCGGGCGGGTCGCCGAAGGTCCGCTCAGCCAGCTCGGGGAAGAGCGCCCGTGGCATGCCAGCGACCATCGCGATGACATCCACGACGAACGAGGCGAGCAGCACCTTCTGCGTCGTCAGGTAACGGAATCCCACGACGACGTCACGCAGCCCTGCCGTCCGGATCTTGCCGGAGAGCGGCGGCAGGGACGGCAGCCGCCAGATCGCCCACAACACGGCGAAGAGCGCGGCCGTGTCCACGAGGTACAGGGTCGAAAGCCCCATGACCGGCAGCAACGCGCCTGCGGCCATCGGCCCGAACACCGCGCCGAAGGTCATCACGGTGCTGGTCAGCGCGGCGGCGGACGACAGCAGATGCTCGGGCACGAGACGCGCGACAACGGCCTGCCGCGTCGGCATGCTCACGGCGAAGAACGCCTGGTTGACGCTCAACAGCACGAGCACGACCCACACCGAGTCGAGCCCGGCGAACGCCTGCGCCCACAGCAGCAGTGCGGTGACGGCGATACCGACGTTGGTGACGAGCAGCAGCGAACGCCGGTCCACCGTGTCGGCGACGGCCCCGCCCCACAGCCCGAACACCAGCAGCGGCACGAGCCCGAACAACCCGGTGAGGCCGACATATGCCGAGGAGCCGGTGATGTCGTAGATCTGTTTGGGCACGGCCACGGCCGTCAACTGGCTGCCGAGTGCGGTCACGACCGAGCTGAGCCACAGCCGCCGGAACGCCGGAATCCTCAGTGGCCTCCGGTCGGCGACGACCGCGCCGGCAATCCTGCGGACACGTCCTCGGGGCGCGGGCCGCGCCGGGGATGTCTGTTCGGCCACGGGCGAAGCTTAGCCGAGCTAACGACCTGGTCTCGTCGGCGTCGCCCTACCCGCGACCGGACACTCGCGCGGGCTCAGGGGGCGACGCGGCGAACCCGCCAGCCGTCCTCGGTGCGGACGAAACGCAGCCGGTCGTGGAGCCGGTCCTGCCTGCCCTGCCAGAACTCGACCACCTCGGGCCGGATACGCCAGCCACCCCAGTGTGGCGGCACCGGAATCCGCTCGACGTCGTGGAACCGGCGCTCGATGGCCCTCAACGCGGTGTCGAGGTCACGCCTGCCATCGACGACCTGCGACTGCGGCGACGCCCACGCACCGAGCTGCGAACCGCGCGGCCTCGTCGCCCAGTACTCCGCCGTCTCCGCGGGGCCCACCTTCTCCACCTCGCCCCGGACGTGCACCTGCCGGTGCAGCGGGTACCAGGGGAATGTGGCGGACGCATACCGCGTCACCGTGAGGTCGTGGCTCTTCGCGGAGGTGTAGTTGGTGTAGAAAACGATGCCGCGCGCGTCGAGCCCCTTGCACAGCACCGTGCGTGAGGAGGGGAGGCCGTCGGCGTCGGCCGTGGCCAGCACCATGGCGTTGGGCTCGGGAAGGCCGTGTGCGAGCGCCTCGTCGAGCCAGCGCTGAAGCTGCTCGGTCCAGGTCGGCGCGAGATCCGACTCGTCGAGAGAGCCGCCGTTGTAGGCGACCCGCATGGCGGGTAGTCGCACAGCGACATCGACGAGGCCGTCGGCAGCGTTGACATCCGTGTCACGCACGTTCTCAGCGCCGTTCCCGACTTCGGTCATCGCAACCTCCCGCACCTACCTGATCTCCCCGGCTTGTGGCCGACGGTAAATGGTCTCACAGGGACGCGAAAGTGCGTGAATGGTGACTGGGCCCACTCAGCGAGGAGAAGCGAATTCTGAATCGTTCTCGGAATCGTGACCGAAACCACCGTCGTTTTGATTGCTACCTCTCAGTAACACGGGCAAAGTCACTTGCCTACGCGCGACGAGGCGTGTGAAGCGTGACCTCCCGCGCCAGTGAAGACCGACTCGCACGAAAGGTCCACGCCATGACATCCACCTCGACGAGCGGGCAGACGACAGGCGCGGCGGGGGCCGGCGAACCGGACGACGGTTTCCGCCCCGGCCTCGAAGGCGTTGTCGCGTTCCGCACCGAGATCGCCGAACCCGACCGAGACGGAGGAGCGCTGCGTTATCGCGGCGTTGACATCGAAGAACTGGCGGGCGCGGTCGGCTTCGGCGACGTCTGGGGGTTGCTTGTCGATGGCCATTTCGAAACCGGGCCGACCGCCGACGAACCGTTTCCCATTCCCGTCCGCAGCGGCGACGTACGCGCTGACGTCCAGTCGGCGCTGCCCGCGCTCGCCCCGCGATGGGGTCTCGGCCCGCTGCTCGACATCTCCGATGCCGACGCCCGCGAGCAGGTCGCGCGCGTGTCCGCCACCGCTCTATCGTTCATCGCGCAGTCGGCGCGCGGCAGCCTCCGCCCCGACCTTCCCGCCGTGCCGGAGTCCCGCGTCGCGGAGGCCGAAGGCACCACAGAACGATTCCTGGTCCGCTGGCGAGGCGAGCCCGACCCCGCTCACGTGAAGGCGCTCGACGCCTACTGGGTCTCGGCCGCGGAGCACGGGCTCAACGCGTCCACCTTCACCGCGCGGGTGATCGCCTCGACGGGAGCCGACGTCGCCGCGGCGTTCTCCGGCGCCATCGGAGCCATGTCGGGCCCGCTGCACGGTGGCGCGCCTGCGCGGGTGCTTCCGATGATCGAGGAGGTCGAACGCACCGGCGACGCGCGCGCCGTCGTGAAGAGCATCCTCGACAAGAAGGAACGGCTGATGGGCTTCGGGCACCGTGTGTACCGCGCCGAGGACCCGAGGGCGAGGGTGCTGCGGCGCACCTGCCGGGAATTGAACGCGAAGCGGTACGAGGTGGCGGCCCAGCTCGAACAGGCCGCGCTCGCGGAGCTGCGCGAACGGCGGCCGGACAGGGCCATCGAGACCAACGTCGAGTTCTGGGCCGCGGTGATCCTCGATTTCGCCGAGGTGCCCCCCGCCATGATGCCCGCGATGTTCACGGCGGCACGGACAGCGGGCTGGGCCGCCCACATCCTGGAGCAGAAGCGCACGGGCAGGCTTGTGCGGCCCTCGGCGAGCTACGTCGGCCCCGGTCCACGGGCCCCGCGCGAGGTGCGCGGCTGGGATCGGGTGGCAGGAGCCACAGGAGCCTGACGCTTCAGACCCGGCGCAAGGCTGCGCGCACGAGCCCCGGAGCCCAGCGGGCGAGCAGGCGCGCGGCCTTCGCCTCCGCGGTGGGTGTCACCACAGGCAGGTCGTTCTCCACGGCCCGCAGCACATCCTTCGCCACGAGTTCCGGACGGGCGTTGCGCGCGGTGTAGAAGCGCTGGGCACGCTGCCTCCTGCGCTGCTGCTCCGCGTCGTCGGTGCCGGTGAAACGTGTCGAGGCGACGATGTCAGTGGCGACGAATCCGGGACACACGGCGCTGACCCCGACGTCCGACGCGGCGAGTTCAGCTCGCAGCGACTCCGACAGCATCAGCACGGCCGACTTGACGGTGGAGTACGCGGGCAGCATGGGGTTGGGCAGGAACGCCGCCATCGACGCGAGATTGACGAGGTGGCCGCCCTCGCCCCTGGCCACCATGTGCGGCGCGAAGAGCCTGCATCCGTGCAGCACACCCCAGAAGTTCACGTCGAGCAGCCGCCTCCACTCCTCCTCCGTCGTGTCGAGAAGCGGCCCGGCCATCCCGATGCCCGCGTTGTTCACCACCACGTCGGGCACACCGAGGTCGCGGACGACGGCATCGGCGAAGGCCCGCATGGCCTCCCCGTCGGCGACATCGACGTGGTGTGCCGCCACCGTCACCCCTGCCGACCGCACGGTGTGGGCCGTCTCGGCGAGTGACTCGGCATCGACGTCGGCGAGCACGAGATCGGCGCCTTCTCTCGCGAAGGCCAGCGCCGTGGCCTTGCCGATACCCCTCGCCGCACCGGTGACGACCACGAGCCGTCCGTCGAACCTGCCGACGCGCAACGCTGCCCTGCGCGCCCTCCTCAGCGCCCGCGTTTCCGCTCCACCCTCGACGTGCGCGACGAACTCGGCCGTCGCCGAGGCCACCCGTGCCGCATCGGAGCGCACGACCCAGTGGCCGCCGGGGATGCGCCGCACCCTGAGGTTCGGCGCCAGCTCCGCCACCTCCGTCTGCAACGGCACGCCGACGAACGGGTCGTCGCGCGGCGCGAGCACCTGAACCGGAACATCGACGGGGACCGGCCTGCGCCGCTCACCGGCACGGATGTTCGCCCGGTACAGGTTGAGGCCGAAGACGGCGTCGGCCGTCACGGGTGCGTTCTCCGCAGGCTCTCGCCTGCGCAGTACGGCGGAGGCGATGCCCGTGCGCCAGGCCAGTTCCGGCAGCACCGGCATTCGGAAGAACGCGAGGTAGGACGATTTCGCCAGCTGGGCGAGCACCGCACCGAGCGTTCCCGGTCGCCGCAGGCCCGACCGCAGCCAGCGAGCGGCGTGGTCGAGCGAGGGACCGGAGATCGAGGTGAACGACGCGACCCTGCCGGGCAGCCACGGTCCCGCGATCGCGTGCCACGCCTGGATGGAGCCCCAGTCGTGGGCGAGCAGGTGGACAGGACGCCGTGGCGAGGTGGCGTCCACCACCGCCCGTAGATCCTCGGCGAGCCGGTCGAGGCGGTACGCCTCGCGGGCGCGAGGCCGATCGGACTGCCCCGCGCCGCGCACGTCGTACGTGACCACCCGCAGGTCGTCCGGCAGGTGGGCCACGACGCCGTCCCACAGCGTCGCGTTGTCGGGGTATCCGTGCACGCACACCAGCGTCGGAGCGTGTTCGGGACCGCGCACCCGCACCGACAGCCGCACACCGTCGCTGGTCGTCACCGTCGTTCGCATCGGCTCATGCTATGGCGGTCCGTTCGCCACTCGAACTATTGACGAAGATCATGCCCGCTGTAACACTGTGTGATCCCGGTAACACCGCGCGAGAGCGGACGACATATTTCGCTTGGCGGAAGGGCACCTGAACCACCGACGAAGGCGGGGCGGGCAGGACATGGGCGACACGGGCATGGACACAGCCGCGGCCACGGACAACCTGGCAGTGCTGAGTCTGGTCGCGCTGACCCCCATCGCGATCGTCGGCTTCCTCCTCGTCGGCCTTCGCTGGCCTGCCAAGTACGCGATGCCCGTCGGCTTCGCCGTCGTCGTGGGCATCGCCGCGTTCGTGTGGCGTGTCGAGCCGGTCGTCATCGCCGCGTCGAGCATCGAAGGGCTCGTGCTGGCGATCGGGCTGCTCTACATCGTCTTCGGCGCGTTGCTGCTGCTCGGCACGCTGTCCGGAAGCGGCGCGCTCGCCACCATCCGCGCGACCTTCACCGACATCAGTCCCGATCGCCGCGTCCAGGCCGTGATCATCGGCTGGCTGTTCGGCAGCTTCATCGAGGGCGCTTCCGGGTTCGGCACCCCGGCCGCCGTCGTCGCGCCGCTGCTGCTCGCCCTCGGCTTCCCCGCGATGGCCGCCGTGCTCGTCGGGTTGGTCATCCAGAGCACTCCGGTGACGTTCGGCGCCGTCGGCACCCCCATCCTCGTCGGCGTCACCGACGGGCTCGGCGGCAGTCCCGCCGTCGAGGAGCGCGCCTCGGCACTGGGCCTTTCGATGCCCGACTACATCGCGAGCATCGCGCTCGACGCCGCCGTCGTCCACGCCCTGATCGGCACACTCCTGCCGCTCATGCTGGTGTGCCTGCTGACCGGATTCTTCGGGGCGGCCGACAGGCCGAGGGCGGCGAGGTTCGCCGACGGGCTCGGCGTGTGGAAGTTCGCCCTCTTCTCGGCGCTGGCGATGACGGTGCCCTACGTCGTGGTCGCGGCGGTGCTCGGCCCCGAGTTCCCGTCACTGCTCGGCGGTCTCGCCGGGCTGGCCGTCGTGGTCACCGCCGCTCGCAGGGGCCTCTTCCTGCCGAAGCAACCGTGGGACTTCGCTCCTCGGGAGAGCTGGCTGCCGGGCTGGACCGGAACGGTGACCCCGGAGACCGGCGTCGCGGGCCGCCGGATGCACCCGGCACGCGCCTGGGCGCCCTACCTGCTCGTGGCGGCCCTGCTCGTGCTGACGAGGACCGTCACCCCGCTCACCGACTTCCTCACCGGGTTGTCCCTCGACTTCGACGCCATCCTCGGCACCGGCATCGACGAGAGCCTCCAACCGTTCTACCTGCCCGGATTCGTCTTCATCGTGGCGAGTGTGTCCGCCTACGCGCTGCACCGCATGACCCGTGCGCAGATCGCCGCGTCGTGGAAGGTCGCGGGCAGGCAACTCGCGGGCACCGCCGTGGCCCTGTTGTTCGCGCTGCCGCTCGTGCGGGTGTTCATCAACTCCGGCGACAACTCCAGCGGATTCGAGAGCATGCCGCTGACCCTCGCCGACGGCGCGGCCTCGGCCGTCGGCGACGCCTGGCCGGTGCTGACACCGTGGATCGGCGCGCTCGGTGCCTTCGTCGCGGGGAGCAACACCGTGAGCAACCTGATGTTCTCGTTGTTCCAGTTCTCCACCGCCGAGCAGATCGGCGTGACACCGGAGCGCATCGTGGCAGGACAGGCCGTCGGGGGCGCCGCAGGCAACATGATCACGGTCCACAACGTCGTCGCGGCGTCGGCCACCGTCGGCCTGCTGGGCAGGGAAGGCGAGACCATTCGCAAAACGATCATCCCAATGATCTACTACTGCCTTTTCGCCGGAGCCCTCACCTTCGTGTTCACGAACGGGCTCGGCCTCAACCTCGGCACCGTGCTGCTCACCCTGCTGCTCGCCGCCGTCGGTCTGGTGATCCACCGGTTACGATCCGGGCAGTCGCCCCACACGCGAGACCGCGCGGCAGAATAGCCCGCATGCTGCCAACCACCGAACTCGCTCTGCTCCGCCGCGTGGCCACCGAACAGGTGTCCGGCCGCGCGCCGTCCCTCGTGGCCGCCGTGATCCGCGACGGCGAACTCGTCTGGTCGGCCGCGCGTGGCGAGGTGGGTTCGGCAGCGCCCGACAACCTCACGCAGTACCGCATCGGCTCGATCACCAAGTCACTCGTCGCCGCCGTGGTCATGCGGCTGCGCGACGAGGGGAGGCTGCGCCTTGGCGACCCGATCGACACCCACGTGCCGGGCACCGACTTCGGCGACGTGACCGTGGCCCAACTGCTCGCCCACACCAGCGGGCTCACCTCGGAGTCGCCGGGAGCGTGGTGGGAACGCACACCGGGAGGTACGTGGGCCGAACTGAACGCGAGCCTCGGGCCCGACGAGGTCAAGCACCGTGCGGGACGGCGGTTTCACTACTCCAACGTCGGCTACGGCGTGCTCGGCGAATTGGTCGCCAGACTGCGGGGCACCACGTGGCTCGACGCCGTCCGGCGCGAGATCCTCCAGCCGCTCTCGATGTCCCACACCACGGACCGCCCCGACGGCAGGCATGCGACGGGCTACGCGGTGCACCCCTTCGCCGACGTCGTCCTTCCCGAGCCGGAGCACGACGCGGGAGCCATGGCACCCGCGGGTCAGCTGTGGTCCTGCGTCGAGGACCTCGCGCGCTGGACCGCCTTCGTCGGCGGCGACACCGGAGAGGTCCTGCATTCCGACACGGTGGCGGAGATGCGCGAGGCCGCGGTGATCGACGACAGCGGCGCGTGGACCTCCGGCTACGGGCTCGGTCTCCAGCTCGTCCACGCGAACGGCAAGCGCCTCGCAGGACACACCGGGTCGATGCCGGGCTTCCTCGCCTGCACGATGATCGACCCGGCCACCCGCACCGGCGCCGTCGCGTTCGCCAACACGACATCGGGTGTCGGCATCCTCTCGCTCACGAACGATCTCATCGCGATGGCCGACGACTACGAACCTCCGCTGCCCGCCGAGTGGCGGCCTTCGCCGATCGAGCCCGCGCTGCTCGACCTCACCGGGCTGTGGCACTGGGGTCCCTCGCCGTACCACCTCAGGGTGCTGCCGAACGGCTGGCTCGACCTGAATCCCGCCACGGGCGCAGGCCGAGGGTCTCGATTCCGGCCTCTCGGCGAGGACCGCTGGCTCGGCCTCGACGGCTACTACGCCGGTGAGACACTCACCGTGGTGAGGGCCGCCGACGGCAAGCCGCACCACCTCGACCTCGCCACCTTCGTGTTCACGCGCACGCCCTACGACCCGAGCGCGCCCGTCCCCGGAGGTGTCGATGAGCGCGGATGGCAGCCGAGCGCGCAGGCCCCGTCCGAGGGGTGAGACGGGCCATTCACGATCCGGACCGCACGTGGAAGACTGAGGAGCATGACCGAACCCGCCACAGCCGCTGACCTCACCTTGCCGGCGGACCTCAAGCCCTCCGACGGCCGGTTCGGGTGCGGGCCATCCAAGGTGCGCCCCGAGCAACTGGCCAACCTCGCCAAGGACGGAGCGAACGTCCTCGGTACCTCCCATCGGCAGAAGCCGGTGAAGTCCCTCGTCGGCAGGGTCCGCGCCGGACTCACCGAGCTGTTCCGGCTGCCCGACGGCTACGAGGTCGTCCTCGGAAACGGCGGCACCACGGCGTTCTGGGACGCGGCGGCGTTCGGGCTCGTGCGCGAGCGCGCACAGCACTTCACCTACGGCGAGTTCTCGTCGAAGTTCGCCAAGGTGACCGACAAGGCGCCGTTCCTCGGTGAGTCGATCGTCGTCAAGGGCGAGCCGGGCAGCGCGCCGGAGATCGCGTACCAGCAGGGCGCCGACCTGGTCGCGTGGGCTCACAACGAGACCTCCACCGGAGTCGCCGTCGGTGTCCGCAGGCCGGAAGGCAGCGAGGGCGCCCTCGTCGCCATCGACGCCACCTCCGGCGCGGGCGGCCTTCCCGTCGATGCCTCCGAGTTCGACGTGTACTACTTCGCGCCGCAGAAGTCGTTCGCCTCGGACGGCGGGCTGTGGATCGCGCTCATGTCACCGGCCGCGATCGAGCGGGTGAACGAGATCGGCGCCACCGACCGCTGGGTGCCCGACTTCCTGTCGCTGCCCACCGCACTCGACAACTCGCGCAAGGACCAGACCTACAACACGCCCGCGGTGGCCACGCTGTTCCTGCTCGCCGACCAGATCGAGTGGATGCTGTCGCACGGCGGGCTCGACTGGACCACCGCACGCACCCGCGAATCGTCGAGCAGGCTGTACGAGTGGGCCGAGAAGACCTCCTACACCACGCCGTTCGTGAGCGACGCCGCGCTGCGGTCCCAGGTGGTCGGCACCATCGACTTCGACGACTCCGTCGATGCCTCCGTGGTCGCGAAGACGTTGCGTGCCAACGGCATCGTGGACGTGGAGCCGTATCGCAAGCTCGGCCGTAACCAGCTCCGCGTCGGCACGTTCCCCGCTATCGAACCGGACGACGTCACCGCACTCACCCGATGCGTCGAATGGGTTGTGGAGAACATCGCATAAGCGTGATCAAGAGATTCGCCTGATTGAGAAGTGGGTAGTCCGGCGCGTCGGCACTGGCTTGTGGGCCGTATCGAGCACGATCGATCACGGATGTACAGGGAGTCCGGCGCGCCTCACCCGTCAAGGCGACGCGCCGTTCTACCGTGGACACCCACACAGGTGATGTCTTTCGGAGGCGGGAATGCGAACGCTACGAGTGGTCGGGTTGCACGAGGACGGCAAGTCCATCGTGTGCGAAGACCCTGAGCGCCGCGAGCGATTCCTCCTGCCTGCTGACGAACGGCTGCGCGCGGCAGCACGTGGTGACATCGCCCGGCTCGGCCAGATCGAGATCGAGCAGGAGAACACGATGCGCCCACGCGAGATCCAGGCCCGCATCCGGGCGGGAGAGTCCGTCGAGGAGGTCGCGTCCGCCGCGGGCATGTCCCCGGCCAGGGTCGAACGGTTCGCCTACCCGGTGCTGGCCGAGCGGGCCCGCACAGCCGAGCTGGCACAGCGGGCTCACCCGGCTCGTGAGGACGGCCCCGACGTGCGGACACTCGGCGAGATCGTCGCTCACTCCTTCGCGCTGCGCGGGCAGGACTACACGCAGGCGAGCTGGGACGCATGGCGCTCCGACGAGGGAAAGTGGATCGTCGGCCTCACCTGGACCGCGGGCCGCTCGGACAACAGGGCACGGTGGACCTTCTCCCCCGGCGCTCACGGCGGCACCGTCGCAGCACTCGACGAGCTGGCGGAGACGCTGCTCGACCCCGAATCGCACCGCGCGCCGAGGGCGGTCGGTCAGCGTGACGACGTCCAGCGCGACACCGGTGAGGTGGCGGATCTGCCTTCGCGTGTGGGAGCCACGGTGATCGAGGCTCCCATCCCCTCGCCCATCGAGGACGCTGAGGACACCGGGGACGGCACGTCCCACACGTCGTCGCCGTTGCCCGCGAGGCAGGCTGGCGGCGGCCTTGTGCCCGAACAGCCGACGGCGGCCACCACGGCACGCGGCAAGAAGGGACATCCCACCGTGCCCGCGTGGGAGGACGTCCTGCTCGGAGTGCGCAGCCAACGAGGCTGAGCATGATGCTGAGCCTGACAACCCGGCTTGGCGTATCCCACCTGCCACGCACACGGGTCCGCAGCCTGCGACGCGGTTTCCCACGCGCAGGCTGCGGACACCTGACTCAGGTCAGGAGTTCTTCGCGCTGGCCCACTTCACCTTCGGCAGGAGAAGTTCGAGGTCCACGCGGTGCTTGTTCTCCTCGACGATGGGGAACAGCGACTCGATCAGCGTGTCGGAGAGCAGGTGCGGCTTGAGACCGAGGTCGATCAGCCCCGTGTGCTTCACGTTGTAGTAGTGCTCCTCGAGTTCCCAGCGCGGGTTCTCGAGGTAGTCGATCTCCACGGAGCCCGGATAGGTCTCGGCGACCAACTCGGCGACCTGCTTCACCGAGAAGCTCTCGGTCATCTGGTTGAACACGCGGAACTCGCCGCGGTCGGCCGGGTTCTCCACGGCCAGTCGCAGGCATTCGACGGTGTCGCGGATGTCGAGCATGCCCCGCGTCTGCCCGCCCTTGCCGTACACGGTGAGCGGCTGGCCGAGCGCGGCCTGGATGACGAAGCGGTTCAGCACCGTGCCGAACACGGCGTCATAGTCGAACCGGGTCGCCAGCCTCGGGTCGCGAGCCGTCTGGTCGGTCTGCTGCCCGTACACGACACCCTGGTTGAGGTCGGTCGCGCGCATACCCCAGATGCGGCAGCCGAACTCGATGTTGTGCGAGTCGTGAACCTTGGAGAGGTGGTAGAACGAGCCCGGCTTCTTCGGGAAGAGCATCCGGTCCTTGCGACCGTTGTGCTCGATCTCGATCCAGCCCTCCTCGATGTCGATGTTGGGTGTGCCGTACTCGCCCATGGTGCCGAGCTTCACCAGGTGGATCTCCGGGTTGATCTCGGCGATGGCGTACATGACGTTGAGGTTGCCGATCACGTTGTTGTGCTGCGTGTAGACGGCGTGCTCGCGGTCGATCATCGAGTACGGGGCTGCCCGCTGCTCGGCGAAGTGGATGATCGTGTCGGGTTCGTACTCCCGTACCACCCGGTACACGAACTCGGCGTCGAGCAGATCACCCACGAACACGGGGATCTCCTTGCCGGAGACCTCTTTCCACGCCGCGACGCGGACCTCGAGGTCCTCGATCGGGACGAGGCTCTGGGAGCCGAGTTCCTCGTCGTACTTTCTCCGGGCGTAGTTGTCAACGACGGCGACGTCGTGCCCGCAATCCGAGAGGTGGAGGGCTGTCGGCCACCCCAGGTATCCGTCACCACCGAGAACGAGGACTCGCACGACTCGACTGCCTCCAGATCGTTACTTGACAGTGCACCTGGACTCGATCTTCTTCTGGTGCACTGGTCCTATCTATTAGCTCTACCGTGTACCACTCGGGCGCACGGATCAACCCGCACGGAGGATACGGACGTTTCGACGCCACCTGAATGGCGGGTATGCACAATGGAGTGGTGAGCACCGCTTCGACGTCCGCAGGCCAAGCGCAGGCGACGACGTCTTCCCGGCCCCGCCTGCTGGTCAGGCTGTTCCGCGCCGCGACGAGTTCCGCGCTGGCCACCGGCATCAGCCAGGTGACCCTGATCGGGCTGCTGTGGTGGGGTGCCGCGCCCGTACTCGCCAGCGCCCTCGCGTTCGTCGCGGGAGCCATCCCCAACTTTTTCCTCGCCCGGCGCTGGGCCTGGGGCCGCAGGGGCACGCCACCGGTGAGAAGCGAACTCCTGCCCTACTTCGTGGTGATCGGCCTCGCCGGTCTGGCCTCGGTGGGCCTCACCACGTTCGCGGGCTGGCTCACCGAGCCGCTGAACCTCTCCGGCTTCGTTCGCATCGTGGTGCTCGACGCGGTGTTCCTCGGAAGCTACGCCGTCGTGTTCGTCATGAAGTTCGCACTGCTCGACCGGCTCGTTTTCCGCCACGCAACACGTATTCGCGTAGCCAAGTCCCCGTCATGACCCGCGCGTAGTTGGCGCCGTACTTCAGGCTGCGGCCCTTCTTGCTCGTGCCGTTGTTGCGCAGCCGCATGGACATCGGCACCTCAAGGACCCGCGCACCTCGTGCCATGACGCCGAGCAGCAGCTCCGACGACTGGTACTGCGGTTCGCGCAAGGTCACCGACGTGGCGAGCTCGGCCTTCATGGCACGGAAACCGAACGACGTGTCGGTGATCTTACGCAGGGTCAGAAGTGAGGCGAGCCACGCGAAAACCCGCACGCCGAGCCAGCGCACGGCACTGTCGTGCTCGTAGCTGCCGAGCCTGCGAGACCCGGTGACGAAGTCAGCCGTGTCGTCCAGAAGCGGCTTCACGAGCATCGGCATCTCGTTGTTGTCGTACTGCCCGTCGGCGTCGGTGGTGACGATGTAGCGCGCCCCGCATTCGGTGGCGAGGTGGTACCCGAGGCGCAGGGCGGCACCCTGACCTCGGTTGCGCTTGGCGACACACACGTACGCGCCCGCCTCGCCTGCCACCTCGGCGGTGTTGTCCGTCGCACCGTCCACGACGACGAGTGTGGACACCGGAAGGTCACCGCAGTGCGTCGGCATTCCCCTCAGCACCGCCCCGATGCCCTTCGCCTCGTTGTAGGCCGCGATCACCACCACCAGCGGTGTCAGCGGGCTGTTGCCGTAGCGCTGCCGGAAGTCGGCAACAGCCTCTGCGTCGATGTCGTCGGGGTAGTCGTCCAATGTGGGCCTCCGTCCTTTCGCCGCGCCGGTCGAATCGCCGCGCGCACCGATGATCGCGGCGAGTCCGAGCGCACCCCCGAGTGGGAGAAGTACGAGCGCGGGAAGTTGGTACCGCCAGGAGAACTCGAACGAAGCCGCTCCGAGCAGGATGATCAAACCACTGCCCGTGGCGAGCAGTGCCGCCCCCCTCAGGCCGGACCGGCGAGCACGCCCGACCCCGGCCGAGGCGAGCAGGCCGAGCAGGCCGAAAACCGCCAGCAGCGGACCCCACGTGTAACCGCCACCGAGCTGATAGCCGCGCAGGAAAGCGGTGAGGCCGGAGTCCGCGCGCGGCAACACCCCGTCGTAGGCGTACGTCGTCGCGTTGTACTCCTCGACAGTCGCGTCACCGATGTCGTAGTACGGGTACGTGAGCTGGAAGTGCCAGCGTTCGACAGGCACGTCGTTGTGATGTGTGCGCTTGACGGGGTCGAAGTTCTTCGCGAAGTCCCTCAGGATCGACCCCGTGAAGTCGAACGGCTGGTTCAGGAACACTTCCTTGGCGAACTGGTTGGCCAGCTGCTCCTTGCTCCGCGCGTCGGGAAGCCCCTGCGGTGGCCACTCCGGGTTTCCGTACACAACGTGCGTGTAGTAGTCAATCCCTTGCCGTGCCTCGATCGGCTCGTCGGGGCAGAAGAGCTGCAACCCGGCGTCGTTCCGGGGCAGTTCGGAGCAGTCCGCGATGCTGGCCGCGCGCCCGTACAGCACGTTGCCGGTGGCTCCCGTCAAGCCCCAGTGCCCTGCCTGTGAATAGAAGTACGCCGAGTACGGGAACAGCACCGCGGCGACCCCGAGCAGGCCGGCCGCGCCACGCACACCGATACGTTTCCACCCGGCCTTGCTGCGCCACGCCCCGCCTGCCAGCACGAGATAGGCCACCATCGGCACGACGAGCGTGAAGCCGATGGTCCTCGTGATGACGGCGAGCCCGATGAGGACTCCCGCGAGACCGGCCCTCCACCAGGAGGGTTCACTGTGTCCGGCACGGCCGAGCAGGGCCCACAGAACGCCGACCAGCAGCGCCTGGAACCACACCTCCGACATGATGAGCGCTTCGATCTGCAACTGATACGCGTCGAGCAACACCGGCGCGGCAACGAGCGCACCGATCCAGCGCCGGGAGGTGTATCTCAGGGTCAGCGCGTACAGCGACACCGCGAGCAGCACGCCGAGCACATGCTGTATCGCTTGGACGAACGCGAGCCCGCCGAAGGCGAACAGCACCTTCAGCACCACGGTGTAGCCGAGCGGGTTCAGATCCGTCGGGCGCAGAGCGTCCAGGTTGTTTAGATAGCGGAAGCTGTCGATGTAGAGCAGCGCAGGCTCGTAGGCCAGCCACACCAGCACACGCAGCGTGATGCCACCGGCGAGCAGGACGAGCAGCAGCCAGTGGCGGCGGAGGAAGCCCGTCACTCAGAACACTTTCTGCCTGTCGTTGTCGAGGAAGTACTGCCAGGTGGCCGCCAGACCGTCGCGCAGACTGAACGTCGGACGGTACCCGATGGTCTCCGCGCTGCGGGAGACGTCCACAACCACCGCGGGCATCTCACCACCCGGCGCGGGAACGTGTTCGACCGGGATCGGGCAGCCGGTGACCTCCCTCACCGTCTCGATCAGTTCCAGCACCGACACCGAACGGCCCGCACCGACGATGGCCCTTCCGACGTGCCCGCTGTCCCAGGCGAGTTCGATGCCACGCACCACGTCGTCGAGGAAGACCAGGTCGCGCCGCTGCGATCCGTCGCCGTAGACCTTCACCCCGCCGTCCGAGAGCGCGGCTCGCATGAGACGGGGCACGAAGCTGTCCTTGTGGCTCATGCCAGGGCCGTAGACGTTGGTGAAGCGCAGCGCGCAGGTGGTCATGCCGTAGGTGCCCGCGTAACCGGACAGCAGCATCTCGCAGGCCGCCTTGGTTGCGCCGTACGGCGTGAGCGGCTGCAACGGCATGTCCTCGGTGATGGTTCTCGTGCCGACATCGCCGACCACCGCGTTGGTCGAGGCGAGAACGAAACGGCGGACGCCGTGCATCCGAGCCAGTTCCAGCAGCTCGTGCGTGATGGCGACGTTCTCCGCATACGTCTTCGCTGGCATCTCCTTGGAACGCAAAACGGAGGTGACAGCGGCGAGGTGAATGATCCCGTCGGTGCCCGGCACAATCGCGCGTTCCCGTACCCGTGGGTCCGCCAGATCGCCCTGTACCGCGACGACTCCTTCGTCGTGTGGCGGCACGGGTTCTCGGTCCACGATCGTCACCCGTGCGCCGCGACGCCGGAACGCGGCGACGACCGCGCGTCCGATGAAGCCGCAGCCCCCCGTGACCACGACGTGGGGCGAGTCTGCATGCGTGGCGGAAGACATGGAGTCAAACTACCCGGTGCTCCGATCGGTCCAACCCGTACCCGCGACCCGATCAGCACACCGGAGTGGCCGGATGCCGGGTGACCTCAACGCCGTGTCCGCACCCTATGCACGCGTGTCCGCACCCTGCGCACATGTATTGGCACCCTGCGCACGCGTGTCCGCACCCTGCGCACATGCATTGGCATCCTGCGCACTGATGTTGGCGGGTTACGGCGGCAAGATCACCTGGAAGTGGACGCACATACCTGAAGTGCCGACACATGCACGGCAGGTGCGGACACACGCACGGGAAGTACCAACACGCGTGCAGGACGTGCGGACACGGCTTCGGCTCATGCGAAGGCGATCAGCAGGACTCCGATCCAGGACAGCGCCGTGCCTACGACGGCACCGAGCACGATCCACCGCACCACGGCAACGCGACGGCCCAGCCATAGCGAAGGGGCGAGCCCTCCCGTCACGACGGCCGCGGCGACGACGGCGACCCACCCCGCCGTCTCCGCCGCGAGAGAGGAAGCCAGCGCGAGCATCGCCACGACGACGAACACCGCGACGAAACCGGCGACCGTCAGCCCCGTGCCCCACGGCGTCGGGTCCGCAACGGGCGCGTCCCGCAGCGAAGGCGAAACGGCCGCCGCCCGCTCTGCCCGCACACGTGGCGCAGGCGGTGGTTGAACGAGCGTCGTCTCGTCGGTCATCGGATCGCGGTACCACACGGGCTGCCCGAGCACCGTCGCCACTCTGCCGACCAGTTGCCTGCCCCTGCGGGACACGACCTCCCTGCCTGCCCCGCCCGCGGTACGCCGAACGGCCGTGCACACCCGGGCCCATTCTTCGAGAGCTTCGGCGAGGTCGGCGCCGACGAGGTCGTCGAGGCGAGTGGCGGGACGGTCGCCACCTCGTGTCCCGGCTGCCGAGGCCGACGTGATCGCCGATGTGCTCGGGCCGCCCTCGCCGTCCTGGCGGCTCTCACCGCCTTCGACGGCCTCATGACTCCCGCCGCTGCCGCTGTCACCGTCACTGTCACTGTCACTGTCACCACGAGCCTCGCCGTGCCCGGCGTCCTCACAGCTCTCGCCGCCCCCGGCGTCGTCGCGCGCATCCCTGCTCTCGCGGCTCTCACCTCTGCCGAGGTCCTCACGACTCCCGAAGCCGCCCCCAACCTCACGAGCACCCCCGCCCCCGACGTCCTCACGACTCCCGCCGCTGCCGACGTCGTCGTGCGCCTTCCCGCCGACGGCCTCGGTGGTCGCGGTGGCCGGAACGGAGTCACCGACCTCGCGGCCTTCCTCCGTCCCGCCACTCCCACGCGGCGCGACGCCAATGATGACGGCGTGGTCGTCTCGCACCACAAGTTCGGCCTCATTCACACCCGCTCACCCGGCCTGACCTCACCTCGTCAGCTCGTAAAACGCAACAGCGGCCGCCGTTGCGACGTTGAGCGAGTCCACACCCGACGCCATCGGAATGCGCACCGCGCTGTCGGCGGCGTCGATGGCCGCGCGCGAAAGGCCGTGTCCCTCCGAACCGAGCAGCAGCGCGATGCGGTGGTAGCCGGCGTCCCGCACGTCACGCAACGCTACCGCGTCGGCGCGTGGCGTCAGCGCCGCAATGTGGAAAGCCCTCCGTCGCAGGTCGCCGAGCGCCTCCGGCCACGGGACCGGCGCGAAAGGAACCCGGAGGACATGCCCCATCGACACACGCACGCTCCTGCGGTACAGCGGATCGGCGCAGCCCGCGCCCAGCAGCACACCATCGACGCCGAGTGCGGCGGCGTTGCGAAACAGCGCACCGAGGTTCTCGTGGTCGTTGACCCCCTCCAGCACCGCGAGCACCCTCGACCGTCCGGCGATCTCGTCGAACGACGGTGCGGGGGCCCGGCTTGCCACGGCCAGCACTCCCCGGTTGAGATGGAAACCGACCACATCGGACATGGTCTTGGCAGAGGTGGCGTACACGGGCACACCGATCCCGGCGAGGTCGGTGGCCAGCTCGTCCAGTTTGCGGCGCACACCGAGCACAGCGCGCGGCGGGTACGGAGAAGCGAGCAGCCTCCGCACGACCACGACTCCCTCCGCGATGACCAGTCCGCGCCCACCGGGCCGGTCGGGCCTTCGGTCGGCGATGGTGAGGTCGCGGAAGTCGTCGAGACGCTGGTCCGCGGCGTCGTCGATCTCGATGATGTCGGTCAGCTCGGCCACGCCCGGAGTGTCGCACTCCACCGTCTCGCTGGGAGTCGGTACTCCGATTGCTGGGTAGCCCGGTCCTACGAACGGTCGTCCACGTGCGTTGGGTGATGATGAGGTGACAGAGAGCACCGGTTTGGCCGCTAGTCGCGGCTTTCCGGGTGTGTCAACGTTGCCGCCTGGCAAGGGGTCAACGCCAAGGCGTTCGGGTGAGCCGAGGCTGGAGCAGGAGAAGGAACATCCCATGGGTAAGGACGTGTCACCGGACGCCTTCACCCCGAGGGACCGGGGGCGTTACCGCCGCAAGGTGCAGCGCTGTCTGGACACTCTGGCGCGAATGCTCTCCGACGGCAGCTTCACGTTCCCGCGCAAGCACATCGGCCTCGAAGTCGAACTGAACCTCGTCGATGAGGACATGCGCCCTTCCATGTCCAACACGGCGGTGCTGAACGCGCTGGACGACGCCTCGTTCACGACGGAGTTGTCGCAGCACAACATCGAGTTGAACGTCCCCCCGTGCCCGCTGGACGGCACCTCGGCTCTCAGACTGGAATCGGTGCTGGACAGCTATCTCGACAAGGCGCACGTCAAGGCGGGGGAAGCGGGCGCGCTCGTTGCGATGATCGGTGTGCTGCCGACGTTGAAGTCGGAACACTTCGACGAGAAGTGGCTGACCAACAGCGCACGCTATTCGCTGCTCAACGAGGAGATCCTCGCGTCACGGGGTGAGCGGCCCCTGCTGTCCCTCGAAGGCGTCGGCCTTCCGGAGCGGGCACCCGAACGGCTCCGGTCGTTCGCCCAGTCGATCCTTCCCGAGGCAGCGTGCACGTCGGTGCAGCTACATCTTCAGGTGGCGCCCGAGGAGTTCGCTCCCCACTGGAACGCCGCGCAGTGCCTCGCGGGCGTGCAGGTGGCGCTCGGTGCGAATTCGCCGTTCTTGCTCGGCAAGGCGCTCTGGCACGAGACCCGCATCCCGCTTTTCCTTCAGGCGACCGACACCCGCCCCGAGGAGCTGAAGAACCAGGGCGTCCGGCCGAGGGTCTGGTTCGGCGAACGCTGGATCACCTCGATCTTCGACCTTTTCGAGGAGAACGTCCGCTACTTCCCCGGCCTGCTGCCGGAGACCGACGACGAGGACCCGATGGAGGCCCTCGAATCCGGCGAGGTTCCGAAGCTCACCGAGTTGCGCCTGCACAACGGCACGGTGTGGCGGTGGAACCGGCCGGTCTACGACGTGGTTGACGGCAGGCCGCACCTGCGGGTGGAGAACCGCGTGCTGCCCGCGGGGCCGACCGTGCTGGACATGATGGCCAACGCCACGTTCTTCTACGGCGCGCAACGAGCACTGGCCGAGCAGGAGCGGCCCGTGTGGACACAGATGTCGTTCCAGGCGGCCGAGGAGAACCTGTACGCGGGCGCTCGCAACGGCTTCGACGCGCACCTCTACTGGCCCGGCATCGGCTGGATACCGCCGGACGAACTCGCGTTGCGGGTGTTGCTGCCGCTGGCGAGGGAGGGCCTGCGGAACTCCGACGTGTCCGACGCCGTCGCCGACCGCTACCTCGGCGTGATCGAGCAGCGGTGCCTGCGGCAACGCACCGGAAGTGTCTGGCAGCGCGACACCGTGCTGCGGGCCGAGGAACGTGGCATGGACCGCGATGCCGCGCTCGCCACCATGCTCACGCGCTACCTGGAGTTGTCGCGTTCCGGCGAGCCCGTGCACTCCTGGCCGATCGACTGACGTGGCCGCCAACGCAGGTCAGCACAGCCAACACACCAGCCCTCACGGATGTGTTGGTGGCAACAGGCTCTTGACCTCCACCTAGCTCCACTTTGCAAGGTCAACTACGTCACGCCCCGGTTAGCCCGCCCACCCAGCGGCTACTAGGTTGGGCAGCGACGAGAAGGCTTGGTTCGCGAGATACGAAGGAGGGCTCATGCCCACGTACGAGCTTCCCGACCTCGACTACGACTACGGTGCCCTCGAGCCGTACATCTCCGGCGAGATCAACGAATTGCACCACAGCAAGCACCACCAGACCTACGTCAACGGCGCCAACCAGACGCTGGAGAAGCTGGCCGCCGCGCGCGAGGCGAACGACTTCTCCTCGATCGTCGGCCTCGAAACCACGCTGGCATTCAACCTCGCGGGCCACGCCAACCACGTCGTGTGGTGGAAGATCCTGTCGCCGAACGGTGGCGACAAGCCCACCGGCGAGCTGGCCGCTGCCATCGACGAGGCGTTCGGCTCGTTCGACAAGTTCAAGGCACAGTTCACCGCGGTCTGCACCACCATCCAGGGCAACGGCTGGGGAGCGCTGTCGTGGGACCCGATCGGCAAGACGCTGATCACCCAGCAGCTGCGCGACCACCACAACAACCTGATCCTGCCCACGACGCCGATCCTGCTGGTTGACGTGTGGGAGCACGCCTTCTACCTGCAGTACAAGAACGTGAAGCCGGACTACATCAACGCCCTGTGGAACGTGTACGACTGGGCCGAGATCGGCAGGCGCTTCGAGGACGCCAAGGCTGGTCGCAACGGCCTGCTGCTCGGCTGACCCGGCATCCCGCCGTACCGCTGAACCGGACGAGGCCCCGCACGAACCTGTGCGGGGCCTCGTCTCGTTTCCCGAACTGACTGCCACTCCCACCACGAAGCGACAAACTGAGGTTAGCCTAGCCTCAATTCGCGGGCAAGGGGTGTCCCGTCGTTCTGCTGACGGGCCCGGTTCGCGACGTACGCGCACACCAGCGCCGCAAGCAGCGCGACCGCTCCTCCGACGTAGAAGGGCGAGCGCCCGCCCAGCGCCTCCGCCAGCCAGCCTGTCATCGGCCCGCCGAGCGGGTTACCGCCCATCAGCACCAGGACGTAGAGTCCCATCACCCTGCCCCGCATCTGCGGGCTCACCGTCGTCTGCACCAAGGCGTTGGCGGTGTTCAGAAACGTCATGGTGGCGAAGCCGAGCGGCACGAGAGCGAGGCCGAACGTCAGATACGTCGGCATGAACGCGCCGATCAGCTCGATGACGCCGAGCGCGGCAGCCGACACGAGCAGCACCCGCAGGCTCGCACCACCCCTGCTGCCCCGCCTCGCCGCGGCGAGCGCCCCGGTGAACGTGCCCACGGCCAGCAGCGTCGAGAGCAGGCCGTAGCCGTCAGCCTCCGTGCCGAAGACGTTGGCCGACACGATCGCCAGCGACGTGAAGAACGTGATGCCGAACGTGCTCACGAAGAACACGAGCACCAGCACGGTCAGCAGATCGGGCCTGCCCCTGATGTACCGGAGACTCTCCCGCAGCTGCCCCCTCGCGCGGGCCACAGCGGGTACGCGGAACAGCTCGGCCGGGTTCATCAACGCGAGGCCCGCGATGACGGCGACGGTGCTCACGGCGTTGGCGACGAAGAGCCAGCCCGTACCGACGAGCACGATCACGAAACCCGCGATGGCAGGGCCGACGATGCGAGCCAGGTTGAAGATCGAGGAGTTCAGTGCCACCGCGTTCGCCACCTGGTCGCGGCCCACCATTTCGGAAACGAACGCCTGCCGTGCCGGCACCTCCAGCGCGGAGAGCGTCCCGAGCACGACGGCGAGGACGTAGACCTGCCAGAGCTGCGCCGTGCCGCTCAGCACGAGCGAGCCCAGAGCGAGCGCCTGAAGCGCTACGCCGGTCTGGATGGTCATGAGCAGCGTGCGCTTGTCAACCCGGTCGGCCAGCACGCCCGCCCACAGCGACAGCAGCAGGGTGGGCGTGAACTGCAACGCGACGGCCACACCGAGTGCCACGGGGTTGTAGCCGCTGAGTTCGAACACCAGCCAGTCCTGGGCGATGCGCTGCATCCAGGTGCCGATGTTGGAGATGATCTGGCCGCCGAAGAAGAGCCGGTAGTTGCGAACTCCGAGTGACGCGAAGGTGCCCCTCGGCCGGGTCGGTGGTCGCCTCTCGGAGCGCGGCGGCGCTGCTGGATCGTGGATAGCGGGCAGTTTCGGGGATGTCGCATCGCTACCCGTGATAGTCACGCGGTGATGTCGCCTCCTGTCAGGAGCATGACGGTCCGCGGTCGTTCAGCCGTGAGCCGCCATGCGCTCGATGATTTCCGCTGCCTCGGAGAGCACGTGGCGCTCCTCGTCGCTCAGCTCGGCCAATCGCAGATCGAGCCATGCCTCACGGCGCGAGATCGTCGCGAGCACGTAGTCCCGCCCCGGCTCCGTCAGCGCGACGATCGCCTGCCTCCCGTCGGTGGGATGCGGGCTCCGCTCGACGTAGGACAGCTCTTCGAGCGCGGCGATGACCCGCGTCATCGACGGCGGTTGCACGCCTTCCTTGGCTGCCAGCTGTCCCGGCGTCATCGAGCCGCACTTGTGCAGAGTTGACAAAGCCGAGATCTGGGTCAGCGACAGGTCGGCACTGGCTCGCTGCGCCCGCAACCTGCGGTTCAGCCGAACGACGGCGAGCCTCAGGCGGCTCGCCAGCGATCGTTCGTCAGCAGTTTCCGACACATCCTTAGCATACCTCACGATTAGCCTTCCCTGCCCTTGGCTCGACGAGACGGCCGCCATGATCGCAGGTGGCCCGCGACGCACCGCGAGCGATGTCACCCGCTGAGGAACCCGTCGGCCAGCTCGCGCGCGAGATCCACCGCCGCTCGCCGGGCTGCGCGGTAGAGCTGGGAGCCCGTGCTGATCCGCTTCACGCCGAGTGCTGCCAGTTCGGCCACCCCGTGAGAGCCCGGGTACCAGAGCACGTTGAGCGGCACCCCGATCCCGTTCACGAGGTCGGCGATCTCGGGGGCCGTCAACCGGCCGGGCACGAAGATCCCGTCGGCACCCGCATCCCGGTAGCGTTCCGCTCGCGCCAGCGTCGCGCTGATCGTCCGCTCGGCGTCCACCCAGTACGTGTCCACCCTCGCGTTGACGAACAGCCGGGGCACCCGAGCCCTCACCTCGGCCACCTTCGCCGCGTGCAAGCCCGCGTCCACGAGCCTGCCGGGACCCGCGCCGTCCTCCAGGTTGATTCCCACCACGCCGAGGTCGGCCAGCGAGACCGCCAGGTCCGCCACCTCACCGGGGTCGTCGCTGAAACCGCCCTCCACGTCCACCGTCAGCAGGCACGGCAGCGGGGCGAGGCGGCGCACGAACGCCACAACGTGATCGCGCGTCCTGCCTACCCCGTCGGGAACTCCGACCGAGGACGCGATACCGAAGCTCGTGGTGGCCACAGCCCTGAATCCGGCCTCGACCAGCGCCTCCGCCGTTCCGACGTCCCACACGTTGGGCAACAGCAACGGGTTTCCACCGTGATGGAGCGCGTGGAATTCGCCGCTCACCGTGCCTCCCGCGCCCGCTCGACGGCCCCCGCCGCGATGGCGACCGCGTGTTCCCTCCCCGGACAACTGTGCGCACCCGCACCGAAGGGAAGATCGGCCGAGGCGAGGTCCAGCAGCAGCGTCGTGCCGTCCCTGCTCACTCGCCGAGTCGTGCGCACCGGCGGGTCCGATCGCAGAACCTCGGCCACGACGTCCTCGGCGGCCCCTCGTGCACCGTCGCGCACCGCATCACGGCACCGGCCGATCAGCACGGCCGTCGCCTCGCACGCCTGCACGAGCACCCCGATCAACGCCACCGTTCGCTCGTCACCCCGACCACCACACGCCAGCACCAGCCGCTGGACGGCGGCGTCGGCGTCCTCGGACACCGGTGTGTGCGGCTGGTAGTGCCGGGCGACGACGGCGACGTCGTCCGGGTCCACCGCCAACCCCAACGCGGAGGCCACGACGCGAACAGCCAGCGTCTCCTGTGCGCCGTCGGCCAGCCGGGCGCCTTCCCGCAACGCGGCTGGATCGAGGCCGCGCAAGATCAGGCTCACCGCTGCCCGCCTTCTGCGGTGCCGAATCCCCGAGCTGAAGCGGGCCACCTCACCACGCAACCACTCCAGGCCGATCTCGTCGCAGCCGCGCACAGCAGGGACGACGTAACGGCGGTCGTTCAGCAAGCGGGAGACGGCTTCCGGTTCGTTGACGATCTGCATGTGTGACGACGCTAGGTGGGAAACGGTTCGGTGGGTGCCGAAGTGTTCCAGCGGCAGAATCGCATCATGAGTTCGGTGGATTCGACGGCGATGGATTCGGCGGGTTCGACGGATTCTCCGGCTCCGAGGGGCACGGCGGATTCGAGGGGCACGGTGGATTCGGTGAGTTCGATCGGCTCGACGGGTTCTCCAGGCGCGATGGTTTCTCCGGGTTCTCCGGGTTCTCCGGGTTCCATGGGTTCCCACACCGACCTCGCCGCCGTGGCGGCATTGCTCGCCGACCGCACCCGCGCCCGCTTCTGCATGGTGCTGCTCGATGGCAGGGCATGGACAGCCAGGGAACTCGCCATCGATGCCGGGGTCTCACCTGCGACGGCGAGCGAACACCTCACCAAACTCGTCGCGGGCGGCATCCTCGTCGAGCGCAGGCAGGGCAGGCACCGTTACGTGCAACTCGCGGGAGACCAGGTGGCCGGCCTGATCGAGGGCCTCGTGGCGCACGCGGATCTCACCGCAGCGTCGCGCCGCAGGCCGCAGGGACTCCGCGCCGTCACCGCGTCGGCGGCCCTCACGCGAGGGCGTACGTGCTACGACCACCTCGCGGGCGCGCTCGGCGTCGCGATCACCGACGCCATGATCGGACGCGGCCTGATCGAGGTGTCCCTCGGCTGTTCGCTCACCGAGGACGGCGCGACCTGGTTCGGCGACGTACTCGGTGTCCCGCGCGCCGACCTGCACCGCACCGGAAGACCCGCAGCGAAGGCGTGCCTTGACTGGACCGAACGCCGCACCCACCTCGCCGGAGCGGCAGGCGCACACCTGTGCCGGTCGCTGCTCACCCGCCATTGGGTGAAGCGCATCGGAACGGGCCGCGCCGTGCGCCTGACCCAGGACGGCGCCGTGGCCCTGCGGGACCTACTCGACGCCGATCTCGACACCGCCCTCGACACCGAGTAGCCACCACGCCGTGTCCGCACCTTGTGAACGAATGTTTGCACCTTGTGCACCCGTGTCCGCACCTTGTGCACTCGTGTCCGCACCTTGTGAACGAGTGTTTGCGATTTGTGCGCGTAACCCGCTCTGCGCACGCGTGCCCGCACTATCGGGGCGCGGACCCATGTACAGAAAGTGCAGACACTCGTACGAGAAGTGCGGACACGGGTGCAGGAAGTGCGGACACGGCGTAGGAGGGGTTGCTCCGTCAGCCGAGCAGTTGCTGGATCGGCTCGATGGCGAAGTACACAACGAACGCCGCCGAGGTGATCCACATGAGCGGGTGCACCTGGCGGACCTTGCCCGTGACCGTCTGGAGCACCACGTAGCTGATGAACCCAGCGCCGATGCCGTTGGAGATCGAGAATGTGAACGGCATGACCACGATCGTGAGGAAGGCGGGCAGCGCGACGGAGAAGTCCCGGAAATCCACCTCGGCGATCTGCCGCACCATCATCGCGCCCACGACCACGAGCGCCGCCGCCGCGGCCTCGATCGGCACCGCCTGGTACAGCGGCGTGAAGAACATGGCCGCGATGAACAGCAGGCCGGTGACGACGTTCGCCAGACCGGTACGGGCGCCCTCCCCGATCCCGGACGCCGATTCCACGAACACCGTGTTGGAGCTGGACGAGGCAGCGCCTCCCGCGATGGCGCCGACGGAATCGACGAACAGACCCTTGCCGACGTTCGGCAGCTTCCCGTCCTTGTCAACCAACCTCGCCTCGTGGCCGAGGCCGGTCATCGTGCCGATCGTGTCGAAGAAGTCGGTGAGCACGAGTGTGAACACCAGCAGCGCCGCGGTGATCGCGGGCACCTGCACCCAGGCGTTGAAGTCGAACGCGCCCACGAGCGAGAGGTCAGGAAGATCGAAGATCGCATCGGGCAGCGCGGGGTAGCCGAGGTTCCAGCCCTTAGGGTTCACACCGAGCGACGGTCCCGCGTTGACGATCGCCTCGATGGCGATGGACAGCGCCGTGCCGGCGAGAACGCCGATCAGGAACGCACCCTTGACGCCCCGCGCCACAAGGATGCCCATGAGGATGAGCGTCACCACGAACACGAACGTGGGCCACGACGCGATCGACCCGTCGATCCCGAGCTGCACCGGAACGGTGGTGCCCGCGACGTCGGGAATGCGTCGCACGAATCCCGCGTCAACGAGACCGACCAGCGCGATGAACAGGCCGATCCCCACGGCGATACTCGCCTTGAGCTGGTGTGGCACGGCGTTGAACACCATGGTCCGCACCCCGGTGACCACCAGCAGGAGCACAACGATGCCGTTGACGACGACGAGGCCCATGGCCGACGGCCACGTCATCTGAGGAGCGATGGACACCGCGACGAGGGTGTTGATCCCAAGACCCGCTGCGATGGCGAACGGATAGTTCGCGACGATTCCCATCAGGATGGTCATCACACCGGCCACGAGCGCCGTGACGGCGGTCACCTGATCGACAGGCAGGATGGCGCCTGTCACATCCTTGGCCGCGCCGGGATCGTCGGCCGAGTAGCTGCCGAGGATGAGCGGGTTCAGGACGATGATGTAGCCCATCGTCACGAACGTGACCAAACCACCTCGAACTTCCCGTCCGATGGTGGAACCTCGCTCGCTGATCCGGAAGAACCGGTCGAGCGGCGACCGCTGCTCCTGCGCGGTCACATCTGACATCGCTCACCTGCCTCGCGTCGTTTGCGGCAGCGGTAGCCTGTCCCACGTGGACGAACCGAAAGACCCACGGGAGAACGCAGGACGGCTTCGTCCTACACCTGAACTGCCGACATCAGTGGTCAGCCTCTGGATTCCCGTGACCGTCGGCACTGCACTCTGGCTGGTCGCCTTCGTTGTGCTGCTGGTCGCCGGTGTCCACGGCGTGTGGCTGTGGACGACTCTCGCGGGCGGCGGGCTCGGCCTCGTTGGCATGGCAATCATGGTGTGGCAGCGCGCCGCGTCCCGCAGAGGGTCGCGTTTTGCCCAACGAAACCTTTAACACACTCACGAGACGTGACTTCACCTGGACCACACGTCACCCCAGCACGGTGCGTGGGTCCGGATCGTCGAGCAGCCGTTCCAGCAGAACCCGATCCGGCCACCGGCCCGCCGCCCACGCGAACGCCCGCGCGAGTCCGGACGGCGAATCGGCCGCGTGCAGCACCGCCTGCTCATCGCGCCACCAAGGAACCGGGGTGCCGCCGACGGTCAGCTCCTCGTGGATCACGACACCGCCGTCGGGAACACCGATGCCCAGCAGACCGGCCACTTCCACGACGGCGGGTAGCTCCGACCACGCGGCGAAGCCCGCCTCGCCGTCCTCTTCCACGGCAGCGTCGATCTCGGTGATCTCGTCGCTCGCCAGCGGAAGATCGAAGACGTCGGCGAGTGCTTCGGCGTCGGCGAAATCGGCCGAGGCCACGATCCGTTCCGGTGGCCACATCGCGAGCAACCACGGCGCGTCGAGCACCACGACCTCATCACCGCCGTCGTCGGTGACCTCACTCACCGTTCCGGCGAGCGTACGCACCCGCTCGGGCGGTTCCACGTCGTCGGGCGAGAGTGCGGCCAGCATGCTGTGGGCCCGCAGCACGAGTCCGGTCGGTACCGTCCGCTCAGGGTCGCCGAGCCGATCACACAGCAGCCGTGCGTCCTCCGCGGCGGTTTCGGGGTCCACGGCGAGTTCGGTGCGCACTCCCGTGAGCACGAGAAGTTCGTCGGAGAGTCCCACGTCGGGCGCGGGGTCGAAGAGACCTGACAGCTCGGTCGCCGAAGGCAGGCGCCACTGTCTCGGCGCGCGGCCTGCCAGCAGGGCGTGAGCCGAAAGCCACGTACGGAGGCGCCCGTCCGGCGCCGTCAGCACGCGCCAGGTCTCCGGTTCCGACGCCAGCAGCCGCACCGCACGCGGCCACGCGTGGTCGTCAACGAGGTCGAGGTCGGGCACGGGCGGCTCGTCGTCGGTGGTCTCGCTGCCGCCGACCCGTTCGATGGTGAACGTGTCACGCACACCGCAGGACAGCAGGGTTTCGCGGTCCCACCTGGCGGCGACCTCGTCGGCCAGCACGTCCAGCGGCGCGTCGTCCCCGACGGCGTCGGGGTGCAGCACGTCGAGGATGGCGGCGTCGGGAAGAAGCAGCTCGTCGGCCCGTCGCACTCCGCTCCGCGCGGGCAGCGCCAGCGCGCCGAGTCCCGGCGCCGCACCCGCCGTCGAGACCCACGTCAGCACAGCGTCCGCGAGCGGCGTGCCGTCGAGCCCGGCCAGCGTGTCATCAACGCTGCGTGCTATTGCCTCGACCACAGCGGGGGCCCGCAGCAGTTCGGAAGGCCCTGCCTTCGCAGCGCCGAGCCGTTCCAGCAGCGGATGCCCGGCCTGGGAGTGAACGATGTGCAGGCCGGGGATGCCGAGGGAATCGACACCGCCAGCCGTGTCCTCGGCAAGCAGCACGCCTCGCGCGCCCGTGACTGTGCGCCCGTCCGCGAGCGGCACTGGCAGCGCCGCGAGTTCGTCGAGTTCCACCTCGGCGCGGTCCACGGCGGCGAGCAGCTCGTCGTAGAGCGCGCGCCACCACGCCGGTGCGCGCTCAACGCCGCCGAGCGCGTCCACCAGTTCGGCCGCCGTCAGGGCACGCGCACCGGCGACGGAGGCCGTGCGCGCGGCGTCACGCCCGCACAGGGGTGCCGCGACGAGTCCCGGGATCACGTCGGCGACCAGCTTCACCAGTCGCGGGGCGTGGAGGTCGAGCACGCGAGCCCGGCGGCCCGGAAGCAGGCCGGAGCGCGCCGAAGGCAGCCAGTCGTCGCCGGTCAGCCGTTCGACCACGAACTCGCGCAGCACACCGTCCACATCGGAGAGCGGGAAACGCCATTCGGGCACCAACGCGAGCCGGTGCCGCGCAGGCAGCGACCGCACGAGGCCGGGATAGGACCCGGCCGCCGCCCTCAACGCGCTCGTCACACCGGGCGCGTCCGCGGACGCGCTCACCCTGCGCCGCGACGGTTCCATCGGCACCGCCGTCGCGAGCAACCTGGCTGGCAGGGACAGTCTCTCGTCCGTGGGAGTCGGAGCGTGCAGCACGTCCTCGTCCAGAGGAAGGGGTCTGCCGTCGTCGGCGATCGGCACCGCCCAGACGCAGCCGGGTCCCCGGTGCGTCAGCCAGCGGGTCCGCCCTCCGTCGGGGGCGGACAGCACAACGTGGTCTCCTTCGGTCCGCCGCACCCAGCGACGACCATCGACGTCGATCTCGGCGAGCCACGGCAGCATCAGCAGCACGTCCGCGACCTCGTCCTCGATCCGCCTCAGCGGCTCACCCACATCGCCGCGAAGGGGAAGGCGGACCTCGGTGTCGAAGCCGTCCGGCAGCGGCGGCTCGTCGGCCCGCAGCTCCCACGGCAGCCGGAGGACGGGAACCTCGTCGGAGGCCCACACCTCGCGGGTACGTGCCTCGGAGAACGCGACACCCCCCGTGCGGGAGACGACGCGCGGTTCGCTCGTGACCGCGAGGACGGCGGCGAACCCGACGCCGAACCTGCCCACCGTCTCCTCGGCATCGGCGGGTTTGCCGGACGCCCGCAGGGACGCGAGTGCTGCGATCCCCCGGCGGTCGAGCGGCGCTCCCGTGTTGGCCACCCGGAGCTCACCGTCGGCAACGCGCACGCGCAGCCTGCCTGGCTCCCCCGCGAGGGCTGCGGCGTCGGCCGCGTTCTGCGCGAGTTCGACGAACACACGATCGCGGTAGGCGCCGACCCTCAGGTCGCGTTCGGCGTTGGTGTCCTCGGTGAATCGCGTCGGCGAATCACGCCAGGACCGCAGCACCGCCTGCCTGAGCTGTTCGATGGACGGCAGGTCGTCCGGCGACTCCGCCACTCAGGCGTTGGGGTCGGTCTCGGCGTGCGGTTCGTCCCGCTCTGGCTCCGGACTCGACGCCTCGCCGCTTTCGGTGCCGGCGTGAGCACCGGCGTCGGCACTGGTGCCAGCACCCGCCTCGGTGTCAGCACCCGCCTCGCCACCGGCGCTGCCAGCGCCTTCCTCGGCATCGGCATCGTCGGTATCACCGTCGGCGGTGTCCTCGTCGCCGTCGGCCGGGGCATCGCCCACCGGCTCGGTGTCGAGCAGCGAGTCGTCGTACACCAGCTCGGCGACGGGCACCGACGAACTCGTCTCGACCTCCACCTCGGAATGCGCTCCGCAGCCGAACTCGGCGTGCACCACGTGGCCGTCGGCAGGCGAGATCTCGTTGCCGCACACCCCGAACGCCGCCCGCAGCGACCCCGCGAGCTGAAGGTAGAACCCGCAGGTCCCGCACGCACCGGGAGCGCTGCGAGCCATGTCCGACCGTGGCCCGTACTCACTGCGGTGCCAGCGGGTGGCGGCCTCCTCCCTCCCGATCCGCGACATCACCCTGACGCGGCCGAGACCGATCTCGCGCCCAGCCTCCTCGGCTTCGGGGTCGTCGAGTGTCGCGTAGGCGGGAGCGAGCCTCGCGTCGTCCGGCTGGGTGGGGAAGATGTCGCCGACACCGAGATCGCCCGGGCGTACTCGCCGTGCCCACGGAACCCACCTCGGCGCCACGATCGCGTCCGGTCCAGGGGTGAGCACGACCTCGCTGATCGTCACGGGGGCGTCCTCGTCGGCGGTGGCCACGGTCACCGACCAGCGCCACCCCCGGTAGCCGGGCAATGCGGAGTCGAAGAGGTGGGTGACCGCGAAGGCGTCCTCGTTGACGGAGCCGACGTAGTCGCCGACATTGCCCTCGCCCGCGTCCTGCACCGCTGCCTCGCGCGCCGGCTCGACCGCATCGAGCAGCTTCCTGCGGATCGTGCCGTCGTCGAGCGTGAGCAGCAGCGTCATGGTTCCAATTGTGCAGCACCGAGGCATTACGCCGAAGCGGTGGGTTCGTGCCAGGGTGGTGCCCGTGCGTCCAGTGACCAGCAGGGTGACCAGAGTGTGCGCGACCGCGCTCACCATGCTCACGGCGGCGACCGTCGTGGTCGCGTGCGCGGGAGGGCCGGATCGTGGACCTGATCCGGCGTCGGACGGAGCCGTCGCGCCGGAGGAGTGGACCGTTGAGGTCGTCGAGGTGCTGCCTCACGACCCCGAGGCGTTCACCCAGGGGCTCGAGGTCGTGGGCAACACGCTGTACGAGGGCACGGGTCTCGTGGGCGAGTCCACGCTCCGCAAGGGGCAGCTCGGCGGCGAGCCCACGCTCACCGCCGAGCTGCCCGAGCCGCTGTTCGGCGAGGGCATCACGGTGGTCGGCTCCCGCGTCTGGCAGCTCACCTGGCAAGACGGTGTCGCCGTCGAACGCGACAGCGACACGCTCGCGGAACGCCGCAGGGTTCGCTACGACGGCGAGGGCTGGGGGTTGTGCTACCAGGAGCGGGCCGACCAGCTGGTGATGAGCGATGGCACCGATGTTCTCACGTTCCGCGATCCCCAGGGCTTCTCCGTGCTCGGCACCGTGGCGGTCACCGAAGGCGGAAGGCCGGTCAGTGACCTCAACGAGCTGGAGTGTGTCGGCGACACCGTGTACGCCAACATCTGGCACAGCGACCGCATCCTCCGCATCGAGGCCGCGACCGGGATCGTGACGGCGAGCATCGACGCCTCGGGGCTGCTCACTCCTGAGGAGGCCGCCGGAGCCGACGTACTCAACGGCATCGCGGCGCTGCCGGGGACGGACCGATTCCTCGTCACGGGAAAGCTGTGGCCGAAGATGTTCGTGGTGAGGTTCGTCCCGCGGGGTCGATGACCCGCACGGGAGCGCGTCGAGTACGGCAGGATTGGTCCATGCGTTCCGGTCGTAGGGGTAGGCGGAAGTGGACGCCCGACGAGCGGGCGAGCCGGACCGCGCACGATCCCGCGCGCGGTCGGCGCTCTCAGCCACCACCCGCGACCAGGGCGTATCCACCGGGTGGCGCCGTCCCGACCGCCGATGAGGCGCCGACGGGTGCGGTGCCGACACAGCCGGTACCGCCTCCCGCTCGCGGTGCGCGCCCTTACTCTGCGCGTGCCACGCCGCCGCCATGGCGGTCACAGCGCGCCGAACCGCCCTACGAGCACTACGACACCGGCGGCTACGCCCCCGGCCAGCCACGCGAGTCGTTCGACAGCATCGGCAGGAGCAGCGAGAACCACCGGGAAAGACAAGACAGGGAAGACACTGCCACGACCCGGCACGGCTTCGAGGCACCGCAGAGCGTCCCCCGGATGCCGAAGAAGCTCACCGTCACGCGAGTGGCGGCGCTGCGGAGCCGGGAACTGTCCGGGCAGGCTGTCGCCGCTTTCCGCAGGGCCGCCGCCGCCGACGGAGCCGACAAGTCGGGGCTGACCTCGCTCACCTACGCGGTGATGTTGAACTACGCGAGTGACGCGGCAATGGCCGTGGCGCTGGCCAACACGCTGTTCTTCGCGGCGAGCAGCGGCGAGAGCCGGGGCAAGGTGGCGCTGTACCTGCTGATCACCATCGCACCGTTCGCCCTGGTGGCCCCGGTGATCGGCCCAGCGCTCGACCGTATCCAGCGCGGACGAAGACTCGCCATGGCCATCGCGTCGGCAGGTCAGGCGCTGATGTGCGTGATCATGGCGTTGAACTTCGACACCTGGGCGCTCTACCCGGCCGCGCTCGGCAAGATGGTGCTGTCGAAGTCGTTCATGGTGCTCAAGGCCGCAGTCACGCCGAGAGTGCTCCCTCCCGAGATCACGCTGTCGAAGACCAACGCGCGGCTCGCCGTGTTCGGACTCGCGGCAGGTGGCGCGTTCGGTGCGGTGGCCAGCGGCTTGAACTGGGCCTTCGGATCGGCTGGTGCCCTGTGGTTCACCGCGCTCATCTGCGTGGCAGGCGCCGTGCAGGCCATGCGCATCCCGTCGTGGGTCGAGGTCACCGAGGGTGAGGTTCCCGCCGCGCTGACCGGCAACCTGCCCACGCGTGGCGCGGACAAGGCGGCCAAGGAGAAGAGGACCCGGCAGCCGATGGCGCGGCACGTGGTTGTGGCGTTGTGGGGCAACGGCTCCATTCGCGTGCTCACCGGGTTCCTCATGATGTTCGCCGCGTTCGCGGTGAAGGCCGAGACCGAGGGCAGCGGGCAGAGCGCGTTCGTGCAGTTGCTGCTGCTCGGTGTCATCGGCGCCGCCGCGGGGCTCGGTGGCTTCCTCGGCAACGCGCTCGGCTCCCGCATGCACTTCGGCAAGTCCGACCAGGTTGTCCTGGTGTGCCTGGCGAGCGCGCTGACCGCCACGATCATCGCCGCTCTGCTCTCCGGCATCGCCACCGCCGCGCTGGTCGGCCTCGTCGGCTCCACGGCGAGCGCGCTGGCGAAGAACAGCCTCGACGCCGTGATCCAGCAGGACATGCCCGAGGAGTCACGCGCGTCGGCGTTCGGCCGATCCGAAACCGTGTTGCAGCTCGCGTGGGTGTCCGGCGGCGCTGTCGGGCTGCTGCTGCCGCCCACGTACTGGATCGGGTTCCTCGTGGTATCCGCGCTGCTCGCGCTGGGGCTCGCCCAGACGTGGCTGGTGCGAGGCGGCTCGTCTCTGTTGCCCTCGCTGAGGAGGCGCGCGGCCCGACCCGGCCCCGAGCCGCAGCGAAGCGGCTCGTAGTCTCGCTGTCATGCGACGTTCAGTAGTGGCGCTGGTGGCCGCGGGCGCGGCGGCCGTGGCGACCGGCTGTTCCGCTCCACAGCCGCCCGAAGTGACGTTCTACACCGACGGCGACAGCGTCACGGCGCCGCCGCTGAGCTACTGCGACGCCCTTCTGAAGGACTGCGACACCGACGGCGAGCCCGTCAGCCTCGACGCGCGACCCGGTCGGCCTGTGCAGATCTCGCTGCCCGCCGAGATCGCCGAGACGCCGTGGCTGGTGATCGTGCAGTCCGCCGCGCCCGACGGCACACTGCTGCCCATGCGGCAGGAGGTGTTCACCGACGGCACCCGGCACGCGTACACGGTGGTGCCGGAGTCGCCGGGACACCAGCCGCTCGTCGTCGAGGTGCAGCAGCTCGGCGCCGCCTACGCCGTTGACGATTCCGACAAGCCGATCGTCGATGAACGCGGCGAGCCGCAGCTTGTGGTCAGGGGCGTCTGGTCGCTCCAGATCGAGCCTGTCTGAACTTCCTGTGACCCGGTCTGCCCACGCCTTTCGGTGCGCGGGCAGACCGGGTGAGACCGGAGGTCAGGCCGTCGCGTCGTCGGACAGCATCCCCGTGCCGAAGACCTCGGTGAAGATCCGCTCGGCTGGCACCCCGCGCTTGCGAAGCCCCGCCCGCACCTGCGCCATGAACGGCATCGGTCCGCACAGATACACCAGCGCGTTCTCGGGAAGCGGCAGCTGCTCGACGTCGATCCTGCCGGGACGTGCCTCACCCGTCGCGCCGTCCTCGTACCAGACCAGCTGGCGGAACGAACGCAACTGCGCTCCCGCGTGTGCGACGTCGGCGAGCAGCGCGTGCCGCTCGGGCGAACGGTCGGCGTGTGCGGCGACGACCTCACGGAACGGCTGGGTCCGTCCGATGTGGTCGAGCATGCCCGCCATCGGGGTGATCCCGATGCCCGCACTGATCAGCACGATGGGATCGTCGCTCGGGTCGAGCACCACGTCGCCCGCGACCGGCCCCACCAAGAGCGTGTCGTCCGCCTCGACCTGATCGACGAGGAAGTTGGAGACCAGCCCATCCGGGGCGCCGTCAACGCCGCGAACCCTGCGGACGGTGATCCGCAGCGAGCCCCGGCCCGGCCCCTGGGACAGCGAGTACTGCCGTGGCTGCCTCCGCCCGTCCGGCAGGGTCACCGCGACGGAGACGTACTGGCCCGGCTGGAAGTCGGGCACGGGGCCGCCGTCGTCGGGAACGAGCGTGAACGAGACCACGTCCTCGGCTTCCTCGACCCGCTTCGCGACCCGCCACGACCGCCACGGCGACGCGGGCTCCACCTCCGCGCGCTGGTAGAGGCGCGCCTCCGCCGCGATCAGCTCGCACGCGCACAGCCAGTACACCTCGTCCCATGCCCTGCGCACCTCCTCGGTCACGGCGTCGCCGAGCACCGCACCGACAGCGCCGAGCAGGTGACGGCCGACGATCGTGTACTGCCCCGGCTGCACCCCGAGCGAGACGTGCTTGTGCGCGATGCGCTCCGCGATGGGCGCGAAGTCCACCTCCCGCTCCCCCACGAGGTGCTCGGCGAACGCCACCACGGCCGCGGCGAGAGCACGCTGCTGGTCGCCGTTCGCCTGGTTGGCGAGGTTGAACAGGTCGAGAAGTTCCGGGTGCGCCGCGAACATGTCGGTGTAGAAGCGGGACGTGATCTGTGGGCCGTGGTCACGTACCACCGGCAATGTCGCCCGGATGACTCTGTCCGAATCTGCCGACAACATGGGGGTTCCTCCGTCTCAGCGCGCCCCGGGTTCCCCGGGACTCCATCCGATGGTGAGCAGCACCGGCCCGTTGCCCTCGTTGACGAGATCCGCGAGCGACATCTCGTCGAGGCTGCGCAAGAACGCCTCGTGAGCCCTGCGGAAGGCGGCCCTGAGCTTGCACTGACCTCGTAGCGGGCACGGCGGCTCGTCGCACTGCACGACCTCGTCGGCCGGCTCCAGCTTGCGCACGATGGACCCCACACCGGTCCGCAGTGCCGTCGGAGCCAGCTCCACACCGCCACCCCGCCCTCTGACCGTGGCGAGCAGACCCAGTCTTTGCAGTCGCTGCACCACCTTGGCCAGGTGATGGCGGGGAACGGCGAGGGCGTCGGCGAGCTCGTCGATCGTGCGACGGCCGTCCTTGGCCGCGACGTACATCAACACCCGGAGAGCGATGTCGGTGGACCGGTTGAGCTGCACGGCGTCACGCTATCGTGAACAGGATTCACGGATACCTGTTTTGTGATACACGACTCCAGGACTCTTCTTTGACTGCACAAAAAAGGCGGGCAGCACGTGCCCGCCTCCGCTCGACCCTGGCCGATTACGGGTCGAGGTCGCGCGCCACGGCCCGCATCACCTCGGCGATGCGCTTGGTGTTCTTGCGATCGGGGTAGCGGCCCCTGCGCAGATCCGGCTGGACCTTCATCTCCAGCAGCTTGATCATGTCCTCGATGAGGCCGTGGAGCTCCTCCGCGGGACGCCGCCTCGCCTCGACGACGGAGGGCGGCGGGTCGAGCAGCCGGACGGAAAGGGCCTGGGGTCCTCGCCTTCCGTCGGCGACACCGAACTCCAGCCGCTGGCCTGCTTTCAGTGCCTCGACGCCCTGCGGTAGCGCGGACTTACGAACATAGACGTCCTTGCCTCCGTCCTGCGTGACGAAGCCGAACCCCTTGTCCGCGTCGTACCACTTGACCTTGCCGGTCGGCACTGCCCCTCACCGTTCCTTCGCTCTCCTGCAACAGACCACGCTGTTCGCGCGGCCCCGCATGACGAACGCGCCCCAGGCGTACCCAGGACGCGCACCCACCTAGCCTATCTCGCCACACACGCTACGGCGAGGGCGATTGCTCCCGCTTAAGATGTCGGGCATGGGAACCGCTGTCCACGACACGAATTCGGCCACAACGCGAAAGCCCTGGCTAATGCGGATCGGCATCGGACTGTTCAGTGTCGGCATGCTCGCCGTGGTCGCGGTGTTCGTCCTGTTCGCCGCGGGCTACTCGGAGCTGCCGGTGTGGTTGTCGGCCGGAGCCGGAGTGATCACCCCGCTCGGCCTCGCCCTGGGCTTCATCTCGCTGGTCCGCGAACACCGTCGCGGCTGAGCAGTCCCTCGCCTTTCGCCGTACTCGCCGAGCCACGCGGGGAACTCCGTCAGCGAGTCGAGTACGACGTGCGCGCCCGCGGCCAGTAGCTCCGCCCTGTCACAGGGGCCCGTCGTCACACCGACGGCGACGGCACCCGCGGCCAGTGCGCCCGCGATGTCCCCCACGTGATCACCCACGAAGACGTCGGCCCCGTGCGCGGTCAGCGCCGCGGCCTTCCCGACGGACCAGAGTTCGCCCACGAGGGAGTCCACCGTCCAGTCGAGGGCGCGCATGTGCAGCGCGGCGTTGCGCGCGTACTTGCCCGTGACGACCAGTGAGCGGCCACCGGTTTCGCGCACGAGGTCGAGAGCCGCCGCCGCTCCCGGTAGCGCCACGGTGCGGGGGATCACGATCTCGGGGTAGATCTGACGGAACCGGGCGACGAGCGCGGGGATGCGTGCTTCCGGCGCCCCGAAGCCACGCAGGACGTGGTCGAGCGGCGGTCCGAGGTGCGCGGCGAAGTGCTCGCCGTCGAACGGCAGCCCCGACTCGACGGCCAGCGCGTTCATGGCCTCGGCCATGCCCGGCCTCGGATCGATGAGCGTCATGTCGAGGTCGAATCCCACGCAGGTACCCACAGGCTCACGGTAACTGCTTGACATCGAGAATTGACTCGTCCAGCTCATTGACATGTCGGGCTGATATGTCAAACTCACCGTGTGTCGCACGTCACGAGTTACGTGGAACGAGCCAGAGCCTCGCTGCGCGAGCAATTGCTCGACGCCGCCGCCGGAATCCTGACCCACAGCGGCTACGCCGGGCTTCGCATGGCCGACGTCGCCTCGGCGGTCGGTGTGAGCAGGCAGACGGTCTACAACGAATTCGGCAACAAGTCCGCGCTCGTCCAGGCGGTCGCACTGCACACGTTCGCCGAGTTCACCGACGGCATCCGGCGCTGTCTCGACGACGCCGACGGCGTGCTCGCCGGTGTCCACGCCGCGACCAGGCACACCATCGAGCACGCGGGGCGGAACCCGCTCGTCGCCGCCATCACGGGGGCGCAACCTGCCGAGGACCTGCTGCCCCTGCTCACCACGCGAGGGCAGCCGGTGCTGGGAGCCGCCACCGACCTCGCCGAGTCGTACCTGCGGGAACAGCTTCCCGATCTCGCCGATCCCCGGTTCGTCGCGGAGACCATGGTGCGGCTCGCCCTCAGCCACCTCGTCCTGCCCACCGGCTCGGCCACCGAGGCCGCCGACCGCGTGTGCGCCGTCGTCGGAGCGCTCATCGAGTCACCCATCAAGTCGCCCACGAAGCCAGTCGCCGAAGAAGCGACGTGACCGAAGGGAAGAACACCATGACCGCGAGCACGGCCGAGCACCGTGACGGCTTTCATTCGCTGCGCAGGGGCGGGCTCAACTGGAACTCCTTCCCGCTGCGGCTGTTCGTGAAGGGCAACCGCAAGTTCTGGAACCCCGCCGACATCGACTTCAGCGCCGACGCGGCCGACTGGGATGCGCTGACCGACGACGAGCGCCGTTCCGCCACATACCTGTGCGCACAGTTCGTCGCGGGAGAGGAGGCCGTCACCGAGGACATCCAGCCGTTCATGAAAGCCATGGCCACCGAGGGCAGGCTCGGTGACGAGATGTACCTCACGCAGTTCTGCTTCGAGGAGGCCAAACACACCGAGGTGTTCCGGCGGTGGATGGACGCGGTGGGGCTCACCGAGGACCTGCATCCCTTCGTGGCGGAGAATCCCCACTACCGCACGCTGTTCTACGAGGAGCTGCCTGCCTCGCTCGGCGTGCTGGCCGAGGACCCGAGCCCGCGCAACCAGGTTCGCGCGAGCGTCACCTACAACCACGTCATCGAAGGTTCGCTCGCGCTCACCGGTTACTACGCCTGGCAGAAGGTCTGCACGGGGCGGGGAATCCTCCCCGGCATGCAGGAACTCGTCCGGCGGATCTCCGACGACGAGCGCAGGCACATGGCGTGGGGCACGTTCACGTGCAGGCGGCACGTCGCGGCCGACGATTCGCTGTGGGAGGTCGTGCAGCAGCGCATGGGCGAGTTGCTCCCGCACGCCCTCGGCATGATCCAGTGGGTGAACGAGCAGTTCGAGACGCCGCCGTTCGGTATCGACAACAACGAGTTCATCCAGTACGCGGCTGACAGGGCGCAGCGCCGCCTCGGCGCCATCGAATCGGCACGCGGAGCGAACATCGCCGAGATCGACCTCGACCACTCCCCCGAACAACTGGAGGACGCCTTCGGCAGGGAGGACGAGAAGGTGTTCGCCGAGGCGGCGGAACAAGTGTCGTGAGCCCGCGGCTCGCGGATGAGGCCGGACTGTGCCTGTGGCAGGCTGGGGGCCGGAACTGGTAGAAACCAGACAGCCAGTACCCGTCGCCGCAGGAGGAAGCCATGCCGTTCTTCCTGTCGCGGCTACTCAAACGGTTCGCGTCACTGACCTCATGGGCCACCCCGGTCGTTGTGATCGCGTTCGTCTTCCTCACCAGCTGGCCGCTGATGACACTGGCCGAACCCGAGGGCAGTGAGCTGGTTCAGCCAGCCAACTACTGGTGGTACTTCATGGTGACCGCCGCGACCGTCGGCTACGGCGACTTCTACCCCGAGACCCCGATGGGGCACATCGTGGGCGGCTACGTCATCGTCGGCGGTATCGCGGCGCTCACGACGGTGTTCACGAAACTGGCTTCGATGCTGGAGAAGGCGAGGGGACAGCGGATGCAGGGGTCGATCACCGTGGACGTGTCCGGCCACACCGTCCTGCTCGGATACGCCCCCGGCCGCACCGAACGCATCGTCGCCGAACTCCTCGCCGACAGCGGCGGACGGCATGGTGAGCTGGTGTTGTGTGCCTTCGACGACGTCGGCAGCCACCCGATGCCCGGCGAGCCGGTGACGTTCGTGCGCGGCGATCTCACCGACGCCGCCGTGCTGCGCAGAGCGGGTGTTCACCGCGCGGCCGCCGTGCTGGTGGACGTCGGTGACGACAATCAGTCGCTCGCCGTCGCGCTGGCCGTCGATCATGTGATCACGAACGCCCATGTCGTGGTCACGCTGCGCGACCTGGAGCGTTCCTCACTGCTGGGCTATGTGAGCGCGAACATCCGGCCGGTGCAGTGGCACACCCCACGCATGATCACCGAGGAACTCCAGTCGCCCGGCATCAGCGAGGTCTACGCCGAGCTGATGACCCACGGCGGGGCGAACACGTACTCGGTGATCGTGCCTGCCTCGGCAGGTGAGGTATCGGTGGAACGTTGCCGTTCGGCGCTCGGCGCTCACCACAACGCCACCCTGCTCGCCGCGCGAACGGACGAGACGCTGCACGTCAATCCTGCTGGGACCACGACGCTGCCGCCTGGTTCGGTGCTGTACTACGTCAGCACCGAACCGTTGAGCGAGACCCAGGTCGAACGCGCGCTGCGCGCCTAGGTTTCCGCCGCGCCGTCGCGGCACAGCGGCAGGATCGTGTTCACCGCGGCGAGAGAATGGGACCCGGACAGCGAGAAGGCGGCGAACCTCGCAGCCGTTGGGCTCATCCAGCTGGGGCCGGACCCCGGCACCGCGACCTGGCGGCAAAGCGGCAGCGGAACGCCGCGCACTGGACGCCCTACCGGACTTCGCCGCCCCCTGCCTCGGCACCGGCATCCCCTGCGGTGGCGGCGAGATCGAGCAACTCCACCGCCTTCTCCCTCATCTCCACCTTGCGGATCTTGCCGGTGACCGTCATAGGGAAGTCCTCGACGACGTGCACGTAGCGCGGGATCTTGAAGTGGGCGAGCCTGCCGGTGCAGAACGCACGAAGGGCCTCCGCCGTGATCGGCTCGGCGCCGTCACGCATCCGCACCCACGCCATGAGTTCCTCGCCGTATTTCGCGTCAGGCACACCGATCACCTGCGCGTCGAGGATGTCCGGGTGGGTGTAGAGGAACTCCTCGATCTCGCGAGGGTAGATGTTCTCTCCGCCCCGGATCACCATATCCTTGATGCGCCCCGTGATGGTCACGTAGCCGTCGTCGTCCATCACCGCGACGTCGCCCGTGTGCATCCAGCGGGCCGCGTCGATGACCTCGGCCGTCTTCTCGGGCTGGTTCCAGTAGCCGAGCATCACCGAGTAGCCACGCGTGCAGAGTTCGCCCGGCGTGCCACGCGGCACGGTCAGCCCCGTCTCGGGATCGACGATCTTCACTTCGAGGTGCGGCCCCACCCTGCCGACGGTGGAGACGCGGCGCTCGACGGAGTCGTCGGCTCTCGTCTGCGTCGAGACCGGCGAGGTTTCCGTCATGCCGTAGCAGATCGCGACCTCGGCCATCCCCATGCGCTCGATGACCTGCTTCATCACCTCGACGGGGCACGGCGAGCCCGCCATGATGCCGGTGCGCAGGCTCGCGAGGTCGTAGCCGTCGAAATCCGGGTCGGCGAGTTCGGCGATGAACATCGTGGGCACTCCGTACAGCGATGTGCACCGCTCCGCCTGCACCGCCTCCAGTGTCCGCTTCGGGTCGAACGAGGGAGCGGGGATCACCATGCACGCGCCGTGCGTCGTGGCGGCGAGGTTGCCCATGACCATGCCGAAGCAATGGTAGAACGGGACCGGGATGCAGATCCGGTCCTCCTCGGTGTACCCGCACAGCTCGCCGACGAAGAACCCGTTGTTGAGGATGTTGTGGTGGGACAGCGTGGCGCCCTTGGGGAACCCGGTCGTGCCCGACGTGTACTGGATGTTGATCGGGTCGTCGGCACCAAGCGCGGCCTGTGCCCGTGACAACGCGGCGGGATCGGCCTTCCTGCCGTCGTCGAGCAGGGCACTCCAGTGTTCCCCTCCGATGATGACGAC
Organism: Saccharomonospora xinjiangensis XJ-54; assembly: GCF_000258175.1. Lineage (NCBI taxonomy): Bacteria > Bacillati > Actinomycetota > Actinomycetes > Pseudonocardiales > Pseudonocardiaceae > Saccharomonospora > Saccharomonospora xinjiangensis. The sequence goes on along the minus strand of NZ_JH636049.1, from coordinate 2,940,740 downwards.
GTCGGTGAGTGCGCCACATCGAGGGCGGACCTCGCGGATCATGCCCTCGTAGTCGGAGGTCTTGAACTCCTTCGCCGCGATTAACATGGAGATCCCGGCCTGCGTCAGCACGTATTCGAGTTCGTGGGAGCGGTACGCGGGGTTGATGTTGACCAGGATCGCGCCGATCTTGGCTGTCGCGTACTGGGTCAACGTCCACTCAGGACAGTTGGGCGCCCAGATGCCGACGCGGTCACCCTTCTCGACACCTCGCGCCAGCAGACCGACGGCGAGTGCATCGACGTCGGCGACGAACTCGCGGTAGGTCCAGCGGCGCCCCGTCGCATGATCGACGAGCGCGTCCCTCTCCGGATACGCCTTCGCCGTGCGATCGAGATTGTCGCCGATGGTGTCCCCGAGCAGCGGAACCTCCGAGATGCCGGACGAGTAGCTCGGGACGGCTGGCGCGTTGGACATGGTGTCTCCTCGACGGTGAAGCGACGACACAACGAAGTCTAGGGAGATCCACGTCACGAAAGCCATCTCCGGTTCCCGCGACTTTCGCGGGACAATGGCGGGGTGCGAGCGATACTGAACGTGATCTGGCTGGTGCTGTCCGGGTTCTGGCTGGCGCTCGGCTACACGCTCGCGGGCATCATCTGTTGCCTGCTGATCGTCACGATCCCGTTCGGCCTCGCCTCCTTCCGCATCGCGGGTTACGCGCTGTGGCCGTTCGGTCGCACCGTCACGGAGCGCCGCACGGCCGGGGTCCCCTCGATGCTCGGCAACATCGTCTGGCTGATCGTGGCGGGCTGGTGGCTCGCGCTCTCGCACATCGTGACGGGTATCGCGCTCTGCGTCACGATCATCGGCATCCCGCTGGGAATCGGGAACTTCAAACTCGTTCCGGTCTCGCTCCTGCCGCTCGGCAGGGAGATCGTTCCGACTCGCTGAAAGGCCGACATGGAAACCGCTTGCGACATCGTCGTCCGTGCCGGAAGCGACCGCGTGTGGGAGCTGGTGACCGACATCGAACTGTCGATCAGGTTCAGCCCCGAACTTCAGCGAGTCACCTGGCTGGGCGGGGCCACCGGCCCCAAGCTCGGCGCGAGATTCGAGGGCCACAACCGCAGCGACGCGGTCGGCGAGTGGCGCACCGAGTCGCACGTCGTCGCGTTCGAACCGCCGAAGACGTTCGCCTGGGCAGTGGTGGACCCCGACGGCCGTTTCGGCGACACCGAGACCGACCCGGCGAAACCCATGGCGACCTGGCGTTTCGACCTCACGCCGCACGAGGACGGCGTCCTGCTGCGGCAGGGTGTGCGGCTCGGTCCAGCCCGCTCCGGGCTGTCGAAGTTCATCGACGCGATGCCTGACAAGAGGGACGCGATCATCGCGTACCGCCTCGCCGACCTGCGCACCAGCATGGAAGCCACTCTGCGCGGCATCAAGGAACTCGCGGAGAGCCGGGGAGCACTTGTGACACCCGCGAAACGACTAGGGCCAGTGCCGCATCCGAGCGGGCCTGTGCATACCGATCGCGAGGCAGGCTCACTGCTGCGGGCACTGCGTGACGAGGAAAATCACTGAGACCCACCATCCGTGATCCCGAAATCCCGCACCCGCCGAACGACCGCGGAGCCCGATGGCGCGCGAGAACGGCCTGCTCAGCGTCGGTCGGTTGCGGGCTCGGCGGGTGTGTAGGGCAGTTCGACCACGAGGCACGGTCCACCCGCGAACAGACCGGCGTCGATGCCGAGCGCCTTCCCTCCCGCGTAGAGGTGGGGAGCTTCGAGTTCGACGGGATGGACGCCGACCTGGTCGGCGATGACGCTGTGGCCGTGGACCACGCGCTGGCCGCCGAGCCGCGTCAGCAACTCCTCAGCCGCCTCGGCACCGTCCGGACCCCGAAACGCGAACCTGCTCGTCATGCGACGCCACAGATCCCACCACTGCGCGAGGTCGTGCCCCGCGAGCACCTCCCCGACGGCCGTGTTGATCTCCTCGACGGTGTCACCCCAGTCCAGGTAGTCGAGGGTGTCGGAGTGCACGAGCAGGTGCTCGGCCGCCACCGCCACGACGGGGCGCGAGCACAACCACTCGATGTGTTCGCCGGTGAGCGCGTCCTGGTCGGCGAGCTGTCCGCCGTTGACGGCCCAGCTCCGAGCGAAGCATCTGCCCGCGCCGCCGGGCACCGGCGCGTCGCCGAACCGATGCATGCCGAGCAGGAGGATCTCGTGGTTGCCGAGCAGGCTGTTGACGAAGCCGTCCGACGACGGCGCCTGCCGCTGCAACGACCGCACCAGATCGATGACACCGACGCCGTCGGGTCCCCTGTCCACGAAGTCACCGAGGAACCACAGGTGGGCGTCGGCCCCGATCCAGTTGCCGCCGTCGTCAACAAGCCCGGCGTCGCACAATGCGTCGGCCAGCTCGTCCCGGCAACCGTGGACGTCGCCGACGACGAACGTGGGATGGTCCTTCACGCCCCGACGATAAGCCCACGTCGTTCGCCTGCTGAGATCAGCCCGCCCGGAACGGGTCGCTGGTGCGCCCGACGAGCTCGGCGACGGAGCCGACGACCAGTGTCGGGCGGAAGGGATAGCGGTCGGCCGCTTCCCGTGTGGAGATGCCGCTGAGCACCAGTACGGTCTGGAGCCCCGCCTCGATTCCCGAGTGGATGTCGGTGTCCATCCGGTCACCGATCATGATCGTGTGCTCGCTGTGCGCGCCCAGGGCCCGCAGCGCCGAACGCATCATCAACGGGTTGGGCTTGCCGACGTAATAGGGGGAACGGCCGGTGGCCCGCTCGATGAGGGCGGCAACGGAGCCCGTCGCGGGAAGCACTCCCTCCCGGCTCGGCCCCGTCGGATCGGGATTGGTGGCGATGAACCGGGCTCCCTGCTCGATGAGGCGGATGGCCCTGGTGATGGCGGTGAAACTGTAGGTCCTGGTCTCACCGAGCACCACGTAATCGGGATCGATGTCGGTGAGCACGTAACCCGCCTCGTGCAGTGCGGTGGTCAGCCCCGCCTCGCCGATCACGAACGCGGAGCCGTTCGGACGCTGGTTGCGCAGGAACCTCGCCGTGGCGAGAGCAGAGGTCCAGATGGAGTCCTCCGGCACGTCGAGGCCGGTGCGCGCCAGTCGCGCCCTCAGATCACGCGGCGTGTAGATGGAGTTGTTGGTCAGCACGAGGAACCGGGTTCCTTGCGCCTTCAACTCCGCGATGAACTCGTCGGCACCGGGCACGAGGACCTCCTCGTGCACCAACACACCGTCCATGTCGGTGAGGTAGTTCCACTGCGGCTGCTCGCTCATGGTCACCACCCTATGGCCGGGTCTGGCCCTCGCGCGGGTTCCGGCGCGGCGTGCACGGCGACGACCGCCGCCTTGACGGCGAGTCGCACCGGTGTGCCCGGTTCGAGCGCGAGGTCGGCGACCGAGGCGGGGGTGAGGTCGGCGCTGATGCCCTCACGGGTGCGCAACCGGACGACGGGTCCGTGCGGCTCGACAGCCGTCACCACGGCGTTCACGACGTTGCGGGGTGACCCGGCCACCTCTGCGTCGTGGGGATGGACGGCCACCGCGCCGGGGTTGAACACGGCCACGGCCGCGTCACCGTCGGCGAGGTCACGTGCGGGCACGCCGTGGAAGGACTGCCCGCTCGCCGTCCGCACCACCGCGCCGCTGCCTGTGCGCGTCGCCGTGCCTGGCACGAGGTTCACCCCCGCGAGGCGCGCGGTGAACACCGTCCTCGGCGCCGCGAGCACCTCACGGGCGGGACCCTGCTCGACGATGCGCCCCTCGGCCAGCACGGCCACGTGGTCGGCCAGCGTGAGCGCGTCGAGTGGATCGTGGGTGACCAGCACCGTCGCGAGTTTCCTCCCGCTCTCCCTCAGCACCCGCCGCAGCACCCCGCGCACGGCGGGGGCCGCGTCCACGTCGAGCGCGGCAAGCGGCTCGTCGAGCAACAGCAGGCCGGGCTCGCCCGCGAGTGCCCTCGCGAGACCCACCCGCTGCGCCTGGCCACCGGACAACTCGGCAGGGGAACGGTCGGCGAACTCGCGAGCGTCCACCTCGTCGAGCCAGCGCCGCGCGACCTCGCGCGCCTCGGCCTTCGACGCTCCCCGCGATCGGGGTGAGAACGCCACGTTGTCCAGCACCGACAGGTGCGGGAAGAGCAGTGCGTTCTGCGCGAGCAACCCGACGCCCCGTTCGTGCGCGGGAACCCGCACACCGTCACCGTCGAGCACGCGGCCTCCCAAGCGCACGTGAGCCCGTTCGGCCCGCACCAGCCCTGCGAGGCAGGAGAGCACCGTGGACTTCCCCGCGCCGTTCGGGCCGAGTACGGCGAGTACCCCGCCCTCCGGCACGCTCAGCGACACGGAGAGTTCGAACGACCCCCTGGTCAGGGTCAACTCGGCGCGTAGTGTCACGACCGCACTCCCTCCAGTGCCCTCGGCCTCGCCACCACGATCACCACGACGGCCACCACCACCAGCAGCAACGCCACCGCCACCGCGCTGTCGAGGTCGGCCTCGGCCTGGCGGTAGACCTCGACGGGCAACGTCCTCGTGACACCTTCGAGGCTGCCCGCGAACGTGATCGTGGCGCCGAACTCGCCGAGCGCACGGGCGAAGCTCAGCACAACCCCCGACCCGAGCGACGGCAGCAACAGCGGCACGGTCACCCTCGAAAAGACCGTCATGGGCCTCGCTCCGAGGGTGGCCGCCACCCGCTCGTAGCGGTCACCCGCAGCCCGCAGCGCCCCCTCCATGCTCACCACGAGGAACGGCATCGCCACGAAGGTCTGAGCGATGACCACCGCCGACGTCGTGAACGGGATCCGCACACCGGCGAGCACGTCGAGCACGTAGCCCAGAAACCCGTTGCGGCCGAGCAGGAAGAGCAGCGCGAGCCCCCCGACGACGGGCGGCAACACGAGCGGCAGCAGCACAACGGCCCGCAACAACCGCACACCCCGCGCCCCCGATCTGGCGAGCACCACGGCAAGCGGAACCCCCAGCACGACACACAGCGCGGTGGAGATGGTCGCCGTGATCAGCGAAAGACGCAGCGCGTTCAGCGAGGCCGGTGAGCCGAGCTGCTCGGGCAGTCGCGCTAGGTCGATGCGCGCGAGCAGCCCCACGACAGGCAACACGACGAGCGCGAGCGCCACAGCCGAGGGCAGCCAGAGCACCTTCGGAACACCCGCTGGCACGTCGCCGCCGCGCTCATTCCGGGAGGCCAAACCCCGCCTCCTTCAGGAGCCGCCGTCCCTCGTCGGACAGCACGAGTTCGACGAACCGGCGCCCCGATGCCGCCTCCTCCGCCCCTGCGGGTACAGCGATGGGATAGGTGTTGACGACATCCGCAGACTCGGGGAACGGCACCGCCTCGACGTCGGAGGCGCCCGCGACGTCAGTGACGTAGACGAGTCCGGCGTCGGCCTCCCCGACCTCGACCTTCACGAGCACCGACCGCACATCGGCCTCCTCGCTGGCAGGCCGCAGCGACACCCCGGTGCGGCGCTCCATCCGCTTCGTCGCCGCCCCGCACGGCACGGACGGCGCGCACACGACGACGGTGAGCCCCGGGTCGGCGAGGTCGGCGAAGCCCGTGATGCCGTCGGGGTTGCCGCGTGGCACGGCGATGGTCAGCGTGTTCGTCGCGAACGGCGTGGCGGGACCGTCCAGGAGCTCACCCTCTTCCAGCAGGGCCATCGGCGCGGTGTCGGCCGAGGCGAACACGTCGGCAGGCGCGCCCTCGGCGATCTGCTGGGCCAGCCGCGAGGAGCCCGCGACGTTGAGCCGCACGTCGATACCGTCCTCGGCCTGCTCGAAACGCCGCTCGAACTCCCCGAAGACATCGGTCAGTGAGGCGGCGGCGAACACGGTCAGCACGCGCTCGCCCTTCCCGCCGCACGCGGTGACCGAGGTGGCGACGGCGAGTACGACCAGTGCCACGGCAGGCACACGACGACGTGCCCGGCTCATCTCGCCTCCCGCTGCCCGCTCGGCGAGGGAGTCTCGACGATCACCTGCGTCGCCTTGACCACGGCGACGGCCACCACCCCCGGCCGCAGCCCGAGTTCAGTCACGGCCTCCGCACTCATCAGCGACACGATGCGATTGGGACCGCACTGGATCTCCACCTTGGCCATCACCGCATCGGCGACCACGTCGGTGACGAGCCCGACGAACCGGTTCCTCGCCGATCGCGCCACCCCGGTCGGGTCCGGTGAGCTGTCCGCGCTCCTGCGGGCGAACTCGGCGAGTTCGGCGCCGTCGAGCGCCTTGCGTCCCGAGGGGTCGAGGTGTTCGGCGAGCAGTCCCGCCTTGATCCAGCGACGCACGGTGTCGTCACTGACCCCCAGCAGGCGGGCTGCCTCCGCGATCCGAAAATGCGGCACGAACCCGACGATATCTCCGCAGTTGCGGAACCGGTAGTCATCGTTGGCGAAGCCGGTGGTCGGCGAACCCCACTTTCGTCAGCGTCGCCACTAGGCTGGGCACGGTGACGGGAGTGGACCTCGGCATCCCAAGGGTGCCTGCCTCACGCACGGCCCCCGACCGGCCGCGCCCTGACAATCCTGCGCTCATCGACTCCTTCGGCAGGGTGGCCACCGACCTCAGGGTTTCGGTCACCGACAGGTGCAACCTGCGCTGCACCTACTGCATGCCTGCCGAGGGCCTCGACTGGATGCCGAAGGAAGATGTCCTCGCCGACGACGAACTCGTTCGCCTCGTGGACATCGCGGTGCGCCTGCTCGGCGTCACCGACATCCGGTTGACCGGCGGAGAGCCGCTTCTGAGGCCCCATCTCGAAGACATCGTGGCAGGCATGGCGGCTCTGCTGCCGCGCCCCCGCATCGCGATGACCACCAACGGCGTCGGTTTCGCCAAGCGCGCCCGCGCGTTCGCCGAGGCGGGGCTCGACCGCGTCAACATCTCGCTCGACACCGTCGATGCCGAAACCTTCGCCCACCTGACCCGCAGAGACCGCCTCGGTCACGTCCTCGACGCGCTCGCGGCGGCCAAGGACGCGGGGCTGGAGCCGGTGAAGATCAACGCGGTGCTCATGCGCGGCGTCAACGACCACCAGGCCGCCGATCTGTTGCGCTTCGCCGTGGAAGGCGGCTACCACCTGCGGTTCATCGAGCAGATGCCGCTCGACGCCCAGCACGGCTGGAGCAGGGCCGACATGATCACCGCGGACGAGATCCTTCACCTGCTGAGTACCGAGTTCAGTCTCACGCCGAGCCCCGCGGAGCGCGGCGGCGCTCCGGCCGAGAGGTGGCTCGTTGACGGCGGGCCCCATGAAGTCGGCATCATCCCTTCGGTCACCCGGCCGTTCTGCGCGACGTGCGAGCGGACTCGCCTTACCGCCGACGGCGCTGTGCGGTCCTGCCTTTTCAGCACCACGGAGACCGACCTTCGCTCCCTGCTCCGCGAGGGCGCCGACGACGAGCAGATCGCGAAAGCCTGGCGGCACGCCATGTGGGGCAAACTCGCAGGCCACGAGATCAACGAGGCCGGTTTCGCCCAGCCGATCCGCCCCATGAGCGCGATCGGCGGTTGACCACCCGCCAACCCCAAGCAGGCAATCCGAGGAGTGCGATGAACACAGCAGGCACAGGGGACGTGATCGAGACATCCCGGGAGGCGGAAGGGCGCGCCGTGACGGTGCGGGTGCGCTATTTCGCCTCCGCTCGCGCGGCTGCCGGTGTGGACAGCGAACTGGTACAGCTGCCGGCATCGGCGTCGGTGGCCGACGCGGTCGCCCACCTTCGCACCGCACACCCCGACGGCCTTCCTCGCATCCTGGACGCCGCGAGCTTCCTGCTCGACGGCATCGCGGTGCGCGACCACGACCGTCCGCTGCCCGACGGCGCGGAGCTGGACGTGCTCCCTCCCTTCGCGGGAGGCTGACCGACTGCCGGGGGGAGAGCCCCGATCGGCGAGCACGACGGGCACCGGTACGAACCAGCCCCACCGTCGGCATTCCGTGCACCGAATAATCCTCACAGCACCGCGTCCGCTGGCCGAGCAGGGCGATACGCCATCCGTAGCCGGACCGTGACGCCGCGGTCACGGTGAATTCACCGGTTCCTCGCCGACGCTCGTCATGCTGGCGCCGTGCGCCTCTCTCGTCGTGCCTTCGGGCTTGTGGTGGCCACGGCCGCCGCCTCTCCCCTGCTGTCGCCGTCCGTCTCGGCCGCCGCGCTGGGAACACCGCAGGGCGTCCGTGTCCGGCCTCTGCCGCGAGCACACGCCCACAACGACTACGAGCACACCCGGCCACTGCTCGACGCGCTCGACACCGGGTTCACCAGCGTGGAGGCCGACATCCACCTCGTGGACGGTGAACTCCTCGTCGGACACGACCCGTGGGACCTCACGCCCGAGCGCACCCTCGAAGCGCTGTACCTGGAGCCGCTGCGGCGCCGCGTTCTGGCGAACCACGGCTCGGTGTACATGCGGCGCACCGACTTCCAACTGCTGATCGACATCAAGACCGAGGCCGAGTCCACCTACGCGGCGCTGGAACGCAGGCTCGACGACCCCCGTTGGGCCTTCCTCTTCACCCGCTACGCACGCGGCCGCGTGTGGCGTGGCCCGGTCACGGCGGTGCTGTCCGGCAACCGGCCGAGAGCCGTGCTGGAGGCGCAGCCGCGCAGGCGCGCGTTCTACGACGGCCGGATCGTTGACGGCACCGACCTCGGCATCGGCGCGGACGCCAGGTTGACGCCGCTCGTCTCGGACAACTGGACCAAACTCTTCACGTGGCCCGGCGCGGGAGAGATGCCCGAAGCCGAGAGGGAGAGGCTCCACTCGATCGTCCAGCGGGCGCATGCCGCGGGGCAGCGGGTGCGGTTCTGGGCGACGCCCGACGCAGCGGGTCCGGAAAGGACGGCGCTGTGGCGGGAACTCGTCGCGGCAGGCGTGGACCACCTCAACACCGACGATCTGTCCGGTTTGGCCGATTTCCTCACCGCGCACCGGCACTGACCCTCCCGCACCGAAGAGCCTGGAGGGCCCCAGAAGGAGCCGCCGTTCGCCACACGCACCAGTGCCACGAACGGAGCAGAGCGGTCTAGACCGGGGTGACCCATACCTCACTTTGGGTGAAATATTTCAGAAGGGAAACGGAATAATAACGGCCGTCTGATCAGCGAAAACACTGGAATCGCACAAGGTTGCGTGCTGTTACTGTGAGCTAGCTCACCCCTGCAAAAATTTCCGATCACGCTCGGCGTTACGTACCGTCGCATTCCGGTTGGCCCCGAACCGACCGACGACCGGGATTCCGTTGCGCCGAGCCCAGTCCGGCGGAATCCCGGAACCGAAACCCCGAGCAACAGAGCTTCTTGGACTGGGACGGGAAGGAACCGGCATCCCCCGGTGCCGGCTGCCGATCGAAGATCCGATCGGCCAGGCCATCCGGCCTGCCTCGCGATCTCGTAGGGGCGGAAGCCGAACGAGTCAACATGGCTTACCGAGGCAAGCACCGCAAACCCTCCGCAGCGTCGCGCAACCTCGCTCGCGTCGCCGTCGCCGGCATCGCCGTCGGCGCCCCGCTGACGATCGCGGCCACCCCCGCTCAGGCGGACAGCGTCAACTGGGACGCCATCGCCGAATGCGAGAGCGGCGGCGACTGGAGCATCAACACCGGCAACGGCTACTACGGCGGCCTCCAGTTCAGCCTCAGCACGTGGCAGGCGTACGGCGGCACAGGCATGCCCCACGAGACGTCCCGCGAGCAGCAGATCGCCATCGCGGAGCGCGTCCTCGACGGCCAGGGCATCGGCGCATGGCCGGTCTGTGGCTCGCGGGGCTACACCGGCGGCAGCTACGAGGGCACCAACACCGAGGGCGCCGCTCCGAGCACCGGCAGCGGCAACAGCACGGGCAGCGGCTCGTCGTCGGAGCCCGCGCAGGAGGCCGACCCGGCCCCCGCTCCCGCGCCCGAGCCGGCCGCACCGGCCAGCGTCGCCAAGTCGAACCCCGAGGGCGACTACGTCGTCAAGAAGGGCGACACCCTCAGCGAGATCGCCAAGGAGAAGAACGTCGAGGGTGGCTATCTCGAACTCGTCGAGCTGAACGACGGCTACATCTCCAACCCCGACTACATCGTGGTGGGCCAGAAGATCGCCACCAAGTGACCGAACCGGTCACCCACACCCGCATTCGATCGCGGGTTCCGCGAAGGTCCCACCGCTTTCCCCCGGGTGGTGGGGCCTTCGCGTACCTCACGAAGCAGCCCTGCGACCGGTCGAGACCAATGGACGCGGCCACCGCCGGGCACCAAGCGACCGGACGCCAAGCGATCGAATGCCGTGTCACCGGGCAGTGCGACCGGGCAGTGCGACCCGGCACCGTGTCACCCTGCAGCCGAACCGCAGATGCCGGACCGCCGGGCACCAAGCGACGGGCACCAAGCGGCCGGGCACAAGGCGGCCGGGAACCGTGTCACCGGGCATCGATCGATCCGACCGGCCACGCAACCAGATCGGACACAAGGTGCCGATCCAACGGACCAGAACCGGCCAAGCGTCCCTGCACCGCGTCCTGGGCCGAGCGACCGGGCACCGCGTCCTGGGCCGGGCACCGGGCGAACAGAATCGTCAGGCGCCAGGCCACGAGGGACCGCGTGAGCGGGCATCGTCTGGCGTCTCTGCGGCTGCCGTCGCGCCGTCCGAAGTAGCCGACGGGTAGCCAGTAGGGTCGCCACGGTGACCACAACACCTCCCCACCTGCACACCACGCAGCAGGCGTATGACGCCGTCGCCGTTCGCTACGCCGAACTGGTCCGCGACGTACTCGACGACTTCCCGCTGGATCGGGCGATCCTCGCCGCGTTCGCCGAACTGACCAGGATCGTCGGCGCGGGCCCTGTCGCCGACCTCGGTTGCGGCCCCGGCTATCTGACGGCGCACCTCGCGGAACTCGGGCTGGACGCGTTCGGCATCGATCTGTCGCCAACGATGATCGACATCGCCTGCCGGACCTACCCTGAGCTGCGCTTCGAGGTCGGTTCGATGGCGGCACTGAACTCGGCCGACGGCGTGCTGAGCGGCATCGTGTCGTGGTACTCGCTCATCCACGTCCCACCGCAGGAGATCCCGTCGTACCTCGCCGAGTTCCGCCGTGCGCTGAGCGGCGACGGCACGCTCCTGCTCGGGTTCTTCGAAGCCGAGGGCGGGCCGCTCTCCACGTTCGACCACAAGGTGGTGACGGCCTACCGGTGGCCCATCGACGATCTCGCCGCGCTGGCGGGCGAGGCCGGATTCGCCGAGGTGGGCCGGATGCTTCGTCAACCCCACACCGACGAGCGGTTCCGCAGGGGCCATCTACTCCTGCGAGCCCGCTGAATCGCCCGGGGGAATCCTGCGGGCCCCACGTGGCACGAACAGTGGGACCGCAGGACTCCAGGTCCACACCGGTACCGGCGAGTGGCGTCCCGGCCTCGGTAGAGGCTCGGCGGCTCAGGGCGAGTTGACCCACTCGTCGGTGCCGTCGCCGAACCACTGGTGCTTCCACACCGGAAGGCGTGCCTTCACCTCATCGACGAGATCGGAACATGTGGCGAACGCCTCCGCGCGATGGTCGGCGGCCACCGCGCAGGCGAGCGCGACGTCGCCGATCTTCAACGTGCCGAGCCTGTGGCTGACCGCCACGGCGCGGACCCCGTCGCGGTGGGCGACGACGTCGGAGACGACCCGTGCCAGCACCTCACCGGCGGTGGGGTGTCCCTCGTAGTGCAGGGACGTCACGGTGCGCCCGTTGTCGTGGTCGCGCACCACACCGCCGAAGGTCACCACCGCACCTGCTCCGGCTTCGGCCACGAGGCGGGCGTGTTCCTCCACCGAGAGGTCCTCCTCGGTGACGTGTGCCAGAGCCACCCTCGGCCCAGCGCCGTCGCCGTTCACCTCGTGGACCGCGGAGACATCGTGCACCGCCTCGCTGCCGTGCCTGCCCTCCGCGACGCCCCGCGCGGGCCGGTGGTGGTCTCCACCGGCGATCTGGTCGAGCGCGTGATCGAGAACGTTGTCGAGCACCGCGAGGCCGTCGTTGACGCCGCCACGCGAGCCGGGAAGGTTCACCACGAGTGTGCGGCCCGCGACGCCCGCGAGACCACGCGACAGCATGGCCGTGGGAACCGTGCCCTGCCCCTGCGCTCGGATGGCGTCGGCCAGGCCCGGCAGTTCGAGATCGAGCACACCCGCCGTGGCCTCCGGCGTCCGGTCGGTTGGCGAGACCCCGGTGCCTCCCGTGGTGACGATGAGGTCCACGTCCTCGGCGAGCGCGGCGCGCAGCGCCGTGGCGACGGGTTCACCGTCCCGCACGACCTGGGGTTCGGCCACGTCGAACGAGCGCCGTTCGAGCCACTCCTTGATCACCGGGCCGGTGCGGTCGGGATAGACACCCGCGGCCGCCCTGTTGGACGCCACGATCACTCGCGCCGTGCGATTCACGCGTCCTCCCCTGTCTGCTCCGCCACGTCGGCCTCGCGGCGATCCTGGCCCCGCTGCCACACGCCCGACTTCCCGCCTTCCTTGCGCACCAACCGCACGCCGTCGAGCATCGCCTCGGGGTCAACCGCCTTGATCATGTCGTGCAGGGCGAGTCCGGCGACGGCGACGGCGGTCAGCGCCTCCATCTCGACACCCGTGCGGTCGCTGGTGCGCGCCGTGGCTGTGATGTCCACACCGTCGGTGGTCAGCTCGAAATCGACATCCACCCTGGTGAGCGCGATCTGGTGACACAGCGGGATCAGCTCGGAGGTCCGCTTCGCCCCCATGATCCCCGCGATGCGGGCGGTGGCGAGCGCGTCACCCTTGGGCAGACCGCCCTCTGCCAGCAGCCCGAGAACCGTGGAGGTCGTGCGGAGCGAGCCGCGCGCCACCGCCGTTCGCGCGGTGACGTCCTTGGCCGAGACATCGACCATCCTGGCCGCGCCCGCGTCGTCGAGGTGGCTCAGTTCACTCACGACGTCGAGACTACTTCGTCCCCCCGGGCAGCGGCCTTGACGGCCTCGGCGACGGCAGGCGCCACGGCCGTGTCGAACACGCTGGGCACGATGTAGGAGGCGTTCAAGCGGTCGTCAACGACGTCGGCGATGGCATTGGCCGCGGCGAGCAACATGTCGTCGTCGATCTTGTGTGCCTGAGCGTCGAGCAGGCCACGGAAGACACCGGGGAACGCCAGCACATTGTTGATCTGGTTCGGGTAGTCGCTGCGCCCCGTGGCGACGACGGCGGCGTGCCGCTGCGCTTCAAGTGGGTCGATCTCCGGGTCGGGGTTGGCCAGCGCGAACACGATCGCCTCGTCGGCCATCGTGGCCACCTGTTCGGCCCCGAACAGATTCGGTGCGGACACACCGATGAACACATCGGCCCCCACCAGGGCGTCGTGCAGTGTGCCGGTCTGCTGCTGCGCGTTCGTGCGCTCCGCGATCAAGCGCAGGTTCTCGTCGAGGCCGGGGCGTTCGCGGTGGACGATGCCGTCGATGTCCACCGCGACGATGTCGGCGGGAGCCTTGCGCAGCAGCAAGCGGATGATGGCCGACCCCGCGGCGCCGACACCGCTGACCACGATCCGGCACTTCTCGATGGGCTTGTTCACCACCCGCAACGCGTTGCGCAGCGCGGCCACCACGACGATGGCGGTGCCGTGCTGGTCGTCGTGGAAGACGGGGATGTCGAGCTGCTCCCTCAGTCGGCGCTCGATCTCGAAACACCGAGGCGCGGCGATGTCCTCCAGGTTGATGCCCGCGTACACCGGAGCGAGGGCCTTGACCGTCCTGATGATCTCCTCGGTGTCCTGGGTGTCCAGGCACACCGGCCAGGCGTCCACATCGGCGAACTTCTTGAACAACGCCGCTTTGCCTTCCATCACGGGAAGCGCGGCGGCAGGACCGATGTTGCCGAGACCGAGCACGGCCGAACCGTCGGTGACCACGGCGACCGTGTTGCGCTTGATGGTCAGCCTTCGGGCGTCGTCGGGGTTGGCCGCGATGGCCTGGCACACGCGGGCGACACCCGGCGTGTAGGCGCGCGAGAGGTCGTCACGGTTACGGAGAGCGACCTTGGGGCTCACTTCCAGCTTGCCGCCGAGGTGCATGAGGAACGTCCGATCGGACACCTTCCGCACGTGCACGCCGGGCAGCGAGTCGAGTGCTGTGGTGATGTCGTCGGCGTGATCGGCCGACAACACGTTCGCCGTGATATCGACGACGATGGCGTCCGCGTGCGACTCGACGATGTCGAACGCCGTCAGGACACCACCCACCCTTCCCACGGCCGTGGTGAGGTCGCCTGCCGCACTCGCCGACGGCGGGGCCTCCAGTCGCACGGTGATCGAGTAACCGGGACCGGGAACGGGCATGGGCTTACCCCCGCATCAATTGCTCAGGCTGGCGCTGGATTCGGGGGAAAAGCCTATCGGCATGGGCGGGTTCACAGCCGAGCGGATGGTTGACTCGCCGGTAACGTCACGCCGACTTGTTGATCTCGGTCTCGGGATGCACGTAGGGCACGGAGTCGAGAGGGAAAGTCAGCTCGCCGAAGGGAGAGAGCGCGCCCTGCCGGTCGGCCGCGAGCTCGCTGACCGGGTGCTCGACGTCCGGCCACTCCGGGTCGATCCGGTGCTGCTTACGGTTGTCGGGCTTGCCCACGTCGTCCTCCATACGTTCGACCAACGACTGACCATAGTGTGCCCGATGTGGCACGCCGAGGGATATGGTGGTGACGATGGCCGCCCTCTCGCTCGCGGACTGGCTGCGTTCACTGCCCGACGACGACCTCGCCGATCTCCTGCGCGCGCGGCGTGATCTCGCCACTCCACCTCCCGCGAACTCCGACGTTCTCGCCACCCGTGCCAGCACGGCGGGATCGGTCGCGAGGGCCTGCGAGAACCTCGACAGCGCCACGCTCGCCGTGATCGAAACGCTGCTGGTGGCAGGGGCCGACGACACCCCGGTGGCGATCGGCCGCCTCCGCGAGCTGCTCACCGATGTTCCCCCGCACTCGCTCGGACGGCTGCGCTCGCTGGCACTCGCATGGGGACCGGACGACGCCGTCACCGTCGCTCCTGCCGCGCGTGAGGTGTTCGGCCCCTTCCCCGCAGGGCTCGGCGCCTCCTCGCCCGGACTCGCCGAACTCGGGGCGGACGCGGTGGCAGATCGGCTCGCCGAGGTGGGTGAGGACGAGCGGGCCCTGCTGGCGACGCTGTCCTCCGGCCCTCCGGTCGGGCGAACCCGGGATGCCGCGACCGACCTGCCGCTGGCCTCCGCCACGACGCCGGTGCAGAAACTGCTGGCCAGGGGCCTGCTGGTGCGGCGTGACGAGCAGACCGTGGAACTCCCCCGCGAGGTGGGGATCGCGCTGCGCGGGGGCGTCGTGTTCGGAGCGGGTGCGCTGAACGAGCCCGAACTGCCGCTCAACCGGCATGAGCAGTCCGATGTGGACGCCGCAGCGGCTGGGGAGGCGATGGAGTTGCTCCGGCACGCCGAGGCACTGTTGCGGTCGTGGTCCGAGCAACCGCCTCCCGTGCTGAAATCCGGCGGCCTCGGGGTCAGGGAGCTTCGGCGACTCGCCCGCGGCCTCGACATCGACGAGCGAAGGGCCACGCTGCTGGTCGAACTCGTCGTCGGAGCGGGCCTCGCCGCGGCCGACGAGAACACCTCGCCGGAGTGGGTGCCTACGACGTTGACCGACTCGTGGCTGGCGATGCCTCCCTCCGGGCGCTGGCTGACGCTCGCGCAGGCATGGCTGGACCTCCCCCGGATGCCCGGGCTCGCCGGTGGCAGGGACGCGCGGGACAAGGTCGTCGTGCCGCTGTCGGAGGAGTTGCGCAGACCTCTCGCGCCCACGATCCGCCGCCGTGCTCTCAGCACCCTCGCCGAATTGCCACACGGCGCCGGTGTCACTGCCGACGACCTCGTCGCGCTGCTGACGTGGCGGGCCCCGCGCAAGGGCGGGCGCACGCGGGACGCGGCCGTACGCGACGTGCTGACCGAGTCGAACGCGCTCGGCATCGTGGCGCTGGGCGCGCTG
Source organism: Saccharomonospora xinjiangensis XJ-54 (assembly GCF_000258175.1). Taxonomy (NCBI): domain Bacteria; kingdom Bacillati; phylum Actinomycetota; class Actinomycetes; order Pseudonocardiales; family Pseudonocardiaceae; genus Saccharomonospora; species Saccharomonospora xinjiangensis. Next base: position 2,924,698 of record NZ_JH636049.1, on the reverse strand, counting down.
AGCACCGCAGGGGGATCGCTTCTCGACGGCGAGGCGCACGGCGCGGCAGCCGCCATGGCCGAGGCGCTGCCCCGGCCGGTGGACCACATCCTCGTGCAGGCCGACCTCACCGTCGTCGCCCCGGGGCCGCTCGAACCGGACCTCGCCGCCCGGATCGAGGCCGTCGCCGACATCGAGTCGGCAGGACACGCCACGATGTACCGCGTCAGCGAGACCTCGGTGCGGCGGGCCCTCGACAGCGGGCGCACCGCCGACGAGTTGCACGAACTGTTCCGCACCCGGTCGCGCACGCCGGTCCCGCAGTCGCTGTCGTATCTCATCGACGACGTCGCGCGCAGGCACGGCCGCCTGCGCGGTGGGGTCGCGGCGTCGTTTCTGCGGTGTGACGACGAGGTGCTGCTCGCCGAGGTGCTGCGCACTCAGGCGGCCTCCGAACTGGAATTGCGCCGCATCGCGCCCACAGTCGTGGTCAGCCCCTACCCGCTGGCCGAGGTGCTCGACGTGCTGCGTGCCGCCGGGTTCACCCCGGCAGCCAAGGGGCCGGACGGGCGCATACTCGACCTCCGCCCGAGCGGCAGGCGCATCCCGGCCCGTGGCCGCACGTCGAGGCAGGCGGAGCCGACCAGGGTCGGCCCCATCTCGGATGCCCAGCTCGCTGCCGTCGTGACACACGTGAGGGCAGGCGACAGGGCGGCACGCAGTCGCAAGGGTTCGGTGGTGCGGCTACCTGCGGGCGGTGGGGCCGACACCTCGGCGACCATGGCGTTGCTGTCGCGGGCGGCGAACGAGCAACGCGAGGTGTGGATCGGCTTCGTGGACTCCCACGGCACCGCCACCCAGCGCGTCCTGACACCCGTGCGCGTGGGCGCGGGACTGCTGGAGACGTCCACGGGCGAGCGCTACCCGTTGCACCGGATCACCTCGGCCGCGCTCGTCGAGGACTGACCGCATGCGTTGTGCATGCTAGAGTCTATTCCATGGGTGACACACTTCAAATCCGCAACGTTCCACCGGAACTCCACGCAGCTGTCGCACGACACGCACGGGAACACGGGATGACCATTTCGCAGTATCTACTGCGCCGCATCTCCCAGCTCGAAGGGAAGCCCGTAATTCGGGATACCCTCGACGACCACTGGCGCAGGACCAGCGCTTACGAGCGGATCGCACCCGGCACAGCGGCCGAACTTCTATCTGAAGACCGGGATCGCTGAACATGCTGGTCATTGATGCATCTGCGCTGGTGGACATCCTCACCGCAGCTCCGGAATCCATTCCCGCCTTGGCAAAACGGGTCCAGAACGCTGAATGGATGATGGCACCGGAATTGATTGATTACGAAGTACTCAACGTGCTGCGCAAGATGGTTTCCCGGGGCATGATCGGGGCCGACTTCGCTGGAGTCTGTCGGCTCACCCTGCACGATTTACGGCTCGAACGGTATTCGTTGACAGATTCGATGGCCGACCGAGTGTGGGAATTGCGCCACAACGCATCAGCCTATGACGCGGCCTACCTCGCGCTCGCCGAAACAAGGGAAGTTCCGTTGATCACCTCCGAACGCCGGCTCGCAGAAGGTTTGCGGAGACTGGCGAGGACTTCGATCGAGAGCTACGCAGCCGACTAGAGCACCAAGTGCGGACACGCGTGCAGGAGGTGCGGACACGCGTGCACCAAGTGCGGACACGCGTGCAGGAGGTGCGGACACGCGTGCACCAAGTGCGGACACGCGTACGGCGATTACAGGGAGCGGAGACCGTTCAGGATTCGCTCCATGAAGTCGTGGGAATCGCGGTCGGCGAGGACGAAACCGGGCCGCTGGATGTCCACGGCCCTCGCGTGCGCGAGGTCGTCCACCAGCACCTTCACCACGCCCAGCGGCAGCCTCGCGAAGGCCGCGATCTCGGCGACCGAATGCACATCGACACACAGGTCGCAGATGAACCGCTGCTCCGGCGAGACGACACCCTCGTAGCGCCTGCCACGGTCGGTGGTCACGACCAGCGCCTCCAGCGCGAGTTCCTTCGCGGGCCTCGTCCTGCCCCCGGTTCGCGCGTACGGCCGCACGAGCGAACGATGCGTGAAGTGCGGTGGCGCCTGCGCCGTCCTCGGCTGCGAGGGAACGCCGCCGCGCCTGCCCTCCGGGTACGGGGCGGGAGCACCGCGGGGGAAACCGCTCGGTCCCGCCGCCTGTCCCGACTGCTGGCGCACGCGCTTCGCCAGTTGTGTGATGCCGGAGACGCTGTTCAGGTCGAACCTGCTGGGGTGGTCGAAACCTTCCCTGTCGGTGGGTCTGTTCAGTGCCTCCCACTCGTCCACGCCGTCAGCCACGCGTGCCGCCCTGGAGCTTCGCCCTCGGCTCGGGGGTGAGCTGCTGGCCGACGCGATCGACGAGCAACGTCATCTCGTACGCCACCGTGCCGATGTCAGCGCCGGGCGAGGCGAGCACGGCAAGACAGGACCCGTCACCGATCGACATGAGGAACAGGTATCCGTTCTCCATCTCGACAACGGTCTGGTTCACGGTGCCGCCGTCGAAACACCGCGCGGCCCCGTGTGTCAGTGACACAAGGCCGGACGCCACCGCGGACAACTGCTCGGCACGCTCGATGGGCAAGCCCTGCGAGTTCGCGAGCAGTAGCCCGTCGGCGGACACCACCACGGCGTGCGCCGCCCCCGGTACCCTGCGCACGAAATCGGTGATGAGCCAGCCGAAGCTGCCCTGCTGGGCTGATGCGGTCACTGTCCCTCCCTAGCCTCCCGCCCGCTGTAGCGGCAAGACTATTAGCCAGGTCAATCCTGCCGAGCCCGTTTCCCCCGACCGCCAGGCTCAATCACGCCGGTGGCCCAGCCGATCACCCCGCACGAAGTGCCGTGTCGTGAGCGATGGCGTGCTGCACGATGGAAATGAGCACCTGCTTGGCCGACTCGCGATCCCTGGCGTCACAAGCCATGATCGGCACCGATGGCGAAATGGTCAACGCGTGCCGGACATCTTCGATCTGGTGATGCAGCAGCCGGTCGAAGCAGTTGATCGCCACGACGTAGGGCAGCTTCCGATTCTCGAAGAAGTCGATCGAGGGGAAGGCGTCGGCGAGCCTCCTGGTATCGACGAGCACCACCGCACCGATGGCGCCGTACGCCAGGTCGTCCCACATGAACCAGAAGCGGTGCTGCCCCGGCGTGCCGAAGATGTAGAGCACCAGGTCGGAGTCCAGCGTGATCCTGCCGAAGTCCATCGCGACCGTGGTGGTCATCTTGTTCGGCGTCTGCGAAAGATCATCCACCGAGACGCTCGCTTCGGTCATGGATGCTTCGGTGGTCAGAGGGTCGATCTCCGACACAGCTCCGACGAGCGTCGTCTTCCCGACACCGAAACCACCGGCGACCACGATCTTGGCCGACTGGGTCGGGCCTGACGTCGTCGGCGCGGTAGCGGAGGTGTCAAATTCTCCGAAGCCCACTGAGAACCCTTTCCATGAACTCGATACTGGGCCGGTCTCCCACCATGGAGGAGGACGCGGAGTGCACAAGCACTAGGCCGAGACCGGCAACGTCACCAACGAGGATTCGCACGACACCGAGCGGCATCTTCAGCAGCGCTGCCACCTCGGCGACCGACCTCGTGTCGAGGCACAGCCCGCAGATGGTGCGGTGTTCCGGCACGCGCACCTTCTCCAACCGCCTACCCCGCTCACTTGTCGAGATCAGAGCCTCGATTGCCAGGTCGTAATCCGGCTTCGTCCTGCCGCGCGTACGGAAGTACGGGCGGACGAGGCCCGAGGACTCCTGCACCTCCTCGTGCTCGACGTCCCTGTGATGACGAGGAACCGGAGATGGCGGCAGCTCGCCGGACATCGGGCCTGGATCGTACCCGCCGCTGTCGTAGCCGTCGTAGGTGTCGTAGCTGTGAGCGCCGGAGCGCTCGTGGGCGTCGTAGCGGTCGTGACCGCCACGGCCGCCGTACGCGGAGTCATACCCCGAGTCGTACCCATGGCCGTTGTCGGCGTCGGAGAACCCGCCCCCGCCCATTCCGTACAGTTCGGCTCCGGGACCGGACAGCAGCGAGGAACCGCCGTAGTCGGCGATCTCGAAGTCCGCCGGTCCCGGCGAGTCGAGCCCGCCGGAACGCAGCCACTCCCCCGTGTCGAGGGGATCATCGACCCGGCGCGAAGGACGGCGCGCCCTGCCGCCGAGGCCGTCACGGCCGCCGAACGCCGCGCCATCCGGCTCGCTCGGCCAACCCCCAGCCGCACGGTCTCTGTCGAGCCGTCGATCACCTCGTGAGTGCCCGGAATCCACGGCGGTCTCCTCAGTGTGTTGTCACCGAACTGCGTTGTCTCACCGAACTGCGTCGTCGTGTCGCGAAAGCGCGTGCGTCGCCCGTACCTTCGCCGGGCCGCTACCGGCGGGAGCCCTGCAACTGAGCCCTCAGCTCCGGGGTCATCTGCTGACCGACGCGATCCACCAGCAACGTCATCTCGTAGACCACGAGGCCGATGTCGCTGTCAGGCGCGCCGAGCACCGCGAGGCAGGAGCCGTCGGACACCGACATGAGGAACAGGAAACCGTTCGCCATCTCGACGACCGTCTGTGCCACAGGGCCGCCCTCGAACACCTGCGCGGCGCCGCGCGCGAGACTCGTAAGGCCCGACGCCACGGCGGCGAGCTGGTCGGCCCTGTCCTTCGGCAGGCCACGCGAAGCCGCCAACAACAGCCCGTCCGCCGAGACGACGACAGCGTGGGCCGCACCGGGAACCCGGTGCACGAAGTCGGTGATGAGCCAAGCGAAGCTGCCTTGCTGTCCGGAGTTGCCCTTCTTCGGCGCGCCCGGATGCGCTGAACCCGCGCGTGTCAACTTCTACTCCTTCGCCCCGTTGTGACGGGTGTCGTTGCCCGTCTCGTCGAATTGCTCACTCTGGGCCGACGGCTCCTTGAGCGCGTGGCGGCCGCTCTGGTAGCCACGCTGGAAGCTCTTCATTCGGTTGCGCGCCGCCTCGGCCGATCTGGCGACGGCACTGCGTCCCGGTTCGCCGACAGTGGTGTCGGCGAAAGCGTTCCCCTTGCTCGGCGAGACCGAGCCCGGCACCAAGTATGCGTTGGGCACACGCTTGGGCAGACCGGCGGGCGTGACCTCGTCGTGCCGCTCCTCCAGCAGGGCGTGAGCGGCCTGCCATCCGGAGTCCGACACGCTGCGCCAACCGCTTTCACCGGTGCCGCTCTCGGTTGTGGTGCCGGTGGTTTCCTGCTCCGTGTCCCCGTTCATCTCGGCACCCGCCTGCTTCTGGCGTTCGGGTTCGGACACCTGCCCTGGCGCGGCACCCCACGCCTCACCGTCGGCTGTTTCGGTGGCCTGTTCGGGTTCGAGCGGAGTCTCCTCGCTGAACCACCGCGACAGCACGGACTGATAGATCGGCAGTCTCCTGGTGGGTACATCGTCCTCCAGTGCGCTCCCGTCCCTGCCTGCCGCCGGAGCACCGGATCCCCGATGCTGATCCTTCGGGACGTAGAGCGTTTCCTCGTTCGGTGACACCTCGGAGGCGTACGCCTCAGCGACGTGGCCGTCCCTCGTGTCGCCGTCGGGAGACTCGACCGGCCACTGTGGCTCTTCGGGCTCTTCGGGCTCTTCGGGCACTTTGGGCACTTTGGGCTCTTCGTGCCCTGCCGATCCCTTCGGCGCGACAGGTCGCGGCAGCTCGGCTCCCGGCTGCCGTGCTGGTTCGGGAGGAGCGGGACTCATGAACGGGCCCGCCGCCTTGCCGGTGCCTCCGACGAGGTCGTCGAGACTGATGGGCTGATCCAGAGGGCGGAGGCCGTTCTCGACGTGCGAACCCGACGACGTGCCGTGCTCTGCCTGCGGCTCCGGTCGCGGCTCCGGGTTCGGCGCAGCGGGGGGAGCAGGCGGCGGTGCCGGGGGCCGGTCCGCCTTGGCGGAGGGCTTGCGTGGCGCGGGCAGCGGAGGAACGCCGGACGGTTGTGACGCCGTGTCCTGCCGCGACGGCAGGGATGTCTCGGACATCGTCTCGCGTGGCGCGATGGGCGGTGCCGGCGGCAGCGCGGACGATGCGGAGGGCATGGAAGCCGAGGAGGCCGAACCGGTGAGCAGGTCGCTCGGCACGACAACCCTGGCGATCACGCCGCCCTCGATGTCCTCGTTCTCCCTCAGCCGCACCTCGATGCCGTGCCGCTTGGCCAGCCGCGCGACCACGTAGAGACCCATGCGCCTCGTCACCGACACGTCGAGGTCCGGCGGGTCGGCGAGCCGCTCGTTGGCCTCCGCCAACTGCTGCTCGGACATGCCGACACCGCGGTCGGTGATCTGAATGGCAAGCGACGTGCGCCGCGTGACAACCGCCCTCACCGTGATCTTGGTCTCTGGTTCGGAGAAGTAGGTCGCGTTGTCGAGCAGTTCCGCGAGCAGGTGCACGAGGTCGTGCACAGCCCTTCCGTGAACCGAGACCTCGGGGATGGTGCCGAGTTCGACCCGCGCGTACTGCTCGATCTCCGAGACCGCGGCGCCGATGACGTCCGCGGCAGGCACCGGTTTGGACATCGTCTTGGTGAGCCCCGCTCCGGAGAGCACGAGCAGGCTTTCACCGTTACGGCGCAACCGGGTCGCGAGGTGGTCGAGCTCGAAAAGGCTCGCGAGCTGGTCGGGGTCCTGCTCGTCGGATTCGAGCCGGTCGATGACGCCGAGCTGGCGCTCCACCAACCGCTGGCTTCGGCGGGAGAGGTTGACGAAGATGCCGTTGACGTTCTCGCGCAGCAGCGCCTGCTCGGCCGCGAGGCGGATGGCTCGCTCGTGGACGACGTCGAACGACCGCGCCACTTCGCCGATCTCCTCGCGGGTGTGCACGGGGACGGGCGTGACGGCGTCGCGCGACGCCTCCATCGGGTTGGGATCGGCGAGAATGCGCCGCACCGTCTCAGGAAGCCGGACGTATGCGATCTCCAGCGCGGTCGAGCGCAGGGTGCGCAGTGGCCTGGTCAACGCCCTCACCACCAGCAGGGTCAACGCCACCGTGGCCACGAGAGTCGCGGTCATGAGACCGAAGAACACCCAGGCTGCCTGGCTGGCTTGCCCCGCGAGCGTCTCGGCGTGTGCGCGCAGTTCCCCGAGGAGTTCGGTCTCCATCTGGCGCATCATGTCCACCGTGTCGCCGCCGTCGGTGAACAGCTGCCGCGAGCTGATGTTCAGCCCGCCCGCCGAGTTGATGGAGGAGTACGCGGTGGCGATGAGCCGCGCCCTGTTGTCAACGGCGGCACCCGAAACGGTGTCGAGGTAACGCTGCTGTTCGCCCAGCGTGGCGTTGGAGCTGAAGTTGCCGACGGCAGCCTCGGCACTCGCCTGCGACGACAACGCTCGGGAGAGCAGGTCGGCCACGAAGTTGTGGTGGCCGACGGCGAGCTGGATGGTCGCGTTCTCCCGCGACGTGTGTTCCTTGGCCTCGGTGATGGCCTGCACCGTCGTGCCCCTGCGCAGCAGCTCGCGATCGGTCACGGACAGGTTCACCGTCCGGCCGAGGTTGACGAGCGGCTCCAGGATCGAGTTGTAGATGGTCTGGACCGTGAGGTCCGGGATGTTCGTGCTGTTGATCTTGTCGCGGAGCGGGTCGAGGGCGTTGAGCCGCTGGATGGCGCGTTCATAGGTGCGCTGAAGGTCCTCGTCACCGAGATCCCGCTCCTCGAGCATGTCGCGAAGACGCGTCACCTCGGCGTTCACCTTCGCCGTCTGATCGTTGACGGTCTTGGTATCGACCCAGTCGGACGACATGTCAACAGCCTGGAGCGTGCGCTCCTTCTGAAGTTCGTGCACGAGCGCCGTGACCTGCTGCGCCACCTCGACTTGCGTGACGGTGTCGCTGTACTCCGCGGCGTCGTTCAGCTCCGAGACAGCGCGGAGGCTGCCGAACGCCAGTGCGGTCAGCAGCGGAATGATGAGGACGACGGCGAGCTTGTAGCGCAGCGGCCAGTTGCTCAGCTTCCATCGCGACGTCGTGACCTCGGAGCCGACGGTTGGTTCCGCCGCGTCCTGCCGCGCAGGATTCTCCTGTCCCTCCCGGCTCTGGGCGCTGTCCTTGTCGGGAGCCAGCCCATCCCCGTCCGCGGTCTCAGTCTTGGGCACCGCTTTACCACCATCGTTGTCCGAGCCGGAACCAAACCGGCGTCCTGGCCGAGCACTTGTCACTTTCCGCACACGCTTGCGTACGCCCAGCCCCCGTTCGGTGACCAGGCAGCGGAAGCATGCCGGGAACCCCCAGAAGGGTCAATCCTCGAGTGAGCATTCCGGGTACCGAAGCACACGGTCGGCAGCAACCCGACCGATCGACCTGGATTCCACCAAACAGTCATCCACCCGTCACTACTTCGGCGTTCCGTGACCCCCAGTTGAGACACAGAATGTAGCGAAGACCCCACAGGGATGTAAGCCCTCCGGGTTTGTCCTCGTTGGACATCACTGAGTGTCAACCCCTTGGGGAGCACACAACTGCGCCTCGCGACTGAACCCAGAGTTAATTAGACCACATGACCAACCACCCGAACGAGTGGACCAAGATCACCCATAGATCGCATACCGGCACGCATTGTGAGTAGCGCATCAAATCTCTACAGTAACCGTGGCTCACTGAGCGATCTGGGAGGGCATCGCGCTCAGTCAGCAGATCACCAAACTGTTGAACCTCACTGAGGAGTGGCATTGCTTCGACACGGCACCACGACGAGAAAGAAGTCCAGACCAGCGCGTCTGGCCGCAGCTGTGGTGACTGCGGGACTTCTTGCCACCGCCAGCGGATGCGGATTGCTGAGCGGCGAGGAGGACACGCCGGAGTCGCAAAATGGTAACGGCTCCGTCGAAAAGTCCACCATCACAGTCGCTCATCTGCCCTCCATCGACGTCGCTCCGCTCTACATCGCGAAGAACAAGGGCTACTTCAAGGATGAAGGCCTCGACGTCAAGATCGAGCAGGCGGCCAGTGGCCAGGCCGCGACCCAGAAGATGATCGGCGGTGACGCCGACATCGTCCAGTCCAGCTACGTGCCGTTCCTGATGGCACACACGGGCGGGGCGGCCGATCTCAAGATCGTCGCCGACGCCGTCTCCGCCGCCCCTGACACCTTCGTGCTCGTCGCGAAGAAGGGCGGCTCCGTGAAGTCGATCGATGATCTCGAAGGCAAGCGGATCGCGGTGTCGGCGCTCAACACGATTTCCGACACGATCGTGAAGTCGGCGATGAAGACGAACGGGCTCGACTACGAGAACGTCGAGTTCGTACAGACGTCGTTCCCCGACATCGCCTCCGCCGTCGCGAAGGGCCAGGTTGACGCGGGTCTGCTCATCGAACCGTTCCTCACGATGGGCGCCGAGGAACACGGCGTGACCCCCATCGCGGACGTCGCCACCGGACCGACGAAGGACTTCCCTCTCGCCGGATGGGGAGCGCTCTCCGAATTCGTCGAGCAGAACCCGAAGACGGTGGCCGCCTTCCAGCGGGCGATGGAGCGGGCCACCGAGGACGCGCAGGACCGTGATGCCATCGAGCCGGTCATCCAGGACACGGCAGGCATCGACGCGGCGACCGCGTCGCTGGTGAACCTGCCGAACTTCCACGCGACCTTGGACGCCTCCCGGCTCCAGCGGGTTCCCGACATGATGGTGGAGTTCGGGTTGCTGAAGGAGAAGCTCGACATCGAATCGCTGATTGTCGCTCCGAGCAAGAGCTGACGTGCGACCTGTAGTACGAAACCTCGTCGGCCTGATCGCCTTCCTCGGTCTGTGGGAACTGGTGGTCAGGCTCGACCTGGTCAAGGAAGAAGACGTTCCACCCGCGACGGTCGTGCTGACCAGGATCGCGGACCTGCTCGGGCAGGAGGAGTTCCTGCGCGACACCGTCGCCACCGTCCTCGCGTGGGCGCTGGCGCTCGGCATCGCCGCGGCCATCGGAATCCCGCTCGGACTGATCCTCGGCAACTTCCCCAAGGTGCGGCTCGCGACAAGGGCCGTCGTGGAGTTCCTCAGGCCGATTCCGTCTGTGGCGCTCATCCCGCTCGTGCTGGTGTCGATCGGCGGCGGACCGGAGGCGAAGATCACTCTCGCGGTGTACGCCGCGTTGTGGCCGATCCTCTACAACACCATCTACGCCTTCGACGAAATCGATCCGCTGCTTATCGACACCGCGCGGTCGTGCGGGGTCGGCAAGGCGGGGATTCTCACCGCCGTCGCGCTGCCGCACGCGGCTCCGTTCGTGTTGACGGGCATCCGCATTTCGGCGTCGGTGGGTCTCATCGTCATCGTCAGCACGGAGTTCATCGCGGGAGCGAACATCGGCATCGGCAGCGTCATCCTCGAAGCCGCTTACGGCGCAGGCAGAACGGACATCGTGCTCGCGGGCACCGTGGTGGCCGGGCTCATCGGCTACCTGGCCAACGAGGGTTTCGAAAGGCTCGGCGGAAAGCTGTTCAAGTGGCACAAGGCCACCACCTCGGAGGTGGCATGAGCGAGGATTTCCAGCCGCTCAAGGCCACCGACCGGGTGCGGGTGCCCCGCAAGAAACAGGAGGTGGCATGAGCGAGACTCGTGGACCGCGCATGGCCACCGACCGGGTGCGGGTGCCCCGCAAGAAACAGGAGGTGGCATGAGCAAGGCAGCAGGTGCCGTCGGGAACTTCCTGTTGAAGTGGTCGCTCGCGATCGCACTCGTCGTGGTGTGGGAGTTGGCGACCACGGCCGCGGGGAGCGTGTTCTTCCCTCGGCCGACGGAGATCGTGGCGGCGGCGTTCGACGTGTGGTTCTCCGGCGCGGCCTCGCAGCTCTATCTCGCGGAGACCGTCTTCGAGGATGTGCTGCCGAGTCTCGGCAGGGTCTTCGGGAGCTGGGCGATCGCCGTGGTCGTCGGGGTTGCTCTGGGCACGGCGCTCGGCCGGTCGCAGGTGGCGCTGGACTACACGGGGCCACTGTTGTCGTTCATGCGGGCCGTCCCGCCACCGGCGTTGATCCCGGTGTTCCTCGTGCTGTTCGGCATCGACAACACGATGAAGGTCGTGACGATCGTGTTCGGCTCGATCTGGCCGATCATCCTGAACACGGTTGACGGAGTCCGCTCCGTCCATCCGTTGCAGCAGGAGACCGCGCGGTCGTTCCGCACCCCGCGCCCCTACTGGATCATGATGGTGGTGCTTCCCGCTGCCCTTCCCAAGATTTTCGCGGGTATGCGGCTCGCCCTGTCCCTCGCGTTGATCCTCATGGTGATCGCGGAAATGGTGGGAACGACCAACGGGATCGGTTTCGAACTGATCTCCGCGCAGCAGAGCTTCGACTTCACGACGATGTGGGTGTGGATCGCGCTGCTCGGAGTACTGGGCTACGGGCTCAACGCGATGCTGCTCGCCGTGGAGCGCAGGGCACTGTCCTGGCAGCCGGGGAGAAGCGCCGCTGACGCCAAGACGACGGGAGCGTGACATGGCAACAATGCTGGAGGTGTCGGGCCTCTACCACCGCTACGGCGGTGGGGACGGCACGCACCTCGCGGTGGACGACCTGACGTTCACCGTGGAGACCGGGGAGCTCGCGTGCATCGTCGGGCCTTCGGGATGCGGCAAATCGACGATGCTGCGCTGCATCTCGGGGCTGATCAAACCGTCCGGCGGTGAGGTGTCGCTGCACGGCGACAAGGTGGACGGTGTTCCGGAGGATCTGGCCGTGGTCTTCCAGGACTACAGCCGGTCGCTGTTCCCGTGGCTGACGGTGCGGCAGAACGTGGAGTTCCCGCTGCGGTGGCGTGACATCGCCAAGGCCGAACGCCGCAGCAGGGCCGAGGAAGCTCTTGAGTGGGTGAACCTCCCCGGTGTGGCGAACAAGTACCCGTGGCAGCTCTCCGGCGGGATGCAGCAGCGGGTGTCGATCGCGAGGGCGCTGGCGAGAAGGCCCGCTCTGCTGCTGATGGACGAGCCGTTCGCCTCGGTGGACGCGCAGACGCGGTTCGAGTTGGAGGACCTGCTGCGGACGGTGCAGGCCCAGAACGGCAGCACCATCCTCCTCGTCACCCACGACATCGACGAGAGCGTGTACCTGGGTGATCGCGTGCTCGTGCTGTCGAAGTCCCCCGCCACCATCGTGGCCGACCTGACGGTCGATCTCCCCGCGGAACGCGATCAGATCACGACGAGGGAGTCCCCCGAGTTCGTGTCGCTGCGGGCGGAGGTGGCGAGGCTGCTGCACGGCGGAGCCAGGACCCCGGCCGGAGCGGGCGACTGACGACGAGGTCATTCGCCACGCGCGTGGCGGCCCTTCCGCACGCCATGTTGGAGGCTCGTCATGCGTGCCCTGACCGCCTCCGGTGAGCGGTTCACCGGAGGCGGTCGCTCACCGCGTCTGTCCACGGCGCCGTGGCCGGGCGGGTGGGGCTTCGGCACGGTGCCGTCGTCCTCGGCCGACAGCGCCGACGCGATCGACGACGGCACAACGGGTGTCGGTTCGGTCCTCTCGGTGTCAGCCTCGATGTCCTCGACAGCGTCGGCGTTCCTGACGGCGTCGGCGTCCTCGGCGCCGTACCCGGTGTCGTGGGACGCCGGTTCCTCGAATTCGCCGGGCCAGTGGACGTCCTCCGCGCCGGGAGCCTGCTCGTCGGGGAACCATTGGGACAGCACGGCCTGGTAGGCGGGCAGCCGATCGGTCGGCACCTCCTCCTCCAGTGCCGGCGCGTACCGCGCATCGTCGTCCTCCGTCGGCCACGCCGGTTGAGCGCCCAGCTCAATCGTGGTGCGGCGCGGCGAGAGCGCGGCAGGGGGAAGAGCTGCCAAGGGGCCTGCCGGATCCCAGGCGCCGCCAAGGTCACGGGTGCGCTCGGAGTCCGAGGTTTCCCCCGGCCCTGTCGGCTCAGGATCGACGTCGTTGTACTCGTCGTCGTTGTACTCGTCGTCGTTGTACTCGTCGTCGTACTCGTCGTCGTAGTCATCCGGGTACTCGCCGGGATACTCGCCTGCTTCCTCGTCCTCATCGGACACATCGTCGAGCACCTCGTCGGACACCCACGTCGCGGCAGGCTCGCCTGCTGTCGCGCCCATCGCCGTTTCGGCACCGCCGGCGTCCGGTTCGACGGCGAACGGCTCTGGTTCCCGCTCCGAGGGAACGGGCAGTTCGATGGACTCGGGCGTGTCGGGCTCCACCAGGTCGGTGGGTACCAGCACGGTGGCCACGAGACCTCGCGGTTCGGCTGCGGCCAAGCGCACCTCGATACTGTGCCGCCGCGCGAGCCTGCCGACGACGTAGAGCCCCATCCGGCGCGACACCTCGACGTCCACGTCCGGCGGTTCGGCGAGGCGGGCGTTGGCCCTCTCGATCTCCAGTTCGGGCATGCCCGCGCCCCTGTCGAAGATCTCGATGCGCCACTGCCTCTCGCGCGTCACCGAACCGGCTACCGTCACGGGCTCGTGTTCCGGCGAGTACGCGGTGGCGTTCTCGAACAGCTCGGCGATCACATGGATGAGGTCGGCCGCCGCGTCACCGCGAACGGAGAGCATCGGCGGCGTCTCGACCGCGATGCGCTGATAATGCTCCACTTCGGACAGAGCAGCACCGATGATCTCCGAGGCGGGAACCGATCCAGGCAGCGGCCTTCCCGCGTCCTCTCCCGCGAGCACGAGCAGGTTCTCGCTGTTGCGCCGCATCCGGGTGGCGAGATGGTCCAGCTCGTACAGACCACCGAGGATCTCGGGATCCTGCTCGTGTTCCTCCATGCGGTCGAGCACGACCAGCTGCCGCTCGACGAGGTCCTGACTGCGCCGGGAGAGGTTCACGAACATCGAGTTCACGTTCTCCCTGAGCATGGCCTGCTCACCCGCGAGTCGCACGGCCTCGCCGTGCACGGCGTCGAACGCCCTCGCCACCTCGCCCAGCTCGTCGCGCGTGTGGACGGGCACGGGTTCGACGGCGCGGGTGACCATGTGCTCCGGCGTGGGATGTTCCTCGGCGAGGATGTCATCGACGGCCGCGGGGAGTTTGTTCTCCGCGACGTCGAGCGCGCTGCTGCGCAGCGCCTTCAACGGCCGCAGCAGCGACCGCGTGATCACCACGGCGAGGATGGCCGCGAACAGCAACGCGCCGAGCACCACACCCGCGTCGGTGCCTGCCGATCGGCGCGCGTCGGCGGCGAGCGCGTCCGACCGTTCCTGCAACTGCACGAGAAGCGCTTCCTGAACCTCCTTCACCAGATTCACGGTGTAGGTGGACGCGCTGTCCCACTCGTCGGCCGACAACCCGGCGAGGTCGCCGCCGTTCTCCGCCCGCGTGAGCACCGATTCGACGATCCCGTTGCCGAGATCGACGACGAGACCGATCACCGTGTCGCTGTACATGCGCTGCTGCTGCGGGGTCGCGAACGTGAAGAAGGCGTCCTTCGCCGCCGTCAGCTCGGCCTCCGTGGCGAGGAGCGTGCGCTCGGTGCCCTTGGTGAGCTCGCCCCGCGCGAGCGCCTGAGCCACGACAGCGCGCCTGACCGACATCTGGTCCTTCACCCTCGCGAGGGCGTTGGCCGCGAGCCTGCTGCCTGCCAGCTCGCGATCGACGGCGTCCGAGACGAAGACCTCACCGACACCGAGCACGTCCGAGATCAGCTCGCTGTACGAGCGGAGCACCGCGTCCGACGGCAGGTCGGTGTTCTCCCCCGCGTACCGCAGACCCGTGAGGGAGTCGAATTGGCCCGCGATGCGTTCGAACGACCCGATCGACTCGCGCGAGAGCGCGTGTTCCGACTCGACAAGCGCCTTGTCGAACGCGCCGACGGCGGAATCCACCTTCGCGCGCTGCTCCCTGAGTTCGGTGAGGGGCTCCTTCCTCCCACCTGCCACGAATCGCACGGTGAGGTCGCGCTCCCGCTGGAGGTGGTGCACCGCCTCCGCGACCGCGGTCTCCACCCTGATCCGTTCGGCGCTCTCGCTGAACGTCGCCGCCCTATCCAGGTCGTCGGTGGCGCGGAGTGTGACGAGCACCAACACAGCCACAGACGGGATGAGCAGCATCACCAGCAGCTTGGTGCGCAACCGCCAGTGACGGATACGCCAGCGGCCCCCCGTGTTCCCGGCGATCGCCGCGCCGTCCCTCGGAGGGCGTTCACCGCGACGAGTCACCTGGGCTTCCTTCGGTCATCCACAGCAGGCCGGTCCGCTTCGAATTGCGCAGGAGGAGGGTAACGACACCCTGTCACATTCGAAGGGACGCCCGTGGCCGGAGAAGGGTTGCCGACGCATGGTATTGCCTTGATCGCCCTAAGCTCCACACATTGTCGGGATTTCACCTGAACTTGGAGGCGGCCGGTGCGAAGTCGGGTACACGTGCTTTTCGTCCTCGCTGTCGTTTTGCTCCTCGGTTCCTGCTCCGTGTTCACCGAAACGACGAACACCACCGCGCCCGCGCCCGAAAGGGACCGTCTTGTCGTGGGCGTCGGCAACGCGGTCGAGACCGCCCCACTCCGGCTGGCTGTCGCCGACGGCCTGTTCCAGCGCGGCGGGCTGAGCGTGGAACTCGTCGAACTGAAGGAGGGTGACGACCCCGTCTCGGTGCTCACGAACGGGGAGGTGGACGTGGTGTTCGCCAGCAACGTCGCCCTGTTCCGAGCGGCGGGAAAGGGCGCCAAGATCCGGCTCCACGGCGAGGCCTACGTCGCGGGAACCGGATCGATGGCGCTCGTGACACTGCCCGATTCCGCCTACACCGACCCCGGCCAACTGGAGGCCCCTCGCATCGCGGTTCCCTCGCCCAACGGCCTCGGATCGCTCACGTCCCGTTCCGTTCTCGAAGCCGCAGGCGTCGATCCCACCAAGGTCACTTTCCCGGTGATTCCGTTCGACGGAATGGTGGAGGCATTGCGTACCGGCAGGGTGGACGCGGCCTGGCTCACCGAACCACACCTCACCGCCGCGCAGACGGAACACGGTGTCCGGCTACTCGCGGATTGTGCTCACGGCGCCACGGAGAGCTTTCCCATGTCCGCGTACGCGGCGACCGAAAAATTCAGTTCCGCGAATCCGAGGACTCTCGCGCTGTTCCGGGAACTGCTGGCGAAGGCTCAGCAACGAGGTGCCGACAGCGGCGCCGTGCGCGGGGAGCTGACCCACCTCGGTGACATCGACGACGTCACAGCCTCACTGGTGTCGCTGGGCTCGTATCCGCAGGTGGTCCACGCCGAGAGACTTCAGCGGGTCGCTGACCTCATGCACGGCGCGGGACTGCTCTCGGAGCGCCTCGATGTGGCGTCGTTGGTGCCGAAGGGGGAACTTCCCTGATCCCGGGCACGTATAAAGGAGGGCGTGACTGATGGCCCCCTGATCGTCCAGTCGGACAAGACGGTGCTGCTGGAGGTCGATCACGGCCTCGCCGAGGACGCACGCATCGCCATCGCGCCGTTCGCCGAACTCGAACGCGCTCCTGAGCACGTCCATACGTACCGGATCACCCCGCTGGCGCTGTGGAACGCCCGCGCTGCGGGGCACGACGCCGAGCAGGTGGTCGATGCCCTCACCACGTACTCCCGGTTCCCCGTGCCGCAGCCCCTGCTCATCGACGTCGTTGACACGATGGGCCGGTTCGGCAGGCTCCAGATCCAGAACCACCCGGCCCACGGCCTCGTGATGGCCACAACCGACCGCGCGGTACTCGAAGAGGTCCTGCGCCACAAGAAGATCTCCCCGATGCTCGGCGCGCGCATCGACGACGACACCGTCGTGGTGCATCCCTCGGAGCGGGGCAGGCTCAAACAGGCGCTGCTGAAGGTCGGGTGGCCCGCCGAGGACCTGGCGGGGTACGTGGACGGCGAGTCCCACCCGATGTCGCTCGCCGAGGACGGCTGGGCGCTGCGGGACTACCAGCGGCAGGCCGCCGACGCCTTCTGGGCCGGAGGTTCGGGCGTGGTCGTGCTCCCGTGCGGAGCCGGTAAGACGCTCGTGGGCGCCGCGGCCATGGCTCGGGCACAGGCCACGACCCTCATCCTCGTCACCAACACGGTCGCGGGCAGGCAGTGGAAACGCGAACTGGTGGAGCGCACCTCGCTCACCGAGGACGAGATCGGCGAGTATTCAGGGGAGAAGAAGGAGATCCGTCCCGTCACCATCGCGACGTATCAGGTCGTCACCCGCCGCACGAAGGGCGAGTACCGCCACCTCGAACTGTTCGACTCGCGCGACTGGGGACTCGTCATCTACGACGAGGTGCACCTGCTTCCTGCCCCGGTGTTCCGCATGACGGCCGACCTCCAGTCGCGCAGGCGGCTCGGGCTCACGGCGACGCTCGTGCGTGAGGACGGCCGTGAGGGCGACGTGTTCTCCCTCATCGGCCCCAAGCGCTACGACGCCCCGTGGCGCGACATCGAAGCGCAGGGGTGGATCGCACCCGCCGAGTGCGTCGAGGTGCGCGTCACGCTCACCGACGCCGAGCGCCTCGGCTACGCCACCGCCGAGAGCGAGGAGCGCTACCGGCTGGCCTCCACCGCCCGCACCAAGATCGGCGTGATCTCCTCGATCGTCGAGAAGCACGCGGGCGAGCCGACCCTCGTCATCGGCGCCTACCTCGACCAACTGGAGGAACTCGGCGCCGAACTGAACGCACCCGTCGTGCAGGGTTCGACGAAGAACAGGGAGCGCGAAGCTCTGTTCGACGCCTTCCGCAGGGGTGAGATCGACAAACTCGTGGTGTCCAAGGTCGCCAACTTCTCCATCGACCTTCCCGAGGCGTCCGTGGCCATCCAGGTCTCCGGCACCTTCGGCTCCCGCCAGGAGGAGGCCCAGCGGCTGGGAAGGCTGCTGCGGCCGAAGGGCGACGGCAGGCAGGCGCACTTCTACTCCGTCGTCGCGCGTGACACCGTGGACACCGAGTACGCCGCCCACCGGCAGCGCTTCCTGGCCGAGCAGGGCTACGCGTACCGCATCGTCGATGCCGACGACCTGCTGCGGCCCCTGTGAGGTAGTCCTCCGCGACCCACGGCGACCGTTGTGACGCGCCGCCGCCGGAGAGCAGGCTCCGGCGGCGGGGTGTTCAGCAGGGCTTGTGACCCTCGAAGCGGCGCGGATAGCGCGGAACGGTGTTCGACGCCTGCTGCCCCGGCCGCAGCTCGATGCACACGCTGTCGGTGCCGAACGCCCAGACCACCCGGACGTACTTCGTGGTGGAGCACGAGTAGTTCCACACGTACGCCGTCTGCGTCACGGTGCCCACGTCAACCCACGACGACACACAGTTCGGGGTACCACCCAGAACCCCTACGTCCGAGCTCGCGGGCGCGGCACTCGCCGATCCCGCCCCGAGCATCGTGGTGAGCGCCACCGCCGACGCCGCAGCGGCGAGCGACTTCCTCATTCTCTTCGGACCAGTCACAGTGACTTCCCTTCCGGGCACGCCCGACTGCGCGCCCGTGACACTGTGCCACACCTTCACTCCCCCGCGTACCAGTTTGTTCGAATCATGTTCGAATGATCACGTCCGCATCAGCTCGCTCTGATGCGCCCTTCCTGCCACCGTGCCACCCTGGCCGATGGCAGGAAGGAGCGAGGCATTCCGGGTGACGGCGAAATCCGTGTCGGCACGTCAGGGTGGATCTACCCGGCCTGGCGTGGGGAGTTCTACCCGAAGGGACTGCCGAAGCGGAGGGAACTCGAATACCTCTCGCGGCGCGTGAACACCGTGGAGATCAACGGCTCGTTCTACTCGCTGCAACGCCCCCAGAGATACCTGCGGTGGAAGTCCGCGACGCCGGACGACTTCCGGTTCGCGGTCAAAGGCGGCCGGTTCATCACGCACATGCGCCAACTCCGGGGCGTGGAGGCGGCATTGGCGAACTTCTTCGCTTCCGGCGTGCTGGCCCTCGACGACAAACTCGGCCCCGTACTGTGGCAACTCCCGCCCCGGCTGCCCTTCGACGCCGCCCGCCTCGCGTCGTTCTTCGCGCTGCTGCCCCGCAGTACCGGCGAAGCCGCCGCGCTCGCGACCCGGCACGACGAGAAGGTGACGTTCGAGCCCTACACGGAGGTGCGGACGAACCGGCGGCTGCGTCACGCACTCGAAGTGCGCCACCCCAGCTTCACTGATCCGCGGTTCCCCGAACTGGTGCGCGCTCACGACATCGCGCTCGTCGTCGCCGACACGGCGGGCACCTGGCCCTACCTGGAGGAGACGACCTCCGACCTCGTCTACATCCGGCTCCACGGGGACGTGGAACTCTACTCGAGCGGATACAGCGACGCGGCGCTGCGGGAGTGGGCGGGCAAGATCCGCCGATGGCGTGCGCAGGGGCACGACGTCTACGTCTACTTCGACAACGACGTCAACGTGAAGGCACCCGGCGACGCGATGGCGCTGGCTGACGAACTCGGCCTGCACCGCGCGCCGCCGGGTGATTCCTCGGGAGGTTGAGAAAGACGGCTCAGGCGTTGGCCTTCTGCCTTGAGTGCTCACCTTCCGCGATCTCCTCGACGAGTTTCGAGCAGAACGCGGGCAGGTCGGCCGGTTTGCGGCTCGACACGAGCCCGCTGTCCACCACGACCTCCTCATCGACCCACTCGGCGCCGGCGTTGCGCAGATCCGTCTTGAGACTCGGCCACGACGTCATCCTGCGACCGTTCACGACACCGGCCTCGATCAACGTCCACGAACCGTGGCAGATCACCGCGACAGGCTTGCTCTTGGAGAAGAACTCGCGGACGAAGCCCACGGCGTTGTCGTCGGTGCGCAGAAGGTCGGGATTGGCGACGCCCCCTGGCAGCACCAAGCCGTCGTAGTCGTCAACGCGTGCCTCCGTGACCGTCTTGTCAACGGAGAAGGTGTCGCCCTTGTCGAGGTGGTTGAACGCCTGGATGCTCCCGGTTTTCGTGGAGATCAGCTCGGGCGTGCCGCCTGCGTTCTCGACCGCCTTCCACGGCTCGGTCAACTCGACCTGCTCCGTTCCCTCCGGCGCCGCCACGAACGCGACTCGACGGCCGGTGAGTGTGTCCGCCACGCTCATCACTCCTTCCTTGGGTACGCCCTCGGGCTACCCGTCCGAACGAGTGAACGAAACGACCGTGTCCGCATCTCCTGCACGCGTGTCCGCACTTCCTGCACGCGTGTCCGCACTTCCTGCACGCGTGTCCGCACTTCCTGCACGGGTGCTGGCACTTCCTGGACGCAACCACGAGCCCCACGCAGGAACTCGCACCTCACCTCGCGCGCGGGGCCCCGCCTGCGAAACATGCGCCCACAGCCTGCCAACTCCGCACCTGGCGACCCGTGCACAAACTGCCAACACCCGTACACAGACTGCGGACACGAGTGCACAAACTGCCAACACCCGTACACAGACTGCGGACACGAGTGCACAAACTGCCAACACCCGTACACAGACTGCGGACACGAAAAGGCCCGGCCCCACCGAGGGAGCCGGGCCTTTCCGTGGCTACGGGGCCGGAATCACATCATGCCTTCCATGCCACCCATGCCGCCTGCCGCGTCAGCGGCCTTCTCCTTCTCCGGCTTGTCCGCGACCACGGCCTCCGTGGTCAGGAACAGCGCGGCGATGGAAGCGGCGTTCTGCAGCGCGGAGCGGGTCACCTTGGCCGGGTCGATGACGCCGGCGGCGACCAGGTCCTCGTACTCGCCGGTGGCGGCGTTGAGGCCGTGACCCTGCGGCAGGGACTTGACCTTCTCCGCCACGACGCCGCCCTCGAGACCGCTGTTGACGGCGATCTGCTTGAGCGGGCTCTCGACGGCCACCTTGACGATGTTCGCACCGGTCGCCTCGTCGCCTTCCAGCTTGAGGCTCTCGAACGCGGACTTGGAGGCCTGGAGCAGAGCGACGCCACCACCGGCGACGATGCCCTCCTCGACGGCTGCCTTGGCGTTGCGCACCGCGTCCTCGATGCGGTGCTTGCGCTCCTTCAGCTCCACCTCCGTGGCGGCGCCTGCCTTGATGACCGCGACACCACCAGCGAGCTTCGCGAGACGCTCCTGGAGCTTCTCGCGGTCGTAGTCGGAGTCGCTGTTCTCGATCTCGGCGCGGATCTGGTTGACCCTGCCCTGGATCTGCTCGGCGTCACCGGCACCCTCGACGATGGTGGTCTCGTCCTTGGTGACGACCACCTTGCGGGCCTGACCCAGCAGGGAGATGTCGGCGTTCTCCAGCTTGAGGCCCACGTCCTCGCTGATGACCTGGCCGCCCGTGAGGATGGCCATGTCCTGCAGCATCGCCTTGCGGCGGTCGCCGAAGCCAGGAGCCTTGACGGCGACGGACTTGAAGGTGCCGCGGATCTTGTTGACGACCAGGGTGGCCAGGGCCTCGCCCTCGACGTCCTCGGCGATGATCAGCAGCGGCTTGCCGGCCTGCATGACCTTCTCCAACACAGGGAGCAGGTCCTTGACGTTCGAGATCTTCGATCCGAACAGCAGGATGTACGGGTCCTCCAGAACGGCTTCCTGCCGCTCCGGGTCGGTGGCGAAGTAGGCCGAGATGTAGCCCTTGTCGAAGCGCATACCCTCGGTGAGCTCGAGCTCGAGGCCGAAGGTGTTGGACTCCTCGACGGTGACGACGCCTTCCTTGCCGACCTTGTCGAGCGCCTCGGCGATGAGCTCACCGATGGTCTTGTCGGCCGCGGAGATCGACGCGGTGGCGGCGATCTGCTCCTTGGTCTCGACTTCCTTGGCCATCTTGTGCAGCTGCTCGGTGACAGCCTCGACGGCCTGCTCGATGCCGCGCTTCAGCGCGATGGGGTCGGCGCCCGCGGCGACGTTGCGCAGCCCTTCCTTCACGAGGGCCTGCGCGAGCACGGTGGCGGTGGTGGTGCCGTCACCAGCGACGTCGTCGGTCTTCTTCGCGACTTCCTTGACGAGTTCGGCCCCGATCTTCTCCCACGGGTCCTCGAGCTCGATCTCCTTCGCGATCGAGACACCGTCGTTGGTGATCGTCGGCGCGCCCCACTTCTTCTCGAGCACGACGTTGCGGCCACGGGGGCCGAGCGTCACCTTGACGGCCTCGGCGAGGGTGTTCAAGCCGCGCTCGAGACCGCGGCGGGCGTCCTCGTCGAACGCAATCAACTTGGCCATTGCGGTGTGGTCCTCCGGTAGTCAGGACACGTCCTCGGCCAGGCTCGGTGCCCGCGACGGACGACCAGTTCGGTATTGCCGAACGTGGCCTCACCGTCCCGACCTTCAGGCGGCGGTCGGCGACCTACCGCCTAGCACTCGACGGTGCCGAGTGCCAATTTCGTGTTTAGCACTCTCGGGGTGCGAGTGCAAGCAGAATGCCCCCTCATCGCCCATCCCGACCGCGATCACCACCCCGGCGATATAGCTCACTTTGCGACCGGCGTCACTCGCCTCCCGTCGTCAGCCCACTTAAGTTAGCCTCACCTATCTTGAAAATTCGATCTTTCTAGGGAGCAAGCATGCGTGGGAGTCACCGCCGAGGGGCGCTCGCCGCTCTCCTGGCCGGCCTCGTGGGCCTGCTGACCGCGTGCGGCGGGGTTGACGCGGACACCGCCGACGGCGCCAACGGCAAGGGGGCCGTCACCATCGAGCACGCCCAGGGGTCCACGTCGCTGGACGGGACACCCGAGCGGGTCGTCGTCTTCGATCTCGGTGTGCTCGAAACGCTCGACGTCCTCGGTGTCGAGGGCATCGTCGGTGTTCCCGAGGTTCCCAACCTGCCGAAGCCGCTCACCAAGTACGGCTCCGACGACTACACCAAGGTCGGCAGCCTCAAGGAGCCCGACTTCGAGCAGGTCAACGCGCTCGAGCCCGACCTCATCATCGTCGCTGCGCGGTCGGCGCCCGCCTACGCCGAGCTGTCCGAGATCGCGCCGACCGTCGATCTCAGCGTTGACGCGACGAACTTTCTCGCCAGCGCCTCGGAGCGCATCGAGACGCTCGGCACGCTGTTCGGCAAGGAGGACGCCGTCAGGGAACGGCTGGACGCCCTTGCCGCGAAGGCCGAGGAAATCACATCCTCGGGTGCGTCCGAGAAGACGGGCCTCGTGGTGCTGACCACCGGCGGCAAGCTCAGCGCCTACGGCCCCGGCTCCCGGTTCGGCTTCGTCTACGACGAGCTGGGCGTGAAGCCTGCCGTGGACGGGCTCTCGGACGAAGCCCACGGTGACGCCATCTCCTCCGAGTTCGTCGCCGAGGCGAACCCCGACCTGATCTTCGTGATCGACCGCGACTCCGCCATCGGCGAGGCAGGCCAGTCGGCCAGGCAGGTTCTCGACAACGCGCTGATCAACGGCACCACCGCCGCCAAGGAGGGCGGCATCGTCTACCTCGACGCCGCGCAGTGGTACCTCACGTCCAACGGGCTGCCGTCGCTGGAGTCCATGGTGGCCACCGTCGGGGACAGCGTGGCGTGACGACGTCGGCAACATCGGCGAAGCGACCGGCACGGTCAACGCGGCGGGCCAGGCGCTCCGGCCAGGTCCGCCGCCGCCACATCGTGCTCGCCGTCGGGCTCCTCGCCCTGGCGTCGTTCGGCTCCCTCTTCGTCGGCGTCAGCCACCTGACACCTGCCGGGTTGCTGGCAGGCGACGAGAACCAGCTCATGATCCTGTGGGAGTCACGGCTGCCGAGGCTACTGGCGATCCTGCTGGCAGGCTCGACGCTGAGCGTCGCGGGGCTGGTCATGATGAGCCTGACCCGCAACCGGTTCGTCACACCTTCCACGGCAGGCACGGCCGAGTCTGCCTCGCTCGGCGTGCTCGTGGCCACCGTGTTCTTCGGCGCGGAGGCGGTCGGGGTGAAGATGGCGGTGGCAACCCTGTTCGCCCTGCTCGGCACCGGCATCTTCCTCGCGCTGCTGCGGCGGCTGACGTTCGCCGACATCATCGTCGTGCCGCTCGTCGGCATCATGTTCGGCGGCGTGATCTCGGCGTTGACCACGTTCTTCGCCTACAGGGCCGACCTGTTGCAGACGCTGGCCGCCTGGACCAGCGGCGAGTTCTCGGGTGTCCTCAGAGGACGTTACGAACTGCTGTGGATCACCGCGGCCGTGGCGCTCGTCGGTTACCTCTTCGCCGACCGGTTCACGCTCGCCGGACTCGGCAGGGATTTCGCCGTCAACCTCGGCGTCCACTACGACCGCGTGGTCACGACGGGTCTCGTGCTGGTGTCCGTGATCACCGCCGTCGTGGTGGTGACGGTGGGCCACATCCCGTTCCTCGCGCTCGTCGTGCCCAATCTCGTCACGCTGCTGCTCGGCGACAACCTTCGCCGCGTCCTTCCCGTGACGGCGCTCGCCGGGGCGTTCTTCGTGCTGTGCTGCGACGTCGTCGGCCGCACGATCCGGTACCCGTACGAGATCCCGGTCGAGACGATCGCGGGTGTCGTCGGCGGAGCCCTCTTCATCCACCTCGTGCTGCGGGCAAGGCGGAAAGCCGCATGACCACAACCTCCGGAACCGAGCGAATCGGCCGCGTCACGAGAGTCGGCCGGCCGGCAGCCGAGCTGAGGCGGCAGCGCCGTGTCATGGGCGTTCTCGCCGCCGTCACGCTGGCAGGCGCCGTCGCGTTCTGCGTCGTCGGCCTCACCGGCAACATCGAGTACGCGCTCGGCATCCGCCTGCGCAGAGTGGCCGCCATGGTGGTGGTCGGCGTCGCCGTCGGCTACTCCAGCGTGCTGTTCCAGACCGTCACGAACAACCGCATCCTCACCCCGCAGATCATGGGGTTCGACTCGTTGTTCGTCCTGGTTCAGACGCTGATCGTGTACTTCGCCGGCGCGATCGCGTTGAGCAGCGCCGATCCGCACGTGCTCTTCGCCGTTCAGGCCGGAGTGATGGTCGCGTTCGCGTTCGCGTTGCATCGCTGGCTCTTCGACCGCAACAGCCGCGACCTCTACCTGCTCGTGCTCGTCGGCGTCATCTTCGGCACGCTGTTCTCCAGCCTGTCGTCGCTGGCCGCGAGGCTGATCAATCCGAACGACTTCGTGACGTTGCAGGACAGCCTCTTCGCGAGCTTCAACTCCATCGACGAGAGCCTGCTGTGGTTCTCCTCGGTCCTGCTCGTGGTGCTCTGCGCGCTGGGCACTCGGCTGTTCCGCAAGCTCGACGTGGTCGCACTCGGCAGGGACACCGCCGTGGGACTCGGCGTGAACCACCGGTCTGTGGTGAATCGCGCCCTCGTGCTCATCGCGATCCTCGTGTCGGTGTCCACGGCGCTGGTCGGCCCCGTCGCCTTCCTCGGCGTGCTCGTGGCCAACCTGGCACGGCAGCTCACCCGCTCGTTCCGCCACGCCGTCGTCGTGCCTGCCGCGTCGCTGCTGGCGGTGGCGACGCTGACGCTGGGGCAGCTCGTACTGGAACAGGTGCTCGGCACGGACACCGCACTCAGCGTCGTCGTGAACTTCGGCGGCGGCCTCTATTTCATCGCCCTGCTCGTCCGGGAGTCAACACGATGATCGAGATCAACGGCGTCAGCAAGAGGTACGGAGAGACGACCGTCGTCAACGACGTCTCGCTGTCCATCCCGCCCGGCGGGATCACGTCCGTGATCGGGGCGAACGGCGCGGGCAAGTCAACGTTGCTCTCGATGGTGAGCAGGCTGCTCGAACCCGACAGTGGATCGATCACTGTGGACGGTCTCGACGTCGCGAGAACCCGTACCGAGGAACTGGCGACGAGATTGGCCGTGCTGCGGCAGGAGAACCACACTTCGGTACGGCTCACCGTGAGGGAACTCGTCTCCTTCGGACGGTTCCCGCACTCGGGCGGGAGGCTGACGAGCACGGACCACGACATCATCGACGACGCGGTGGAGTACTTCGAGCTCACCGCGTTCGCCGACCGTCCACTCGAAACGTTGTCGGGCGGGCAGCGTCAGCGCGCGCACGTCGCGATGGTGCTCTGCCAGAGCACCGACTACGTGCTCCTCGACGAACCGCTGAACAACCTCGACATGCGGCACTCCGTGCAGATCATGCGCAGGCTACGGCGCATGGCCGACGACTACGGCAAGACCGTCGTCATGGTCGTCCACGACATCAACTTCGCCGCGCGGTACTCCGACCGCATCGTCGCCATGCGTGACGGCGCGCTGGTGGCACACGGGGCGGTCACCGACGTCATGACGCCGGACGTGCTGCACACGGTGTTCGATCTCGACATCGCCGTGCACGACGTCGGAGGGCGCCGCATCGGCGACTTCTACGGCTGAGGCTTCTCAGCCGCCCGGCACGATGGGGATGCTCGTCGGCGGCAGATCGCTGCTCGTCCCCGGGTTCTTGCCTGTGGGAACACCGCCCTGGCCAGGGCCGATCGGGATCGACGGGATCGACGAGCTGCCGCCCTGAGTACCGGGGCCGACCTCGCCGCCCTCGTCGCCGTCGTCGTTGCCGTCACCAGAGGTCAGCAACACCACCACAAGGACTCCGACCCCGACGACGACCGCCGCGGACAGCGCCCAGACCCACCACCGTGTCGAGCGTTTCCCAGGAGGGCTGCCGTACTGGTGGCCGCCTGCCGAGGGTGCGTAGCCACCCGGCAATTGTGGTGAGGGGGAGCCCTGCGGCGGAGTGCCGTACGGCGAGTGCGGCATCGAAGCCTGGTATCCCTGCGCCGGTCCCTGCTGTCCGAAGTGTTGCGCGCCCGGATGCTGCTGGGGATGCTGCTGCGGCTGCTGCCCTGGATAGCCCGCCATCGGTTGCTGCGCCTGGTGTGCCTGCTGCGCCTGTTGCGGAGGAGCACCGAACTGCCCCTGCCCTGCCTGCTGTCCCTGCGGCATCGCGGGACCGCCTTGAGCACCGAAAGGCTGCACCGGCGCCCCCTCTCCGACTCGGCCGTGTTTCTGTCGTGTGCCCGCATCGTCGTCGAGCGCCTTGCGTGCCGCCGAAACCAACTCGACACAGCTCGCATACCGCTGTTCCGCCGACTTGGCCATGCCCTTGCGCACGACCTCGTCGATGGCGGCTGGCAACGCCGGAACCGCCTTGACCACCGAAGGCACGTCACCGCTCAAGTGCCCCTTGATCACCGTCTGCACGTCCCCCTTGAACGGGGGTTGCCCCGTCAGGCAGGCGAACAGCATGCAGGCGAGCGCGTACTGATCGGTGCGGCCGTCCAGCGGCTCCCCGCGCAGATGCTCGGGCGCCGCGTACGTCGGCGAGCCGAGAAAGTCACCGCTGCGCGTTCGGTGTCCCGTCGTTCCCCGCCTCGTCAGGCCGAAGTCGGCGATGTAGACGTGCTCCCGCGCCGATTCCCGGCTGGTGACGAGAACGTTCGCGGGCTTCACGTCGAGGTGGACGAGACCGCGCTCGTGCAACGTGTCGAGAGCGTCCGCGACCTGGTCGAGCAGGCCGAGTGCACGCTCGGGCCGCATCGGGCCTCCCGAGATGAGGCTCGCTAGGTCAGAGCCGTCAACGAGCCTCATCGCGATGTAGAGCATCCCGTCGAGGTCGCCGAAGTCGTAGAGCGGCACGATGTTGGCGTGATCGATGGCCGACGTGTTGCGGGCCTCGTCCACGAATCTCTCGCGGAATTCGGCATCCGCGCCGAGGTGCTCCCCGATCACTTTGAGGGCCACCTTGCGTCCCAGACGCACATCGGTGGCCCTGTACATCACGCTCATGCCACCTCGGCCGAGCACACCGTCGATGCGGTAGTTGCCCAGCCGCCGACCTGTCAGGTCGGCCGACTCCTCGCCTGCCACAGAGCGCAGCCTAACGCCTGCACCTCGGCCCCGGTGCCCGTGTCCGCGAGGACGTGACCGGGGTCCGGAGCCGAATCACGAGCGCTACGAGACCTTACGGACGTCGGCGGCCTGACTGCGGCCGTCGCGCCCGGCCGTGATCTCGAACTCCACCCGGTCACCCTCGTCGAGGGTCCGGAAACCCTCCGCCTGGATGGCGGAGTAGTGTACGAAGACATCGGGGCCTTCGGGAGACTCGATGAACCCGTAACCCTTTTCCGCGTTGAACCACTTGACCGTGCCGACAGCCACGGCGTCCTCCTCGTGCCATACCAGACGCGGACAGTCGGTGCCTGCCGCGCTCCAAGCGACGATCACGCTACCCGAAGAATGCGCCGTAGCAATGGTCAATTCGCGGTAAATACGTGGCGTGAGCGGCCCTTCCTCCCCCGCTCTCTACGGCCGGGCCCTGGTCTGCACCAGCACCGTTCCCGGACCCGCCACGTCCAGTGCGAGGCCCTCGCCCGTCCTGACCGACTGCGGCTCCGCCGGGTCGAGCGCCCGTAACCTCACCTGCACGGTGTCGGGAAAGGCCAGGACGAACAGCGGGTTCACGGTCACCACCTCGCCGGCCTTGAGCGTCAGTGCGTCAACCGGCCCTCGTGAGGCGAACACCAGTGAGCCGACACCGCTGAAGTGCTTGAGGAAACCGGAATCACCCCCGAAGAGCGACTGGTGAGCCGGCCACGGGTGATCGTGGCGCACGGTGGCAGGCCGGGCCAGCACCGCGTCGGAGGCCACCGACCAGCCCAGCTGCCCGCTCAGCTCCAGCGGGTACACGTCACCGGGCTGTCGCGGGGCGAGATCGATCCACCCGCCCTGCGCGGGCGCCGTGAAGATCGCCGGGCCGCTGCTCTTCCCCTTCTTCGAGCGCGTGACGCCGAAACTGTGCGCGAGCACGGTGTCGGCGGACGCCTCGACGGCCTCGCCCGACGTGAGCGTGACCCGTGCGACTCCGAAGGCAGGAGTGTGCCGAGTGCGGACGTGCATCGGCCTACCTTGACGGCATCCGGGCGATCAACCACGCCAGCAGCGCGTCCGGGTTGCGGGTCTGCGTGAGGATCTGCCCGGGGCCCGCGAAGTCGAACACGAAACCCTCGCCGCTCTTCAGCGACTGGATGACCCCCTGGGACACCTTGCGAAGCTGCGACTGCACCGTGTCGGCGTAGGCCACCACATGCCCCGAGTCGATCGTGACGTACTCACCGGGTTGCAGGTTCACGACGTCGATGGCGCCGTAGCAAGCCACGACCAGCTGCCCCTGCCCGACGGCGTGGGTGAGGAACCCGCCCTCACCGCCGAAGAGGTTGCCGAACCCGCCCCACTTGGTATCCAGCTGGATGCCGTGCGAGTTGGCGAGCCACGAACCGCGCGTGACACACCAGCCGACACGGCCGTCCATCTCGATGATCCGGACGTCACCGGGAAGTCCGGGAGCGACATCGACCCACCCCCCGTTCGGCGGAGCCGTGTACGTCGAGACGAACAGCGACTCGCCACCGAGGATGGCTCTCCCAAGCCCCTTCATGACGCCACCCTGCGTACTGGCCTGCATGTGCATGCCGTAGCTGGTCGCGACCATGGCCCCCGATTCGACCTGCGCGGGTTCATGCGGCGCCAGCAGCAACCTCGCGACCGCGAACGACGGCTGGTGACGGACCTGTACCTGCACTGTGTCTCCCCTGTTCGTGCAACATCCGGCGCGGGCAAGTTTGGCACGAGCCCCCCTGGCGACGAGGATGGTCTCGTGATCTCCGTCGAAGAACACAGGAGCAGGGTCCGCGACGTGGTCGGAACCCGGCCGGTCGCTCACCGCGCGCTGGCCGACTGCGCCGGACTGGTACTCGCCGAGGACATCGGTGCAGGCGTTTCGCTTCCGCCGTTCGACAACTCCGCGATGGACGGTTACGCCGTCAGCTCGGCCGACGTCGCGATGGCGAAGGCGGGCTCACCCGTCGTGCTGCCGGTCGAGGGCGACATCCCCGCAGGGCTCACGGACGTGCCCGCGCTGCGGCAGGGCACGGCGCTGCGGATCATGACCGGCGCCCCGGTACCTGAGGGCGCCGACAGCGTCGTCATGGTGGAACACACCGACGGCGGCGAACGGCGGGTCACGATCTCCGCAGCCGTCGAGGCAGGCACCCACATCCGCCGTGCGGGCGAGGACGTCAGGGCAGGCACCGTCGTCCTGCGCGCCGGGACGGTGCTCGGGCCAGCACAACTCGGACTCGCCTCCGCCGTGGGTGTGGACCGGCTGCCCGTGTTCGAACCACCCCGCGTGCTGGTGGTGTCAACGGGAACCGAACTCGTGCACCCGCCTCGGCCACTGCGGCACGGCCAGATCTACGAATCCAACAGCGTGATGCTCGTGGCGGCGCTCAGGTCACTCGGCTGCCACGTCGAGACCATCCGCTGCGTGGCCGACGACGTCGCCACATTCCGCGCCGCCGTTGAACCGAAGCTTGCCGGAACCGATCTCGTGGTGACGTCGGGGGGAGTCAGCGCGGGCGCGTACGAGGTCGTGAAGGACGCGCTCGCGGGCGTCGGAGTTAGCTTCGGCAAGGTGGCGATGCAGCCAGGCGGCCCGCAAGGGTGCGGGCGGTGGCAGGGCGTTCCGGTGGTGACGCTGCCGGGCAACCCGGTGAGCGTCCTCGTGTCCTTCGAGGTGTTCGTGCGACCCGCGGTGCTGGCGGCACTCGGGCACGCGAACCCGGAACGCACCCGCGTGCCTGCCCGGCTGACCGAGACGTTGACGTCACCGAAGGGCAAACGGCAGTTCCGGCGCGGCTACTACACGCGGGAAGAAGGCGAGGTCGCCGGCGTCGTCGCCCCGAAGGGCGGCCCAGGCTCCCACCTGCTCGCGTCGCTGGCCGAGGCTAACTGCCTCATCGTCCTCGACGAGGAGACCGTCGAGGCCCCGAAAGACTCCACCGTCGAGGTCCTCCTCCTCTGACCCGTGTCCGCACTTGATGCACCCGTGTCCGCACTTGATGCACCCGTGTCCGCACTTGATGCACCCGTGTCCGCACTTGATGCACCCGTCCCTCTAGTGCAAGCACCCGCACGGTGAGTGCAAACACCCGTACGAGAAGTGCGGACACGGCGGGTCGGTGCGGCCGCACCTGGTGTGCATATGTGCTCGCGGACGGTGATCGGACGCTGTTCTAGGCTCCGGCGCCATGGGCTTTCTCTCCTGGATCATCTTCGGCGCGCTCGCGGGCTGGGCGGCAGGTCTGATCGTCGGCGGCAGCCGCCGCCGACACCGGGGTTGCGTTCTGAACGTGCTGGTGGGCGTGGTCGGAGCCACCCTCGGCGGCTTCGTCTACCGCCTCGCGACGGGAGAGCCGAAGACCTTCGCGTTCGACTTCCCGAGCTTCGGCGTCGCGGTGCTCGGCGCCGTGCTCCTGCTCGCCGTGTTGCAGCTGCTCGAACGGCGATGACCGCCGACAAGGGACGGGAGCACCAGCATGACTACCACCCTTTGTAACGTTTTACCTACAGTTGGTGACGATTCGGCGAGAACGTCCTAACATCGACGATCCGCGGCCGGGTGGCGTACGACGTCGGGGGGCGGACGGCACCCGGCCCGTCCATTGCGGGAAAATCGACGTCATGAGCGCCAACTCGCTCGGCCATGCCGCGCGTCTCGTCCGTGAAACCCTTCCCCCGATGCACCGTGCGGGCCGCCCGTTCGTCGCGGGTGGTGCCGCAGCCACCCTCCTGCTGAGGAAGCTGTCCCCCCGGCTCGGCCTGCTGGCCGGGCTCGGCACGCTGGCGACGGCGGCCTTCTTCCGCGAGCCGAAACGTGTCCCTCCGCTGCGCGACGACCTCGTGCTCGCGTCGGCCGACGGACTCGTGTCGCTGATCGAGGAGGCGACCCCGCCCGCCGAACTCGGCCTCCCCGACCGGCCGCTCACCCGCGTCAGCGTTTTCCTTTCCGTTTTCGATGTTCACGTCCAGCGAACGCCCGCGCGCGGTACGGTCGAGAAGGTGGCCTACCGGCCCGGCAAGTTCCTGTCCGCCGACCTCGACAAGGCCAGTGAGGACAACGAACGAAACTCCGTGCTGCTCCGGCTTCCCGACGGGCGAGCGCTCGTTGTGACGCAGATCGCGGGGCTTGTGGCGAGGCGTATCGTCTGCGAAGTCGGTGAGGGCGATCACGTCGAAGCCGGGGCGACCTACGGTCTGATCCGGTTCGGCTCACGGGTGGACACCTACCTGCCGCCCGGAAGCCGGGTGCTGGTCCGTAAGGGCCAGCGCACGATCGGCGGCGAGACCCCTCTCGCCGAGGTATGACTTTGTGAAGGACTGATATATGTCCCGGACCACACCCGGTGTCCGGCTCCTGCCGAACGCGATCACCGTGCTGGCGTTGTGTGCCGGTTTGTCCGCCGTGCAGTTCGCCCTCGGCGGGCAGTACGGTCTCGCGCTCGGCGCCATCGGGCTCGCAGCGGTGCTCGACAGCCTCGACGGCCGGATCGCACGCATGCTCGACGCGACCTCCAAGATGGGCGCGGAGCTGGACTCCCTTTCGGACGCGATCTCGTTCGGTGTGGCTCCCGCGCTGGTGTTGTATGTGTGGTTGCCCGACCCCGGCAAGCTCGGCTGGGTGGCCGCGCTGATCTTCGCTGTGTGCATGGTTCTGCGGTTGGCGCGGTTCAACACGCTGCTGGATGACGTCGAGCAACCGCCGTACGCGAGTGAGTTCTTCGTCGGTGTGCCCGCACCCGCAGGTGGTTTGCTCGCGCTGCTTCCGGTGATGGCCACGCTGGAGTTCGGTCAGGGCTGGTGGTCGAGCGGTTCGGTGGTGTGGGTGTGGACGGTGGCGATCTCCGCCCTGTGTATCAGCCGCATCCCGACGATGTCGTTGAAGAAACTGAAGGTTCCCGCGAAGGCCGCCGCGCCGCTGCTCGTCGTCGTCGGCCTCGCGGCGGCGGCGACGATCCAGTACCCGCTGATCGTGCTGATGAGCGTCCTGCTGCTCTACCTGGCGCACGTCCCCTACGCTGTGCGCCGCTACCAGTGGCTCGCGAAGCACCCTGAGGCGTGGGACGTGCCGGCGAAGGAGCGCAGGGCCATCCGCCGTAGCCGCACCCAGCGCCGTATCGGGCTACGGAAACCGCAGTTCCACAAGGTCGCAGGCGCGGCCCGGCGCGCGGTGAAGCGCCCCCGCGCCACGACGGCGCACGTGCCGAGGGTCTACCCGCCCGACACCATCGCCGCCCCCCGTGGTCGCATCGACGACCGCGGCCCTCGCAGGCGGAACTGGCGCAGGATCGGGCTGAGGCAGGGCAGGGAGTGACCCGCGGTTGTGCGTGATCGCCGCGACCACGCACAACCCTTCGTCCTGGACGGCACCTCGGTCTCCGGGGGCAGGGCCGTGTTCGCCTCGCACGGCGCATCCCCGACCGACGTACGACTGACGAGCGCGGGAAACGTACGAGGTACCGACACCCGCACACCAAGTGCCAACACTCGCACACCAGGTGCGGACACGGCTGGGGGGTTGGCGGGCTTGGCGCGTCTAGAGTGGTGATGTGTCGTCACCACGGCTTCCGCTGACCGTCCGCCACACCACTTCAGCGCTCGACTCCCGAAGGGGTGTCATCCGGCTCCATCCGGAAGTGCTCGACGCGCTCGGGCTGAGGGCGTGGGACGCCGTGAGGCTCACCGGGGCCAGGGTCAGCGCGGCGCTCGCCGCAGCCTCGCCTCCTGGTTCGGCGCCCGGCGTCGTGCTCGCCGACGACGTCACGATGGCCAATCTCGGGATCACGGAGGGCTCCGAGGTGATCGTCGAGCCGTGCGAGGTGAGCGCGGCTCGCAGCGTCACGGTGGCCGGTTCGCGGCTGGCCACGATGTCGCTGACACCGCACACGTTGCGGTTGGCGCTGCTGGGCAAGGTGTTCACGGTGGGCGACGCCGTGTCGCTGCTGCCGCAGGACCTCGCTCCTCCGCCGGGGTCGGACGTCGCCGCCGCGCGTGGCGTGCTGTCCCGCTCGATCGGTGCCTCATGGACGACGGAACTCCTCACGATCACCGCCACCGACCCGCAAGGCCCTGTCGCCGTCGGTCAGGCGACCGTCGTCTCGTGGCGAGGTGACACACCGCCGCGCCACACATCCGCTCCCACGCAGCCGGACACGACGCCGATCGATGTGGAACCGCTGGACGTCGGCACCCAGCCCGGTGGCCAAACCGGTAACCAGGAGGACGCCGCGCCGCCCCTCGCGGACCTCGCGGGCGCCGAGACCGCCGCCCGCACACTGTCCGAGTGGCTCGACCTCGCGTTCCACCGGCCCGATCTTCTCAGCAAGCTCGGTACCTCACCACACCTCGGAATTTTGCTGTCCGGTCCCGAGGGCGTCGGGAAGACGACACTGGTGCGTTCCGTGGCCCGCGCCTCGGAGATCGACGTCGTGACGGTGGAGGTACCCACGCTGGCGGTGCTGGAGCCCGACGCGGCTGTCGCGCGGCTGGCTGAGGCCGTCGCGGCCACGTCACGCGCGGAGCCGAGTGTCCTGCTGCTCACCGACATCGACACCCTGCTGCCCGCGTCATCGCCGCCTCCCGTCGCGACGGTCGTGCTCGACCGGCTTCGCGAGGCCCTCACTCGCGCGGGCCTCGCCGTGGTGGCCACGACGGCGCACCCCGAAGCGGTCGATCCCCGGCTGCGCGCGGTGGACCTGCTGGACAGGGAGTTGCGCCTCGGCATGCCCGACGCGCGGACACGGGCGGAGTTGCTGGGAGTGCTGCTGCGGCAGACACCGCTCGACAGCGGCATCGACCTGGGGGCGGTGGCCGAGCGCACGCCGGGTTTCGTTGCCGCCGATCTGGTGGCGCTGCGACGCGACGCCGCTCTGCGCGCGGCCCTGCGCCACACCGGCGAAGGCGGCGAACCGCGTGTGCGCCAGCAGGATCTGCTCGACGCGGTGGAATCCGTACGCCCGATCTCGATGTCCACCACCGATACATTGGCCACAGGTGGCCTCACACTCGACGACGTCGGTGACATGGCGGACGTCAAGCAGTCGCTGACCGAGGCGGTGCTGTGGCCGCTGCGTTACCCGGACTCGTTCGCGAGGTTGGGCGTCGCTCCGCCTCGCGGCGTGCTGATCTACGGCCCTCCCGGCAACGGCAAGACGTTCCTTGTGCGCGCGCTCGCCGGCACCGGGGCGCTGAATGTGTTCTCGGTGAAGGGCGCCGAGTTGATGGACAAGTGGGTCGGCGAGTCCGAACGCGCCGTTCGCGAGCTGTTCCGCAAGGCCGCTGAGGCCGCGCCGTCGCTGATCTTCCTGGACGAGGTTGACGCGCTGGTGCCCCGGCGTGGGCAGTCGAGCGATTCCGGCGCGTCCGACCGCGTCGTCGCCGCACTGCTCACCGAACTCGACGGTGTCGAACCGTTGAGGGACGTCGTTGTCGTCGGCGCCACCAACCGCCCCGAGCTGGTCGATCCCGCGTTGCTTCGCCCTGGCAGGCTGGAACGGCTGATCTACGTGCCGCCGCCGGACGCCGAGGCACGGGCTCAGATTCTTCGGGCGAGCGCCCGGAACACACCGCTGGCCGACGACGTGGATCTCGACGCGCTCGCCGCCCAGCTCGAACGGTACTCGGCGGCCGACTGCGCGGCGCTGATCAGGGAGGCCGCGCTGACCGCGATGCGGGAGTCGCTTGAGGCCGCCGAGGTCACCGCCCGGCATCTCGCCAAGGCCCGCGAAGCTGTGCGCCCGTCACTGGACCCGGCGCAGCTCGCGGAACTCGAAGCGTACGCGGAATCCCGCTGACCGCGCGGCAGCGCAGAGGACCCGACGGCCCTGCGGCGTGGTCAGCCGCGAGGCACGCGGGATTCACTTGGCGGTGTCAGGCCCCGCGTAGTCGCTCGTGACGATCATGATGAGGCCGGGACTTGCGTCGGCGATACCGTCGAATCTCGGCTCGACGCGCATGCCGAACGTCTCGGCGAGCGCGCGTGCGGTGGCCTCCTCGTCGGTGCCAGGCCGGTAGTAGATGGTGCTGGCGGGGATCACACCGGCCGAGTAGTTGCCGGTCTCGACGACGTCCCACCCCAGCGCCTCGAGATCCTCCGTCGCCTCGGCGGCGAGGCCCTTGACCGTGCTGTTGTTGTACACCCGCACCGGCACGGAAACCTCGGAGATCGGCCGGTCCTCGGCACCGCCGGAGTCGCCGGAGTCGCCCGGATCGGCGCCGTCGCCGGAATCCCCGGGCGCACCGGTCGGGTCAGCACCGTCGGTGCCGCCGTCCTTCTCGCCGCCCTTCTCGCCGTCGCCCTGCTTCTCCGAGGACGGCGCGGGCTTGCGACTCTCCTGCCCGTTGCCGGGTGTGGGATCAGCGGGCGAGGTGGCGGCGGCATTGTCGGGTTCGTCCCCGCCCGAAACGAGCGTGACGCCCCCGACCGCGGCCGCGACGACGGCGACCGCGAGCAGTCCCAGCCCCGCGGCCCGCATGGGCCTTGACACCCCGTCGAAGATGCTCATGGCAGTTCAATCCCCAACCGCCGTGCCGCGCGGGTGCGCTGCCGGGAAGCGCGCACCTTTCGAAGCCGCTTCACCAGCATCGGGTCCGCGCGCACGGCTTCCTGCTTATCGATGAGCTTGTTCAGGATCTGGTAATAGCGCGTGGGCGACACGCCGAACTGATCGCGGATCGCCTGTTCCTTGGCGCCCGCGTATCTCCACCACTGGCGCTCGAACGCGAGGACGTCCAGCTCACGCTGGGTCAACCCGGACCCGTGTTCTGCCTGTCCGCTCTGCGGGGACGGGCGGCCATCCGGGGCCATCGACTCCGCGGCGTCCATCTGACTCCTCGCAGGTTCGGGTGAATCACCTGGTCTCTTCCGGTTTGCCATTAGATCACGAAAGAAGGCGTCCGCGTGGGTAGCACGCCCGGCGCGTCTGGGTGTCGGGCACCGCTAGGATGGCGAGGCGTGACCATCCACGCCATTCGCATCGCAGGCGACCCGGTGCTGCACCAGCCCACCCGCGAAATCTCGACGTTCGACGCCGAGCTGGCCACGCTCGTCGATGACATGTTCGAGACCATGTACGCGGCCGAAGGGGTCGGCCTCGCGGCCAACCAGATCGGCGTGGACCTCCGCGTTTTCGTCTACGACTGCCCTGACGACGAGGGAAACCGCTTCAAGGGCGTCGTGGTCAACCCGGCCCTGTCCACTTCCGAGATCCCGGAGACGATGCCCGATCCCGACAACGACTGGGAGGGGTGCCTCTCCGTGCCGGGCGAGTCCTACCCCACGGGCCGGGCCTCATGGGCGAAGGTCACCGGGTTCGACGTCGAGGGCAATCCCATCGAAGTGGAGGGCACCGGATACTTCGCGCGGTGCCTGCAACACGAGACCGATCACCTCGACGGCTACATCTATCTCGACAGGCTGGTCGGCAGGCACGCCCGCGCGGCGAAGAAGATGCTCAAGTCCAACAGGTGGGGCGTGCCGGGCAACAGTTGGCTGCCTGGCGCGGAGGACTGAACGGGATCGGGTCCGAGATTGCTTCCCCGGCGCTCGGCGCAAGAGCCGTGCCTTCGTCTCGGAGGCTTCGAGCGGACGGCACCGGCTGCGGCTGAGAAGACGGCGTGACCGCGCGCGATGAGCCTTCCCCGCTGGCCGGCCTCGACGCCGTGGACTGGAGCCTCCGGTGGGACTGCGAGGGTGCCGTTGACCGGGTTCCCTCGTTGCTGCGCCAGTTGTGGACCGGCAGCTCGGGCACCGTCGGCGAGTTACGTAGGCGGCTCGCGCCCGACCATTCACTCCACACCTGCGTCGCTGTGCGTGATGCGACCCCCGCCGCCGTGCCTTTCCTGGTGAGACTCGCTCAAGACTCAAGGACGCCGAAGCGGGGGCTCGTACTCGACCTGCTCCTGCGGATCGCGGACGCGGTCGCCGACGGACCTGTCGAGACCTGCTTCGGCAGGTGGCCCGAGGCGTGGCTGACAGCGTGCGGACGCGCACTGAGCAGGACCGGCGTCGAGGAGTGGTTCGCGCTCCTCGATAGCACCAGAGACGGGGATCGGCGCAGGGACGTGCTGCGGCTGCTCGCGATCGGCCGCTGGTTCGACAAAGGCGGGCTGATGTTCAGGTTGTGGCAGTCGGTGCTCGATGCCTCCGATGCCGGACACCTCGCCGAGCGCCTGATCGGCTTGGCCTATGCGACCCGAGGACGTGCTCGGCCTTGCGACGACGCCGACGCCTGGGCCGTCGAGCTGTCGAATTGGCTGGAGCAACGGCCCTACCCTTCGTCCGCCGACACCGGCGACGCTGTGAGCATCGCGCTGCGGCACCTCCCCGGCTGGATCGACACCGGAACCGTCGATGCGCTCGCCGATCTGGTGCACGACGAGCCGCGCTCAGGCGAAGCGGACGCGCCGAGGACCGGATGACCTGCGACGTGCGGCTCGGCAGGGAGAAGGCAGCCGTGTCCAGTCGTGGCCACTCCCACCGTTGCGGCGGGTTGAGTTGCGCTCGGCGGCATGGCATGGTCGGGAGGACAACTACAGAAGTCGCGGGAGCTCGCGCCTTGGCGGGCTGAGAGGGCGGCTGGTGTCCGTTCGGAAGGACCCGGTGCCGCCGACCGCATGAACCTGACCGGGTAATGCCGGCGTAGGGAGTGAGTTTTCTTGACGGCAGCCGAACGCGCCACGGTTCGTCCCAGCGTCACCACCGGCCCCATCACCGGATCGCGCAAGGTCTACTCCGTAACGGAGTCGGGCCTTCGGGTTCCGGTACGGCGAATCGATCTCTCCAACGGTGAGCACTTCGACGTCTACGACACCTCCGGCCCCTACACAGAGGCCGAAGCAAAGAACACTGTGGACGTCCACAAGGGACTTCCACGGCTCAGGGAGTCCTGGGCGGAAGGCCGCGAGCACAACACACAACTCGGCTGGGCGAAAGCCGGGGTCGTCACGCCCGAGATGGAGTTCGTCGCGGCCCGCGAGCGCGTCGATCCCGAGTTCGTGAGGGCTGAGGTGGCCAGGGGCAGGGCGGTGATCCCCGCCAACCGCAGGCACCCCGAGTCGGAGCCGATGATCATCGGCAAGAACTTCCTCGTCAAGGTCAACGCCAACATGGGCAACTCCGCCGTGTGGTCGTCGGTCGAGGAGGAGGTGGACAAGATGGTGTGGGCGACCCGCTGGGGCGCCGACACCATCATGGACCTCTCGACGGGCAAGCGGATCCACGAGACCCGGGAGTGGATACTGCGGAACTCGCCCGTCCCGGTCGGCACCGTGCCGATCTACCAGGCGCTGGAGAAGGTCGGCGGCGAGCCGGAGAAGCTGTCGTGGGAGGTCTACCGCGACACCGTGATCGAGCAGTGCGAGCAGGGCGTCGATTACATGACCGTCCACGCGGGAGTGTTGCTGCGATACGTCCCGCTCACCGCGAACCGCGTGACGGGCATCGTCTCGCGCGGCGGCTCGATCATGGCGGCCTGGTGCCTCGCCCATCACAAGGAGTCGTTCCTCTACACGCACTTCGAGGAACTGTGCGACATCCTGCGGGACTACGACGTGACCTTCTCGCTCGGCGACGGGCTGCGTCCCGGCTCGATCGCCGACGCCAACGACCGCGCCCAGTTCGCCGAGCTCGAAACCCTCGGCGAGCTGACCCACATCGCCCGCGAACGTGACGTGCAGGTGATGATCGAGGGCCCTGGGCACGTGCCCATGCACAAGATCAAGGAGAACGTGGAGCTGGAGGAGAAGCTCTGCGGCGAGGCGCCGTTCTACACGCTTGGACCGCTGGCCACCGACATCGCCCCCGCCTACGACCACATCACGTCGGCCATCGGCGCCGCACAGATCGGCTGGTACGGCACGGCGATGCTCTGTTACGTCACGCCGAAGGAACATCTCGGCCTCCCCGACCGCGACGACGTCAAGACCGGTGTCATCTCGTACAAGATCGCCGCGCACGCCGCCGACCTCGCCAAGGGGCATCCGTACGCCCAGGAGTGGGACGACGCTCTTTCGAAGGCTCGCTTCGAGTTCCGCTGGAACGATCAGTTCAACCTCTCGCTGGACCCCGACACCGCGCGCGCGTTCCACGACGAGACGCTTCCGGCCGAGCCTGCCAAGACTGCGCACTTCTGCTCGATGTGCGGGCCGAAGTTCTGCTCGATGCGCATCACGCAGGACATCCGCGCCTACGCCGAGGAACACGGCCTGACCAGCACCGAGGCGATCGAGGCAGGCATGAGGGAGAAGTCAAGGGAGTTCACCGACCACGGCGGGCAGGTCTACCTGCCCGTGGTTGACCGATGACCGAGACGCCGAAGACCGCGCTCACCATCGCGGGTTCCGACTCCGGCGGAGGTGCGGGCCTTCAGGCGGACCTGCGGACGTTCTTCGCCTGCGGAGTGCACGGGATGACCGCGGTCACGGCGGTCACCGTGCAGAACTCGATCGGCGTGAGCGGGTTCACCGAGATCCCGCCCGGCATCGTCGCCGCGCAGATCGAGGCCGTGGCCAGCGACATGGGGGTGAACGCGGCGAAGACGGGAATGCTCGCCAGCGCCGAGATCATCTCCACTGTCGCGTCCACTGTGGACGCGCTTGGTTTCGGGAGGGAGCGGCAGACACCCTTCGTCGTCGATCCC
Source organism: Saccharomonospora xinjiangensis XJ-54 (assembly GCF_000258175.1). Classification (NCBI taxonomy): domain Bacteria; kingdom Bacillati; phylum Actinomycetota; class Actinomycetes; order Pseudonocardiales; family Pseudonocardiaceae; genus Saccharomonospora; species Saccharomonospora xinjiangensis. Next base: position 2,884,392 of record NZ_JH636049.1, on the reverse strand, counting down.
GTGGCCGCGTCCATGCACGGCGATTCACTACTGCGTGACGACGCGCTGGAGGCGCTCCGCACGGAACTCCTGCCGAGAGCCACGCTGGTGACGCCCAACCTCGATGAGGTCCGGCTGCTGACGGGGCTCGACGTCAACGACGTCGCAGGCCAGCGCGACGCGGCCGAGGCTCTGCTCGCGCTCGGCCCGCAGTGGGTGCTCGTCAAGGGCGGGCACGCCACAGACAGCCCACGCTGCGTTGACCTGCTGTCGGACGGCACTCACGTGCTGGAGTTCGAAGGTCCTCGCTACGACACCCCGCACACCCACGGCGGCGGCGACACGCTGGCCTCCGCCATCACCGCGCATCTCGCGAAGGGGCTCGGGGTTCCCGACGCGGTGTCGGCAGGCAAGAAGTTCATCGAGCGCTGCGTTGCGGAGTCCTACCCGCTCGGCGCGGGCGCCGGCCCGGTCTCGCCGTTCTGGCGACTCGGGCCGGACATCCCTTCACCCGCATCGCGGGATTCCTGAAACCCCGCGAGCGCGCGTGTGTCAGCGGCGTGGGAACACTCCCACGCCGTTGGCCACGGCGCGGGGCCTTCCGTCGGAGGGATCGTTGACGACGGTGACGCTGCCCGCACCGTGCTCTCTGAGCACCATCGTCGATGACCCGCCGCCGTCGAGGTTGATCACGTCAGTTGCCCCGAACGACCGCATCAGCTCGGCGAGTTCGGCCACGGTCATGCCGACGCTGTCGTCCGAACGACCGTCAACGACGACAAGCCACACGGTGCGGCCGTCGGCGCTCACCCCCGCCGCGGTCCTCGGCGCGAGCGCTTTGGTGTCGAGCCCCGGCAGGTCCGCGCCCTCACGCGCGATGGGGAAACCACCGACCGCGAAGGACAGCGGCGGCCCTTCGGCAGGCACCAGCCGGTACTTCACGCGCACCCGATCGCCTGGGTCGAGCCGCTCCAGCTCGTCGGCGCCGTCCTCCCGGCCCACGAGCACGACGGTGTCGTCCGCGATCAGTCCCTCGCCCGGCCGGTCGTGCTCCCCGACCACGATCCCGTCGCGCACGACGACCTCCTCGGTCTCGTCGCTGCACGGTGCCTTGCGGCTGGTGTCACTACCGCAGGTGGCCCTGACCCTGTTGGCGCTGCCCCATTCGCTGGTGAACACCGCGATGCCGTTCTCGGCGAGCGCGTAGGTGTTGTAGCCCTCGATGTCGAAGACGTCCTCGCCGCTGATCACCCTGCCTGCGATGTCGAGCTCGGCCAGCCTGGCCTTGCCGTTGACCCCAACGCCGAGCACGTCACGGGTGGACGTCGTCGGCGGCAGCGCGGGACCGAAGCGCTGCGCGTCGGGGGCCGCCGTCTTGAGGTCTTCGCCTGCCGCGACGGCCGGTCCGACGGCGGCGCCCGTCGCGGGGATGCCGGGGTGCGTGGACGAGATGTTGAAGAAGTCGCCGTTGACCCCCGCGAGCGCACCCGCCGCGTCGGCCATGTCGGGCACCTCGTCGCGGGCGGCGACCCTGCCGGGGTGCAGCAGGTCCAGCCGCGCCTGCCGCAGGTCCACGGTCACCAGGTGACCCAGGACCCTGCCGTGTGCGGTGTCCAGCGTCAGCGAGCGGTACTCGACGCCCTCGGCGACGGTGGTGCCGTCTTCCGAAGCCGTGGCCGGGGCTGCGGGGAGGAGACACCCTGCGAGGACCGCCGCGGCAGCGAGCGAGCCGCCGCGACGAAGCAGTGGGGAGATCGTCATGCAGGCGAGGCTGGCATGGCACGCTTCCCCTCGGCCCAGCTGCCTGCGGCGTCGCGGTGAACGTGCGATGAACGAACGGCTGGATCACCCGAATGGCCCGAACCCTCGGCCTACGCTCACCTCTTCCGGCACAGGGGACACGAAAGCGCGCGTGATGATGTTGGGGCAGTTGTTGAGCTGGGTCGTGGAACTCCTCCTTTCCGACGAAACCACCTGGATTCTCGCCGTCGCAGCGGTGACGGCGATCGCCTCGCCTTTCGTCGATCGCTACGTCGTCCGGCGCAAGAGGCTGCACTACCGCGTCCAGTACAACTCCAAGATCGGCCTGAGCCCCGTCAACCTCCGTGACGACGACGACCAGGTGACGCACGTGGACTCCCAGCTGTCGCCGGTGATCGAACTGCTCGACCGGATGAGCATCGTGGTGATCCGCATCCGCAACACCGGGGTCGAGGACATCGCCGACGACGACTTCGCCGATCCGCTCGAGTTCTCCTTCGGGCGCAGAGTGGTGTGGAACGCCCGCATTTCCGAGCCGTCCGTCGAGTCGCATCGCAAACGGCTCAAGCAGGGTTTGGAGTTCTTCACCCGAGACGAACCTCGTCCATCCACAAAGGACCTCGCGGGGGTTCGCAGATCGCTGGGTGAACGGCTCGGCGTGTTGCTGAAGTCGCTGGTCGCGGGCAAGCCGGAACCGGAGAGAGCGGTGACACAGGCCCCGCAGTGGCACGGTGTCCGGCTTCGCAACCTGGCATTGCAGCGGCGGGAGGCGTTCAAACTCGTCGTGGTGCTGCGGGAACCGGACGACGCACTGGACAGCGAGGTGACGAAGGACATCTCCTGCTCAGGCGGCCACCTCTCCGGAGGGCGAGTGCTCGACGAGCGTCAGCAGCGCAGACTCACCTGGCCGCGCGCCGCCATGGCGATGGGCCTGCTGCTCACCGGCGTGCTGCTCACCACGATGCTCGTGGCTTTCTCCCGGCCCCAGCGGGTCTCCGAAGGAGTCGCCTGTGGCACGGGATCGCTGACCGTTGTGGGATCGAGCGCTTTCATGCCGGTGCTCGCCGAACTCGTCGAGCCGTACGAACAGGTATGCGGTGACGTGATCACACCGGAGAAGACGGGCAGCATCGGCGGGGTTCGCAGGCTGGCCGGTGCCGATTCCGGCGAAACGGGAGGGCTCGCCGCCCTGTCCGACGGGGAACCGCGCATCGCCGACGACGGCCTTGTCGCGCAGCCGCTTGCCGTGATCGTGTACGCGGTGGTGGTGGGTGACGGCGCCGGCATCGACTCCCTGACTCCGGACGAGTTACGAGGCATCTACTCCGGGAAGTACACCGACTGGAACCAACTGCGGCGTGGCCCGTCGTTGCCCATCCGCATCATCGGGCGAGGCCAGGAATCCGGTTCCCGGTTGACGTTCGAGTCCACCGTGCTCCGTGGCACCGAAGGCGAGTTGACCTCCGACTCGTGCGAGCGGGCCGACCGCTCCCCGACAGCGAACGTGATCCGCTGTGAACGCGGCTCCGAAACCGACGTGCTCGCGGAGGTCTCGACGACGCGGGGCGCGATCGGCTACGTGGACCTGCCCTCGGCCGTCGCGGCACGGACGGAAGGCGACGCGCTGACGATCGTGCAGCTGGGTGAGCACTTCCCTTCCATCGACACGGCGCGGCACGGCTACCCGTTCTGGACCATCGAGTACCTCTACACCCGCGGCGAGCACGAGGAGGGCTCCACGCTGGCGAGCTTCGTCGAGTACCTGCGCTCCGGCACGGCGAGAGCCGCACTCGCCGAGATGGGATATCCGCCGTGCCTCGACGGCGACGCAGGCCTCCACGAACTGTGTCGGGGATAGCGTCCGCGAACGGCCGACCTGCTCACACTCCGCCGGAGCCGTCGGTGACACTGGAGGGATGAGCGACAAGCGACCGCCGTCCGCCCTGACCATCGCCGGTTCCGATTCCGGAGGGGCCGCGGGGCTCGAAGCCGATCTGCGCACGTTCCTCACCTGCGGCGTGCACGGGCTCGTCGCTGTGACGGCCGTGACGGTGCAGAACACCCTCGGCGTTCACGACCGCTCCGACATCCCGGCGCGGATCGTCGCGGGCCAGATCGAGGCCGTCGCGGAAGACATGGGCGTCGATGCGGCCAAGACCGGGATGCTCGCCTCCGCCGAGATCATCGAGGCCGTCGCGGAAGCGTGCGAACGCGCGGGTATCGGTGGCAACGGGGCGACTCCCTTCGTCGTCGATCCCGTCGCCGCGTCCATGCACGGGCATCCGCTGTTCGACGACGCGGGGCTTTCGGCACTGCGTGAGCGGCTGCTGCCGATGGCGACCGTGGTGACCCCGAACCTCGACGAGGTGCGCCTGCTCACCGGCATCGAGGTGACGCGCAGGGAGCAGATGCCCGACGCCGCTGTGGCTCTGCACGCTCTCGGCCCCCGGTTCGTGCTCGTGAAGTCCGGTCACCTCACCGACGACCCGGAGTGTGTTGACCTGCTCTTCGACGGCACCGTGTTCACGGAACTGCCGGGGCCTCGCCACTCGACACCGCACACCCACGGCGCGGGCGACGCGATGGCTTCGGCACTGACCGCGGGTCTCGCTCGCGGGATGAGCATGCAGGAGGCCGCCAGGTTCGGGAAGTGGTACGTGGCCAACGCCGTCCGGCACTCCTACCCGATGGGGGCGAAGATCGGCCCGGTCTCGGCGTTCTGGAGGGTCGCGGACGAACCGGGCGCCTGAAACCCGGCCGTCAGTCACACCCTCGGCCGCTCCTCCTCGCCCAGCAGCGCTTCCAGTGCGGGAACGGCCGCCTCCAGTGCCTGGCGGTGTTCAGGGGAGAGCCGGTCGATGCGGGCGCTCAACTCGTGAATGCGGGTGGAGCGCACATCGGACAGCAGGCGTTCACCTTCGGCCGTGAGCGCCACGAGCCATGCCCTGCGGTCGATCGGATCGGGCTCGCGGTGCACGTACCCGCTCTCGACGAGCGCGGCCACGATCCGCGACATCGTGGCCGCGGCGACGCCCTCCCGTGCCGCGAGATCCCCGAGGCGCATCCGCCCGCACGACCCGAGCGTGGCCATGGCCGAGATCGCGCCGTGCCCCGGCCCCGGCGCGCTCGCCTGCCGCAGCGACCGGGAGAGCCGTCCGATGATCAGAAACAGCCTTCCGGGTACGTCGGACGACGACTCGGGCGACTCGGTCACATCGGGCTCCTTCGGTTCGCACCTCGGCGGGCTTTGCGCACACCTTACGGTCGGAAAAACCGGCTCAGGAGAGCGACCCTTCAGCGTGGCGGACTCGAAGCGTGTGCCCAGAACCGCTTCGGAATCCGGCCTGCCTGCCGCGCCAGCCTGCCCGCGATCACGGCCGCGCGCATGGCGCGCGCCATGCGCTCCGGGTCCTGCGCCCTCGTGACGGCTGTCGAGAGCAACACGCCGTCGCAGCCCAGTTCCATCGCGAGCGCCGCGTCGGACGCGGTGCCGACACCGGCGTCGAGGATGATCGGAACGCCCGCCCTCGCCACGATCAACTCGATGTTGTGCGGGTTGCGGATACCGAGGCCGGTGCCGATGGGCGAACCCAACGGCATCACAGCGGCACACCCGGCCTCTTCGAGGCGCAGAGCCAGCACGGGATCGTCGTTGGTGTAGGCCAGCACGGAGAATCCGTCGGCCACAAGGCGTTCGGCGGCCTCCAGTGTCTCGATCGGATCGGGCAACAGGGTGCGGTCGTCGGCGTGGACCTCCAGCTTCACGAGGTCGGTGCCGAATGCCTCACGCGCCAACTGTGCGGTGAGCACGGCCTCGGCGGCGTTACGGCAGCCCGCCGTGTTGGGCAGCAGTTCGATTCCGAGGCGCCGCAACAGGTCGAGCACCCCGGAGCCACCCTCGGCGTCGGCCCGCCGCAACGCGACCGTCGTCAGTTCCGTCCCCGACGCGACGAGCGCACGTTCGAGCACGCTCAGGTTGCTCGCCCCACCCGTTCCGATGATCAAGCGTGAGGTCAGCTTGTGGTCGTCGATGACAAGGTGGTCGCCTGCGTCGTTGGTGTGGTCGTGGCTCGTACGGCCCTCGGCGAGAGCGTCCTGGCCCACCTCAGGTTCGGTACCCGCGCTCATGTCACCCTCCCTGCACGGCGGTGAGGATCTCCACCGCCGCCCCTTCGACGACCTCGACCTCGCCCCATGCCCCTCGGCGGATCACCTCGCCGTCCACCGCGACGGCGACTCCCTTGGCGTCCCCGACGGCGATGGCCAGCACGTCGGCGACCGTGCTGCCGTCGGGAAGCTGTCTGCTCTCACCGTTGACAAACACCCGCATCAGCGCGCTCCTCACTCGCGTTCCTGTCCGGTCGTGCCTTTTCCGTGCCGGGCGGCGCCGGGGTGCCCGACAGCCACGCCAGCACCGCGTCCGAGGTGATCGGCGCCAGCAGGAGGCCGTTGCGGTGATGCCCCGTCGCCGCGTACACACCGTCGCTCAGCAGGCCGAGGTAGGGCACGTTGTCGTCGCTGCCTGCCCGAAGCCCTGCCGTGGTCTCGATCAGCTCGTACTCGGTGATGCTCGGGAAAACCCGCTCAGCCCCTTCGAGCAGTTCCCGCACACCCCGCGCTCGCACACCGGTGTCGAAGCCCGCCTCGTACTGCGTCGCGCCGAGCACCAGCGACCCGTCGTCCCTCGGCACCAGGTACACGGGGCGGGACTCGACCACGGCCCTGATCGTGTGCCGTGGCGGGGGGAGTGTGCCCCTGCGCGAACGCAGCCTCAGGATCTCCCCCTTCACCGGCCGCACCGCCGAGGCGAGTTCGGGATGAAGCGTGCCGCTGTGAGCGCCCGCGCAGAGCACCACGGCGTCGAACCGCCGCGCTCCGGACGACGCCGTCGCGACGCGGTCGGCTGCGAGTTCCACCACGGCCTCGGCAACGAACTCCGCACCACGCGCTCGCGCGGCGAGCAGCAGCGACTCCAGAAGGCGGCGGTTATCGACGAAGACGTCGCCCGGCACGAGCAGCCCCGACCGCACAGAGCCGAGGCCGGGTTCCGTGCGGCGGAGTTCCCTACCCGTGACGAGGGTGGCGCTCCTGCCGATGCCGTCGAGATACCCGGCGAGGACGCCGAGCTGGTCGGCATCGGCGCGGTCGAACGCGGCGACGATCGTGCCCTGCGCCGAAAGCCCGCAGTCGAAGCCCTGCGCCCGCAACTCACGCGCGAACGCGGGCCAGCGGCGTAACGACTCCTCACCGAGCGCGAGCGCGGCCTCCTCGCCCGGCCACGCCTCGGCGACGGGCGCGAGCATCCCGCCTGCCACCCAGGACGCACCACCGCGCGCGGGAAGGGGATCGAACACGGTGACGCGGTGACCTGCGGAGACCGCCCGCCACGCCACGGCGAGGCCGATGACACCGGCACCGACGACCGCGACGTCTGTACTCATCGAAGATCACGCTCCCTGCGCCGGCATGACCCGGATCAGGTTCCACGGTCGGAGCGCTTGCTCCCTCTCAGCCCTTCGCGGGCTCCCGTGCGGACGACTGCCAGCCTACCCCGCGCGTGCCGTGCGGCCGTACTACGGTGGCGGCATGCCCGGCCTCGACGGTGATCGCATCAGGAAGCGTCTCGACGACGCGCGGCTCTACCTCTGCACCGACGCCCGCGCGCGTCAGGGCGACCTCGCCGAGTTCGCCGACGCGGCACTCGCCGGCGGCGTGGACATCGTGCAGTTGAGGGACAAGACCGGCGGAAAGCCGCTCGAAGCGGCGCAGGAGATCGCGGCGCTTGAGATACTCGCCGAGGCATGCGCCAGGCACGGCGCCCTGCTCGCGGTCAACGACCGCGCCGATGTCGCGGTGGCCGTGGATGCCGACGTCCTGCACCTCGGCCAGGACGACCTTCCGGTCGCCGTCGCGAGGCGGATCGTCGGTGACGACGTGGTGATCGGCCGCTCGACCCACTCGTGGGAGCAGGCCGCCGCGGCTGCCACAGAGGAAGGCGTTGACTACTTCTGCGTCGGCCCGTGCTGGCCGACCCCCACCAAGCCGGGAAGGGCCGCGCCGGGACTCGACCTCGTCCGCGCCGTGTCCTCCGGCATCGAGACCACGCGACCGTGGTTCGCCATCGGCGGCATCGACCTGGCCCGCCTCGACGACGTGCTGGCGGCGGGAGCCGAAAGAGCCGTCGTGGTCCGCGCCATCACGGAGGCCGGCGATCCCGCCGAGGCGGCGCGGGAGCTACGGCACGGTCTCACCCGCGCGGGCTGAGTCCTCTCGCCGTCCTCTCGCCGTCCTCTCGCCGTCCTCTCGCCGTCCTCTCGCCGTCCTCTCGCCAGCCGCCTCACTCCTGGGAGCCCGGCTGCTCACCTCCCGCGGGATCGCTGGACGGCTCCCGCGACGGCTCGACGGACCCACCGGGTCCCTCGTCAACCGGAGTGCTCTCGTCCGGCTGCTCCGTCGGCTGGGTCGGCTCCACCGGCTCGGTCTCCCCTGGCGGAACGGTCCCGGTGCCGCTGCCGTCCTGGCCGTCCTCGTCGTTCCCGCCGTTCTCACCGCCCTGCTCGCCCTGGCTCTCCCGTTCGTCGGGCGGTACCGACGTCGAGGTGGTGCCGCCGTCGTCCGGCTGCCACAGGCCGTTCTGCGGCGACCGGTGCTCGCCGTCGGCTGCTCCGCCGCGAACGATGCTGCTCACCGTGGTCGAACCGTCCCCTGACAACGCTTTGCCGGTGACACCTTCGTAGCCGGTGACGACGAGCATCCCGATGACGAACGCCAGCGCACTCGTCGCCGCGAGTACCGGTCCCCTGCGGCGCCACCACTGGCGGCGTTCACGGGCGTTCTCGGCCTCGCCAGAGGAGGCCAGCACCCTGGTCCGCTCCCTGGCCTGGTGCATGGCCGCGTACTCGTCCAGCTGCTCCCGGCTCGGCGCGGGTAGGTACAGGGTCTTGTCGAGATCGGCCTGCCGCTCCCTGCGCCTGCGCCGCCCCGCCACAAGCTGTGCGGCCGCGCGGGTCCGCTCCAGGGACCTCATGAACAGTTCGCTGCCGACCGTCGTCACGACACTGAGCAGTCCAGCCCCGACCACGGTGCCGTAAACCCCGAGGGTGGAACACAGAAACGCCGCCGTCACGGCCGCGAGCGCGGCCGCGGCAACCTGCGCCGGTGACAATCCCGGCTTGCCAGGCTCGCGCGAATCGGTGTCGTCTGCCTTCGTCCTGTCGTCGATCATGCCTCTCGATCCGCTCGCACTCCCCGGACAACCCCTCTAACGTGACCATCGCCCGAGTTGCTCCCGGCGTTGCCCGACGTGAGCACGATTACGTCACATCAGGCTTTCCCTGCGAGACAAGACCATCCATTGTGGACCGAGGCCACTGACCCAGCGCGAAGGAACGGTCACGGACGGGTCAGCGTCGTGACGAACTTGTAGCGGTCGCCCCGGTAGATCGAGCGCACGTACTCCACCGGCTTGCCGTCCGAGGCGAACGTCTGCCGTGCCAGCAGCAGCACCGGCATGCCGACGTCGGCGCCGAGCAACTCCGCCTCCTGCGGGCCTGCGAGCGACGTCTCGATGGTCTCCTCCGCCCGGTCGAGTTCCACGCCGTAGCGGTCGCGCAACGCCTCGTACAACGAGCCGCCCGACGCGACGTGCTTGCGGAGGCCACGGAACCGCGCCGACGGCAGGTGCGTGGTCTCCAGCGCCATCGGTTCGCCGTCGGCGAGCCGCAGTCTGTGCAACCTCAGCACCTTGGCGCCGGTGCGGACACCGAGCAGTCTCGGCAGCTCACCCTCGGCGGGGACCTCGTCGATGTCGAGCACCTGCGACGACGGTTCCCTGCCCTGCGCGCGGATGTCCTCGGTGTAGGAGGACAACTCCAGCCGTTGGGCCAGCTTGGGTTCCGCGGCGAACGTGCCCTTGCCCTGCACCCGGTGCAACCGGCCCTCGGCCGTCAGATCGGCGAGCGCCTGCCTGACCGTGGTCCTGGAGACGGTGAACTCCGTCGCCAGTGCCCGCTCCGTCGGGATGGCCGATCCGGCAGGCAGGGATTCCAGCAGGTCGAGCAGGTGTTGTTTGAGCGCCCAGTACTTCGGCTCCCGCTGTGTTCGCGTGCCGGAAAGCGTCTCCACCATTGCCGACTCCCTCACTAAGACACCTACCCCCTCACCCTGGAACGTACCCTGCGGATAGTACGTTGAACGTGGTCAGTATTGGTCTAGACCGGTCAGGCCGCGACCTGGGTGACCGGCTCGGGTGAAAGCAGGGTGACGACGTTGAACGACACCGCATCTGGCAGGCACATGGCCGCCGAGGTGGCGCAGCAACCCGCCGTGCTCGCCGGGTTGGTCCAGGCACGTTCCGACATCGCCTCGGTCGCCTCCCGGATCGCCGAACGCCCCCCTCGGTTCGCCCTCCTGGCCGCGAGAGGGTCGAGCGACCACGCCGCCATCTACGCGAAGTACCTCGTCGAGGTCCTGCTCGGCCTGCCCGCGGGGCTGGTCTCGCCCTCCACCACCACGCTGTACCACGCGGAGCAGGACCTCTCCGACGTCCTGCTGATCTCGGTGAGTCAGAGCGGCGGCTCCTACGATCTGCTCGAGGTCACGCAGACCGCGAGGGCGCGCGGGGCGCTGACCGTCGCCGTCACCAACACCCCGTCGTCACCGCTGACCGAGGCCGCCGAGTTGTCGGTTGACGTCCGCGCTGGCACGGAGAACGCCGTCGCGGCCACCAAGACCTACTCGGCCACACTGCTCGCCCTCTACCTGCTGGTTGACGCGATCCGGGGCGGAAAGGGCGAACACGTCGCCGACATCGGCGAGCTGGCAGAGCGCACCCTCGCCGACACCGAGGACGACGTCGCGAGGGCTGTCGAGCGGTACCGGTTCGCCGACCGTATCCTCACCACCGCCCGCGGCTACTCGTTCGCCACCGCGCTGGAGGGTTCGCTGAAACTCGCGGAGACGAGCTACCTCTCCACCCGCGCCTACAGCGGTGCGGACCTCCTGCACGGCCCTGTCGCCGCCGTTGACACCGAGACCGCCGTACTCGGCGTCACGAGTGCGGGCAAGGGCGGCGCCGCGTTGCTCGACGTGCTCGACACGGTGTCGCAGCGCGGCGCGGACGTGCTGTGCGTCGGCTCGGCGGCGCGTTCCGTGCCCTCGGCCGCGCTGACCGTCCCCATCGCCGAAACCGCCGAGGAGGTCGCACCGATCCTGGAGGTGCTGCCACTCCAGCGCCTCGCGCTGGGGCTCGCGCTCGCCCGTGGCTACGACCCGGACTCCCCGCGCGGGCTTCGCAAGGTGACGAGGACGCGATGAGGCTCGCCGTCGGGGTTGACGCGGGTGGTACGTCCACGCGCGCCATGGTGATCGACGACAGCGGGCACGTCAGGGGCAGCGGCTCGGCAGGTGGAGGGAACCCGAACTCACATCCCCCCGAGTCGGCGGCGCTGGCGATGGCGGAGGCGGTGGCCCGCGCCCTCGGCGAGACCGGAGCGGACCCCGCCGACGTGTGCGCGTGGGTGATCGGCATGGCAGGGCGCAGCAAACTCACGGACCCCACGATCGCCGCCGTGTTCGAGCGCGCGTGGAACGGCCTCGGTCTCGTCCGTGCCGGACGGCCACGACTCGTGTCCGACGCGGTGGCGGCCTTCGTGTCGGCGACGCCCGAACCGGACGGCACGGTGCTCGTCGCGGGCACGGGTTCGGTGGCAGGCCGCATCAGGCAACGGGACCTCGTCGCCACCGTCGGCGGCTACGGCTGGCTGCTCGGCGACGAGGGATCGGGCTTCTGGCTCGGCAGGCAGGCCGTGCGGACGGCGCTCGACGTGCTCGGCGGCAACCACCCGCCGTCGCGGCTCGCCGATGCCGTGCTCCACAAGGCGGGTATCGAGGCGCACGCACCCGACGCGGCCTTCCGGCTGATCACCGCGGCCAACGCGGGGTCACCCATCGACCTCGCCCGCTTCGCGCCGCTGGTGAGCGCCGCACACGCCGAGGGCGACGCCGCCGCGCAGTCGATCGTGGAGCGTGCGGCGGAGCTGCTCACCGAGACCGTCCTCGCGGCGCGCGACGAGGGTGAGACCACTCCGGTTGTGCTCGTCGGCAGCGTGGTGGGCCGGAGCAGCCCGGTGGGCGACGCCGTGCGTGCCGCGCTGACAACCGCGACCGACGCCCCCGTGCTCAGCAGCGACAACGGCGTGCTCGGGGCTGCCTGGCTCGCGGCGCTGGACGCCTTCGGGCCCGGCCTGCCTCGCCCGGAAACGGGTACGGTGGAACAAGGCCCCCGGACCTCCCCCTCGCCGGGGGCCGCTTCCTGACCCGGTGAGGTGCCGAAGCGCCTGTGAGCCGTGCTCAGCCGGTTGCCGGCACAGACGCCGACACTCACGGTTGCCGACATGGTGTGCCGAGGGGTGCCGACAGGTGCCGTCAGCTCCGCTCGACGGCTTCGAGCGACGACGCGGGGTGCCGTAGTCCCGGATGGTCGTCGGGCAAGCAGCGGTATAGCACCCACCCGCTGGCCACGAGGGTGGCCAGCACCAGCGGCCACGACAACACCACCCGCGCGACGCTGAGCGCCACCACATCGCCTGCGGCCCAGAGCGCGCCGAACACGGCAACGCGCACCGAGTACTGGCCCACCCACAGCCAACTGGCGCGGGCGTAGGCGCGCACGAGCGCGGGGTCAGAACGCCACCGCGTCTTCTGGCCCAGCACGAAACCGACCACAACGCCGAGCATCGGCCAGCGCACCACGATGCTGATGGCCCATACGAGCGCGCTCGCGACGTTGGCCAGCAGTTGCGGGAGGAAGAAGTCCACCGCCCGGCCCGTGTACAGGGCGATCAGCGCGGCGACGACCACGGCGGCGAGGCTCACCAGCACAGCCCCCGCCCTGCCGCCTCGGGCGAGGCGGACCGCGCCGATCACGACGCTCACCGCGATCGCGACGGCGGCCCCCCAGCCGATGGACGAACCACCGGCAAGCCAGCCGATCCCGAACGCCACCGGTGGAAAACTCGCGTCCAGCGCACCCTTGCGCCCGCCGAGCAGGCTGGCGAGCGACTCGCGCCTGCCGTCGCCTCCGGACCCGTCGCTCACGTTCTCCAGCGTGCCGCAAACCTCGCCTCCGGGCTTCGACCGGGGCATCACCATACCGAGACGTTCACCACATACACCGAAAACAGCAGGACCAGGAGGGGAAAATTGTCGAGACTGGGGCTTGCGAACCAACCGACGGTAGCGTAGGTGGGTCTCGGGGGTGCATCCTGTCGGGTCGATTGCGGGATTTTCACGGGGCTTTTACTGGGAGGAGACGGTTGGTGACCCACTTCGACAGTTACGTCGCGATCGGGGACAGCTTCACCGAGGGCCTCAACGACACGCTTCCGGACGGCTCGTTCCGTGGCTGGGCCGACCGGCTGGCCGAGATCCTCGCCGGGGGACGCGACGACTTCAGGTACGCGAACTTCGCCATCCGGGGCAAGATGCTCGCGGAGATCATGGATGAGCAGCTGCCCATCGCGCTCGACATCAAGCCCGACCTCGTCACCGTGTGCGCGGGGGGCAACGACATCATCGTGCCCGGCGCCGACGTTGACGAGGTGGCTGCCGAGTTCGAGAAGGGCATCGTGAAGCTGCGTGAGGCAGGCATCGAGGTGCTTATCTTCACCGGTCCCGACACCAAGGGGCTCTCGGTGATGAGCATCCTGCGCAGCAAGGTCGGCATCTACAACGCTCACCTGTGGGCCATCGCCGACCGGCACGGAGCGAAGGTCGTGGATCTCTGGGCCATGCACGTCCTGCACGACCTTCGGGCATGGAGCGACGACCGGCTGCACTTCACGCCCGAAGGCCACCGCCGCATCGCCCTTCGCGCCGCCGAGGTGCTCGGCGTGCCTACCGAGAGCGACTGGCGCGAGCCGTGGCCGGAGAGCACCGCGCCCGTCAACTGGCTCACGCTGCGGCGTTCCGACCTCGAGTGGACGAAGACGCATCTGCTGCCGTGGATTCGCAGGCAGCTGCGCGGCGAGTCGATGGGCGACGGGGTACTGCCGAAGCGCCCGCAGCTCGCGCCGATCACGGTTCCCGCGCCGATGACCACGAAGCAGACCGTCGCGGCGCTGGCGGAGCAGTCCGTCGCCGAGCACTCGAAGTCGGCCTGAGGAATCGAGGAACCGAAGGGGCGTTCCCCTCCGCGATCCCGTAGGGGAACGCCCTTCTTCGGACACCCCTCGGAGACCCGGCCGGAGACGGTCGGTGCTCCACCCCGCGGTGACGTCGAACCGCGCGGTGAAGGGTGCGCTGCCGCTACCCTCGCCCTATGCCGGCTCCGCGTCTTCTCGCCGCGTTCGCCGCCCTCGCGGTGCTGGTCACCGGTGTGCTCGCACTCGTAGCCACCGTCGTCGAAAGGGGCGGCATCGAAGCCGACCTCACCGCCCGCTCGCGCGAGGCACTGAGCCGGTCGGGGCTGCCTGCCGAGGCGGTGAGCTTCTCAGGAAGGGACGCCACCGTGCGAGCGCGCTCGCCGCACGAGGCCCTGCTCGCCGAATCCGTCGTCGAGGACGTTGACGGTGTGCGTTCGGTCGATGTCGTCACCTCCGGCGGGCACGGCGGTCCGCCCACGCCCCAGCGCGGCGCCGCTCCAGCCGATCCTGGGGCCTCGGCCAAGGCACGGCTGCAACGTTCACTCGACGAGGTGCTCGCCGATAACCCGATCACCTTCCGGCCCTACTCCTCCGACCTCACGTCCGGCGGTGAGGACGCCGTGGCGCGGGTCGCCGAAACGCTGTCCGGTGCTCCCACGGATTGGCGGTTCGAGGTAGGGGGCCATACGGCGCGGGTATCCGGTGCGGACCCGGAAAGCGCCGAGGAGCTGTCGTACGCACGGGCCGAGGCGGTGGCCGAGGAGCTGGTGGACCTCGGTGTGCCACCCGACCAGGTGAAACCGGTCGGTTACGGCGATACCCGTCCCCTCTCGCGGCACGGCACATCCGCGATCGACCGGAGGGTGGAGATCAGCGTTCGTTAGCGCACGCGGCGCGAGGCACGACCTGGCAGGAGGCGCACGATGCTGTGGTTGTTCGGCGAGATCTGGCTGTGGTTGCTGGTCGCGTTCGTGCTCGGACTCTCGATGGCGGCGTTCGCGTTCCTGTCAGCGCGCCGATACCGGAGGGCCACGGCCGACGAGGAGCGAACCGACACGACCCCCAGGGTGGACGTACCCGATATCGTGCCCGACACCGAACGCACCCAGCGCATCCGAAGGGTCGGCCCTCAACTGCATTTCGGCGACCGCACGCCAGACCAGGGCACGCCATTGGAGAGCACCGCGAGGAGCAGGCCGGGTTACGACCTCGACGAAGTGCCCGACGAGGGCAGGCGAGCAGGCGTGTTGCCGCTGACGCCGTCGGAGTGGCATGCCCGCAACGAGTGGCCCGACGAACGCGACATCGCGGGCGCCGAGAAGGACGCGGAGGAGAACCGCCCGCGCCGCGAACGCTGACCGGTGAAGCTGATAAGTTCCCGGTTGATCCCCGGTTCGCGTTCGTAGTGAAGGACCGTGCATGCCGCTACCGCACTGGACGTCGGAGAACGTTCTCCCGCCAGGGCGGCACCTTGCCGACCTCTCCGACATCTACGAACGCTTCGTGTGGGACGCGCCGTATCGCAATGAGCGCGAGATCCTGTTCAGTGCGCTCAGCGGCTACCTCGGCGTGGTGTGCAGGCTGATCCCCTCGGGGCGCGCGTGGATAGGCGGGGAACTCGTCGTGCGGTCGGCTGAGGTGCCCCGCGACGTCGATGTGGTGTTCATCCCCGACGAGTGGGGAGCCCTGAAACGGCTCGACGGCCCAGCTCGATCCACCTTCTACGGCATGTTCACGCTCAGGGGCGTGATCGCGGAACACCCGGTGATGTATCTCGACCAGGTGCAGCCGGTCAGCGGCCTCGTGGACGGTTTCCTGTGCCACCCCGGCGACGAGGACGCCTGGGAGGCCGCGTGGTCGCGCGGGCCCGTGCCCGGCATGGTGAAGGGCTTCCCGGAGGTGGTGTGGTGAGCTTCCGGCAGATCGCCGAGAACATCCCCGGCGGCACCTGGCTCGACGACCTCGCGAGAGCATCGGCACTGGCCGCGCACGCGAAGTTCGAGCGCACGTCCCGTTCGCCGCTGCTGAGGGTCTCGGTCCTCGGCTCGTCCCATCTCGACGCCTACACCTCCTCCGACATCAGCCGCGCGCTTCAGGACGCCACGGCCAAGATCGGTCACATCGTGCGCAATCCGCAGGCCGAGATCACGTCGGTGCAGCCGTCCGACAGGGAGAAGGCGCCGCTCATCCAGCGCGGACAGGCCGGCAACGCGATGTTCTTCGGCTTCCCTGAGACCTCGATGCCTGACGCCCTGATCTCCGAAGGCATCGAGACGCTCTCCGAGCGCGCGGTCAAGGAACTCTGCGACTTCCTGCCGGTGAACGGCTCCGACGACGGCGCGCTCGACGCCGTGCTGCTCCAGCGAGACACCGTCCGCAACGCGGTGAGCGACATCGTCAACGCCGTGATGCGCACCGCCAGCATCGCCCTCTCACTCGTGCCGACGACGGGTGAGGAGGTCGCCCGAAGCATGACGAGCGAGCAAGCGAGGGTATTGCAGAGCAGTTTGCGTGAATCACGGGAGGACGTCGGGTACGAGACCGTCACGGGAAGGCTCGACGGTGTCCGCACCCGCAGGCGGATCTTCTACCTTGAACGCGACACCGGCTCCACCATCCAGGGCGCTGTGGCTCCCGATCTACTCGACAAGATCAAGGAGAACCTCGACCGCCCTGTCACGGCGCGGCTGCGGGTCGTGCGCACCACCACCATCGACGGCCGCAGGGGACGCCCTGTGTACGAACTGCTGGAGATCCGCTCGGAGACGAGCCTGTTCGACTGAGGCCGTCACCCATCGAATGGCAGGATCTCGAACGCCTTGAAACGGGGGGTTAACGGCCGGACCGCCCTGAAATCGCGCTGGTCGAGCGTGAAGATCTGGTTGGTGTTGTATCGGTCGGCCAAGACGACGCCCGCCGCGTCGGCGAGATCGAGTCGAAGACCGTCGTACTTCCCTCTGACCTCGTGTGCTTTCACGACATCGGCATGGCGAAGTTCGGCGAGCTTGTACTGGCCCGCAGCCATCCGGTCGAGCAACGCTTCCGAAGCCTGCATCGCTGCGGAGAACCCTAGATCCCGGCGAATCAGGTGGTCGAGTTCCGTCATGACGAACGGGGAGATCACCAATGGCTGGCTGTCCAGTACTGTGGCCGCCGCCGAGTGCTCCGGTTGTGCCGCGTCAAAGGCAGCGTGCAGCGCCGACGTATCCGCGACGATGATCACCGACGCGCTGTCCGCTCTTTGATCTGCTGATAGAGGTCGTCGTCCAGCTCCTCGGCGCTCCTGGCTCGACCGCTGTTGAAGACCGGCAACGGGCGCACATTCCTCGGCCGATGTGAGGCTTCGAGCACCATGGCGATTCCCCTACGGATCAGCTCGGCCTTGCTGATCCCTGTGGCAGCCGCCTCCGCGTCCAGCCTGATCTCCAACTCTTCCGGAAGATAGACTGTCGTTTTCACCATGCCATATATGGTACCACCCGTGCGTCGTCACCCCGCATACGAGTACGGCCCCATGTCACCAGTCCCGAATCTGGTGGCATGGGGCCGTACTCACGCAAATCCACACATCGCCGGTCGAGAACGGGCCTACCCCGAGCAAGGAGCACCCGGCTTCGTGACGGCGAACCTCACCAGCCGCGCCGTTGAGGTGCGGATACGGTAACAGACCGCGTCGGAACGGCTACGACCGCCCCGACGCGGTCTGCTCACGCCTGCGCGCCCGCCCTCGGTGTCAGCGGGTGAGCGGAGTGAAGTCCCGCGCGCCGATGAACGTCGGCCTCGGGTTCTTCGCCGCGAACGGCTCCACCAACGTGTTCTCCACGCTGTTGAACACGAGGAAGATGTTCGACCTCGGGTACGGCGTGATGTTGTTACCCGACCCGTGCATGATGTTGGAGTCGAAGAACAGCGCCGAACCGGCAGGCCCCGTGAACTGGTCGATGCCGTGCTCGGCGGCGAGTTTCGTGATGTCGTTCTCGCTGGGAACGCCGATCTCCTGCTCCTTCAGCGACGCCTTGTAGTGCTCCTCGGGGGTCTCACCGACGCACTGCACGAACGTGCGCTGAGAACCCGGCATCACCATCAGGCCGCCGTTGAACGGGTAGTTGTCGGTCAGCGCGATGGAGCAGCTCACCGCGCGCGGCCTCGGCATGCCGTCCTCGGCGTGCCAGGTCTCGAAGTCCGAGTGCCAGTAGAAGCCGTTTCCCTTGAATCCGGGCATGTAGTTCACCCGGCTCTGGTGAATGTAGACGTCAGAGCCGAGGATCTGCTGTGCCCTGTCCAGGATCCGGGGGTCGCGCGCCAACTCACCGATCAACTCGCTGATCCGGTGCACCTCGAAGATCGACCGGACGTTGCCGGACTTCTTCTCGGTGACGACGCGCTCGTCGGCCTTGAGTTCCTCGTCCGACGAGAGCCGCACGAGTTCCTGCCAGTACCCCTGTACCTCGGCAGGGGACAGCAATCCCTCGATGATCGAGTACCCCTTGGCGTCGTGCGAAGCAAGGGCGGCCGCGTCCATCGGGCCGTCCTGTTCGGCGCCCCAGACGGTGGGGTCCGTCCGCTCCAGCAGCGTCGCCTCACCGGCGACGCGGGTGGGGTACAAATCGGTGGTCCGGCTCTCCGCGAGAGTCACGTAACTCGCCTCCTCCGAGTGCCACTGTGCTGTTTTTCGGTCGGTTGTGTCGTTCCTTTTCTCGTTCTTCCGGGTGATACCCGTTCGGGATCCGTGGGAACCGCCCCAACGACGGCCCCCACGAAACCTGCACTGGGACCGCCTTGTCAGTCCTCGATGACGAGGGGGTAGACACCGTTCTCGTCGTGAACTTCACGGCCCGTGATCGGCGGGTTGAACACGCACACCGTGCGCATGTCGGTCTTCGGGCGCACCTGGTGCTTGTCGTGCTCGTCGAGCAGGTACAGCGAGCCGGGCTTCAGCTCGTAGGTCTCCCCCGTCGCCTTGTCCGTCAGTTCGCCCTCGCCCTCGACGACGAACACGGCCTCGATGTGGTTGGCGTACCAGAAGTCGTTGACGGTTCCGGCGTACAGCGTGGTCTCGTGCACGGAGAACCCGACCTTGTCCTTCGCGAGCACGATCCGCTTGCTCCGCCAGTTCGGCTGCTTGATGTCAGCCTCGGTGTCGGTGATCTCATCGACGGTCCGGACGATCAACTTTGCTCCTTCACAGGTCGGTTTCGGGATGGTCGGCACATGCTCGGTCAGTGCGCGAGCACGGCCTCGACGGACTCCTTGATGATGGAAAGGCCCTGCTCGATCTCCTCGTCGCTCGTGGTGAGCGCGGGCAGCAACTTCACCACTTCCCCGTCGGGGCCGGAGGTCTCCATCAGCAAACCACGGTCGAAGGCCGCGGCGCAGACCTTGCCCGCGATCTCGCCGTTCGGGAATTCCAGGCCGCGCGCGAGCCCTCGGCCCTTGGCGACGAGACCGGTGTCCGGGTACTGGTTCACCAGCTCGGTGAAGGTCTGGGCGATACGCTCACCCTTCGCCTTGGTGGCCTTCTCCAGCTCGCCGTCACGCCAGTACGTGCGCAGCGCCTCGGCGGCGGTGACGAACGCCGGGTTGATGCCCCGAAACGTTCCGTTGTGCTCGCCGGGAGCCCACACGTCGAGGTCGGGGCGGACGAGCGTGATGGCGAGTGGAAGGCCGTATCCGCCGATCGACTTGGAGAGACAGATCATGTCGGGCTTGATGCCCGCTTCCTCGAAGCTGAAGAACGGGCCAGTGCGCCCGCAGCCCATCTGAACGTCGTCAACGATCAGCAGGATGCCGTGGCGCTGGCACAGATCCGAGAGGCCCTTCAGCCATTCGAGGCGGGCGGCGTTGATGCCGCCCTCGCCCTGAACGGTCTCCACGATGACGGCGGCGGGCTCGTTCAGGCCGCTGCCGGAGTCGTCAAGCAACCGCTCGAAGTACAGGAAGTCCGGGTAGGCGCCGTCGAAGTACTTGTCGTACGGCATCGGTGTCGCGTGGACGAGCGGAACACCGGCACCGCCGCGTTTGAGGGAATTACCGGTGACCGAAAGGGCACCAAGCGTCATCCCGTGGAAGGCGTTGGTGAAGTTGATGACCGACTCCTTGCCGGTCACCTTGCGGGCCAGCTTCAGCGCGGCCTCCACGGCGTTCGCACCGCCGGGGCCGGGGAAGATGACTTTGTACTCCATGTCGCGCGGCTTCAGCACGACGTCGTTCAGCGTCTCGAGGAAGTCCCGCTTCGCGACGGTGAACATGTCGAGCGCGTGTGTCACGCCGTCGCGCGAAATGTAATCGATCAACGCCTTTTTCAACACGGGGTTGTTGTGCCCGTAGTTGAGCGCACCCGCACCGGCGAAGAAGTCGAGGTATGGTTTGCCGTCTTCTGAGTAGAGCCAACTACCCTGCGCCCGGTCGAACACGGTTGGCCAGCCACGGCTGTAGCTGCGCACTTCTGACTCGAGCGTTTCGAAGATGCTCACTTGCTCAGTCTCCTGCTATTGAGGAACAAATAGAATGGCGGCGAGATGGGTCACATTCGCGCCAATCGATCACTGTGGCCGTGCGGCGCCCGCGAGCGGACCGATCCGAAAGAGGTCCTCGGGCTCGTGCGCGTCGGGGAAGTCACCTTCCTCGAACAACCTCGATCGATCCAACGTGGCGTTCCACCTCTTCGCGAACGAGGAGAACAACCTGATCGAGGCCTCGTTGTCGGGCGTGATCGTCGTGTCCAGGTAGCGGACCCCGGTCTCGACGAGGCGGCCGAACAGCTCGTCGAGCAGCGTGCCCGCGAGTCCACGACCCCGCTGGGACGCATCCACGGCGACCTGCCACACGAGTACCGCGTCAGGATCGGTCGGCCGACGGTAACCGATGACGAAACCGACGATCTCACCATCGACACGGGCGACGACGGACGTCTCGGCGAAATCGACACACCACAGCAGGTAGGCGTACGACGAGTTGAGATCCAACTTCTGCGAATCGCGTGCGATTCGCCATAGGGCGGCGCCGTCCTGCTTGGTCGGCGTTTCGATCACAATGCGGCCCGCCGATTGATTATCGCCGTTGGCACGCTCGGAGTGCTTTCCGGACATATTCAAAGAACGTAACAGAGTGCTTTGAACGGTTCAGCCCGACGGGGTACGGCACAGCGTAGCTACCTGCAACAACGCAGAAACACATGTGACAATGCCGACAGAAAGGTTCCGATCATGACTTACGATGTGCTATGAGCACAGCCCTAGGGCCGCCGTATTCGGCGGGTACCTGAACAGGAACGGTAGTGGCGCCCGGCACAGAACGCGAGCGTCCGTATGAGTTAGCGCCCCGTCGGGTGAGTTCGTTACACCCGGACGCACCGGGCGCCACGATGTGGGCCGATGTGGATCTCAGCCCTTCTTCCCTGCGCTTGCCGCCTTGGCCGCCTTCTTGAACGAGCGAACCTCCTGGAGCGTCTGCTCGTCAACGACGTCGGCGATGGAGCGGCGCGAGCCCTCCTCGCCGTAGGCACCTGCCGCCTCGCGCCAGCCCTCCGGTCGCACGCCAAGTTGCTTGCCGAGCAGCGCGAGGAAGATCCTGGCCTTCTGGTCGCCGTAGCCGGGCAGCGCCTTGAGCCTGCGCAGCACCTCGAGGCCGTCCGGCTCACCTCCGGCCCACAGGTCGGCTGCCCGGCCCTCGTACTTCTCCAGCAGGTACCGGCACAAGGCCTGGATGCGCCTGGCCATCGCCCCGGGGAACCTGTGCACGGCCGGCTGACTGGCACACACGGCCGCGAACTCCTCCTCGTCCGCTTCGGCGATGGCACGGACGTCGAAGGAGCCCATCCGGTCCGCGATCTTCTTCGGCCCCGCGAACGCCACTTCCATCGCGATCTGCTGGTCGAGGAGCATGCCCGTGAGCAGCGCCGCCGGGTTCTCACTGAGCAGGGTGTCGGCGTCGGTGTCGCCAGTGAGATGCAGCGTCGGCGTCATGACCTCATCCTGGCAGACCGTCACAGCGCTCGCCGTAGGCGACACGGTCGGCCCTGCGGCGGCGGCCCCCTGACCTCGCTTGGCCTCACCTGGCCGCGATGCCGCGTTCCGATCGCCGCGCCCGCGGTGCGCTTCCCCCGCTGAGCGCCTGCATCACGACGCCCACCAGCCACACGCTCGCCAGCGCGATGACGGTCGGGTTCTTCACGATAAGCAGGACGCCGAGGTAGCCGTCCCTGGCGGACTCCGGCACCGCGGCACCGACGAGCTTCTCGGTGAGCAGGTCGAAGATCACGAATCCCGCCCCGAGCAAGCCGAGGTGGAACAGCAGGCTCATCGGGTGCTTCCGCAGGAACCGGCCCGCTTGTGCCCATGACGTCTCGACGCCGTCGAACGCCCAGCGGACGATCAGCGCGAGCAACACCAACCGCACCGCGCCGACAGCCACTTCGGAGGCCATCGAGACACCGCTCGGGATCTCCTCCTGCCAGGTGACAACGACGAGCCGCTGGATCCCGGGGAGCAACGAAAGCCCCACGATCACGCCGATGTGTCTCAGATAGAAGCGCCAGGTCCACACGAGCACCTCCGAGGCGAGCGTGACCTCGCTCGACAACTTGGCACGCACGGCGACCACCTCATTCGTTTTAGTTTAGTGAAGTAAAACGTATGGCGCGGTAAAGTGCAACCATGAGCGAGTCCCGGAATGCCGACCTCGGACGGGAGTTGAGCGCGGCCGTCGTGATGTTCCACGAGGCGGTGGGCGCCAGGCTGGGGCTGAGCGCGAGCGACCAGCGCGCACTGGCCCTCATCAGCAGGCACGGACCGCTCACGGCCGGACAGCTGGCCGAACACACCGGCCTCACCCCCGGAGCGATCACCGGCATGATCGACCGGCTCGAACGAGCCGGGCTCGCCAGCAGGAATGCCGATCCGGCCGACCGCAGGCGAGTGCTCATCAGCAGCACGGGACAAGGCGGTGACTCCGCGATCTTCCGTGACCTTGCCGCGGCAATGAACGCCGTCACCAGCCAGTACACCGAGTCGGAGCAGCAGTTGATCGCCGACTACGTGACCCGCACGATCAACGCGCTTCGTGAACAGACGAGGAAGTTGACGGAGCGCTGAGAGAGGAGGGCTGCCGCTGACGGTGACCGAACCGCCTGCGGTACTCGGTCGGGTTCACCCCGACGTGCTTGCGCAGCAGCAACCGCAGGTTCGACGCCGTGCCGAGCCCGCTGGACGCGGCCACCTGGTCGAGGGTCAGCTCGCCCTTCTCCAGCAACAGGCAGGCCAGGCGGACTCGCTCCCCCGTCAGCCACCCCAACGGCGTGGTGCCCAGTTCGGCCGCGAACCTGCGATGCAGGGTGGCAGGACTCACCGACGCCCGGCGAGCGAGATCACGAACAGTCAGTGGCTGGTCGAGACGTGCCTGGGCCCACTCGAGCACCGGCGCGAGGCCAGCCTCCGCGCGACGCGCCACAGGACGCTCGACGAACTGTCGTTGCCCTCCGTCCCGGTGACCGGCGAACACGGCACGTCTGCTCACCGCGTTGGCGACATCAGCGCCGTGGTCGTTGCGGATGATGTGCAGTCCGAGGTCGAGCGCAGCCGCACTGCCCGCGGCCGTGAGCACCGAACCCTCGTCGATGTAGAGGACGTCGGGGTCGAGGTCCACGCGCGGGAAGCGCGAGCGGAAGACGTCGGCCCAGCGCCAGTGGGTCGTCGCTCGACGGCCGTCGAGAA
Organism: Saccharomonospora xinjiangensis XJ-54; assembly: GCF_000258175.1. NCBI lineage: Bacteria > Bacillati > Actinomycetota > Actinomycetes > Pseudonocardiales > Pseudonocardiaceae > Saccharomonospora > Saccharomonospora xinjiangensis. The sequence goes on along the minus strand of NZ_JH636049.1, from coordinate 2,860,799 downwards.
CGCCGGCCTCGGCAAGAGTGAACGCGCCGGTGCAGAAGCTCATGAGCCGGGCGCCCCGCGACGCCGCGGTCCTGACGGCGTCGAGCACCGGCCCCGAAGGCGGCACCTCCGGGTCGGGCCGGTTGGGCACGAGTACGGTGTCGGCCTCCTCGACGGCTTCGAGCGGCGCGATACCGGAGATGGTGAAGAAGCCCGCGTGCATCGACACTGTCGGCGTCGCAGAGCAGAGCCGGAGCTCGTACCACGGTTTACGCAGCCGGCCTTCCAGTTCGGGCCTTCGCAGCCCGAACAGCTCCGTCGCCACCCCGACTTCGAATGGGTTCGACCCGTCGTCCACGATGGCGACCACGCGATGCGCCGACTGCGACGACTCTTGCGACATATGCGATTTGTAGCACTTACGGGGGACGCTCGCAGAAGCGATGATCAACTGATGGAGCACGCACCCATCGACCTCGCAGCAGCCCTCGCCACGTTCGACCAGCTGTGGAGCCCCCGCATTGTCACGACGGTGAACGACTACGACGTGCGCGTGGCCAAGGTGAAGGGCGAGCACGTCTGGCACGCCCACGACGACACCGACGAGTTCTTCGCCGTGCTCGACGGCGAACTCCAGATCGGACTGCGGGAAGGCGAGCGAGAGCGCACCGTGGTGCTGCCGAGAGGCTCGGTTTTCGTTGTGCCACGCGGCGTCGAGCACAAGCCGTCGTCGAAGGACGGCGCCGCCATCCTGCTGTTCGAGCCCAGCGGCACCTCCAGTGTCGGTGACCGGCACGAGACCGTGCCCGAGCACGTGGACGTCACCACGGGCCACGCTCTCGCCTGAACGACGGCCGGGCACAGGCTCGCATCCGGCTTCGGGCGACGTGCGCTTCGGTGGCCGAAGCGCACCAGCGGCACCTCGCCCCTGCGCCGTCTCCCGTTGCCGCGCCCTCGTGGCAGGTCAGCGCCGGAGCACGATCCCCCGCACGAACGCCGCCTGCCCCGCGTGCTGGAGGTCGTCGGCGATCACACTGACGAGCCGCACCCCCAGCGTCACCGGCGGGCTCCACGACTCGTCAACCACCACATCGAGATCCGCCTCTGTGATGCTCTCCAGGTAGGAGATCGTGTGCGCGTGAACGGCGTCGTGGTAGCCGGTCAGCAGCTTCGCGGAGTTGACCCGCACCGAGGCCACGTCCTCGCTCGTGTGCCCGAAACCGGTGTCGTCCTGCGGCAGCGGCAGCCCGAAGCGGTCGTAGAAGCCCTCCGCCGTCCACGACTGGTCACGTCCGGCCACTTCGGAAACGTGATCGTCCTGAACCCGCGTCAGGTGCCACAGCAACCACGCGATCGAGTTGGCCTGCTCGTCGATGCGACGGTTCAACTCGGTGGCGCCGAGCCCTCGCACGGCGTCGTGCACCGCCTCCCTGACACGCCCGAACCCGTCGATGAGTACGCCCATGCTGTCCATGCCGAGAATTCTCGTGCATCGGACGGGCGGGTGTGATGCCGAAAGGCCACGCGCAGGCGCACGGCCAGGAACCATCCGGAGCGCCTGCCTCGGGGTGCGGACAGGGTGCGCACACATGTGCGGGAAGTGCAGACACCCGTGCAGAGGGTGCGGACACATCGCGGGAGGTGCAGACACTCGTACACAAAGTGCAAGCACCCGTGCACAGGGTGCGGACACGGCTTCAGGGGGCGCGGCCGCAGAGGGCGTCCACCACCGTCGGGGACAACATCTCGTCGGCGACGAGACCGGAGAGTCCCACGCACGCGCCCCTGTCACCGAGCTGGGAGGCCGCGATGTCGAGCTTCCGTAACGCGCTGGCATGCGCGCCTGCCTCCACGGTCGCGCGCAATGCCTCCACGAACGGCGGAAGAACCCCCACCTCACCCCCGAGGCGGACGTAGCGGGGATTCACGATCGTCACCACGGTGGCGAGCACCGTTCCGACCAGCTTTCCCGCCGAGTACACCGCCTCGATGGCCTCGCGCCTGCCCTCGGAGACCCACCGCACGACGTCGTCCACCGAGCGAGCGCCGCTCGGGCGCAGCGACCGGACGAGAGCCTGCCCGCTCGCCTCGGCGGCGACACACCCGCGGCGCCCGCACGAGCAGCGCCGGTCGCTGCCCTCCACGCGCATGTGCCCGATCTCCCCCGCCGCACCGGTTTCGCCCCGGTGAGCCCTGCCACCGATGACGACCCCCGCCCCGATGCCCGTGCCCACCTTCACGCCGACCACCGTCGCCTCCGGCCTTCCCATCGCGTAGTAGTCGGCAAGCGCGAGTGCGTTGGCGTCATTCTCAAGCAGAACCGGAACGTCGAACGCGGCGACGAACGGGTCCCCCAAGCGCACGCCCGTCCACTCCCGCATCGTGGCAGGCGCGGTGGTGATGCCCGCTTCGTGGTCGATCTGCCCAGGGACGGAGAGCCCCACCGCGCGGAGTGTGCTCGCCCTTCCCGAGCCGCTGAGCAGCGAGCGGCCCTCCCCGACGAGCATCGGCAGCGTCGCATCAGGACTGTGCCGTGCAGACAGCCAGACGTCGCGTCTCGCGAAGACGGTGCCCCGAAGGTCGGTCACGGCGAGTGTCGCGTGACTCTGCCCGATGTCGGCGACCAGCGCTGTCAAGCCGGTGTCGTTGACGGCGAGCAGCTCAGCCCTCCTGCCTCCACTCGACTCCCTGTGCCCCGCACGCCGGACGAGGTCGGCCCTCCGCAGAGCGTCGAGACGTTCCACCATCGTGACGCGCGACACCCCGACCCGCTCCTGTAGCTCCTGGCGGGTGAGCGGCCCCTCCGCGCGCAGCACGGCGAGCACGTGCCCTGCGGAGGTGGGAGTGGTGTCGAGCATGTTGACAGGATGGCGCAGTCCACTTATGTTCACCAGCTAGACAAAAGTCGTGCGGTGCGAACCACACAGCCTGGGGGTCCCGATGCGGAGAGCCGGTCTCAGCCGCCGCTCACTCCTGCGTGCCGCCGGACTCGGCGGTGCAGCCCTCGCGGCTGGCTGCACCGGGTTCGCCACGACCGGCAACGGCGGCATGGTTTTCCTCTCGACGCAGTTCCGCCCGGTTGACGAGGCCGAACGGTTCCGGCGACTACTGGCGAGCGTTACGCCGGGCGAGGTCAGCTACGTCACCATCGAGGAAGGCCCATTCACCAGCCAGGTCCGCAGTCAGGTCGATGCGGGTCGCACTCAGCTCGGCCTTGTCGCCGGTCTGCACGGCGACCTCGCTCCGCTCGCGGGCGACTACCTCACCGACGTCACCGGCCTCCTGCGCAGGCTCGGCGATCGCGGCTGGCCGCCCGAATACCTCCGGCTCGCGCGCACGGGCACCGATCGCAGCTGGTATGTGCCGTGGGCGACGGCCAGCTACGTGCTCGCCGCACACGCCGACGCACTCGAACACCTCCCGCCGGGCGCCGAGGCCACGTCGCTCACCTACGACCAATTCCTCGACTGGGCCATCGCGGCGCGAAAAGCCAACGGCAACCGGCCCATGCTCGGACTCCCGGCAGGGCCGGAAGGCTTACTCCACCGCTTCACCCAGGGTTACCTGCTCCCGTCGTTCACGGGCGGCCAGATCACCACGTTCCGCTCGGCCGAGGCCGCGACGGCGTGGGAGTACCTTCGCGACCTCTGGGCCAACTGCGTCAGCGCCAGCACCACGTACGACTTCATGCAGGAACCACTGGAGACCGGTGAGGTGCGCATGGCGTGGGACCACGTCGTGCGGCTCGTCGAGGCGCCGGAGCGTGATCCGGCGCACTGGCGCATGCTCCCGAGCCCACGCGGTCCGCACGGGCTCGGCTACATGGCAGTCGTCGCCGGTCTCGCGATCCCGAAGGGCAGCACCGATCCGGCTTTGGCTGAACACACCATCGACGTTCTCTGCCGACCACGCACCCAGATCGAGCTTCTGCGTTCCAACAGCTTCTTCCCCACGGTGGACGCGGTGATCCCCGAAGAGCTGCCACCCGCGATCACCCTCGAGGCCGACGCGGTACGGCGCCAGCAAGAGGCCGAGGACGGCCTGCTGTCCCTTCCGCCCGTCGGGCTCGGCGCGAGAGAGGGCGAGGTGACAAAGGTCTTCCAGGACACGTTCCGCTCCATCGTGCTCGACGGCGAGCCGATTCGGTCCACTCTGGACCGTCAGGCCGCGAACCTCCAGCGCATTCTCGACGAGCTGCGCATCCCGTGCTGGGCTCCGGACCCGCAGTCGGATCGCTGCGAGGTGGCTTGATGACGAGGCTCGCTCGCTCACCGTGGGTTCTGTTGCTACCCTCCGTCATCCTCATGCTCGCGCTGTTCGGCTGGCCTGTGGTTCAGGCGGTGCTGGCCGCGTTCACCCGTGACGGCGAACTCACGCTGGATCACTGGCTGCGACTGATCGAAGACCCGTACTTCCTGCGGGCACTGCGCAACACGATGCTGCTCATCGTGATCGTCGTGCCGATCCAGCTCCTGCTCTCACTCGGCATGGCCCTGCTCGTGCAGGCACGCCCCCGCTTCGCCGGAGTCCACTTCTACCTCTGGTGTGTGCCACTCGCCATCTCCGAACTGGCCGCCGGACTGGTGTGGTTGTCGATCTTTGACAACCGGGGCTACCTGAACTCGTTACTCGTCTCGCTGGGGCTCTCCGAACACGGTCTGCCCTGGTTGGGCTATGACAACCCGGCGACGATGCTGCTCGCCGTCGTCGTCGCCGAGGTGTGGCGGGCCACGGCGTTGATGTTCGTGATCGTCGTCGCAGGCGTGCAGATGATCCCCCGCGACTACGACGAGGCCGCCCAGGTCTTCGGCGCGTCGTTCTGGCAGCGGCTGCGGCACGTCACACTCCCGCTGCTCGCACCGAGCCTCCAGGTGGCGCTGATCCTGCGCACCATACTGGCGCTTCAGGCGTTCGCGGTGGCACAGGCACTCACCGGCCGAGACTTCCCGCTGCTCGTCGGCGAGACCTACGAGTGGTACGTCAACCTCCAGAATCCGGCCGTGGCGAGCGCCGTCGCACTCGTGGTGCTCGCCATCTCTCTCGGCACCGCGGTGCTGTACCTGCGGACGGTGCGTGGTTCGGAGGACGCGCGATGAGCACACAGGTGACGACCTCGGTGAAGGCGCGGCGTGTCCTGCCTCCGGTTGACCGGGCTCCGTTGCGGCGACGGCGCAGGCGCGCCGCGGCCGCGCAGGCGGCCTGCACAACGGTGACGTTGTTCATGGCGCTTCCCATCCTGCTCATCGGTCTCGCGGCGGTCTCCTCGCGCGATGCGTTGGCCGAGTTTCCCAAGCCCCTCGTGCCGAGTGAGTTCTCCACCGAGACGCTGCGGGCTTTCGTGCAAGCCACGGGCACCGTCCCGGCGTTCGGCAACTCGCTACTCGTCGGCCTTTACACCGTGTTCTGGTCGCTCGTCGTCGGAGCGCCTGCCGGATACGCGCTCGCCAGACACGCCTTCAAGGGCAAGGACAGCTACCGGGTGTTCATGCTCCTCGTCAGGGCTCTGCCGATCGTGGTCCTCTCGGTCCCCCTGGCCACCATGTTCCTGCGGCTCGACGTCTACGACACCGTGTTCGCCACGACACTGGTCCATACCACGCTCGCGCTCCCGACCACCGTGCTGATCACAGCCAGCATCTTCGTCTCGGTGCCGAAGGACGTGGAGGAGGCCGCGCAGGTCTTCGGCTGCACCCGCTGGCAAGCCGCGCGCAAGGTCGTGGTCCCGCTCGCGCTACCCGGCCTCGCAGCATCGTCGATCTTCACGTTCGTCCTGTCGTGGAACGAGATCCTCGGCGCCACCGTGGTCACGCTCGGCCACCGCACCCTGCCTGCCCAGGTGCTGACGTCGCTCGCTGAAGCGTCCGTCGCCTACCGCTTCGCAGGCGGCTTCGCGCTGATCGTGCCCGCGTTGCTGTTCATCTTCCTGATGCGCCGATACCTGCTGAACATGTGGGGCACCACGCTTCGATGAGGGGGGTACCGCCATGGCCGAGGTCGTACTGAAAGACCTCGTCAAGACCTATCCGGGCAACGAATCCAGAGCCACCGACGCGGTGTCACTGGAGGTCGCCGACGGCGAGTTCATGGTCCTGCTCGGGCCGTCCGGCTGTGGCAAGACGACGCTACTGCGCATGGTCGCGGGACTGGAGCTGCCGGACTCCGGTCAGATCGTCATCGGCGACCGCGACGTCACCTATCTCGAACCACGGCGGCGCAACCTGTCGATGGTGTTCCAGTCCTACGCCGTGTTCCCGAACAAGTCCGTCGCCGACAACATCGGTTTCGGGCTGCGCGTGCGTGGAGTGGGCGCCGACGACGTGCGCCGCAAGGTGGCGTGGGCAGCCGAACTGCTGCAACTGACTCCCTACCTCGACCGTTACCCCGCTAAGCTCTCCGGAGGGCAGCGGCAGCGCGTGGCCGTGGCCAGGGCCATCGTTATGGACGCCGACGTGCTGCTCATGGACGAGCCCCTGTCCAATCTGGATGCTCTACTGCGGTTGTCGTTCCGTGCGGAGCTGAAGAAGCTGGTCGGCGAACTCGGCACGACCACGCTGTACGTCACGCACGACCAGGTGGAGGCCCTTTCGCTGGGTGATCGAGTCGCGGTGATGCGCGAGGGCGCCGTCGTGCAGTGTGCCGCGCCGACGTCGGTCTACGACGAGCCTGCCGACACGTTCGTCGGCGGGTTTCTCGGCAGCCCGCCGATGAACTTCCTGACCGGCACGGTCGGACATGACGGCACCGCCCTCCGCCTGGATCTTGGTGGGCAGTCGGTGCCGGTACCGCCCGCGCTGGCCTCCTACAAGGGCAGCGACCTCACTCTCGGCATCCGCCCCGAGTCCGTCACTGTGGAGGAGCCCGGCACCACGGCAATCGCTGACGACACGGCCACCGTGCGCGGCGCGCTCCAGGTGCTCGAACCGCTCGGCTCCGCCGTGTTACTGACCACCGAGGTGTGCGGGCAAACGGTGAAAGTACAGGCTCCCGCGGCGTTCCGCACCGAGCCCTCCTCGGAATTGCGACTGTGCATTCCCGCAGGCCAGTGCCGCTGGTACGACCCCGAGACCGGTTTGTTACTGGAGGTCCCGTGAGCACGGCCGCCGGCTCGGGGCGGCTTTCCGGCACCACCCTCGCCGCCCGCGCGGCGGCCGTGCTCCGGGACAACGACACCGGCGCACTCGTCACCGCGTCGCCCAAGCTGTACCCGCACATGTGGAGCTGGGACGCCGCGTTTATCGCCATCGGCCTTGCCTACCTCGACGTCCGCAGGGCACTCACGGAACTCGGCACGCTGCTGGCGGCCCAGTGGTCGGACGGGATGCTCCCCCACATCGTGTTCACCGACGCCGACGGCTACTTCCCAGGGCCGGACAGGTGGGGCACCGACACCGTCACGCGACGACCGGCCTCGGTGCGCACCTCGGGAATCTGCCAGCCGCCCGTGCATGCCATCGCGCTGCGCAGGATCGTGGACGTCGCCCGCGCTAATTCGGCAGGGGAAGCGGCACTCGCCGAGTCGTTCACCGCGCGAGCCTGGCAGGCGCTGTATCGCTGGCACCGCTGGATCGCACGCCACCGGATCGCGGAACCGCAGGGCCTGCTCACCATCGTGCACGGCTGGGAGTCCGGAATGGACAACTCGCCCCGCTGGGACGCGCCCTACGCCGGAGTCCGTCCCGGCCCTGACCTCCCCCCGTACGTGCGGCTCGACACACTCGGCGTTGACGACCCCGCCGAACGCCCCAGCGACGACGAGTACCACCGCTACCTGTGGCTCATCGAGCAGATGCGGCGTGTGGGCTACGAACCGGTCGAGGTGCTCGCCACCTCGGACTTCCGCGTGGGAGACGTGTTCAGCACCGCGTTGTTCGCGGTCGCGTGCGACGACCTCGCCGATCTCGCCGACGACCTCTCGCTGCCCTTCCGCGCCGAGGTCGCCGGCCTGCGGATGTGGGCAGCCCGTTCTCGCCGTGCCGTCGCCGACGCCGCAGACCCGGTCTCCGGGCTTGCCTTCGACCTCGATCTGCGCAGCGGCGAGCGGCTCCGCACCCGAACCGTCGCCGCATTCGCCCCGCTGCTGTGCTCCGCACTGGCGGAGCCCCTTGAGACACGCCTGCTCTCCGACCTCACCGGCCCGGACTGGGCAGGCCACCCAGGGCTCACCGCCGCCGTGCCGCCGTCGGTGTCACCCCGGGAGAACGGCTTCGATCCGCGCCGGTACTGGCGGGGTCCGCAGTGGCCGGTGGTCGTGTGGTTGTTCAGTTTCGCTCTCCGCAGAGGTGGCCACACCGCGCTCGCGCGGCATTGGAGACAGGAGGGTCTGCGGCTGCTCTCCGACGGCTCCTTCGGCGAATACTACGAGCCGTTCACCGGCGAGCCACTCGGCAGCACACAGCAGTCGTGGACCGCGGCCGTGGCTCTCGACTGGCTCTGCGGCTGGTGATCACCTCGCCGCCTCCTCCCCTGCCGGATCACACGCGCGCCACAGCCGTGCTCCGAAGCCGGAGATCCGCACGGTGCCCCGCACGAACGAGGGCCGCCTCACCGCGCGCGCAGCGTCGAGAACGACCTCGTCGGCCGCGAGCACCTCGTAATGCGTGCTCAGCGCGCCGTCCTCGGGACCGAGATCGGCGAGGCCGAACGCCACGAGCCTCGTGATGTAGCCGGGAACGTGGTCGGCGAGGGTCACGCCTGCCGCCCTGCCGACGGTCGAAGCGTTGCGCAGCACGAACCCGCCCGTGCCACCGAGAAGTGTGCGTTCTGCGACGTCGAGCGTAGGAAACGGTGAGCCCTCCGCAAGCGTGGCGAGCAGGCGCGCCTCGTCGGGTACGAGCGAGCGCAGCGCCGTCTCGTAAAGGCGAAGAGTGGCTTGCTGGCGACCGAGGTCGGCCGACTCGGTGAGCAGCTCTGCCATCAGAGCACGGAGCGAATCCGCACGGTGAGCCGGGAAGTGATCGGGCAAAGCGCCGGAATGCGGGACCCGTTCATTCTCGGCACTGGGTAACAGTTTCGTTAGCTGGTAACCCGTCCGAGCGGCCCACCCCGCCATTCTGCCTACGCGGTGTACCAGGTTTCGCGGCGCCACGCCCCGATATTACTGCGACGCACTATCCTTTCGGGTGGTTCTGACCGGGAGGGTAGAAACCCCAGAGCTGGAGTGCCTGACGAATGAAGTCGGCGCCGATCCGGTTCGCCTCCGCGACGTTGCCCTCCCGCCGGGCAGGCACGTCACCGCCCCAATCCACCACCCGATCACGCTCGGCGGAAGGGTGTTTCCAGTGCTCACCACATCCCGAGGGGCACGGCAGCTCGACAGTACGGAGAACACCGTGCTGCGGCTGCTCCCACGACAGCACCCCCGCGCCTTCGCACAGGGGGCAGTCGTCACTTCGGAACCTGGCCGAGTCCTCCGCAGTTCCCACAGGGGTCCTTCCGGTTTGGGGCGAGCCCGGAGCCGAGACAACGCGGGCAGTTCACCATGTCACCGAAGTTCATCGCGTCTTCCCTCACGTTTCCGGAAGCGAACACGACCATATTGGCCTGCCGACACGATCGTGACACCCCAACGGACAATTCACCCGTTCAACACGGTGAATTAACCCGTTCGTCAGTACGCCAGCCACTCCTTCGCGGCAGCCAGGCCGTCAACAGTGATCTGATGGCCTCCGCTGTGCCAGTGCTCGGTGACGTCGGCCCCTCGCTCCCTCAGCGCGGCGGCCAGCTCCTGGGCGGGACCGAGCGGAGCCATCGGGTCACGCCGACCGTTCACCATCAGCACCCGCGTGCCGGAAAGGTCGAGGCTCGGCGGATCGGGCACCGGGAGCATGGCCGCGAACAGCACAGCCTCCGTGACCACCTCGGGACGCGAGAGCAACACGGCAGCGGCGATGTTCGCCCCGTTGGAGAAGCCGGCGGCCACGAGCCTCCTGCCCCCGAGGTCGTAGCGTTCGCGCGCCTCGATCACGAAGTCGGCGAGCTGGCCGGCGCGGTGGACGACGTCCTCGGCGTCGAAGACACCTTCCGCGTGCCTGCGAAACCACCGGGCAGCGCCGTTCTCGGACACCTGGCCCTCGGGGGCGAGCATGGGCGAGGCTGGGCACAGCTCCTTGCCGAGCGCCAGGATGTCCGCCGGGCTCCCACCGGTTCCGTGCAGAAGCAGCAGAACCGGCGCCGAGGGACTGCCCTCGACGAACTCGTGGTCGAACATCAGCTCGCTCATGCACTCACCGGCTCATTCTCACTGGGCGCATCCGCTTCGGCCGACCGTCCGCCATGGCCTTCCAGCCTTCCCGCCATCGCCTGTGACGCGGCGCGGCCATCCTGCCCCGAAACGGCATCGGCTGAACGGCGTCGCTGAAATGGCGACGTCGGACAACAGCGCCCTCAGCGGAGCCCCTCCTCGGCAGGGCGGATACCTCTCACCATGTCCGGGTAAACTCTCGCGCGCAAGATATTGCGATGTCTACGTTTTTCTATACTGGCCCCCGTGCCGTCCGCCCCCGACGACGACGAACTGGTGAAGTGGTGGAGCCTCGTGATCGAGGGCTCCCTCACCACCCACGACCGGCTCATGGGCGAGATCACCGAGCGGTTCGGCCTTTCTCCCGCCTCTTTCGAGGTGCTGCTGCGACTGGCCCGAGCGCCGGGACACCGCCTTCCGTTGACTCACCTTGCCAGGGCGACGTCCCTGTCGAGCGGGGGCTTCACCAAGGTCGCGGACCGGATGTGCGCGGCAGGCCTGATCCACCGGTCGCCGAGCGGAAAGGACAGGAGGATCACCTACGCCTGCCTGACCGAGCACGGCGCCGACGTCGCACGGCGAGCTCGCACCACCTGCGCCGATCTGCTTCGCCACCTCCTGCTCGCCCCGCTCGGCCACGAAGAGTCGCGGGCACTGGCCGAGACGATGCGTGTTCTGCGGGACAGTTCACGAAATTGACGGCCGCCAATCACAAGATTTCATGCGCGTCAATCACTCACCGGCGTGACCTTTCCCGAAACGGTGTCACCTGATTCTGAAAAACGCCCTGGAAAGGGCGTGATTTCCCCGCGCGATCCTATTCCCCTACTGGGCGAAGTGATGTGCGACACCGAACCGGCGCGGCTTGATGGCGCCCGGATTCGGGTAGCAGAACGGCGAGGCATTCTCGCCTCGGTTACACGCCCTGTGTGTCTCGAGAAAGGACCATCTCATGCGCAGTGTCCGTCGCGGATTGGTTGCGACCGCCCTTGCTTTCCCGCTCGCGCTGGGCTTCGCCGGCGTCGCAGGCGCTTCGGAGAAGGGTGAAGTGGACTACGCCGCGTACGAGGCGAGCTTCGCCGCGGCAAGCCCCGAGGGTGCCGCAGCCGGCGAGGTGTCGAGCGAGGCTCTGCACGCCGAGTTCGAAAAGCACGGCAAGAAGCACCACGGCAAGAAGGACGGCGACGCCCGCCACGGCAAGCACGGCAAGCACGGCAAGGGCGAGAAGGAGATCGACTACGCCGCGTGGGAGTTCAGCGGTGCCGCCGCGGGCCCCCATGGCGCAATCGCGTGGGACATCGACTCGGAGGCTCTTCACGCCGAGAAGGGCTGAGGACGTTCCTTCGTCCAAGGTGCCCCGGACATCGATGTCCGGGGCACCTTTATGTGTTCTTCTGGTTGAGGACGTCGTCGAAGAAGCCGAGCAGCGCGGGCCAGACACCAGGAATCAGCAGTACGCCGAGAACCGTGAACACGGGAAAGAGAAAACCCGTTTCCACCTTATCCCCCGTGCGGAAACGCAACCAGCGCGGTGGCCGCAGTTCGTACCAGGTCTCGCCCGCGATGGGAACCGGGAACAGGAAGGGACACCCCGATTCGGTGAGCGCATCGCCGAGGCAGTGCGTGAAACAGCCGAGAGCTACCGCGATGCCGAGCAGTCCTGACACCGAATCGAGTTGCGCGAGCGCGCCGGGACTGTTCTCCGCGACCCACCACACGACGGCCCCCGCCGCCACGGGAAGCAGCCAGTCACCCAGCGCGTCCTCGGCGAGCAGCAGGCCGAACACCACGACTCCGACGACCACCCACGGCCCGCCTGCCGAGGTACCCGCCGCCGCCGCGCCACCAACGAGCAACGCGAACAGCAGCGTGTGGGAAAGGTGCCGGTGGCTGCCTTTCTTCCGTTCGTCCCTCGGTCCCTTCGTCACCCGGTACAGCGCGGCAGACGCGTTACGCAGCAGCCACGAAAGGCTCTTCGTCAGCGGCCCGAGGAGCTTGGACGCCCTCGCACCGGGGTGGTCCAGATCGGGCAACAGCGCATACCCCGCGGTCGTCGCCGCGAACACGAGCGCCTGCGAGAGCGTGGTGATACCCACCACCGGCGCCGCCGCAAGTCCGGCGCACCAGCCGGTCAACGCATGGGTGCGACCCATCATGGGAGTCGGGAACCTTCCAGCCGTCGGTCGGGAACGAGATCGAAATCGGTGCGAACAGTCTTCCCGACCGACCACGCGCAGTGATCAACACCCCTGCGCCGGACGCACACCGTGCTCGCCGACCCTACGAAAGTCGGGAATCTCGCGCCGGTTCGTCCGGATGTGAAACGTCTGTGAGTCCGCTCAGGATGATCGATCCAAACTTCTGTTGGAGGTCACCTGGTGGCAAGACAACCCTGGATGAGACGGCTCGGCGTCGCCACGGCGGTGAGCGCCGTCGCGGTGCTGGGACTCGGCGTTCCCCAAGCCACGGCCGGGCAGCAAGATCCGTTGCCGTCGCCGGAGCCCGGTGACGAGCAGCTCGACCGCGAGGACCGCATCCTGCTGGAGAAGGCGGAGAAGGCGGGCAAATCCTCGGTCACGCTGCTCGTCGCAGCGGAGCGGGGCAAGGCGGACACCGCCGAGAGCGAGCTGTCCTCTCTCGGCGGCACGGTGCGGGACACGAACGAGAAGCTCGACTACCTCAAGGTCACGATCCCGATCGCGAAGGCGGAGCAGGCCCAGAAGCTGCGCTCGGTGCACGCCGTGGATGTGGACGGGCTCATCGCGAGGGACGAACCGGAGCCGCTCGGCGCGACCGACCCGGCTCCCCAGCCCGCGCCCGGCACCGACACCCCGAAGAGCAACCCGTACCTGCCGACGCGGGACACCAAGGCCGACCGGTTCACCACGCTGTTCCCCCGCTGGGACGGCAGGGGAACCACGATCGCGATCCTCGACAGCGGTGTCGATCTCGACCACCCTGCCCTCGCGAAGACCAGCACGGGCGAGCGCAAGATCGTGGACTGGTACACGGCCAACTCGCCTTCGTCCGGCGACGGCACGTGGGTGAAGATGTCGAGCGAGACCCACTCCGGGGCGTTCACCGCGCAGGGTCGCGAATGGACCGCACCCGACGGCGAGCACACGTTCGGCCTGTTCTCCGAGACCGCCGGTGACCTGGGCTCCGGCTCCAGCGAACTGGGCGGTGACGTCAACAGGGACAGCGACCGCGAGGACAGCTGGGGTGTTCTGCTCGACACCGCGTCCAAGGAGGTGCGGGTCGATCTCGACGGCGACGGCGACTTCACCGACGAGAAGCCGATGCGCGACTACGCGGTCAACCACGACATCGGGTTCTTCGGCGAGGACGACCCCGCGACCGGTGTCGTCGATCGCATGGCTTTCGTCGTGCAGACCGACCAGCCCGGCTACGTCAACATCGGCCTCTCCGCCGGTGCGCACGGCTCGCACGTCGCCGGTATCGCCGCGGGTAACGACCTGTTCGGCGGGAAGATGGACGGCGCGGCCCCCGGCGCGAAACTGATGTCGGTGAAGGCGTGCCTCTCCACGCCTTCGTGCACGTCGAGCGGTCTCGTTGACGGCGTCATCTACGCCGCGACCCACGGCGCCGACATCGTCAACATCTCCATCGGCGGCCTGCCCGCACTGAACGACGGCAACAACGCGCGCGCCGAGTTGTACAACCGCATCATCGACACCTACGACGTGCAGCTGTTCATCTCGGCAGGCAACAGCGGTGCGGGGGCGAACTCCGTCGGTGACCCCTCCGTGGCCACCGACGCGCTGAGCGTCGGCTCCTACATCACCGACGACACCTGGCTTTCGAACTACGGCTCCGTCTCGTCGGAGGAGGAGAGCCTCCACCCGTTCTCCTCACGCGGTCCGCGTGAAGACGGCGGTTTCAAGCCCAACATCGTCGCGCCGGGCGCCGCCGTGTCCACCACGCCGAGGTGGCAGCCGGGCAGCGCGGTGCCGGGTACCTACGAACTGCCCGCCGGTTACGGCATGTTCAACGGCACCTCGATGGCGGCTCCGCAGGCCACCGGCTCCGGCGCGCTGCTGGTAAGCGCGTACAAGTCGATCTACGGCAAGCGCCCCGAGCCCTCGGTGCTGCGTTCGGCGATGACCTCGACGGCCCGGTTCGTCGATGGTGTCCCCGCGTACGCTCAGGGAGCCGGTCTCGTGGACACCATGAGGGCGCTCGACGTGCTTCGCGGCAGCGAGCACGCCGACGTCACGACGTCGGTCGAGGTCAACACGGTGCTGTCCCACCAGCTGTCCACTCCGGACACCGGTGTCGGCATCCACGACAGGGAGGGTGTGCAGGTCGGCGAGAGCTACACCCGCACCTATACCCTTGAAAGGAAGACCGGCCCGAAGAGGCCGGTGACCTACCGCGCGAGCTGGGTCGGCAACGACGGCACGTTCTCGTCGCAGCGAACCGTGACGCTGCCGCTCGGCCAACCGGTGACCTTCGACGTGCGGGTGAAGCCGTCGAAGACCGGTGCGCATTCGGCGCTGCTGCGCCTCGACGACCGCAGGACCTTCGGCTACGACGTGCAGACCATGAACGTCGTGTTCGCGCCGCTGGAATTCGCCGAGCAGGACGGTTTCACGGCGAAGGCGTCCGGCACGGTGGGCCGCAACCAGGTGTCGAAGGTGTTCGTCCGCGTTCCCGAAGGCACCGCCTCGATGAAGGTGGACATGGCCGCCGGTGGTGATGCGGGCAAGGGTCAAGTGCGTTTCGTCCGTTACGACCCCACCGGAATCCCCGTCGATTCCACGTCGTCGCTGGCCTGCTACAACCCCGACGCCGGTGGCGGCTGCCCCGGTGGCACGGCCACCAGCCGCACACTGACCGACCCGATGCCGGGTGTGTGGGAGATCGTGGTGGAGGCACGCCGGACCTCCGATGCCGCGACATCGCCGTGGTCGCTGACGATGGCCGTGCAGGGCGCCTCGGTGGAGCCGAACCCCGACGTCCTTCCCGAGGTGACGCTGGGCGAACCCGTGTCGCGCGAGTACACGGTGACGAACCGGCTCGGCAGCTTCACCGGAGCGCTGGAGGGCGTACCGCTCGACAGCGCCCGTAAGGAGCGCCCGAGCATCGGTGAAGGTGAGCAGCAGTCATACGACGTCACGGTGCCCGCAGGCGCCACGTCGCTGACCGCGACCATCGGTTCGGTGTCCGACGGAGGTGCCGATCTCGACCTCTTCGTCTACGACTGCACGTCGGGGACGTGTCAGCTCGCCGACTACACCGCCGACGGCGACTCCGAGGAGTCGGTGACCGTGGCGAACCCGGTTGCGGGCACGTGGCGGGTGGAGATCGACGCCTACGCGGTTCCCGCAGGCACCACCGAGTACGACTACCTCGACACCTACGCCGTCCAAGGGCTCGGAGTCGTCGAGGTCGCCGACGAGCCACAGGAGCGCGCCACCGGAGCCACGTGGACCGCACAGGCCACAGTGACCGCGAACGGTGACCCCGGCGAGGGCCGCCTTTTGCGGGGCGTGCTGACCGTGCGCACCACCGACGACCTGAGAGTCGGCAGCACGGAGGTGCTCGTGGAGTCCGTCACGGGCTGAGTTCCGGCGCGGAGAGTGGATCAGCCGGGTGCGGCCGTCGCCGTGCCCGGCTGATCTCGTCTTACGACACCGTCCTGGCATTCACCTGGCCTGCTCCGGGTACCCGGCGCGCATGGCTTCTCGACTCGATCCGTACCGGGCGAAACGGAGGAAGGGACGCACTCCCGAACCTCTGCCCGACGACGTGGAACCGGGAGAGGGTGGGGGCGAGCAGTTCGTCATCCACGAGCACCACGCGAGGCGGCTGCACTGGGACGTGCGGCTGGAACGCGACGGCGTGCTCGTGTCCTTCGCCGTGCCGAAGGGCCTTCCCGAGCAGCCGGGCACCGTGCGCCTCGCCGTCCACACCGAGGACCATCCTCTGGAGTACGCCACCTTCTCCGGCGACATTCCCAGCGGCGAGTACGGCGCGGGGCGCATGACGATCTGGGACAGGGGCCGATACGAAACCCTGAAGTGGAACGACCACGAGGTGTCCGTGGTGCTCCACGGCGAACGCGTCCACGGGCGGTACGTGTTCTTCCGCTCCCGTGGTGGCGAGGAGAACGGCAGAGACTGGAACGTCATCCGCTCCGACCCACCCGACGATCCCGAGTGGACGCCACTGCCGGAGAAGCTGAAGCCGATGCTGGCCGTCGCGGGAACGCTGCCTGATCCGGAGCACGATGCCGAGTACGCCTACGAGTTCAAGTGGGACGGCGTGCGCGCACTCGCCAGGGTCGAAGGCGGCAGAGCGACGTTCCACTCCCGGCGTGGCGACGACATCAGCGCGGCCTATCCCGAACTTCGCCCGCTCGGCGAGCAACTCGGCAGCACGAAGGTTTGGCTGGACGGCGAGATCGTGGCCATACGGGACGGCAGGCCCAGTTTCGCCGCGTTGCGGAACCGCATCCACGCAGGCGAGCAGCACGCACGGCGGCTGTCCCGGCAGCACCCTGTCACGTACCTGGTGTTCGATCTGCTTCACCTCGACGGCCGTTCGTGTCTCGGCCTGCCCTACCGACTGCGCCGCCGGTTGCTGGAGCGACTCGACATCTCGGGCGAGCACTGGCGGGTACCTCCCAGCTTCACCGGGGGCGGCGATGCCGTGGTGGTGGCCGCGGCTGAGCAGGGCCTCGAGGGAGTAATCGCCAAACGGCTCGACGCGCCCTACCGTCCCGGTGAACGCTCCCGGTCATGGGTGAAGATCACCGATCTGCTCACGTCGGAAGTGGTGATCGGCGGATGGCGGCCTGGCGAGGGAAGGCGGTCCGGCACGTTCGGCTCGCTCATGCTCGGCATACCGGACGGCGAGGGGCTGAGGTACGTCGGTCAGGTCGGCACCGGCTTCGACGACGCGACCCTGCGGTCGCTGGCGGCCCGGCTGCGGCGGCTGGAGCGCAGGAGAACACCGTTCACCACCCCGCTACCGAAGAGCAGGGCGGCAGATGCCCACTGGGTGAGCCCGAAACTCGTCGGCGAGGTGGCGTTCAAGGCGTGGACGGACGAAGGGAGGCTGCGCGCGCCGACCTGGCGTGGGCTGCGACCGGACCGTGGCCCCGAGGGGACGGCACGATGACAGGGCAACTCGTCGAGATCGAAGGCCGCCGCCTCCGGATGTCCAATCTGGACAAGGTGTTCTACCCGGAATCCGGGTTCACCAAGGGAGCGGTCATCGACTACTACGTGCGCATCGCACCGGTGTTGCTGCCACACCTGAGAGACCGCCCGCTCACCCTGAAACGCTATCCCAACGGCGTCGAGGCGAAGTCCTTCTTCGAGAAGAACGTCTCAGGCCACGCACCCGACTGGGTACGCACCGTGCGCATCGAGACTCCGGGGAGTTCCCGTGGCGCGGAGAGCGCGGACTTCGCGCTCGTGCAGGACCTTCCCACGCTGGTGTGGGCAGCACACCTTGCGGCCATCGAACTCCACATTCCGCAATGGACGGTTGGTCCCCGTGGCGCGAAGCGCGCCCCCGACCTGCTCGTGTTCGACCTCGACCCGGGAGCCCCCGCCACGATCGTCGAGTGCTGCGAGGTCGCATCGCTGCTGCGTGACACGCTCGCGGACGACGGCCTCACCGCCTACCCGAAGACCAGCGGTTCGAAAGGGCTGCAACTGTACGTGCCCGTCCGGACCCGCTCTGCCGAACGCACGAGCCACTACGCCAAGCGACTCGCCGAGCACCTCGAACGCGAGAAGCCGGAACTCGTCGTGTCCCGCATGGCGAAGAACCTCCGAGGCGGCAAGGTGCTCATCGACTGGAGCCAGAACAATCCGAAGAAGACCACCATCGCCCCGTACTCGCTGCGCGCGAGGCCGTCGCCGACCGTCTCGACCCCGGTGACCTGGGAGGAGGTCCAGGCATGCGAAGAGCCCGCCGATCTGGTGTTTCTCGCCGAGGAGACGCTCGGCAGGGTCGCCGACCACGGCGACCTCTTCGCCCCGCTGCTGGCGAGCGACCGCCCCACCCTGTGATCCCGCGTGTCCGCAGCCTGTGCGCGGGTGTTCGCAACGTGCGACACAAACACGCGTGCATAAGGTGCGGACACGCGTACGAGAAGTGCGGACACGCGTACGAGAAGTGCGGACACGGCGTCAGGGAGCGCGGAGCATCACGTTTGCGACGGCTGCCAAAGACGTACCCGGAGACTATGCTCGCCTCTATGCCACGGGCGGTCGATATGAGAAGAGCCGAAGACCGCCTGCGCCGGATCGAGGCGGTCACCGACGCGAAGTTCGCGTACCTGAGCCTCGAAGAGGTTCTCCAGGAATTACTGGACAGGGTGCGCGAGACGCTCGACGCCGACACGGCGACGGTCCTTCTCCTCGACAGCACTGAGCAGCAACTCATCGCCGCCGCCTCCTCGGGTTTGGAGGAGGAGGTACGGCAGGGCGTCCGGATTCGCGTTGGCGAGGGGTTCGCTGGCAGGATCGCCGCGAGGCGCGAGCCGTACATCATCGACGCCGTGAACGCGGAAACCGTGGTCAACCCGCTTCTATGGCGGAAGGGACTGCGCACCCTCGTCGGCGTTCCCCTGCTCGCCGAGAACCACCTGCTCGGCATCCTCCATGTCGGCACGACGAAGGAGCGCAGGTTCGACGACGACGAGGTGGAGTGGCTGCGGGTCGTCGGTGACCGAGTCGCCGTGCATGTGCGAAGCCAGCTCAGCTCCACCGAGCGCAACGCGGCGAACACTCTCCAACGCTCATTGCTGCCTGCCGAGCTGCCACGGGTCTCCGGCCTCGACTTCGGTTCCCGCTACGTGCCAGGCGAGCGCCTTGAGATCAGCGGCGACTGGTACGACGTGTTCACCCTGCCGTCCGGCAGAGTGTGTGTGGCCGTCGGCGACGTCGTCGGCAGGGGGCTCGCTGCCGCGATGGTGATGGGCCGGTTGCGAACCACCCTCCGCGCGTACGCGCTGGAGAGCGACGATCCGGCCGAGGTGCTCGCCAAGGTCGATCGGCATGTCAGGCACTTCGAGCCCGAGACAATGGCGACGGTGGCGTGCGGCATCTGGGAGCCGTCGTTCGACGCGGTGCGCCTCTCCCTGGCAGGCCACCTCGCCCCGGTCCTCGCGGTGCAGGACGCGCCGAGCCGCCTTCTCACCGAGGCCGAGGTGGACGCTCCCATCGGGGTCAGCTCCTCCGCGCAGGGGAGGCGCACCACCACGATCGCTGTTCCCTCCGGCGGGACGCTGCTCTTCTACACCGACGGATTGGTGGAGCGGCGGCAGCGCCAGCTCGACGACGGGCTTCGGCTGCTGTGCGAGGCCGTCCGCACCGGCCCTGCCGAGCTGTTGTGCGCCGAGGTCATGAGCAAACTCATCGGCGAGGAGACACCCGCCGACGACGTCGCTGTGCTCGCCGTTCGGAGGCAGCCCTCCACGGCGTCCCGGAAGCTGGACCTGGAGATCGACGCCGTCCCCGAGTCACTCGCCGATGTGCGCGGGGAGCTGAGGCGGTGGCTGCCCACGGTGGGAGCCACCGAGGACGACATCGCGGACCTGCTCATCGCTGTGGGCGAAGCCGTGGCCAACTCGATCGAGCACGCCTACGGACCGCAGGGCGGTAAGGTGGAACTTCACCTCGAAGCACATGACTTCGAAGTCCAAATCGGGATCTGCGACACGGGTACGTGGCGATCCCCAAGGGGCACCCACCGAGGGAGGGGAACACAGCTCATGCGCCAGCTCTGCGACGAGGTCACGGTAGACCACGACCAGACAGGCACGTGCGTTGTGCTGCGAAAGCGACTGGCGGAGAGCGAGCAGGCATGACCACTGCGAATGTCGAGGTCCGCTCACACGGCAACACCGTCGAGATCCTCCTGACCGGCGAGATCGACCTCTCCAACAGCGATGTGGTGAAGGAGAAGGTCTTCGCGTCCATCGACAACCATCTCCTCGCCGTGACCATCGACCTCGCCGGGCTGAGTTACATCGACAGCGCGGGGCTGCGGATTCTGTTCGCCCTCGCGGAGCGACTCCGCCTCCTGCAAACGACGTGCACCGTGATCGCGCCCCCCGGCACCCCAACCCGCCGTGTGCTGGAGATGTCGGGGATGGCCGCCGTGGCGCAGGTGAAACCCTGAGTCTCCGCGCCGTTTCTCCGCTGTCGGGGTGCGTGGTTACCCTGCCGGCGTGAGTACCGACACGGCCGCCAACCCCGCCTTCGCGCGGGAGGTCGCTCCCTACCGTCGCGAGTTGCTGGCCCACTGCTACCGCATGCTCGGCTCGGCGCACGAGGCGGAGGACGTGCTCCAGGAGACCCTGCTCAGGGCGTGGCGTGGCTACGCAGGCTTCGAGGGCAGGTCGTCTCTGCGCACGTGGCTGCACCGGGTCGCCACAACGACGTGCCTCAACGCGCTGAAAGGTATGCGGAGAAGGCCCACTCCGAGTGGCGTCGATGGCACGAGCAGCGACCCTTCCGACGACCTCGTGAACGGTCGTGAGGTGCCGTGGTTGCAGCCGATGCCCGACACGCTGGTCGATCTGCCCGACGATCCCGCCGCCGTCGTCTCGGGGAGGGAGAGTATCCGGCTTGCCTTCGTCGCGGCACTCCAGCATCTGCCACCTCGACAGCGTGCGGTGCTCCTGCTGCGCGACGTGCTGGCCTTGCGCGCTTCGGAGGTGGCCGACACTCTCGACACGACGACCGCCGCCGTCAACAGCCTGCTCCAGCGTGCCCGCGCGACGATGGACGACCTCACCTTGCGTCCCGACGCGGTGACGGAACCCACCGAAGCGGCACGGCGCGAGTTGCTCGACGACTACGTCGCGGCGTTCGAACGCAAGGACATCCCGAGGCTGGTGGAGTTGTTCACCTCCGACATCGTGTGGGAGATGCCGCCGTTCGTGTCGTGGTACCGGGGCGCGGACGCCGTGGGACGCCACCTCGCCACCCGCTGCCCCGGCAAGCCGGGTGGCATCCTCATGGTTCCGGTGACGGCCAACGGGCAGCCGGGTTTCGCGCAGTACTTCCGTGCCACCTCCGGCGAGGGCTACGACGCCTTTCTCGTGCAGATCCTGGATCCGTCGGCCGACGGCATCAGGCACGTGATGAACTATCTCGGCCCCGAAGTGTTCGACCTGTTCGGGCTGCCGAGGTGGGTCGCTCAGGCCGACAGCTCCGGGATGCGTTCGCCGTAGCGCGCCACGAGCTCCACGTTGCGCTCGTCCCCACCCGGCACGTTGGCGCTCGTCCACAACGGAAGTTCCACGCCTCGGTGAACGGCCAGGTCCTCCAGTTCGGCGAGCAGTGCCGCCCACAGGTACGCAGCGGCGACGGTGGAAGCGGCCGAGGTCCGGGGCGCGGTGGCCGGATACACGACGTCGCCCGGCGGCACATGGGTGTCGAGGACGACGGTGGCGAAATCGGCGAGCCTGCTGCCGCTGCGGTCGGTGGCCGCGGCCGACGCCGCGGTAGACGTGACAGCCACCACCGGCACACCCGAATCCCTCGCCACCTGCGCGATCTCGACCGGGTACGGGTTACGGCCACTGGTGGAGAACACCACCACCGCATCGCCGGTGCGGATGTCGGCGCGTTCGGCGAGACCTCGCCCCCTGCCAGGTACCCGCTCGGCAGCCGAGCTGCGCAGCGCCCCCGTCAGCGGAAGCACCTCGGGGTCCCACAGGGGTCGCACCGCGGCAAGACCACCTGCACGGTAGAACGTCTCGCACACCATCGCCAGCGAATGGCCTGCTCCAGCCGCGTGGACGATGCCGTCCCCGCTCACCACGTCGAGCAGCAGCCCAGCAGCCTTGCCCAGTTCCTCCTGCTGCGAATCGACGGCGTCGAGCAGCTCCCGCATCCTGTCACGCATCCGGCATGGTCTCCTTCACGTCCGTGATGAGCACGCGGCCATCTCATCTCCGCCGGCTGCCTCACGCAACCGGTGTGGCGCGAGCGCCACATCCAGCAGTGGTGGCGCCAACGCCACATCCAGCAGCGCTGGCGCCAACTCCACATCACGTGCGTTCCCGCGCGCGGCTCTCGCCACCTGCGGCACCCCGAACCTGTTGGGTGTGTTTCGTCACAGCCGCTCTTCCCTCGGAGTCCGGGGCAGGATTGCCACTTCCGGTCAGAACGCCAGCCGGATGCGAAGTCCCTCGGTGATCACGGCGTTCGACCCGTACAACGCGTTGATCTCCGAGTCTCCCAGTGCCCTGCCGTAGAGGCGAACCTCGTCCAGCTTGCCTGCGAGGTGTTGCGCCCCGTCGAGCCGCTGCCCGAGGTGAATGGCGAACGGGCGTTTCGGGCTCACCGAACCGAGTTCCGGTGCGGAGGTGGACGCGACGATCCGACCGTCCACATGCAACGTGAACCGGTCGCCGGCTCGGCGCAGCGCCACGTGATGCCAGCGTCGATCGTCGTAGGCGTCGCCGGTTTCGAGCACGGCGACGTCCTCACCGCTCTGCGCCCACGCCCTGAGCCGGTTCTGCCCCGGCTCAGCTCGCAGCCACACCTGCGAGTACACCGAACCCTGGTTGTACGCCCACAGCAACGGCTGCGGCGATGAGCCGCCGCTGTAGGAGAACCAGGCCGACCAGGTGAAATCGCCGCTGCTCACCGCCAGCTTCTCGGCGAAGGGCAGTTGCACGTGGTCGTCGATACCGTCCAGCGCCACGGCTGCGCCGAACCTCCCCGGCACGACGGCCGCCCCACCACGCAGCCAGGCGTCAAGGTCGTTCGGCGACGAGTCCTGGGTCACCGGCAACCCTTCGGTGTCGCCGTCGGGAAGGCCGAGGTCGGCTTCGGTGAATGTCGTGAACCACAGGTATCCGTGCGACCAGTGCACTGCCCGCTCGTACGCGAGGCCGACGCGGCCGTCGGCGAGCAGTGTCAGGTCGGTGTACGACGACATCCCCTCGTAGACCACCGTGCCACCGGAGGGATCGACCCACTCCGCTCCGCCCTTGTACGTGGAGCGGATCGCCATGCGCTCGCGCGTCTCCCCCTGGCGGGACGGCGCCGCTAACAGCACGCGGTTGTAGCGATCACCTCGGTCGGTCGCGCGCAGTTCAAGCGTGGATGCCTGCACCGTGGGCACGGCGAGGCTCCGCTCGGCCGCACCCGCGTGGAAGCGCTCGGAAAACCGCGAACCGCCGTCCACCGCGACCGCCGACGCCACGGTCGCCTCGCTCGTTCCCTTCTCGTTGCGCGCGAGCACGAACAGCGAGCCGTCCGGGCGTTCGAACACCGAGGGTTCCTGCACGTTCAACTCGGGTGCGGCCTCGTGGTCGTAGGCGCCGAGCCGCCACGTCAGCCCGCCGTCGTCGCTGTGGATCAACGCGACGCCCTTGGTGCCGTCGGCCGTGCGGTAGGTGGTCCCCGCCACGAGCCGTCCCCTGTGCACACTTCGCGTGAGCTGGATCGCGTGCGCGGGCCCTGTGGCGTAGGACGTCCATCCCGGTTCCGCGACCGAGTCCGTGATCTCGACGGGTTCCGACCACGTGACGCCGTCGTCGTCGCTGTGCTGCACCCATGCGCTGCGGTAGTTCCGGCTGGTCAGCAGCACGACCCTGCCGGTGCGCGAGTCCACGACGGGCGTGGGGTTGTGTGCCGTGGAATCGCCGCCCGCGTGAACCACGTGCGGATCGCTCCAGGTGGCACCGCCGTCTGTGGAGCGCACGACGATCACGTCGTGCCTTCCCGAGTCCGAACAGTCGGGCTTGCGTCCCTCGGCGAACATCAGGATCGTGCCGTCGTTCGTGGTGACGAGCGCTGGGATGCGATAGCAGTGATAGCCGTGGGTTCCGGGTGACAGGACGGCCTTTCCGGCGAGGTCGGCTGTGGGACGGGGGTCGTCTACGGCTGCGGGACGGGGGTCACTTGCCGCCGTGCCTGCCACGAGCGCGAGCAGGGCGAGCACGAGCAGGACTGTTCGCTGACGGAAGACGGGCATGACTGCTCCGTTCGGTCGCACTGGTCTTGACCATCGTGTGCCGGGCTCTCTAGTTTGCCGACATCGGACGTCCTATGTCCAGAACCCGACAGCGAGGAGGCGACGATGCCCGCCCTGTCCCGACGTAGCGCACTCTCACTGGCCGCCGCGGTGGCCGCGGGAGCCGTGCTGGCCGCTCCCGTTCCCGCCACAGCGGACCACTGCACCGGCGCCGTCCCCTATACCTCGGGAACGGAGGGCTACCACACCTTCCGCATCCCCGCGCTGGTACGAGCGCAGTCCGGCGACCTGCTCGCCTTCGCGGAAGGACGCATCGAGTCGGGCGGTGACACCGGCGCCATCGAGATCGTGGTTCGGCGCTCGAACGACGGCGGGTGCACATGGGGGCCGCTGTCCGTGGTGTCCAGCAACGGCGACGCCACGGCCGGCAATCCCAGCCCCGTCGTGCTTCCCGACGGCGACATCGTGCTCCTGACCACGCGCAACGGCCGCGTCACCGAACACGAGATCATGTCGGGCACAGTATCCGATGAGGACACTCGAAGGGTATGGGTGCAGCGGAGCACGGACGACGGAAGGACATTCTCGCGGGCCAGGGAGATCACCGACGTCGCGAAGGCGGAAAACTGGCGGTGGTACGCGACCGGACCCGGCCACGCCATCGTGCTTCGGAACTCCGAACACGCCGGCCGGATCGTCGTCCCCGCCAACCACTCCAGTGCTCCGCCCGAGGGGTCCACGGACATCGGCACCGAGGCCAAATACTACGGCGCACACAGCCTGATCAGCGACGACGGCGGGCACACGTGGCGGATCGGGTTCACCGACGACCGCACCGACGGCGTGATCGCGGCGAACGAGAGCACCGTGGCCGAACTTCCCGACGGGACGCTGTACTTCAACAGCAGGGACCACGGCACCGCCGAGGGCAACAGGGTGGACGCCTACAGCACGGACGGCGGGGAGTCGCTCGTCGAGCCCTACGCGCCACAGCCGACCATTGTGGACCCTCGGGTCCAGGGCAGTGTCCTGCAAACGACGCAGCCGAACGTTCTGCTGTTCTCGGCACCCTCCCACCCGGCACAGCGGCGCGCGATGGCCGTTCGGGTGAGCCAGGACGGCGGGAGGACATGGGGGGTGGCACACACGGTGTCGGACGACCCCGCGGCCTACTCGGACCTCGTCCAGCTCGACCGGCGCACGATCGGCCTGCTGTACGAGACGGGCAGCGACCGGCCGTACGAGACGATCACCTTCGAGCGACTGCCACTCCCCCGCCGCTGAAGCCGGTACCGAAAACCCCGAGCGCACGTCCGTGAAGTGCCGGCACTCGTACGTGAAGTGCCAACACCTGTGCACAGGCTGCGGACACGGCGATGTTCGCGCGTGTCCGCAGCCTGTGGACGCTTGTTTGCACTTTGTGGACGAGAGTTTGCAGTTCGGAGACGGAGTTGGTCGTTCGGAGACGGAGTGGGTCGTTCGGGGACGGAGTTGGTCGTTCGGAGACGGGGTCAGTCGGCTCGCTCGGCGTAGGTCAGCGACTCACCGCCGTGCACAGCCTCACCGGCCACAAACGTGGCCAGCACACCGACGGAGTCGATGGACGAGGCTGGCACGGCGGTGGGGTCGTCGTCGAGGAGCACGAGGTCGGCCTGCATACCTGCCGTGATCCGCCCACGCCGGTCCTCCTGGCCCGCCGCGTAGGCCGCGTGCGTCGTGAACGCGCGCAACGCCTCGACGGCGTCCACCCGCTCGTCCTCGGCGAGAACGACGCCCGCGCTGGTGGTGCGCTCGACCATGTTCCGCATCCCGGCCAGCGGAGCACCGGTTCCCACACACGGCCGGTCGGAGCTGCCCGGCACGCGCAGCCCCGCGTCGAGGAACGACCGGTGCCGGTACAGCCACGGCACGCGACCCTCACCGAGCGACTTCAGCATGGTGTCGCCGATCTCGTACAGGAACCTGGCCTGCGGGACGGGCACGATGTCGAGCGCCACGAGACGCGGAAGCTGATCGGGCCTCACCATCGCCGCGTGCTCGATGCGATGCCGCACTCCCGGCCGGGGGAACTCGCGCTGCGCTTGTTCGAAGGCGTCCAGTGTCAGGTCGATCGCGCGGTCGCCGATGGCGTGTGCCGCCACCCGCCAGCCGCTGCGGTGCGCGTCCAGGATGCGCTTGCGCAGCACCTCGGGGTCGTCGCCGAGCACGCCGAGCCCGCCGTCGCCCTCGAACGGCTCCGTCACGGCAGCGGTCCTGCTGCTCAACGCCCCGTCGGTGAAGATCTTCATCGGGCCGACACGTAGGAAGTCGTCCCCGAATCCGCTGCGTATCCCGAGATCCAGCCCGACGAGGTCGCCGACAAGCGGGTGAAGGGTCTCGGCCGCAGGCATCAGCTCGACGCGCACGGTCAGCTCACCGCGCTGCCGCGCGAGCTGGTAGGCGGCGGCCTCGGCGGGACTGTGGCCGATCCAGCCACCGCCGACACCCGCCTCCGTGACGTGCGTGAGCCCTTCGGCGACGTACACCTTCGCCGCCCGCGCAACGGCCTCAGCCAGCTCCTCGACCGGATACGGCTTCACCAGCGCATCGACGAGCTGCTGTGCCTGCTCGGCGAGCAGGCCGGTCGGCTCGCCCGAAGCGTCGCGCTCCACGACACCGCCCTCGGGCACGGTGGCCGTGCCGTCCAGAATGCCCGCGAGGCCGAGGATCACGCTGTTGACGGAACACATGTGTGCCGAGCGGTGCTTGAGCCAGACGGGGCGCCCTCCGCCAGCCCTGTCGAGGGCCGCGCGGTCGGGATGCCCGCCGAGCACGAAGTCGTCGTAGCGCGACCCGATGACCCAGGCGTCGGACGGCAGCCGCGCCGCACGCCTGGCCACCATGTCGTAGAGCTCGTCGAAGGAACGGCACCCCGAGAGATCGATCTCCGCGAGCGAAAGGCCGTACCACACCATGTGGTTGTGCGCGTCGGCGAAACCCGGTGTGAGCACCGCGCCGCCACCATCGACGACGGTGCGTGCCGAAAGACCCTCCACTTCCTCGTCCACACCCACGATGCGCCCGCCGAGTACCCCGACGGTGTGGGCTCTCGGTCGGTCCTCGCACATGGTCAGGGCACGCACGTCACGCAGAATCAGGTCGAGCACCGCGGTTCCTCCCTAGGATCGAGGCACGAGGTCAGCTGATTACGCTCGGAACTCGCTCGACGGTACCCGGGCTCGGAAGGAAGGGGCACCACGCTGTGCGGGAGAAGAGGGCCAGGCGCGCGGCGGCGATCGCGGCGGGGCTACTCGCGGCAGCGGCGTCGGCAGGCTGCGGCGGTGCCGGACCAGAGCAGAGCGCACCTGTGACCGAGACCCGCACGACGACGGTGCGCCCGTTCACCGGCGAGGGCGAGCCCGCACCGGGACTGCGAATCACTCAGTCGGTGTCCGCGAACTGCCTGCCCTCCGCGCTCAGTCCGGAGAACGAGCTGGCCCGCCGTTGCTTCACCAAGGAGACGTCCGTGGCGATGGACCCGTGTTTCGTGCCGGAGCGTCCCGTGGTGGAACAACGAGACCCGGACAACGAAGCCGCCGGAGCATTCGGGATGACGACCGTGGCCCTGTGCGTGTCCGGCCCGGGAAGCTCCGACGTCACCAAGGTCTACGTGCTGGAGGATCTCGGCGCCGGTGCGCGGGTCGCCACGCAGGCCGACCCGCACTGGGGACTTGAGCTGGCCGACGGCACCCGGTGTGTCAAGGCGCTCGGTGTTCCGGAAACCCGGAACAGCCAGCCCTTGAGCTACGGCTGCGACGACGGCGGCTTCTTGTACGGCTTCCCGGACTCGGCACGCGAGGTGTGGACGATCCAGCATCGTGCGGGCGGATCGGACGAGCTCACGCTCACCGAGGTGCGGACGGCCTGGCGGTGACCGACCAGCCTTCGCCTGCGGCGGTGTCAGCAGGCGAAGGCAGGTCACAGCCGTTCACACGGCCTCGGGCCACCGTCAGACGACAGCCTTGTCGGCGGCGTCATCGGCGGAGTCGGAGCCGGAGTCCGTGTCCTCGGAATCCTCGTCGTCCTCGTCCTCGTCGTCGGAGTCGTCGTCCAGCTTCCACTTGAGCTGGAACTCGATCTCCTCCTCGCCGTCACCGCGCTCGTGCTCGATCGAGAACGTGGCATGTGCGGGCACCCTGATCCGCTCACCGGCGATCTGGATACGAAACGGCTTCTCGGTTTCGAGCGCGTCGGCAAGGCGGCGGAGCTTGGCCACCACCTCTGCTGTCGGATACTCCTGCTCCACGTCGCGCGGTGCTCGCGGTGCTCGCGGTGCTATGGTCACCGGAATCCTCCCGAAAAGATGTCACTGGTAGCGACGATCTTGTCACGCCAGTCGGGAGTGAACGCGGCGATCTCGCGAAGTTCAGCCCTCGACGTTCTCGGCGTTCTCGTTGGGCTCGCCGGTCTCCGCAGTGGGAGGCCAGTTCTGTTCGGTCATCGCGCGGGTCCTCGGAAGCGAGCGAACGACGTCGAGGACTTCGGCGCGCAGCGCGTCAACGGCCGACACCGGGACGGCTCGCGAAGTCAGCACGTTGCCGACCCAGGTGGCCGCATCGCGCACGAGCCGTCCGTCTCCGGTGAGCAGCGCACCTTCGAGCGTGCGCAGCGGCTGCTCCACGCAATCGCGGATCACCAGCGTGAGATCGGTGTCGGTGACGATGTCGCCCCGGTCCACGACCCTGGCCGGTTCCCACCTGTCGCTGATCCGGCGAGCGAAGTGGTGATGTTCGGCGTCGAGGGTGCGCTGCTCGAAGACGACGTCCTGCGGCAGGGGGGACACCGGATCGACCGTCGCGGGCAGCTGGTCCGCGAGGTCGAGACCCTCACGCAGCGTCGGAGCCCACGCCGTCGCGCCGAGCGCCCGCGCACGCCTCGCGTCCTTCCCGAACGCGGCGCCACCCACCAGCACGGGAATACCAGCCGTTGTCGCCGACTCGATGCCACGGCGCGTGCTCGGCAGTCCGCCGGCGACGGAACAGCTCACGGCCACGACGTCGGGCTCCACCTGGTGCAGGTAGGAGTAGAGACGTTCGGCCGGTGTCGCCGCCCCGAGAAAGGTCACCTGCCATCCCCTGGCACGCAGGCAGGTCGCGACGACCATCGCGGCGAGCGCGTGCCACTCACGTTCCGCGCACCCGACGATGATGCGGCCCTTGGTGATGGGCAGTGAGCGGACCCTTCGCGCCACGGCCTCCGCCGCGGCGAGCGAGATCCCGGTGGCGATGTGTTCCTGCGCCACCGACCACTCCCCGCGCTGCCACCTCTCACCGATGCGGCGCTGCGCGGGCGTGATCACGTCGCCGAGCAGGGAAACAGGCTCCATGTCGCCGTCGAGTGCCTCGTCAACGAGTGCGACGGCGGCGGAGGCGTTGCCCTCGGCGAGAGCCCGCTCGAACCGGAAGAACAACTCCTCGAAGCCGGTGTCGTGCGATATCGGGGCCGAGGACATCCGGCTCACGCTCCGTTCTGCACGGCGATCACTGCGATGTCGTCGTGCGCCGCGCCGTCGAGGTGTTCGAGCACGCGCTGCTCGACCGCCTCACAGAGGGTGCCTGGGCTCGCCCCCGCGTACTCGGGAAGCATGAGGCGCAACCGGTCGTGGCCGAAGAACCCCTCCCTCCCGCGCGCTTCCTCGACCCCGTCGGTGTGGAGCAGGATGGTGTCCTTCGCGCCGAGCCCCAACTCGGCCTCGGTGAACGAGAGCCCTGACACGATGCCCGCGACCGTGCCTGCCACGGCGAACTCCTCCACGGTGCCGTCAGCCCGCAGGACGAGCGGCGGCGGATGTCCCGCCACCGACACGGTCACCGTCATCACCCGCTCCCCCGGCCTGCGCAGGAACCGCGCGCACGCCGCTGTCACGAACCGTTGCGACAACTGGGTGCGCAACACCTCGTTCAGCGCCCCGAGCACCCTTGCCGGTGACCGATCGAAGAAGGCCGCTGTCCTGATCGTCTGCCGGGCCAGGCTCGTGAACACGGCCGCGTCGATGCCCTTGCCACAGACATCGCCGATCACCACGGTGAAGTCGTCCGCGTCGCCGTGCACGTCGTAGAAGTCGCCGCCGATCCGCAGGCGCTGCTCACCCGGCCGGTAGCGGGCGGCCATGAACACGCCCGGATACTGAGGCAACTCGGGTGGGCGCAGCACCTGCTCCAGCGCCTCCGCCGTCTGGGCGCGTTCCTCGTAGAGCCTCGCCGACTCCAGCGTTGTGGAGACCCGCCTTGCGAACTCCTCACCCGCCGCCGCGTCGCTCGCGGTGTAGTCGCTGCCCCCACCTCGGACGACGACGAACACTCCGTTGGTGACGCCACCGATGGTGAGTGCGACGGCGAGAACAGCCGAGGGTCGGTGTGCCTCCGCTTCCTCCAGAAGCGGTGTTGACGGGATCAGCTCGGCAAGGACGGCACCGATGTCGTTCTGAGGTGCCGCATACCGCTCCGTGACACCCCTCCTCCGGAACCGGCCGAGGGTCTGAAGAGGATCGAGGCGGCCGAGGAGCACGGGGCCTGCCACTCTGCCGTTACGGCCCTGCGAGTAGACGGAGACGCTGTCGGCGTCGAAGAAGGCCAGCATTCCCCAGTCGCCGAGGTACGGGATGGCGAAGTCCAGTGCGCGGTAGGCCGCGCGCCGAACGTTCAACGCCCCCGCGAGCTGGCGGGAAAGCCCCTCGATGAACCGCACGTGCGCCCAGTCGCCGGGGCGAGGCGATCCGGCGAGGAGACTCGGGGATTCGGGAAATGGCTGGTCGAAAGCCGCGTTCACTGCGGGCTCCTCGAAGAACGAGACATCCAGGATTCGACTGTACGGGACGATTCGCGCATCGCGGCCCGTCGTGAACCGACCGAGTGGGAACTTGCTCGCAGGGTGCGCGACTGCTCGCACAGCGTCGTAAGCACCCCGATACAGGACGCACCCGCGAAGCGCGCGAGCGCCGCGAAACAACGAGAGAGCCGGCAAGGGGGCTCGAACCCCTGACCTTCTGTTTACAAGACAGATGCTCTACCAGCTGAGCTATACCGGCCTGGAACGCACACCGGCGAATGCGTGCGGATCCACCCCAACTATATCCACAGCGATGTGCGCCACAGCATGCCCCCGTACTGCCTTCCGTCCCTGCTGAAGGGCCTTTCAGCAACTACCGTGGAACGAGGTCACGTTCGCGCAACGATGTGGTATACGCCACGGCCCCAAGGGTGCAACGGTCGAGGCCATACTGCCGATTGCTCTCCGGGGGACAGCTGGGACTTCCGAGGAGGTGGAGATGAAACTGAAGCCGCGCGCTCGTGCGGCAGCACCCAAGCGCCGTCACGCGTGGCAGATTCTGGAAGCACCAGCCGAGGAACAGTCCGAGAAGCGCGCACAGCGACAGCAGGGCCGCCGGATCCGACAGCGAGCCTGGCACATCCTTGAGCCACCGACGGGCGAGTTGCCCGCCGTGGAGCCGCTCCAGGAGGCGGCCATCGGGCCGGAACTGCCCGACGAGGCCACCGTCCACATGGTTCTGGACATCGTCACGCGCATCGGCGAGGTTCAGATGGCCAGCGGTGCGGGCGCCTCGGACGTGACCGCCACCATCCTCGCCCTGACCCGCGCACTCGGTCTCCCGCACTGCGAGGTGGACGTCATCTTCACGTCCATCACCGTGAGTTGTCTCCGAGGCAGCGACCTCCCTCCCGTCACGGCACTGCGGGTCGTGCGGTCGCGCAGCCTCGACTACACGCGGTTGTCCGAGACGGAACGTCTTGTGCAGCAACTGATCCGTGGCCGGATCAGTGCCGAGGACGCCTATACGGAACTGTCGCGGATCACCAACGCCGACCACCCCTACCCTCGCTGGGTCTCGACGCTCGCCTGGGGCGGCATGGCCGGGTTCGTCACCCTGCTCCTCGGCGGCGGAGGGTGGCTTCCCGTCATCTCCTTCGTGATCAGTGCCCTCGTGGACCGCGTCGGCCGGTTGCTGAACAAAGGCGCGCTCCCGTTCTTCTTCCAGCAGGTGGTCGGTGGCTTCATCGCGACGCTGTCGGCCATCGCCATCGTGAACCTCGACGTCTTCGAACTGGAGAGACCGACGCTCGTCGTGGCCGCGGCGTTGACGGTGCTGCTTTCAGGGCTTTCCACCGTGTCCGCCGTGCAGGACGCCATCACCGGCTACTACGTCACGGCGGCCGGGCGGA
The DNA here is from genome assembly GCF_000258175.1 of Saccharomonospora xinjiangensis XJ-54. Lineage (NCBI taxonomy): Bacteria > Bacillati > Actinomycetota > Actinomycetes > Pseudonocardiales > Pseudonocardiaceae > Saccharomonospora > Saccharomonospora xinjiangensis. The sequence continues at coordinate 2,828,381 of NZ_JH636049.1, read as the reverse complement.
CACTCGAAGTGGCGATCATGAGTGCGGGTCTCATCACCGGGGTCGGTGCCGCGATCAGCCTGGCAGCCGAGTTGGGTGCCACCAGGACACCGGTGCCTGCCACACCGGCGTACACGCCGCTGACCCTCCCCGTGATGATGATCGCGGGAACGGGTGCGGCCGTCTGCTTCGCGCTGGCGTCGTACTCCAGGTTCCGGCCGATGGCCGTCGCGGCCGTGGCAGGCGCTGTCGGCGCCGGCGCCTATGGCGCGTTGAGCCTCGCCGGGTACAACCAGATCCTCGCCGCCTCGGTCGCCGCGACGCTGGTCGGGTTCGGCGGCGGTGTGCTGGCCCGCAGGCTGAAGGTCACCCCGCTCGTCGTCGCGGTCTCCGGGATCACCCCGCTGCTGCCGGGATTCTCGACCTACCGTGGCATGTCTCAGCTCGTCAACGGCGGTGACATCAGGATTCTGATGTCGGCGGCCGCGATCGGGCTGGCCTTGGCCGCCGGAGTGGTGCTCGGCGAGTTCCTCGCCCAGCCCGTCAAGACAGGCCTCGGCAGGCTCGAACGCAAGCTCTCCGGGCCCCGCATGGCCGGGCCTCTGAACACTGGCCGCCCCCTCGAATAGGCAACGCGGGTTACTGTTTGAGCATGTCTTCGGTGCCTTCCTCGGAGCTGTCAGAGTCATCCCCGGAACCGACGTCCACCTCACGGTCCAGCGCGCGAGCCGAGTTCGTGGTCGTCGCGAACCGCCTGCCGGTTGACCTCGAACGCTCGGCGGACGGCACCCAGCGCTGGACTCAGAGCCCCGGCGGGCTCGTGTCCGCGCTGGAGCCATTCCTCCGCTCGCGCAAGGGCGCGTGGGTGGGCTGGCCCGGCGTCCCCGACGTGGAGGTTGACGAGTTCAGCGACGAGGGACTCGTTCTGCACCCTGTGACGCTGACCTCCGAGGACGTGCGCGACTACTACGAGGGCTTCTCCAACGCCACGCTGTGGCCGCTGTACCACGACGTGGTGGCGAGGCCGGTGTTCGACAGAGGCTGGTGGGAGAGCTACGTACGCGTCAACCGGCGGTTCGCCGAGGCGAGCGCGGCGGTGGCAGGCGAGGGCGCGACCGTGTGGGTGCAGGACTACCAGCTTCAGCTCGTGCCGAGCATGCTGCGGGAACTGCGTCCCGACCTGCGCATTGGATTCTTCCTGCACATCCCGTTCCCTCCTGTGGAGCTGTTCATGCAGCTTCCGTGGCGGGCGGAGATCGTGCGCGGCCTGATCGGAGCCGACCTCGTGGGCTTCCACCGGCCGGGCGGCGCGCAGAACTTCCTGTGGCTGGCGCGACAGCTCATCGGCCTCGAACCGAGCCGGGGCTCGGTGGGTGTGCGGTCGAGGCCGGGCATGGTGCAGGTGGGCGACCGTACCGTGCGGGTCGGTGCTTTCCCCATCTCGATCGACGCGGCAGGGCTCGACTCCCTCGCGCGGAGCAAGGCCGTTCAGGAACGCGCCGCGCAGGTACGCCGCGATCTCGGTAACCCGAAGGTCGTTCTGCTCGGTGTCGATCGCCTCGACTACACCAAGGGCATCGACCTGCGCCTCGCGGCGTTCCACGAACTGCTCCAGGAGGGCAGGGTCGAGCCGAAGGACGTCACCTTCATCCAGCTCGCGACGCCGAGCCGCGAACGCGTCGAGCACTACCAGCAGATGCGCAGTGAGATCGAGCAGATGGTGGGCCGCATCAACGGCGAGTTCGCCAGGGTCGGACACCCAGCGGTGCATTACCTGCACCAGTCGGTTGACCGCGCCGAACTCGCCGCGTTCTTCTCCGCTGCCGACGTCATGGTGGTGACCCCGCTTCGCGACGGCATGAACCTGGTGTGCAAGGAGTACGTCGCCTGCCGTCATGATCTTGGTGGCGCGCTCGTGCTGTCCGAGTTCGCGGGAGCCGCAGCCGAGCTGAGCAGCGCTTTTCTGGTCAACCCCCATGACCTGGACGGGGTGAAGAACGCACTCGAGCAGGCCATTACGCTCGACCCAGCGGAAGGTCGGCGTAGGATGCGCGCCTTGCGTCGTCAGGTACTGACGCACGACGTCGATAGGTGGGCGCGCTCGTTCCTCGAAGCCCTCGGGACCGAAGCGGCTACCTGAACTTCCCCCCGAAAAGCTGCTCAACTCCCCAAGGAGGAGTGTTGACCGCCGAGGCCCTGCCTGCTGAGCTGCGGCGTGCGATCGTTGCGATCGCCAGGACGCCGCGCCTGCTGGTCGCCTGCGATTACGACGGGACGCTTGCCCCCATCACGACCAATCCGGACGAGGCGAGAGCCCGTCCCGAGTCGGTGGGTGCCTTGCGTTCTCTCGCCTCGTTGCACGAGACCACCTGCGCCGTGATCTCCGGCCGCGCTCTCCGCGACCTGGCGATCCTGTCGCGGTTGCCAGGCGAGATCCATCTCGTCGGCAGCCACGGCTCGGAGTTCGACATCGGTTTCGTGCACGCACTCGACTCGGAGGCCCGCAACCTCCATCGCGAGCTGGAGGCCGAACTCGCACGCATCATCGACGGTGTCGAAGGCGCTTCGCTGGAGGTGAAGCCCGCGAGCGTCGCCGTGCACGTGCGGCGCGCCGACCGCACCGCCGCGCGTGAGGTCGTCGCCGCCGTCCACGCCGGACCTTCGACGTGGAAGGGCATCACCACCACGGACGGCAAGGAAGTCGTCGAACTCGCCGTCGTCGAGACCGACAAGGGCAGCGCGCTCGACACGCTTCGCCACCAGGTTGGTGCCAGCGCGGCCGTGTTCCTCGGCGACGACGTCACCGACGAGAAGGTGTTCGCCCGCCTGCACGGCCCCGACCTCGGCGTCAAGGTCGGCGACGGCGACACGCTGGCGCGATACCGGATCGACGACACCGAGGACGTCGCCACGGTGCTCGCATTCCTGCTGGAGGAACGCCGCAACTGGCTGTACGGGGAGCAGGCGCCGCCCATCGAGCGGATCTCGATGCTCGCCAGCGAGCGTTCGGTAGCCCTGCTCACCCCCGACGCGAAACTGACCTGGTTGTGCCACCCCGGCCCCGACGCACCTGCCGTGTTCGCCGACCTGCTCGGGGGCGAGGGCGCAGGCCACTTCTCGATCAAACCGCATCGCAACGGGCTGCCGCTCGGCCAGCGCTACCTTCCCAACACGATGACGGTGGAGACCCGCTGGTCGCGCCTACTCGTCACCGACTACCTCGAACCGGAGAGCGCTCCGCACCGCACCGACCTCGTTCGCGTCGTCAGCGGTGAGACAACGGCCTCGATCGTGTTCGCTCCGAGGCCCGAGTTCGGTGGCGTTCCTGTGCGGCTCCTCCGCGAGGAGGACGGCCTGCGTGTGCTCGGCACTTCGGAGCCGTTCGTGCTGCGCTCCCCCGGCGTGCAGTGGGAGATCACCAGCGACGGCCTGCACGACACGGCCAGCGCGCTGGTTCCACTGGAGAAGGACAAGCCCGTGGTGCTGGAGCTGCGTTGCGGCACCACCGATCTCGGTCCTCACGAGCTGACCGAGATCGAGCGAAGGGAGAGGGCGGGCCGGTACTGGAGCGAGTGGGCGACCGCTCTGAAGTTGCCGCAGGTGGAGCCGGAACTCGTGGCGAGGTCGGCGCTGACCCTGCGTGGCCTCGCCGACGCCGACACGGGCGGTGTGATGGCTGCGGCCACCACGTCGCTGCCCGAGGAGATCGGCGGAGTCCGCAACTGGGACTACCGCTACTGCTGGATCCGCGACGGCGCGATGACGGTGCGCGAACTGGTGGAGCTCGGCTCGCTGGAGGAAGCCGAGGGTTTCCTCCGCTGGCTCCACGGGGTGCTGTCCACGCTGGCAGGCCCCGAACGCCTGCACCCGCTGTACACGCTCGCGGGCACCCAGCTCGGCGCGGAAGCGGTGATCGACTCACTGCCCGGCTACAAGGGCTCCCGGCCGGTGCGCGTCGGCAACCTCGCCAACCACCAGGTGCAGCTCGACGTCTTCGGACCCGTGGTCGAACTCGTCATGACGCTCGCCGAGGCGAGGGGCGAACTGCGTGACGAGGACTGGCAGCTCGTGCGTGCCATGGCCGAGGCCGTCACGCGCCGCTGGTCGGAACCCGACCACGGCATCTGGGAGGAACGGCACGTCCCGAGGCACCGCGTGTACTCCCGCGTCATGTGCTGGGTGACCATCGACAGGGCCATCAAGCTCGCCGAGATCTACGGCCGTCCCGTTCCCGTCGGCTGGCCCGAGCTGCGCGACCGCATCGCCTCGGACGTGCTGACCAACGGCTGGAACGAGGAGGTGCAGGCGTTCACCACCGCCTACGACGGCACCGACCTCGACGCCGCTTCGCTCTTCGTGGGCCTTGCAGGGCTTCTCGACCCGCAGGACGAGCGGTTCCAGTCAACGGTCACGGCCATCGAAGCCGAACTGCGCAGCGGCGCCACCGTCTACCGGTACCGGCGCGACGACGGTCTGCCCGGCGGCGAAGGCGGCTTCCACCTGTGCGCGGCATGGATGATCGAGGCGTACCTGCTCACCGGGAGGCGCACCGAGGCGCGGGAGCTGTTCCAGCAGCTCGTGGACGCCGCGGGCCCGACGGGCCTGCTTCCCGAGCAGTACGACCCCGTCGCCGAACGCTCGCTCGGCAACCACCCGCAGGCGTACTCGCACCTCGGCCTGATCCGCTGCGCCCGGCTGCTCTCGCAGAGCTGACACCGGCGCGCCTCGCGAGCACGGAAACGGCCCGGCCGACGGCAACGAGCGTCGGCCGGGCCGACCCGGTTCAGAAGACGGTTCCCGGCACGTACTCGACGGCGTGCAATGCGCTGGCGAGGTCTCCGACCTCCAATGTCTTGATGCCGTCCGGCAGCGGGCCGGGATCCGGGGGCACGAGCGCGTGCGTGAAGCCCAATCGCGCCGCCTCGGCCAGCCGCCTTCCGACCCCGGTGACCCTGCGCACCTCGCCTGCCAGCCCCACCTCACCGATGGCGACCAGCCGGGGGGACAGCGCGACCTCACGCATCCCCGACCACACGGCAAGCGCGACCGCGAGATCAACGGCCGGTTCGGTGACCTTCATGCCGCCGACCGTGGCCGTGTACACGTCCTTGCCCCCGATCGGATTGCCCGATCGCTTCTCCAGCACCGCGAGCACCATGCTCACCCGCGCGGAGTCCAGGCCGCTGACAGCACGCCTCGGCTGCGGGAGCGCGGATTCCGCCACAAGGGCCTGCACCTCGCACAGCAGTGGTCGCTTGCCTTCCACGGTCACCGCGACCGCCGTGCCGGGAACGGCTTCCGCATGACGGTTGAGAAAGAGGCCGGACGGATCGGGCACACCTTCGATGCCGTCGTCGTGGAGTTCGAAGCACCCGATCTCATCGGCGGCGCCGAACCGGTTCTTCACACCGCGCACCATGCGTAACGTGGAGTGCTTGTCGCCCTCGAAGTGCAGGACCACATCGACGAGGTGCTCCAGCACTCTCGGACCGGCCACCGACCCCTCCTTGGTGACGTGGCCGACCAGCACGACCGGAAGCCCGCGTTCCTTCGCGAGAGCCACGAGTGCCGCTGTCACCGCGCGCACCTGGGTCACCCCGCCCGGCGCTCCCTCGGCCTGCGGTGACGACATGGTCTGGACCGAGTCCACGATCAAGAGTCCTGGTTTGACGTCGTCCACGTGTCCGAACACGGCCGCGAGGTCGCTCTCCGCTGCGAGGAACATCCGGTCGTGCACGTTGCCGGTGCGCTCGGCACGCAACCGCACCTGTCCCGCCGACTCCTCGCCCGTCACGTACAGCGCGGCGGCCCCGCTGTGCGCCGCCCACTGATAGGCGACTTCCAGCAGCAGCGTTGACTTCCCCACTCCCGGTTCACCGGCGAGGAGAACGACGACTCCCGGCACAAGTCCGCCGCCGAGCACCCGATCGAGTTCTGAAACCCCGGTCGGCTTGGCACGGGAGGTCTCCACATCGACCTCGGCGATGGGCCTGGCGGGCGAACTCGGCGCGCCTGCCGCGACCTTGGCGATCGGAGCGCGCGAACCGGCGCGCTCCTCGATCGTGCCCCACGCCTGACACTCGGGGCAGCGACCGACCCACTTCGCGACCTCGAAGCCACACTCGGCGCAGCGGAAACTCGAACCCTTCCTCACCACGCGCAGACGCTAACGCGCACCACCGACAGCCCGCGACGTGGACCGTTCGCGACAGCGCGTCAGTGACCGCCGCCGTGCCCGCCACCGGGCTCGGCCGTGCTGACCCTCGGCTCGTCCGGCACCGTGACCGGCATCTCGAACGTCACCTGGCCCGCGTCACGGAACGTGAGAGTGATCTCCACCATCTGCCCCGGCCGCAGCTGCCTGGTCAGCCCTTTGAGAGTGAGCGTGCCCCTGGTGGGATCGCCCGTCACCTCGCCCGTCGCGGGCTGGTCGGCGCCGAGCACAAGCGTGCGCTGCGCGGGAACGACCTTGGACCCCTCGATGGCGACGGTGGACGCCGCGTCGGTGCGCGCGGACACCAGTTCGTCGGCCTTGTTGCCCTCGTTCACGAGCCACATGGTGGTGGGCACGTCACTGTTCGGCTGGTAGACGGCCGGGCCGGACCCGTCGCTCTCCGGGTAGGAGACCTCGGCGTTGCGGATCGCGATCGTGCCGACCTGCGCCGAGGTGCCGTTGATAGCCGCCACCTGGGTGTCCGTCTGGGTGATCTGGCCTGCGGCGCAGCCCGTGACGAGCAGTGCGGCACCGAAGGCGACCGCGACCGGAGCGACCGAGCCGATCCTCGAACCCACCGTGCGACGTTTCACTCTGGAGTCCCTCCCTACTCAGGGCTGCCTGCCGGTGAGACTATCCCGGCAGGCGGCAGGCGACCTCACCCGGTGCCCCACGGGTGTGGCGCAGACTTCACCCCGGCTTCACCCGAGCGGCTAGATCAACTGCCGTAAAGGTGTCCACAATGGATTACCGGAATGCGCACTAATGACCCCGCCGTCACCTGCGTGAGTATGCGAATTACGCATTTGTCAACCCCCTCGCCAGCCCAGATCAGGCCATTGACCTGCGACAACGAGTTCGGGTGTCTGGTTCAAGGTCGAAACCGCGTGCTAAGATGGACACAGCGAAAGGGGCAGAGGACACATGGTTTTCAAGGTCGGAGAGACCGTCGTCTACCCGCACCACGGTGCCGCACTCATCGAAGCGATCGAAACCCGTGTGATCAAGGGCGAGGAGAAGCAGTACCTCGTCCTCAAGGTCGCGCAGGGCGATCTTACGGTTCGCGTTCCCGCCGACAACGCCGAGGTCGTCGGTGTGCGTGACGTCGTGGGCCAGGACGGGCTGAACCGGGTTTTCGACGTGTTGCGGGCACCGCACACCGACGAGCCGACCAACTGGTCTCGCCGGTACAAGGCCAACCTGGAGAAGCTCGCCTCGGGCGACGTCAACAAGGTGGCCGAAGTGGTGCGCGATCTGTGGCGGCGCGAGAAGGACCGTGGCCTTTCCGCGGGCGAGAAGCGGATGCTGGCCAAGGCGCGGCAAATACTGGTCAGTGAGCTCGCACTCGCCGAGGGTACCGACGAGAGCAAGGCCGAGGTCCTGCTCGACGAGGTGCTGGAAACCGCGGTGGTCTAGTCGCTGTCCGCCGTCATCGCGCTGGTCCCCCTCGGGATCGAGGACAACCGCAATTCGGGCGCGCTCGCACGAGTACGTGGTGCGACGTTGCTGACACACACCGTTCTCGGCATCGTCGGGTCGGGCTGTGTCGATCGGGTCGTCGTGGCAGGCCCACAGGCGACTCGCGCCGAGTACGCGGACGCCGTCGCGGCAGCCGGTGATCGCCGGATCGTCCTCGCTCCCGGAGGTGGTGACCGCATCGAATCCGCCAGGAAGGCTTTGCTGGCCGCCGCACCTGCGGCTCACGACATCGTGCTCGTGCACGAACCAACGCGGCCGTTCACGCCCGGAGCGAGTATTCGCGCGGTCGTGGACGCGATCCGGAGCGGAGCGCCTGCCGCGGTGCCCGTCGAGCCGGTCACCGACACCGTGAAGGTCATCGACAGCCGTGGCGAGGTACTGAGAACGAGCGAGCGCGAGAACTTGCGCCGCGCGCAGTCACCACGGGGGTTCACGGCCGCGTTCCTGCGAACCGTTGAGCTCGCGGACGCGCTGAATCTCGCGGACGTCCGCGCGCAGGCCGTGCCGGGACACCCCAACGGGCTTCGCGTGCACACCCCGTTCGAGCGCACGGTGGCGGAAGCTCTGCTGGAGGAACGGGAATGAGAATCGGCCAGGGCGTTGACGTCCACCCCATCGAGACGGGCCGCGAGTGCTGGCTGCTCGGGCTGCGATGGCCGGACGCCCACGGTTGCGCGGGGCACTCGGACGGCGACGTGGCTTCGCACGCACTGTGCGATGCCCTGCTTTCCGCGGCGGGACTCGGCGATCTCGGTGCCGTGTTCGGCACGGGCGACGAACGCTGGGCGGGAGCCCACGGTGTCGAACTGCTCACCGAGGTCCGTGCCAGGATCACCGAGGCCGGCTACCAGGTCGGCAACGCCGTCGTGCAGGTCGTCGGCAACCGGCCGAGGATCGGCGGACGCCGCCAGGAAGCACAACGGGTGCTCGGCGACGCGATCGGCGGCCCCGTCTCCGTGTCGGCCACGACCACCGACGGGCTCGGCCTCACCGGCCGAGGCGAAGGACTCGCCGCCATCGCCACGGCTCTGTTGCTGCCCTCGTCCGAAAAGTGACGAGCATGCCCACCATCACCTCGGTGTTGTTCGACTTCTCGGGCACACTGTTCCGGCTCGAACACGACGCGAGCTGGCTCGACGGCGTCACCGATCACCAAGGTGACCCGCTCGACGTCGAGGCGCAGGCGGAGCTGATGCGGCGCATGACCGCCCCGGTGACGCTCGCCGTCGATCTCGACGACGAGCACCTGCACGCCTGGCATCACCGTGATCTCGACCCCGGTCTGCATCGCAAGGTGTATCTGGAAATGCTGCGGCGCTCGGGCATCCCCCGTGTCGAGCAGGCCAAGGCGCTCTACAGCAGGCTCGTCGATCCTTCGGCGTGGACGCCCTATCCCGACGCGGGCGCGGTGCTGCGCGACGTGTCGTCCGCGGGCATCGCCGTCGGCGTACTCAGCAACATCGCGTTCGACATCCGTCCCGCCTTCGAGAAACACGGCCTCGACGCCTACGTCGATGAGTTCGTCCTCTCGTACGAGGTGGGCGCGATCAAGCCGGATCCCGAGGTCTTCCGCATCGCGCTCGATCGGCTCGGCGCGTCGGCCGAACAGACGCTCATGGTTGGTGACAGCGAGCAGGCCGACGGCGGAGCGAGGCAGCTCGGCTGCGCGTTCGCGCTGGTGGACCCCGCGCCGACAGCCGAACGCACCGACGGGCTGCTCACCGCCCTGCGGGAACACTCGGTGCTCTGAGAAGTACCATTTGCGACGTGGCCCTTCGACTGTTCGACACCGCGACCAGGCAGGTGCGTGAGTTCCGGCCCGCGCAGGCGGGAACGGCGTCCATGTACGTCTGTGGGGCCACCGTGCAGGGTGTTCCCCACATCGGGCACGTACGGGGTGCGCTGAACTACGACGTGCTGCGCCGCTGGCTCGTCCACTCCGGACTCGACGTGCTCATGGTGCGCAACGTCACTGACATCGATGACAAGATCCTCGCCAAGGCGGCCGACGCGGGACGCCCTTGGTGGGAGTGGGCCGCGACCCACGAACGCGCGTTCGAGGACGCCTACGCCGCGCTCGGCTGCCTCCCTCCTTCCGTGACCCCGCGCGCCACCGGCCACATCACGCAGATGATCGAGCTGATCCAGCGGCTCGTCGATTCGGGACACGCCTACGCCGCCGAGGGTGACGTCTACTTCTCCGTCGCGTCGTTCGACAGCTATGGCGCGTTGTCCGGCCAGCGGCTCGACGACGTTCAGCAGGGCGAGACCCAGGCCGAAGGCAAGCGAGACCACCGCGACTTCACGTTGTGGAAAGGCAGCAAGCCGGGTGAGCCGTCCTGGCCGACACCGTGGGGGCCCGGCAGGCCGGGCTGGCACCTGGAGTGCTCGGCCATGGCCACCACCTACCTCGGGCCGGAGTTCGACATCCACGGCGGAGGTGTGGATCTCGTCTTCCCCCACCACGAGAACGAGCGCGCACAGTCGCTCGCGGCAGGCGACGGCTTCGCGAGGTACTGGCTGCACAACGCCTGGGTGACGATGTCGGGCGAGAAGATGTCGAAATCGCTCGGCAACGTGGTGGCCATCCCCGAAATGCTGCGCCGGTACCGCGCCGTGGAGCTGCGCGCGTACCTGATCCAGCCGCACTACCGCTCCACCATCGAGTACTCGGACGCGGCACTCTCGGAATCGGCGCAGGGTTACCGGCGCATCGAACAGTTCCTGCGGCGGGTTCGCGCGACCGAGGGTGAGGTGCGCAACGGCCGGGTTCCTTCCGAGTTCGCCGCCGCTCTCGACGACGACCTCGGAACGCCGCAGGCGTTCGCCGTGCTGCACAACACGGTGCGCGACGGCAACGCGGCGCTCGACGTCTCCGACGGCACCAAGGCGCTCGAAGCGGCCGAAGCCGTGCGTGCGATGGTGAACGTCCTCGGCATCGATCCGCTGTCCGAGCAGTGGGCCGAGCACACCGGCGCCGAGGCAGAGGCGCTGGCGAAGCTGGTCGATGCCATGCTCACGATGCGGCAGGAGGCCCGCGCCGCCCGCGACTTCGCGACGGCCGACGCCGTCCGCGACCGGCTCGCGGAGGCAGGCATCGCCGTTGAAGACACCCCCAATGGTCCCTTGTGGACAGTGAGAGACTGACGTATGGCTGGCAATTCGCGTCGCCGCGGAGCGGTGCGCAAGCAAGGCACGAAGAAGGGCTCCGTCGTCGGTTCCGGCGGCGTACGCCGCAGGGGCCTCGAAGGCAAGGGCCCAACCCCGAGGGCCGAGATGCGTCCGGGGCATCCGGCGCAGCGCAAGGCCGCAGCCGCGGCGGCGAGGGCTGACCAGAAACGCAAGGCAGCCAAGAAGGCAGCCGAGGGGCCGGAGATCATCGCGGGTCGCAATCCCGTCGTGGAGGCGTTGCGCGCGGGAGTGCCCGCGACGGCGTTGTACGTGGCGCTGAACATCGACGCCGACGACCGCGTCACCGAGGCCGTCCGCATGGCCGCCGACAAGGGAATCTCGATTCTCGAAGTGCCCCGCGAGGAACTCGACCGCAAGACGAACAAGGCGCTGCACCAGGGGCTCGGACTCCAGGTGCCGCCGTTCTCCTACGCGAGCCCCGACGAGCTGCTGCGGGCCGCGCGGGAGTCCGGCGATCCGCCGCTTCTCGTCGCGCTGGACGGTGTCACCGACCCACGCAACCTCGGCGCCGTCATCCGCTCGGCCGCCGCGTTCGGCGCTCACGGCGTGCTCTTGCCGAGCAGGCGCAGTGCCGGGATGACCGCCGTGGCGTGGCGCACGAGCGCGGGAGCGGCCGCAAGGCTCCCGGTGGGTATGGCCACCAACCTCACACGGCAGTTGCGCGAGTGGGCATCGGAAGGGCTGATGATCGCGGGCCTCGACGCGGACGGCGCCGTGGACATCGACTCCCTCGACATCGACGTCGATCCGCTGGTGGTCGTGATCGGCTCCGAGGGCCGCGGCCTTTCCCGCCTGGTGCGGGAGACGTGCGACTACACGGTCTCCATCCCCATGGCTGCCGGTGTCGAGTCGCTGAACGCGTCCGTCGCCGGCGCTGTGCTGCTGGCCGAGGTCGCGCGCCGCCGCCGCATCGCGGGAAGGGTGTAGCTGCCGTGAAGACGATCGGGGTTCTGCTGTTCCACGACGTCGAGGAACTCGACGCGGTGGGACCGTGGGAAGTGCTGTCGCACTGGGCGAGGACCTACCCGGACGACGGCTACCGCGTGGTGACGTTCTCCCGCGACGGCGAGCAGGTGCGTTGCGCGAAGGGGCTGCACCTCGTGCCGGACCACTCGTACGACGACGTACCACCGCTCGACGTGCTGCTGTATCCGGGCGGGCGCGGCACCCGGCCCCACCTGCGCGACGAGGACCAACTCGCGTGGGTGCGCAGGCAGCGCGAGACCGTGCCGTTGCTGACGAGCGTGTGCACGGGCTCGCTCGTCTACGCCGCCGCAGGGCTGCTGCGAGGGCGACCGGCGACGACCCACTGGAAGTCGCTGGATCTGCTGGCCGAACTCGACCCCACGATCGACGTGCGCAGGGACGAGCGGTTCGTCGATGACGGTGACCTCATCACGTCGGCGGGGGTGTCCTCGGGCATCGACATGGCACTGCACCTGCTCGCCCGGTTGATGAGCCGGGAGCGGGCTCGCGAGGTGCGCGAGCACATCGAGTACGACCCCGCTCCCCCGGTGTAGGACCTCAGAAGCCGCACGGCAACGCAAGCCGGGTCCGGCAACGAATCCGCACGGCAACCGAGTGCGTACAGCAACTGCAAACATGCGTGCATAACCTGCGGACACGCCGAGGTAGCACCTCAACACCGGCGTGTCCGCACTTCTCGCACGCGGGTTTGCACTTCTCGCACGCGGGTTTGCACTTCTCGTACGGTGTCCCGGACCACTTGGCTGCCGTGTCGCCCTGTCGGGGGTAGCGCCTCCGTTAAGGTCACGATGCGCAAACGTGACCGGGGGGCCGCTGGATGTCGTTCGTCTCGCCACTGTTCCTGTGGTATTTCATGCCCGCGGTCCTCGTCGCGGTGCTCGTGCTGCCCCGGAGCTGGCGCAACGGCATCGTCGCGGTCGGCAGCCTGATCTTCTACGCCACGGGTGCCGGCGCCTTCACACTCCTGCTGCTGGCCTGCATGGTGGTCAACTTCGCCGCTGGCCCCGCACTCGAACCGGACCCGTGGAACGCGCGCATCCAGCAGCGACGGCGTTACCTGCTCCTCGGCGTGATCGGCTTCGACCTCTCGATCCTGCTGGTCTGGAAGTACGCGGGTTTCGCGACCGAGCAGATCGCCTGGTTCGCGCAGCTGTTCGGCGGCGACTTCCCCGTCGCGGAGCTGGCACTGCCGATCGGCATCTCCTTCTTCACCTTCCACCACATCTCCTACGTGGTGGACATCTACCGGGGCGAGCGGCCCGCTCTGCGCAACCCGGTGTCGTTCGGCACCTACATCTCGATGTTCCCGCAGCTCGCGGCGGGCCCCATCGTCCGATACCACGAGATCGCCGATCAGCTCCCGCAACAGCGTTCGCACCGGCTGGACGACATCGCGGCAGGCTTCCCCCGGTTCGCGCTCGGCCTGTGCAAGAAGGCCGTGATCGCCGACTCGCTGGCGCCGATGGTCGATGCGTGCTTCTCGACGCCGCCTGAGGACATGACGTTCGCGATCGCGTGGCTCGGCGCGATCGGCTACACGTTGCAGCTGTACTTCGACTTCTCCGGGTATTCGGACATGGCGATCGGGCTCGGCCGGATGTTGGGATTCCGGCTTCCGGAGAACTTCGCGCGCCCGTACTCCTCGGTGACGGTCACGGAATTCTGGCGCCGCTGGCACATGTCCCTTTCCCGCTGGTTCCGCGACTACGTCTACATCCCGCTCGGCGGCAACCGGGGCGGGGCGGCGAAGACGTACCGCAACCTGTGGATCGTGTTCCTGCTGACGGGCTTCTGGCACGGCGCGGCATGGACGTACGTGGTGTGGGGCGTCTACCACGGCGTGCTGCTGGTGGTGGAACGCGCGACCGGCAGGGACGCCACGCCGAGCACCTCCGCGGCCCGGGTGGGACGGCGCGCGCTCACGCTCGCGCTGGTGATCTTCGGGTGGGTCTTCTTCCGTGCGCCGGACCTCGGCTACGCCTTCACGATGATCGGCGACATGCTCGTGCCGGACTTCACGGGTCTGAGCGAGGTCGTCGAGGTGGCGCTCACCAACCAGCGCCTCGTGCTCCTGCTCGTCGCCCTCGCCGTGTTCTTCCTGCCTGCCCACCCGGTGACGGGGCCACTGCTGGAGTCGGCGCGCACGAAGCCCGCCGCGACACTGCGGGTGGCGGTGATGACGGTGGGCGTGGTCTACGCCGCCATCCTCGTGGCGACGGGCACGTTCAGCCCGTTCCTGTATTACCAGTTCTGATTACTGCGGTTCGGTGACGTGCGCGAACGCGCCAGCATGGCTGCTGACCTGCGAATAAGCACTCGCAACGAATCTCAACGAATCACTCGAAGTTTTACCCGCTTGTGGCCCCAGTGTGGCCCGAGCCTGCAACAAGTCGGCCCCCGGTGGCGCGGCAACGCCAGTCCGAGGGCCTTGATCGGAAGAGAGGTTCCGACCCATGTCAGAGCGTAACCACGTGGAGCGTGCGCGCACGTTCCTGCACCTTGCTCGTCAGCTTCGCAAGGCTGCGGATCGCGAGTTGCTGCTCGCGATCGGCGAGGGTGGGATTCCGCTACGTCCGGCCGTGGCTAGTGCGTCGCGTGAGCGGTACTCCGCGAGCATCGACGTGGCCGAGGGCGTCGGCAGCACGGTCAGCGTTTGGGTGGTTGTCAACGCTGTCGGCCGTGAACTCGAAGCCGCTGGCCTGCCTGGCCGGTTGGTGAACGAGGGCATCGCCGACGCTCGTGCTGCCGCAATCGCCCTGCTCGACGCGTTCGGCGTCAACGCTCGGGGCTGCTGGCGCTGTCGCGCGGGGGTGAGTCCCGGTGACGGTGGAGAGGTTCCAACCGCACGAGACCGAGCCGAAGGTGCTCGACGCCGAAGTGGTCACCGACGAGCAGGCACAGCCGGTGGACGGGAAACTTCCTGCGATCGCAGAAGGTTCTCTCGCGGCGTTGTGGGCGGAACAGAGTAGCGACCACGCTCATCAGCGGCCCCGGCACCGTGTTGGTGTCCGGGGCCTCGCCGTATCCACGGCTGTAGCTGCCGCTGTGCCGTTGTCGTGGCTACGGTGTGCGTTGAAACCTGTTCGCGTGGTTCAGCCCCCGGTTTGGCCACCGGGGGCGTCGCGAAAGGGTTCCCGATCACGCGACGCGGAGGTTGGTCATGAGCGACAACGACGTTGGCCGTCGTATCCGAGAGGTACGGGTTTGGCGGGGGCTGAGCCTGCGAGCGACCGCCGAACTGACCGGCATCACTCACGGCTACCTCGCCCAGATCGAACGCGGCGAGAAGCCCGTGAAGAACCGGCAGCTACTCGAAGCGCTGGCGCGCACGCTGCGGGTCTCCCCGGTCGAGTTCCTGGCCAATGCCTACGGCCCTCCGGTCGAGCCCGCGACGGAGACGTTCACCGCCATGGCTGAACTCGCCGACCTGCTCGGCGGTTGGTGGGTGGGCGAAGTGCCTGATGCGCCAACCCGACCGCTCGCCGAGGTGCTGGCCGACCTACGGCGCTTCCACGAGGCACGGAACAGCCCGGGACCGAAGGTGGCAGGCGAATACCCGACGCAGATCGGCACGCTGTCGAGGTTGATTCGCGACCTGCTGGCAGCCGCAGCGGAACCAGCGCACGAGCGTCGAGCGCTCGCGCCCTTGCTGACCGCCTACCACGTCGCGGGCAGCATCGCCATGCGCCTGCGTATCCCCGGCATGCCGTCCCTCGCCTCCGACCGCATGCAACAGGTCGCCGACCGGCTCGGCGATCCGGTATGGCAGGCCGTCGCAGCGTGGGGACGTGCTCAGTTCCTCTCCGGCGCGAACCGGGCACGCCAGTACGAACTCGCGGTTGCCGCTGCCGATACAGCACCGGCTGACCGACCCGAAACACGAGGCATGGCCAACCTGACCGCGGCGATGGCCGCAGCGTCACAGGGGGATGCCGACCTCGCTGAGACACACCTTACGGAAGCCAGCGCGCTCGCTGAACTCGTAGAGCCGGACGTGAGCCCGTGGCCTGCGGGGGTGATGCAATTCGGACGGACGAACGTTGGCATCTTCCGCGTCACGGTGGGCGTCGAGCTTGGGCACGGTGCTCAGGTCGCCGAGGTCGCCGAGGGTGTGCGGCCGGAAACGATCTCTCGTGGCCGTCAGGCGTCTTTCTGGCTGGACTACGGGCGAGGGCTGCTGACCGAGCGCGCCAAGCGTGACGAGGGGCTGTCAGCGCTACTGAGGGCCGAACAGCTCGCACCGCAGCAGGTCCACACCAACGTGTTCGCCCGTGAAGCCGTCGCGGACTTGCTGTGGTCGTCACGGCGCGATGCCAGCGGCCGGGAAGTCCGAGGACTGGCGTGGCGCATGGGGCTTGCCCCAACCGGGTGAAACGGTCCCGTGTGTACTTGCGGTACACAAACCGCCTGATCAGCGGCTTACCGTCCGCGCATGAGTTGGAACAGCGGATCATGTCGTGGCGGGGGCCGTGCTTTGTGGACGGGGCAGGAACCGGCACCGGCCACGGCTGAGGACGATCAGGAGAGCACGGTCGCGGACCCGTCGAGCGATGAGGGCGGGGAACGATGATCGCCCGCGACCGCGAACTACTGACGCGACTGGGGAAGGTCAACGCCAGCATCGGTGAGGTCGCGCTCGCGCTCATGGCCGCACAGGACGGCGGCGAACTACCCGCCGACGGGCTACGCGAAGTCGGTGAAGCACTCCGCACCCTCGCCACCGACATGATCGCTCGCGCCGACGAGGTCAACAACGGCATGCCCGTCAGCCTCGCAGCGTCGCCCACCACGACGTGCGCCCTGTGCCACGCTGAGCCGGGTCGCGCGCCCCGACCGGCGGGCCGACACCGTCGAAGGCCGGTTCTGCGGCGATTGCGTCGCCCGCTGCCTCGACGACCCCCGTCGTGACCACTGGTGCCCCATCGACACACTCGCCCGCGCTGACGAGGTGCCCACCGATGCATGACTCACCCGTCGCCGTCCTCGACCGCACACCCGACACCGAACAGACCACACAACTCTGGCTCAACCCGTGGCAGTGGCCCACCCGCGACCCCGACGAACACCGCGTCATCGCCGACGCCCACACCGCAACACACCAGCGCGACGAACCCACCCTCCCGATCCTCGAAGCCGTCCTCGCCGGACTCCGACGACTGCTGTAGACCTCCGGCCGGCGCGGGTCGAGCGACCCCGAGCCCGCGCACCTCCCCGCGCCGACCGGACCCCACACGCAGAGGACGACGGCCAGTTACCAGCCGGGCCGCTGCGCGAAGTCGGGGCCGCGCACCGCACGCTCAGTTGAGGAAAATTTCTCAACTGTTCGATGGTCTCGGCAAAACAACTCCCGCCGTACCACCTACTTCATCGACTACGCCAGAGCCCTATGGGGATTGCGGAAGCCCGACGAAGAGATCGTCGCACTGTTGTCCAAGGCCGAGAAGATCGGCCCTGTGAGAACCAGGAGCAACGCCTTCGTTCGGGAGATCGTGTCCACAATGGTGGAACGGGCACGGTGAAAGGCCGTCGCACGCGAGGCTCGGGGACTGGCGACGCGCATGGGTTTGCTGAAAACAACCTGACGGCACGGCCCTGTCCCAAACCCGGCGAACGTGCGATCGTGCGATCGTGAGAGCCCACCCGTGAGCAGGACCGGGAAGGTGGTTGGGGGAATGGCTGCCAGAGGCACCGTCGAGAATGTGCTCTTCGTGGTGGCCGCCATCGGACTCGTCGTCGGCGGCATCGGTTTCTTCCAGGGAGTGATCGCGGACTCGGCCTACGAGATCTCGTTCGACGACGAGGGCGATACCTGCAATCCCGCCGAGATGACGCATCACGTGGACGCCGATGACGGCACGCTGCTGCACTGCCGGACGGCCAGTCAGTACGGTCTCCTCGCCCCCGCCTCCGGACCGATGCGCTTCGCGGGCTTCACGTCGGAACAGAACGCGGAGATCACCGCGTTGATCGAGAAACTCGCCCACAACGCGCTGATCGAGTCCGAGCAGGAACTGTTGCGCGACCGGGTGAACGAGATCGCAGCCACGCTGCCCCCGCACCGCCGTCCCGACAACTTCGAGTGGTACGAGGGCTGGAACCTGTTCTGGCCGGGCTTCGGCACGCTGGCCGTCTGCGCCTGCGCGTTGCGCCTGCTGAACGCCCGCTGAGTTCCGGTGGGCGGGCCGAAGCCCGGCCCGGGGCCTTGCGGCATCTCCCCGCCCCTGTCCTCTACCTCAGAAGCGCCGTCCACGCCGTCCGTCCTCGACGAGTCGCGCGAGAACAACTTGATCACCTGGTTCCCCCACCGGGAACACCGGCGCCGTTCACCCTTCGGTGTGGTTTGAGCATCTCCCCGGTTCGGCTCGCCCACAGGTGTTACCGCCCCGATCGGCGGAAGGTTCTCGCCGTCCGAATCACCGACCGGGAGGTTTCACCGTGTTGATCCGCAACGCCTCACTCGCCCTCGTCGTCGCCGCCGGTGTCACGCTTTCCACCGGGGTCGCGAACGCGCAGGACCTCGACTGTGCGCACTTCTCCAGCCAGGCCGAAGCGCAGGCCGAGTTCGACCGCGATCCCAGCGATCCGCACCGGCTCGACGCCGACGACGACGGCATCGCCTGCGAGACACTGAACGGCACCACGACCACACCCGCCCAGCCCGCGCCTCCCACCGAGCAGGCGCCAGGAGCGCAGGTGCACCGGACGCCCTCCGGTGGTGTCGCCACCGGCGACGGTTCACTCGCCGACGACGACGTCGGCGCGATGCCGATCCTGCTCGGGCTCGCCGGGCTCGGTGCAGCGGCCACCGTCACGGCCACCGTCGTCGTCCGCCGCCGCGATACCTGACCCGGCCTCCCGTGCCACCGCCAAGCCACGGCGGCGGCACGGGAGGAGCCGCTACCGCAGTGTGTGCCGCACCTGCGCCGCGGCCTCGACGAGGTTGCGCAACGCGAGTTCGACCTCGGCGTAGTTTCGGGTCTTCAGCCCGCAGTCCGGATTGACCCACAGCCGCGAGGGCGGCACCGATTCCAGCGCGGCCCGCAGCAAGCGCGCGATCTCCTCGACCTCCGGCACGCGCGGTGAATGGATGTCGTAGACGCCGGGCCCGACACCTCTGCCGAACCCGGCGGCGCTCGTGTCCCTCAGCACCTCCATCCGCGAGCGCGCGGCCTCGATGCTGGTGACATCGGCGTCGAGCGCGTCGATCGCCCCCATGACGTCGCCGAACTCCGAGTAGCACAGGTGCGTGTGTACCTGGGTGCTCGCCCGCGCCCCCGAGGTGGCGAGCCGGAACGCCTCCACAGCCCACCGCAGGTACTGCTCGTGCCGGTGTGCGCGCAGAGGAAGCAGCTCCCGCAGCGCCGGTTCGTCAACCTGGATCACGCCGAGTCCGGCCGCCTCAAGGTCGGTGACCTCGTCGCGGATGGCCAGCGCGACCTGCTTCGCCGTGTCCGCGAGCGGCTGGTCGTCCCGCACGAACGACCACGCCAGAATCGTCACCGGCCCGGTCAGCATCCCCTTGACCGGCTTGTCCGTGAGGCTCGCCGCGTACGTGGCCCACTCGACCGTGATCGGCCGCGGCCGTGACACGTCGCCGAACAGGATCGGCGGACGCACACAGCGCGATCCGTACGACTGCACCCAGCCGTGCTCGGTGCTCGCGAAACCGGTGAGATGCTCGGCGAAGTACTGCACCATGTCGTTGCGTTCGGGTTCGCCGTGCACGAGAACGTCGAGCCCCAGCTCCTCCTGGAGCCGCACGACCCGCTCGATCTCCGCGCGCATGCGCCTCGTGTAGGTGTCGTGGTCGAGGCTGCCCCTCCGCAGTGCCGCCCGTGTCCTTCGCACGTCGGGGGTCTGCGGGAACGAGCCGATGGTGGTGGTCGGCAACGGCGGAAGACCGAGCGCCTCCTGTTGCGCCGCCTTGCGGACGTCGTAGTCGTCGCGGCGCGTATCCTCGGGCCGCAACGTCGCGAGGCGCCGCCGTACCCGCTCGTCACGAACCCGCTCGGCGTCGGCCCTCGCGCTGATCACGCGGCGCGCGTCGGCGAGTTCGCCGGACACGGCATCACGGCCTTCACGCAGAGCCCTTCCGAGCACGACCACCTCACTCACCTTCTGCTTCGCGAACGCCAGCCACGGCGCGACTTCGGGATCGAGGTCCGTCTCCGCCTCGACGTCGTAGGGCACGTGCAGCAGCGAGCACGACGTGCTGACCGCCACCTCACCGGCGAGGCCGAGCAGTGTGGCCGCCGTGGCGAGTGCGCGGTCGAGGTCGGTTCGCCAGACGTTGCGGCCATCGACGAGCCCGGCAACGAGTGTCTTGTCCCGCAGCCCCGGCAACACCGAGAGCGAGTCGAGGCTCACCTCCCCCGCCACGAAGTCCACTCCCACGGCCTCGATCGGCGCTTCCGACAGGATGTCGAGAGCGTCGCCGAATTCACCGAAGTAGCCGGGAACGAAGATCTTCGGACGTTCGGGAAGCGTCCCGAGCGAGGTGTATGCCTCACGGAGTGCGGCGAGTTCGGCCTCGGTGCGGTCTGCCGCGAACGCGGGCTCGTCGAGCTGCACCCACTCGACGCCCTCGCGGGCGAGTTCGGCCAACAATTCGGCGTAGGCACCAACGAGACTATCCACTGTGCTCAGTGGGTCGAAGTCGGGTCCAGCATCGGGATCCGGTTTGGACAGCAGGAGGAACGTCACGGGGCCGACCAGCACCGGGCGGACGGGAACGCCGAGCGCCGCCGCTTCACGAACCTGGTCGAGCACGCCCCTTTCGGCCAGCGAGAACGAGGTGTCCGGCCCGACCTCCGGTACGAGGTAGTGATAGTTCGTGTCGAACCACTTCGTCATCTCCAGCGGCGGAAGCGACTCCACGCCCCGCGCCATAGCGAAGTAGGTGTCGAGCGGGCCGAGGCCCAGCTCGGCGTAACGACGCGGTACGGCGCCGAAGGTCACCGCCGTGTCGAGAACGTGGTCGTAGAACGAGAACGTGTTACCCGGAATCGAGTCGAGGCCGGCGTCTTTCAACGAGCGCAGGGTGTCGGCACGCAGGCGGCCCGCGACGTCGCGCAACTCCTGCTCACCGATGCGGGACGCCCAGTAGCTCTCCAGTGCGTGCTTCAACTCCCGGTTCGGCCCGATCCTGGGGTAACCGAGTACGGTCGATCCGATCGTGCTGGTCAAGGCTCTCTCCTCGCGAGCTCGACGGCGGCACCGGGACGCGCGAAGGCCACCTCGTGAGGCGAGCGGTTGCCCGCTGGCCAGGGTTCCCCTCGAACGCCCGGACATCGCGCACACCGGCGGTGTGCGCACCGGCGGCAGGTCTTCGGACTCGCGGACACGACCGGCTCGCGCCGAATCACCTACTAGCCGTCGCTTCCCAGACCGTGTCCGGCCCAGTGCGTCTCCCACCGGTCGCGCGACCGGCCACGGCGTTCGTTCCCGCTCACCGCTGCGGGGCAGTCCCGGATTCCCACCGGGTTCCCTCTTGCCTCGCCCACCACCTCGGATGGAGGGCGAACCGCCAGCGCCCTCAGGCTATCGGGAACGCGTGGCCTGACAAGGTCTCGTCTCACGCCTCGGAGTCGTCGGTAACGAACGCGAGCTGGTCGGGATGGAAGGCGTCCCTGCGCGGCGGCGGCAACCATGCCTCCGGCCTCGCGCTCTTCTGCCTGCCGAGTTCGGCGAAGTTCAGCGGAGCGGAGAGATCGGTGTGGTACACCGAATCGTCCTCGACCGGCTCGAACGCCAGATTGGCCGCCTCCATACCGACGCCGACCGCCACGAGGTAGGCGTCGTCGAGCGCGGTGGAGAACGCCGCCCACCCACCCGCGAAGTGCCACACCCTCGCCCGCACCTGCGCACCCTCGATGCTCCACCACACGATGGGCCATTCCGCGTAGCGGCGAGCCTGATGTTCGGCGTGCTCGACGAGCGAGGGAATCAGCCCGTCGGGCCTGACGACGGAGCTGTCGGGCAGGGTCACGTTCACGACACCGAACGCCCCGCTGAACGCGACCTCGACGAGCGGGTCCTTACCGTTCGGGCACAGGACGGCCTCGTAACGCCGCTTCGGCAGGGTGCCCACCCGCACACCGCTGTCGGAACCGGCTGCCCTGTGCCCGAGCCACAGGGCCCATGGCGGCTTGCCGGGGAGTCCCTCGAAGAAGTCCACCCAGCGAACACCGTTGAATGTCCCGTCGAGGCCGTACACCTGGAAATCGACGACCGACGATGGCTGTGGGACGGCGTTGGAATCCACTCGACGATAGTGCACCGCCGGCGCCGTCTCGGCAGCTCGACGTCACTCTCCGCGGTTGGGCTGATTCACGGCTGCCAGCGGCGGAAGCCGCCTTCGGCGTCGATGACGTTGGCGGTGATCGTGACGGCGTCGTCGCCGAGCAGCAGCGCCACGACCGCGGCTGCCTCCGAAGGACTGTTCCATCGCCCGCGTGGCAGTCGGCCTGCGACCGTGACGGTCAGGTCCCCACTCGCCCACCCGGTGTCCGTCGGCCCCGGATTGACGGTGTTCACGGTGATCCCGTCGTCGGCCAGCGCGTCGGAGAGAGTCCACGTGAGCTGGTGCAACGCGCCTTTCGTTGCGGCATAGGGAATTTCCGAAGCCATGGGAGCCAGGTGCTGCCCCGACGTGAACAGCACCACGCGGCCCGGCTGCGGCCGAGGGCTCGCTTCGCGGTACTGCCTCGCGAACGCGCGGACCAGCAACAGCGTGGCGCGCACGTTGACGGCCCAGGTGAGGTCCAGCTCCTCGGCCGTCAGTTCGGGCAGCGTCGCCACCGAACTGCGCGCGTGGTTGGCGATCAGGGTGTCCACTGGTCCGAACCGGCTCACCGCCGCTCGGACCACCCGTTCGGGTGCGGCCGGGTCCGCGAAATCGGCCTCCAGATGCGCGAGTGCGTCGCCACCCCCGAGCTCGGAGAGCACGCCGTCGATTCCGCGTGGGTCCGCACCCCACGGTTCCGTCGCGTCGTACGGCGACCACGACTGCGCGAAAACGCGGTGCCCTTCGTCAAGCAACCTGCGCGCGACGGCGAATCCGATCCCGTTCGTTCTGCTGACTCCCGTGACAAGCGCGGTACGCATGGTGGCTCACCCTCGTGCGAGTACCCACGAGACGCAACCGGATTTTCGCGCGAAGCCGTTCAGGCAGGCCGTTTCGCGCCGCTTTCGTCACCGGTGCGGTCGCCGTTCTCCGCATCGGCCTCGGCAGGGCCCGGGTCCGCACCCAGCCGTTCGACGGCCTGCTGCAAAGCCGAGTGGCTCGCCGTGAGGCGTTCGAGCACCGAGGCCCGCAGTTCGTACGCCTCCTTGCGCAGCGCCCGCGCCTCGGTGAGCCGGTTCTCCGCCTCCGCGATCATCGCCTCGGCCTTCCGCTGCGTTGTCCGCATCAGTTCGTCGGCCTCCTGCTCGGCCTTCCGCCGCCGCTCGGCGAGTTCGGCTTCCGTGGCCTCGCGCTGCTGCGTGAGCCGCTGCCGCGTCTCCTCGTCGAGGCGAGTCCGCTCCGCCTCGGCGTCCGCGGCGAGTTTCTCGGCCTCCGCCTGCGCCTTGGTGCGGGTCTTCTCGGCGTAGGCGTCGGCTGCGTCCCTGACGTCGGTCGCGTCCCGCTCGGCCTTCGCCCTCAGCTCCGCGATCTCCTCCTCGGCGAGCTGCATCATGGTCTTGACCCGTTCGGTCATGGCGGCAGGTCCTGCCGGGTCCTCGACCATGCGGGTCAGCGCGTTCTTGGTGTCGCTGAGTTCCTTCTGCGCGTAGCTCAGCGCCTTCGTCAGCTCCGCGACCGACGCCGCCGCCTCGTCCCGATGGCGAGCCGCGTTGGCGAGTTCGGCGTTCAGCTTCTTGACGTGTTCGTCCACCTGGGCCTGGTCGTAGCCTCGGAAGGCTGTCGTGAACTGCGTGTTCGTCGCCTGCGTGGGGGATGCCTGCGCTTCAGCCATCCGGCCACCATAATGAGTCGGGGTTGCCCCTCCAACCTTTCGCGCGCCGTTTCCTGCGGAAACATCGACAGTGCGCGCCGAATGGCGGGAAAGTGGCGCGGAGGCGAGGAGGTCGCGGTGGAAGCTGTTCTCGACGATCTCGCCGGGAACTGGCCCCTTTACACGGCGATTCCCGTCGTCGCCGCGCTCATCGGATACGTCACGAAGCGCGTGGCCATCGAGATGATGTTCCGCCCGCTCGATTTCGTCGGCATCAAGGGCACCTTCCTCGGCTGGCAGGGCGTGGTGCCTCGCCACGGAGGGCGGATGGCCGCGACGGCCACCGACCTGCTCACGCGCAACGTCCTCGACGTCGCCGACGTCTTCGCGAAGATCGACCCAGACCGCCTGCTCAGGGAGATCGAACAGCCGCTGCTGCAAGCCGTTGACGAGATCGCGAGAGAGGTGCTCGCCGAGCATCACCCCCGGCTGTGGGAGCGGTTGCCGCCGATGGCGCGGGACCTCGTCGTCAAGCACATCCAGGCGGGCGCTCCACGACTGGTCCACCGCGTCGTGGACGAACTGCGCGACGACATCGGCGACATCCTCGACCTCAAACAGCTGAGCGTGCGGCGGCTCACCCGCGACAAGGCCCTCCTGGTGAAACTGATCAGGGAGACCTCGCGGCCCGAAATGGCGTTCATCGCCCGTTCGGGGATCTATTTCGGCTTCTTCCTCGGCATCGTCCAGTCGATCGTGTGGGCGCTGACGAAGAATCCGATCGTGATGCCGATCTTCGGCGCGTCCATCGGCCTGTTCACGGACTGGCTCGCGATCAAACTGATCTTCGTGCCCCGCGACCCCCTTCGACTGCCCGGCGGGCTCGTGCTGCACGGCATGTTCCAGCGCAGGCGCGCGGAAGTCGCGCGGCAGTACGGCGAGATGATCGCCGCCGAACTGCTCACCGTGGACAACGTTCTGGACGCACTGCTTCGAGGCCCGAAGTCCGACCGGCTCGTGGCCATGGTCCGCAGGCTCGTCGCCGAGGCGATCGACGAACAAGCGGGGGTCGCGCGCCCGCTCGTGGACGCGACGGTCGGCGAACACCGGCTCGGCGTGATGAAGCGGGCCGCCGCGACGAGGGTGGCCGAACGCCTGCCCGCGACCCTGCGACCCGCGAAGACCTACCTCTCCAAGGCCATGGACGTGGCCAACCTGGTGGAACAGCGCATGATGCGCATGAGTTCCACCGAGTACGAGGGCCTGCTCCGGCCCGCGTTCCGCCAGGACGAATGGAAACTCGTCGCCGTCGGCGGAGTCATCGGGTTCCTTGTCGGGGAGTTGCAGGTTCTGCTGATGCTGCACTGACGGGCTCAGCTGCCTCGGAGTCGTTCGCCCCCGGGGTCCTGCGCACCTTGGCCCTCGCGTACTCCACAATCCGGCACACGAGGTAGATCGTGAATGAGATGGCCGTGACGAAGAAGCTCACGGGCGCACCCGGTGCCAGCGACAACACGATGCCGCCCAGCGCGGCCAGCTCGGCGAACACCACGGCCAGCACCGTCGCCCGCAACGGACTCGCCGTCACGCGCGCCGCCGCAGCCGCGGGCGTCACCATCAACGCCACCACCAGCAGCGCCCCGACGATCTGCACACCCAGCGCGGTGGCGACACCGATGAGTACCGCGAAGAGAGGCGCGAGCAGCCCGCCAGGCACTCCCCTGGCCGCAGCGACGGTGGGATCGACGCTGGAGAACAGCAGCGGCCGATAGACGACCGCGAGCACCACGAGCACCACGACGGCCGCGATCAGCAACGACGTCAGGTCGGTCGGTTCGATGGCCACGATCTGGCCGACGAGGATGCCGAACTTGTTGGAGGCGCGACCAGGGTAGTACCAGAGCAGCAACACTCCGAGGCCGAGGCCGAACGCGAGGATGACACCGATCACCGAGTCCCTGTCCGACTCCCTGCCTCCCAGCAGGCCGAGCAGAAGCGCGGCGACCACGGCCCCGGCCAGCGCCCCGTACCCGACGCCGACCCCCAGCAGCAGCGCGGCCGCGGCTCCGGTGAAGGCCAGCTCGGCCGTGCCGTGCACCGCGAACGACATGCGCCGCATCACGATGAGCGGCCCCAGCGTTCCGGCGACCAGCCCGAGCACAGCCGCCGCGAGCAACGCCGTCTGCACGAAGTCGAAGCCGAGCAGCTCCATCGTCAGGTCGAAGTCGAACAACTTGTCCATGCGTAAGCCTTCGGGGTCAGGGGTGGTGCACTTCGTCCTCGCAGAGCGCGCTCTGCGCACCCGCGATGTGGATCTGGCCGCCGATCCTGATGACCTCAACCCTGGAACGGTACAGTTCGGACAATGTCTGCGACGTCATGACCTCGTCGGGCGTGCCGACCCTGAACTGCCCGTCCACGAGATACAGCACCCGATCGACATAGGGCAGGATCGGGTTGATCTCGTGGGTGACGAAGAGGACAGCGGTGTCGGCCTCGCGCCTGCGCTGATCGATGAGGCCCGCGACGATCCGCTGGTGGGTGAGATCGAGCGAGGCCAGCGGTTCGTCACACAGCAGCACATCAGGTTCCCCGATGAGCGCCTGCGCCACCCTGAGCCGCTGTTGCTCACCGCCGGAGAGCCTGCCGACCGGCGAGTCCGCGTAACGCCGCGCGCCGACGGCGTCGATCGCGTTCTCGATGCGTTCGTGACGCCGCCGCAACCCCCGAAGGCCGAGGCCCCACCGGTGGCCGTCGAGGCCGAGCCCGACGAGGTCACGGCCCCGCAGAGTGAGCCCGTCGTCCATCGCACGCTGCTGCGGTATGTACCCGACACGTTCGTTGCCGCGGCCCGGTGGCCTGCCCGCCACCGTCACCGTGCCGTCGCTGACGTCCTGAAGGCCGAGCAACACCCGCAGCAGGCTGGTCTTGCCGGAACCGTTGGGACCGAGCACGGCCAGGAACTCGCCCGGCGCGATGTCGAGGTCGAGACCCGACCACAGTGTTCGTTCGCCGAACCGCAGGGCCGCGTTCCTGACCTCGACGGCGGCTGTCGTCGTGGGTGTCCGTTCGGTCATCCGCTCACTCGTCCAGTGCCTTGGTGAGCGCGTCGATCTGACCACTCATCCAGGCAATGTAGTCCGTCTGCCCTTCGGGGAGGGTCTCGGTGAGATCGACGACCGGCGTCGCCGACTTGCGCGCCTCCTCGACGACCTTCTCGGTGGCGGGAGTGGCCGTCTGGCTGTTGCGCACCACCGCGTCCACCCCGCCCCCGGCCAGTTCGAGCATCCGCTGCTGCGCGGCGACGGGCACGTCCGTCTCGTTCTCGATCGCCGAGGCGAACTCACGCGGGGTGAGGTCCTGAAGCCCGGCCTCGGCAAGCAGGTACTGCGCGATCGGTTCGGTGGCCGCGACCGTCGCCCCGGTGTGGCGTTCGGCGAGGTTCTCGACCTCGTGCGTCAGTTCGTCGATCCGCCCGGCGAACTCGGCCGCGTTGTCCTCGAACGTGGAGCGCTGTTGCGGGAGGAGTTCGCCCAGCTCACCGGCGACCCGGTCGGCGACCGAGGACACGACGTGCAGGTCGTACCAGACGTGCTCGTTGCCGTGGTCGTGAGCGTGGTCGTGCGAGTGTCCCGCCCCGTCCCCGTGCTGTTCCGAGTGTTCGTCCGAATGTTCACCGGAGTGCTCTTGCCGGTGCTCACCGGACTGTTCTTGCTGGTGCTCACCGGCGTGGTCTTCCGAATGCTCGCCTGAGTGGTCCTCGGCACGGCCCGCATCGCCTTCGCCGCCGTCGTTCGCCCCCTCCACCTGCTCCACGGCCACGACGGTCGGCGCTTCGGAGTTCTCGGCGAGCTGCGGGAAGAAGTCGTCGTAGCCGCCGCCGTTCCACACGAGCAGTTCCGCCGAGGCGACCTCTGCGGCATCGGCGGCCCCCGCCTGGTAGGAGTGCGGATCGGCGGAAGGATCGTCGATCAGCGACGTCACCTCGACATGCTCGCCACCGACCGCGCTCACCACGCTCGCCCACACGTTGGTCGAGGCGACCACCCGCACCCGGCCGTCGGAGCCCGCGGAATCTCCCGAGCCACCGGTACCACCGTCCTGCCCTCCACAGGCGGACGCGACCACGGCCAGCACGGCCGACAGCGAGACACCGGCGATCACACGACGGCGACGGTTGTGTTGCATCGAGGACCCCACTCCGAGTAACCCCACGTGTTGGAAATGATTTTCGATACCACTGTAGCGCACAGGTTCACCATCGATCCACCGGTCGAGTGATCCGCGCAGCTACTGACAGCAACCATGTGACGCGCGTTGTGCATTGCTTCTGCTGTGGCTTCTGAACCGTTACGGTTTGTTCATGAACCGGCCGATGCGAACCAGGCGAGGTGCGACGCTCGCGTCGCTCGCCGCTGAACTGGGCGTGTCCAGGACCACCGTGTCCAACGCGTACAACAGGCCGGATCAGCTCTCACCCGAGTTGCGCCGGAGGGTGCTCGAAACCGCGCGCAGGCTCGGCTACCCCGGGCCCGACCCGGTGGCCCGGTCACTGCGCACACGCAAGGCGGGAGCGGTGGGGCTGCTGCTCACCGAGAACCTCTCTTACGCCTTCCGCGATCCGGCGGCCGTCGGTGTACTCGAAGGACTCGCGCTCGCCTGCGAGGACGCGGGCGTCGGCCTGCACCTCGTTCCGGCGAGCCCAGGACGGGAGGAAGTGGCCGCGGTGCACCGCGCGGGGGTTGACGGTTTCGTCGTGTACTCCGTCCCCGACGACGACCCCCACCTCGCCGCCGTGCTCTCGCGGCCGGTGCCCACCGTGATCGTCGATCAGCCTCGGCTCGACGGGGTTGACCGGGTCTCCCCCGACGACGAGACCGCCATCGTCTCGGTGGCCGACCACGTCGCAGGGCTGGGGCACCGGCAGATCGGAGTGCTGTGCATGCGGCTCGGACGCGACCGCAACGACGGCTTCGCCTCCGTTGACCGCCAGCAGCGGGCCCACTACCACGTCCAGCGCACCCGCCTTGCCGCACTGGCCAGGACGTTCGAGGCCGTCGGCGTTGACTGGAACACCGTGCCGGTCGTCGAACGGTTCGACCACACCGTGGACGACGGTGCCACCGCCGCTCGGCAACTGCTCGACACGTATCCCCGCGTCACCGCGATCATCTGCACCTCGGACATCCTCGCACTCGGCGCGCTGGCCGAGGCGGGACGACGCGGTCTCCGCGTGCCTGCCGACCTCACGATCACGGGATTCGACGGCATCGCCGAGGCGTCGCGGGCCGGTCTCACCACGGTGCATCAGCCCGTGCTGGAGAAGGGCCGTGCCGCGGGACGGCTGCTGCTCTCGGCGAGCGACAGGGTGAAACCCGAAGTGATCACCCTTCCCACCGAGCTTCGGGTCGGCACCACGTCGGCACCCCCGCGCACTGCTGAAGAACAATGGTTCGGGCCCTGAGCCCCTGACACAGTGTTCTGTCCGGGTTCTCTCCGGCTCGCGACGCCACCAGGTCAGGAGCCGAGACCCCTCCGTGTCCGTGTACCCGATTCGAAGTGAGAGGTCATGACCGCGATCGACGAACTTCTCCGGCGCAACCGAGCACTCGGCAACGTCGTACCAGGCGACCGGTCGTCGCCGCGACCTTCCCGCCAGGTGGCGATCCTGACCTGCATGGACGCCCGTATCCGGGTCTTCGAGATCTTCGGCCTGCTCCAGGGTGAGGCGCACGTGCTGCGTAACGCGGGCGGCGTCGTCACCGACGACATGATCCGGTCACTCTCACTCAGCCAGCGCAAGCTCGGCACCCGCGAGGTACTGATCGTCCAGCACACCGACTGCGGTCTGAACACGGTCACCGAGGACAGCTTCAAGGATGAGCTGGAGGAGGCCAGCGGCATGCGACCGCCGTGGGCGGTCGAGGCGTTCCGCGACGTCGATGCCAACGTCAGGCAGTCGGTCCAGCGCGCGAAGCGCAACCCGTACCTCCTGCACACCGACATGGTGCGCGGGTTCGTCTACGACGTGAAGACGGGAGAGCTTCGCGAGGTCGAGCCCTCGGCCTGAACGCGGCGGACGATATCGTGGCCGACGATGTCCATCGACGTTGAGACGCTCGTCGGCTGGTTCGACGTGAATGCCAGGGACCTGCCGTGGCGGCACGCCGACCGCACCCCGTGGGGTGTGCTGGTCAGCGAGATCATGTTGCAGCAGACACCCGTGGCCAGGGTGCTGCCGGTGTGGCAGGCATGGCTGGACCGCTGGCCCAAACCGTCGGCCCTCGCCTCGGAGACTCCCGGTGAGGTGGTGCGGGCGTGGGGCAAGCTCGGGTACCCCCGGCGAGCCCTGCGGCTGCACGCCGCCGCCACCGCCATCGCCTGCGAACACGGCGACGAGGTCCCCTGCGATGTGGACACGTTGCTCGGCCTTCCCGGCATCGGCGCGTACACGGCACGGGCCGTGGCCGCGTTCGCGTTCGGCAGGCGAGTTCCGGTGGTGGACACCAACGTTCGTAGGGTGGTTGCCAGGGCCGTCCACGGCGCGGGTGACGCCGGTCCACCCTCGACGAAACGGGACCTCGACGACGCGAGCGCGCTCCTTCCCGACGGGCCCGACGAGGCGAGGGCGGCACGGTTCTCCGCCGCGTTGATGGAACTCGGTGCGCTCGTCTGCACGGCCCGCACTCCGCGCTGTGCCGACTGCCCGATAGCCGCGACGTGCGCATGGCAAAAGGCCGGACGACCTGCGTATACGGGCCCGGCGAAGCCCGTGCAGCGCTACGGCGGAACCGATCGGCACGTGCGTGGTCTTCTGCTCGATGTCCTGCGCGGGACGACAGGACCGGTGGAGAAGGCGCGGCTCGATCTGGCGTGGCCGAAGGCGGGACAGCGCGATGCGTGTCTCGCCTCGCTCTTGGCCGACGGATTGGTGGAGCAAACGGCTGACGGCCGGTTCGCCCTTCCCGGTGAGCATTGACATATTACCCGGGGAAGTTGGCAAGATCCTCACCTCGACGTCTGCGAGGGAGAGATCATCATGGCTCGAAAGCCCGTCATCGATCGTCGCACGTTGTTAGTCGGCGGCGGACTCGCCGTCACCGCGCTGGGAACCTCACTGACCGTTCCCGCGCAGGCATCGGCGGCGCGTCATCGCCCTGTCGAGGCCCCGAACATGTACGGAACCGCCGAGTGGGGCGCCCGGCCGCCGAGTGAGCCCATCACCCTGCTCGACCGCAAGCCGACCTACATCGTCGTCCACCACACCGTCGAGCCCGGCAACACCGACGACTTCTCGCTCGACAGGGCGTTCGCGATCTCCCGCAGCATTCAGAATTTCCATATGGACACCCGAGGCTGGATCGACACGGGACAGCAGTTCACGATCAGCCGGGGTGGCTTCATCACCGAGGGAAGGCACCGCAGCATCGAGGCGCTTCGCGGCGGGACGCAGCACGTGCTCGGGGCCAACGTCGCGAACCACAACAGCGAGGTCATCGGCATCGAGAACGAGGGCCTCTACATGGACGTGGACGTCCCGCCGACCCTGTGGGACTCCCTCGTCGCACTCGTGGCGTACATGGCCTCGCAGTACGGGGTGAGCCCCGACCTCATCCGAGGCCACCGCGATTTCAACTCGACGGCCTGCCCCGGCGACGTT
Organism: Saccharomonospora xinjiangensis XJ-54; assembly: GCF_000258175.1. Classification (NCBI taxonomy): domain Bacteria; kingdom Bacillati; phylum Actinomycetota; class Actinomycetes; order Pseudonocardiales; family Pseudonocardiaceae; genus Saccharomonospora; species Saccharomonospora xinjiangensis. The sequence continues at coordinate 2,796,934 of NZ_JH636049.1, read as the reverse complement.
CTGTACGCGCGGCTGCCAGAACTGAGGCTGGCCGTGGCCAAGCGGCTCGGCGTGAAGTGCAGGCAACCGCGGCCAACTCTCCTGCTGCGGCCCGGCGACGCCGGCGAGGACGTCCTCACCGCACAGCGCAGGCTGCGAGCGCGCGGGTACGACGTGCCCGAGGACGGCGTCTTCGGCGAGACGACCCGGGACGCCGTGGCGGCGTTCGCGGCGAGCATTGGGCTCGCCGAGCCGACGTGCCAGGCGTGCGCCCGCTCCGACGAGCGCGGTTACCTCGGCGTGGACGTGTGGGAGCGGCTGGCCCCGCGATGACGGCGAGCGTGGCCGGGTCAGGCGGCCCGGCCACGCCACCGAGGACTGCGGGCGGAAGATCCCCGAGGAAAAGCTCGCTCTCGAATCCGGCGACACAGAATTTCCACACGATCTCGATGCGACCGAAATCGTCCAGTTCCATCCCGCCCGGGGCGCTCGATTTCGTTTCTTCCCGAGTTCCCCGGAAAAGAACGAAGCAAAATCGTCAATTCGCGTGCGACCTCGATGAGAGCGAAATCGGCGAGCGGCAGGGTGACCGTTCGCACCGAAGGCCCGACGGAAGACCGGGAGAGGGGCCGCAGGCGAGTGGACCTTCCTCAAGGGATGGTGAACCGGGCCTGCCTCCGCTGACCTCGGGCCGGGCAGCTTCAGAGTCCGCCGCCCGGAGGTTCGTACTCGATTCCGAGCAGTTCACAGACCCCCCGGCACATGCGCTCGTGCAGAGGCGTCATGTCGGTGAAGGTGGAACTCATGAAACCGGAGACGTCGAAGGACACCGAAGCGTACATCCGCGACCAGCACTCGATGAACACGAGAATCGCGCCGAGCGGCATCGACTCCAGCCGGACGAGCGCACGGTAGTTGCCCAACTGACGTCTCAGCGCTGATTCGAGCTCGCTGTCCCCCGGCACGTCGAAGGGCTTTTCCTGCCACAGCCGGAGATATCTCTCCCCGAACGCACCACCGACGGCGACCGTCCACGCCCTCGCGATCTCTCTGTGCAGATCACCGGAGGCAGGTGACGGGGTTCCGAAGACGAACCCGTACTCCGCCCGGTTTCTCACGCTCCAGGCGACGAAGGTACGGACCATCGCGAGGATCTGTCTGCCAGGGTTGTCGTCCGGATACGCTGCGGACGCACGGCGCAGTTCCCGTACGAGTTCACCGACCAGGTCGTCGGCCAGCGCTCGAAGAAGATCGTCTCGGCTGCCGTGGTAGCGGTAGATCGCGGGAGGAGTGACTCCCACTTCGCGGGCGATGGCCGCCAGCGTGACCGATTCGAGTCCACCCGAGACGAGAAGCCTCCGTGCGGTGGCGCGCAGGTCATGATCAAGCGCCGCACGCAGCCGCGCCCGCCGATTCGTCGTGTCCGCCACCACACCTCCGCCTTTGCCGGAAGCATACGCGAGAACCAGTGACATCCACACAGTTGTCTGTTAAACTACCCGCGAGTTAATGCCATTAACTGACCAACGGACATTTTTGCCCTTCCCTTCGGAGAATCGAATTCGTACGACGAATACTCAATTCACCGCGATCCGGCCGAGGAGCATGAGAAACGGGTGACAAGCCCGGCGACGTGCCCGGTCGTCGATCGTCCGATTGGTCGGCCGGGCGAGCACTTCTCCCGGCCGAGCGTGGTCGGGCCGCACCGAGGGGGAGGTGGCCCGACCACGCACTGGGCCCACCCGTGCAGTGTCCCGAACTCGGGCGCTGCCTGGCCGGACAGCTCGCGAAACCGCTACGGCAGTGCGGAGAGGAAAGCCTCGACGGCTCCTCGGTAGACCTCCGGCTGGTCGTGATGCACGACGTGCCCCGCATCGGCCACCACCAGATGCCGACCGTTCCGCGCGCGCCTCGCCATCTCGGCCTGCTGCCCCTCAGGCATGTCCGTGTGTCCCGCCTCGATCACGAGCATCGGGCACCGCACCGCTTCCAGATAGGACCAGTAGTCCCGCTCGCCCCATTCCGTGGCGATGGCGTACAGATCGTCGAGATTCGCCATCAGGTGGTAGCCGTCATCGCGCTCCTCGACGCATTCGACGAAGTAGTCACCGAGCCCGCCGAAGAACTCCGAAACCTGCGCCAGCGACCGGAACGGCACCGGCCACGACTCGAAGTACGCTCGCCAGGGATCCACGGTGTCACCACGCCGATCGACGGCCATGTCCTCCACCACGACACCGGCCACCAGCTCCGGATTCCTCGCGGCCGCGACCCACGCGTGCAGACCGCCCATCGAGTGCCCGATCAGCACAGCGGGTCCTTCACCGAGATCCCTCACCAGTTCGGCGACGTCATCGGCGAACTCCTCCGTGGTCCACGAGCCCGGCCTGCGAGCCCGCCCGTGCCCGCGCGCGTCGAGACCGACAACGTGGCCGTAGGCGGTGAGCCACCGCGACACCGGCCACCAGGTAGTCGCCCTGCCCATGAGCCCGTGCAGTAGCACGATCGGCCGTCCCGTGCCCCCGAAATCGACGACGCTGGAGGCCAGGGAAGATCGAACGGACACTAGGCTCCCCTCATGGTTGACCGCCGCATTCTGTGGACGTCACTCGGCGGGCTCGCCTGCATCGTAGCCGCGTGCACGTCACCTCCCGTTCCCTCCGAGCCCGCGCCCGCACCGACGCACGGGGCGGCCGGCATCGGCGACGAGTACTACCCGGAGGCGGGCAACGGCGGCTACGACGTCGATCGCTACGAACTCGATGTCCGATACGACCCGGAACGCGGGCAGCTCACGGGTGAGGCGACCGTCACGGCCCGCGCGACGCAGCGGCTCTCCCGGCTCAACCTCGACCTGCGCGGCTTCACGGTCTCGTCGGTCGAGGTCGATGGCGCGATCGCCGACTTCGCGAGGGAGGGCGGCTCCGAACTCGTCGTGACGCCGCCGGAATCGCTGGACGAGGGCAGCGTCTTCGCCACGCGGGTGCGCTACGAGGGAAAGCCCGTCGCGGCGAAGGCGGGCCAGCTCGGCGGCAACGGCTGGTACCGCACTCCCTCCGGCGGTGCGTTCGTGTTCGGGGAACCTCAATCGGCGTCGTTCTGGTACCCCGTCAACGAGCATCCGCGCGACAAGGCGGCCTTCTCCCTCACAGCCACCGTGCCGAAGGGCTGGACTGCCGTGTCGATCGGCAAGAGCGGCAAGTCCACCACGAAGGAAGGGTGGACCACGACGACCTGGACCGAGCCCGACCCGGTGGCGAGCTACCTCACCGTGTTCGCGGTTGACCGATTCGACGTGGAGACGAGCGAACTCGCCGACGGCACACCGGTGCGCAACGTGTTCGCCCCCGGCGCCGACGACGCCCGCGACGAGGCCGCGCGCACCGCGGAGATCGTCGAGTATCTGGAGAGCCGCTTCGGCGACTACCCCGCGAGCACGGCAGGTGGCATCTATCTCGACAGCGCCACCGGATTCGCATTGGAGACGCAGGGCACGCCGACGTATCCGAGCGGTCCCGACGTTGACCTGCTCGTGCACGAGATCGCACACCAGTGGTACGGCAACTCGGTTTCCGTGCATTCGTGGGCCGACATCTGCCTCAACGAGTGCTTCGCCAGCTACGCCACCTGGTTGTGGGCCGAGGACAAGCACGGAGCCGACCTCGACTCGTTCTACCGGGAACGGGTGGAGACGATGCACGCGGACCTCTGGGCCGAGCCGCTCTACGACATGGGGGCTGGCAACGAGTTCGGTGCCGTCTACGTCAAGGGGCCACTCGCCGTGCACGCGCTGCGGATGCGGATCGGCGACGAGTCCTTCGACGAACTGCTGCGCCGCTGGCCCGCCGAGCACGCGAACGGCAACGCGAGCTGGGAGGAGTTCGAGGACTTCGCCGAACGTGTGTCGGGCCAGGACCTCGACGAGTTCTTCCAAGCTTGGTTCAGGGACACCGAACGGCCTGCCGACGAACACCTTCACCCCGCCCGGCCCCGCCGCTGAGAGCGCCGTCCGGGCGGCGGGACTACCGTGTCGGGTATGGCAGTTGTGAAGATCAACGCGATCTCCGTGCCCGAAGGTGCGGGGCCCGAACTGGAGAAACGGTTCGCCGCCCGAATGGGCGCGGTGGACAGCCAGCCCGGATTCCTCGGGTTCGAGCTGCTTCGCCCCGTCTCCGGTGACGACCGCTACTTCGTCTACACGAAGTGGGAATCCGAGGAGCACTACCAGGCATGGGCGAGCGGGACAGCGCGGCAAGCTCACTCCGGTGAGCGCGGCAAGCCCGTGGCGAGCGGCGCCAGCCTGCTGGAATTCGAGGTCGTGCAGAGCTCCGGCCCCGCGTCGAGCTGACATCGAGCTGACGCCGACTCAGCCCGGCCGCTTCGGCAACCGGAGGGTCGCCAGCACGGCACGGTGATCGCTGCCTTCGACGTCGAGCGCGGCGAAGTCGAGCACGGCCGCCCCGTTCTCGACGAGCACATGGTCCAGCGTGACCGGCGGCCCGAGGCGGCGCCGGGGCCAGGTGGTGACAAGCGCGTTGCCCGTGCTCTCCGCCGCGTCCACGTAGCCCGCATCGAGGATGTGCCGAAACGCGGCGTGGTCGAGCGTCGCGTTGAAATCTCCTGCCAGAATGCGCGCGAACCCTGCCGAACTCGCAGGAGGCAACCCGGCCAGATCGCTTCGCCACTGCGCCGCATCGGTCACCGGCGGAAGCGCGTGCACAGCCACGACCTCCACCGCCGTGCCACCGGGAAGTCGTGTCCGGACACCCGGCTGCGCGAACAGCGACGGACCCGCGAGGTCCACCTCCTCCAAGGGATACCGGGAGGCAATCCCAGAACCCACGCCTGCCCCCGCCGGATACGCCACGACGTGCGGCAGTGACTCGCGTAGACCGGCGTCCTCCAAAGCGGACTGAGCCTGCTCGTCGAGTTCCAGCAGAGTCAGGACGTCCACCCGGTGTTCGCGCACGAATTCCACGACGGCATCCGGGGCGGCCTGCCCGAAATACAGGTTGAGGGCGGCCACTCGCACCACAGGACCATCGGCCTCGGGCTGCGCATCGGCGAGCACCCTCGGCACCAGCGGTGCCACGAGCACCCCGGCCAGCACCACCGACAGCAGCGCGACACCACGGCGTCGCAGCGCCCACGCGACCAGCGCCAACCCAGCCGCGACCGGCACACCGAACGGCGTCAGTGCCAGCAGCGCAGCGGTATAGCTGTTGCCGTCGTGCCCGAACACGCCCGACACGACCCAGCGGAGCACCGCCAGCCCCGCGACTCCTGCCACCGCGGTCGCCACCAGCGCCGACAGCACCTTGCTCGCCGGTCGCCGCGATCCGCTGTCGCGCTCTGGCACCTTCGTGCTCACCACCGGACCAGCCTGCCAGAACGCAGGCCCGGTCGTTGCCGGAAACGCACCGGCCGGATTCGCAGTAGCGTGGGTCTTCCCCACTCACCGAGGAAAGGACCGCCGATGACCATCCTGGTCACGGGCGCGACAGGCAACATCGGCCGCAAAGTCGTCGATCACCTACTCGCACGCGGCGCTTCCGGCATCAGGGCGCTCACGGTCGATCCGGCCAAAGCCGCTCTTCCGTCCGAAGTGGAGGCGGTGAAGGGCTACCTGCGCAAGCTCGACACGCTGCCTTCGGCGTTGGAAGGCGTCTCCAGCATGTACCTCGCACCCACCCCGGACACCGTTGAGGAGGTCGTCGCCCTCGCGCGCAAGGCAGGCGTGGAACACATCGTGGATCTCTCCGGTGAGCCCGAAAGCTGGTGGGGTACGTGCAGCACAGCCGTCGAGCGATCCGGAGTTGACTGGACACACCTGTGGCCCGGCGACTTCATGGAGAACTCGCTGATGTGGGCCGACCAGATCCGGCGCACCGGCACGGTGCGGGAACCGTATCCAGGCTCGGCGAGCACACCGATCGCCATGGACGACATCGCCGCCGTCGCCGCCGCGGCGCTGCTCGACGACACGCACAGGGGCGAGGCATACCTGCTCACCGGTCCGGAGATCCTGACGAGGACCGACCTCGTGGCACACATCGGCGCGGCGCTCGGCAGAGAGATCGAGTTCGTCAGGTCCACCCCGGACGAGACGGTGCGCGCACTGACCCCCACCATGGGCGACAACGCGCGGTGGTACGTGGAGAACGTGCTCACGTATTTCGAAGCCGGGGCACCCGCACCGAACACCCTCGTCGAGGGCATCACCGGCCGACCCGCCACCCGCTTCGCCGACTGGGCACGCGCACACGCCCACGAGTTCGCCTGACCCGGCAAACACCGAAGGGTCCCCGCGCACGGGGACCCTTCGGGGCGATCATTTCAGTTGCCGGTCACTCCTGCTCCGACTCTCCGGAGTCCTCGCTGCTCGCGGCAGCGATGCTCACCGGAGGAGCGTCGGGCACGTCCAGCGGCTTCGGCTCGCCTCGGAAGGTGAACTTCGCCTGGTCGTCGTGTGCGTCGCCGACCTCCCAGCCCTCGACGTCCACGATGATGATCTGACCGGCCTGGACCTCGCCGAACAGGATCTTCTCGGACAGCTGGTCCTCGATCTCCCGCTGGATGGTCCTGCGCAACGGGCGCGCACCGAGCACCGGGTCGAAGCCCCGCTTGGCCAGCAGAGCCTTCGCCTTGTCGGTCAGCTCCAGGGCCATGTCCTTGGCCTTGAGCTGCTGCTCGACACGGGACACCATCAGATCCACCATCTGGATGATCTGCTCCTGCGTGAGCTGGTGGAAGACGATGATGTCGTCGATCCGGTTGAGGAACTCGGGCCGGAAGTGCTTCTTCATCTCCTCGTTGACCTTCTGCTTCATCTTCTCGTACCGACCACCCTCGTCGGAGCCGGAAGAGAAGCCGAGGCTCACGGACTTCGAGATGTCCTGCGTGCCCAGGTTCGAGGTGAAGATCAGCACCGTGTTCTTGAAGTCCACCGTGCGACCCTGGCCGTCGGTGAGGCGACCGTCCTCCAACACCTGCAACAGCGTGTTGTAGATCTCCTGGTGGGCCTTCTCGATCTCGTCGAAGAGGACCACCGAGAACGGCTTGCGGCGCACCTTCTCGGTGAGCTGGCCGCCTTCCTCGTAGCCGACGTAGCCCGGAGGGGCACCGAAGAGCCGCGAGGCGGTGTAGCGGTCGTGGAACTCGCCCATGTCGATCTGGATGAGCGCGTCGTCCTCGCCGAACAGGAAGTTGGCCAGCGCCTTCGAGAGCTCCGTCTTACCGACACCGGACGGGCCGGCGAAGATGAACGAACCGGAAGGGCGCTTCGGGTCCTTCAGACCGGCCCGCGTGCGGCGGATGGCCTGCGACACGGCCTTGACCGCGTCCTCCTGACCGATGATCCGCTTGTGCAGCTCGTCCTCCATGCGGAGCAGACGCGTGGTCTCCTCCTCGGTGAGCTTGAACACCGGGATGCCGGTCCAGTTGGCGAGAACCTCGGCGATCTGCTCGTCGTCCACCTCGGCGACGACGTCCAGGTCACCGTCCTTCCACTGCTTCTCCCGCTCGGACTTCTGGCCGAGAAGCGTCTTCTCCTCGTCGCGCAGTCGAGCTGCTCGCTCGAAGTCCTGCGCGTCGATGGCCGACTCCTTCTCCCTGCGCACGTCGGCGATCTTCTCGTCGAACTCGCGCAGGTCCGGCGGCGCGGTCATGCGGCGGATGCGCATACGTGCCCCGGCCTCGTCGATGAGGTCGATCGCCTTGTCCGGCAGGTACCGGTCGTTGATGTACCGGTCGGCGAGCGTCGCCGCGGCCACCAGCGCCGAGTCGGTGATCGACACGCGGTGGTGCGCCTCGTAGCGGTCGCGCAGGCCCTTGAGGATCTCGATGGTGTGCTCCAGCGACGGCTCGCCGACCTGGATCGGCTGGAACCGGCGCTCCAGCGCGGCGTCCTTCTCGATGTACTTGCGGTACTCCTCGAGCGTGGTCGCACCGATGGTCTGAAGTTCACCACGGGCCAGCATCGGCTTCAGGATGCTCGCCGCGTCGATGGCGCCCTCGGCAGCACCCGCACCGACGAGCGTGTGCAGCTCGTCGATGAAAAGGATGATGTCGCCGCGAGTCTTGATCTCCTTGAGGACCTTCTTCAACCGCTCCTCGAAATCACCCCGGTAGCGCGAACCGGCCACCAGCGACCCGAGGTCGAGCGTGTACAGCTGCTTGTCCTTCAGCGTCTCGGGCACCTCGCCCTTGACGATGTTCTGCGCGAGGCCCTCGACGACGGCGGTCTTGCCGACACCGGGCTCGCCGATCAGAACCGGGTTGTTCTTGGTACGGCGGGACAACACCTGCATGACCCGCTCGATCTCCTTGCCGCGCCCGATGACCGGGTCGAGCTTGTTCTCCCGCGCGGACGCCGTGAGGTTGCGCCCGAACTGGTCGAGAACCAGAGACGACGACGGCGTGCCCTCGCCACGGCCGGCACCGGCCTCGGCGGGCTCCTTGCCCTGGTAGCCGGACAGCAGCTGAAGCACCTGCTGCCTCACCCTGTTCAGGTCGGCGCCCAGCTTGACGAGGACCTGGGCGGCAACGCCCTCGCCCTCGCGGATGAGGCCCAACAGGATGTGCTCGGTACCGATGTAGTTGTGCCCGAGCTGCAACGCCTCACGCAGAGACAGCTCAAGCACCTTCTTGGCTCGCGGGGTGAAGGGAATGTGCCCGCTGGGGGCCTGCTGGCCCTGGCCGATGATCTCCTCGACCTGCTGGCGGACACCCTCCAGCGCGATACCCAACGACTCGAGCGCCTTGGCGGCGACACCCTCACCCTCGTGGATCAAGCCCAAGAGGATGTGCTCGGTGCCGATGTAGTTGTGGTTGAGCATCCGGGCCTCTTCCTGGGCCAGGACAACCACCCGCCTCGCGCGGTCGGTGAACCTTTCGAACATTCCCACTCCCTCGACTGCTGCGCCGGCGGCCCGACACTCTTCCCGGTTCGCTCCACCGGTGAGCTCGGCACCGTACGACCACTGTAGTAGCCGAGCGCACGTCTCGTGGCTACCACTGGTGCGGATCGGACCTCATGGAGCAGGCCCTGATGTGCCGCGAGCACTCGCGGAGGACACGCTCACAGTCGCTCGTTGCTGGTTGCTGACGTACGGAACAACGAAGAGCGCGACGACGGAATTCCATCGACAACTCGTGTCCGCTCACCGCGAACACCGGATTTCGCGCGGCTCGCCCGTTCGGACCGCGCCGCTGCACCGACGACCCCATGCGGCTAAGGTAAGGCAATGCTAACCACCTAAGATTCGTCGTGGACCACCCGGTCGGAGCAGCGGAGGGCAGCACGTGACCACGGACGGTTCGGTTCGTGATACTCGACACAGTGACGTGGTGCCCCGTCGTGTCGGCTCCGACGTGCTCGCGAGTTCTCTCGCCAGGGTCGCGGCACTACAGCACGAACTCGAACTGCGAACCGACGTCCCCCCGGCTGGGGACTGGTGGCGGTGCCACCACCTGCTCACCGACCGCACGTGGTTCTCGCGCTGGCACCGGCGCCTCGCGGACTGGCTGATCGAGCACCACGGCGCCGCGCCCGCTCGGACCGTGTCAGGCTATGTGCTCTGGTGGTATCTGCGCCTGCCCGCCTACGTCGGCGCGCTTCTGCTGCACCACGAACGGCGAGTGCCGCTACTGCGGCCGTCCGAACTCGCCTTTCGGATCTCCAGGGACAGCAGGCCCGACCCGGTGGGCGTCGCGGTGCTCGGTCGTTCGTTCTACTGCCTCCCGCTCGATCCCTGTGCGGGCAGGCCCGAAGCCGTCGTCGTCGCCGACGAACGCGCCCTCGCCGAGGTGTACAGGGCCCGGTTCGTGGCCCACGCCACCGCCTTCATCCGCGCCTACCGGCCACTGAGTCCCCACGGGGCGAGGACTCTCTGGGCCGCGGCGACCGACGCGATCGACAGCTGCCTGTGGTGGGCCGGGGTCCAGGGTGGCGACGAAGGCGCGGGGGTGGCCGACGCCGCGCTGGTGCTCGACGCCCGCCACGAACCCCTGACCTCGTCCTCCACCCTGCGCAGGCACACCGGCGACAACGGTTCCGTCGGCTGGACCCGGCGCAGGGAGAGCTGCTGCTTCACCTACCTGCTTCCCGGCAGCACCGAATGCGAGACCTGCCCTCGCACGTGCCCACGCTGAGTGCGGATCACACCTCACCGAGGCGCCTCGGACGCGGTCGTCACAACCCGCGCATCGTGCCGATCAGCGCCTCCGCCACGACTTCGCGGCGGCCGGGTCTGAAGTTGATCCGGTCGCCGGCATCGCGGAAGAGCAACACTCGCCCCAGTCCTGCGACATCGATCAGCGACAGCGGACTGCTCCGGCTCCTGACCCCGCCGACTGTGACGGCGACGTACAACTGGTGTGCCCCTTCACGGACGGCCGCGAGATGCCGCTTCAGCTCCCCGGCTTCCCTTCGCCGCTGTGCCCGTGATCGTGAGCCGCCGTCATCCTCCGACGGCCCGCCATCGAGGTCGGAGCGGGAAACCGTCAAAGCATGCACGGGAGCGGCCTTCACGTCCGGCAGTGTCGCCAGAAAACCCGCGATGACCTGCTGCGAATCGATCGGCCACAGTGTCACGGTTTCGCCGCGTACGACGGCGCCGACCGCCGTGACGTCGCGTGTGGCGACAAGAGTCGCGCTGTCGCGCCTGCTGTCGGCAAAGCTGCTCCAGCAGTAGAACTCGCGGGCGGGCATGGCCAGCGTACGCATCGTGTCCCGGAACGCCGGGGTGAGTGCGTGCGCGGTGGCCAACCCCACGTCGGCCAGCAGCGAGAGGCAGCGCCTGGTGAGCTCGGCGTTACCGTCGTCCGAGAGATGGAGCCCGTGCTGCCCCAGGATCGGATGTGGTTCGCCGAAGCCCTCAAGGCCCCACGCGTGCTGTAGTGCCGCCCTCGGCACGTCCACGGTCTCAGCGATCACCGGGCATCGCCCCCTATTCACCGATGGTGGGCGGCATGATGATCTGCCCGGTCTGTGGATCTCGCAGTTCGTCGTCGCCGTCGAACGAGAACGCCTCGTCGGTGTCCTGTACGTAGTTGCGCTGGTGCTCCGAATCCTCGGCGCCCTGGCCTCGGCCCCCCGCACCGCCCATCGCTCCCATCGGTGCCGCTCCGGCACGGCCGGAAGCAGGTCCGCCCGCACCCGGCCGGTTCATGCCCTGCGCAGGGCTCGGCGAGGGGCCGAAGGGAGCGGCACCGCTGCCCCTTCCAGCGCCTGGCGTGCCACCGGCCGGACCCGTGCCCGGCCGCACACCACCCGCTGCGACGCCGGAGCCACTCGCCGGCCTGGAACCGCCAACCGGCGCACCCCCTCCGATCGGGAACGGGTTCTGCGAACCGGTGCTCACCGGCTGGGCTGCCGGGTTGAACTGCGAAGGTTGGTAGGCAGACGGGCGGTAGGTGGAGTCGGCGGGTGGCTGGTATCCCGACAGCGATGTCGAGGAGGTCGGGGACGTCGGGGACGTCACGGCATCCCCCGCTCTGCCTCCGGTGAACTCCCCGCCAGGGTGGGTTCGCGTGAGCGAAGGGTCGCCCGAGTCGGAGCCCTCGTGACTGCCAGGCCGTTCATCGCTCCGTGCGTCGGTGGGGGTGTCTCGTTCCTGCCCGCTGTCGGCGGAATCAGCAGACCTTTCGGAATCGCGGGATGCATCCGTTTCGGCTGTGTCTGCCGTCGTGTTCCGAGTGCCCGTGTCGTCGGAGACCTGCCTCCTGTCGAGGGTTCGGAGTTCGCTCTCGGCCGATCGTTCGAAACCCCGAGTGTCCTTCACCGTGACGTCCGAGTCGAAGTCGTCGAGCTGCCCGTAGTCGTTGATCACCTGGCCCGATGCCGACCGCGTGTACTGCTGGTATGCCTCGTAGACCCGCCGATTCTGCTGCTCAAGCTCGCGGTAGCGGTTGATCTCGTCCTCGGTGTCGGTGTCCCACGGCGTGATGGAATCCCAGAGGCCACGAGTCGGCGGCTGATCCGGCATCGGAACGACCTCGCTCTTCAAGCGGTCGAAGGCGCCTGCCGTGTCGGTCAGCGTGCGTGCGTTGCTCTCGTAGGTGGACGAAGCCTGGTAGGTCGCCTCCACCGCAGGCATGATGCGGTCGCGCGCCGCATCGGCGCCGCTGCCGGTCCACGCGCTCTCCAACCGCGTGAGCGCCCGCCGTCCACGATCGCTGACCTGTGCGTGTTCCGTGGAGAGCTCTCCCGCGCACGCGGCACCACCGTGCCATTCGGCCGAGTTGCCCGCCAGGACTCGCCGTACGAGTTCCGGGATCGCGACGCCTCCCGAGAGTTGGCGCACCGCGCCCTCGTCCGTCATCGCCCCGCCCTCCCTCTCAGGTTGTCCACCAAGGTGCCCGCCATCCGTTCTGACAGCGCACACGCATCGACATCGCCCTGCTTCGCGCGGCTTGGCGCGAGCACGACCGCCACGGTGTACTCGTCCGCGAGGCCCACGGTGACCGAACAGGACGATTCGTCCTCGTGGGTCTTGAACGCGACCGCGGGGAAACCGCCGACGGAAGAGATCTCCCGCCACACAGCCGCACCCGGTTTCGTGTTCCGGTAGAGGTTGCTCAGACCTTCTCGTGTCGCGGTGATGTAGTTGACGAAGACCGCCGCGCCTGTGGTGCTGTCCTGCCAGGAACACCAGGGTCCTGTGGCGATATCGTCGCGTTCGCCCTCAGGAGCGTCCTCGCCGAGTGCTTCGACGATCTGCGGCCGGGTGAATGCCTGACACGGGTCGGCAGGCAGCGCGGACTCCGGAAGCGGATCGGCGACCGAGGGCGCTCCGCTGTGGGGCAGCGCCTTCGAGGACGAGGACGCCGGATCGGACTTCGTCGAGGTTCCCCTCGGAGCCGCGCCGTTGGAGACCGGCGTCGCGGCGCAGGCGGTGAGCACTACGGCAAGGCCGAGGCCCACCACCGAGGAGAGGATTCGCGTCATTCAAGTAACCCCTTGTTGTGGCGAGGCAGGGAACCGCCTGCCGAGCTGATCTGCTGATTCGCTTCCTCATCGGATTCCGTGACAAGGCCGAGTGCCTTTTCGAGGCGGGCGACGAGCCTGCCGAAGAACTCAATCTCCTTCAGCACATGTCCGTGCCCGTAGCCGAACGCACCCGGCCCTGCGGCGCCACCGACGATCGTCTCGTGAAAAGCCAGGCTCGCGGGATCTTCCGCGGCAGGCCGCATCTCACGAAGCTGCCTTGCCTGCGCCTCCATCCTCACGAGGTCGTCGTAGATGCCTTTGAACTCGCGGAGTGCCTCCTCGGCTTCCTCCCTGCTGAGGCTGAAACCCTGACCTCCCGAAGGAGGCGGGGGAACCGCACCACCGCCACCACTCGGCGCCGTTCCTCCGGAAGGCACACCGTCCACCCAGAAAGTGACGTCGGACAACCAACCCCCGGCAGCCGTCATGCTTACCTCCCCAGCATCGATTCCGGAGAGTAGCGCGCAAGTGACGCCTCACGAGGGCTTCACCGACCTTTAACCCGAATTGGGTACGGGCGGCCGATTCACCTGCTCCAGTCGGGGTCACGTCCGGACAACCCGAGCACGCGCGCCAGCGGCACGGCGGTTTCAGGCACGGCGATCTCCGCCCCGAACACGCCGTATCCCCTGCCCTGCGGCGCCAGTTCCACGAGCGCGCTCTCGACCGCCATCGCCGTGGCTGGATCGCAACGGAACTCCACTCCCGTCGCCACAGCGAGATCCCAGCCGTGCACGACGAACTCGGTGAGCGCCATCGAACCGATCCGCTCCGCAGGCAGGTCCACACCGCCGAACGTCGTCACGCCCTCCCACGCCGACGGCTCGCGGAGGGCCTCGACCAACTCGGTCACCCTTGCTTTCAGCGCGAGCCGCCACTCATCCTTCACAAGGTCAACGTCTCGCTCGCCCGCTTGCGAAGCTGCCCGCGCCTTCCTCGCGGCCGCGATCAGATACGGGGCCCAGTACATGAGGTGGTTCAGCAGATCGCGGACGGCGTAGTCCTCGCATGGTGTCGGCGCCTTCAGCTCGTCGTCGGGCACAGCACCCAGCACGTCGAGGAAGGCCGCAGCCGCCGGCTCGACGGCGGATCGGATGTTCGGCACGTTCGGCATGAGCCCATCGTCACCGCTCTCGGGGGCCGGGTATTGAAGAAAAGCGACAGCTCCGATCCGTATTGTCGCTTCCGTGGAGAGGGTGCCCCGAGGAATCCTGTACCGGCGCACCGCCGAATCACAGTTCACCCTGAGCAGGGTCAATCCCGTTCCGTCACTACGCGGGTACGTCCAGTACTACTGGGTCGTCCGATGGGATCTCCGAGGAAGGCCGCCGTACGAGCAGCGGGTGTTGCCGAACCTCTCCACGCACGTCGTCTTCGGGACCTCATCGGCAGGGGTGTGGGGTCCTTCCCGCTCCGTGTTCGCACATGTGCTGCGCGATCGAGGAGTGGCGTTCGGCGTTCGCCTTGTGCCCGGCTGCTGCGGTGCGGTACTCCACGTGCCGGCAGGCGACCTTCGCGGCGGTCCACGACCGTTGGAGGGCGTACTCGGCACGGCGAGCCGCGAGATCGAGGCAGCTGTTCCTGCCTCACGCAGTGATTCCGAACTCGCCGCGCTCGCCGACACGCTGTTCGCCGGACGAGTCCGGCCACTCACCGATTCGGAACGCAGGGCACGGGATGCCGTGAAGCTCATCGCCACCGATCCCACGATCACCAGAGTCGTTCATCTCGCCGCCCGCGGTGGTACGACGGTGCGCGCGCTGCAACGGCTGTTCACCGCACACGTCGGAACGGGCCCCAAGTGGGCCATCCGGGTCTACCGGCTCAACGAAGCGGCTGCGCGGCTCGCCACTGATTCCCCGCCGAAGCAGGCCGAGCTCGCCGCCGAACTCGGCTACAGCGACCAGGCACATTTCGTCCGGGAATTCACGGCGATGGTGGGGACACCGCCCGCATCTTACGAGAGGCAACAGAAAGTAACCGAACAAGCGCGAAACTGAATACGGCCTCCCGGGCAACACCCGGGAGGCCGCACATCACGACGTCTTTCAGTTCCTGCGGTGGTACGCTTCGACGACCTCGGACGGGATGCGTCCACGATCCGAGACCTCGAAACCGTTCTTCCGCGCCCACGCGCGAATTGCCTGATTCTGCTCGCGATCCACGGCGGCCGACCGGGCGGGCGCTTTCACCGCACTCTTGCCCGACGTCCTCTTCCGGCCACCCGCCCTGCGTGCGTGCTCGACGTACTGGGCAAGAGCGTCACGCAATTCCTCCGCATTTTCCGCGGAGAGATCGATCTCGTAGTTGACGCCGTCAAGACCGAACTCGACCGTCTCCTCCGCCTCCGACCCGTCCAGATCGTCCACGAGGGAGACAAGGACCTTCTGCGCCATCTGATTCCTCCTGCTTAGGACATGCTGAGATCACGTGGTGCCCACGCCCGAGCCAAAAGTCTTGACCGAGCTTATTGTTACCCGCCCGTGCAGAATAACGCAAATCATCTGAAGCGATTGTCTGGGCCCGTTGACGGCGCCTTATGCGACCAACACAATCAGAGCGGCAACGCGGTCAAGGGAAACAGGTGCCCGCGCTCACGGACGTGCCCTGCGGCCGGACCGCTCGTTCCTCTCGGCCGTGTTCCTCTCGAAAACAAGGCGAAGGCCGAGCAAGGTGAGATGTGGCACGTGTTCGGTGATGGTTTCCGACTCGTCGAGCACGAGCGGAGCCAGACCGCCGGTGGCGATCACTTCGACGCGTTCGTCCGGCGTTCCCGACAGCTCACGGGCGATCCTTCTGACGAGACCGTCAACCTGCCCGGCGAAACCGTACAAAATTCCCGACTGAAGGCACTCGACGGTGTTCTTGCCGATCACCGACCTCGGCCGGACCAGCTCGACCTTCCGCAACGCCGCGGCACGGGAGGCGAGTGCGTCAACCGAAATGTCGATTCCCGGCGCGAATGCGCCACCGAGGAACTCGCCCTTGGCCGAGATGGCGTCCACATTGGTGGACGTCCCGAAATCGACCACGACGCAGGCCGTGTTGTGCAGGTGATGGGCGGCGAGGGTGTTCACGAGCCGGTCGCCGCCGACCTCCTTCGGGTTGTCCACGAGCAGCGGAACCCCGGTGCGCACGCCCGGTTCCACGATGATCGTGGGAACGCCCGCGTAATAGCGGTCGAGCATCGTCCGCAGTTCCCGCAGCACAGCGGGCACCGTGGACAGTGCGCTGATACCGGTGACGTCGTCGGCGTGCGGACCGAGGAGCCCGCGCAAGGTGAGCGCCATCTCGTCGGCCGTCATGCGCGGATCGGTGCGCATCCGCCAGTCGCGCACCAGCCGCGCGTTCTCACCCCGCCCGACGTGCAGGCCGAGCACGATGTTCGAGTTGCCGACGTCAACGGTGAGCAGCAATCAGTGCTCCGCGTGCAGCAGCGCGTCCAGCCGAGCGGCGTCGGCGGTCTCAGCCGTGGGAAGCCTGGCCCCGAGGGCAGGCGGTGCGCCCGCACCGCTCACGAGCCCATACCCCTCGGGGACGGAGGCGGGGTCGCCGCCCTGCTCGACGATGCGGTTGTCGCCGTCCACGAACACGATCCTCGGCTTGAAGGACGCGGCCTCGGCCGAATCCATCTGCCCGTACGCGATCAGGATGACGATGTCGCCGGGATGGACGAGATGAGCGGCGGCACCGTTGATGCCGAGTACGCCGCTGTCACGTTCGCCCTCGATGACGTAGGTCTCCAGCCGTGCGCCGTTGGTGACATCGACGATGGCGACCTGCTCACCCGGCAGTAGGTCGGCCGCTTCCATCAGCGTCTTGTCCACCGTGACCGAACCGACGTAATGCAGGTCGGCCTGCGTCACCGTCGCTCGGTGGATCTTTGACTTGAGCATGGTTCGATACATCGCGGGATTCCCTCTCCTACCCCTTCGGTCCTCACTGCTCGATGCCGTACTCGGCTGCCGCGCCGAGCAGGAGCCCGACGTTGTCGATAAGCCGGGTCTTCCCGACCCTGGCTGCCACCAGCAACCGCGCCTGCCCGTCTTCGGGCGGCGGACCCAACTCCGTGCCCCGCAGTTCGAGGTAATCGACGGCCACCTCTGGCCGGGCGGCGAGCGTGCTCCTCGCCGCGTCGAGCACCGCCTCCGCTCCTCGCCCTCCCGCGTGAGCGCCCGCGACGAGCGCCGCCGACAGCACGACGGCCAGCTTCCGCTGCTCGGGCGACAGGTAGGTGTTGCGCGACGACAGCGCCAGACCGTCCGGTTCACGGACGGTGGGCACACCGAGCACACGGACGTCGAGGTCGAGGTCGGCCACCATGCGCTTGATGAGGACGAGCTGCTGGTAGTCCTTCTCCCCGAAGAGCGCGAAGTGGGGGCGCACGATGTTGAACAGCTTCGCCACCACCGTGAGCACACCCGCGAAGTGCCCAGGGCGGAAAACGCCCTCCAGTTCGTCACCGAGCGGCCCTGGATGCACCGTGACCGCCGCGCCGGGAGCGTAGAGGTCCTGGGGCTCCGGAGTGAACACGATCTCCACGCCCGCGTCGTCGAGCACGCCGAGATCGGTGTCCAGCGTGCGCGGGTAGGCGTCGAAATCCTCGCCCTCGCCGAACTGGAGCGGATTCACGAAGATCGACGCGGCGACGATGGTGTTGGGCAGCCGCTTCGCCCTGCGAAACAGTTCCGCGTGTCCCGCGTGCAGCGCACCCATCGTCGGCACAAGCGCGACGTTGCGGCCCACCGAACGCAGGGCCGCGCTGACCTGGCGCAGGTCGTCCGGCTTGCGGTAGACGTTCACCCGGCCACGGTCGAACTGTGGTTTCTTCGGTCTCCTCACGTGCCCTCACGTCCGTTGTCGAGCAGGTCGGCGATCTCGCGTGCGGCGTCGGAACCGAGCAGCCCGGCCAGACGCGCTCTCGCGGCGGTCCTCCTTGCCAGCGCGAGGTAAGCGGCACGCAGCTTGGGTACGCGCTCACCGAGCACCCGCAGATGTGTCCGCACCGTCCCCACGTCCCCTCGCGCGACCGGCCCTGTGAGTGCGCGGTCCCCGTGCCGCAAGGCGTTGTCGAGCGCCGCGGACAGCAGCGGGGCGAGGAGGCGCTCGGGGTCGCGAACGCCGTTGTGCCGTAACAATTCCACACAGTCCGCGACCAACGTCGCGAGGTGGTTGGCAGCGTGCGCCAGCGAGGCGTGGTAAAGGGGCCGGGCGGCTTCGGGAATCCGCACCGGCTCGGCCCCCATCTCCACTGTCAACGCCTCTCCGACGTTCCACGCCGCCTCGTCGCCGTCCTCGGCGGTGACGCCGACACTGCACGAATCGAGCCGCTGAAGGTCCTCGGGGGCTCCGGTGAACGTCATCACCGGGTGCAACGCCAAAGGCAGTGCCCCTACTTCCACGGCGGGCCGCAACACGTCGATGCCGTGTGCGCCACACGTGTGAACGACGATCTGGCCAGCCCGGAACGCACCCGCGTTGGCCAGTCCGGCGACCATGGGGCCCAGTACGTCGTCGGGCAGGGCGAGAAGAACGAGATCGGCGGCGCCGACCACCTCGTCGGGAGGCAGCAACGGCACACCGGGCAGCAGGCGTTCGGCCCGCCGCACCGATGCGTCGGACACACCCGACGCCGCGACGACGGAATGACCGGCACGGGCGAGCGCGGCACCGAGTACGCTGCCGACCCTGCCTGCCGACACCACACCCACGGCAAGCCGCGCGGGGCGGGTCACGGCGTGCCCCACTGGACGCTCATCGCACAGAACTCCCAACTCGTTCCAGTCCCGATTCGCGGGTACCAGACGACGGCGCGAGACTAGTCCCGCCGAAAGGCACGAACGCCCACGAGGTGACCAGCTTCACCCTTCGGTGCCGCCGCGAGCGAGCCGGACGGCCTCGGCCCTTGTCTGCTTCAACACCGCGAGCAATTCGACCTGGCGCCGTGAGAGATAGGCCGTGCGCATCCTCTCCGACGCGGGCGAGCCCTCCCAACGTCGGGCGAACGCGAGTTCTGTCACCGCGGCCTGGTAGGCGCCCACCGCTCGGGCCGCCGCCCTGCCGGACTCCTTCCGAGCCTGCTTGCGCCACTTCCGGCGAGCGGAGAGGTCGGAGAGGAGCGGGATCTCGGATGGCGCTATCCAGCCCGCCTCCGCCATACCGGGAAGGGTCGCCGCGATGATGCGCTGCTCCCTTCGCCGCTGCCACACCATGATCAGCACCACTGCGGTGAAGATCGGCACCATGATCAGGAAGTAGACGTTCAGGAAGACCGTCGCACCGCCGAGCGTCGCTGACGCGTTCCACAGCGCGTGCAGCAGCACCGCGCCAACGTAGGCCCCCAGCGGTACGAGGATCTTCGCGGTGCGCACGTTCGACCGCGCCACGAGGCCGACCCCGATACCGATGAGGACTGTGAAGAGCGGATGCGCGAACGGCGAGAGCACGCCGCGCAGGATGAACGCGGCGAAAATCCCGCCGGAAAGCCCGTCGCCGAATCCGTGCTCGACGAAGGCGCGCCCGAAGTAGTAGACGTTCTCGGTGAACGCGAAGCCTGCCGCGGCCAGTCCCGCGTACACCATCCCATCGACGACGCCGTCGAACTCGTGCGAACGCCACAGCATCAGCAAGATCACCGGTACGGCCTTGACCGCCTCCTCGACGAGTGGCGCCGACACCAGCGCACTCACCTTGCCGCCGTTGCCGGTGCCGAGCAGCAGATCGCCCACAGCCTGCGCTGTGTCGTTGACGAGCAAGGCGGTCAGAGTGGCGACACACGCACCCCACGCGAACGTGATCAGCAGCAGCTTCGCGGGCTCGGGTTCCCAGCGGTCGATCCACAGCAGGGCCGCCACCACGACGAGCACCGGCACCACAGCGGCCACAACGCCGATGAGCACCGCGAGCACGCCGACACGCACCGTCGCCAGCCCCAGCACGAGCAGGCCGGACAGGGCGAGGCCCGCGATTCCGGCCACGGGCAGCAGCACGGTCAACCGGCGTGGCGTGTGCCTTCGCAGGGTCGGTGACGACGACGGTGTCTGTGATGACGACTGGTCGGTGGCGGCTCCACTCACGCGGGAACCTTAGCGGCACACCACCGCCGCCATCGCGCCCGTGCCGGGCAGCGTTGCGGGGCCGCGCCAGCCAGCGTCGGTCGGCGTCAGTCGGCCAGCGTCAGTCCGCCAGCGTCAGTCCGCCAGCGTCAGTCCGCCAGCGTCAGTCCGCCAGCGTCAGTCCGCCAGCGTCAGTCCGCCAGCGTCAGTCCGCCAGCGTCAGTCCGCCAGCGTCAGTCCGCCAGCGTCAGTCCGCCAGCGTCAGTCCGCCAGCGTCAGTCCGCCAGCGTCAGTCCGCCAGCGTCAGTCCGCCAGCGTCAGTCCGCCAGCGTCAGTCCGCCAGCGTCAGTCGGCGGCACGCCGCCGACGACGAGGCGTGGAACCGCCTGCTCCGTATGCGGCGAGCAACTCGCTCACCGAACGGCCCTCCGCGTGGGAACCGGCAGGCTCGTCGCTCGCCTCCACAGGTTCCGCCGCGCGGCGTCGCCCTCCGGACTGTGCGGAGTCCGTCGCGTCCGGCTCCGGCGCCGACCGCGAACGGCGCGACCCACCCGACGGCACGCTCGACATCCACGCGGGTTCGTCGTCGCCCGCCCGATGCCGCCTGCCACCTCCGGAAGAGGATGTGGCTTCCTCCGGCTCGGCCCTCCGCCTGCGGCCCCCGGAACGAGGCACCTCGCCGACCTCGGGCGGCAGGGTCGGGTTCGGTTCCGGCGGCGCGGGCACGGGGCGGTTCGGCCGCTCGGCGACAGTGGCCTCGACCGGGGACTCCACGGGCGCCGGTTTGGCGGGCGCCCGCCGAACGGGTTTGACGGGCCTGCGGATCTCCGTACCCGCTGTATCGGGGCTTTCCTGCTGCGGCTTCGGCTGTCCCTGGCGTCCGCCGACCGGCGGGGTCACGGCTGTCCTCGCCTCGACGGGACGCTGCGTCCGGGTGGGTGCTTCCTCCACCGCGGGCCGCGTTCTCCGCGCCGCAGGCGGGCCCTCGGGGTCGAGCGAGCGCGCGACCCTTCCTTCCACGGGGCTGATGGCGGGCCGGGACCGCTCGGCATCGGTGCCGGGTGATTCCGCCTCGGGAGAACGATGCGGGGAGTACGCGGCGGGCGACGTACCGTTCGGCCTCGCGACGGGGCGCTGCTGCGGGCGGGACATCTCCGCCCTCGCCCGGTTGGCGGCCTCACTGGCCCGCGCCATCGCCGCGCCCGGCCTCGGTTGAACCCTGCGAGTGGGCGGATCCGCGGGCCGTTTGGCGGAACCGCCGTCCTCAGCGGGACGCGCGGGACGCGGCACGAACCGGGTGCGGGGTGTGCCTGGCTCCCTGCGCCGGGGTTGCTCGGCACGCGCCACCACCGGTTCGTCGGCCTCCTCGGTCTCCGGCTGGACATCGAGATCCCTGATACGGCCAATCAGTTCGGTCGGCGAGTCGAGCGCGTCGGCGGGATCGACTCCCACCGTGATCGCAGGCCGCCCGCCTGCCACCTCGCCTGCCGTGACGAGCCGCTGGTCGTCACCGATCTTGCGCATGCGGGTCGATTGGGCCGTCAACGCCACACGCTCCCACAGCACCTCGCCACCGAACAGGTTCTGGAGGTTGTCGCGCAGGCTCCGCAACTCCTCGCGCAGCGCTTCGAGTTCCTCACTTCTCTCGGCCTCGATGCGCTGCCGGGTCTCCGCCTCGACCTCCAGTTCGTGTTCCCGCCGGGCGGCGATCTCCTTCTGGAGTTCGAGTTCGTAGATCTTCTGGGCCTTGGCGACCGACTTCTCGTTGAGGACCGCCTGCTTGCGGTACTTCGCCGCCATGAGCGCACCGATCAGCGCGGCCCACAGTGCCGCGACGACGGCGAGCCTGATCCATCGCAGGTCGTCTGTAAGCACCAGGGCGAGGGTGGCGCCGATGGCGAGGAGAAAGCCAACAGCCAGCCACGGCTTCGCCGCCGATCGGTCCCGCGAGTCGTCACCCACGCCAGTCATGCCCACACCGTACCGTCCGGTGATCCTTCCGAGACCTTTCCGGTACTTCGAGCGGTGGTTACGGCGCGTTAACCGGTCGGGGGTGAATCGCGGTCCCGATCGCTGTCCTTCGGTGTGCGGCAGCAATGCTCCAGCCAGAGGGCAGCGGCGATGAGCAGCGCCGAGGAGATCACGCCGACGATGGTGGCTGGAAGGTCCTCCGAGGCCGCCACGATTTCACCCGAACGAGGAGCGAGGTAGGCGAGCGCGCCGAGCCAGGCACCGACCATCAACGCGCCGAGAAGCGACGACGCCTTGGCAAGCGCCACCGCCCTCGCGATCCCGATACCTGACTCGACCCTGCGCTGTCTGATCCGCGAGCGAATCCCGAGAGCGAGCACCGTCTCCCCGAGCGCCAGAGCAAGCAGCGGCAGCCCCGCCAGCGGCGGCAGGGCGGGCAACGACCCGAACGCGAATCGGAAAAGGGGATACGTCACGCCGAAACCGAGCACCACGGCGACGAGGAGATCCCGGGCCCTCGTGAACTGCATGGTCACCACCGTACCGACGATCGAGACAGTCTGATTGACTCTCCACTTACTGGAGACTTCACCATGGAGCCGGGAACGGAAAACGAGCATGTTCACGATCGGCGAGTTGTCCCGGCGCACCGGGCTGCCTGTCAAGACCATCCGGTTCTACTCCGACGAGGGCCTGCTCCCGCCCACCGGGCGCACCCGCGCCGGATACCGGCTCTACGACGTCAACGCGCTGGCCAGGCTGGAACTGGTCCGGACGTTGCGAGAACTCGGTATCGGGCTCGCCGAGATCGATGCCGTGCTCGCCGAGGCAGGCAGCCTGCCCGTGATCGCGGCGAAGCACGTGGAGGTGCTCGACGAGCAGATCCGCCTGCTCACGCTGAGGCGAGCGGTCCTGCGCGCGGTGACGAAACGCAAATCCGAATTCGACGAGGTGAAGTTGATGAACAAGCTGGCAGCGATGTCGGATGAGGAGCGGCAGCGGCTCCTCGACGACTTCTGGGACGAGGTGACCGAAGGTCTGGACGTGGATTCCGAGTTCTACGCCAGGATGCGCGGGTGCAAGCCCGACCTGCCCGCCGATCCGACGCCCGAACAGCTCGAAGCCTGGATCGAGTTCGCTGAACTGGTGCGGGACCCCGGGTTCCGAAAGCTGATCCGGGGCATGGGCGAGCGGCAGGCCGAGATACTTCGTGACAACGATGGGTCCATGGACGCCTTGTCGAAAGCACAGGCCGAGCATTGGGCGGATTGGACGGGGCAGGCACGGAAGGCGCTGGACGAAGGGCACGCTCCCGATTCCGCCGCCGGAAGGAAGCTGGCCGACGAGATCACGCGGGCGGGCACCGCGGATGGTGAGGCCGACACACCCGCACTGCGCCGCTCGCTGGCCGACCGGATCGCCGACGGTACCGACCGCAGAGCCGAGCGGTACTGGCAACTGCTCGGCATCATCAACGGCTGGCCCCCGATCCCGACCATGGTTCCCGCAGTGGAATGGATCGTCGCGGCGCTTCGCGCCTCCGCGCAGTGATCTCGCGGGGCGGGCACCTGCCGGTCCGCCCCGCGTCACCGTTGCGGTCAGAGCGTGAGATCCGCGCGCCGGTGTACACCGGCGCGGTCGTCGGCAGGCAACGCCGCGAGCAGGTCCTCGGCCCTGCCTCTGCCCGGCACCTCGGCGCCGGGATCGATCTCCAACCACGGGATCAGCACGGTCGCGCGCTCGTGGGTACCGGGGTGCGGCAGCAACAATTCAGGGTCGTCCGACCGCATACCGTCCACCGTCACCACGTCAACGTCGAGGGTGCGGGGCCCCCAGCGGCGTTCCCGCACTCGCCCTGCGCGCTGTTCGAGATCCTGCCCCGTGCGCAACCATGCCCAGTGGTCGCGGGCGGGGTCTTCGACCACGCAGACGGCGTTGAGGAAGTCCGGTTGGTCGGACACACCCCACGGAGCCGTTTCATAGACCGAGGACACAGCCACCATTACGTCCCGAAGGCCGTCCACGGCGAGGCGCAGGTAGCTCAACCGGTCGCCCAGATTGGAGCCGAGCGACAACACGGCACGGCTCATCGTCGCTCCCTGCGCACGGTCACGGCGACGTCGGCGAAGGTCAGCGGGATCGGTGCGGACGGCTTGTGCACGGTGACCTCGACGGCGGAGATCCGCTCGTCGAGCAGTACCTTCTCGGCGATCTCCACCGCAACGCTCTCGATGAGGTCGCGCGCGGGGCCCGCGACGATGTCCGCCGCGCACTGCGCCAGCTCGCCGTAGTTGACCGTGTCGGCGAGGTCGTCAGAGCCCGCCGCGGCCGAGACGTCCAGCCACACGGTCAGATCGACGACGAACTCCTGCCCTTCACGCTTCTCGTGCTCGTAGACGCCGTGCCTGCCGAAGACCCGCAAGCCCGTGAGCGTGATCCGGTCAGTCACGTCCCCTCCGCCAGGCCTCGGCCACCGACACGGCGTCGAGCGACGCACCGACGTCGTGCACTCGCACGCCCCACGCGCCCGCGTACGCCGCGAGCGTCGAGACGGCCGCCGTGGCCACCTCCCTGCCCGACGGCGGGCGTGGCTCACCCTCGGCATCGGCGAGAAGCCGCCCCAGAAAACGCTTGCGCGACGCTCCGACGAGCACAGGGAACCCGAGTGCGAGCACAGCGTCGAGAGCATGCAGCAGCGCCCAGTCGTGCTCGGCGTGTTTGGCGAACCCCAGCCCGGGGTCCAGCACGATGGCTTCCTCCCGCACCCCGGCCGCGAGTGCCTCGTCCACCCGCGCACTCAGCTCGTCCCGGACTTCGGACACGACGTCGTCGTACTCGGCCAGCCGGTTCATGTCCCTGCTGTGCCCACGCCAATGCATGAGTATCCAGGGCACGCCCGTCTCGGCCGCGACCTTCGCCATGTCGGGATCGGCGAGGCCACCCGACACGTCGTTGATGATCCGCGCGCCCGCCTCCACGGCCGCGGATGCCACCGCAGCGCGGGTGGTGTCCACCGAGAGCGTCAGTCCCTCCGCTGCCAGTGTTCGCACAACAGGCAGTACCCGAGCCAGCTCCGTCTCCGCATCGACCCGCTCCGAACCCGGCCGCGTTGACTCACCACCGACGTCGATGACGTCCGCACCCCTCCGCCACATGGCGTGGGCGTGCGCGAGCGCGTCCTCCCTGCTCAGGTAGCGCCCTCCGTCGGAGAAGGAGTCCGGAGTGACGTTGAGGACGCCCATCACCACACAGCGTCCCGGCCTCGGCAGCGCCGGGTGGGTCATCGACGGCCCTTGATGAGCTCCAACGCCTCCGCCCGCGACGACGCCGACGTCTGCAAGAGACCACGGACCGCCGAGGTGGTCGTGCGGGCCCCAGGCTTGCGGACACCACGCATGGACATGCACAGGTGCTCGGCCTCGATGACCACGATGACGCCGCGCGGGCGCAGTTTCCGGTTCAGAGCATCGGCCACCTGCGAGGTAAGCCGCTCCTGCACCTGCGGTCGCTTCGCGTACAGGTCCACGAGCCGCGCCAGTTTCGACAACCCCGTGACCTTGCCCTGGCCGTTGGGGATGTAGCCGACGTGCGCGACCCCGTGGAACGGCGTGAGGTGGTGCTCGCAGAGGCTGAACATCGGGATGTCCGTGACGAGCACCAGTTCCTCGTGGCTCTCGTCGAACGTGCGATCGAGCACGTGATCGGGGTCGGTGTACAACCCCGCGAACATCTCGCGGTAGGCCCTCGCGACCCTGGCAGGTGTCTCCCTGAGCCCGTCACGTTCCGGGTCCTCGCCACAAGCCAGCAGGAGTTCCCTGACGGCGCGCTCGGCCCTCTCCTGGTCGAAGACGGCGCGACCGGCCCTGGGGAGCTCCGCGTCCACCTCGAAGGGGGAGTATCCGTTTCCGGTCCCGCCCGTCCCGCCCGTCACGTCAGCCACGTCAGCCACGTCAGACACGTCAGACACGTCACTGCCTTCCCCGATCACGAAGGCGCGCTGCCGTCCTGATCGTCGTCGTCCTTGCGCTCGGGCTTCGCCTCGGAGGAGGGCGCTGCCGGCGTGGACGGCGCAGCCGGCTGCTGAGGCGCGGGGTTCTGGTCGCGCCACGGGTAGCCGCGGCCGCTCGGCTGCGTTGCCGGAGTCCAGCCGGGGGGAGCCCCGTAGTGCGGAGGCCCCGCGCTTGTGCCGCCACCGGATTGACCGGCGTTGGCCGACCACGAACTCGTCCCGCCGTTGTTCCGGTGGTGGGCACCGTTGGGCCGGGCATCGCCTTGAGGCGGAGCGTACGGATTGTACGTGGCCGAGGCAGAGGGCTCCGGCTGCCCGTGCGGCGGTCCGCCTGGCAGGTCGTTGCCTCCGGACACCGTGGCCACGGGTGTGGGCTCAGGCTCCGGAGCCTTCCGCTCCTCGCCATCGGCACCGCTTCGGCTCTCGGGGCCCTCGGGCGGCCAAGGCTCGCCGCGCTCCAACGCCAGCTCACGCGGCGTCTTGATCGGCGGCTTCTCGGAAGGCAACCGTTCACCGAACTCGTTGAACGTGGTGATGCGCGGGCGCTTCTCCACCGTGGCGAAGATCCGTTCGAGATCCCGGCGCTGGAGGGTCTCCTTCTCGAGAACCTCCATCACGAGGTCGTCGAGGACGTCGCGGTAGGTCGTCAGGACCTCCCACGCCTCGGTGTGCGCCGTCTCGATGAGCTTGCGCACCTCCTCGTCGATCTCGTGCGCCACCTCGAGCGAGTAGTCCGGCTGCCTGCCCGCCGACCGGCCGAGGAACGGATCACCGTGCTCCTGGCCGTACTTCACAGCGCCGAGCCTCGGCGACATGCCGTACTCGGTCACCATCGCCTTGGCGATCTTCGTGGCCTGCTCGATGTCGGACGACGCACCGGTGGTCGGCTCGTGGAAGACTAGCTCCTCGGCGGCACGGCCACCCATCGCGAACACGAGCCGTCCGATCATCTCGGACCTGGTCATGAGCTGTTTGTCGTCCTCGGGGACGATCAGCGCGTGCCCACCGGTCCTGCCACGCGGCAGGATGGTCAGCTTGTAGACCGGTTCGATGTCCGGCATCGCCCACGCGGCGAGCGCGTGCCCGCCCTCGTGGTATGCGGTGATCTTCCGCTCGTGTTCCGAGATGATCCTGCTCTTGCGGGCGGGCCCGCCGATCACCCTGTCAACCGACTCCTCCAGCGCGGCATCGGTGATGACCGAACCGTTCTCGCGAGCCGTGAGCAGGGCGGCCTCGTTGATGACGTTGGCGAGATCCGCACCCGACATGCCGACCGTGCGCTTCGCCAGCGCTTCGAGATCGACGTTGTCGGCGAGCGGCTTGCCCTTCGAGTGGACCTCCAGGATCGCCCTGCGGCCCGCGAGGTCGGGGGCCGACACCGGGATCTGGCGGTCGAACCGGCCGGGACGCAGCAGAGCTGGGTCGAGGATGTCGGGCCGGTTCGTGGCCGCGATGAGGATGATGCCGCCACGCGAGTCGAACCCGTCCATCTCGACGAGCAACTGATTCAGCGTCTGCTCGCGCTCGTCGTGCCCACCGCCGAGACCGGCGCCACGCTGGCGGCCCACGGCGTCGATCTCATCGACGAAGATGATGCACGGCGCGTTCTGCTTCGCCTGTTCGAACAGGTCCCGAACCCGGGAGGCACCGACACCGACGAACATCTCGACGAAGTCGGAACCGGAGATCGTGTAGAACGGCACCCCGGCCTCGCCTGCCACCGCGCGCGCCAGCAGCGTCTTACCCGTGCCGGGCGGGCCGTACAGCAGGACGCCCTTCGGGATCTTGGCGCCGAGCGCCTGGTAACGGGCCGGGCTCTGCAGGAAGTCCTTGATCTCGTGCAGTTCCTCGACCGCCTCGTCGGCGCCGGCGACGTCGTTGAACGTCGTGGTCGGCATGTCCTTGTTGAGTTGCTTCGCCTTGGACTTGCCGAAGTTGAGAACGCGGTTGCCGCCACCCTGAGCGCTGTTCATCATCCACATGAGCAGCAGCACGAGGATGCCGAGCGGGATCAAGTAGATGAGCAGCTGCGCGAAGATGCTGTCCTGGGTGACGGTGGTGTTGAACTTGACGTCACGCTCGCCATTTCCCGCGTTCACCAGCGTGTTGTACAGCTGGTCGGAGGCACCGGCGGGGAACTGCGTGCGCACCTGCTCGACCTGCTGGCCATCGACCTCGATCGGGTCGGCCAGCTTGAGCTTCAGCTGCTGTTCGCGGTCCTCCAGCGTGGCTTCGTCAACATTGCCAGAGCGGATCTGCTCAATGGCCTGCGACGTCGGCACTTCGGCGAAATCGCCGTCGGTGTCGTTGACTGCGGTGAAAACCAAGTACAGCAGCAGCGGAACCAGAAGTATCCACAGCAGTGGGTTCCTGAGCAGGCGCTTGCGGTCCATTCGATCCGGCCGTGGTGGCCTCGACCCTCCCTGGCTAGGCGGTAGGTTGTGACATCCGCCGTCGCGGTACTGACACATGCGCGGGCGCTACGGAGTTCACCGTCTCACCAGCGTACCGTCCGGCTTCACTTCGGATGCCGGGCGCTCCTTGATGCTGTCAGGGACAACGACTGCGACGGCCGCCGTGTTCCCCGAAATCCGTCACCGGCTCAGCGGGTGACCTCGGCGACCAGCTCGCCGAGGCGGCTGCGCAGGGTCTTCGCGTCGGCCGGTGCGACCGCTACCCATTCCCTGCCGTCGGGTCCGGTGCGCGACACGCTCAGGTAGCGACCGGACGCGGTGTCGAACCAGGCCAGCACGGACGAACGCCGCTTGGTGCCCAGTTCATCCCTGCTGTTGGCGGCGAGCTGTCCCCCTCGCAGACGTGGCTGCCCGATCAACGTCGCGTACGTCTCGACGGGGTCGTGCGACCGGTCGGCGAGACCACCCCGCCTTCCTGGCGCGCCACTCGCCGCCGCGGTCTGCGAAGGCCGGACCCGCATCGCCTCGTCGAGCGGCAGGGTGATGGAAGCCTCCGTGCCGCGCGCCCCAGGCGGGAGCAACCCGATGATCGCGGAGACGAGCCCGTCGAGATAGAGAGGGCGAAGCCACACGCCGTCGGCGTCCTGGACGGCGAGAACGGCCTTCGTTCCGTCCGAGGCGGCCAGCGCGGCCACCGGCCGCTTCCGGAACTCCGGGATGTGCAGCGCGTCGATACTGAGTGAGGGCAGCGCCAGCATGCGAAGCCACTCCTCGACCGGCGAGCCGGGGATGTTCCTGGCCGAGAGCTCCGCCTCGACCCTCCTGCGCAGCGCAGCGCGTTCGGCCTCGTCCTCACCGTGCGACGGCACGGTCAGCGGGTACGGCAGTTCCCCTGCCCCGACCTCCTCCCACAGCACGTCGAAGGTGACCGGTGTGAAGAACTCCTGCGCGGACACGGTGCCCCCGAACTCCAACGACGTGACGGACCTGACTTCGATCGAGAGAATAGCGATCAGAGAGGCGCGGCAGTGGCCTGCGCCACGGAAGACAGCATCTCCGACATCCTGTGCCGCAGGGTTGGCGCGTCCGCGGGCGCGATGACGATCCAGTCTCGCCCGTCGGGACCCCGGCTCGCCTGTGTGAGGTAGCGGCCAGTCTCGGTGTCGAACCAGCTCAACACCGGCGAACGGCTCCTGCCGCCCGAACGTCCCCGTGAGTTCGCGCCGATCTGGCCACCACGCTCGCGGGTCTGAGCGTGCAGTCGCGCCAGTGCCTTGCGGTCCTCGTCGGCGCGGGCCGTGCTGCCGTCGGTCGTTGCCGGCCTGCGCTGCATGAAGTCGGCCCCTGGCCCCACAAGCAACTGCTCAAGGGGCACGTTGATCGACTTCTCCTTGCCCCTCGGCGCGCCGGGCAACTGCCCCACGATGGCGCTGGCGAGCCCGTCGGGCGGGATGGTCTCCAGCCACACCACTCCCGCCTCCTGCACGAGGAGCACGGCGTGCCGGCCCGACGCCCCTGCCACGGCCATCCGGGGTTGCGCTCCCGGAGCTGAGATCAACACGGAATCGAGGCTGAGGTCGGCCGTGGCCAGCACACCGAGGGCGTCCTCGATCCACGGCCCGAGCCTGCCGTTGTCGTCGATCAGACCTCGGCGTGCGAGAGCGGCGAGGACCTCGGCGCGGAGAGCGGCCCGCTCCTCCACCGTGTCGCCGTGGGAACGCAGCGTGATCGGATACGGCGGTTCACCGAGGCCGCTCGCCTCCCAGAGGAAGTCGAGTTCGACCTCGGTGAGCCTCTCGCGCACTGCTATCGCCCTTCGTCGTCGTCCCACGCACCCAGCACCGGGGGCGCAGCCGACTCCGTGGCCCCGAACGTGGCGTCCGGGTCCGGCTCGATGAGGAACGAGGCGTGCGTGTGTTCCTTCTCCCCGTCCTGGCGGCCTGTGGCCCCCATGCCGCCCATGCCCATCGGCGCGGCCGTGGCCGCCGCGTTGGCTCCCGGCACACCGCCGGGCAGAGGAGCGACGGAACCCTGATTCTGCGGCTGGCCCGCCATGCTGGTGCTCCCGGTCTGGTTGGCCGAGGCCACCGTCTCCGAGGTCACGACGTCCTTCTTCGCTCCGCTGCGCTTGCCCGACGACAGCGACTTGGCCGCCTTGACGCCCGCGTAGCCGAGCGCACCACCGGCCGCGGCCGCGCCGAGGGCGCTTCCGGCGCTGAACCCACCGCCGGTGGGGGCAGAGGGAAGCTGCCCCGAGCCGGTTCCCGCACCCGTGCCCGGCAGGCCGTGGGCCCGACCGCCCTGGCCACCGTCGGCGCCTCCGTGGGCGGCGTCAGCCGCGCCACCGACCGCAGCCGCGGGCACACCGCCGTGGGCGGACGACACGCCTCCCGAGACACCGGAGAGCGTGAAGGTGCCCACCGCGCCGAGCCTGCCCGCCTCCGCGGCGACGCCGCTGCTCAACGGCTTCAACCCCAGCGACTCCGGCCCGAAGCTCGGGGTCGTGCCGTCGATCTGCGACAGTTCCTCGGTGTAGGCGTCGAGGAACGCGATCTGCTGCGCCTTGACCGCCTGCGCCGCGTCGTGCTGCTCCTTCATGTCCTTGACCATCGCGGCGGGACCACCGGCGAGCATGGCCGCCGTCTCCGCGCCCGGGTCGAACTCCTTCGGCTGCGGCATCGTCTTCAGCTTGGCCGCGGCAGACGCCTGCTGTCCGAGGCGGTCCTGCATGGTCTTCGCCGCCTCGGACGCCTGCGAGCTGGAGTTGGCGATGCCGACGAGCGCACCCTGAGCGGCGCCCGCGCCCTGGCCGACCCACGCCGCGCCGAGTTCCTTGATGGCGTTGTAAAGGTCGTCCGCGATCTTGGAAAGCTCACTGCTGTGGCTGCCCCAGGTTTGGCCGAGTTCCTCTGCCGTACCTGGCTCGTTGTTGACCGTCGCGTACGCGTACAGCTGCTCGCTGTTCCTCGCCGCCCAGTTCGGCCGCGAACCGATCGCCCTGTCGTCGCCGTACTGGAAGCCGTCCGCACGACTCCTCGCACGCTCGACGAGATCGGCGACCTCGGCGCTCTCCTCGTGCAGGACGGTGTTGACATCAGCGGGGACAGAGCCCATGTCGTACCCGCTGCCCGTTCTCGTGGTGGGCTCGCCGGAGGCGTTTCTGTCCGAGTACATGTCTTCCGTTTCCCCCTACAGATTTACAGCCGGCCGGTCAAGGACTGGGCGGTGGTCGTGTCGAAGTCGTCGTAGCGGCTCATCGCCTCGAGAATTGCGTGCTCCGCTTCGTCGTACTGCGTGTACAGATTCCGCAGCGCCTGCGCGTAGGAGTCGTTCATTCCCGCCGCGCGCTCGGCGAACTTGGTGGCGATCGCCTCGCCGACCGGATTGGCCCCCAGTTTCGGCGACACCGCGAGGAAACCGGTGTTGTCGAGCAGGGCCGCGACGGCGTCCTTTCCGGAACGGATCTTGTTCAGGACGGCCTGCGCAGCGTCCGGATCGATCCCGACCTGCCCGTTGGCCGCAGCGTCCCGAAACGCGGCGGCGTCCGCATAGCTGCTGTTCGGCATGTGTTCGCTCTCCTGTCCCCAGCACAGCCCGACTCGGCTCAGCACCTGCGATCTTCGCTAAGGTTAACGCACTCGAGGTACCCCTAGGACGAGTTCTCGCCTATTCGGGTTCCTTTTTCGCAGAAAGTATCCGTGCGCGACGCCGGACCGTTACGACGAGTAGACGCGAGGGTCGAGCGTTCCGATGAACGGAAGGTCCCGGTAGCGCTCCGCGTAGTCGAGGCCGTAACCGACGACGAACTCGTTCGGGATGTCGAACCCGACGTAACGCACCGGTACATCCACCTTCACGGCCTCCCTCTTGCGCAGCAGCGAGCACACGTTCAGGGATGCGGGGTTGCGGCTGGCGAGGTTCTTCAGCAACCAGGACAGCGTCAGGCCCGAATCGACGATGTCCTCGACGATCAGCACGTCGCGTCCCGCGATGTCGCGATCGAGATCCTTCAGAATCCGCACGACACCCGAGGACGACGTCGCCGACCCGTACGACGACACCGCCATGAACTCCAGCTGCGCCGGAACCGGCAACGCACGAGCGAAGTCGGTCATGAACATGACCGCACCCTTCAGCACACCGACGAGCACGAGATCGGTCGGCATCTTCTCTGTCGGGTAGTCGGCCGCGACCTTCTCGGCCAGCTCGGCGACCTTGTCCTTGATCTGCTCCTCGGTGATGAGCACGGAGGCGATGTCGCCCTCGTACACGGTCAGCTCCCTGGGGTGGTGGGTTGGCAACGGTTCAAAACGAGCTTTCCATGCGCCCTTCGCGCCTCGACACCGCCGGGTAGGAAAACGCCGCCTTGGCCACGCCAGCGCTCCACGAGCTCATCGACGGACCGCAGGTGCGCGTCCGTCAGCTCGCGAACGCCGCCATGCAGCAGCCAGGTTCGCAACACCCTCCTGCGCACCGGTGACGGCACCGTGGCGAGCACCTCCACGCGCAGGCCCGCGCCGTCGAGGGCACCGGCGAGAACCTCGTCCGCGATCGAATCGAGTGCGTCACAGTCCTCACGCAATTGCCGCGCCGTCCTGGCGAGCGCCGCGGCCACCCCACCGGCCAGCACGTCTTCGAGCAGCGGAAGAACCTCCTCGCGCAGCCTCACCCTGCGGAACCGGGGGTCGGTGTTGTGCGGGTCGTCCCACGGGTGCACGCCGAGTTCGTGGCAGGCGGCCCTCGTGACGGCTCGGGGCGTGTCGAGCAGCGGTCGTGCCCACGGCACCTCGAAGGGGCGCATACCGGCCAGCGACCTCGGCCCCGACCCTCTGCCGAGGCCGAGCAGCACCGTCTCGGCCTGGTCGTCGAGCGTGTGACCAAGCAGCACCAGCGCGCTTTCCGCCGCGTTGTCACGCAGCGCCGCGTACCGCGCCCTTCGCGCGGCGGCCTCGGGGCCTCCGGGGCCTTCCACTGTCACGGCAAGCACCTTCGCCGTGTGCACACCGAGGCGCAGCGCCTCATCGGCCGCCCGCCGCGCGATCTCCGACGAACCAGCCTGGAGCTGGTGGTCCACTACGAGGGCGCACACCCGCACCCCGAGCCTGCCCCCGACGTGGGCCGCCGCCTCGGCCAGCGCGAGCGAGTCGGCACCGCCCGACACCCCCACGTACAGCTCGCCCGCGCGAAGGTGTGCGGCGTGCTCCGGTTCCGAGAGAAAACTTCGCACCGCCCTCCGCACGGATAGCACCGCGTCGAGTGGGCGCCTGCGCGGTGGCACGTGCTCTAGTGCATCCGGCGAAGCCATGCCTTCGGGTCCTTGATCTCGGCTCTGCTCGGCAGCGTCTCGGGCGACGTCCAGACCGCGTTGAACCCGTCCATCCCCACCGCGTCTACCACCTCGCGCGTGAACGCCGAACCGAGCGCGTACTGACGGACCTTGGCCTCGACGCCGAGCAGGCCACGGAGCAGCCTGTCGATCGGGCCGCCGGACTCTCGGCGAGCGGTGAACCGCCGCCGGATCGTGGCCACGCTCGGCACGACCTTCGGCCCCACCGCGTCCATCACGTAGTCGGCGTGCCCTTCGAGCAGGGTGGACAACGCCAGCAGGCGGTCGAACACGATCCGCTGCTCTGGGGTCTGCACCAGTTCGGCGACCCCGACGGAATCGGTCCCACGCGCCTCGCGCAGTCGCCGCACGTTGGCGGGCAGCCGCGACAGCAGCGTGGGAAGTCCTTCCGACTCGGTGAAACCGCCGATCAGCCTGCCGACCTCGTCGGCGAAGTGGTCGCGCAGCCACTCGACGGCCGTGAACTGGAGCCGGTGGGTGCACTCGTGCAGGCACACCCACATGCGGAAATCCCTGCCGGACACGCGCATGGCCCGCTGCGCGGTCACCACGTTGGGAGCGACGAGCAGCAGCCGTCCCCTGTGGTCGTCACCGCCGAACGGGTCGTACTGGCCGAGCACCCTCGTTCCGAGGAAGGCCAGCACCGCGCCCGTCTGCACACCGGCACCGCCTGCCAGCAACGGAGCGAGGACGCCACCCTGCCCCTCGTCGCGTAGCGCCCTGCTGGTCAGTTCATCGAGGCCCGACGCGACGGCCCGCACCCAGCCGGGGCGATCGACGACCTCGCCCGGCGGCAGCGGCAGCCCTGCCCCGAGCCCGGTGAGAGCCCTGACATGCCGCTCGGCTTCCACGGTGAAGTCGCGCAGCTCCGTGACGACCCTCTCGGCCTCGGCGGGGTCCACCACCGGACCGCCCCTGACCAGGTAAGCACCGGTCGAGGCCGCCACCGACCAGTCGATCAGCGGCCTCGGCTTCCGGTCCCGCTGCGGGGTCGCGGACCTCACGACGGCCGCTTCGGCTCGCTCGACGTCGCGCTGCCGATGCTGCTGGTGCTCACGTGTCGTCCTTTCGCCGCCTACCTCGGCTTCGACGCTACCCGTCCTCAGTGGCAGCCACAGCCACGCAGTGCGCTCGTGATGCGGTCGAGGGCGGCGCGCGCCGCGTCGTCGTTCTGTCCCGTGGACATCAGCGCGAAGGTCAGTACACGCCCCTCCGAGGTGAGCACGACCCCGGCGAGTGTGTGCACACCGGACAGCGTTCCCGTCTTGCCTCGCACCCAGCCTCGGCCTGCCGAGGAGGACTCCTCGCCGTAGCGCACGGCCAGCGTTCCGCTGCCGCCTGCGACGGGAAGGCCGATGAGCAGGGGACGCAGCCTCGTCGTGATCTCGTCCTCGTCGGGTGAGGCCGCCAGCGAGAGCACCTGGGTCAACGTCGCAGGGCGCACCTTGTTAAGTGGGGAAAGGCCACTGCCGTCGTGCAGCACAGCGCCATCGACGTCGATGCCGTTGCGCTTCAACACCTCCAGCGTGGCCTCGGCACCGCCGTCGAAGGACGCTTCCTTGCCCTCCGCGACGGCGACCTGCCTCGCCAGTACCTCGCCCAACAGGTTGTCGGACTCCACAAGCGCGTATCGCACCAGCTCATCGACAGGGGCCGACCACACCTCGCCGAGCACCTCCGCGTTCTCCGGCACGGTTGTCGTGCCGCCGACCTCGGCGCCGATGCGCTCCGCGAACTCCTGGGCCAGGTGCTGTGCGGGGTCGCTGTGCCCCATCGACTTCTTGTTCGTCGGGTCGGAACGACCGCCGTCGAGCATGGCCGGTTGCACCTTGACCATGAAGGTAGACGGCACGTCCTCCGGAGCCCAACCGGCGCCCGTCTCGGGACCGGTGTAGGCGGAAAGGTCGAGTTCGACCTTGTTGACGTCTCCTCCCGTGGCCTTTTCGACCTGTTCCACGAGGTCGTCGAGGTGCGCGGCACCCTTGAAGATCGACTCCTGTCCCTTCGGCAGCGACGACAGCGTGACGTCGCCACCGCCCACCAGCACCACGGTTCCCGGTTCGGAACCTCGCACCACCCTGGTCGGCAGCCGCATATCGTGATCGAGCGCCAGCAGCGCGGCGGCGCTCACGAGCACCTTCGTCGTGGACGCGGGGGTGGCCGTCGTGGTGCCGCCGCGCTCCCACAGCTGCTGTCCCGTCGCGGGGTCCACCACGCTGCCGGAGAGCTCGCCAAGGTCGGGGTCCGTGGCGAGTTCTCCGATCGCGGCGGCGACCCCGGAAGGAGTGGGTGCGGCACCAGACGCCGAAGCCTCGCTCAGCGCAAGCCGGACCTCCTGCGGTCGCGGCGGGTCCGCCTGCGGCGCGTTGGGCGCCCACGGCAGGCCGAGGCGGTTCGACACGGGTGGCAGAGCCAGCGTGACGCCTGCCACGAGCAACAACACGACGGCGATCGACACCGCGACCAGCACGCGCCGCCGCCGTGGCTTCCCCTCGGTGGCATCAGAGGAGCCGGAGGGACCGGTCGGATCGGTGGGATCGGGCGGGCCTGCGGGGTCGGCCGGACCTGTGCCCTCGGCACTCGTGGAGCCCTGAGCATGCGCCGAAGGCGCCGGGCTCACCGGGTTCGCTCCGTACGCGGCCCCGCTCCTCTGCGGTTCCCCGCCGACGTGCTGCCCGCCGCCCTGCTGCCCGTTCGACGAGGTTCTCTCCGAAGGTCCAGCGGCACCGACCGGCGCGCGAACCGCCTGCTGAGTGCCGGTGTCGGCCCGCGCACCGGGGTGGACGGGCTGCTGCTCTCCCGTGTTCGGCTGTCCCGGCTCGATCCGCTGCGGCCACGCCTGCCTTCCCGCAGGCGGCACGCTGCCCGGTCTCGGCTGTGGCGGCGCGGAGTTCGGCTGTCTCTGCGGCCACCCGGCAGGCGGTTGCCTCGGCCCGGGATCGCGCGCCTGCTGATACTGCGCTTGCCGCGGCTGCTGGGACTGGTGCCGCTCGTGCCGCTGGTCGGGGAGATCCGGGTTCGCACGCTGGGGAGGGCTCTGCGGACCATGGCGCTGCGGGTTGTGAGGTTGCGGTTCCTGACGCTGCGGGTCCTGCCCCTGCTGTCGTTGGGGAGGACGCTGCGTGTGCTCCTGCTCCGATCCAGGAGTGTGCTGAGCCTGTCGCGGCTCCTGCGGCCAGGCAGGCTGGTGGCCGGTCCGCTCCGGTTCGTCCGCGTGCCGTGGTGGAGTGAAGAGGCCCCGAACCGCCGGCTCTCCCGACGCATCGTTCGCCGGGTTCGTGGGAATCCTCACCTTGTCTGTCGTCTGGCTCGACGAGGAGTCAAGATTGTCCGGCGCGTCTTCGGGATCATGGTCGGCGGACGGCCATCTCGGCCCCGAACCATCTCCAGTGCCAGGCAAAGCCCCTCCTCGCGGTCAAGAGGGCAGACGTCACATTTGGACACCATGCGTGCCGCGCCTACCCGTGCGTGGTCCACACTAGTGAAGACCGAAGTGATCACGTGTGAGCCGCCCGGTTGAGCAGCGGCGCCAGAGACGAGGCAGCGAGGACGGCGTGGAGTTCGACGTCACGATCGAAATCCCCAAAGGGGAGCGCAACAAGTACGAGGTGGACCACAAGACGGGGCGCATCCGGCTGGACCGGACCCTGTTCACGGCCACGCAGTATCCGGCCGACTACGGGTTCATCGACGACACGCTGGGCCGGGACGGTGACCCGCTCGACGTTCTCGTCCTCGTGCAGGAGCCCACGTTCCCCGGCTGCCTGATCCGATGCAGGGCCATCGGCATGTTCCGCATGACCGACGAGAAGGGCCCCGACGACAAGGTTCTCGCCGTGCCGTCGGACGACCCACGCATGGAGCACCTGAGGGACATCCACCACCTCAACGAGTTCCACAAGCTGGAGATCGAGCACTTCTTCCAGGTCTACAAGGACCTTGAGCCCGCCAAGAGCGTCGAGGGTTCCTCGTGGGCCAGCCGCGCCGAGGCCGAGGCTGAGATCCAGCGCTCCTACGAGCGCGAGGCCGCTCACAAGGAGGAGCAGGCAGGCGAGCAGTGAGCCGCCGATCATGAACCAGGAGTCGGGCCCCGTCGCTTCGTGCGGCGGGGCCCGACTCGGATTCAGCCCTCCACGGTCACTCCCATCGAACGGGCAGTGCCCGCGACGATCCGCATCGCAGCCTCGACGTCCGAGGTGTTCAGGTCGGGGAGTTTGCGCTCGGCGACCCTTCTCAGCGCGTCGCGGCTGAGCACTCCAGCCGCCTCGTGTCCCGGTCTTGCCGAGCCAGGGCCACCCAGTTCCTTACGGATCAGGTGCGAGGTCGGCGGCGTCTTGTATCGCATCGAGAACGACCGGTCCTCGAACACGGTGATCACGACGGGGACGACTTCGCCCCGCTGACCCGCCGTCGCCGCGTCGTAAGCGCGTTTGACCTCGACGAGGTTGACCCCGGTCTGCCCGAGCGCCTTGCCGATGTCCGGCACCGGTGCTTCGCCCGCAGGCAGCTGGAGTGTGGTCTCGAACTTCTTCTTCGCCTTGCTTGTCGCCACGAGCGGCGACGCTATGGTCTCCAGTGGCTGGAGACTCCAGGTCTTTTACCGGATCTCCGTGACGCCGTCGGCGTGCCTGCGGGCGAGAGCGCGGTAGACCTCGGCGTTGTGGTCCACCCACGCCCTCGCCGTGTCCGTGAGCGGGGTGAAGCTCTTCGCCGGGCTGCCCTTCGCGATCATCTCGTCCGGCACCTGCGTACCGGGGGTGATGGTGGCGCCTGCCGCGACGAGGCTCCGCCTGCCCACCACGGCCTTGTCGAGCACGATCGACCCGTTGCCCACGAGCGCCTGCTCACCGATGACGCAGTCGTGGACTATGCACGAGTGGCCGATGGTGGCGTTGGCCCCGATCTCGCACACCCCGTCGTTGACATGCACCACCGTGTTGTCCTGAACGTTGGCACCCTCCCGCACCACGATCCGGCCGAAGTCGCCCCGCAGCACGGCGCCGTACCAGATCGAGGCTCCCTTCTCCACGACGACGTCGCCGACCAGCGTGGCTGTGGGGGCGATCCAGGCTTCCGGATGCACGGTGGGGCTCACGCCCTCGAACGAGAACAACGGCATGGAGACACCCTAGTCTCCGGCGGGCAGCCGTGACGATCATCGAAATGCGAAGAGGCCCCCTCCACGTGGGAGGGGGCCTCTTGCCGGAGCCGCCTGGGGGAATCGAACCCCCGACCTGCTCATTACGAGTGAGCCGCTCTGGCCGACTGAGCTAAGGCGGCGCGCGGGCGTACCCGGCTTGCGAACGAGTATAGCGATCCCGTTTCCGGCGTCACCCGAGGGGGCCGACGTCGTTGATCCGGGCACGACACCGGCACCGCAGCCGGGTCGGTGGCTACTGGGAGGACTTCTCGCATGCGCAGGAAGAGCCACAGCCGTCCCCGCGTCCTCGCGCTGCCCGTCACGGCCGTGCTGCTCGCGCTGCTGGCCGCACCGGCCGCCGCGCAGACCGTGCCCACGACTCCGGAACCCGAACCGGCGGAGGATGGCCAGCCACCGATCTCGGTGGAGACGAAGCCGAAAGGCCGCGTGATGGCGGAGGCGAGCACCGCACTAGGAGTGTTGCGCCTGCTGCCCGAGGCCGTGAAGGCCGAAGCCACCATGCCGGGCTGGGACGAGAACCTGCCGAGGCAATCGGCGCTGGAAGGCGGGTTCGCCCTGTCCTACACCAGAGCGGACAGCGAATCACACCTTTCCTACGAGCGGTCGATAGCCGAGGCCGCGCCCTTCGGGCTTTCCGTCGCGGGACACACTCCTCAGGCGCCGGGCTCGGTCGTGCAGACGGCGCTGCCCGACAACGACAAGGCGCTCTCCACCGGACTGGAATCTCCCGACAATCCGCTGGTGAACGTGAGCGCGCTCGCGGGAAGGGCACACGCGAGGTGGAGCGAGACCGTCGGCCCGTGTGTCGGCACCGTCGCCGACGCGGGGACATCGGCGGCGAGCCTTTCCCTCGCCAACGCGATCCCGACGATGCCGGACGCCAACCGGATCGCGGAGGCGGGTGGCGAACTCGGTGCCGCGCTGGAGGAGCTGCCCGGTTCGCTGGCGAACCTGGGCGGCCTGCTGTCCGGTTCGCGTGCCGGCGCCGGAGGGGCAGGCTTCCTCGTCAGCGTGGACAAGGCATTGTCAACCCGGTCGGTGGTACGGCTCGTGGACATCGGGGAAGGGAGGACGAC
Organism: Saccharomonospora xinjiangensis XJ-54; assembly: GCF_000258175.1. Taxonomy (NCBI): domain Bacteria; kingdom Bacillati; phylum Actinomycetota; class Actinomycetes; order Pseudonocardiales; family Pseudonocardiaceae; genus Saccharomonospora; species Saccharomonospora xinjiangensis. The sequence goes on along the minus strand of NZ_JH636049.1, from coordinate 2,756,931 downwards.
CCGCAAGGCCGTCGAAGCCGTCTCGACGCTTCAGGCAGGCAGGATCGACATCCTGAAGGGAACGCCGCTCGGCCTCACCGTCAGGGTCGCAGGCCAGCCGACCCTGCGTGTCGTGTCCACAGGAGAGGCCGAGACCTCGACAGTCGAGTACACGGCGCCTGTGCTGACCGTCGAACGAAACGGCACGACGCTGTTCCGGCTGGACGCGGCCAACCCGACCGCCGACGTCCCCATCGGCCTCCCACTGCCGGAACTGAAAGACCTCCCCGGCTACGAGGACCTGTCGGACACGCCGGTGGTCGGCGACGCGGCGGAGCGGATCGACGGCACACTGGCCACGCTGTCCGGTGAGGCCGCGGACCGGGTGCTCGACATCGGTGTGCTCAGATTGAGCATCGCCGAAATCGACGAGAACGCGCGGACGGTGACGAAGCCGTTCGCCGGGCACCAGGTGACAGCGGTGGCACGCATGCTCGACGTGCGGGTCCTGCCGACGGACCGCCTGCGGGATCTTCTGCCCGAGGAGCAGGCACGGACGTTGCCCTCCGCGCTGGTCCAGGTGTCGCTCGGCGAGCAGACAGCCGACGCCTACGCACCGGAGGGCGGCGTGGATTGCTCCGAGCCCGAGGAGCCCGGTCAGGCCGCTCCCCGCGAGCCTGCCCCACCCGCCAACCCCAGCAGGCCAGATCGGCCCGACGTGCCCGCCGCCCTCGCACACACGAGCGCCGCCTACTCGGCCGTGCCCCTGTTCTGGACCGGGACGGCGTTGCTGCTGACCGGCGTCGTCCTGGTGGCGGCGCTACCCAACCGGCCGGTCCGCGCCCCGGCGGGGACGAGACCGTCACCCCACCCCAGAAGCACCTGATGCCCCTGCACGCGTGTCCGCACTTCCCGCACGCGTGTCCGCACTTCCCGCACGCGTGTCCGCACTTCCCGCACGCGTGTCCGCACTTCCCGCACGCGTGTCCGCACTTCCCGCACGCGTGTCCGCACTTCCCGCACGCGTGTCCGCACTTCCCGCACGCGTGTCCGCACTTCCCGCACGCGTGTCCGGGCGCAAGTGCGCCGGACACGCGTGCAGGAAACGGACACCGCCCATGGGCGGGATCAGCCTTCGCGCAGCGTCGTCAGCATCGCCTCGACGGCGATGCGGGGCTTGACGTTCCAGCCGATGGCATCGCGACAGGCCAGCACGGCTTCGAGTCGGCGCAGCGTGGACACCGGGCCCCACAGCCTGGCCGCCTCGGCCGACTGCTCGGCGAAGTCGGGATGGGTCAGGGCCGCTGTCGAGCCACCTGCCTGCACCAGCGCGTCGCGGTAGAAGCCGGCCAGGTCAACGAGCGCGAGGTCGAGCGTGTCGCGCTGGGTTCTGGTCGCCCGCGACTTCTGGCGCTTCTCCAGCGCTCTGACGGCGGCGTCGGCGGCCCGCTTGGCCGCCGAGACACCCTTGCCTGTGCCGCCGGAACCCATCGCGGTGCGCAGAGCTTCCTGCTCCACCTCGTCGCGGGCCCTGCTCTCCTCGGTCGCGTCGGTCTCGGCCGTTTTGATCAGCTCGTCGGCGCACCGGAACACGTCGTCGGCGCGCCGCAGCCCCAGCGGGATACGGAGCACGGCCGCTCTTCTCTCCCTTGTGCTGTCGTCCGTGGCCAGTCTGCGAGCGCGCCCGACGTGTCCGCCACACACCGAGGCCGCCCACCGCGCACGCTCGGGGTCGATGCCGTCACGCTCCACGAGCACGGTCGCGATCGCCTCTGGTGACGGCGTGCGAAGATTCACCAGTCTGCACCGCGACCGGATGGTGACACTCACGTCGTCAGGGTGGTCCGACGGCGCACACAGCAGGAACACCGTCCGCTCCGCAGGCTCCTCGACCGCCTTCAACAGCGCGTTCGACGCCCCCTCGGTGAGCCGGTCGGCATCCTCGATGATCACAACCTGCCACCGTCCCGTCGTCGGCCTGCGAGCGGCGGCTTGAACGAGCGCGCGCATCTCGCCGACGGAAATGGAAAGGCCCTCGGGTACCACGAGTTTCACGTCGGCGTGCGTGCCCGCGAGCGTGGTCCGGCAGCCCTGGCACTCACCGCACCCGGCGTCGAGCGTGCATTGCAGCGCCGCCGCGAAAACCCGCGCGGCCACCGACCGCCCCGAACCGGGAGGGCCGGTGAACAGCCACGCATGGGTCATCGAACCGTGGTCGTCGGTGCGGCCGGACACCAGCGCCGCCGCCGACTCCGCAGCCGAAGCCAGCGTCTCCACGGCCTGTTCCTGCCCCACCAGCTGCGACCACACCCGGCCGGTGGTGCCTGCCGGGGCGGCAGAATTCGTCACTGTTGCGCCACCTCTCGCGTGATCGACGGCAACACGACCTTCCCCGACAACGCACCCCACACCGACGTCCGCACCCGCTCCGCGATCTCGTCCTCGGTGCCCTCCGCGTCAACGACGACGTACCGGTCGGGGGCCGAAGCCGCCATCTCGGCCAGCATCTCCTGCACCCGCCAATGGTGCTCCGCGGTGTTCGTCGATCGATCCTCACCTTCACCGGGTTCGGCGTCGAGCAGCACCGTGAGATCGGGGCGCAGCCTTCCCGTCGCCCAGTCTGTGAGCCCTTCGAGCTCGGCGACATCGAGTTCCGCGACTGTCGAGAGGTGCGCGAGCGGCGTGTCCACGAATCGCTCCATCACCACGATCGCGCCGCTGTCGAGCGCGGGCCGCACGTCTCGCTCGACGATGTCGGCACGCACAGCCGCGGCGGCCAGCGCCCTCGCCCTCGCGCCACCGAGCGAAGCGCCCGAGATGAGGGACGTCAGCCGCTCGTCGTCGAGTGCGGGATCGGCGGCCAGCACCACGGGACGCGGCCCGTTGCCGAGCCACTCGGCGAGCCTGGCCGCTTGCGCCTCCGTGTCCGCCGCCGTCGTGCCCTCCAGCGCGATGAGCACGCCGTTCACCCGGTGTGGGCGGCGACGGATGACGTTGCGGAGGTCGGCGAAGATCGGCTCGGTGCGCCGCGAATCCATCTGCCGGTAGGCGATCACACCGACGAGCGCGGCCAGCAGTCCTCCTGCCAGCAACACGGGGCGGGTCCCGTCGATGATGAGCCGGTTTCCCCACACGATGACCTCGCGCGGCTTGACCAGCCCGATCAAACCGGGCACCGCCGAGGTCGTCCCGAAAATGATGATCTTCAGCAGCGACTGGTAGATGGCGTTGATCCGGCCACGGATGCTGTCGTCGATCTGCGACCCGATGATCGTGATGCCCGTGAGGAACGCGCCACCCGCGCACGCGCCGACGAGCGCGACAGCCACGAGCGCCACCGCGAGGTGCGGCGCGAGCGCGACCACGACGAGGGCAAGCCCCGCGATCACGATGCCGACACCGAACAAGCGTTCGTGAGGGAGCCTGCGAGCCAGTTTCGGCGCACCGGCCAGCCCGATGGCCGCACCGACGAATACCGCCACGAACAACAATCCGAACGAGGCGTCTCCACCGCCGAGGCTCGACGAGTACGGTTTCGCCGACCCGATCACGGCGCCGCCTGCCGCGAAGGCGCCGACCATGCCGATGAGCAGTCCACGGATCAGCGGCGTGCTCCGCACGAACCGCACGCCGTCCTTGACCATGCTGCGGAAACCGCCCTGCTCACGCTCCGGCTTGCGCACCACCGGACGTTCGCCCGTCTCAGGCACCGGGTGCACGTTGCGCAGCGAAAGCTCGGGGATGCGCGCCACCAGCAACGCGCTCGCGAGGTAGAGCATGCCGTTCAGGACCACGACGATCTTGGCGGTGCCGAACTCGCCGAGCAGGTCGGGCGGAAGGTTGAACGTCGTCTGAATACCGGTGAGGATCGCGTAGATTCCGGCGCCGGTGACGACCGCGACCCCGTAGGTCATCACCATTCCGAGCTGGTTCGCCGTTTCCACCTGATCCCGGCGGCGGAGCAGATTGGGCACCGCCGCGTCCTTCGACGGAATCCACATCATCGCCGCGGAACCGACGAGGAAGTTGGCCACGAACAACCACAGGGGCGTGCCGACGATCGCGATCGAAATCAGCAGTCCGAAACGCACGAGATCGGCGACCACCATGATCTTGCGGCGGTCGAAACGGTCGGCGAGCATTCCACCGAGAGGCGCGAACAGCAGGCCGGGAAGCAGTTGGGTCAGCACGATGCCGGCGAAGGCGAAGTTCTGTGCCGTGTAGTCGTCGGTCAGTTTCGTGACGAGGCCGGTCAGCGCGAGCAGGGACAACCAGTCGGCCACGCTGCACAGATACGTGACGCCCCACAGCCGCCGGAACGGCCTGATGGCCAGCACCCGGCGAACCCTTCTCACGGTGGACGCCTCGTTGGACGCACTGGACACGCTGGAACGCGTCTCGGCGTCTCCTGCCCCCTTCTGCGACTCGTTGATGGGACCCCACCCTCTCTCGGCACCGCCGTGCGCTCAGGGTAGCGCCGCACCGGCAGCACGCGCGGGAGAGCCGCGAAACTTACACAGCGTCAGCCTGTCGGCACGAATCGTTCTCGTGCCGGCTCAGCCGAATATGCCCGTCACACTTTCCACGAAACTGGCCACGAACTGAATGGCGATCAGCAAGAAGATCAGCATGAGCGTGAGCGCCACCGCGAATCCCGCCGCTCCGGACGACGGCCTCCGCATCCGGGGAGCCGCTCGCCCACCTCGCCGCACAACCCCGCCTGTGGGCCCGCGCCTTCGCAGGATGGGAGCGAGCAGTGCGGGTCTCGACGCTCTCACTCCCGCCTTCTGCGGTGGTATCTCCGCCGTCGGCTCGTCGTCGGCATCGGGGCCCGCATCAGGGCCGGCACCGGCGGGTGCCCGCGCATTCTGCTCCGCCAGCACGGTGGCCAGCTGCCGCGCCGCCTCGCGATCGACCTCGACGGGCTTCGCGACCTCGCCGCTCGCCGCCGCACCGTCGGCTCTGCCTGCCGCACCGCCCTCCGGCGCGCCACCCAACGGGTCGCTGAACGGCTTCGGCGGCTCAGGAGCCTGAGTACCGTCCGCGTCCACCACACGTCCTCCCATGGTCGGGCTCGGTGTGTGCGCCACCAGCGTTCTCACACTGCGTGGCACACCGCGTGCCGTGCGTTGACCAGGGTAGCGGTAATCCACGCCCTCGCCACCCGCTCATCGGAGCACAGTGTCGATCACTCGCCGTGTTCGGCGAAGGCCGGGCGCGAGCAGGTCAGCTCTTCGACTTCGTCGCCGACGCCGTCTTGCGCCGGGTGGTGGTGGCCTTCTTCTTCGCCGGCCCTTTCGCCCGCTTCTCCGCCAGCAGTTCGGCCGCCCGCTCCGGCGTGAGGTCGTCAACGGAGTCGGACTTGCGCAGGGAGGCGTTGTACTCGCCGTCGGTGACGTACGGGCCGAACCGGCCGTCCTTCACGACGATCGGCTTGCCCGACACCGGGTCATCACCGAGTTCCTTCAACGGCGGCTTTGCAGCGGCCTGCCTTCCCCTCCGCTTCGGCTCCGCGTAGATCTTGAGCGCTTCGTCCAGCGTGATCTCGAAGATCTGCTCCTCGCTCGACAGCGACCGCGAGTCTTTGCCCTTCTTCAGGTACGGCCCGTAGCGGCCGTTCTGCGCCGTGATCTCCTCGCCGCTCTCCGGGTCTGTTCCGACGACGCGGGGCAGGGACAGCAACCGCAGCGCGTCCTCCAGCGTCACGTCCTGCACCGACATCGACTTGAACAGCGAAGCCGTCCTCGGTTTGGCCGGCTTGGCCGCTTTGGCCTTCTTCGCCTTACCTGCCTTCGCGCCGTCCTCGCCCTGCTCCGGCTCGGGCAGGATCTCGGTCACGTAAGGACCGAAACGACCCTCCTTCGCGACGATCTCGTGGCCGCTGCCGGGGTCGGTGCCCAGCACCCGCCCCTCCTGCGGTGTCGCGAACAACTTCTCCGCGATCTCGGGCGTCAACTCGTCCGGCGGGAGGTCCTCCGGCAGGTTCGCGCGCTGCGACTGGCCATCGACCTCGCGTTCGAGGTACGGCCCGTAGCGGCCGACCCGCACGTAGACCTGGCGGCCCTCGCTGTCTGGGAACATCGGGATCGAGTTGATCTCCCGTGCGTCGATGTCCTCGACACCGGAGCCGACGAGCTTCTTCAGCCCGCCGAGCCTGCCGATCGAGCCGTCAACACCCATCTCGCCGCCGAAGTAGAAGCGCGACAGCCACTCGGTGCGCTGCTCGTCGCCTGCGGCGATTCGGTCGAGTTCGTCCTCCATCGCGGCGGTGAAGTCGTAGTCCACCAGCCGCTCGAAGTGCCGTTCCAGCAGGCCCACCACCGAGAACGCCACCCACGACGGCACCAGCGCGGACCCCTTCTTCCACACGTAGCCGCGGTCCTGGATGGTGTTGATGATCGACGCGTACGTCGAGGGCCTGCCGATCCCGAGTTCCTCCAGCTTGCTGACCAGGCTCGGCTCGCTGTAACGCGGAGGGGGCGAGGTGGCGTGCGAGTCGGGGTCGAGCTCCGTCGCCGTCAGCGCCTGGTCCCTCGCCAGCCTCGGCAGCCTGCTCTGCTTGTCGTCGGCCTCCCCTCCTGCCTCGGCGTCAACCGACTCGACGTACGCCTTGAGGAAGCCGGGGAACGTGATGGTGCGCCCCGAAGCCGAGAACACGCACTCCTCGCCGCTGGCCGCCGTGCCGGAGATCCGCACCGACATCGTGGTGCCCTTGGCGTCGGCCATCTGCGAGGCGATCGTGCGCTGCCAGATCAACTCGTACAGCCGGAACTCGTCGGACTCCAGCTCGGCCGCCACAGCGCCGGGGGTACGGAAGACCTCACCGGCTGGCCGGATCGCCTCGTGTGCCTCCTGCGCGTTCTTGACCTTGCGTGTGTACTGGCGCGGCTTGTCCGCGACGTACTCGGAGCCGTACAACTCGGTGGCCTGGCTGCGCGCCGCCGACAGCGCCGACTCCGACAACGTCGTGGAGTCGGTACGCATATAGGTGATGTAGCCGTTCTCGTAGAGCCGCTGCGCCACCCGCATCGTGCGTTCCGACGAGAACCGGAGTTTGCGCCCCGCTTCCTGCTGCAACGTCGATGTCATGAACGGCGCGTACGGCCTACGCGTGTAGGGCTTCTCCTCGACGCTCGTGACCCTGAACTCGCGGCCCGCCAGAGCTCCGGCCAGCCGGTTCGCATCGACCTCCCCCAGCACCCGCACGTCCTGCGACTGCTCCTTGAGCCTGCCGTCCGGGCCGAAGTCGCGACCGGTCGCCAGCCGCGCGCCGTCCACAGAGGTGAGCCGGGCTGGGAAAGAACGCGGCCCTGTCTCCCCCTGAGCCCCACCGGTGTCCATGACGGCGGAGATGTCCCAGTACGACGCGGACGTGAACCGCATGCGCTCACGTTCCCGCTCCACGATCACCCTGGTGGCCACCGACTGGACCCGGCCCGCCGACAGCTTCGGCATGACCTTCTTCCACAGCACTGGCGACACCTCGTAGCCGTAGAGCCGGTCGAGGATGCGCCGGGTCTCCTGCGCGTCAACGAGGTCCGAGTCGAGATCACGAGTACTTTCGGCGGCAGCGCGGATGGCCTGCTCGGTCACCTCGTGGAAGACCATGCGCCGCACCGGGATCTTCGGCTTGAGCGCTTCGAGCAAATGCCATGCGATGGCCTCGCCCTCGCGGTCGGGGTCGGTGGCGAGATACAGCTCGTCCACGTCCTTGAGCAGGCTTTTCAGCTCGCTGACCGTGGACTTCTTGTCCGGCGTGATGACGTAGAGCGGCTCGAACCCGTTATCGACATCGACTCCGAGGCGCGCCCACGACTGCCCCTTGTATTTGGCTGGCACGTCGGCTGCGCCCCTCGGCAGGTCCCGGATGTGGCCACGGGACGACTCGACGACGTAGTCGCTGCCGAGATACGGAGCGATCTTACGGGCCTTCGTCGGCGACTCGACGATCACCAGTCTCCGGCGACCGTCACCGCTCGTGCCCGTTCTCTTCGTCCGTGTCGTTCCAGCCACGCTGTCCCGCTCTTTCGCTCAAGATTCCATTCGTTCGACCAGCCAGTGTGCACGTTGTGCGCTCCCGCTGTCCGCTCAGGTGCTGCAACACACCGGCGCCGTCACGCGTTCCCGGCCGCTGAAGGAAGGTTTTTCGACCGCTCCTTTTCCACACCTAGCACGTGCCATACCGCCCGCATCGGCCGGGGCTATGGGTGACGAACCGAGCACCGTGAGTGGGGCTTCCTCGGCTGGCCGCCCAGCGCGCACCGACACGGGTTCCCCTGCCGCGTCGGGGGAAACGACCGATTCCAGGAACCGGGAGCGCCTTCAGGAGCAGGGGTGCCGTTCAGGAACCGGAAGCGCTTTCAGGAACGGAACTCTCAGGAAGCGGGAGAGTCGATCCGGGCGTCCTGCCGATTCGGGTGAAGTCCCGGCAGCCGACGCCTGCGCACTCGCCTCGTACAGCGCGGGCACCGCGTCGAAGCCGGTCGGCAGCCCGGCCGACGCCGATTACGCCGATGCCGCCCGACGGATTCTGCGCCACCGTCCGCACCGATGCGGGCATGACTCCGCCATCCTCGACGTCGAGGCCGACCATCACCTCCGGCGAGTCACCCGAGGCAGCCGAGGCCCGGCCTGCCCTGCTCGCCTCGAGGACCGGCGGCTCCGAATCGACAGGGCAGTCCGGACGCCGCCCCGCAACAGGCGGTCCCCGGCGTCCGCCTGTCGGACGGTCGCGACCGCCCTCGGCACAGCCAGCTTTGCCGTGCCGGGTCGGTTCCGGAGCGGCATTCCCGCCGCCGCCGACGCCGCACAAGGCAACCACCGCAGGCACTCCGGCCGCACCGCGCACAGGCGCCTCCGCGCGAACGCCCGACGGTCGTACTCCCGAGGGATCGCGTGAACCGGGCCGGGAGGGCAGAGCCACGCTCTCCCTCCCGGCCCTGCCGACCAGCCATGATCGTGTTCGCTGTGGCCGACGAACCACCCACGGCGACCGGGGACGCTACGACCTCCAGCGCGTAGCCGTGCTTACCCCGCGTGCGTTGGCGGCCTCAGGCATTCGCGGGGTTGTTCTCGGCGGCGGGTGTGTCGTTCATCGCCGAGGCCCGCCGCTTCGAGACCACGATCGCGACCGCGATGATCAACACCGAACCGAGTGCGATCGCCAGTCTCGCCGGTGTTGACGCGTTGTCGCCGACCGAGAGACTCACCACCGCCGGAGCGATGAGCAGCGACACCAGGTTCATCACCTTCAACAACGGGTTGATCGCGGGCCCCGCCGTGTCCTTGAACGGGTCGCCGACCGTGTCACCGATGACGGTGGCCGCGTGTGCCTCGGAATTCTTACCGCCGTGGTGCCCGTCCTCCACCAGCTTCTTCGCGTTGTCCCACGCTCCGCCGGAGTTGGCGAGGAAGACGGCCATCAACATGCCCGTGGCGATCGCGCCTCCCAGGTAGCCTGCGAGCGCACCGGTACCGAGCCCGAAACCGACGGCGATCGGCGCGAACACCGCGAGCAGACCCGGTGTGGCCAGCTCCCGCAACGAGTCGCGGGTGACGATGTCAACCACCTTGCCGTACTCCGGCCTCGTCGTTCCCTCCATGATCCCCGGAATCGTGCGGAACTGGCGGCGAACCTCGTACACCACCGCACCGGCCGCCCGCGAGACGGCGTTGACCGCCAAACCGGAGAACAGGAAGACCACCGCAGCGCCGATGACGACACCGACCAAGGTGTTCGGCGCGATGATGTTGCTGACGAAGGCGTCGCCGACCTCGTCGATGGTGGCCTGCGCATCGGTGAGCGCACGTCCGATGGCGTCGGAGTACGACCCGAAGAGCGCGGTGGCCGCCAGCACCGCCGTCGAGATCGCGATGCCCTTGGTGATCGCCTTGGTGGTGTTGCCCACCGCGTCGAGCTCGGTGAGGATCTGCGCACCCTCGCCCTCGCTCAGATCGCCCGACATCTCCGCGATGCCCTGCGCGTTGTCCGAAACAGGCCCGAAGGTGTCCATGGCGACGATGACACCGACCGTCGTGAGCAGGCCGGTGCCGGCGAGCGCCACGGCGAACAACGCGACGGAACCGCCGAGCAGGTAAGCACCGAACACCGCCGCACCCACGACGAAAGCCGTGAACACGGCCGACTCGAAGCCGACGGCGATGCCCGACAGGATCACCGTGGCCGCACCCGTCTCCGAGGTCTTGCCGATATCCTTCACCGGCTTGTGCTCGGTGCCCGTGTAGTAGCCGGTGAGCCAGAGGATCACGCCAGCGAGCACGATGCCGATGATCACCGAAACGGTCGCGATCACGGCGGGGTTGCCGTCGGCGCCGTCGAACGAACTCGGCAGGAACACGAACGACGCCACGGCCGACAACACCGCGGAGATGAACGCCGAGATGTAGAACGAGCGGTTGATGGTCGTCAGCCCGCTCTCGCCGGCGCGAGCCCGCGTGATGTAGATACCGATCACCGCGGTGATCACCCCGATGGCCGGGATGATCAGCGGGAACACGAGCCCGTGACCCGTGGTCGCGAACGCGGCGCTGCCAAGGATCAGCGCCGCCACCAGGGTGACGGCGTACGACTCGAACAGGTCCGCGGCCATCCCTGCGCAGTCACCCACGTTGTCGCCCACGTTGTCGGCGATCGTCGCGGCATTGCGGGGATCGTCCTCCGGGATGTTCTGCTCGACCTTCCCTACCAGGTCGGCGCCGACGTCTGCGGCCTTGGTGAAGATGCCGCCGCCGACCCTCATGAACATCGCGATGAGCGCGGCGCCGAAGCCGAAGCCCTCAAGGACCTTCGGTGCCTGTCCGGTGTAGACCAGCACGACGACCGAGGCGCCGAACAGCCCCAGCCCGACCGTGAACATGCCGACCACACCACCGGTGCGGAAGGCGATGCGCATGGCCTTCTCCCTGCCCGAAGGCTCCCTCGCCGCAGCCGCGACCCGCACGTTCGCTCTCGTGGCCAACCACATGCCGAGGTAGCCGATGAAGAACGAGAACGCCGCACCGACGAGGAAGAACACCGACCGCCCGATCCGCTCGCCGAGGTTCTCGGCGGGGAGAACGAGCAGCAGGAGGAACACGATCACACCGAAGACGGCGAGCGTGTTCCGCTGTCGGTTCAGATATGCGGCCGCACCTTCCTGCACGGCCTTGGCGATCTCCTGCATCTTCTGAGTGCCCTGGCCCGCGGCCAGCACTTCCTTGAGCAGGAGATAACCGATGACCAGTGCTGCGAGGGCGACCGCGGCGACCACGGCGACGATGCCGTAGTCACCTCCGGAAAGCTCCATGGAGCCCTCCGCGAGGAAGTGCCGGGCCATTCGTTGTCCTCCTGAGACGTCGCCTGTTGCCCGCGCCGGTCCCGGAGGCCGATGCGACCGGTGTGCCGACGCTGACAGTGGGATCTACGCCACTATTTGTGTGGTTCGGCGGAGTCTATTGGTAAAGGAGCCCATGCGAGCAACAGTGACGCAGCTCGCATACGGGTAAACAATCTGTGAAACTGATCACGCTCACAGCGTGTCCACGATCACATCACCGGATTGTGCGAAGCTTCGAAGGTGACATACCGGGTGACAAATCGACATTTCTCCGGCGTGGCAGCGTGGAACTCACCGAGAGCACGCGCCGCCTCGTCCACCCTGGAGTGTGTCGCGACGACGTGCGGCGAGCCCGAGAGGAGGCGGCAGTGACCCGGAGCGGGACGGCCGCGAGGGCAAGCCACCTACTGGCTCGCGCTACGGCCGGTGTACCAGATGACCGCTACCCGGTGACCCACATCGCCGACCTCGCCGCGAGAGAAGCCAGATTCGGCGATTGGCCCGAATGGGTGCCCTCCGCCGTACTCGACGCGTTCGTGTCGTCCGGGGTGGAGAAACCGTGGAGCCACCAGGTGGAGGCGGCGTCGGCGGCGTGGACACGGCGCAATGTCGTCGTCGCGACGGGGACGTCATCCGGTAAGTCGCTGGCCTACCAACTGCCCGTGCTGTCCACCCTGGCGACGGACAGTAAAGCAACGGCCCTCTACCTGTCACCCACCAAGGCACTCTCCGGCGACCAGCTACGGTCTGTGTGCGACATGAATGTTGCGGGCGTCCGGCCCGCCCGGTACGACGGCGACACTCCACAGAGTGAACGCGGATGGGTGAGAGACCACGCCCGCTGGGTTTTCTCGAATCCGGACATGCTGCACAGGGGCCTGCTCCCCGCTCATCCACGCTGGGCGCGCTTCTTCCGAGGACTGTCCTATGTCGTCGTGGACGAGTGCCACGGCTACCGAGGTGTGTTCGGCTCACACGTCGCGCTCCTGCTGCGGAGGCTGCGGCGCATCGCAAGGCGCTACGGAGCCGACCCTGTTTTCGTGCTCGCGTCGGCGACCACGGCGGACCCTGCCGAGTTCGCCACCCGCCTGATCGGGGACGACTGCGTCGCCGTGACCGACGACGGCTCACCGCACGGCGCCCGCACGGTCGCTTTGTGGGAACCGCCGCTGCTGGACGAGTTGACGGGCGAGAACGACGCGCCGGTGCGTCGCTCAGCAGGCGCTGAGGCTGCGCGCATCCTCGCCGAACTCGTCATCGAGGGCGCTCGAACGCTGGCCTTCGTACGATCCCGGCGGGGCGCGGAACTGACCGCTCTCGCGGCGAAACGCATCCTGGCCGAGGTGGCTCCCGAACTCGCGGACAAGGTGGCGGCCTACCGCGCCGGTTACCTCCCCGAGGAGCGACGCGAGGTGGAAGCCGCGTTGCTCGGCGGCGAACTCCTCGGGGTCGCCACCACGAACGCGCTGGAACTCGGCGTGGACATCTCCGGGCTGGATGCCGTTGTGCTCGCCGGTTACCCGGGCACCCTCGCGTCGTTCTGGCAGCAGTCGGGAAGGGCAGGCCGAGCGGGGGAAGACGCGCTCGTGGTGTTCGTGGCCCGCGACGATCCTCTCGACACCTATCTGGCTCACCATCCGAAGGCGCTGCTCGATCGCCCCGTCGAAGCCGCTGTTCTCGATCCGGCCAATCCGTACGTGCTCGCTCCGCACCTCGCCTGCGCGGCGGCGGAGTCGGCGTTGACGACGCCCGAACTCGACGATTTCGGCGGTGACGCGGCAAAGGCTGTGCTGGACTCTCTGGTCGCCGATTCATTGCTGCGCCGCCGACCGAGTGGCTGGTATTGGACGGCGAGAGACCGTCCACACGGTGATGTGGACATTCGCGGCTCCGGCGCCGAGCAGATCGCTGTCGTGGAGAGCGACACGTCCAGGTTGCTCGGCACCGTTGACGGCGCGTCAGCGTGTGGCACGGTGCACCCCGGCGCGGTGTATCTGCATCGCGGCGAGTCCTATGTGGTCGATGAGCTTGACTTGGAGCAGGGCATCGCCTTCGTCCACGCCGAGGACCCGGAGTGGAGCACCTCGGCGAGGGACGTGGTGGACATCGAGGTTCTCGACGTGAGCGAGAAGCTCGTCTACGACGGCGTGACGGTGAATCTCGGGCACGTCGCGGTAACCTCCCGGGTCGTCGGCTACCTGCGGAGGCTGCACACGGGTGAGGTGCTGGACCACGTTCCTCTCGACCTGCCCGAACAGGTACTGCACACCCGCGCCGTCTGGTACACGATCGACGATCAGCTGTTGTGCGGTCAGGGCAGGGAGCCGGGGGGCACCGGCGTGGAGCCGGCGCGCGTCCCCGGCGCCCTGCATGCCGCCGAGCATGCGGCGATCGGCCTGCTACCGCTTTTCGCGACGTGTGACCGGTGGGACATCGGTGGTGTTTCCACCGCAGTGCACGCCGACACCGGGGAGGCAACGGTGTTCGTGCACGACGGCCACCCTGGTGGCGCGGGTTTCGCCGACCGCGGGTTTGCCGCTTTCGTCCCCTGGCTCACCGCGACGCGAGAGGCCGTGATCTCCTGCGAGTGCCCGGCGGGCTGCCCGTCCTGCGTTCAGTCGCCCAAGTGCGGGAACGGCAACGAACCGCTGGACAAGGCGGGGGCGGTGGCCGTGCTGGACCTTGTCCTGGCCGCTGTCGGGGCAGCGACAGGACCCGCGCACGACCACACCCACGATCAGGCTGCGGACGGTTCGACAGGCAGAACCTGACGAAGAGCGTGCGGATGCGGTTCCCCTTCCAGTGCGCGCACAAGCACGTCGTGTACCACCTCCGCCGAGGGGAGCTTCCAGCCCCACACCTCGGGCTTGACCCGCCAGTGCACGACACCGTGACGGAAGGGCGTCGGCGGCAGCGGAACCCAGCTGCCCTCACCGTGCCATTCGATGCCCTCCGCGTCGGACAGCGTGCGAGGAACCCCGTTGGCCGACACGGTCAGGAAGAGCCACCGCCCGTTCGGCAGCGCCACGATGGGAGCGGGCTGCCCAGTCGCCCTCAGCAGCACGGCCGCACGACGCCCGAGTTGATCGTCCACCTCGATGGCGTCCACGAGAGTGCCCGTGGCGACGAGCAGGCTGTACGGTCGGCCTGTCCACCAGGCCGCGACCTGCTGCGGGTGAGCGCCGATGCGGCTCTCCCAGTCGTCGTGAGCGGGTGTCGGCCTTGTCCACATCGACGTCGCGCTCTGTGCCGCAGCACCGGGTTCGGCGTCCGGATAGGTGCCCGGAATCACCGGCCAACCTCGCCAGGCGAGGCCGATGGCCTCCGCTCGGAGTTCGATGCGGAAGGCAGCGCGCCAGCTATCCGGCCATACGGTGTCCAACATGTCGTACTCATGCCTCCTCGGGCTTGACCGCCGTCGGTCGTGGTGTCGCATCTCACTCAACGGCACCATGCAGAGCACGGGAACCGCTCACTCGGCAACCGGCGCCGGGTGAACGACGAGTGAGCAAAGCGCCAACATGGGAGGCGAAGTCGCCACCTCACGCGGGATGCCGGTCGTCGCCCGCTGCACCCCTCCCACGGGACGCTCAATTCTTCGCGAAGCCGTTGTGGTTTCGATGATTTGTGCCCGGCGCCCGTGGACCACCCGGCATCGGACCGTTCGTCGCCCCGAATCGACCGCTGCTCGCGGGCCACCCGCACCGGCCGACCTGTCAGCCACACGCCGACGAACAACCGGCTGCCGAACTCACCGGCGACCACCATGCGACTGAGCGGCCGGTACGGAACTCCACCGGTGCGCACACTGCCGAAATCACGCGCGCCTGCCGAACTTACCGACCACCACGGGATTCCACCGGTTCGGTCACCGCCAGACTCACCGGCCACCGGACTCACGAGCCACCGCCGAACTCACCGGCCGCTGTGCGACTCCACCGGTACGGACACGTGCTCAACCGGTCCTGCTCGGGCCCGTGCCGTGAGCGTGCCTTTCAGACCGACCGGCCCCCGTACATCCAACTGGACAGTCACCAGCGCGTCCCAACCGTGCAGTCGGCAATCCGAGACGTGCGTCGCCATCCTCTCTGCCAGCACGCTCGCGTGCGCGCACGCCCGCGCCTCTCCCTCGGAAGCATGCCCAGCTGCCGCGAGAGCTGACAGATCAGCGGCCCCCGCCGCCCGCTGGCGAGCCACCAGAACGGTCCCCAAAGTCCACAGTGCACCGAGGAGGACGAGTAGCGCAGCGATGGCGCACGCGGTCCACACCGTGGCCGCGCCGGACTCGTCTTCGTTACCCGTGACGGTGTCAGGGTGGACCATCGACCTCACCGGCAACCTCCTCGTCCACACCTGGCTCCAGCTCGGCGCGTGCCTCGGCTCTCACGACGACACCGGGCAGTAGCCCGCCAGCAGGGCGAACACTCACCCTGGCGACGACCGCATCTCCGTCACGTCGGACAGTCAGCGTCGCGCCTGCCGGGGCGCTTGCCTCGACCACGTCTTCCGCGGTCGGCACCCCTGCCCCTCTGGAGAGCGCTCTGGCTGCCTGGGTGGCGGCGTCCGTGCAACGCATCTGATCGACGACCGCCGCCACACCGGCGAGGACGAGGCCGAAGACGACGACAAGGGAACAAACGGCGATCGCTGCTTCCACTGTGACAGCACCGCGCTCAGCATTTCGTTCATCGGTCCCAGGCTCGTCGAACATCTAGGGTTCCGCTGAGAATGCCTGCTCGATGATGGAAGTCAGACCGTCCTTGGCCACATCACCACTGAGCACGATGTACAGCACGGCGGCGAGCGCGACTGCGGCCAGTGTTCCCATGGCGTACTCGGCTGTGGACATGCCGCCGTCCGACTCTGTGAGCACGCGGAGTTTCTTCAACATCGGGTTGAGTCCTTTCCTGATCTTCTCGTCACGGGAGAACGTGCAGTCGGCTGGCGAGGCCGAGTACAACGGGGATCACCCCCAGGCACAGAAACGCGGGCAGGAAGCACAGGCCGAGCGGCCCGACAACCAGCACGCTCGCCCGCTGCGCTTGAGCTTCGAGCTGATCGGCTTCGGTGAGCCTGAGCCGATCGGCGAGTGCGGAGGTCTGCCTCGCGAGCGCACTCCCGGACGCTGCGGTCCGGCATGCCGCACGCGCCAGGTCCGCAATGGCGGGATGGTCTCGGGCACGCTGCCAGGCCACTTCGGGCGTCGCACCGAGAGCCAGCGCATGCGAGGCATCTCGCAGAAGCCCGGCCACGGGGTCCGTCGCAACACGCGCTACCGCCGATACCGCCGTCGGCACCGGCATGCCTGCCGCCAGACAGGCACCCAGCAGGTCGAGCGCGAGTGCTGAATCACCGGCGGAGCCGATCTCCACGCGGTTGGGCGCGCGGCCACGGCGGGTCATCACCAGCCGGTGCACGAGGCGCCGGGCACAAGAACTGTCCGGCCTCGCGCCGTCCGGGGAGTCCGGGCGATCGAGCGCGTGGACCCGCGCGCTGTACATCGGCGGCCAGAGCAATATCGCGGCAGCGGCCAGGATCACAGCGCCGACCGTGCTCATGAGAGCGCCCCGCTGGTCAACCGAGCTGTCCAGGCGACCCCGGCCAGCAGCAGGAAGGAACCGATGACGAACAGCACTGCGCCTGCCGAGGTTCCGGTCAGCACACTTACCGGCCCGGCTCCCATGCCCTCCCCGAGCAGGACACCGGCCACGGGGAGCGCGGCCAGCACCGCGCCTCCCGCCCTCGCCCCGGCCAATCGTGCGTCACGTTGCCGTGCCGATCGCGCGCTCGCCGCGACATCCCGATGGACCGCTTCGAGAATGCCGGCCAACGGCACGCCGTGCAGGGCCGCGAGTGACCATGCCGCTGCCACCTGCGCCAGCACCCGATCGATCTGGGAGCACGCCCCACGCGCGGGCATCAAGCGCGACCCGGCATCCGGCTTTCCGTACAGCCGTACCGACACGGTGAAGCCACGCAGTCGTGCCGCCAGGTCGGGCCGGGACTCTCGCGCGACCGTTTCCACCGCGGCGATGGGGTCGGTACCCGCCCTCAACTCCACGGCAACGCCATGCAAAGCACAGGCGAGGCCGTCGAGGTCGGCCGCCACTGCCTGCGCTCGTGCTCTGCTACGCCGATGTAGCGCCAGAGCTGCCACGAGCAGAGCGCACGCGATGGTGACGGGGATTCCAACGAGAAGGCTGGACACAACAGCCGACAACACGGCCACCGCCGTGACAACACGACGGTCGCGGCGGCGTACATCCAACCGCTTCTGTCCCAGATTCCGTGTGAGCACGGAAAGCCGTTGCCCCGCAATGCCCGGCGGCCAGACCAGCAAGCCCACCGCCGCGGTGGACAACCCCGAGATCAACACGACGGCACTCCGGCCAATCTCGGCCGAGCGGTGCTCCGCCGCTGGAGAAGCTCGACGGTGAGGGGTGAATCTCGCTTCAGCCGCTCCCCCGGACGCCACGCGGTCTCCACCGTCACCACGCCGCGTGTGCGACTGAGCATGCCGATCTCGGCCAGCACTCGCCGTCCGGACGGCTCGCGGCGCATGTGCAGGACGACCTGGACAGCGGCTGCGAGTTGGCTGTGCAATGCCTCTCGGGAGAGGCCGCCGAGAGCGGCGAGAGCTTCGAGCCGCGCAGGCACCTCGGCGGGCGCGTTGGCATGCAGTGTGCCCGCACCGCCGTCGTGACCGGTGTTCAAAGCATTAAGCAGTTCGACCACCTCGCGGCCCCTCACCTCACCGACGACAAGGCGGTCTGGCCGCATCCGGAGCGCTTGGCGAACCAGTTCCCGCAACGTCACCTCGCCGACCCCTTCCACATTGGGCGGTTTTGCCACGAGGCGGACGAACTGCGGATGGCTGGGCTGAAGCTCACCGACGTCCTCGACGCAGACCACGCGTTCGGCGGGATCGACGGCACCGAGGAGCGCGGCAAGGAGCGTGCTCTTCCCCGAGCCCGTCGCACCGGACACGAGGAACGCCATCCGCGCCGAGACGATGGCCTCCAGCAAAGCGAGGCCCGCGTCGTCCACCGTGCCGAGCCTCCGCAGAGAACGCAGATCGTGCTTCGCCGGTCGCAGAACCCGAAGCGAAAGGCACGTGCCCTCAGCAGCGACGGGAGGCAGCACCGCGTGGAGCCTGATGCGTCCCTCGGGGCCGCTTCCCGGCAGCCAACCGTCCACGAAGGGCGCGGCGTCGTCGAGCCTGCGACCCGCCACGAGCGCGAGCCTTTGCGCGAGCCTGCGCACGGCCTCCTCGCCGGGGAACCGCACGTCGGTGCGGCGCAGCCCGTCGGGGCCGTCAACCCACACTTGATCCGGTGCCGTCACGAGTATGTCGGTGACGTCGGGCGACGCGAGCAGCCGTTCCAACGGCCCCACACCGACGAGTTCGTCGTCCAGCAGTTTGAGTGCGGCCAGTACGTCGAGATGACCTGCGACACCGCCTGCCTCTGCCCTCACCGCGTCGGCGACGGTTCTCGGGTCCATGACGCTCTGGGTGCCCGCGAGCCTGGCCTTGACCCGTTCGACGAGATCGGTACTCATTTCTCCCCCTCCTCGGTTCGCGCTCAGGCGAAGCACCCGAACACCCCGACAACGTTGCCTCTCGGATCTACCTCGGACAACGACCGACTTCCCCGCCTGTGGACAACTCGCGCCCTGTAGGCAACTTGTCCACAGGGGACCGCTGAGGCAATTCGAACGCGGTGTCGGTTTTCCGCCGGATACCGGGACGTCAGAGCAGCAAACTCGTTGGCATGACAGAACATTCGACACACACCGCAGGCGTTGCGCTCGTCACGGGCGGCAGCAGGGGAATCGGTGCGGCAACCGCGCGCCGCCTCGCATCCGACGGCTTCGACGTCGCCATCACCTATGTCAGCGGTGAGGACAAGGCTCGCGAGGTGGTGAGCGCCGTCGAGGCGGCAGGACGACGTGCGCTCGCCGTGAGGGCGGACAGCGGCGAGCCCGGCGCGATCGAGGCTGCCGTGGCACGCACGGCCAACGTGCTCGGCAGGCTCGACGTCCTCGTGAACAACGCGGGCGAGTTCCTTGTCGCGCCGCTGGAGAACATCACGCTCGACGACTTCGATCGGACCATGGCCGTCAACGTGCGCGCTCCGTTCGCCGCGGCGAAGGCCGCGCTTGAGCACATGCGTGACGGCGGCAGGATCATCAACATCGGAAGCAACATCGCCGAGCGCGCGATCTTCCCCGGCTTCTCCCTGTACTCGGCGAGCAAGGCGGCGCTCGTCGGGCTGGCCAAGGGACTGGGGCGGGAACTCGGGCCGCGCGGCATCACGGTGAACGTGGTGCACCCCGGCCCGACCGACACCGACACGAACCCGGCTGACGGCCCCAACGCGGAGACGATCAATTCGTTCACCGCTCTTGGCCGGTACGCCTCGCCCGACGAGATCGCCGCGGCGGTGTCGTTCCTCGCAAGCGACGGTGGCCGCTACGTGACCGGGACGGCCATCAGCGTGGACGGCGGCTTCTCCGCCTGAGTGCGACGGCCTTCTACGCGAGGGTGGCGAGGATTGTCCGCGCCACCCTCGCGAGATGCCTGGTCGGCCGGAAAGACCCGAGGTCGAGTGTCCGCGCGACTGCGTTGTCGTGACGCAGCCAACCGAGCACCGGCGCGCCGACGGCCTCGGCGATGTCGGCCTCCGAGAGACCACTCGTCGCTCTTCCCCTGACGACGACCTCCATGCGTGACGTGCGTTCGCCCAGTCGCCGCCTCACGCATGCTGCCGCGACACAGCCGCGCACATCGGCGGGCACGACGAGCACCGTGAGATCGGCGCGGTGCAGGACCTCGTCGCACACCGGGCCCGGATAGCGGGGCAGGTCGCACACCACCGTCCGCCCTGCCCGCCGCCCCGCGTCGAGCACAGCGGCCACGGCGACATCCGTCGGACCGCGGCCTGCCCTGTCGCACGACAGCACAGACAGGCGCCCCCGGCCCCGCCTGCGCGAGGGCAGGGCGGCGTCGAGCTCGCTCATGGCCATGCGACCGGCCGACAAGCGCAGGTCCGGCCAGCGCAACCCCTCATCGGCCTCGGTGCCGAGCACGAGATCGATACCACCGCCGAGCGGATCGCAGTCAACGAGCAGTGCCGCATCACCGCACCGCGCCGCCTCCGAACTCACGCTCGCCGCGAGCACCGACGCGCCCGCACCACCTCGCCCACTCACCACAGCCAGCACCCTGCCCTCACGGGCGCTGGGCCGCTCGGCGACATCGGCGAGCGACGTGACCACCAGATCCTCGTCCTCCGGCAGGATGGCGGCTCCGTCAACGCCGAGAGACACCGCCGCTTTCCACTCGGACTGTGTCGGGGCTTCGGCGCGTACGAGCAGCACGTTCGGCCGCCGTGGCAGGTCACCGATGTCGGGAACCCGGTCGAGCAGGACGAGAGGTGCACGAGCCCATCGCGACCGGATGGCTCCGACATCACGGGCATGACAGGGATCGCAGCCCACCGCTGCCGCAAGCCGGGTGATGTGGTCGCGCACGACGTCGTCGGCCACGACAACGAGTGGGCGGTTGTCTGCTGCCTCGACCATCTCGGTCGTCTCGGTCGTCTCGGCCATCTCTGCCCCCAGTACCCCGGAATCGACGGTTTTCTCCACCACCGTCGTCCTCGGCGACACCACGGACAACCCACACCTGGCAAACCTGTGGACAACTGTCCAGCTGTGGACAACTCGCTGGGTATGCGATGTGAAAGGCGGCCCCCGCCAGGGGGAGGAGCGAGGGCCGCCGCCGTTCGGTCCTGGGGGGAGTGAACCGAACGGCCCGGTCGTTGCCGGGCGCCTCCACTCTAACCCGGTGAACGACGACGTGAACGCGGGCGAACGACGAGTGACACACCACAGTCACTCCCGCCGAGGTCAGCCTGTCGCCGACGGGTCACCTCGATTCCCAATATCGTGGTGCCGTGCCCCCACTCGATGACAGCGCCGCCCCTCTCCCCACGACGCAGGCCACCTCGGCGGCGTTCTTCGACCTCGACAAGACGATCATCGCTTCGTCCAGCGCGCTCGCCTTCAGCAAGCCGTTCCTCCGGCAAGGACTGATCAACCGCCGTGCGGCGTTGAAGAGCGCCTACGCACAGTTGATGTTCGCGTTGTCCGGAGCGGACGAGGACCGGACCGAACGACTCCGTGCCGAGATCTCGCGCATGTGCACGGGCTGGGACGTCGAGCAGGTCAAGGCCATCGTGAGCGAGACGCTCCACGACGTGGTGGCGCCGCTGGTGTACGCCGAGGCCGCGGAACTCATCGAGCGGCACAAGGCCGAGGGAAGGGACGTGATCGTCCTGTCCGCCACCGGAGAGGAGGTCGTGCGGCCCATCGCCGACATGCTCGGCATCACGCACAGCCTCGGCAGCCGGATGGAGATCGTGGACGGCCGCTACTCGGGCAAGGTGGATTTCTACTGCTACGGCGAGTACAAGGCGGTCGCGGCCCGGCAGATCGCCGCGGAGCGCGGGTACGACCTCGCCGAGTGCCACGCCTACACGGATTCGAGTACCGACCTCCCGCTGCTGGAGGTCGTCGGCCACCCGCACGTGGTGAATCCGGACAGGGCCCTGCGGCGCGCGGCGCAAGAACGTGGCTGGCCGGTACACACGTTCGCGAGCCCGATCTCCCCCCGTGCCCGCATTCCCTCCCCGACGACGACGGCGGCCGTCGCGGTGGGACTCGGTGTCGGCGCCGTGGCCGCGGGTGCCACCCTGTTCGGCCTTTCCAGGAAGAAGCACCGCGACTCGCCGCGCGGCTGACACGGTCCGTATCGGGCCACGTCATCCGTTCGGAATCTGGAACGGTGCACCGTCCGCAAACCTTGAAGTGACGCCCGTCACTGACTACAAAGGGAAGTGCGGAGGTTCCCCCGGCCAGGGAACAGGCGGAGGAGAAGCCTGTTCCACCCCGGCGGAACGTCTGTACATGGACGTCGGGTACCCACGCGGAGCACGCCGCGAGAGGCTTGTCGTCGAGGGACTGCGTAAACGGGACGCCGGACGCCGAGTCCCCGCGAGTGACGACACGATTGCACGCTTGGTCGCCCGGCCGAACATGTGACCACGTGGCGCCCGCTGGTTCCGGTAGCCGGCGGGCGCCACTCTTTCTGCCTACAGGCCGTTGCTACGTTCGGTCGTTGACCGACCACGGTTTGGTGAGTAGCTTTCCGCTTGCTTGCTCGTACGGGTGGATTTTCCACATCCGCACGTCCGCACACCGGGAGGCCATGTGACCACTCGCAGCGCCCGGCCTTGGAAGGCCCGCGCCACCGCCGCACTCGTAGGCTTGCTCGCCGTGACCACCGGCGCGGCATCGGCGCAAGCTCAGCAGACCGCCTCGACCACCGACCCCGAATCCGCCTCCGGCCGAGGGGGAAGACTGAGCTGGCCTGAGCGGACATTGCGGTCCATGACGCTGGAGCAGAAGGTCGGCCAGTTGTTCGTGGTCGATGTCTGGGGCACGTCGGCCGACGAGACTCACCCCGGCAACCAGCGCAAGTACGGCGTTGACACTCCCGCCGACGTGGTGCGCGAGTACAACGTCGGAGGCGTTATCTACTTCAACCACGGGGGCACCGACAACATCGAGACGCCACGGCAGGTGGCACGGCTCTCCAACGGGTTGCAGCGCGCCGCGCTGAACTCAGGCCCCGGCGTACCACTCGTCGTCGCGGTGGACCAGGAAGGTGGCAGGGTCACCCGGATCGCCGAGCACGTCACCGAGTACCCCAGTGCGATGGCCCTCGGCGCATCCCGCGATGTCGATGGCGCGAGGACGGCCGCGGCGATCAGCGCGACGGAGCTGCGGGCCATGGGCATCACCCAGGACTTCGCGCCCGTTGCCGACGTGAACTCGAACCCGCTGAACCCGGTCATCGGCTCCCGGTCGTTCTCCTCCGACGCCGACCTCGCGGGGCAGTTCGTCGCCGCGCAGGTCGATGGCTACGAGAACTCGGGCCCCGCGCCAAGGCGTGTCTCGGCCGCAGCGAAGCACTTTCCCGGCCACGGTGACGCGAAGGACGACAGCCACGTCGGCCTTCCCGTGATCGACCGCAGCGAACAGGACTGGCGCACCCACGACCTGCCCCCGTTCCGCAAGGCCGTCGAAGCAGACATCGACGTGATCATGACGGCACACATCTCGGTGCCGAGCCTCGACGCCTCCGGTGACCCGGCGACGCTCTCGCGGCCGATCATGACCGGACTGTTGAGGGAGGAACTCGGCTACGACGGCGTTGTCGTCACCGACTCCCTCGGCATGGCAGGCGTGCGCAAGAAGTACTCCGACGCCGAGATCCCGGTACGCGCGCTGGAGGCCGGCGTCGATCAGATGCTCATGCCGCCCGACCTCGACGCCGCCATCGGTGGTGTGCTCGCCGCCGTGCGCAGCGGCAGGCTCACCGAGGAGCGCATCGACACCAGTGTCCTGCGGGTACTGCGGATGAAGCACGAGCGCGGGATCGTGGAGCGCCCGATCGTTCCGGTGCACCGGGTGGACGACGTCGTCGGCACCGAGGAGAACCGGGAGACCGTGCAGCGGCTCACCGACCGTTCGACCACAGTGCTCAGCGACGACGCAGGCCTGCTGCCCCTGGAAGGCGAAGTGGGGAAGGTGCTGGTCACCGGTTGGAACCGCCCGACCTACCCCGGATACGCCGCCGAGCCCGTCGAGGCACTCGCCGAGGCACTGACCCGGCGCACCGAGGCCGAGATCGAGGCGATCTCGACCGGAGCGGCCCCCGACCAGGCGACCATCGACCACGTCGTCGGCGCGGCAGGTACCGCCGACGTCGTGATTGTCCTCACCAACGGCTTGCGGGGCAGTGAGGCTCAGCGTCAGCTTGTGGAACGGCTGACCAGCACGGACACGCCGGTGATCGCGGTCGCCGTCCAGGAGCCGTACGACCCTGGCCACGTCGAGGTGCCCACCTGGATCGCGACCTACGACTGGCGCGACGTGACCATGAACTCGTTGGCGAAGGTGATCGTCGGGGAACGCTCCCCCGAGGGCAGGCTCCCGGTCGCCGTCCCCGACGGGCCCGACCCGACACAGATTCTGTACCCGTTCGGCCACGGGCTGACGTTCCTGGCCCCGACCCGACGTCAGGAAGACACACCATGACCGTGAACAGGCGCAGGTTCCTGTCCACCGGCGCGCTCGCCGGCTCGCTCCTGGCAACCGCCGCGACCTCTGCGGGCGCAGCCGTCACCGGTCCTGCCTCACCACTCGCAGGGCAGGCGCGTGGCGGGGCGAGGGTGACGCCGGGAGCCGACCGGCTCGCCGCCGACGGCTGGCGCCGCCTCGCAGGCCGCCGCGTCGGCGTGCTGTCCAACCCCACCGGCGTCCTGACCGGCCAGGCGCACATCGTGGATTCGCTGGTCGCGGCCGGGGTCGTCCCGGTGGCCGTTTTCGGCCCCGAACACGGATTCCGTGGCAGCGCGCAGGCAGGCGGCTCCGAAGGCGACTACACCGATCCGCGCACCAGCGTGCCCGTGTACGACATCTACGGCGTCGGCACGGACAAACTCACGGAACTGCTCCGCAAGGCGGGGGTGGACACGGTGGTGTTCGACATCGCCGACGTGGGAGCGCGTTTCTACACCTACATCTGGTCGATGTACCGGGCGATGGTGGCCTCGGCGCGGATCGGCGCGCAGTTCGTCGTGCTCGACCGGCCGAACCCGGTGGGAGGCAAGGCGTACGGGCCGATGCTCGACCCCGCGTACAGCTCGGGTGTCGGGCTGAAGCCGATCGTGCAGCAGCATGGCATGACGGTGGGTGAGCTCGCGCGGTTCTTCGCCGCCGAACTGCTCCCCGGCGACGGCGTCGAACTCGGCTCACTCGATGTCGTCACCATGCGGGGCTGGCATCGAAGGCAGGTGTTCGCCGAAACGGGCCTGCTGTGGACACCACCCTCACCGAACATGCCGACGCCGGACACCGCCCTCGCCTACCCCGGGACGTGCCTCTTCGAAGGCACGGTGTTCTCGGAAGGGAGGGGCACGACCCGCCCGTTCGAGATTCTCGGCGCGCCGGGAGTTGACTGGCGCTGGCGTGAGGAGGTCTCGTCGCACGACCTGCCAGGGGTGGTGTTCCGCGAGTGCTACTACGTTCCGACGTTCGGCAAGTTCGCCGGTGAGACCTGCGGCGGGCTCCAGCTGACCGTCACCGATCCACACCGCTTCGATCCCATCCGCACCGGTGTCGATCTCATCGTGACCGCGCGACAGCTCTACCCCGGGCTCTTCGGCTGGCGCAGGGACAACTTCATCGACAAACTGACCGGCTCCGACCGGTTCCGCACGATGGTGGACGCGGGAGCGACGACAGGCGACATCGTGGCGTCGTGGCACGACGAGCTTGCCGCGTTCGACCGGCAACGGCAGCCCTACCTGCTCTACCGGTGAAATCCCGCGCCGACGCCGGTGCGCCGTGACAAGGTGAGGTGAAGCGACGCGATGCGCGCGAAGACCACAGTGTCGAGGGTGTCGAGGATCGCGGCTCTCTTCGCGATCCTCGTGGTGACGGGAGCGACCGCGATGGCCGCAGTGACGGCGAGCTCCGGCCGGTTCGACCAGCCGCAGCGTGGTTTCGCGCCAGCATCGACAGTCCTGGAACCCGCCGACCCGGAGGACGTGGGGCTCGACCCCAGCCCGCTGGGGTCCTCGAGGCGCCTGCTGGCTCGGATGACCGAGCCGGACTACGTGAACGGGCACCCGCTCTTCGCGGGAGCTGTCGGCCTGCTCGCCCATGAGGGCAAGGTCGTTGACACCTACGCGGTGGGCAGCGCGCTGCGCTACGCGGACGGTTCCGGAGCCGAACTGCCTGCCGAGGAACAGGTTCCCATGCGGCCGGACACGATCTTCGATATCGCGTCGGTGACCAAGCTCTTCACCGCGATCGCCGTGATGCAGCTCGTGGAACGCGGCACGGTGAACCTCGAAAGCCCTGTGGCCGAATACCTGCCCGAGTTCGGGGTGAACGGCAAGCGAGAGATCACCGTCGAGCAGCTGCTCACCCACACCTCGGGTCTGGAGCCCTCGCTGTTCCTGTGGCGCGACTGGCCCGACCGGCAGTCGCGGATCAAGGCCGTTCTCGACGTCGCCCCCCAGAACGAGCCCGGCACCACGTACACCTACTCCGACCTCAACCTCATCACCCTCGGACTCCTTGTCGAGCGCACGACCGGTGACCCTCTGGACGAGGTGATCGCCAAGCGCATCACCGAGCCGCTCGGCATGACCGACACCGAGTTCAACCCGCCGGAGAAGAAGCTCGACCGCATCGCGGCGACGGAGTTCCAGGTGACTCCTCCGCGTGGCCTGATCCGTGGCGAGGTGCACGACGAGAACGCGTGGGCGCTGGGCGGTGTCGCCGGGCACGCCGGGTTGTTCTCCACCGCGAGCGATCTCGGGGTGCTGGCACAGGCACTGCTGAACGGCGGCGCGTATGGTGGCGAGCGCATCCTCCGCCCGAGCACGGTGTTGCAGCTCTTCACGAACTACAACATCGAGTTCCCCGGCGACTCGCACGGGCTCGGCTTCGAACTCGACCAGATCTGGTACATGGGCGGTTTGACCTCGCCGTCCACGGCGGGGCACACGGGCTACACCGGCACCTCTCTGGTGATCGACCGCCAGTCGAGGTCGATCGCGGTGCTGCTCACCAACCGGGTCCATCCCTCGCGATCATGGGGTTCGATCAACGCTGCCCGGCAGGCGTGGGCCACCGGACTCGCCCGCGCGCTCGCCGTCCGGCCCGCGCAGGGCTCGCGGGCGTGGTCCAGCTCCCCCGGTAACGGTGTGACCACCACGCTGACGACTCCGGAACTCGACGCGCGCGGCCGGGAGGCCAGGGTGTCCTTCGCGGCCTTCGTCAACAGCGAGACCAGCGACCGGCTCGTGCTCGAAGTGTCCACCGATGGGGGCCGCACGTGGTCGGCGGTGCGGATGAGGGCGCGCGGCGTCGGCGCGCCGAAGGACGCGGTGGACGGACTGTCCGGCACCGAACACCGCGCGTGGTGGCGGGTGCGGGCGGAGATCTCCGAAGCCGAGAATGTCACGCTTCGTTGGCGATTCACGACAGACGGGAGCTACACCGCCCGTGGTGTGCTGGTGGACGCTATCCAGGTGCGGGGCGTGGAAGGCACACTTCTGGACGGTGAACGTCACCCCGAAAAGCTCGACGCGCGGGGGTTCACGCTGACACACCGCTGAACGTTGCCAACTCGTTAGCCAATTCGGGTTAACACCGGCGTGTTGACCAGCGACTTTCCGAGCAACCACTCACCGAAGCCCGCTCTGTGGTTCGCGCGGGTTGCGATCTCTCGGGAAGGTGCGGGTAACCTTGTCATATATGCCTGGTGTTAGTAAGTTTCCCACGGAAAGCGATCCGGACGTGAAAGACACCGCGCCGGTCACCGAGCAGGAAACCAGTCCTCTGGTGCGCATCCGCTCTCTACTGCCCGGGCTGGCCCGTGCCGAACAGCGGGTCGCGAAAGTCGTGCTCGACGACCCTTCCTCCGTCGCACGGCGAAGCATCACCGAGGTGGCACTGGCCGCCAAGACCAGCGAAACCACCGTCACCCGGTTCTGCAAGGCCATCGGTGTCGGTGGCTACCCTCAGTTGCGCATTGCCCTCGCAGCCGACACCGCGCGCACCGAGGCCAGGTCCTCGCGTGAGCTCGGAGGTGACATCACCGCGGAGGACGACCTCGCCTCGGTGGTGAGCAAGGTCGGTTTCGCCGACGCGAGAGCCGTCGAGGAAACCGCCGAGCAGCTCGACATCGCCGAGCTGACCCGTGTCACCGAACTCGTCGCCTCGGCAGGCAGGGTCGATGTCTACGGCGTCGGCGCGAGCGCCTTCGTCGCCGCCGACCTTCAGCAGAAGATGCACCGGATCGGCAGGGTGTGCTTCGCCTGGTCCGACACGCACATCATGTTGACCTCCGCGGCAGTGCTCGGCGAGGGAGACGTGGCCGTCGCCATCTCGCACTCCGGCGCCACCACCGACACCGTGGAGGCACTGCGCGTCGCGAAGGAACACGGTGCCACCACCGTGGCCATCACCAACTTCCCGCGTTCGCCCATCACGTCGGTCGCCGATCACGTGCTGACCACCGCCGCACGCGAGACGACCTTCCGCTCGGGCGCCACCGCGAGCCGGATCGCCCAGCTGACGGTGATCGACTGCTTGTTCATCGGCGTGGCCCAGCGACACCTCGACACGGCGATGGCTGCCCTGGACGCGACACGGGACGCCGTCGAAGGACACCGCCTCGGCATCCGCCCCGACGGGAGGCGGCGCGCCACGCGGGAGCAGTGAACCCGGCCTGCGCCACCCGCCGCGCGCAGGCCAGCCGAACAGGAGTGAGGGCCCAGATGACCGTTTCACCGCAGGTCGTGCACGTCGAGTCGCCGACTGAGCGGCGCAACCCGAACACGACCGACATCGACAGGATGTCAACCACCGACATCCTGGCCACCATCAACACCGAGGACCATTCCGTCCCCGGTGCCGTGCGCCAGGTACTTCCGGAACTGGTGAAAGCGGTGGACGCGGCCACGAACTCGCTGCGCGAAGGACACCGCGTGCACTACGTCGGCGCGGGTACCTCGGGCAGGCTCGCTGTGCTCGACGCCGCCGAACTCGTGCCCACCTACAACGTGCCGTCCGACTGGTTTGTCGCCCACCACGCCGGTGGTCAGGAAGCGCTGAGGGCCGCTGTCGAGAACGCGGAGGACGACGACGAAGCAGGCGCGGCCGAGTTGCGGGAGAGCGTGTCGGCCGGCGACTTCGTCCTCGGGCTGACGGCGTCGGGCCGCACCCCCTACGTGATCGGCGCTCTGCGGGAGGCCAACCGGCTCGGCGCCACCACCGCGCTGGTGTCGTGCAATCCCGAGGCGCCGCGATTCGAAGGCATCGACGTGCGGATCGTCGTGGACACCGGCCCCGAGGTCATCGCGGGTTCCACCAGGATGAAGGCGGGAACAGCGCAGAAGCTGGTTCTGACGGCGTTCTCGACCGCGACGATGGTCAAGCTCGGCAGGACGTATTCGAACCTCATGGTGAGCGTGCGGGCGACCAACGCGAAACTGCGAGGGCGCACGATCCGCATCCTCCGGGAGGCGACCGGACTCGGCGATCACGAGTGCAGCGAGGCCCTGACCAAGGCGGACGGCGACCTGAAGGTGGCACTCGTGCAGTTGCTCGGTGACGTCGAGGTCGAGAGAGCGGTCCACGCCCTGCACGCGGCCGACGGTCATGTCAGGGCAGCACTGGCCGCCGTGCGGGCGCAGGCGTCGTAACCGCGTCGGCCGAGTGCCACGGGGGCAACAGCGGCGTGGCGAGCCACGTCGCGCCCTCGATCGTCACCGCTGCGCACGAGCCCGCGACACCCACCAGCGGCCCCTACAGCGTCGTGAGGGCTGCGACGGTGACATCGCTGGTGATCGATTACATGGACAGCCGTACGGGAAGTGCAGGCACTCGTACAGGAAGTGCGGACACGCGTACGGGAAGTGCGGACACGGCGTCAGGGGGTGGCGGCGTCGGCGATGCTCTTCGCCTCCCTGGCACCCGCCTCGAAAGATTCGCAGCAGAAGAGCAGCCACTGCCGTACGCCGTCGGGTTCACCGGAGGCGAATGCCTTCGCGGCTTCCTCGTATCGCTTCTGCCTGCGGAAACACGCCACCTCAGGAACAGTCAACGCCTTCGGGTCGAGCCCCGTGGCGATCATCGACAACCGGGCGGCCGCCCGCGCGAGCACGCCGTCAGCCGAACCGAACGGCCGCAGCGTGAGCAACTCCCCGTGCACCACCGCCGTGAGCACCGGCCCAGGCACGGAGGTGGCTCCGGTGACCAACTGCGCGAGCAGCTCCAACCGCCGCGCGATCGGCCCGGTGTCCTCTGCGCCGTCGTCCGGACGTGGCCTGCCGAGGGCGTCAGGGTCGTCGGTCAGGTCCGCCGCGGCCAGCACGTGCAGGCGCGCCAGCACCTGGAGCGGGGCACGGCGCCACGTCGGCAGCAGCGACTCGGTGGCCTCGGCCACCCGCAGCGAACCCGCGAGAACGGGATCGGTCACCGAACCGTCCTCCGGAAGATCCGGGTTCGCACCGTCGAGCGCAGCGGACGCCCGCGCGGCCCGCACCGACGCCTCCGCGGCTGTGGCCGAGCCGCCCCGCAGGTTGGCGGGAAGCCGGTGCACGGCGAACACGGCATCCTGCGCGCTCTTCGCGGCCTCGGCGACACCGCCGAGTTCCATCAGCGGTGCGAGTGGGTCGGTCATGCCGCTGAGCATAGGCAGCGCTCGATCGCCGCCTCCCGGCGGCAGCACCCGATTCGCCGCACCGGCGGCAGCACCCGATTCGCCGCACCGGCGGCAGCACCCGATTCGCCGCACGGCGGCAGCGCTCGATCGCCACTCTCCAACCCGCAGATCGATCTCCGCACCTGGGGCGGCCCCACCCGGTCGCCGCCCCTGCGGCAGCACCCGAGCCCGGACCAGCGGCAGCGCTCGTCCGCCGTTCGTCAGCCACTCGTCCCCCGGCGCTTGTCTGCCGTCGCGCACTGGCTGCACCCTTGTGACATGGGGTACTAACGTCGCTACCGGCGCCGCGGGCGTAAAGCCGTCATTCGCATTCCAGGAGGCACCATGACAGAGCAGTCACCGGCACTCGACAATCTGCTGACCGAGAGCCGAACCTTCCCTCCTAGCGAGGAGTTCGCGGCCACGGCCAACGCGACGGAGCAGTGGTACACCGACGCCGACGCCGACCGTGAAGCGTTCTGGGGGAAGCAGGCCGAGCGCCTGCACTGGGACACGAAGTGGTCCAAGGTGCTGGACTGGTCGGGCGCGCCGTTCGCGAAGTGGTTCGTCGGCGGCAAGCTGAACGTCGCCTACAACTGCGTCGATCGGCACGTCGAGGACGGGCACGGCGACCAGGTGGCCATCCACTGGGTCGGCGAGCCGGGAGACACACGAGACATCACGTACGCGGACCTCAAGCGCGAGGTCTGCAAGGCGGCCAACGCCCTCGCCTCACTCGGCGTCGGCTCCGGCGACCGCGTCGCCATCCAGCTTCCGATGATTCCCGAGGCGATCGTCGCGATGCTCGCGTGCGCGCGGATCGGCGCGCTGCACAGCGTGGTATTCGGCGGCTTCTCCCCCACCGCGCTGCGGTCCCGTGTGGACGACGCGGAGGCCAAGGTGGTCATCACCTCGGACGGCCAGTACCGCAGGGGTAAAGCGGTACCGATGAAGGCGAACGTGGACGAGGCCCTTTCCGGAGCAGAGACGGTGCGCAAGGTCGTCGTCGTGCGGCGTACCGGCGACGACCTCGGCGGCGACGTGCCATGGACCGAAGGCCGCGACGTGTGGTGGCACGACCTCGTCGATGCCCAGTCCGCCGAGCACACGCCCGAGGCGTTCGACTCCGAGCACCCGCTGTACATCCTGTACACGTCGGGGACGACAGGGAAGCCGAAGGGCATCCTGCACACCTCGGGCGGCTACCTCACGCAGGCCGCCTACACCCACCACGTCGTGTTCGACCACAAGCCGGGCAAGGACGTGTACTGGTGCACCGCCGACATCGGCTGGGTCACCGGGCATTCCTACATCGTGTACGGGCCGCTGGCCAACCGCGCCACGCAGGTCGTGTACGAGGGCACGCCCAACACCCCCAACGAGGGCAGGCACTGGGAGATCGTGCAGAAGTACAAGGTCACGATCTACTACACGGCGCCCACGCTGATCCGCACGTTCATGAAGTGGGGTTCCGACATCCCCGCGAAGTACGACCTTTCCTCGTTGCGGCTGCTGGGTTCGGTCGGTGAACCGATCAACCCCGAGGCGTGGATGTGGTACCGCGAGCACATCGGTGCCAACCGCTGCCCCGTGGTTGACACCTGGTGGCAGACCGAGACGGGCGCGATCATGATCTCCCCGCTGCCCGGCGTCACACACACCAAGCCCGGTTCCGCGCAGCGACCGCTGCCTGGAATCTCCGCGAAGGTCGTCTCAGGAGACGGCACCGAGGTGCCGAACAACGGTGGCGGGTACCTCGTGCTCGACAAGCCGTGGCCCGCGATGTTGCGTGGCATCTGGGGCGACGACGAGCGCTACCGCGACACGTACTGGTCGCGCTTCGCCGACCAGGGCTACTACTTCGCAGGCGACGGCGCGAAGTACGACGCGGACGGCGACATCTGGCTGCTCGGCAGGGTGGACGACGTGATGAACGTGTCGGGCCACCGCATCTCCACGACCGAGGTCGAATCCGCACTGGTGTCCCATCCGACGGTGGCCGAGGCGGCGGTCGTCGGCGCGACGGACCCGACCACCGGCCAGGGCATCGTCGCGTTCGTCATCCTGCGCGGCGACGCCGCCGGCGACGGAGCGGGTGCGGCGGACGGCGCGGAAGCCATTCAGGCCCTGCGCGACCACGTCGCCAAGGAGATCGGTCCCATCGCCAAGCCGAGGCAGATCATGGTCGTGCCGGAGCTGCCGAAAACCCGCTCGGGCAAGATCATGCGGCGCCTGCTGCGGGATGTCGCGGAGAACCGCGAGATCGGTGACGTCACCACATTGGCCGACAGCTCCGTGATGGATCTGATCTCGAAGGGCATGAGGTCGGGTTCCGGCGACGAGTGACCCCGAGACGCCGAGGATGACGAAGGGCGGCCTCCACCCTGCTCGTGGTGGAGGCCGCCCTTGTTCTACCTCAGCGAGCCGGATTACCGGATCGGTCAGCCGGTCACGTCGAGGTGGCCGGGCTGCGGAACCGGCACCGGCGCCTTGCCGCGCTCGTCCGGCGTCGAGCCGGGCAGCTCACCGCCGTCGTCCCCGTCGTCGCCACCGTTGTCACCGTCGTCGTCCGACGGCGGTGCGCTGGGCTGCTCACTCGGCTTCTGCGGCGCGGTCGGCTCCTCCGGCTCCTCGGGAGCCTCGGGCTTCTCGGTGCAGGTGGCCGTGGACAGGTCAACGGTCTGCGTTCCGTCGAGGAGGTCCACGGAGAGGGCGCTGACCGTCAGGGAGCCGTCGTCGTTCGCGGTCTGCTTGTTCAGCGTGATGCGGGCGATGCCCTGGAGCGCGTCGGGGATGATCTCCGTGTTCGGACCGATCTGGTCGAGCGCGATCTCCTGGCCACCGATCCGCAGATCGGCGACGGACGTGGAGCCCGTGAGGTCGTCACACTCGGCCGTCACCAGTCCGACGGCGATCGCCGGAACTCCGGGAAGTCCCAGCTCGACGTCGGTGGTGCTGGCCTTGGCGTAGCCCTGTTCCACCGCCGAGTTGAACACGCCGGCGTGCAGGATGCGGTTGGCCGCGCTGGGCAGGTCGGTGTGCACGAGGTGGTCCTTACCCTCGCCGATCACGTGCGGCACCTTGGTGATGTTGACCAGGCCGTCGGCCGCGAGAGCGTATGCGGAGTCCTCGGGCGCCGCGACAGCGGTGGGAGCGAACGCGATGCCACCCACGACGAGCGCCGAGAGGACACCTGCGCCGAGAGCGGCTGTTCTCTTCTTCGACAAGGAATTGCCTTTCTAGAGCGGTAAGGGATGGGTACTGATCAGCGATTACCTGGATAAGCCCGCTCGCGAGTCAGACGATGTTGACGATCGTTCCGAGCGGGAGCTTGGCGAGCGCGTCGAGGGCGTCCTTCGTCACCCTGATGCACCCGTCACTGTTGGCCTTGCCGACGAAGCTGTCGTCCGGCCAGGTGTGGATGCCGACCGTGCCGGGGCCGCCGCCGTAGCTCTCGTGGGAGTTCGAGTGATAGCTCAGCGGGAGAACGATCGGGCTGTAGTCGTTCACCGTCTCCTCGATGGAGGCGATGATGTAGGCGCGTCCCGTCGGTGTCGGGGATTCGGGCTCTCCGATCCCGACCGTCCACTGGCCGACCTGCTGGCCGTCCTTGAGGATTTCGAGGTTGAACGATTTCAGATCGACGTTGACCAGGTAGTCGTTCTCGGCCGACTCGACCGCATCACCTGACGTGTCGATCCACCCGGTCGCACCGTTGGGCCGGGTCGGCAGCAGAATCTGCGCCCAGTCTCCCTCGCGCTTGATGACGGGCACCCACGTCGGCGAGGAGATCTGCTTGACGGGCAGTCGTGCGATCGGCGTACCTCCGACCGCGTCGTGAACCTGAAGTTCGCGGGTCGGGTGCAGAACCTCCCCTTCGGTCGGAGCGTTCGGTTCCGGGTCCTTCGGCGCGTTCGGCACCTTCCCGTACGTCGTGGCTTCCGGGAGTGTGGTTGCCTGCTGACCACCGCCCTCGGCTTCCGCCGAATTTCCGCTGTCGCCGCCACAGGCCGCGGTCAGCAATGTCAGCGTGGCTGCGGCCGCGAGGGCCAGCATCCTGCGCGAGGACCGTCTGCGGCCGGCCGGACCCTCGGACCGGCCTCGGGAAGTATCGGTTCTTTCCATTAATCGCAGTCCCTGAACGAATTGATCAACTGGGCGAGTCGATCGCTATTCAAGCAAAACGGCTCACCACCGCCTTCCAGCGGCCTCGAACGATTCGCCTAACCGCGGAGTAACAACTCGAAAAGCGCCACCGTCCTGCTGAAACGGCATTCGATGGTCCATTGTGTTCAGACGAGGAAGGGGCATGCGCCGGACCCCGGGAGGAAACTTTCCCTCCAAGATCACAACCGGCGACTACGGAGAGTTGACTGAAAAGGTCTCGAAAACCGCTTCGACCTCGGTTCCTTCACTCGAAAAATAAGCAACGCCAGCTGAGATACTTCAACGCGCTACCAAACACACGCGCGTTTCATCCTTTCGTGTGCATGGCTGTAACGCGACGATCCCCAAACCGGAGCAAACCGCATTCCACAACGGTCTCGATACCGTCACGGACGCAACCCAGGCGCGTATTCGTGATCGCCTTTCCCGGCGCCACTGAAGGTCAACCCCTCCGGGTGAACAGTCGAACGAACGTTCTATCCTGACCGCTTGCAGGACCCTTTCGAGGACAACCCGCTTCTCTAGGAGACGACACTGACGATGACCGTTGACGCTGCTTCCGCGAACCAGGAGCTGGACGAGACCCCGGTGAGCCACGAGAGCGAGCGGGGGGACGCTCCGGAGCAGCGAGAACAGCAGGAGCAGTCCGAACGGGCCCAGCCGGAATCGGGCAAGCCGCAGAGGGCGAAGGCGAAGAGCACCGCCCGCAAGACGAGGACCGTCATCCTCACGCTCACCGTCACCGGCACCGCGGACGGTGAGTGGCAGGCCGAACTGAAGCACGGCAGCAAGTGGGTCGCCAAAGGTCTGGACATTCCCGCCTCGGCCGTGTCCCGCGCGGCGAAGGAACTCCACGAGGAGCTGTCCGCACCGATCGACGAAGTGATCAACGAGGCTCGCGAGCAGCAGCAGGCCAAGGTCGCACAGCTCGAAGCCGAACTCCAGCAGGCAAAGCAGGCGCTCGCCGAACTGGAGAGCTGACGGCCGGCCGTCGGCAGGAAGGTGAGGTGAGCGGCAGCCGTGCCGCTCACCTCACCTTTTCCCTCATCACCTTGCCGGTGGGTCCGCGGTGGACTGTGATGGAGCCGTGTCCGACCGCAGCAGGCAGCCACACGCGAACGAGCCTCACTCCGGCGGCGTGGGCGGCAGACTCAACTGGCTCCGCGCCGGCGTACTCGGTGCCAACGACGGCATCGTGTCCACCGCGGGGCTGGTGGTCGGTGTCGCAGGCGCCACGACGGACCTCGAAGCCATCCTGTTCGCCGGCCTTGCCGGGGTCGTCGCGGGTGCGCTGTCGATGGCAGGCGGCGAGTACGTCTCCGTCTCGACACAGCGCGACACCGAGCGCTCATTGCTGCGGCTGGAGCGGCACGAACTGCGCACGATGCCGGAGGAAGAGGAACGGGAGCTGGCGCAGCTCTACGAAGCGAAGGGGCTGTCTCCCCGGCTGGCCGCCGACGTCGCACGCGAACTCACGGAGAAGGACCCGCTCCAGGCGCACGCCGAGGTGGAACTCGGCATCGATCCGGGACAGCTCACCAGCCCGTGGCAGGCCGCGTGGGCCTCGCTGATCGCCTTCACCGTCGGCGCGTTGCTGCCTCTGCTGGCGATCCTGCTCTTCCCTCCTGCCGTCAGGGTGCCTGCCACCGGCGGCGCTGTGGTGATCGCGCTGGCGATCACCGGTCTGGTGAGCGCCAGGCTCGGCCAGGCACCTCCCTTACCTGCCGCCGCTCGCAACGTGGGCGTCGGCGCGTTGACGATGCTCATCACGTACGCGGTGGGTTTCCTGTCGGGCACTGTGCTCGGATGACCACGTCGCGGCGCGCCTCGTCGCGCCCCGAGATTGATCACGTGGCACGATGAGGCGCGTGAGCAGCCCCAAGAACCTTTCGGAGGACAGCGCGGGTGGTGCCCCTGCGGTGCCCTACCTTCCGCTGTCCCCCGACGACGCGACAGCACAGGACGCATCCATCGGCTCGTTGGTGAAGGACGCTGCCCAGCAGGTGTCCACGCTGGTCAGAGCCGAGGTCGAGCTGATCAAGGCCGAGGCGGTCGGCGAAGCGAAGAAGGCGTTCCGAGGAAGTCTCTTCTTCGTACTCGCCGGTGTGATCGGGCTGTACAGCTCCTTCTTCTTCTTTTTCTTCCTCGGTGAGCTGATCGCGGAGTGGCTGCCGCGCTGGGCCGCGTTCGGCATCGTGTTCCTGCTGATGTTGCTGACGGCGGGTCTGGCCGCCTACGCGGGGCTGCGCAAGTGGCGGCGGGTCCGCAAACCGCAACGCTCGATCGACAGCCTGAAGGACACCGCCGACGTGCTCAGGCACAGGGGCACGCGTGCCGAGGAGGAGACCGCGAGCTCCTCTACGGCGCGCTGACGATCACCGAGAGCCGCGCCGTGTCCGTTCCCGATCCTTCGACCGTGCGATACGAGGGCCCGTGGACACATCGCGACGTCTCGGCCAACGGCATCAGGCTGCACGTCGCCGAACAGGGGTCCGGCCCCGCCGTCCTGCTGCTGCACGGCTTCGGTGAGTTCTGGTGGGCATGGCACCACCAGTTGACGGCGCTCGCCGACGCCGGTTTCCGTGTCATCGCGGCGGATCTGCGTGGGTACGGCGACTCGGACAAGCCTCCGCGCGGCTACGACGGCTGGACGCTGGCCGGTGACGTCGCCGGGCTGGTCAGGGCGCTCGGGGAACGTCGGGCGCACCTCGTCGGGCACGCCTGGGGCGGCCTGCTCGCGTGGTCGGTCGCGGCACTGCATCCTCGCGTCGTCGCGTCGGTGAGCGTGCTCGGTGGCGCGCATCCGCTCGCCCTGCGCGCGGCCATCCGGCGAACCCTGTGGCGGCGGCGCGGCCAGGCGAGAGCGATGCGCCATCTGCTGCGGTCGCAGATTCCGATGGCGCCCGAACGGCGTCTCGTGGAAGCCGACGCCGCGGAGGTCGAGCAGCTTTTGCGGGCCTGGTCGGGCACACGCTGGCAGGGAAGGCCCGACTTCACGGAGGCGGCACGCAGGTTCCGGCACGCCATGCGCATACCCGGTGTCGCCCACAGCTCGTTGGAGTACTACCGCTGGGCTTTCCGCTCACAGTTCAGGGGCGACGGGCGCCGATTCGCCGAGGCGATCTCCGATCGGGTCGCGATGCCGGTGTTGCAGGTCCACGGCGACGGCGACCCGTGCGTGTTGCCGGCCACGGCGCGCGAGTCGGCGCCGTGGCGCGGTCCGGGTTCGCGCCTCGAATGGGTACGCGGCGTCGGTCACTTCCCCCACCTCGAAGCACCGGACACCACGACGAAACTCCTCACGGAGTTCCTGCACGGCATCTGATCACTATGTGCAGGGCCCTGTGCCGACCGGCGAGCCGAACGACCGCGCTCGCTGGATCTCGTCGCCGACCTCGTCCCCGGTGAGCACGAAACCGGTGTCCGGGTCCTCAACCGAGGCGCCGAACACGACGCCAACCACCTCGCCGTCCGGATTGATCAGCGGGCCGCCCGAGTTGCCGCTGCGCACCTGCCCCCTGACGGTGTAGACGTCGCGCTGAACCGTCGCGGAGTCGTAGATGTCGGGGCCCCGCAAAGTGATGCGTTCCCTGATGCGCGTCGGTGTCGCGGTGTAGGGACCGTCGAGCGGATAGCCGAGCGCGATCGTGTCCTCTCCTGCCGAGGCGGGTTCCTCCGACAGCGGCAGCGGCCTCGCCGCCAGCCCGGGAACGGCGAGCACAGCCAGGTCGGTAGCAGGGTCGTAGTGCACCACCTCGGCATCGAGATCGCCCTGCTCCGTCTCCACCATGACCCTGTCGGTGCCCGCGACGACGTGCGCGTTGGTCATCACCCGCTCCGCGTCGATGACGAAACCGGTGCCCTCCAACGCTCGCGAGCAGCTCGGCGCCGTGCCCCGCACCTTGAGCACACTGCTGCGTACACCCTGCACCACCGCGCTCTCCTGCAACGCGGGGTCGGGCGGGTCGATCGCCCTCACTGGCGCGTCCTGGAAGGGCGCGAGGATGGTGGGGAAACCGGACTCGTCGAGAAGCTGCCGCAGCTCGCCGGGAAGACCCTGTGCGGCCTCGGGCATCACCTCGTTCACGCCGCCGAGCACCGACGAGTCGTTGATCGCCTTGGTCAGTCCCGGCAGCGCGGCGACGCTCGTGAGGGGCAGCGCGATCAGCCAGGCGACCACGAACACCACGGCGCCCTGCACCACCGCGCCGAGCGCATTGTCCAGACCGGACAGTTTCGGTGAG
Source organism: Saccharomonospora xinjiangensis XJ-54 (assembly GCF_000258175.1). NCBI lineage: Bacteria > Bacillati > Actinomycetota > Actinomycetes > Pseudonocardiales > Pseudonocardiaceae > Saccharomonospora > Saccharomonospora xinjiangensis. The sequence continues at coordinate 2,717,851 of NZ_JH636049.1, read as the reverse complement.
GAGATCCTGCGTTTGAGCTTGTTGCCGAGGTAAACGCCGACGGTCTCGCCGAGCGCGACGAGGAACACCACCGTGCCCACGGCGACGGCGACCCGCGCTGCGGGGTGTTCGAACACCTCGACGAGAAGCGGCGCGAGCCGGATACCGAGCACCGCGCCCGCGATGACGCCGAGGAAGGCGGGGAGTGCGACGAGAAAACCCTGACGCGCACCGGAGATCGCCGCGAGCAATGCCAGCAGGATCACCAGCACGTCAACCCAGTTCACCGTCTCTCCCCTGTCACATCCACCGGGCTGCGGTGCGCGCCTCGTGTTCGGCCAACGCTACGTCAAGCTCCCTCACGTCGTCGCGGTCCCACTCCCTCGCCCAGCCGCCCAGTTCGAGCAGCACCGAGAGCAACCCAGCCGTGAAACCCCAGACGAAGAGCCCCTTCACCGTGAAGGCGGGCCCGCGCCATTTCTGACCTTGTGCACCGCGCTTGCGCACCTGGAACCTGTTCGCCGGATCGGCCAGTTCGGTGATCGGAACCCTGGCAACGGCCGCGGTCTCGGCCGGATCGACGGGCCGCACCGGTGACGGCGCGTGCCAGTGCGCGAGCACGGGCGTGACCGCGAACCGTGACACGGGCACGTACAGCCGGGGGAACACGGCAACGGGGCGGATGCCCTCGGGCGCCACTCCTGTCTCCTCCTCCGCCTCCCGCAGCGCGGTCGCCACAGGGCTTTCGCCGTCCTCGGCTCCGCCCCCCGGAAACGCGACCTGACCCGCGTGCGATCCGAGTGTGTCGGCTCTGCGCAGCAGCAACACGTCCGTGCCGTGATCGGCCGTGTCGCCGAGCAACATCAGCACCGACGCGAGCCTCGCACCGGTGCGTGGTGGTCCGGTGACCCTGGCGAACCTGGCCGGATCGAGTTCCGCGCTCGCCTCGACAAGTGGCCGAAGGAAGTCCGGCGCCTCCGCAGGGGGAATCAGGGGCCCGTTCATCGCGTCCCTTCCACCGCGTTCACGATCTCCTCGACGGAGGTGAACAGCCTCGGCTTGGTCACGAGCCGCGCCTCGCCGCCCTCCACGACGTACGAGGCAGGCAGCGCGGTCGGCACCCTGAGGGCTCCGCGCACCGGACCGCTCGCCCCTTCACCGTCGTGGAGGGCAGGCAGCCGCACCCCGAGTTCGGTGAACAGCCGCAGCCCGTCCTCCGGTGCGCTCTGCACCTGCACCGTCACGACCCTGGCCGCGTCCGGCCGTTCCGCGTACCGCGCGAGCAGCGGAAGTTCCTCCCTACAGGGTTCACACCAGGTCGCCCACACGTTCACGAGCGTCGGGCCCTCACCGAGTGTGTCGCCGAACTCGACCTGGGAGCCATCGCCGAGACAGTGGACTCGCACGTCCTGGAAGGCACCGCCCGCGCTCCGGCCCTCCCCGCCGTCCTGCTCCGGGAGGCAGGCAGCCAGCGCGGCTTGCTGCCTCGCCGCAGCGAGTTCGGTGTCGTCTTCGGTGTCGGGTGGCACGCTCGCCGACCTCGGCAGCAGCGCAACGATCAACGCGAGTGCCAGTGCGCCCACGGCGAGCGCCCACTTCGTCGCCGGTGTCAAGATCGCGCCACCAGTTCGAGCAGATGGTCGCGTTCGGCCCCCTTCACGAGTTTCGCCGCGACGTCGAACTCGGTCGGGCCCGCACCGAAGGACGGGCAGTCCCTCGCGAGCGGACACGCCCCGCACGCCGGCTTCCGCGAGTGACAGACCCGCCGCCCGTGAAAGATCACGCGGTGCGACAGCATCGTCCACTCCTTGCGGGGGAACAGGGAACCGATCTCCTGCTCGACCTTCACGGGGTCGTCGCTGCCGGTCCAGCCCCATCGCCTGACGAGGCGGCCGAAGTGGGTGTCCACGGTGATTCCCGGAACGTCGAACGCCTCGCCGAGCACCACGTTCGCGGTCTTGCGTCCCACGCCGGGAAGTTTCACGAGTTCGTCGAGCGTGCCCGGCACCTCACCGCCGTGCCGATCGACGAGTGCGGCACCGAGGCCCATCAGGGAGGTCGCCTTGTTGCGGAAGAACCCGGTCGGCCGGATCAGCTCCTCCAACTCGACGCGGTCGGCCCCCGCGTAGTCGGCGGCGGTGGGGTAGCGGGAGAACAACACCGGGGTGACCTCGTTGACCCGCTCGTCGGTGCACTGCGCGGACAGGATGACGGCGACCAGCAGTTCGAGCGGGGTGGAGAAGTTCAGCTCGCAATGGGCGTTTGGGTAGGCCACATCGAGGCAACGCTTCATACGCCGCGCGCGTCTGACCAACGACAACCGGCTCTGTTCAGCGACTGCGCGCCCCTTACGGGGGGCGTTCCCGACGGTTGACGACACCCCGCTAGCCTACGTGCGCCGTCGGGTGAGGAAGCCACCTCCTTCGCTGACGTCGGGTCAGGAAACGTGACGCGACGACCGAGCCCGGATGAGCTAGAGATCAGGAGTGATATGACCGTCTGGTTCGTGATCGCGGTGCCGGTCGTGGTGATGCTTTTCGCGCTCGGGATGGAGCGCGTCGAGCACCGCCTGCGGCACGTTTCCGTGCGCGGGGAAGACGTCGAGGAGTTTCTGGAGCAGGCACGGCCGGACGAGGTCAGGGCACTCTACGGCCACGGCATCGGCCGCGCGCTGGAGTTGTTCCGGCTTCGCAGGCTCTCGGGAAGGGCGGCCAAGAACAAGCAGCGTAGCCTCCGGAGTTAGGCTGTTCGGTCGGACGAGGTCCTCCGCCGAGCCTCTCAACAGGGAGTATTCGAGCGAACGCGGTGAGTTCGCGTTTCTCGTACTCGTTAGTAGCAGGTTGCCTTTCCATGGCCCGAGCGGGGAGCGATCTCGGGGGCACGCCCTACACTGCATGTAGTGATCGGCGGCACGCCGTCCCGCGTGCGGAGACGGCGGCCGCTACCCAAAGGAGGCACGAGGTGGACGAGACCCTGGCCCGCGCGGGCATCTTCCAGGGTGTGGAACCGGCGGCGGCAGAGGCGCTCGCACAGACTCTGGAGACGGTGGATTTCCCCCGCGGCCACGTGATCTTCAACGAGGGCGAGCCGGGGGACAAGCTCTACATCATCAAGTCGGGCAAGGTGAAGATCGGCCGTAAGTCTGCCGACGGCCGCGAGAACCTGTTCCAGATCATGGGCCCTTCGGACATGTTCGGCGAGCTGTCGATCTTCGACCCCGGCCCGCGTACCTCGACCGCTACGACGGTCACCGAGGTCAGCGCGGTCACGATGGACCGTCCCGCGTTGCGGCAGTGGATCTCGACGCGACCGGAGATCGCCGAACAACTGCTCCGCGTCGTCGCACGCCGGCTCCGCCGCACCAACAACATGGTCGCCGAGCTGATCTTCACCGATGTCCCCGGCCGGGTCGCCAGGGCGCTGCTCCAGCTCGCGCAGCGCTTCGGCAGCCAGGAGGCCGGTCTGTTGCGGGTCACCCACGACCTGACACAGGAGGAGATCGCCCAGTACGTCGGCGCGTCTCGCGAGACCGTGAACAAGGCACTCGCCGACTTCGCCCACCGCGGCTGGCTGCGGCTGGAAGGCAAGAGTGTGCTGATCCTCGACCCGGAGCGCCTGGCCCGAAGGGCTCGCTGAGAGCGGCGCTCCCGCCTGACGGTTCGGCGACCTCGCCGAGCACGTCCAGAAGACTCGATCAGTCTCGACACGGAACAAGGGGCCGGGCGCCACCCCCGACGTGGCACTTGTCCGGCCCCTTGTCCGTTATTGCGCGGGCCGTCCCCCGACGAACCGCGCTCCCCGCCCTCCGGTTGTAGGCCCCGACCCGAAACCCGGAGGGAGTCTGTAGTTGTGGGCTCGCCTTGGCGGCCACCAGTCGTTCCGCCGACTGTCAGCGCCTCGGCACCCTTCGACGTCTTCAATGTTTCAGCCGTGGGGTGCCCATCGCTAGGGTCGCATGGCTCCACCCCACCGCTTCAAGCGTGTTCACTCTCAAAGACGCCTGAGCCTCTGTTTTGATGCCGAGCAGGTCGGCACCGTTATCCATCCGATACCTAGATACCCACCCGAGTGCGCTTTACACCCCTTTCGCGCGAATTCTCTCAAGTTCGCGACAAGAAAATAGTGGTACTGGCGTACCACCTGCCTCATACTGGTACGCGTGTCCCACTCCGCTGAGTCCGGTCGCACGACCTTCGCCGACTACCGGGTCGTCCTCACCCTGCGTCCCGGCCGCCGCCCCCTCGTCGCATCGTTGCTCGCCCGCCTTCCCATCGCCATGGTCGGCATCTCCGAGCTGCTGTACGTGCAGCACATGACAGGTACCTATGCCGTGGCGGGCCTGGTGTCCGCGAGCACGCTCCTCGGAGTCGCCATGGGCTCCGTCGTCCAGGGCAGGCTCATCGACCGGTTGGGACCGACACGCCCGCTTCTCGTGGTGACCGCGCTGTTCACCGTCGCTGTGACAGCACTGATCACAGCCGTCGAGAGCCAGGCCGCGACACCCCTGCTCGTGCCGCTCGCCTTCGGCATCGGCCTGTTCGAACCCGCCTGCGGCTCGGCGTCGAGGGCGTTGTGGGGCAGGTTGCTGCCGCCCGGCCCCGCTCTCACCGCGGCGTACTCCTACGAGGCCATCAGCATGGAGGTCTTCTTCATCCTCGGTCCCGGCCTCGCGGGGGCGCTCGTCGCAGCGCCGTGGCCGGGCACCGGCATGGTGCTGGGATCGTCGTGCATGGTGATCGGCGCGGTCCTGTTCGCGCTGAGCCCTGCCGTACGCGCCTGGCCACCCGCAGCCCGCGCGCACGCGCCCCTGCTCGGCGCGTTCGCCAGCCGCGGCATGCGCACACTCGCGCTGGCCGCCCTCGGGTTCGGCATGGTGATCGGTTTCGTGGAGGTCGCCGTACCGGCCGCGGCCACCGAGGCGGGCAACACCGCGCTGGGCGGCGTGCTGCTCTCGGTGTGGTCGGTGAGTTCCGTCGCCTTCGGCGTCCTGTTCAGCCTCAGGCCGTGGCCGAGGCCGCTGGGGCCTCGCCTCGCCGTGCTCCTCGCCCTGTTCGGCGCGAGCGTCGCCTTGCTGGCCCTGCCGTCAACGCTGTGGGGACTCGGGGTCGCGATGCTCCTCGCCGGTGCCCTCATCACACCTCAGTCCACGAGCCACTCGATGGCGATCGAGCTCGTCGCGCCGAAGGGCACGGCAGCGGAGGCCTTCGGCTGGGTGCTCACGGCCATCACCCTCGGCCTGGCCGCAGGGCAGTCGGCGAGCGGCTTTCTCGTCGAGCGCGGCGGCCCGCCGGTGGCTTTCCTCGTGGCCGGTGCCTGCGCGCTCGTGCTGGCCGGCGTCGTGTGGGCGAGGAAGGCGTCCGTGCGCGCCGTCACGCCGGAAGTGGAGCGGCCCGCCACCGAGCGGCCGGACGCCGCGCTCGCCTGAGCTCAGCCGTGCGTGCGCAGGTAGTCGAGCTGCGCACGCACGCTCTCCGTCGCGGGAGCCCACAGCGCTCGATCGACGTCGGCGTAGACCACCTCGACAACCTGCTGTGGCGTGGCGTCGTCACCCAACCGCCGCAGCGCCTGCCGCACCTGGTCGAGGCGCTGCTCCCTGTGGTGCAGGTACTCCGCCGCTGTGGTCGCGAGATCGGCCAGTTCGGGCCCGTGCCCAGGCAGACCGAGCGACCCGGGCGGCAAACCGCGCAGTGTGCGCAGGGAGGCGAGGTAGTCGCCGAGGTGGGTGAGCACGGTGGTGCCCCTCCCGAGCACCGTGTCACCGGTGATGACATGGGTCACGTCGTCGTGATCGACCCTGAGTACCACCGAGTCGTCGGTGTGGCCCGGCGTGTGCACGACCTCCAGCGTCAGCCCGGCCGCGCGCACCGTCTCCCCGTCCTCGATGGGGTCGGCCGCGTGGCAGAGACCGGGGTCGAACGCGCGCACGGGTGCGTCGAGACGCTGCGCGAGCGCCGGCGCGGCCTCGGAGTGGTCGGGGTGCCAGTGCGTGAGCAGCACCAGTTCCACATCACCGAGCGCGGCCAGCACATCCACGTGGTCGTCGAGCGCGTGGCCCGGGTCCACCACGACCCGCCCCGAACGGCCTGGTGCCTGGAGAATCCACGTGTTGGTGCCGTCGAGCGTCATCGTCGAGGGATTGTTCTCCAGCAGCACCGTCGCGATCGGTGAGACACGGCGCAGCACACCGTAGGCGGGATGGTTCATCACAACTCCACCACGACGCGGTCGCCGTTCCACACCAGCCTTGGCATGATCCGGCGAATGGTTCGCTCGCACGCCAGAACGTCCTTTACCGACGCGAACCGCCCGATCTCGGTCAGTGTGTGCCACGTCGGCGGCATCAACGCCGCACGACCTGCTTCGGCGTCGGCGATCGCGTCGGCAGGCCGCTGCCAGTACGTCGATTCGGCCTCGGTCGTCGCGCCATCCGCGGTCTGTCCCTCCGGAAGCGCCGCGACGAAGAAACGCGCGTCGTACCTGCGGGGCTCGTCCTCCGGAGTGACCCAGTTCGCCCACGGCCGCAGCAGGTCGGCCCTGAGCATCAATCCCGCGTCGGAGAGGAACTTCGCGAGGGACAGCTCCCCGGAGATCAGCGCGCGGCGCGCGTCGGCGAAGACGCTCGTGTCGGACACGACGGTCGAGGCCGTACCCGCCAACAGGACGCCGGACTCCTCGAACGCCTCCCGCACGACGGCGCACACCAGTGCCCTCGCGAGCGGCTCCGAGCAGGAGAACCAGCGAGCCCAGAGCGTCGCGGGCGGGCCGACCCAGCCGACCGAGGCGTCGGCGTCCCGAGCGTCAACCCCGCCTCCGGGGAAGACCGTCATGCCCGACGCGAAGGCCATCGTCCTGACCCGCCGCTGAAGGAAGACCTCGACCCCGGAGCCGTCAGCATCACGCACCAGCGCGACGGTGGCGGAGTCCTTCGCCGGAACCGGCTTCGACGGCGGGTCCGGCGGCTGCGGGGGAACGACGCTCGCGGGTACCACGAACGAGCGTTCACCCGCCTGGTTCGGAGAGTGAGTCACGGCCGCACGATACCGCCGGTCACCCCTTCGACCCTTCGCCCCACGGAAGTTCGGCCCCGTTGGTCCTCGTCGCTTCCGCACGTTCACGCTCCGCGAGTTCGGCGTGCAGCTCGCGCAGTAACTGCCTGTCACGCTCGGAAAGCTGAGGGTCGTCGAGAGCGAGCTCAGGAAGTTCGACCATGCTGGCGGACAGCCCCGCGATCTCCCTGCCCTTCTCGTAGTCCTCGGCGATCGCGGCACGAAGCTGCGCGACCTCTTCCGGGCTCATCTCGGTGGTCTCGGCGACGCGGTTCTCCAATTCGGCCAGCTCGTCGGCCGAGAACGACGGCTTTTCCGACTTATCCGACTTTTCCGGCTTCTCGGCGCGCGAGGACGGCTCGACCCTGGGTTCGGGCCACGGTTCCTCGGTGACCTGAGCCTCCACGACCTGAGCCTCCACGACCTGAGCCTCGACGGCCGGCGCCTCGGAAGCCAGGTCGGCGGGAGCAGCTTCGACGGCAGGCACATCGGTGGCCGAGACTTCGACGGCCGGGTCGGTGGAAGAGGAAGCCGCCGGTTGCCCTGCCTCGACCACCGGCGCTGCGGCGTTCGCCTGCTCGTCCCCGGCCTCCGGGAACTCCGCAGGGTCGTGTGGGGCGACAGCTGGGGGTTCGCTCCACCGCTGCTCGATCGGTTGGACCGGCTCGTCCTGCCGGGAGGACTGGAACCGTTCGTGCTCCTCCTGGCGGGGCGACTGGAACCGCTCGTACTGCTCGTACTGCTCGTACTGCTCCTCCTGCCGGGGCTGCTCGAACCGCTCCTGCTGTTCGAACCGCTCGGGCGCGGTGTAGGCATCGTGCGAGGCATGCCGGGCCGACTCCGACTCCGACTCCGACCTCGCCCTCGCGGCACCCGCGGTGATCTTGCGGGACGACCTCGAACGCGACTTGCGCCCGCCTGTGTCGCCTGCGCCCTGCCCCGAAGCCAGCCACGCCGGCGTGGCTGTCGCGAGAGCCGCCTCGTGGTAGTCGGTGCGTTCGGCGCTCGGCCCCGTGACCTCGACGACCGCCCTGATACCGCTCCGGCGGAGTGCGTCGTCAACGCGGAACGCCACGGCGGGCGGATGAGCCTCGGGACCGATCTCGATGAGCACCACCCGCTGGGGCAGCGGGCCAGGCACGCTGCCCGCCGGTGTGTTACGCCACACCGCGTGCACCGACCGCACGTCCGGCAGCACCTGGAGAGTGCGGTCGAGCGCCTCCGCGATGCCCGCGTCGGGATCGTTGTCCCTGCTGAACCGGTGTGTGTAGCCGGGAACGGACTCGCCGACGGTGAGCTGGTCGGCCAACGCGGCGTCCGACCGGCTCATCTCCAGCACGAGTGCCAGTTCGCGCTGCTCGCTCGGCCGCACCATGATGCGGCCCGCGATCAGCGCGCCGACGGCGAGTTCCGCCGCGTCGTCCAGATGTGAACGGGCGACGAGCTCACGCGCTTCGGACAGCGCGCTGTCGTCGAGCCGGCCCGCCAGCGCCAGCAGGACGTTGTGCAGCCGCAGCGGCACCGCGAAGCCGTCCTTGGGCAGACCTTCGTCCACCATCCCCCATCTCCCTCCAGCCCGCGGTGAGGCGAGCGCTATGCGGGTACAAGCCTGTGGTGACCGGCGTCCACGGCGCCCACGCACACGAACCGGGAGTTCGCGAGTGCAGCCTCGTGATAGGCGGGAAGTTCGACCTGCGCCGGCAGAACCTCGACGCTGGGCGATTCGTCGCCAAGGACACGGAGGACACGTTGAAGTTCCCCAGTGAGGCGGGCGAGCCCGGAGACCGCCGTGACCAGCAGGACCCGCTTGGCTCCCTCAACGGGCTCCTCAGCGGACCCACGGTCATGCCGCCAGCTCTCCCGGACCTCACCCACGTCCGGGCGTCCCCGCAACGTTGCGTGAACCACCACGGACACCGAATCGACGGTGTTCACCCAATCGGGCGCACCCGTCGTGAATGTGTACCGGTTCTCGCTCGACGCGTCCACCCCGAGGGTCGAACTGACCTCGTGCCAGTCGGCACCGTGTGGGATGAGACCGGCGACCAACAGGCGATACTCCGACTGGTCGAGATCAATCCTGTGCTTGAGCAAAGTCTTCGGCAGCGTACGGGCGAGGGTGCCCATCGCACCTTCTCCGAGCCAGTCGCGGAACCGCCACAGCAACCGGTCGGGTAACCGGCCCGCGAGCCGCAGCAGCAGCTCGTGGCAGGAGTTCTCGATGTCGGGGTCCATCACTCGACCTCCACGATGAGCTCGACCTCGACAGGCGCGCCCAGCGGAAGCTCGGCGACCCCCACGGCCGCTCGCGCGTGCGCGCCCGCCTCGCCGAACACCTCGCCGAGCAGCTCGGAAGCACCGTTGATGACAGCGGGCTGACCGCCGAAGCCCTCGCTCGACGCGACGTATCCGACGACCTTCACCACCCGCACCACCGAGTCGATACCGACGAGGGCGTGCACGGCGGCGAGACCGTTCAGCGCCGCGGTCCGCGCGTGCTGCTTGGCCTCCTCGGGACTGACCTCGGCCCCGACCTTGCCGGTGGCCGCGAGTTCACCGCCGACGAACGGCAGCTGCCCCGACGTGTAGACGTGCGAGCCCGTGCGCACGGCCGGGACGTAGGCCGCGACCGGAGCCGCGACGGCGGGCAGTTCGATACCGAGCTGGTCGAGCCTCGCGCTCCACTTCATGATCCGCCCCTTCAGTTCTTCGGCCGCTTGAGGTAGGCGACGTGCTGCTCGCCGCTCGGGTTCGGCAGGACCGTGACTAGCTCCCAGCCGTCCTCTCCCCACTGGTCGAGGATCTGCTTGGTGGCGTGGATCAGCAGGGGCACCGTGGCGTATTCCCACTTCGTGGCACTCATGGTCGAACACCCTAGCCAGTACCGTCGGACGGCGTGGAAGCATGGCGCATCCTCGCGGCGGCGTTGCTCGTCGTGCCCGGAGTGATCGGCATCCTCCTCGTCATGGCGAAGGCGAGGGAACGGACGGGCGAAAGCTCGGCCGTCGCCGTCACCGGACTGGTTGCTCTCACCGCGCTGGTCGTGGCGGCGGTACTCACGCTGACGGTGCTGCCTGTCGTCGTGACCTGGGTACTTTCCGGTGCGGTCGCGCTCACCGTGAGCGTCCTCGCACTCGCGAGCTGACCGGGCCGCGCCGATTTGCGGATACGCTTCGGAATGTGACTCCCCTGTCAGGCTGGACCGACGAACTCGCTCGGACCCGGCTGCACTTTGTCACCGGGAAGGGCGGAACCGGCAAGACGACGCTCGCGGCCTCCCTCGGTCTCGCGCTCGCCAGAGGCGGGCGCAGGGTGCTGCTCGTGGAGGTCGAGGGCAGACAGGGCTTCGCCCAGGTCTTCGATACCGAGCCACTGCCGTACGCCGAGCAGCGCATCGCGTCGGCGCCAGGGGGTGGCGAGGTCCGCGCCCTGCACGTCGATGTCGAGGCGGCACTGCTCGAATATTTCGAGATGTTCTACAACCTCGGTTTCGCGGGCCGGACGCTGCGCAGGATGGGCGCCATCGAGTTCGCCACCACACTCGCTCCCGGACTGCGCGACGTCCTGCTCACCGGCAAGATCAAGGAGTGCGTCGGGCGCACGGATTCCGACGGAAGGCACGTCTACGACGCCGTCGTCGTCGATGCGCCGCCCACAGGGAGAGTGGTGAAGTTCCTCGACGTCACCAAGGCACTCACCGACGTAGCGAAGACCGGCCCCATCCGAGGCCAGGCCGAGGGTGTCGTGCGCCTCCTGCACTCCGGTGAGACGGCCGTCCACATCGTGACCCTGCTGGAGGAGATGCCGGTGCGGGAGACGCTCGACGCGGTGGCCGAACTCGACGGCGCCGACCTGCGGCCCGGCGCCGTGCTGGTGAACAGGGTCCGCCCGCCGCGCCTGCCCGCGCGCTCGTTGTTCCCCGCCGCGGAAGGGCACGTGGACGTGGCGGGAGTGAGGGCAGGGCTCACCTCGGCAGGGCTCGACCTCTCCGACGCCACCGTGGAGGCGCTGGTGACCGAAACCGTCGAGCACGCCGTCGGGATCGCAGCCGAGCAGCGCTCGTCGGAGCAGCTTTCCGAGGCCGATCTACCCACCCTGCGCCTCGCCGACCAGCCAGGCGGGGTGGACGTCGCGGGACTCTACGAACTCGCCGACGCACTGGTGGACCAGGGAGTACGCCTGTGACCGACCAGCTCGACATCGACAGCCTGCTCGACGACACCGAGACGAGGGTGGTCGTCTGCTGCGGTTCCGGTGGCGTAGGGAAGACCACCACCGCGGCCGCGCTCGCCCTGAGGGCCGCCGAGCGGGGGCGGCAGACCGTGGTACTGACCATCGACCCCGCTCGCAGGCTCGCGCAGGCACTCGGCCTGCGTGAACTCGGCAACCACCCGAGGAAGGTCGAGGTCGCCGGGTTCGAGCCGAAGGGCGAGCTGTGGGCCATGATGCTCGACATGCGCCGCACCTTCGACGACATGGTGCGAAGGCACGCGGGGCCGGAACGGGCGGAGCAACTGCTCGGCAACCCCTTCTACCAGACGATCTCCACGTCGTTCTCCGGGACGCAGGAGTACATGGCGATGGAGAAGCTGGGGCAGCTCGCGGCCACGGGGGATTGGGACCTCATCGTCGTTGACACACCTCCGAGCCGTTCGGCGCTGGACTTCCTCGACGCGCCGACACGGTTGTCGGCCGCGCTCGACGGCCGCATGATCCGGCTGCTGACCACGCCGGCCCGTGCGGGCAGCTGGGGCCTTCGCAAGGTCGTGAGTGCCGGGTTCTCGATGTTCGCCAAGGCGGTTTCCACGATCCTCGGCGGGCAACTGCTCGCCGACGCGTCGGCGTTCATGCAGGCTTTCGACTCGACCTTCGGCGGGTTCAGGGAGCGCGCGGGCAAGACCGCCGAGCTGCTGCGGTCGAAGGGCACGGCGTTTCTCGTGGTGGCCGCGCCGGAACCCGACGCGCTGCGGGAGGCCAGCTACTTCGTCGAACGGTTGTCCACCGAGTCGATGCCGCTCGCCGGGCTCGTCGCGAACCGGACGCACCCGGTGCTCGCGAAGCTGTCGGCCATCGACGCGCTCGCGGCCGCGGAAGCACTCGAACGCAGAAGTGCGGGCACCGATGACGCCGAACTCGCGGCTGCCGTACTGCGCCTGCACGCCGACCGCGTCGAGATGTCGAAACGTGAGGAGCGCCTGCTCGCGCGTTTCACGAAGGCGCACCCTCACGTTCCGGTGAGCAAGGTGCCGGCGCTGCCAAGCGACGTTCACGACCTCACGGGGCTTCGCGACGTCGGCAACCGCCTCGCGGGCGCGTGACGCACCCTGACCTGTCCGCCAGGCGTCAGGAGACGCGCTGCGCGGGTTCGTAGTCCTGTTTGGCCGATTCGAGCAGGTCGCGCCAGCTCACCACCTCGGGCCTGCGGCGCAATAACGCGCGGCGCTCGCGTTCCGTCATTCCTCCCCACACGCCGAAATCGATGCGATTGTCCAGCGCTTCCGCGAGACATTCGGTGCGGACCGGACAACCCATGCAGACCAGTTTCGCGCGGTTTTGTTCGGCTCCCCGCACGAACAAACCGTCCGGATCGCTGTCCCTGCAGTACGCGTGGACACGCCAGTCCGAGTAGTCGTACCTCATACCCCCAGCTCCTACCCTGTCACGACCGGCAGGCAGGCGACGTAGCATGCGACCGCGCCCCCCACGAGCAGGTCTTTCGTACTCACGGCCCTCCGACGACGCCTCCCCTGGCGTCGTCCCGTGAGTTGTTGACGGACTGTAGGGGTCGAGCGGTTCCCCCGCCAACCCCCGCAGGGTCATTTGTTATCAGATGGCTTCTCGATCAAGGGAACGGGTCGGACGTGATCGCGGAGGGGTGCGTACCCTGAGTGCGTGAGTATCCGGAGCGGTCTGTTCAAGCTGCTGGGTCTGTGCCTACTCGCCGGGGTTCTCGTCGCGGGGATTATGTTCCCCGTCGTCGGGGCGGCCGGGGTGATCTCCAATCAGGCCAGCGAGACAGTGGACGCCATGTCGTCCGACCTTGCCGACGAACCACCTCCGCTGGTCACGACCTTGACGGATCGGGAAGGCAAGCCCTTCGCCACCCTGTACAAGCAGTACCGCATCCCCACGACGTCGGACCAGATCTCCGACGCCATGAAATGGGCGATCATCTCCGTCGAGGACCGCCGTTTCTACGATCACCACGGCGTTGACTGGAAAGGGACACTTCGGGCGGCGATCAGCAACACGTCCGGCGGTGACACCCAGGGCGCGTCCACGCTGACGCAGCAGTACGTGAAGAACTATTTGATCAATGTCACCTATCGGGGTGACGAACTCGGGCAGCAAAAAGCTCAGGAAGCGTCGATCGCCAGGAAGCTGAAAGAGGCGAGGATCGCCATTCAACTGGAGACGAAGCTGACGAAGGAGGAAATCCTCACCGGATACCTCAACGTCGTGGAGTTCTCCCGGCAGATCTACGGCGTCGGCGCGGCGGCTCAGGCGTATTTCGGCACCACGGCCGACAAACTCACCGTTCCCCAGTCCGCGATGCTCGCCGCCATGGTGAACAACCCCGCCGTGCTCGACCCGTGGAACAACCCGGAGAAAGCCAAGGAGCGGCGCAACTTCGTTCTCGACAAGATGGTCGAGAACCGCAAACTCGACCCCGCCGACGCCGAGGAGATCAAGCAGGAGCCACTTGGCGTCGTCCCCGGTGGTCCGAACAAGCCTGCGTCCACCTGCGTCAGCGCGGACCCGGAGTTCGGCTTCTTCTGCCAGTACGTCGAGGATCACCTCGTTGACGACCTCGGCATGGACAAGGAAGACCTCTACACCGGCGGCTACGTCATCCGCACGACGATGGACCGAGAGGCCACGCTCAAGGCCAAGGCTGCGGCCGAGGCCGAGGTCCGCAAGGAAGAGCCGAACGTCGCCAACACGTTGTCGCTGGTGAAACCGGGCAAGGAGCGGCACGAGGTCATCGCACTCGTCGCCAACAAGGACTACGGCACCGACGCCGAGGCAGGCCAGACCGTCTACGGGCTGCCCTACGAGGTCTTCAACGTGACCGGTGCGGGCTCCAGCTTCAAGATCTTCACCGCGGCAGCGGCGCTTGAGCAGAAGAAGGTCGGCATCTACGACACCGTTCCGGTGCCGAACTTCCACGTCTCGCCCGTGTTCAACTGGGGTGGCGAGCATTGCCCGCTGCGCCCCGGCACCAACATCCGCACCTACTGCGTCAAGAACGCCAGCGATGGCGGCGACACCTCGATGTCGTTGCAGGACGCGCTGGCACAGTCACCCAACACCACGTTCGTCATCCTCGAAGAGATGACCGGGATGGACCACGTCGTCGAGATGGCCGAGAAACTCGGCCTGCGCAAGACGATGGCATCGAGTGCTGCGAACGGGGACGAGCCGGACCCCGACCACGACCGGGCCGACTTCAGGATGGCGCAGAAGGAGTTCTACGGCCCCAACGAGTTGGCGCCGCAGGGCCGGGGCATGTTCACCCTCGGCGCGAGCCCCGTCAGTGGTCTGGAGATGGCGAACGTCGCGGCCACGATCATGAGCGGCGGCGTCTGGTGCTCGCCGACCCCGGTGCTTGAGGTCAACGACAGGGCAGGTAGGCCGTTCCCGGTCAAGGAACCCGCCTGCGAGCAGGTGATTTCGGAGGGGTTGGCTAACACGCTCGCCGTCGGCATGAGCAAGGACACCGTCACCGGCGGGACTGCTGCACAGGCGGCGTCCTCGGTGGGCTGGGACCGCCCGATGATCGGCAAGACGGGGACGACCCAGTTCCAGGGTTCGGCCGCGTTCGTCGGCGCGACCCCGCAGCTCGCCGGTGCGGCCATGGTGTTCCGCCCTGACATCCCGTACGGCGGCCTGACCTACGGCGGTGCCGGCAACGTCCACGCCACGGTCAACGGCAACATGTTCGGTGGTAAGACGCCCGCGCACACCTGGTTCAGGGCCATGAAGCCGATCATGGAGGGCATGCCCGTTGAGCCGTTGCCGCAGCCGGACCCCGCCTACACCAACATCCGGTAGCAGCGCCGGCATGCTCGGCGCCTGTCCCGTGCCCGGCTCCCTCTTCCTGCGGAGCCGGGCACGGTTCACCTGGCAGACCCGCTGAACATGTCACCCAATCAGGTATTTTTCGCATCCGGCGTGGCGCAAGAGTGGCCGCAACCCTTATGGGGCACAGCGAACCGCTCAACAGCGCGCGTACGCTCGGTCACACAGGTCGCCTCAGGGATGATGATGAAACGCCTCGTGACGGGGACGGCGGCACTGGCCGCCGCGACCCTCGGTTACGCCGTCGGCATCGAACGACGACACTGGACACTCCGTACCGCGGAGCTGCCCGTACTCGCCGCTGGTGCCCGCCCCCTTCGGGTGCTGCACGTGTCCGATCTGCACATGCTTCCCAACCAGAAGTCGAAGCAACAGTGGGTGGCCGAACTCGACCGGCTCGACCCGGACCTCGTGGTCAACACCGGTGACAACCTCGCGCACCCTCAGGCCGTTCCCTCCGTGCTGCGCGCGCTGGGGCCGTTGTTGCAGAGGCCGGGACTGTTCGTGTTCGGCAGCAACGACTACTACGCGCCGAAACCCAAGAACCCCGCGCGCTACCTCATGCCCAAGGGCAAGAAGAAGCGCGTTCACGGCGCCCACCTGCCGTGGCGGGATCTGAGGGCCGCGTTCATCGAGCACGGCTGGCTCGACCTCACGCATGTGCGGCGCACGCTCGCCGTTGCTGGGCAGCGGGTGTTCGCGGCGGGTGTGGACGACCCGCACCTGCGGCGGGACCGTTACACCGACATCACTGGCACGCCCGATCGCGGGGCCGTCCTGCGGCTCGGCGTGACTCACTCGCCGGAGCCGAGGGTGCTCGACTCGTTCGCGGCCGACGGCTACGACCTCGTGCTCGCTGGCCACACTCACGGCGGGCAGCTGCGCGTTCCCGGCATCGGTGCGCTCGTCACCAACTGCGAGCTGGATCGCTCGCGCGCACGGGGTGTCTCGCGCTGGGGTGCCGACATGTGGCTGCACGTCTCGGCGGGCCTCGGCACCTCGCCGTACGCGCCTGCCCGGTTCGCCTGCCCGCCGGAGGCCAGCCTGTTGACGCTGGTCCCGAGGGAGTCACGATCACCGTCGGCGGAAAGCGCGGCCCGCCGTCGGGCCGCCAGCAACGTCCGCTAGACTAGGCGGCGACCCGCTGGGTGATGCCCAGACGACTTCGGGGTGTGGCGCAGCTTGGTAGCGTGCCTCGTTCGGGTCGAGGAGGTCGTGGGTTCAAATCCCGCCACCCCGACATTGAAAGGGCCCCGTCCGGGAAACCGGGCGGGGCCCTTCTCGTGTTCGCAGTACTTTTTCAGCGCACGGCCACCGTCTCCACCCAGCACTGGCTGACCTCGCCCTGCCCGCCACGAACCCACATCCACGCCGAGCGGGCCGCGCTCGCGAGCTGCGGGTCCATGGACTCACCGGAACCGCGCAGGGCCTCACCGAGTTCACTCTCGATGGTCCGGGCCAGCTGCCGGTAGTCCGCACCGCCGTGGAAGCGGGCGCGCGACCGGATGTCACGGAACCCGGCCTGCCGCACCCAGTCCTCCACGTGCCGTCCCGCGGCGGGGTCTCCACCCTCGCGACGGCGCAGCATGCTCCAGCCCCGGAGCGCCGCATCGACGTTGGCGGTTCTCGGCTTGACCCTGGTGCGCCCCCAGTCAGGCGTTGACAGCGCGAGCAGGCCGCCCGGTGTCAGCACCCTGGCGAACTCGGCGAGCACCACCGCCGGCTCGGGCACCCGGTCCAGCACGGCGTGGGCGTAGACCACGTCGAACGACTCCGACCGCACGGCCAGCTCGCTCGCACGCGACGCGGCGAAGTCGGTGGTGGACACGGCGGCCAGCTCGCTCGCGCGCCTGGCCGCCCGCAGCCCATCGACGTTGGTGTCGAGGCCGACGACGTGCAGTGGGTGTGTCGCCGTGCCGAGGCTCGCCACAAGCCTGCCGTCACCACGACCGCGCCGGGGCACGCAGCCGACGGCGAGCACGCGCATCCCCGGCCGCAACAACGGCAACACGAAGTTCGCGTGGCCCGCCTGCCCCTCACTCACGCTGCCAACCCTACGGACCTGGCAGGATCATCGGGGTGAGCACACAACATCCGAGCCCCCGAATCCCCGAGACGTTGTTCGGAGAACCTGAACCGGAGGCCCGCTGGCGGGCCAGGTTCAGCGCGGCCCGGGTGTCGCTGCCGGACTGGGCGATCGACGCGCCCGACGCGAGCCTGTACGTCTCGAACGCGAGCGGTGTGTGGGAGATCTACGCCTGGGACCGCGCGCGCGACACCCATCGCAAGGTCACCGACCGTCCCAACGGCACTGTGCACGGCGAACTGTCGCCCGACGGCGGGTGGATCTGGTGGTTCGACGACACCGACGGCGACGAGTTCGGCACGTGGGTGCGTGAGCCGTTCGGCGGGGGCGCGGCGCCGGAACCGGCGCTGCCGGACGTGCCAGCGGGCTACCCGGCCGGGCTTGAGATCGGGCACCGCCTGTGTGCCGCCGGTGTGTCCTCCGACGACGGCAGTGCCCTCTACCTGCACCGGGATGGTGTGACAGAGCGGTTCTACGCGAGCGAGCACGACGCCGAGGTCGCCGCGCTGTCGCGTGACGAGCGGCTGGTGGCGATCGGGCACTCCGAGCACGGCGATTCCCGTCACCCCGCGCTCCGCGTCCTGGCCTGCGACGGCTTCGGCGTCGTGGCGGAGAAGTGGGACGGCGAGGGCAAGGGGCTCACCGCGCTCGCGTTCTCGCCGAGGAAGGGCGATGCACGGCTGCTGGTGCAGCACGAGCGCCACGACCGCGAGGAACTGCTGATCTGGGACGTCGAGTCCGACACGGAGACCGAACTCGACATCGACCTGCCAGGCGAGCTGACCGGCGACTGGTATCCCGGCGCCGAGGCGCTGCTGATCGCCCAGTTCGACAAGGGCCGGACTCGCCTCTACCGCTACGACCTCGCCGGGGAAGGCGGCGCGGCCGCGCTGACGTCCCTCGACTCCCGGCCCGGCTACGTCGGCGGCGCTGCCGTCCGCCCCGACGGCGCCGTGGAGTACTCGTGGTCCAACGCGGCGGAACCTCCACTCGTGCGTGTGCGTGAGGTGAGCGGCGAGGACCGCGTACTGATCACACCGCCCGGCGAGCGGGCTCCCGGCTCACACCCCGTCGCCGACGAGTTCGTGCCCGGCCCCGGCGGGGAGATCCACGCTCTGGTCTCGGTTCCGGAGCGGAGCGGCCGTCCGTCGGAGGGTCCGCTGCCCACGGCCTTCCTGCTGCACGGTGGTCCGCACGCCGCCGACGAGGACCGTTTCTCCGCCTACCGCGCCGTGTGGCTCGACGCCGGTTTCGCCGTCGTGGAGGTGAACTACCGCGGTTCCACCGGCTACGGGTCGGCGTGGCGCGACGCCATTGAGGGCAGGCCGGGACTCACGGAGCTGGAGGACGTGGCCGCCGTGCACGACTGGGCCGTCGAGTCCGGTCTCGCCGATTCCGCCCGGTGCGTGGTCGCGGGCGCGTCGTGGGGCGGTTACCTCACGCTACTGGCGCTCGGCACCCAGCCGGAGCGGTGGGCAGCGGGGGTCGCCGGTGTGCCGGTCGCCGACTACGTCGCCGCGTACGCCGACGAAATGGAGCCGTTGCGGGCCTTCGACCGCGCTCTCTTCGGCGGTGCGCCCTCCGACGTGCCCGAGGTGTACGAGAAGTGCTCGCCCATCACCTACGTGGACGCGGTGATGGCTCCCGTGCTCGTACTGGCCGGTGACAACGACCCGCGCTGCCCCATCCGGCAGATCGAGAACTACCTCGACCGGCTCGCACAGCGGGGCGCCGACTACGCCTTTTACCGCTACGACGCGGGGCACGGCTCCCTCGTGGTCGCCGAGACGGTCAAGCAGGTGGCCATCGAAGTTGACTTCGCGCGACGCGCCGTCGGCCTCGCCTGACCACGAAACGAGGGCCACCTCCCGCTGATCGGGAGGTGGCCCTCGTCGTGCGACGTGCCCTGCGTCCGCCTCGTCTCCGCTTGTTCCCGCTGTCGCCTACCGGGGTGGCTTCAGGCCTTCTGCGCCTGCCACATCCAGTGTTGCTTCTCCAGCTCCTCCGCGATCTCGATCAAGAGGTCCTGCGTGACGAGGTCGCTCTTGTCCGTCTCGTCGATGCGCACCCTCAGCCGCTGGATCAGCCGGTCGAGGATCTCGACGATCCTGTCCACCGTCATGTCGGTGCTCTGCCAGTTGTCCGGGTAATCGGGAAGACCCGAACTCTCCGTCACGGTCTTGGCCTTGCCGTTCGGGGAAACGCCGATCGCGTTGGCCCGCTCGGCCACCTTGTCCATGAACTCGCGTGCGGCCGAGGTGAGCTCATCGAGCTGAAGGTGCACACTGCGGAAGTTCTTGCCGACGACGTTCCAATGCGCCTGCTTGGCGATCAGGCTCAGATCGATCAGATCGACGAGGGTCGATTGCAGGACACTCGCCGTCAGCTCTTTGTCGCTCTCCTTGAGCGGACTCTTGATAGGCGAGTTCGCCATCGTGCTGTCCTCCCTGCGCTGTCGCGGATAACGCAGATCTACCCTTCAGCGGGCCGATCGAAACCCGCGGCGAGCTGGGCGTGGCCGAACTCGGCGACCTGACGGCCGATGAGACGCAAGGTGTTCTCGACCTTCTGCTCCGACGCCCCACCCGCCTCGTCGAACTTGACCTCGGCGGTGTTCACGGCCCCGCCGAGCGGTGTGGGCCAGCCACGCAGGGCGTGCGCGATCGTGCGGAGCTGGTTCAGCGTCGTGACAGCCGCCTGCCACCCGTGCGCGACGGAGATCAGCCCGACGGCCCTGCCGTGCAGGTAGGGCCTCGCGTCGTGTCTGAGGTCCTCGACGTAGTCCAGCGCGTTCTTCACCAGTCCCGACAGCGCGCCGTGGTAACCGGGTGAGACGACGAGGATGCCGTCGGCCTGCCGCACGGCCTCCACCAGCCGACTCGCCCGTTCGGTGCGATCGCTGTCCCCCGCGTCGTAGAACGGAAGGCGCAGCGCCTCGCCGGTGATCGCCGTGGTGGAGGCTCCGGCCTCCTCGGCGCCGGCCAGCGCGATCCGCAGAGCCCGCTCGGACTGCGAGCCGTCACGAAGGGAACCTCCGAGCCCGAGGACTCTGATCGCACGTGTCGCTGTCACCCTCCCGAGGCTAGACGTTCGACTTCGGTCGAGGTCCAGGGCCGAATGGAGGAACTCCGTCACACTACGACCGGACTCCGACGCGGCTGGCCCAGCGACCTACTGGCAAGTAGCCTTGGCTCGACCGTGACGACGGGAGGAACCATGGCGATACCGGCTCACATTCGCGCACAGGCAGCGGGGGCGAAACTGCTGTACGCGCTGCCCCACCCGCTGCGCCGCCTCGTCGCGGGACGGCCCATCCGCATCGACGGCCAGGAACTCGCCCTCGACGCGCAACTCCTGCTGCGGCTCCAGCAACTCTCCGGTGCCACGTTCGTCCAGGAATCCGTCGAGAGGTCGAGGGCCGCTCTCGACGTCTCCCGGCACCTGGTGAGCGGCAACCCGATCGAACCCGTGCTCACCCGCGACGTGGCCGTACCGGCGCCGCATGGGGAACTCGGCGCGACCCTCTACACCCCCGAAGGTGTCGGTGCGGGTTCGGGGATGCTCGTCTTCTACCACGGCGGCGGCTGGGTGGTCGGCAACCGGCAGAGCCACGACAACACCGCCCGGTTCCTCGCCAAGTACGCCGGTGTGCGGGTGTTGTCGGTGGAGTACCGCCTCGCTCCAGAGCACCCGTTCCCCGCCGCGCAGGAGGACGCACTGACGGCCTTCGACTTCGCCTACGAGAAGGCCGGTGACTTCGGCGCCAACCCGCACCGCATCGCCGTGGGCGGCGACAGCGCGGGCGGCAACCTCGCCGCGGTCACAGCGCAGGTGACGACGCGGCGAGACGGCCCCATTCCCGCGTTCCAACTGCTGCTCTATCCCGCCGTTGACGCCACACGCCGCCGCAGGTCGCGCGACCTGTTCGCCGACGGGTTCTTCCTCACCGACGAGCACATGGACTGGTTCATCGACCACTACGCACCGGACGGTGTTGATCGCTCCGATCCCGCGCTGTCGCCGCTGCTGGCCGAGGATGTCTCCGGACTGCCACCCGCCTACATCGCGACGGCGGGATTCGACCCGTTGCGTGACGAGGCCGAGGCTTACGCGGCCAGACTCGCCGACGCCGGTGTGCCGGTCGCGCTGTCCCGGCAGGCCGACCTCATCCACGGGTACGCCAACTTCCTCGGCCTGGGCCACCGGTTCCGCGAGGCGCTCGCCGAGGCCGCGGGAGCACTGCGGGTGGGTCTGAGCAGGCCGACGGAGGATTAGACCACCTTTCACGCCCCCGCGCACCGGCCGCCCTGAGAAGAACTGTGGAACGAGACCGAGGCCGCCCGGGTCGTCTGCACCTGTCGGGGACAATCGCGGTCGTGACCGACAGAGCCACAGCGCGCGCCCTCACCGATCTGCCCTATCACCGGTATCTCGCCGACAGCGAGGCGCCGCCTGAGGAGTCGGCCGATCACGAGTGTGTCCACTTCGTGGGTACCGACCTCTCGGATGCGGAGGTTCAGGGCTCGCGGTTTCGCGAATGCGCGTTCTCCGACGCGACCTTCGGCACGGCCCGGCTGTCGAGAACGAACTTCACCGACGTCTGGCTGAGCAGCTGCGGCTTGATCCGGACGGATGTCACGGCGAGCGGCTGGCTCGACGCGGAGTTCGTCACCACGGTGCTGGCGGGCACGGCCGCCTACGACAGCACCATGCGGCGCGTCATCTTCCACGGGTGCAAGCTCGACGCTGTGAATCTTCGAGGGAGCAGGCTCACCGACGTCACGTTCGTCGATTGCGCACTGCGCGAGATCGACTTCGGCGGCGCCACGCTCACCAGGGTGCGGTTTCCCGGCTCGTCGTTGCGGGACGTACGGTTCGACGGGGCCGTCATGGACCGCGTCGATCTGCGCGAGGCAACCGAGCTTCGCCTCCAGCTCGGCGCAGGCCCGTTGTCCGGCCTCGTGATCGACACCGGCCAGCTCCTCGGCCTCGCCCCCACCTTCGCCTCGGCACTCGGAGTCACCGTCGCCGACTGAGAAACCAGCAGGCACGGACAGGTCGCGCCCGTCGCCCGGCCCCGCGCGAGCGGGGAAGGGAGACCAACCCGAAAAAGCACTTGCACGGTCGTACCAGTGTGAGGTTCTGTCGCTCACGTGGGCCTTCAGCCGTACCTTCACCTGTTCCGGATTCGCGCGCTGCCGACCTCGATGCTGCTCATGCTGCTCATCCGGATGCCGATCATCGCTTCGGGCGTCGTGCTGACGCTGCATGTGGTCAGCGAGCTGGGCCGGGGCTACGGCGCGGCTGGGCTGGTCGGCACGGCGACACTGCTCGGCACCGCTCTCGGCGCACCCGTACTCGGGCGCATGATCGACCGCTACGGCCTCAGGCCCGTCGTCGCCGCCTGCGGGTTCGTCTCCTGCGCTTACTGGGTGAGCAGCGCCCACCTGCCGTATCCGGTGCTGCTCATGGCCGCGCTGCCCGCAGGCGCACTCGTCATTCCCGCCGGTTCGATCGCCCGACAGGTCATCACCGCACTCGTGCCACTGGCACGTCGCCGAGCGGCTTTCTCCCTCGATCAGGTGCTGCTCGAAGTCTCGTACATGATCGGGCCCGTCGTCGCGATCTTCGTCAGCACGGAGTACTCGACGTCGGTCACGCTCACCGCCATGGGCATCGCGAACGGGGTGTTCGCACTCGCGCTTCTGTACCTCAACCCGCCCGTGCGCTCTCCAGGCGAGTTGTCAGGGTCGGCAGGTCCGAGCCCGACCCTTCGCACCTGGGTGTCCACGAAGTTCGTGGCTGCGCTCTCCATCGCGATGGGAGGCGCGTTCGTGCTCGTCGGCGCCGAACTGTCGGCCATCGCCGCCCTCCGAGCCTCCGGCGATGTGGCCTGGACCGGCATCGTCCTCGCCGTCATGGGTGCGGCGTCACTGGTGGGCGGACTCGTGTACGGCGTCGCGAGCCGCCCTGCGTCCCAGCTCACCTTGATGGTGCTGCTGACGGTGTTCACGATGCCCGTCGGGCTCGCCACTCAGAACTGGTGGATACTCGCACTCGCCCTGGTGCCCATGAACGTTCTCTGCGCACCGACGCTGGCCGCGACCGCCGCCACGGTGAGCGAGCTGGTACCGCACACCGTTCGTGGCATGGCCATGGGACTACAGGATTCCGCCACCCGTCTCGGGCTCGGGCTCGGCAGCCCCTTCGTCGGGTTCGTCCTCGACAACGCCGAACCGGGCTGGGGCTTCGTCACCGCAGCCGCTGGAGGGCTGTGCTTCGCCGCCGTCGGAGCGATTCTCTCGCTACGCGGACGGCGGCGGGAGCACACGGCGGCTACCTCACCACGGCAGCACGCCTAGAAGCACGCCTTGCGCAGCCGGTCGAGGTCGTTCAGGTTCTCCTGGAGCCAGCCGGAGAAGTCGTTCAGGTGGTCGAGCTTGCGCTCCTCCAGTTCGAGGTAGCCGTCCGCGATGTCGAACAGCGTGTCCTGCACGGTCTGGTCCGCCACCTGGTTGCCGAGGTCGCGCAGCTCCTTGGCCTTCTGTTCCGCTTCGGCGGCGACCTCCTCGGGACTCACGTTCGGATTGAGGTCGATGATCTGCAACGCCTCCGTGCACACGGCCGCCTTGTCGCTCGCGGCATCGACCTGATCCACCGCCGAGGTGACTTCCTCGCAGCCTGCCAGCAGCAGTCCCGACAACACCACGGCGGCGGAAACCGCCGCCCCACCCGTCATCCGCATGATGCGACCGTACCGGTGCCGGAGCACGGTGCGGTAGCACGCGGGCCGGGGATCATGTGTCCCAGCCGAGAAAAACCGCCTCCGGCGACCGGTACGACTCCTCGCCGGAGGTGGTTCTCGATGTCAGCGGATGCGGTGGTCAGGACCGCGCGAGAAGCTCCGCGATTTGCACGGCGTTCAGCGCCGCGCCCTTGCGAAGGTTGTCGCCCGCGACGAAAAGGGCAAGTCCCCTGCCGCCCTCGACACCCGGGTCAACCCTGAGCCTGCCGACGTAGGACGGGTCGTTGCCTGCCGCCTCAAGCGGGGTGGGCACATCGGACAGCCGCACGCCCTGCGCCGACGACAGCAGCCGGGTTGCCTGCTCGACGGAGAGCGGCCGCTCGAACTCCGCATTGATCGACAAGGCGTGTCCCGTGAACACGGGCACGCGCACGCAGGTGCCGGACACCCTCAGCTCGGGGATATCGAGAATCTTGCGGCTCTCGTTGCGCAGCTTCTGTTCCTCGTCGGTCTCGCCGGAGCCGTCGTCCACGATCGACCCCGCCATCGGCAGTACGTTGAACGCGATCGGCCGCACGTACTTGCCCGGTTCGCCGAGATCGATAGCCGAACCGTCGTGCGTGAGTTCAGCCGCACGCTCACCAGCGACCCTGACCTGCGACGACAGCTCCTCGACTCCGGCGAGCCCGCTGCCGGACACAGCCTGGTAGCTGCTCACGACAAGCCGCACGAGACCCGCCTCATCGTGCAACGGCTTGAGCACCGGCATGGCCGCCATCGTGGTGCAGTTGGGGTTGGCGATGATGCCCTTGCGTGCCTCCTTCACCGCGTGCGGGTTGACCTCGCTCACGACGAGCGGGACATCCGGGTCGAGCCGCCACGCCGACGAGTTGTCGATCACGGTGACACCGGCCTCGGCGAACCGCGGTGCCTGTGCCTTCGACGTCGCCCCTCCCGCCGAGAACAGAGCGATGTCGAGCCCGGAAGGATCGGCCGTCGCCGCGTCCTCCACCTCGACGTCCTCACCCCGCCACGGCAGCGTGGTTCCCGCCGAACGCGATGACGCGAAGTACCGCATGCGCTCCACGGGGAAGTCGCGTTCCTCCAGCAACCTGCGCATCACGGCGCCCACCTGTCCGGTAGCGCCGACCACGCCGACTCGCATGCCTGCCATCAGCGACCACTCCCCGCGTAGACGACGGCTTCCTCGTCGCCGCCGAGTTCGAACGCCTCGTGGATGGCGCGCACCGCGTCGTCGAGCTGCTCGTCCCTGATCAGCACGGAAATGCGGATCTCCGACGTGTTGATGATCTCGATGTTGACCCCGACCTTGGCGAGTGCCTCACAGAACGCGGCTGTCACGCCGGGATGCGACCGCATGCCCGCACCGACGAGCGACACCTTGCCGACGTGGTCGTCGTACAGCACCGCGGAGAAGTCCAGCTCCTCCTTGATCTTCTCCAGTTCGCTCACCGCCTTGGGCCCGTTGGCCTTGGACAGGGTGAACGTGATGTCGGTGCGGCCCGCGGTGTCGGAGATGTTCTGGAGCACCATGTCGATGTCGATCTCCGCGTCAGCCACCACGCGGAAGATCCGGGCCGCAGCGCCCGCGTGGTCGGGGACACCGGTGACGGTGATCTTCGCCTCCGACCGGTCGTGAGCGACACCGGTGATCAACGCTTGTTCCACGGGGATCTCCTCAATCGAGCCGGTCACGGTCGTACCCGGCTTGTCACTGTAGGAAGAGCGGACTCGGATCGGCACCCCATAGCGGCGGGCGTACTCCACCGACCTGAGGTGCAGGATCTTGGACCCGCTCGCCGCGAGCTCCAGCATCTCCTCGTACGGGATGGTGTCCAGCTTGCGGGCGTTGGACACGATGCGCGGGTCCGCTGTGTACACACCGTCCACATCGGAGTAAATCTCGCACACGTCGGCGTTCAGCGCCGCGGCGAGCGCCACGGCCGTCGTGTCGGAACCACCTCGGCCGAGGGTTGTGATGTCCTTGGTGTCCTGCGAGACACCCTGGAAACCTGCCACGAGGGCGATGTAGCCCTGTTCGAGCGCCTCCGTCACTCTGGACGGAGTGACATCGATGATGCGGGCGTTGCCGTGCACTGACGTGGTCACCACTCCGGCCTGGGACCCCGTGAACGACCAAGCCTCCGCACCCTGCGCCGAAATCGCCATCGCCACGAGTGCATTGGAAATGCGCTCCCCCGCCGTGAGCAGCATGTCCATCTCACGCTCCGGCGGAACGGGATTGACCTGCTGAGCGAGGTCGAGCAACTCGTCCGTCGTGTCGCCCATGGCAGAGCACACCACCACGACGTCGTTTCCTGCTTTTCTCGTGGCGACGATCCGCTCGGCCACGCGCTTGATCCGGTCAGCGCTCTCCAGCGACGAACCACCGTACTTCTGGACTACGAGGGCCACTGCCTCGTTCCTCCTCGCATGCCGCGCCTACCGCCGATCCGGTCTCGACGTCGGCGCGTGCGGGTCGCTTCGAGCATCAGAGTACCGGGGGCTCAACTCCCGTTTACCCGATTGTGTGGCGCCGACCACTGGCCGACCAGCATTTTCGACGACTGACCTAGCGTTGACCGGCGTGAGTGACAAGCGAGCCGAGACCAGCGTCAGGATTCACGAGATCATCGCAAGCCGGTGGAGCCCCCGCCTCCTCGACGGTGAGGCGGAGGTGAGCGGCGAGAAACTACGCGCCCTGCTTGAGGCGGCGCGCTGGGCACCGTCGTACGGCAACACCCAGCCGGCCCGCTACGTGGTGGGACAGCGCGGTGACGGGACGTACAAGCGGGTCCTCGACTCACTCACCGAGAGCAACCGGGCATGGGCGCATCGCGCAGGCGCCCTGCTTCTCGCCTGCGCGCTGACGAGCAACGACAAGGGCACCGTGCCCTACGCCGAGTACGGTGTCGGGCTCGCCACGGAGAACCTTGTTCTCCAGGCTGTCGCCGAGGGCCTTGTCGCGAGGCAGATGGCGGGCTTCGACAGGGAAGCCGCCAGAAAGGCGTTCGATCTCCCGTCCGGTGTGGAGCCGCTCGTCGTCATCGCCGTCGGCGTGCCCGCGAAGCCGGACGCGCCCGGCGAGGATGGCGAGGTCGAGCGAGAGAACGCGCCGCGCAGGCGCGTCCCGCTCAGCGAGTTCGCCTTCAAGGAGTGGGGTAGCGCCGCGTTCTGAGCAATGCACACCGCTCAGGTGGCGGCGGCACCGCCGTGCCAGAGGGGCGCGCCGTCGCCGCCGATGCGACTCCGCAGGTAGCGCTCCTCCGTGTAGTCGTGCAACGGGAAGGTGAAGCTGGAGCCGTCACGCCAGGTCAGTGTGCGACTGCGCGGACGCAGCTCCGGAGCCTCGGGCCGACGAGCCTCCCAGAGCACCCGAGGCTCCGGGGCGTCGGCAGGGTCGGCCACCGTGGAGCCGGAGTCCACGATCGCGACGCACGACGGTGAACACACCAGCCACGGGGCCTTCGCCGCCCTGAGCGGCTCCACCGCAGCGAGCGCCAGCGCACCGGCAGGCCCCTTTACGTGGACCTGCCGCTGGAACGATGTCTTGCCGCCGCCTCCGCTACTCGCAAGGAAGAGGACAGAGCCGACGGCGTAGGCGACACCCCTGCCGAGGTTCCGGAAGAACTGCCGGACGCGCTGCTTCCCCTCGACAGTGCCGTCCGACCGCAGGCCGGGGACGTCGAACCCCAGCCCGGAGGCTTTGCCGAGCCGGAGCGCGAGCACCGGTTCGCGCCACCGCGTACCCAGCACCCTCTCCACCCGTTCCCGATGGCCGGGACGGACGGTGAGGTTGTGCCGCCTCGTATCGAGCGCGGCCTCATTGGCGAAGATCTTCTCGGCGGCCCGCCGCCTGGCGTCCGTCGGCGCCAGTGCGGCGAGCTCCTCGGGAGACGGAGTCAGATGTCCAGATTCCGGCGCGTCTGCTCCGGGCTCTGATTCCCGCCGATCTCGCTCTTGTCGAACCACGGCTCGTCCCCTCCGAGACTGACGTCCTCAGTTCCCTCACCGTAGATGGACTTGCCCGCGCCGATACCGGCCTTCGTACCGGCGCCGACGACGAACGGTTTGACCCCGACCGAGGTGCCGAACATGGTGGTGAGCACCCGGTTGCTCGGCTGGAAGCCCTGCGCGGCCTGGCCGACCCCGAACTTGGTCTCGCCCGGCATCAGACCGACGCGGAACTTCCGGGTGAAGACCTCCATCTCCTTCGACATCTTGACCAGGTATTCCATGAAGTCGTCGAGGAGCTTGCCGAACTTGCCGAGGTAGCGGGTCACCTTCGCGAGCACGCTCGCGGCCTTGGCGATGGACGCGGTCATCGCGGCCGCGACCGACCCACCGAAGCTGATCACCGACGAGGCCAGCGCGGGCAGCCAGATGGTGATCAGCCAGGACACCAGCTCGGTGATGATCGCCTTGATCACCTCTTCGATGACCACCATCACCATCGACCACATCTGGAGCACCTCGGCGACCGAACCCGCAGCCGAACCGATGCCCCTGATGCCTGCGGAGAAGTCCCCGAGCGCTTCCTTCGCCGCGTTGCCCGCCTCGTCGGCCCACTCGGCGAGGGCCGTGTCGCCCTTCTTCTCGAAGTCCTCGGCGAGCGCGACGAAACCCTGCGCGATCGTGACGAAGTTGTCGGAGGCGTGCCCGATCGCCGGGCCGTCACCGCTGACCTGGTGCAGGGCGTCCTGCAACGGCTGCACCAGTTCGAGCAGCATGTTCAGGCCGTGACTGACCAACCAGCCGATCGGGTCCATGGCGAACGTGACGACGTCACCGGCTGCTGAGGCGACGAACGACGCGCCGTCACCGGCCAGCGCCGCACCGGCCGAGGCCAGCTCCTGCGCGTTGTCGGCCTGTGCCGCCTGCTGCGCGTGCGCACTGATCGACTTCGCCGAGTCGTAGATCGTGCCGGCCACAGGCACATGGCTGATCGCGCGATCGACGTTGGCGCTGGTGCTCTCGTCGTAGGCCTGGACGTTCAGCGCGTCGGCGATGCTCTTCTCGGTCACGAGTTCGGCCCTCCCGCCGCATCGATCTGGGCCTGGTGCTGGCCGAACGTGATCGTCCCGACGTCCTCGGCACCCTGGTACATCTCGGCGGCCTTGTTCAGCTTGGTGATGAAGCCGTCAACACCGTTCTTCAGCTCTTCGAGCAGGGAGCGCAGCTCTTCGAGGCGGTCGGTGTAGCCCTGCTTGGCGAAGACGCCCATGATGCCCCACGCCTCGTCGGTCACGTCGGCCGTGTCGATGAGGTCGCGGAACTTGTCGGCCTCGCCCTCGTAGAAGGGAAGCTGCCGGGCGTATTCGGATATCGCCTCGATATTGGTCTGGATTCCGGACATCCGGTTCTCCCTCGGTCTGCTCGATCAGCGGCGCAGGATCGGGCCCTGTTCGTCGAAGTAGTCGTCGTCGTTCCTCGGCCTCGGCCTGCGGGTGGGCGACGGCGTCTGCGGCTTTGACTCCGTTTGTTCCTCTCCGGTTCCGAACGCCTCCGCCTGCGCCTCACGAACCTGCTCGGCAGTGTTGATCCCGAACGCGTCTCCGAAGCTCTCGTCCACGATCCCGGCCTGCTGCTGGACTGCGCCCGCGACGGCCTGCCGCATCGTCGTCATGATCACCGTGGCGAGCTGGTCGTGGCCGAGTCGCATGGCGGAAGGGGAGAGCCGGAGATCCGTCACCGCGCCACCAGCACCGGCGACCACCGTGACGGTGCCGTCGGGCGACGTCGCCGTGTTCTCGATCTCCGCGATCTTCTGCTGCATGTCGCCTACCCCCGCGAAGCGGGCCTCGGCCTCACGAATCTTCGCCCGGAACTTGCCGAACTGGGCAATCAACTCGTCCATCTGGGCCGACATGATGTCTCCCCCTCGCGCCGTACAGATATGTGCGGCTCATTATGCCCAGCGGGGCCATGAAAACAGAGGTGCGCCCTCGGCAGGGTGCGAGCCGGGCGGATCGGCGAGCGCGGCGAGGTGGCCCTCAGTCCGATCTTCCTCCCGCACTGCGAATGATCTTGACGGCGAGCGAGGTCGCCACGAGCCAGAAGACGGCCGCGACACCGTGGTTGATCAGGATCCTCAGTTTGCGGTCCTCGGGCAGGAACAGATCGTCGAAACCGAAAGAGACGACCCCGGCCGCGTCGGCGACGAACGACACGATGCCGTTGCCGGGATTACCCTCGCCCACAACGAAAAGCACGTTCGCGACGAGCACGACGGCGAGCAGGAGACCCGTCCAGCGCACGAGCCCGGCGAGCACGCCCGCGACCGTGCCCCACACCGCGCGAAGCTCGAAGGACGGCTTACGGGATTGCTGGGACTGCTGTGACTGCTCGTCCTCCCGCGCCTTCACGGCGTCCTCGCTGCTGTCCCCCCGCGATCCGTCGTCGGCGTGATGTGCACCCATGCACAGCAGTGTGGCATGCGAGGACAGCCCGAAACTACGCGCGAGTAGCCAACCGTCGTTCCCCCGCCATAACGGTTCGGGCACTCCCCGGCTCTTGCGCACCCCGCGCCCGTCGTTAAGCTGGCCCCGTGGCGTTCGCGCTCCTTCTCCTTCGCTGCCGCGACGGGGCCTGATCTGACCGGCTCCCCGTCGCGGGGATTTCTGGTGTCCTCCGATACGCCGTAGCGCCGGTCGTCCCCCGACCGAACTTTTCCGAGAAGGCGAACACCCGAATGAGCACCTCCGACCGTCAGGTCTCTTCCACGAGCCGTATCCGGACCCCGGCCCGCCCCGCCCCCGCCGACCAGCCCGCGTGGAACCTCCAGCGAGGCAGTTCGATGCCGTACCACCGCTACCGCCCGTGGCACCGCCTCGTCGAGGACATCTCGCTGCCCGACCGCACCTGGCCCGACAAGCGCATCGAGCGCGCGCCGCTGTGGTGTGCGGTTGACCTGCGCGACGGCAACCAGGCGCTGATCGACCCGATGTCACCCGCGCGCAAACGCAAGTTCTTCGACCTGCTGGTACGCATGGGCTTCAAGGAGATCGAGGTCGGCTTCCCCGCGGCCAGCCAGACCGACTTCGACTTCGTTCGGGAGATCATCACAGACGGCGCGATTCCCGACGACGTGCGCATCCAGGTGCTCGTACAATGCCGCCCCGAGCTGATCGAGCGCACGTTCCAGGCGCTGGAGGGCGCGCCGAGGGCCATCGTGCACATCTACAACTCGACGTCGATCCTCCAGCGCCGCGTGGTGTTCCGTGAGGAACGCGAGGGCATCAAGAAGATCGCGACGCAGGCCGCGGAGCTGGTCACCGAGTACGCGGCCAAGTACTCCGACACCGACTTCCGCTTCCAGTACTCCCCCGAGTCTTACACCGGCACGGAGCTGTCGTACGCGGCGGAGGTCTGCAACGCCGTCACCGAGATCTGGCAGCCGACACCGGGCAACCCCGTGATCCTGAACCTGCCCGCGACCGTCGAGATGGCCACACCCAACGTCTACGCAGACTCCATCGAGTGGATGCACCGCAACCTACAGCGGCGGGACTCGGTGATCCTGTCCCTGCACCCGCACAACGACAGGGGCACCGGCATCGCCGCGGCCGAGCTGGGCTACCAGGCAGGCGCCGACCGCATCGAGGGATGCCTCTTCGGCAACGGTGAGCGCACCGGCAACGTCGATCTGGTCGCACTCGGGATGAACCTGTTCAGCCAGGGCATCGACCCGCAGCTCGACTTCTCCGACCTCGACGAGATCAAGCGCACGGTCGAGTACTGCAACCAGCTTCCCGTTCCCGAGCGCAGTCCCTGGGCGGGCGACCTCGTGTTCACCGCGTTCTCCGGCAGCCACCAGGACGCCATCAACAAGGGCTTCGACGCGCTGCGCGACGCCGCGGACAAGGCGGGCGTTCCGGTTGACGAGTACCCGTGGGAGGTGCCGTACCTGCCGATCGATCCCAAGGACGTCGGCCGTACGTACGAGGCCGTCATCCGCGTCAACTCGCAGTCGGGCAAGGGTGGAATCGCCTACATCATGAAGACCGAGCACCAGCTCGACCTGCCGAGGCGGCTCCAGATCGAGTTCTCGAAGACGATCCAGCGGCACACCGACAGCGAGGGCGGCGAGGTGGACCCGCAGACGATGTGGGAGGCGTTCTCCGCCGAGTACCTCGAACCGACGACCCCGCTGGAGCTGGTCTCGCAGCACGTCAGGGCCAACGGCGACTACGAGCTGACGGCGACGATCCGCCACGACGGCGAGGAGCAGGAGGTCGTCGGCAGGGGCAACGGGCCCATCGCCGCGTTCTTCGACGCGCTGGCCACGATCGGTCTCGACCTGCGGCTCATGGACTACAGCGAGCACACCCTGACCCCCGGCGACGACTCGAAGGCGGCCTCCTACATCGAGTGCGCCGTCGAGGACAAGGTGTACTGGGGTGTCGGCATCGATCACTCGATCATCACCGCGTCGCTGCGCGCGGTGGTCTCGGCGGTGAACCGAGCCCACCGGTGAGGCGATGATCACGGCACGGCTCCTGCGCTGAGAACTTCTCAGCCGCGAAGGCGTTGGATAGGGATGTGGACGACGTCTCGCTGCTGCTGCTCTTCGCCGTCGCCGTCGTGCCGCTGGTGCCGACGGAGATCGCGCTGATCGGCACGGGGGTCGCCGCCGCCAATGGTGGTGACCCCTTCGTGCTGGTGCTCGCCGTCGCGACGGCGGGCTGCCTGATCTCCGACATCGGCCTCTACGCGGTGGGGCGGTTCGGTGGCGCGCGCGTCCTGCGGCGGCTGCGGCACCGTCCCTCCTTCGAGACCAGCGCCGACTGGATCGGCACGCATCTCGACCGGCGAGGCGTGCCGATTCTCGTCCTCGCGCGCTGGCTTCCCGCAGGAGGCACCGTCGGCGCGCTGCTCGCCGGTTCGTTGCGCTGGTCGCCGAGGCGCTTCCTCACCGCGTCCGGCATCGGGGTGCCGTTGTGGTGCGCGTACGCGGCGGGGCTGGGCTATCTCGGCGGTTCGCTGCTGGAGCAGTCGCGGTTCGGCACCGTGCTCTCGGCGGCTCTCGCGTTGCTGGCCGCCTTCACCATCACGACGGTGTTCCGCCGCACCGCCACCTGGTCGGCGCGAGCATGATGGCGGGGTGCGAGCAGAACGTCTTGTGGCCTTGTTGTTCACCCTCCAAAGCAGGCGCAGCGCCACGGTCGCCGAGCTGGCCGAGGCGCTCGATGTGTCGCCACGGACCATGCACCGCGACCTCGCGGCGTTGCAGGCCGCCGGGGTTCCGCTCTGGACGGAGCCAGGTCGCTACGGCGGAGTGCGGCTCGTGGAGGGCTGGCGCACCCGGCTCGACGGGTTGACCACGCGGGAGGCCGTGGCGCTCTTCGCCATGGGAGCGCCGAGAGCGCTGGCCGAACTCGGGCTCGGCACCGCTGCGGCCGGCGCGCACGCGAAGGTGACGGCCACGCTGCCCGCGCCGCTTCGCGAGCAGGCCAGGCAGGTGGCGCAACGCTTCCACCTCGACGCGCCTCGCTGGTTCCGCCCCGACGAGGACACCGCCCATCTCGCCGACGTGGCTCGCGCCGTGTGGGAGGAGACGAGACTGAGGGTGCGTTACCGGCCTGGCGGCGCGAGTGAGGAGGTCGAGCGGACCCTCGACCCGTTGGGGCTCGTACTCAAGGCGGGCGTGTGGTACCTCGTGGCGCAGGCAGGGGAGTCGATCCGCACCTACCGGGTCGCCAGGATCACCGCCGTCGAACACCGTCCCGAACGCGCCGACCGCCCTGACGACTTCGACCTCGCCGACTGGTGGGAGCACTCGTCGGCGCGGTTCGAGCGGACACTGCGCCGGGTGCCCGTGCGGATACGGCTGAGTCCCGCAGGCGTTCGCGCGCTGCCGTCGGTGTTGGACGCCGATCTCGTGGCGGAGGCGTTGAAGAACGCGAGGCGGGGCCAGGACGGCTCCGCCGAGGCGGTCGTCGAGTTCGAGGCCGCCGACGTCGCGGTCGGCAGCCTGCTCGCACTCGGCACCGAGGTCGAGGTGCTCGAACCGGCCTCCGTGCGGGCGGACTTCGCCGAGGTGGGGCGCCGGATCGCCGAACGTCACGGCGGATAGCCGCAGCACGGAGGGTGGGGAATCCCCAACCTCAGACCGGCATGTCAGCTCCAGT
This sequence comes from Saccharomonospora xinjiangensis XJ-54, assembly GCF_000258175.1. NCBI lineage: Bacteria > Bacillati > Actinomycetota > Actinomycetes > Pseudonocardiales > Pseudonocardiaceae > Saccharomonospora > Saccharomonospora xinjiangensis. The sequence continues at coordinate 2,683,762 of NZ_JH636049.1, read as the reverse complement.
GTGGACAGAGCGCGGCGCGGGCAGGGTTGATCGCGTCCACTTCTCGACACACCTGGGAGTCCCGCCGTGGCCGTCCTGTCCGCGCCTGTCACCACCGCCTTACGCCGCTGGCACAAACCGCTGCTGATCCACTCAGCGTTCATGGGTGTGCTGATCGTCGTGTCGCTGATCGGCCTACTCGTCGATTCGCGCACGCTCGCCGGTGAATCGGTGTGGGTCAAGCCGCTGAAGTTCGGGATCTCCTTCGGAGCGTACGGGCTCACCCTCGCCTGGCTTCTGTCCAAGCTGGTCAAGGGAAGGCGAGTCGGCTGGTGGTTCGGCACCGTGTTCGCCGTCAGCGGTTTTCTCGATGTGGTTGTCATCGCCGCTGCTGCGGCCGCAGGGACGTTCAGCCACTTCAACACCAGTGACGACGTCCTCAACACAGTGGTGCAGACGACGTTCCAGTACTTCGTGCCCCTGCTGTTCCTCGCCAACGTGGCGATCGGCATCGTCGTCCTGCTGCAACGCGCCGGTGACCGGGGAGTCAGGGCAGCACTCGCCACCGGATTGCCCATCGCGAGCGCGGGCATGCTCGTGGTGTTCGTCCTCTTCGGCTACACGCCCCAGGACCACATCGGCGTCAACTCCGCCCACGAGTCGGTGCCCTTGAAGGGCAGCCACTCCGTCGGCTCGGACGTCTCGGGCGGCGACGGCATGGCGATCACGGGCTGGAATCTCGCCGGTGGTGACATGCGCGTGCCGCACTTCATCGGCCTGCACGGCATCCACCTGCTGCTCCTGCTCGCCATCGGGCTCTCCGCGATGGCCGCCCGCAGGGCGTGGCTGCGCGACGAGCGGGTCAGGGCACGGCTCGTCGGCATCGTCGCGGCCGGATACACCGGCGTGTTCCTGATCACCACCTGGCAGGCGCTGCGCGGCCAGTCGGTGGCCGACCCCGACGCCGCGACCCTCGCCGCGCTGTTCGTGATCCTCGCCGGAACCGGCGCGGCGGCCGTCGCCGTCGCCCGCCGCGCCATCGGCACCGCCGCCGCGTGACCTCAGCGGTAACCGGTGGGGTCGGCGGGTTTGCCCTGCTGCTCCACCTCCATTATGTAGCGCCAGCCGTCGGGGCGGCTGCCGTCGATGTCGTCGATCTCGTAGATCTTCGCGAGCTGGCCGCTGTTGAGGGTCTGCCCGGAGAAACGCGACTTCTCCTCGTCGGCGGCCAGCGCCGCGACGGTACGGCCCACGAACGTCGGTGTCTCGGAGATGCAGAAGTGCGGTTGGGCGGCGAGCGCGTCGCGCCAGTTCTCCTCCGTGACGCCGAACTCGTCGAGCATCGCCTCCGAGCGGATCCAGCCCGGGGTGAACGCCACGGCCGTGCAACCGTACTCCGCGGTCTCAGCGGCCTCCCCGATGGCCAGGGTGTGCCCCGCCGCCTTGGCGACGTAGAACGCGAGTGTGAAGCCCTTGCGGTACTTCGCGTTGTACTCGACCGTGCCGTCGGTGAGCTCCACGACGAGTCCGCCGCGCTGCCGCAGTACCAGCGGGAGCAGGAAGTGCGACGTGATCAGGTGCGCGTCGATGCCGAGACGGATCATCCGGAGGCTCGCGTCCAGCGAATGCTCCCAGACGGGCTTGTCCCAGGCGAGGGTGTCGCCGCCCCACACGCCGTCCACGAGGATGTCCAGCCTGCCGTGCTCGGCGTCGATGCGCTCGGCCAGCGCGCGCACCTGTTCGGGTTCGAGATGGTCAACGCGCACCGCGACACCCCGGCCACCGGCCTGCTCGATCAGCTCGACCGTGCCCTCGATGGTCTCCGCCCTGCCGACCTCCGAGCGATGCTCTCCCGACGTGCGGCCGGTGACGTAGACGAACGCACCCGCCCTCGCGAGCTCCACCGCGATGGCCCTGCTCGCACCCCGCGTGCCGCCCGCGACCAGTGCGACCTTGCCTTTCAAATCGTTCATGCCCTCACAGTGCCCGCGAACCCTGTCACCTAACGGCAGGGTTTCGCCTTCCTCACCACGTCGGCCTCCGCGCGCAGCGCCGCGAGTACGGCCGCGACGGCGGGGCGGGTGGCCGAGCCGGGGCGGAGCACGGCCTCCACGAACCGGGCCGCCCTGATGCCGGACAGCTCCTTACGCAGCACACGATCGGTGTCCATCGTGTAGCGGGGCAGCAACGCGATGCCGTGGCCCGCCGCCACAAGGGCCTGCGTGATGCGGAAGTCATTGATGCGATGCGTGATACGCGGTCGCACACCCGTGCGCACGGCCAGCGACCGCATCACGTCGTCAACGGGAAAGCCCACGTCAACGCTGATCCACGGCTCGTCGGCGAGTTCGTGCGGCTCCACCCGCTCGCGCCGCGCGAGCCGGTGCCCGAACGGCAGCGCCACGTCGAGCGGCTCCCGCAACAGGCGCACCACGTCGAGCCGGTCGGAGGTGAACGGCTCGCCGTACTCGTCGCGATGGGCCACCACGACGTCGAAGTCCGCGAGCAGCCGCGGTACCTCGGGCGGGATCATGTCCACGTCCCGTACCTCGACGTCCAGCCCCGCGTGCTCGGCGACCCGGCACAGCAGGCCGGGCAGCAGCAGCAACCCAGCCGTGGGAAACAACGCCACCCGCACCCTTCCGCGCGGCGCGCTGCGGTAGGCGTCGAGTTCGGCCTCGGCCCGCTCCACGGCGGCGAGGACGTCGTCGGCCCTCGCCACCAGCGCCCTGCCCGCGTCCGTCAGGCGCAGGCCACGCCCCGACGGCTCCGTCAACGGCACGCCCACCTCGCGCTGGAGCGCCCGAAGTTGCTGCGACACCGCCGACGGCGTGCAGTGCAGCGCCTCAGCGGCGGCGGTCACGCTGCCCCGGTCGGCGAACTCCCGCAGGGTCCGGAGTCTGGTCACGTCCATCCGGGCAGTGAAGCACCATCGGATGTGAGGTGCACCGTCCACGCCGAAACACGTACCAGCCGCGGGCGATCGGGCATTTAAGATCGTTTCGTGGCAGCCCAAGCGGTTTCGAATACTGTGACGCGCGAACTCATGAACACGTTGTGGGCCGCCCTCGACGGAGATCCTGGCCTGCTGGATCGGGTCGAGTGCGTGGGCAACGACGCTCTGCCGTCGTCCTTCCCGGTATCCGAACTGGCTACCGCCGCTGTGGGTGTCACCGGTTGTGCGGTAGCCGAACTACTCGACGTCGTAGGAGCGAGCAGCGGACGCACCCATGTGCACGTCGATCGAGCAGCGACCTTGGGATGGTTCGGGTTCTCGCTGCGGCCGGACGGGTGGCAACTCCCGGCGTTATGGGACCCGATCGCCGGAAACTACCGGTGTGCCGACGGCTGGATTCGGCTCCACACGAACGTGCCCGCGCACCGGCAGGCGGCCCTCGACGTCCTCGACGTGTCCGGATCGCGAGATGAAGTGGCCAAGGCGTGCAGGGGCTGGCACGCCCTCGAACTCGAGGAGCGGATCGTCGCCCGGGGCGGGTGTGCGGGCGCCATGCGTTCGCGCACCGAATGGCTGCGGCACCCGCAGGGCCGTGCGATCGCCCACGCGCCGCTGGTGGAGCGGATCTTGTCCGGACCCAGCCTTGAATCGTCGTCGGAGTGGGCGCCGAGCGCCCAACGGCCTCTCGCCGGTCTGCGCGTGCTGGATCTGACACGGGTGCTCGCCGGGCCGGTGGCGACCCGGACGCTCGCCGGGCTCGGAGCCACCGTGCTGCGCCTCGACCCACCGGACTGGGCTGAACCCGGTCTTGTGCCTGAGGTGACGGTGGGTAAGCGGTGCGCCCGGATCGACTTCCGGACGCCGACCGGTCGGACGCAGGTGGAGTCGCTGCTCGCCGAGGCAGATGTGATCGTCCACGGCCTGCGACCCGGCGCTCTGGAACGAGCGGGGCTCGATGCACAGCGTCGGCAGCAGATCCGTCCGGGGCTCGTGGACGTCTCGCTCTCCGCATACGGCTGGGCCGGCCCGTGGGCACATCGACGGGGCTTCGACAGCGTGGTCCAGCTGACCTCCGGCCTCGCCGCCGAAGGCGCGCGGCGCAACGGCACAGACGGTCCATCGTCGTTGCCGGTACAGGCCCTCGACCATGCGGCAGGCTGGTTGCTGGCCGCCGCCACCCTGCGTGGCCTGGCCGAACGTCATCGGGGACGCGGTGGGGTTCGCGTTCGCACCTCGCTGGCCGGGATCGCGAATGCGCTGGCCGAGGCTCCCCCGGTGCCTGCCGCGCCGGAATTCGATCCAGCGTCGGTACCCGACTGCGGGCAAACCGAGCAGACCGACTGGGGACCCGCTCGCCGCATGGTCGCCCCGTTCGCCGTGACCGGCGCGGCAACGACGACACTCGGCTTCGATCGCGGGGCAGTGGACCTGGGCCATGACGAACCGGCCTGGGTCGGATAACGGCACTTCCCGACGCCCTGTGCGGTGCGAGCCTCGAACGGTCAGCGGGCTGGCACCGTGTCGGCGTTGGTCCGTGCCGAAAGCAACGAGTTCTGCGTCTGATGATCAAGTCGCCTTCACCGATGCTCCTGCCACGAACAGGATCGCCACGAGTGCCAGCACCGCCACGACAGCCGTGACGTAGTGGCGCGGATTCGCGCGGCCCGGCATCGTGCGCAAAGCGAGCAGCACCGCGAGCAACGTTGTCCCACCGATCGGCAAGAGCGCCCGCCACGCGCTCGCCCACGAGTCGAGAGGAAGAACGGCATCCGCGCCGTAGAGAGCCAGTATCAGCGCGGGCAGCCCGAGCCCGGCGGCCACGGCCGCCGCCGCGAGGTTGAACCGCTGCTGCGCTTCCCCATCTTGCGCAACGGCTAATGTGGATAGTCCAGAGAGGAGCGAGTGCAAGCGTGCGTCCTCCTCGGCAAGTTCGGCGTCCATGGCCAGGCAGTGGCGCAGTGCGGCTTCGTGCACCGGCGCCATCGGTGGTTCGCCGTCGCTCCACAACCACGAGTGCAGCCTCGATCGTCCGGCTTCCCGTGCCTGGTCCCGTGCCCTGCTCACGGCCATGGACAGCTCGACCACCTCGGCGAGCACCGCGCGCAGTGTGGTCGTCCTGCGCTGTGCCAGCAGGTCGGCGATGCGCCGTTCCAGCTCGTACCGCATCGCCCTGAGCCGGGTGAGTTCGTTGCGAGAGCCCTCGGCGAACGCCTTCGCCATGACCATCGCCCGCGCCTGCGGCTCGTCGGGCACCAGGTGTGACGGGGAAGCCAGCGCGGCGAACAGTGCTTCGGCGAGGCCAGCCGGCAACTCCGTCTCCTGATGCCAGCCGTCGTTCTCCGCCCACACGGCCTGCACCACGACGTCCACGGCGGTTTCCACAGGAGTTCCCGCAGCAGCCTTCGCGGTGGTTTCCGCAGCGATGTCCACGGTGGTTCCCGCGGTGGAGCGCACCGTCGGGTTCGCCGTCGCGCTGCCCTCGCCCTTCACCGACACCCGGATCCTGCCGACGACGACACGCCTGCCCTGCGGCAGCGCGACGACCCGCAGTAACGGCGCGACCAGGAACACCGAGGACCTGCTGTGCGCATACGCACGCGGTTCCGATTCCTCGTCGAGTTCCGTGGTGACGACGCAGCGAGCCTCCGCCCACACCCCGCGCTGCGCATCTGCCGTACTCCCCGCGAGCAACAGCCGCCGACCGCTGTGAAGCACCTCTCCGCAATTCCCGCACATAACCTCGGTAGCCCTTCAGGGTTGTCGAGCATCCCGGACACGACCGCCGCGACCGGCTCCGTTCGGTGAGACTGCGACGTGCCGCAGCCGCCCCGCGTTCCTCCGCCGCCCGACGGCACGGCCTGCTTCCCGCTCGTCGCGGGTCAGTTGGGGCTATCCACCTCAGGGTCATCGGCCCAGTGGAGCCAGTGCCCTCCCGTCCGCCCCGACCAGACGACGTGCGATCACACGTGCCCACAGTGCCAACATGTGTGCGCACAGTGCGGTCACCCGCGCACAGCCTGCGGACACGCGCGCAGTCTGCCAACACCCACGTGCGACGTGCCAACACCCACGTGCACGGAATGCCAACACACAGCGCTAGCTGCCAACACACGTGCACAGGGTGCGGACACATGCGCATGGGTTGCCAACACACGTGCACAGGGCGCGGACACGGCTTACCTGACTGTAAAGGCCAGCTTCACGGTTGATGCATATATTCTCGGTAGTCCTTCATGGTTTCTCGGGCGATCCTGAAGGCGTGCCAACTCGTGATCGACTTCTAGCCGTCCTCACCGCTGTTCTGTGGGGCTGCAACTTCCTCGCCATCCACGCGATGCTCACGCACTTCCCTCCCCTGCTCGCCGGAGCGATCCGCTTCCTGCTCGTCGCCGTGCCGACAGCACTTCTCGTGCCGTGGCCGAAGGTGAAACTCCGCTGGCTCGTCGGGTACGGGCTCGGCTTCGGCACGCTCCAGTTCGCGTTCCTCTTCGTGGGCCTCGACACCGGCATGCCGACCGGGCTCGCGTCGCTCGTGTTGCAGGCATCTGCGCCGTTCACGGTCGTGCTGGGAGCTGTGCTCCTGCGGGAGCGGTTGACCGCCCGGCAGGTTGTCGGCATCACGCTCGCGGTGCTCGGCATGGCCGCCATCGCCTGGCAGCGAGCCGAGCACGCGGCGCTGCTGCCCGTGATCCTCACCCTGCTCGGCGCGCTGAGCTGGGCCGTCGGCAACCTGTGTGCCCGCAAGGCCGAAGCCCCGAACCCGCTGCACTTCACGCTGTGGTCGTCGGTCGTGCCACCGCTGCCGATGTTCGCGCTGTCGCTGGTGTTCGAAGGGCCGGACGCCCAGTGGACGGCCGTGTCCACCGCGTTCTCCGGCGATGCCTGGCTCGCCCTCGCGGGCCTGTCCTACGTCGTGGTGCTCGGCACCGTCGTGGGGTCCGGCATCTGGACCACGCTCATGCGCCGCAACCCGGCGAGCACGGTGGCGCCGTTCTCCCTGCTGGTTCCCGTCGTCGGCCTGAGCCTGGCGTTCGTGGTGCTCGACGAGCGCCCGACCCTCGTGGAGATCGTGGCCGGTCTCGTCGTGGTCGGCGGCGTCCTGCTGGGATCGCTGCCCCGCCGACCACGACGCCCACGCCTTCAGGCCGTGACCGCAGTCTCCGCAGCCGACGACTCCGATGACGCCGACGACTCCGATCGAGGAGAAACCCGCCCCGCGAGGATGTCCTCGGCGTAGTGGCAGGCCACCCTGTGCCCTTCGCCGACCTCGCGCAACGCAGGCCGCTCGGTGTCGCAGCGTGTCTGTTGCTTCCACGGGCACCGGGTGTGGAAGCGGCACCCGCTCGGCGGATCGGCAGGTGAGGGCAGGTCGCCGGAGAGCAGGATCTGCTCCCTGCTGTCCTCAACCACGGGGTCGGGCACGGGAATCGCCGACAGCAGCGCCTTGGTGTACGGGTGGAGCGGCTGCTCGTAGAGGGTGTCCGCATCGGACTCCTCGACGAGCGCACCCAGATACATCACGCCGATGCGGTCGGAGATGTGCCGCACCACGGCGAGGTCGTGGGCGATCACCACGTAGGTGAGCCCGAACTCCTCCTGAAGATCCTTCAACAGGTTGATGACCTGTGCCTGCACCGAGACGTCGAGCGCGGACACAGGTTCGTCGGCCACGATGAGGTCCGGATGCAGCGCGAGCGCCCTCGCGATGCCGATGCGCTGGCGCTGCCCACCGGAGAACTCGTGCGGGTACTTGCGCAGTGCGTTGCCCGGCAAGCCCACCGACGCGAGCAGGTCCTTCAGCTTCCGCCGAGTCTCCTCGGGATCGATGTCGAGGCCGTGGGCCCGCAGGCCCTCGACCAGCAGCGACTCCACCGACTGGCGAGGGTCGAGGCTCGACAACGGGTCTTGGAACACCATCTGCATCCGCTTGCGCATCGAACGCAGACTCTCGCCCTTCAGCGACGACAGGTCGGTGCCGTCGAAGGTGATGGTGCCGCCGGTGGGTTCCACCAGCCGCAGCAACGCCCGGCCGAGCGTGGTCTTGCCGCAGCCGGACTCACCGACGAGCCCGTAGGTCTCACCTTTGGCGACACGCAGGCTCACCCCGTCCACCGCGTAGACGTGGCCGACGGTGCGGTCGAGCAGGAGCCCTCGCTTGATCGGGAAATGCACCTTCACGTCGTCGAGGACGAGCAGGTCCGTTCCGGCGTCCTCGTCCCCTGCGGTCTGTGGCGTCTTCTCGGTCATCGTGCTCCCTCCGCCACCGCGACCTCCACCGGGTTGTGGCACCGCAGCATCCCGTCCTCGCGGCGGCCGTCGGCCACCAGCTCGGGAGCGGTGGACCAGCAGGTCTCCACGTGGTTCGGGCACCGGGGCGCGAACGCGCACCCACCCGTCCACGGGATGTTGTCCGCCACCGAACCCTTGACCGGCACCAGCTTCTCGCCCCTCGGCGCGTCGAGCCTCGGGATCGACGCGAGCAGCCCGTGCGTGTAGGGGTGACGGGGTTCGGCGAACAGTTCGTGTCGTTGCGCGCGTTCCACGATCCGCCCGCCGTACATGACGTTCACGCGGTCACACAGACCCGCGACGACGCCGAGGTCGTGCGTGATCATGATCAGCGCCGTGCCCGTCTCGGACACCAGCTCCCGCAGCAACGTGAGGATCTGCGCCTGGATGGTGACGTCCAGTGCGGTCGTCGGCTCGTCCGCGATCAGCAGTTTCGGCGAGCACGCCAGCGCGATGGCGATGAGCACGCGCTGCCGCATACCACCGGAGAGCTGGTGCGGGTACTCGTCAACGCGCCGCTTCGGGTCGGGAATGCCCACCCTCGCGAGCAGCTCCACCGCTTCGGCCTTCGCCTGCTTGCGGGTGAGCTTCCTGTGCCGCAGCAACACCTCCGTCAGCTGCACCCCGATCGTCACAACCGGGTTCAGCGACGAGAGCGGGTCCTGGAACACCATGCCGAGGTCCCTGCCCCGCCGCTCGTCGAGCTGCCGTTGGCTGAGGGTGAGCAGCTCCTCGCCCGCGAAGGTCACCGAACCGCTGACCCGAGCCGTGCGCGAAGGCAGCAGCCCCATGATGGCCAGCGAGGTGACCGACTTGCCGCAGCCCGACTCACCGACGAGTCCGACGGTCTGCCCTGGTTCGACGTCGAAGCTGATCGAATCGACGGCCGTGGTCGGCTGCTCGCCCTTGCGGTTGAACGTCACCGAAAGGTCGCGTACTTCCAGCAGAGCCATGCCATCACCGCCGTTGCCGTGGATCGAGGGCTTCCCGCATCGACTCGCCGACGAGGGTGAACCCGAGGGCGACCACGATGATGCAGGCCGCGGGCCAGAAAGCCAGATGCGGCTGGGTGTCGAAGTAGTCCTGCGCGTTGCCCAGCATCTGGCCCCACTCCGGGATCGAGTCGTCCGCCGCGCCGAGACCGAGGAACGACAGCGCCGCCGCGTCGAGGATCGCGATCGCGAGCACCAGAGTGGACTGGACGATCACGGGACCGAGCGAGTTCGGCAGGATGTGGCGGAACACGATCGCCCCGCGCTTCACACCCAGCGCCCTCGCCGCGAGCACGTGGTCGCTCTGTCTCACCGCGAGCATCGTGCCACGCAGGAGCCTCGCGAAGATCGGTACCTGCACGATGGCGACGGCGAGGATCACCGAGAACTTCGTCTGCTGCACGAACAACGCGCCAATGGACACGGCGAGCAGCAGCGACGGAATCGACAGCATGACGTCCACGACGCGCATCACGACGGTATCGACCCAGCCGCCGAACGCGCCGGCGAGCGTTCCGAGCACCGTTCCACCGCCGAGGCCGATCACCGTGGCCAGCAACGCCACGAGGAGCGTCTGCTGCGATCCGAGCAGCATGCGCGAGAACAGGTCGCGGCCGTACTGGTCGCCGCCGAGCGGGTGGCCGGGCTGCGCTGGCGGGATCTCGTTGCGGGCGTTGGAGACCTGGTCCTCCAGCAACCGCAGCGCCGGATCGTGCGGAGCCAGCAACGGGGCCAGCAACGCCAGCAGCACGAAAAGGCCGATGATCGTGGCACCGATCAGAAACAGCGGGTTACGCCGCAACCTCCGCCACGCGGACTTGGCGAGGCTCAACCCCTCGTCACCGGAGGCGCCGGTGTCGTCAGGTTCGAGACCACCGGCGACACCGCCTGCCGTCGCGGCGAGTTCGTCGATCTTCGTAGCACGCGAGGCCATGTCACGCCCCCGCCTTCTGCGCCGTCCGGATGCGCGGATCGATGAGCGCGTACGAGAGATCGACGAGCAGGTTGACCAGGACGTAGGAGGCCGCTCCTGCGATGATCACCACTTGGAGCACGGGGAAGTCCTTGCGTTCGAAGCCGAGTGCGAGCGCCTCGCCGATGCCGTGCCAGGCGAACACGGTCTCGGTGAGCACCGCCCCCGACAGCAGGGCACCGGTTTGCAGGCCCACGGTCGTCACCACGGGCAGCATCGCGTTGCGCAGGATGTGACGGTCGCGGATCACGCGCTTCGCGAGGCCCTTCGACCTGGCCGTGCGCACGTAGTCCTCGTCCATCACGTCCAGCACGGACGCGCGGGTGATGCGGAAGATGACCGCGAAAGGGATCGACGAAAGGGCGATCGCCGGGAGGATCAGGTGGACCAGAGCATCGAGTGCCGCGTCCCATTCCTGCGTCAGGATGCCGTCGAGCACGAAGAATCCGGTGACTCTCGTGGCGTCGATGCCGACGCTCTGCCTCCCGCCTGTCGGCAGCCACCCGAGTTCGATGGCGAAGAGCCACTTCAGCAGGAAGGCGAGGAAGAAGATCGGGACGGAGATCCCCACCAGTGAGCTGACGATGCCCATGTTGTCCAGCAAGCCACCGCGACGGCGGGCTGCGAGGTAACCGAGCGGGATCGCCGTGATCAGAGCGACGAGAATGGCTGCCAGCGCGAGTTCGATCGTGGCGGGGAACCGTTCGAGGAACAACTCCATCGCCGGCTTGCCGGGAGAGACGCCGATCGAGGAACCGAAGTCGCCGGTCAGCGCCCTTTCGAGGAACGAGAAGTACTGGACGAAGATCGGATCGTTGAGACCGAGGTCCTCGGTCAACTGCGCACGGCTCTCCGCCGTGCCGCGGTCACCGAGGAGGGCCGAAACCGGCCCTCCCGGCAGTGACCGCAGCCAGGCGAAGAGCAGCACCGAGAGAACGAACAGGACGAGCACGAGTTGCAGTACTCGCCGGAATGCGAACCGAAGCACGGGTCAGCATCTACTCCGAGACGGTGACGGTGGAGAACTCCTCCTTGGTCAGCGGGCTGGGAACCAGCCCTTCGACCTCGGGGCGAACCACCAGTGCGGGCGGCGAGTGGGTCAGCGGGATCGCGGGAAGGTACTTGGACATCATGTCGCGGTTGATGTCCTGGTAGGCCGCCTCGCGCTCCTTGGCGTCCACAATGGAGTCCGCCTCGTCCAGTGCCTCCGCGAGGTCCTCGCCCCACGGCGACGCACCGGTGTAGAACTGGTTGTCCGTCGTACCGAAGAAGGTGCCGATGAAGTTGTTCGGCGAGTTGTAGTCACCGGTCCAGCCCAGCAGGAACAGCTCGGCCCTCGCCGTCTCGACGTCGTCAACATAGCCACCGGCCCACGGCTTGCTCACCGGCTTCACGGTGATCCCGGCCGCTTCGAGGTCCTCCTTGATGGCACCGAAGATCGCCTCGGGGTTCGGCATGTAGGGCCGCGTGACCTGGGTCGGATACCACAGCTCGACGGTCAGGTCGGAGTGGCCTGCCTCCTTGAGCAGCTGCTTGGCCTTCTCGACGTCGTGCGGGTACTGCTGGACGTCGTCCGCGTAGCCGTCAACCGACGACGGGTACATCTGCTTCGCGACCTCGGAGTTCTCGGGCATGATCGACGAGACGAGGGTCTCCCTGTCGATCGCGTATGCCAGAGCCTGGCGAACCTTGAGGTCCTTGAGCGCCGGGTTGCCCTTCTGGGTGATGCCCAGGTACAGGATGTTGAACGGGTCGCGGATCTCGACCGTGAAACCGGCCTTTTCCAGCGCGTCCCAGTCGGACGGCGACGGGAAGTCGTAACCGTCGATCTCGCCTGCCTCCAGAGCCTGCCTGCGCGCCGTCTCGTCGGGGATGATGCGGAAGATCAGCTTATCGATCTTCGCCTTCTCGCCCCGGTAGTCGTCGTTGCGCTCGAGCGTGATCGTGCCGTTGGCCTCGTCGTAGCTGCCGAACGTGAACGGCCCTGTGCCCGTCGGGTGCTTGCGCGCGTACTCCGAGAACACGAAGCTATCGCCCTGGGCCTTGACGTCGTTGGCCTTGTACTCGTCCATCGCCTTCGGGCTCTGCATGGAGAAGGAGTCCTGCGACAGCATCGTGGGGAAGTCGGCCGTGAAGCGGGTCAGCTTCACCTCGGCGGTGTGCTCGCCCTTGGCCTCGCAGCCCTCGTAGAGCGACGGCTTCTTGCCGTCGGCGAACCCGCCGAAGTTCTCGGTCCAGTAGTACGCCAGCGCGGGCGAGGCACCCGCACCTTCCTGCGTGTACATGCGCTCGAAGTTGGCGCAGACGGCCTCGGCGTCGAACGGCGTGCCGTCGTGGAACTTCACGCCCTGTTCGAGTTCGAAGGTCCAGGTCTTGCCGTCCTCGCTCGACTCCCAGCTCTTGGCGAGTTCGGGTTCGAGTTCGGCGGTGCCCGGCTTGATGCCGACGAGGGTCTCGAAGATCTGCCGGGTCACGCGGAACGTCTCACCGTCGGAGGCGAAGAACGGGTCGAAATTGGACGGCGCGCCCGTGGCGCCGAAGACGAACGTACCGCCTTCTCCGCCACCTTCGGCTTCACGCTGGGATTCGGCGCATGCCGCGAGCGAGAACGCGAGCGCGCCCGCGATCCCCGCCACGGCAAGGCGGCGTGGTCGAGCCACCCGTGATTGGAGCATGTGGGCCCCCTTGAGCAAGAGCATCGGTTCCGGGCCGCGTCGTCGGTGGACGCGGATGGGGGCAGACCATAGCGGTTATCGCCCGCTCACTTAAGACCTTGACGTCGGGCTCCTTCTGAGCCTGTCGCTCGGATGCGGGCGATCCATCGCTTCCCGGCCCCCGGATCCGAGAGCCGGTTTCGATCTTGTCCGGTGGTGCGGATCACGGTCCGGACCAGCGTGTGCCTCGACATTCCCGCCATGTCGGAGCGTCACATCGGATTCACCCGATCGAGCGTCTGTCACATGAAGAGAGTGCATCCAAAAGGAAGGTCACAGTTGGATAACTGCCGACGTTGCAGTGAACGAAACGCGGTCCTTGTCACTGTCGGTAGCACTCTTACTACGATGGCACGATCGTGGTTCGCTGAAGGGAGCGATCGCAGTGTCCGCCGCCGACAACGCGCCTGACCGCAAGGCGCCCACCATCGTTCAGCTCGACAACGGGGAGCCCACAGCGGCCCGCGTCTACGACGTGATGCTGAACGGCAAGGACAACTACGCCATCGACCGGCAGGTGGCCGAGGCCAGCCTCGCCGTGATGCCGGAGCTGAAGGAGATCGCGCTCCACAACAGAGCGATCCTGCGGCGCGTCGTCCGCCACCTCGCCGAGGAAGAAGGCATCACGCAGTTCCTCGACCTCGGTTCGGGCCTGCCCACCGTCGGCAACACGCACGAGATCGCCCAGGCGGCCAACCCCGACGCGAAGGTTGTCTACGTTGACATCGACCCCATCGTGCTCGCCCACGGAAGGGCGCTGCTGGAGGACAACGCCAACACCAAGGTGGTCACGGCCGACATCCGCAAGCCGCGCGACGTTCTCGAACACCCCGACGTCACGGCACTCATCGACTTCGGGAAGCCGGTGTGCGTGATGCTGGTCGGCATCCTCCACCACATCCTGGACGAGGAGGACCCCGAAGGAATCGTCGCGACGCTGCGAGACGCCGTCCCCTCGGGCTCGTACTTCTTCATCACCAACTTCACCAGGCTCGGCGACAGTCCCGAGAGCGAGGAGCTGGAGCGCGTGCTGCTGTCGCAGCTCGGCACGGGCCGGGTGCGCACGCCGACCGAACTGGCCCGCTACTTCGACGGCCTCGACCTGCTGCCACCCGGCATCGTGCCCCTGCCGCTGTGGCGGCCGGACGAGGTCATCACCGACGCCACGACGATCGGGGTGCGTTTCATGACCGGTGGAGTCGCCAGGAAACCGTGACGGCGGCACGCGTGGTGCGGTCGGTGCAGGCCGCCGCCCGCACCGACCGCACCACAGCCGGATCGTCGGGCCGGATCACGTCATCGGCGTGCGCTGCTGTCTCATCGACGGCGAACCAACCCTCCTCGAAGCGCTGCCACGCCGCCAGCATCGGCCTCGCCGCTTCGCCGTCCCTGGCGACGGCGCGCTCAAGGCGCTCGGCCCGCGAGGGGCGCTCCACCCAGCACAACCGGGTCAGCATGGGGCGCACCGAAGCCCGCCCTGAGGACACACCCTCCACCACGAGCACGTCGGGCACAGGCACCCGGATCTCCGCACCCGGCCGGGGAGACCCTGTGGCCCAGTCCAAGGCGCGGTAGCGCGCGGGACGCCCTTGCGCGAGCGCGCCGAGCACGTCGGCGAGTCTCGGCCACCACGACACCGGATCGTCCCAGGTGGCGAAGTGGTCGGTGCTCACGACGTGCGTGTGCTCGCCACGGCCACGCAAGCTCGTGACGAGCGCCCGCGCGAACGTGGACTTGCCCGAACCGGAAGGGCCGTCGATGGCCACGAGCCGCACCGCGCCGAGCCTGGCCCGCGAGGACAGCACCGCGGAGGCCACCAGGCCGGCGACAGGGTCAGAGCGCACGCCTGCCGGTCAGCGCCCGACCCAGGGTGAGTTCGTCGGCGAACTCGAGGTCACCGCCCATCGGCAGCCCGGAGGCCAGCCTCGTCACCGTCAGCCCGGGGAAGTCCCTGAGCAGCCGCACGAGGTAGGTCGCCGTGGCCTCGCCCTCGGTGTTCGGGTCGGTCGCGATGATCACTTCGGACACCTCGTCGGCGCCGATGCGCGACAGCAATTCCTTGATCCGCAACTGGTCCGGCCCAACACCGGAAAGCGGGTCCAGCGCACCGCCCAGCACGTGGTAGCGGCCCTTGAACTCGCGGGTGCGTTCCACCGCGAGCACATCCTTGGGCTCCTCGACCACGCAGATCAGGGCCACATCGCGGCGCGGGTCCGAGCAGATACGGCACCGCTCGTTCGCGGACACGTTGCCGCACACCTCGCAGAACCGCACGCCCTCCCGCACCTTGCCCAGCACCTCCTGTAGCCGTGCGAGGTCGGCGGGATCGGAGGCCAGCAGGTGAAACGCGATGCGTTGCGCGCTTTTCGGACCGATGCCGGGCAGCCGCCCCAACTCATCGATCAAGTCTTGAACGACGCCCTCGTACACCGTTATCCAGGGAGTCCGAAATTGCCGAGGTCGGGCATGCCTCCACCGAGGCCGCCCGCGAGCGGGCCGAGTTTCTGCTCGGTGAGCCGCTGCGCGTTGCCCATCGCGTCACGAACCGCTGCCACCACGAGGTCGGACAGCGTCTCGGTGTCGTCGGGATCGACGACCTTGGGGTCGATCGACAGGCTCTTCAGTTCGAGACTCCCGCTGACGGTCGCGGTCACGAGGCCGCCACCCGACGAGCCGGTCACCTCGGCGTTCGCCAGCTCCTCCTGCGCGGCGACGAGCTGCTCCTGCATCTTCTGCGCCTGCTGGAGGATCTGTTGCATGTCGGGCATTCCGCCGCCGGGTTGCACCATGATGTGGCTATCCGATCCTTCTCGTGGTCAGTCTCGTCGTGTGCGCGAGGTTGTCGCACCCACCTCCAAGCCTAGCCTCACCGGGGTCGGCGGCTGCGGTTCGCATGAGAGCGGAAAAGGGCCCGCGCACTCGGGGGCCTGCCAGGGTCAGTCGATCGGCCGCGCCCCGAGATGCTCGGTGATCAGTTTCCGCGCCCTGGTCTCCGGATCGACAGGTTCGGCCGCGGGCTCCGCAGCCTCCGAGGCCTCCGGCGGGTACGGTTCGTCGTCCGGTTCGGGCGGCAGGGGGATGTCCGGCTCCGGCGTCGCGACTCGTGCCCTCGGGGTGTCGCTGCCCGTCTGTTCCGCCGTGTCCGAGGGCCGCTGATACGCGCGCGCCCTGCCCTGCTCCGCACGAGCGGGCGCCTGGCGGCTGCTGCCCTGTGCCTCCGGGGACTGTGCCCGGGCGGGCTCGTCACCCGACATCGCGCTGGGGTGCACGCAGCGCACTGTCCATTCACCCGAGATGACCTTCGACAGCGCCCGCGCGATGCAGTCAACGTTGCGCGGGTCCGACAGCCGCCGCACGAGCGGCTGCGCCGGGTGGGTCAGCACCACCGTGCCGCCCTCGACGCTGTGCACGGCCGCTCCCGTGAGCAGGGCCTCGGTGCTGCGGCTCATGGTGCGCACCTCGGCGAGCACCTGCGGCCAGTACTGACGAAGCCCTGCGGCGTCCACCTGCCCCGAGCCTTCGCTTCCCGTCCCGGCTCCGGCCACCGGCGACCGGGATGCCGTGGCCGGGCTCTCCGCCACCGGCGCCGAGGGCGTCACCGCTTCCGCGCGGCCCCCGCCGTTTCCGGCCGACGTCGCCGGGCTGTCCTGATCCCTCGCCGCCCGCCGGGACGGTCGCTCGAACACGCGCTCGGCAGGCCGTTCGGGCGCCTGCCGCCCCTGCGCGGAAGGTGCTGCCTGTGGTTGTTGTGGCCGCGAGGCCGGTGCCTGCGACGGCGTGGGGTGGCCTGCTGCGGGGACTCCGGCTGCGATGCGGCGTTCGAGCCGTTCGAGCCGCTGGAGCGTGGCCCCTTCGTCGTCGGCGACCTCGGGCAGCAACATCCGGGAGCACAGCAGTTCGAGCACGAGTCGTGGTGACGTGGTGCCCCGCATCTCCAGCAACCCGTTGTGCAGGATCTCCGCGTACCGGGTGAGGGTGCCCGGCTGGAGGCGCTGTGCCTGGCCCACCATGCGTTCGATCTGTTCCTCTGGCGCCGACACCATGCCGTTGTTCGCCGCCTCCGGCACCGACCGCAGCAGGATCAGATCGCGCAGCCGGTCGAGCAGGTCGGTGGCGAAGCGGCGCGGATCGTGCCCGGCCTCGGCGAGGCGGTCGATGGTGCCGAACACGCTCGTGGCGTCGTCGGTGGCCAGCGCGTCCACCATCGCGTCGATGAGAGCCGAGTCGGTGACGCCGAGCAGCGCGATGGCCCGCTCGTACGTGACGCCGTCCGGCCCCGCTCCGGCGAGCAGCTGGTCGAGCACCGACTGCGTGTCGCGCGCCGAACCCCCACCAGCGCGGATCACCAGCGGATACACAGCGGGCTCGACGGGCACGCCCTCCGCGGCGACGTTGCGTTCCAGCAGCTCGCGCATGGCGCTGGGCGGGATGAGCCGGAACGGGTAGTGGTGGGTCCGCGAGCGGATGGTGGTGAGCACCTTGTCCGGCTCGGTGGTGGCGAAGATGAAAATGAGGTGTTCCGGCGGCTCTTCCACGATCTTCAGCAGGGCGTTGAACCCCTGCGGCGTGACCATGTGGGCCTCATCGATGATGAACACGCGGTAGCGCGACTCGGCAGGCGCGTAGAAGGCGCGGTCGCGCAGCTCTCGGGCGTCATCGACGCCGCCGTGGCTGGCCGCGTCGAGTTCGGTGACGTCAACGCTGCCCGGCCCCTCGGGAGCGAGCGCCCTGCACGGACCGCATTCACCACACGGGTCGGGTGTCGGCCCTTCGACGCAGTTGAGGGAGCGGGCCATGATGCGCGCGCTCGACGTCTTGCCACAGCCGCGCGGCCCTGAGAAGAGGTAGGCGTGGTTGATGCGGCCGGAAGCCAGCGCGGTGCGCAGCGGTTCGGTGACGTGCTCCTGCCCGACGACCTCGGCGAAGGTCGCCGGCCGATACTTGCGGTACAGCGCTAAAGCCACGCCGCGAGCGTACCGGCAGGTCCCGACGATGTGCCCGTTGCCCGCAGCGGCCGACAGGGCCACACAGCGGGAGGGGCGAGGGGACGATGAGCGTCACCGCAGGCTGGGCCATGATCGACGAGGACGACAGCCACGAGGGGATGAACACGGTCTTGCATACCCCTGAGGACGTGACCGCGTTCGTCGGCAAGGTCGCCGCTGCGGACCCGTACGCCGACTCCATCCGCCTGGCCCACGTCAAGCGGCCACTCTGGGATGCCGAACAGGGCTTCACCGATCACGACGTGTTCGCCGCGATAGTGGCTGGATTCGGCTCTCTCAGCCACCAGGACCGAGACCACGCCAAGGCTTATCCGGTCGGTGTGCCCGAATCTCCTGGCTGCGAGTTCGACGACGAAGACTTCCCCGCCGGGTCAGGGCTGACACTGGAGCAGTTCACGGCAGCGCTGGTGGAGTTCCCGCACACCGCGAAGCGACCGACCAACGTATGGGCGGTGTGATGCCCTGTCCGGCAAGGCCGGTGCGAGCACCGGCGGCCCTGCTGACGGCCCGGCCGTCTCGGAAGTCGCACCAAGAGACTCAGCGTGTCGGTTCGATCCCGTAAAGCTGGTCGAGCCCTACCAGCAGCACGTCCGAGCGGCGAGCGGCTTCGGCCACGAGGTCGTCGGTGGAGCCCCGGATCGACACGAACGGACACGAACAGCGCACCCTCCGCGTCGGCGATCGAACCCTGTGGTGCCGATCACCTTAGCGTTAACACACTTATGATAACTACGTTAACGCTAAGCCTTTCGAGGCTGAGGGCGATCCAGGTGGTCACTGCCGTGGTGCGCGGTTCGGCTTTTGGCAGCCAGCCAGGTTGTGATACTGCTGATGGCGTGGCCGTTCGGCCACGAACCGTGCTGCCCCTATGAGTGGTCGAGGAATGCGGGAACACTACGTCCGTCCTGAGGGGCTGCCTCCGACCAACGGCTACAGCCACGCGGTCGCGTTCACCGGCCGCATGATCGCCGTATCCGGCCAGGTGCCGCTGGACGGCCAGGGGAGGCTGGTGGGTCAGGACGGCCAGGACGGGGCCTACGCACAAGCGCGGCAGGTGTTCGAGAACCTTATCGCCGCTCTCGCCGCAGCAGGAGCGGGGATGGAGCACGTCGTCAAGCTGACGTTCTATCTCACCGACCTCGGCGACCTCGACGCCGTCCGGCGCGCCCGCGACGAGTTCATTTCGCCGGACAACCCCCCTGCCAGCTCGCTTGTCGAGGTCAAGGGCCTGGTGCACCCAGCCTTCCGGGTGGAGATCGACGCGCTGGCGTCGGTGTGAACGGAGCGCGGTTCAGGCTCTCCGAACTCGCTGGACGACAGCAGCCGGGGTGCGAGATGTTCCAACATCGGCCCAAACGGCCCACACGGCCCGCACAACCGGCTCGATGACCTGATCGCGCAGGCTGCCGAATGCCCGCAGGGCGTGCCGCCCCGGAAAAGAAGGGGACCCCCGCACCCGTCAGAGCCTGCTTATCCTTGCTGCCTTCCGGCCCTGGGGAGGTTCACAGGATGGACGCCGCGGGGGTCCGCCACTGAGTCTAGGCCATCCGGGCCGACCGCATCGAGACCGGGTGCCCGGTGATCACGGCAACGCGGGGCGGGTTTCAGTTCGGCAGGTCGAACTGCCCCGCCTTCACCGCCTTCAGGAACGCCTCCCACTCGGAGTGGTGGAACACGAACACCGGACTCTCGGCCAGCTTGGTGTCGCGCACGCCGACTTTGTCGTCGGCGAGGTTGACCTCGACACAGTTGCCCCCATTGGGTTCACTGGCGAAGGACTTGCGCCAGTTTCCGGGGTCGAACAAGCCCACGGCCGTCGTCGGATCGTAATCCCCGTTCCCGGCATAATCGACCATCGCCTACCTCCGCGCCTGGCGTGCGGGCGTGCCGCACCCCTGTTGTCTTCGCCGCGGTTTCGTTGGCGCAGGGCGTAGAACCCTGCCAACGGATGCGTCCATCCGTGCGACTTTCGGCCGCGCGGCTCGACAACACGATTATTCACAAACTAGGATTATTACTAGTGGGTAGGGATCACCACAGGCGAGCGGGGTCGATCTGGTGAGAGATCGGCAACAACTCCGGGGGATGGAGCAAGTAATGGCCGTACGACTCGACGTCGAGCCGCTGCTGACAAAGCGGCCGGACACGGAACCCGAGACCGAGAACGTGACCGCTCCTCGTCGCACCAGGTTGAACCTGAACTTCGTCAAGCTCTCGACCCGGAAGAAGTCCGCGTCCCTCCTCTTCGTTGACGACCCGCTGGCGCTGCGCTACCTGTGCCGAGCCTAGGGGGCCGCCTCGCGGATCAGTCGAGGGCCTCGCGGTACTCCTGCGCGATCTGCTTGAGAAACTGGCGGGTCTCCTGACGTTCGAGAGCCGCGCCCCGAAGGCGGTCCCACGCATCGACGAAAATCTGGAAGTCCTTGACGTCGTCGAGGTAAAGCCCGCCCGCGGAGTGTTCGATGTAGACAAAATCCCTCGTGCGGTCGGGGAACCGCATGATGGTGAAGTCGTTGGGGACGGATGCCAGCCGCGCGTCGAACGGCAGCACGTGCACGTACACCCGCTGGCGCTGGTCCAGCTCCAGCATGTGCTCGATCTGATCGAGCATCACCGCGGGAGCGTGTCCTCCCGGCGCTCTGCGCAGCGCAGCCTCACTCAGGATGAAGCGGTAGTAGGGCGGCTGCTGCTGGTCGAACACCGACTTGCGGTCGAGCCGGTTGCGCACCAGCGCGGTGACGTCCGTTGCCCCGTACTCGGTGAACTGCTTGAGCATGTAGTGCTCGGACTGGAGTGTGCCGGGGATGCGCTCGCAGTGCCACGTCATGATCTCGGCGGCGGCCGGTTCGAGGTCCGTGAACGTGCGGAACCAGTGCGGCACCACCGATCGGTAGCCGGACCAGTGGCCCCGGTGCCCCGCGGCGGATCTCGCCATGTCCACGAGTGTCTCGGCCTCTTCGCCCGTCACGCCGTACGCCTCCAACATCCTGCGCACGTCGCCGAGCTTGGCGCCGACCGCGCCTGACTCGATCTTGTTGACCTTCCCCTGGGTGCACCCGAGGATGTCGGCGACCTGCTGCTGGGTGAGCCCAGCGGAGCGGCGCGCATGCCGGAGCTCGTTACCGAGCTGTTTGCGGCGGGAAGTCACGGTGCTGGCCATGGCGAAGTGACGTTACCGCGTTCCACCACCCAGGTGAAATCACCTCTCCGGCTGGCTCGGCCGTTGCCGATGACCACGCTGAGCGATCACGCCACTCCCAGCTCGGCGTAGGGTTCGAAACATGACCTCTCAGACGGCCACGGCAGGGATCGGCGTCACCGGGCTCGCGGTGATGGGACGCAATCTCGCCCGCAATCTCGCCCGCCACGGGCACACCGTCGCCTTGCACAACCGGACGGAACAGCGGACTCATGACCTCGTCGAGCGGTTCGGTTCCGAAGGGGCGTTCGTCCCCACCTACTCCGCGAAGGAGTTCGTGCAGGCTCTCGAACGTCCACGCAAGCTCGTCATCATGGTGAAGGCCGGCGCGCCGACCGATGCGGTCATCGACGAGTTCGCGCCGCTTCTCGAACCGGGAGACATCGTCATCGACGCAGGAAACGCCCACTTCACGGACACCCGCCGCAGGGAGGCCGCGCTCAGGGAGCGAGGGCTGCACTTCGTCGGCACCGGCGTGTCCGGCGGCGAGGAAGGCGCGCTGCACGGGCCGAGCATCATGCCCGGCGGATCGGCCGAGTCGTACGAATCGCTCGGGCCGCTGTTCGAGGACATCTCCGCGAAGGTCGATGGCGCTCCGTGCTGCACCCACGTCGGCCCCGACGGTGCTGGCCACTTCGTGAAGATGGTGCACAACGGCATCGAGTACTCGGACATGCAGCTCATCGCGGAGTCGTTCGACCTGCTGAGGGGCGCGCTCGGCCAGGAGCCCGCACAGATCGCAGAGACCTTCCGCACCTGGAACACCGGCAGGCTCGACTCGTACCTCATCGAGATCACCGCCGAGGTCCTCGCGCACACCGACCCTGCCACAGGCAAACCGTTCGTCGATGTGGTCGCCGACCAGGCCGAGCAGAAGGGCACGGGCCGCTGGACCGTCCAGAACGGGCTTGAGCTGGGCGTGCCCATCACAGGAATCGCCGAGGCCACCTTCGCCCGCTCGCTGTCCGGTCATGCGGCGCTGCGGGGCGCGGCACGGGGCCTCGCCGGGCCGGAGCGGGCACACGGGACCGCCGCACGGGGTGTTCCCGACAGCTTCGCCGACGACGTCGAGCAGGCGTTGTACGCGTCGAAGGTGGTCGCCTACGCACAGGGTTTCAACCAGATCCAGGCAGGCAGCGCCGAATACGGGTGGAACATCGACCTCGGAGCGGTCGCCGCGATCTGGCGGGGCGGCTGCATCATCCGCGCCACGTTCCTCGACGACATCCGCGCCGCCTACCGCGCCGACCCGGCGCTGCCGACATTGCTCACCAGCGGCGGCTTCCGCACGGCCGTCGAGGACGCGCAGGACGCGTGGCGGTCGGTCGTGTCCACCGCCGTGCGGCTCGGTATCCCCACCCCCGGCTTCTCCACCGCGCTCGCGTACTACGACGCGCTGAGGGCGGAGCGGCTGCCCGCGTCTCTGATCCAGGGGCAACGCGACTACTTCGGCGCCCACACATATCGCCGGATCGACCGCGAGGGCAGCTTCCACACCACCTGGGCCGACGAGCCGAGGAGGGAGAACGAGGCCTGAACCCAGATGTGCGCCTGCCTGCCTACTCGAAGGGCAGGCCGACGTAGTCCTCGGCGAAACTCGCCGCAGCCGGCCGCGACGACACGGTGTGGCGCAGTTGGGCGAGCGCAAGCCTGCGGGCGAAGTCGTCGGCGTCGGGGTCGCGGTGGAGCATGGCGGTCATCTGGCAGGAGAACTGCTGGGCGCACCACACCCGTCTCAGGCAGCTCTCCGAGTAGGTCCTCGCGGGTTCTGGGTCACAGCGCCGCAGCAGACGGTGCAGCGCGTACGCGAGCCTGCGCACGTCGGCGACCGCGAGGTTCATCCCCTTCGGTCCCGTCGGGGGCACGATGTGCGCGGCGTCGCCCGCGAGGAAAAGCCTGCCGTGACACATCGGCTCGGCCACGAAACAGAACATCGACGTGATGCTCTTGTCGAGCAGAGGACCTTCGCGCAGCCGGAACCCGTCAACCGTGTCCAACCGCCGCTGGAGCTCCTCCCACACCCGCTCGTCCGGCCAGTGCTCAAGACGGTCGCCGAGATCGATCTGGAGATACAGCCGGGTCAGCTCGGGTGAGCGCATGCTGTGCAGGGCGAAGCCTCGCTCATGAGCCGCATAGATCAACTCGCCGTGCGAGGGCGGGGTGTGCGCGAGCACGCCGAGCCACGCGTAGGGGAACTCGTGCTCGTACACCGTGAGCACCCCGGAAGGCAGCGAGTGGCGGCTCACCCCGTCGAACCCGTCACAGCCCGCCACGGCCGCACACCGCAACCGCACGGCGTTACCGGTCGCATCGACGTAGGTGACGCACGGCCGCTCGGTGTCGAGGTCGTGCAGTGCGACGTCGGAGACCTCGAACTCGATGGGCAAATTCTTCTCGGCATGAGCGCGGATGAGGTCCTTGGCGATCTCCTGCTGGCCGTAGACGGTGATGCGCTTGCCGGTGAGTTCCGTGAGTGGGACGCGATGGTCTCTCCTGTCGAAACGGAGGGAGAACCCGTGGTGGGGAAGGCCCTCCAACTCGAGTCGCGCGCCGAGGCCGATGTCCCGAAGCAGGTCAACGGTCGGCTGCCCGCACACCCCTGCCCTCACCCGTTGCTCGACGTGGTGCCTGCTGTGTTTCTCCAGTACCACGGCCTCCACGCCCTGGAGGTGCAGCAGGTAGGACAGCATCAACCCGGCTGGTCCTGCCCCGACGATGCCGACCTCGACATCGCGCGTGTGCGTCGTCACCGGTGACCTCCTGGCTGCCGGGGTCGATCCACTGAGGACGACGTCCCGCAACGGGCGCCCGCCGTCCCGCCGGATCTCCTCCGATCGTCACACGGCTACCGGCCGCGTTCAACAATCGCCGACCGAGCACAACGGCGTGGCCGCGTACGGCACAGTCACGTCGAACTGGAACGACCACAACACCGTCCCCGGTCGAACATCGGGCAGGTCGTGGCCTTCGATCGCGACCACCGCGGCGCCGACGAACTCCCCCGTGGTCCGGTCGAGCACGATCTCCTTCCGCAGTCCCCTTTCCCCGTCCTCGATGCCGACGGCGACACTGTGGGACGCTCCTGCGGCATCGGCGCTGGTCGTGGTCGTGACACTGACGTCGGTGAGTTCGACCTCGGGCATCGCCGCGAGTTCGCGGTAGATCGCGGCGCGAAGCGGGGCAGGCGCCGTCCCGGTGCGCAAGACGCGGACAGCCGTGTCGAACCGGTCCTGAGCGTTGTCCTCGACCTCGAACCGCCACGGCGACCCGCTGGCCTCGCGCAACGCGGTTCCCAGCCAGCGCAGGGGCGGCTGATCTCCGGGGAAAGGGGCGAACAGGCCGTCCCGGTACCAGTTCTCGTCGTGGTAACACGGCGCCGCGCTCACCGCTCCCTCGGGCGCGCACTCCTGCACACCGCCACCCGTGGCCTCCAGAGCCGGGTATCCGGGCTCGTGACCCAGCCACTCCGGTGGCCCGATGAACGTCTGCGTGTCGCGCAGATTCCCACGGCCGTCCGGCGACAGCTCCCCCAGTCGTTCCTGTCCCGCGACCACTCCCCACGCAGGGTCCACCACCCAGGACACGTACTCGCGGTAACTCCCGTTAACCCGCACCCGGTCAGGGGCCGCCGCAACCGCGTCGGCGGCACGGAGCAGGACATCTTCGGCCGAGGCGGAGCCGGGGACGACTGGTGCGGGGAGGGTGCCCTGCGGTCCGGCGGGTCGCACGCCGCCCTCGCCGGGAAACATGACGAGCGGCACGACAACCGCCATCGCCACCGCGACCACAGCGGCGGGCACAGTAGTCCACCGCCACGAGAGCAGCGAAGGAAGCCGGAGGGAGGGTCGGGGAAGGCGCGTCCGGCGCCGCGCGCCGTCGCCTGCCTCCTCCCGGGCCGCGGCGAGCACCCTGATCCGCACGTCCTCCAGATCAGCGTGATCGAGCCGCGCCTGCCGGTGGAGCTCCCGCAGGGCCGCGTCGAGCGCGTCGTCCGGCTCTGGAGTCCGCTGGTGCCGATTCCGTTCCGTCACGTCTGTCCTCCCCGAAGGCCACCTCGTTCTTCGCGGCACAGAACGGTTCTCAGCTTCCGGCGCACCCTGTGCAGGCGCGAACGCACTGTGCTCGCCGGCACATCGAGCGCCTGGCCGATCTCGGCAGGCGTCAACTCCGCCCACGCCGACAGCAACAGAACATCGCGATCCGCGCGCGACAGCCCCGCGAGAGCCGAGGCGAGCCGCCGGGCGCGGTCCTGCGAGTCAACCCGATCGGCCACCCGCACCTCGACGGCTTCGGCATTCACGGACACCGGTATCGCCGCGTCCGCGACCATCCGCGCGGTCGCTCGCAAACCCCTCAGCTCCTTCCTGGTGTGACCTCTCAGCACGTTCGTGGCGATGCCGTACAACCACGCGCGCACCGGACCTCGATCCGGGTCGTACGTGGCGCGCCTGCGCAACGCCAGCAGGAACGTCTCAGCCACGAGGTCGTCGGCAAGGTCCACCCCGACCCTGCCTGCGAAGTACGAGCGCAGGACGGGCGCGTGCGCGTCGAACAGCCTTGCGAAGAGCACCTCGGGATCGCCACCCGCGAGATCGGGGTGTGCATCACCGGAGTCACGAACACCGGACGCATCGTCCTCGCCCGCGTGCCCATCACCGCAACCGCTGTCGCGCGCACATCCCCGCCCGGCATGAGCCTCGACCGACACGTACACACCGGCTCTTGTCCGCTTCCGCGCCCGGCGTCCCACCCGGAAGCCGAACTTGTGAACCAATTCACAACGCCCGGCTCGAACGGCAACGTGCGCAGGCGATCCGGACAACACCAGGCATGTCGCAAGCACGATCGAGAACCGTCCGCTGGGTACTGGTCGCGATCCTGGCCGTACTCGTGGGAGCCGCCGTCGCGGCTGTGGCCGCCACGATCGGCGCTGCCACACCGGCCACCGCGTCCGGTGTCCCGAAGAATCCGGCCGACATCTCCGCCCAGCCACCGCCTCCGAAACGCCTCGTGGTGGACCACGAGTTCAGCGAGGTCGGGCTCATGGTCTTCGACCGCTCAAGGCAAGCCGCCACGGTGACGCACGACCCCGATCGTCAGTTCACATCGGCCTCGCTGGTGAAGCTGCTGATCGCCTTCGAGGCCGTCGAGCAGGGCGAGCCCGCAGCACAGGTCCACACCATGATCGCAGAGAGCCACGACCCGCTCGCGGGCCAGTTCTGGGTGCGCTACGGCGGCCCCGGCCTGGTGACCCGGTGGGCGGAGCGCCTCGGCCTGCACAGCACGAAAGCCCCCGACCTGCCCAACATGTGGGGCAACACGCTGACCACCGCCGCCGACGCCGTGAAGGTCTACCGATACCTGCTGGAGGAGGCGCCTTCGATGACTCGCGACGTGGTGCTGCCCGCGCTGCGGGACGCGACTCGAATGGCCCATGACGGCTTCGACCAGTACTTCGGCATCCCGGATGCGGCAGGCGGTGTGCCGTTCGCCGTCAAGCAGGGCTGGGCGTGCTGCACCGACGGAACAGTGCTGCACACCAGCGGTCTCGTGGGCGCCGACGATCGCTTCATCGTCGCGGTCTTGACCCGCAGCGCGCCTGATGCCGGCTACGACACCGCGGCCAAGCACGTCACGGGCTATGTCGAACACGTCCTTGACGCGCTCGGCATTGACCACAGCTCCTCGCTGCCGGGCTCCAGCGACGAGGACGCCCAGCGACCCGCACGGACCGGGGACAACGCCCCGTCAACCGAGGAGAGCGGGGACGACACCCAGCCTGCCGAGAAGACCGCCGAGGCCCCGCCACGGGGCACCATCGACCACGATTCCCCCCTTGCGGAGCGAAGCACGGTTCCGCATCCGGGCCACGGGTAACCCGATGCCATGTTGTCTTCGATCGCGCGCGGCGCCGCGGCAGGCGCCGCGGGAACCACCGCACTGCACGCCGCCACCTACCTGGACATGACACTGCGGGGCCGCCCTTCGAGCAGCACACCGCAACAGACCATCGACAAGATCAGCGAAGCGGCGGGAACGGACATCCCCGGCGACGCCGAGCAGAGGGAGAGCCGCAAGTCCGGGCTCGGTGCACTGCTCGGCATGGTCACGGGAACGACGGTCGGCGTCGGCTACGGCGCACTGCACGCCCTTGGCTGGCGACCGCCGGTGCTGGTGGGCGGAGTCGTGGCGACGGTCGCGGCGATGGCCGGATCGAGCGCGCCCATGACGGCGCTCGGCGTGACCGACCCCAGGAAGTGGAGCACCTCGGACTGGCTGAGCGACGCGCTCCCCCACCTCGCCTACGGGCTTGTCACGGCGGCCACCTTCTCGATGATGGAGGAGAATCACAGGGCCCGAAGGCTCCGCAGGCGTTTGCGGCGGATGGCCAAGCTCCGCAAGGCCGGTAAGCCCGCAGCCGCGCGCGCACTGGCGAGCTGACACTCCGAGCGCCTCTGCGATTCGCCGTGTGGACCGGGCAGTGGTCACGAGTGGTGTCGCGAGGGGTGCGGGTTCTCGGGCGAGACCGTGCTCTCCGGTCACCCGGCCATGATCTCCCGCACCGCCTCGGCCACCGAGTCCGCGTCGATGCCGGCGTGGTAGAGCTGCTCGACCGGCGTGGCGGACCCCGGCAGAGCCAGTACACCCAGTTTGAGCACCGAGGGCATCACGGTGGAGCCGGTCAGCGCGTCCAGCACCGCGTCACCGACGCCGCCCTGCGGCCAGTGATCCTCGACGATGACGACCCTGCCGGTGTCGGCCGCGGCCCTGCGCAGGGTCGCGGTGTCCACCGGCTTCACCGAGTACAGGTCCACGACCCGCACGGAGACGCCGTCGTCGGCGAGCACGTCGGCGGCGCGCAACGCCTCGTGAACGGTGATTCCGGCGGCCACGATCGTCACGTCGTCCGCGTCGGATTCCCGCAGCACCTTGCTACCGCCGACGGGGAAGGTCTCCTCCGGCCCATAGAGCACGGGCGTGTCCTCGCAGGTCGTGCGCAGGTAACGGATGCCGGAGTGTTCCGTCATCGCAGCCGTGAGGTGTGCCGCCTGGTTCGCGTCACACGGGTAGAGCACGATGCTGCGCCACAACGCCCGCATGGCCGCGATGTCCTCAAGACCCATCTGCGAGGGGCCGTCCGCGCCCGTGGACACACCCGCGTGCGAGCCGACGAGGCACAGGCCGACTCCGCCGATCGAGGCCATGCGGACGACGTCGTACGCGCGGGTCCAGAACGCTGCGGGCGTCGCGGCGAACGTCAGAAACCCGCGCACGGAGAAACCCACGGCCGTCGCCGCCATCTGCTGCTCCGCGGCATGACACTCGAAGAACCGCTCGGGATGTTCTTCGGCGAAGTAGCTGGTGAGCGTCGCATCGCTGGCGTCGGGGTCGATCACCACCACGTCGGAGCGCGCGTGTCCCATCGCGGCGAGCGCCTGGCCGAAGGCGGTGCGGGTGGACACGAGCCGTCCCCGCTCGTACCAGGGGATGCGTAGCGATCGCAGATCCGGCACGGCGGGAGCTTCGTACTCGGGGGCCGCCACCTCGACCCGGATGGCGCTGCGGCCACCGAGTTCCGCGATGGCGGCCTCCGCATCGGGCAGCACCGCGCCTCCGGACCCGGCGTCCCCCACGTCCTCGACGGCGCGAAGCCCCTTTCCCTTCCGTGTGCGGGCCAGCACGGCAGTGGGCCGCTCGCTCGCGGCCGCCTCAGCGTAGGCGGCGTCGATCTGATCGACGTCGTGCCCGTCGATCTCCACGGTGTGCCAGCCGAACGCAGAGATGCGCCGGGCGTAGGCGGCGGTATCCCACCCGAGACGGGTCGGGCCTCGCTGACCGAGCCGGTTCACATCGACGATGGCCGTCAGGTTGCGCAGCCGCTCATGACCGGCGTGTTCGAACGCCTCCCACATCGAACCCTCGGCGAGTTCGCCGTCACCGCACAGCACCCACACCCGGAAGTCACGCCGGTCGAGGCGCGCCCCTGCCAGCGCGATACCCGCGCCGATGCCGAGGCCCTGCCCGAGCGAACCGGTGGCGACGTCCACCCACGGCAGCGCGGGCGTCGGATGCCCCTGCAACCGGCTGCCGGACGCGCGGAACCAGCGCAGTTCCTCCGAGGCGATGGCCCCCGCCGCCACGTACATCGCGTACAGCAACGGCGAGGCGTGCCCCTTGGAGAAGATGAGATGGTCGTTGGCGGGGTTCTGCGAGGCGTCGAAGTCGTAACGCAGATGTCCCGCGAGCAACACGGCCATCAGGTCGGCCGCCGACAGCGACGACGCAGGAGGCCCGAGTCCGGCGAAGTCGGCGGCGCGCACCGAATCCACCCTGAGCTGCCTGCCCAGCGCCGTCAGCATCTCATGATCCACAGTGGCGACCGCCATGGCTTTCGCATACCCGCGATGCCGTGCGCGGTAACCGCCGGTACGCGACCACGGAGGTGCCCGCTGCGGGACGGCCGGGTACCGGGAGGTGTGGGGCGGCACCGGCCCTCGGCAAGCGCGCAGGGCCCACCCTGCTACCCTTCTCGGCGGAGGATTGGCCGAGCGGCCTAAGGCGCACGATTGGAAATCGTGTTGGGTGTAAAAGCCCTCACGGGTTCGAATCCCGTATCCTCCGCCAGCTCACGAACGCCGGGTTCTCATGAGGGAGCCCGGCGTTTCTGTGTTCGGCCGCACTCGGGCGAATCGCCGCGCAGTCCGGGTGTCGAAGCTCGATCAGTCCCGTCCCTGAAAGCAGCCGCGCCGAGACCGCTGCCCGCCGTTCCACTCCCAGCCCCCGCCTATGCCCGGACCCGAAAGAAGCAGGGTTCCAGACGCTTCCGGCACCTCGATGTCGATCAGGTAGCTGTACTTCTGGTTCACCCCGAACGTCGGCACGGACGTGTTTTCCGGTGTCTTCCTTCCCGAGAGCTGTCAGATTCGCGGACGAAGTAGCCATGGCCGCGACCGCCATCGGACCGCTTGATCGCTACGGAGCCTCACAGCCCCCGGCGACGGCCTGTGACGGCTTTCCCGTCCCCCGCGCACTCGTCGGCCCAGGCCGGATCGCCGCGCTGTTCGGCCCAGCACGGTTACCCCACCTACCTGCTGTGCGCGGCTGATCACTCACGCTAAGTTGGTGACAGCGTTGACCCGACTTCCTCAAGGAGCCAGCCTCATGCCCGGTGTGGAAGAGATTCGTGCGGGGATCGCCCTCGCGAACGAAAAGGCTTCCGCCAGCATCGCCGCCCTGCAACAGGCCGCTCAATCGCTCGAGGAAGCACAGCAATCTCTGGCTCAGGCCACGTCCGGCAGCACGCAGGAGGAGGTCAACCAGGCTCACGGCCTGCTTGCCGAGGCGTTGCAGGCTGTGGCAGGCACGCAGAGCACCATCCTCGCGTGCATCTCGTCCGCCGAGAGTTACTCGGCTCGCCTCTAGCCCGCGGATGTCACTGGAAGAGCTGCGGCACCTGCTCGCCGGAACCCTCGGGGCGGTCGCCGAGGCGCGAGCCCACAGCGCCACGGCGAAGGAGTTGCTCGATGACTACCGGCGCGTGGCCGTGGAAGCGCAGGCACAGGCCCAGCCGTGGCTGCCCTCCGAGCTGGCGAGGGCCGTGGAGCAGATCGAGGCGAACCACGCACGGCTCGACACCGTGCGGGCCCTGCTCACGGATTACGAGTCGAGATTGTGAAGTGTGCCCATGCGACGCAAGGTCGTCGAGCAGCGCGCGCGGGTGACTAACGCGTTCGAGGCGCTGCGCCACCAGATCGGGCTCGCTCTCGGCGCCGCCCGTAACGCCCGTCTCGACGCCGAGGACGCGCTCACGAAACTTCGGCTGGAAAAGCTCGTGCTGTCGGTCGGGCTCGACCACGCGGAGGACGATCCGAAACTCGCCGAACATCGCGGCGAACCGGCCATGGCGTCGGTGTTGTCGTGGTTGCACACCGTGCGGAGCCGCTTCTACGCCGACTGGGCCGACGGCCCCGCACAGTTGCGCGACCTCGTCGCCTCCGAGGCCGATGGGCCCGCAGGTCGCCCCGCAGGCGAGTGGCTCGGCACACTCGGCAGGATCGACGGCACCGAACCGCCGGGGCTGTGGCGCATCGGAGAGGCCACTGTGGACGGTTTGAGCGTCGGTGGGACGCGGGGAACCACGCATTCCTTCGACGTCGCCGTTCCGCTGCTCGACGAGTCGCACCTTTCGATCACCTCCGCGCCCAAGACGCGGCACACCGTTGACGCACTCGTGGAGAACCTGCTCATGCGGGTGCTGAGCACGTTCACGCCAGGCGCCGTGAAGGTGCACCTGTGGGACGTCGGCCAGCTCACGGCCGTGCTGCCCAACTTCTACGCGCTGAGCCGCACGAGCGCCGTCACCGTGCACGACCCCACACGGCTCGTCGATCTGCTCGACGAGCTCGCGGGGCACATCCGCCGCATCCACACCCACACGATGCAGGCCGGATACCCGACGCTTCGCGCGATGCGCAAGGCCACCGGCAAGCGCGTCGAACCGTGGCGGATCGCGGTGCTGTACGGCAACGGCGAGAACCTCGCACCCGAACACCTTCGCGACCTCAAGCGTGTCGCCAGCGGCGCGCTCGCCGCGGGGATCTCGCTCGTCCTCGTCGATGTGCCGACAGTCCTCGGCGGTTCGGTGGAGACCATCTCGCTGCTCGACGACCGGCGCGCGATCACGTCGATGACCGGGTCGGGCGTGGAGGTGTGGCTCGACCCGCCGCTGCCGCCAGGACAGGTCGCGGGCGCGGCGGCCCGTATCGCCGAAGCCGTCATCACGAAACAGGGCGGGCCACGGTCGTTCGCGGACCTGCTCCCCACCGAGTTCGGCAAGGAATGCTCGGCGAGGGAATTGCGGGCACCCGTCGGGTTCTACGAGGGCGAACCCGTGGAGGTGGTCATCGGCGACGCCACTCCGCACGCGCTGATCGGAGGGCCGAGCGGATCGGGCAAGACCAACTTCCTCTATGCGCTGCTCGGCAGCCTCGCCGCCCGCTACTCACCCGACGAGCTCGCGCTGTACCTGCTGGACTTCAAGGAAGGAGTCTCCTTCGCGGGGCTCGCTCCGGGGAAGAAGGACGAGAGCTGGCTGCCCCACGCGCGGCTCGTCGGCGTGAACGTCAACACCGACCGCGAGTTCGGCCTCGCGCTGCTGCGCTTCCTTTCCGACGAGCTGCGGCGACGTTCGGCCGCGGCGAAGGAGTACGAGGTCACCAACATCGCGGAGCTGCGGGCGGCGGACCCGGACGGGCACTGGCCCCGCATCGTCGCCGTGATCGACGAGTTCCAGTACCTCTTCGCCGGACGCGACTCCGTGACGGCCATGGCGACGGCGCTGCTGGAGGACCTGGCCCGGCGCGGTCGCTCTCAAGGCATCCACCTCGTGCTCGCCAGCCAGGACATCGCGGGCATCGACGCCTTCTGGGGCAAGCCCGCCGTGTTCGAGCAGTGCACGCTGCGGATCGCGATGCCGAAGGCGAGGCGGGTGCTCGCCGAATCGAACCAGGCGGCAGTGTCCGCACCCCGCTGGCACGCGGTGGTGAACCACGAGTCCGGGATCTCCCACGGCAACCAGCTCGTTCACGTCCCCGACGCGAGCGCCAAGGACACCTTCCCCGTGCTGCAACGGCAGTTGTGGCAGCGCTACGCCACCCACGGCGGGCCACGGTTGTTCGACGGCGCGGTGGCGCCCCAGCTCGACGAGTCACCGGCCTTCACCACGCTCGAACCGGCGAAGGACCGGCCGAGGGCGCTCGTCGGGCAGTCGATCGAGGTCATGGACAACGCTCACGCCGTCGAGCTGGCTTCCGCACCGGGACGCAACCTCGCCGTGCTGGGGAGCAGCACGGCGGAAGCCCTTTCCGTGCTCGAAGCCGCGACCCGCTCGCTCGCGAGGCAGTACCCGCCAGGCGCGGTGGAGTTCGTGCTTGGGTGCGCCATCGACACCTGCGCGGACGAGGTGCGGGCTCTGGCCGACGACCTCGCCGCGCTCGGGCACAAACCGGTGGTGACGAGTGCCTCCGACATCCCCACGGTCGTCGCGGACCAGGCCGCTCGACTGTCCGAACCAGACGGTGGGCCTCGGTTCGTGGTGCTCTACGGCGTTGACGCGGTGTCGCCCGCGCTGGAGCGCAAGGAGCCGGGCAAACCCAGCGGACTCGACCACCTGAGAACCCTGCTCAAGCAGGGGCCGGTGAAGGGCACACACGTGCTTGGCTGGTGGCGAGGTGTCGCGCGCCTCAAGGACACGCTCGGTTTCGGGGGAACCGAGGACATCGGCGCGTGGGTGGCTCTCGACGTGCAGGGCAGCGAACTCGCGGCATTCTGCGCGGGCCAGGTTGTGCACTGGTCGCCGAGGGCGGGAAGGGCCCTGTTCTTCGATCGCAGCACGCACGCGAGCCCGGAGGTCACCATCCCGTTCCACCGGCAGGAGGCCTCCGATGCCTGACGAACCCACCGCGGCCATGCGGTACAAGGAGATCATGAGCAGGGCGCACAAGGCCGCCGACGACGTGCGCGAGTGGGAACGGCGGCGCGGCCACGAGCTGGAGTCGCAGATCGCCGAGGCGGCCCAGCGGGTCGAACGCCTTGCCGAGCAGGAGATCGCCGTTCAGGAACGGGGTCATCGCTGGTGGCGCATGGCATACGACAATGTGGCGCGGCTGTCCTGGCTCGAACCCGGCGAGCCACCGGCGGCGACAGCCCCGGCCCGGGGCGAACACCTCGACCACCACGTCGAGCAGATCAAACCGGCGTACCGGGAGTTGCAGAACGCCGTGGACGCGCTGAGCTGGCGCGCCCGCCGCTGACGCGCGCTGAACATCCTCGACTCAAGAGTCCCGGCGCGTAGTCGCGTTCACCGATGAGCGGCCAGCACCGCTGCCAGACCTTCTCGCAAATCCCTGACGAAATAGTCGGGAACCTCCAGCGACGGGAAATGTCCTCCGCGCTCTGGCGACCTCCATCGAACGATTCGGCGATACCGCTCCTGCGCCCAGGGTCGCGGATACTTCTCGATGTCTCGGGGATATATGGTGATCGCAGCCGGGATGTCCACGCGGAGTTCGGGGTCGAGCGAGTTGTGGCTTTCGTAGTAGATTCGGGCCGACGATGCGCCGCTCCGCGTCAGCCAATACAGGGTGACGTTGTCGAGAATCCGGTCTCGGGACATCGTCTCGAACGGACTGTCTTCGGTATCCGTCCACTCGGCGAACTTGTCGAGAATCCAGGCGAGAAGCCCGACCGGTGAATCGACGAGCGAGTAGCCGATGGTCTGCGGTCGGGTGGCCTGCTGTTTCGCGTAGGCCGCGCGGTGGCGCCAGAAATGACGAGTTTCCTCGGTCCACCTGCGCTCGACCTCGGTCAGCCCGTCCGTTGTCAGCCCGGGCGGCGCCTCCGCGAAAGTTGTGTGGATGCCGACGACGTGGTCCGGGAATCTGCCGCCGAGAACCGTGGTGATATTGCCTCCCCAGTCCCCGCCGTGGGCTACGAATTCGCTGTAGCCGAGCCTTCCCATCAGTTCCACCCATGCCGCCGCGATCTTCTCGGTTCCCCACCCGGTGGTGACCGGCTTGTCGCTGTAACCGAAGCCTGGTAGCGATGGGACCACGACATGAAATGCTGGAGCGTCCGGGTCTTTCGGATCCGCCAGCTCGTCAACGACATCGATGAACTCGGCGATACTGCCCGGCCATCCGTGCGTCACGATCAGCGGACTGGCATCCGCGCGCGGGGATCGACGGTGCAGGAAGTGGATACCCAGATCGTCGATGGTGGTACGGAATTGGCCGATACGGTTCAGGCGCGCTTCGAACGACCGCCAGTCGTACCCGGTGCGCCAGTAATCCACGACATCGACGAGGTCGGCGAGAGGAACGCCCTGTTCCCATCGGCCAGGGCCGGGCGCGGCGCGATGGACAGTCTCGGCTTCCGGTAGCCGGGCCGCGGCCAGTCGCGCGCGTAGATCGTCGAGGTCAGCGTCGGTTGCGTGGGCTTCGAATGCTTGCACGTCGCTGGTCGGACGGGACATGAGACCTCCTGATCGTCGCCGGACCGGCCACGACCTGATGAGAACCGGCTATGATGGTTCTAGCACGCCCTCTTTCCTGCAAGCAACCAGCTAAGGTGGTTCCATGTCCGCCCGGTTCCCTGACTTTCGTCTCGGTAACGTGCTGGCGACCAGCTTCACGGCGACTCTGACGGAGCGGTGCGGCAACGCCGTAGAGCGCATTCCCACACCGCAGCGACTCATCGACTGGCTTGGGGTGAACGGCCTTGCCGTGGAGTCCTGCACCACCGCTCAACTCGAACTAGCCAGGGAACTGAGGGAATCCATTCACGCCGCCGCGACAGCAGCCGCCACCCAGGACGTTCTCCCTGCTTCCGCTGTTCGAACCATCAATGACCGCAGCGTTCGGGGACGCGCTGCGGCTGTCCTGACGCCCGAGGGCAATCGCCGGTGGCGACTTGACTCGACTTCCTCCGTGGAGGACGCGCTGAGTGTGATCGCCGCCGACGCGATCAGCATCATCGCGGGCGAACGAGACGGAAAACTGGCCTTGTGCGCATCGCCGACCTGCCGCGCTGCCTTCTTCGACACCAGTCGAAGTCGCACCCGCAAATGGTGCGACATGAATACGTGCGGAAATCGTCAGAAGAAGGCGCGATTCAAGGCCAACCAGCGCAAGAACGACGCTGCCACACAACGAACTGTCGGGTGATGCGGCCCGCCCGGACCGGCCATGGCAGGAGAAAATCGGATGACCGAACGCTTGCCCTCGGCAAGGGTGGTCAGAAGTGGCACCCTTGCCCCGCGCTCGGCACCGCGGCGCGAAAAGGAATCGCTCCAGTGGGGTGGAGGTGGCTATGGTCGCGCTCGTCCGGCCTGCATCGGCCGGATATGTGAAAGGTGTACATAGTGGACTGGAAAACCCGGCAGGAGACTCCTGGTGACGCAGCGGCCGTGCACGCCGTGCATCTGGCCGCCTTCGACACCTCCCTTGAGGCGAAGCTCGTCGATACGCTGCGCACCGACCCGGCGTGGATCGACGAGTTCTCCATGGTCGTCGAAGGCCCCGAAGGGCTCGCAGGCCACGCCCTGCTGACGCGCTGCCACATCGGCGACGTCCCCGCGCTGGGACTCGGCCCGGTGGGCGTGTTGCCGGAATGGCAGGGCAAAGGCGCCGGCTCGGCGGCCATCATGGCTCTCCTGCGGGAGGCCGAGCAGGCCGAGGAGTCGTTCGTCGTCGTGCTCGGACATCCGCCGTACTACCCGCGCTTCGGCTTCGAACGCGCGTCCACCTACGGCATCAGCCTGCCCATCGAGGTCCCCGACGATGCCTTCCTGGTGCGGAGCCTCGACGGAACCCGGCCGCCGAGCGGAGTCGTGCGGTACGCCGCGCCTTTCGGCGTGTGAACGCCCGCGCCGGGCGGTGCGGCGACACACCGCCCGGCAACCGCCCTTACCTCGGAACGAACCGCACGATCTGCGGGTCGTGGTCGCTGGCCTGGTCGGCGAACTCGGCGTTGATGTGCACGACGTCGTAGCTGACCCTGCGCGGGCCGCGTGAGACGAGCACGTGGTCGAGGACCTGCGAGTTGCCCTCGTAGACGTAGCTGTAGCGCTCGCTCTCGGGCAGCGTGTCCATCAGAGAGCGCAGCGTGCCTCCGCGTGTCAACTCACGCAGTGTGGGCGAGAACGGGAAGTCGTTCAGATCGCCTGCCACGACGACGTTGGCTCGGCGGTCCACCGCGAGCAGGTCGTCAACGAAGTCACGCACCACCGTCGCCTGCTGGACGCGCTGCTGCTCCGAAGTGCGGGCCGGTGGCTGGAAGCGGCCGTGCACGGGCTGGTCGCCACCCTTGGACGCGAAGTGGTTGGCGACGACGAAGACCGTGCGGCCCTTGAACACGAACTCGCCGACGAGCGGTTTCCTGCTGTCCTCCCAGGCCGGATGCTGCGGGTCGATGCGGCCGGGCGATACCGAAAGCCGTGCCCCGCGCCGGTCGCGCTCCACAGCGACGGGCGTGGTCGCGTCCACTCCCTCGCGATCGACGAACCGCACGCGCTCCGGGTTGAACAGGAATCCCATCCGGATGTTGCCTCCCGGCTGGCCGCCGTCGGCACCGTCCTGCGGGTCGATCTGCCTCCACTCGTAGCGGGGGCCGCCTGCGGCCTCGATGGCCTCGGTGAACCGGCGCAACGTCTCGTCGGCGGAGGTGACACCGTCGCCCGCGCCCTTGGGACCGTTGTCGTCCTGGATCTCCTCCAGCGTCAGGATGTCGGGCGAGGCGAGGTTGGAAACGACGCCCTCGGCGAGTGCGGCGAACTTCTCCTCGCCGTCCACGGCCGAGAGGTTCTCCACGTTGTAGGTCGCCACGGCCAGCTCGCCCCGCAGCTGGGCGCGCGTGACCTCGCGTTCGAGCCCGTTGCCCTTCACCTCGCCGAGCACGCTCGCCATGAGGGTGTAGCCGCCGTAGGAGTCGTACTCCACCGGGCCCGACGTGACGCCGGTGAGCGTGTCCCCCGTGTCGGCCTTCGGGAAGGGCCGCTGCGAGAACGGGATCAGCGACTCGATCTTGAGGATTCCCGTGTTGGGCCGGTCGTAGCCGAGGTAGACCGTGCCGCCCCTCGCGCTCGGGTTCTGCTGGGGCTTCGTGGTCACGTACAGCTCGTTGTAGTCGGTGCTGCGGCTGACGAGCCTGGCGTCGATCACGGACACGAGTTCGCCCTCGTGCGCCTCCCAGAAATCGAGCGCGTACTCATCGGGACGCAGCGGCGCGTGCTCGATGCTGCCACCGGGAGACGCCGTCAGAGCATCGGGCACCGTCCCGGGACCGAGCGCGAGCGCCTCGGGAACCCGAGCACCCCTCGCCGTGACCGTCCAGTGCGCCTTGACGAGTTCGGTGGTCGATTGCGCGGCCGTGGTGGCGGGATCGCCGGGGTAGTACTCGGCGACCGTGCCCTCGACGGTGACGACATCGCCCTGCGTGAGCGCCGGAGTGGTGCGGCCGGTGAAGACGAACAGGCCCTCGCTCGTGCGCGGATCGTCGTCCGGCCGTGGGTCCTGGATCCAGAATCCGCGGCTGGACCCGAAGGTCCGCGTCGCCGTCACGACGGCATCCACGCGCACGCGATCCCCTTCGAGGGGAGAGAGGCGCGTGGTGCCCTGGATCTCGTGAATGCGTGCGGGCGCCGCCTCGGCGGTGTCCGGTTCGGCCGCCGCGCCGGGCGCGGCGAGTACCCCCTGAGCCACCGCGAGCGCCGCGAGGACCGCGCCGGACGCGACCCTGCGTTTCGAAGACATCACCGGCGCATCCTTACCCAGTCGAGTGAACGATGAGAAGCCGCCGTTCGTCGGACATCCGTCAGGAAGAAAACCCTTCGCACTCCCCCGACGCCCTGAGCGAGCGCTGCCCCAGCTCTCGCAGGTACTCGACGAGTTCGGGTGGCTCGTGCACCCGGAACTCGTGTCCCAGCAGTGAGAGCCGGAACGCGAGCCACTCCACCGTGTCCCCGTTGCACCGCACCAGGCACCGGCCTTCTTCGAGTGGTTCGATCTCGCCCAGCCTGGCGTCGATCTCGTCCGGCTGTGCGAACACGGTCACCACAGCCTGGTAGCTGGGCGCGAGACTGTGGAAGGAACTGGTGAGGTAGGTCGCCGCGTCGTCGGCAGGCAGTTCCCGCGCAGACGCGCGAGCCCCCGTCGGGAACGGCTCACTGATCCGGTCAACACGGAACACGCGCCAGTCGTCCCGGTCGTTGTCGAAGGCGACCAGGTACCAGCGCCGCCCTGCCGGGACGAGCCGGTGGGGATCGACGTGCCGTTTGGACAGGTCGCCTTGATGTGACCGGTAGGCGAACCGCAGCCGTTCGGCGTTGGTGATGGCCGCCGCCACCGTGGTGAGCACCCCGGGATCGACCACGGAATCCGCGTGTTCGGGCATCGGATCGATGGCCGTGTTCAACGTCGCCACGCGGTAACGCAGCCGGGATGGCAGTACCTGCTCCAATTTGGTCAGAGCACGCACGGCGGCCTCGCCGAGCCCGGACACCGCATGCCCGGCCGCGTTGCGCAGGCCAACGGCGATCGCCACGGCCTCCTCGTCGTCCAGCAGCAACGGCGGCAGTGCGGCGCCCGCGACCAGCCGGTAGCCGCCCTCGGCACCCTTCGACGCCACAACCGGGTAGCCGAGCTCCCGAAGTCGTTCCACATCGCGGCGGATGGTGCGAGGACTGACCTCCAACCTGCGCGCCAGCTCGCTACCAGGCCACTCGCGCGGGGTCTGCAACAGGGACAGCAGGCTCAGCAGCCGGGAGGGAGTGCTCATGCCGGTCAGAATGCCGGACAAGGAGGACAGATCCTGACCTATATCGCCCCTAGCGTGGTGGCGCCAGCTCGAACAGACGAAAGGCCCCGCACCATGACCAGCGTTAAAACCGTCCCCGACGGCTACGCCACCGTGACTCCGTGGATCATCTCGCGGGACACCGCCGCCGTGCTCGAGTTCCTCTCGAAGGCGTTCGACGCCGTCGAGACCGTCCGCGTGCAGGGTGAGGACGGCTTCATCGGCCACGCCGAGACCCGCATCGGCGACGCGCCGGTGATGCTTTTCGACTCCCGCCCTCACTGGCCGGCGACACCCGCTTTCCTTCGCCTCTATGTCGCCGACATCGCCTCGGCAGTCCGCAGAGCAGCCGACGCGGGCGCACAGATCGTCACGCGCCCGACGGAACTGCATTTCGGTGACATCGTCGCCCGCGTCCGCGACCCGCTCGGCAACGTCTACTGGCTGCACCAGCACGTCGCCGACCCCACGCCTGACGAGCTGGCCGAACGCGAGCGGCGACCGGAGTTCGTCGAGGGCATGCGCTACGTCAGCGGCGCGGACATCTTCGCCTGATCCCCCTCGATCCCGCATCGAACCAGACCCGCTTCGAAAAGGACTTCCCATGCCCAACGACGTCCGGCCTTTCCCGATCGACGTCCCGCAGGCCGACCTCGACGACTTGCTGGAGCGCCTTGCGCGTACCCGCCTGCCACGGCAACTGCCCGGCGACTGGGCGCGAGGCGTGACATGCGACTACCTCGGTGAACTCATCGCCCACTGGCGCACCGCTTTCGACTGGCGGGAACACGAGGCAAGGCTGAACGAACTCGGCTCCTTCGTCACCACCATCGACGACCACGACGTCCACTTCCTGCACGTCCGCTCTCCGGAACCCGGCGCGCTGCCGCTGGTGCTCAACCACGGCTGGCCCAACTCGGTGTTCGAGTTCGCCGAACTGGTGGGCCCGCTGACGCGGCCTTCCGCCCACGGCCGCGAGGGCGCGAGGGCTTTCCACGTCGTCGTGCCGTCCATTCCCGGATTCGGGTTCTCGGAGCAGCCGAAGAGCACCGGCTGGAACGTGGCCAGGGTCGCGGGCATGTTCACCGAACTGATGCGCAGGCTCGGCTACGAGCGCTACGGCGTTCAGGGCGGGGATCTGGGCGCGTACCTCGCGCCCGAGATGGCGAAGGCGGCGCCCGACGCCGTTGTCGGTGCCTACGTGATGGGTGGTCTCGGTTTCCCCACCGAGCGCGACATCCCCGACATGAATGCTGAGGATTTCGCGTCCTACCAGGAGATGCAGGAGTGGGCGGCGATCGGCGTCGATCACCACTCCCTGCTGAGGGTCGCGCCTCAGACTTTCGCCAACGCCTGGAACGACTCGCCCGCGGGTCTGCTCTCCTGGCTGATCGAGAAGTTCAAACAGTTCACCATCACCGTGGACCTCCCGGACCAGGCCATCGATCGTGACCTGCTACTCGCGAACGCGACCCTGTACTGGCTCACCGGAACGGCGGGCTCCTCGTCGTGGTTCATGTACGAGAGCAGCGAGTTCACCTGGCCGGAGGGCCAGTCGCTTGTGCCGACGGGGGTCTACAGCGGTGGTCCGGACGTCTGGCGTCGGCTGGCCGAGCGCCACAACACGATCGTGCACTGGCCACAGGGCAATCCCGGCGGGCACTTCGTCTCGATGGAGCAACCCCACGCCGTCGCCGAAGACCTGCGCACGTTCTTCGATCTCGTGGCGCCGCGCACGCCCCGGTCACAACAGGCCCGTGACGAGGCCCTCACAGGTACGGACCACGGTCGCCGCGGCGAGGCGCTCTGACGAGGAGAGCACGGGGTTCTCCGCGTACGCGCGCCAGTCCCGCAACGCCCCTGCCGCGGCCTGACGCAAATCCGGCTCACTCGCGGTCCCCTCGGCGGTGACGGCCAGCCGCGCCTCAAAAGCCTCGCCGTAACCGCCGACGAGCCGTGCGGCCTCCTCGCCGAGATCACCGGGCAGGGACACCCTCCCGGTGCGCAGCGCGGAGAACAGCCGAAGTTCGGCGAACTCGTGAGCGCCCGTGAGCGTGCGCTCCAGTTCGGCGGCGAGTGGGGCAGCGGGCGGGCGGGGCTCCCTTCGCAGCAGCACACCGAGGCCCAGCAGTGCCGACCGCGCCTTGAGCACGGGCGCGCGGGCCGTGAAGTACGCCGACACCGCCTCGCCAAGCGCGTCGAAGCCACTGCGCCTGCACAGCTCGGCCGCTAATGCCGTCGGCTCACGGGTGCCGTTCCTGAGCAGCGTGGTGGCCAGCCGGATGCCGAAAAGCCCGAACCTGGCGAGCAGTTCGGCGCGCTGCGGCTCGGCACCGAACCTGTCGGCCGACAGCAGGAGCGGGTCCAGCTCAGCCTTCGGGACGGCGGCCAGCGCGGCAAGCAACTCGAACTCGTCGCCACGGAGCGTGCGCGCCGCCAGCGCGAGCAGCCCCGCGACCGCGACGACGTCCTGGCACAGCTCGGCGACCGGCGCCTGCCTCGCCCACCTTCTCGCCACCTGCCGCGCCGACGTCAGCGCGTCCACGCGGCCACCGGCGAGTTCGTCGGCCCTTGCGAGCACAGCGATCGCGTTCACGGGCGCGAGCCGGGGCACGGCCTGGTCGTGCACCGCGCGCAACAACGCCGGTTCGGAGTTGTTCCGGCCGAGGAGGTAGAGCACCGCGTCCGCCTCGCCGATCAGCTCCGCGACCCGCGCAGGCGGGTCCTGCGGCCGGAGTCCGGCGTCCAGTACCAGCAGCTCAGGCCACGTTCGGACGCCCCGGATGTGCCGCCACGCAGGCGGAGCACCACGGGCATGCCCGGAGTGACCCGCATGTCCACTGTGTCCGGGTTCTCCGGCGAGCGCGGCGGCGAGGGTTGACGTCCCCGCCCCCTCCTGGCCTGCCACGACGACCCGGACGGGCTCGCCGAGCCGCGCGAGGTGCCTGCGAAGCCAGTGGGACGCTCTCGGATTGTCCGCGTACACCTCCTGAGCCCTGCTGAGCAACGACCAGGCCCTTTCGGCGAGGTTCATGCGGTGAGCCCTCGCGGGACCACACGGGGTGCCAGCGCCTCCGCACGTCTGCGCAGCAACTCCAGCTCGTCGATCCGGCGAGCCACCTCCCGCACGGCCGTGCCGCGCTCCGCCGCCTTCGCGTCGATCAACTGCTTGATCCGTTGCGCGGCCTCACTGATCTCGGCCCGCAATTCCTGCGTCACCTCGGTACACCGGTCGCGTAATTCCCGATGGATCAGGCGCACGGCGTCCTTGCTCTCCTTGCCGTAGGCGAGGAAGAAGTCATCGACGTACCGGTGGGCGGCGTTGCGCGCCGTGGCCTGCCTGCGCTTCAGTCGGGTTCCCCGCTCCTCGAAAACGCTCTTCGCACCGAACGCCACTCCCGCGCCGATGGAGATCGGGTTGATGAGACTCATCCCGGCGAGCGTGGTGGCGAGCCCGAACATGAGCAGGCCGCTGTACGAGCCGCGCATGCCGACGAACAGTTTCTGGCCGAGGGTGAACCTTTCGATCCCCGGCATCCGCAACTCGCCGAGTTCCTCCTTCGGCATGCCGGGCAGCACCTCCTCCGGCGCGAACACGTCGGGCCGGTGAACGGCGATGGCGCCCGCGAGTTTCCGGGTGATCCACTCGAACCTGTCGAGCAGCCAGCCTGAGTTGGCCTCGGCGGCAGCCGTCAGGTTGTCGCGCAACCACTCCTCGAAGTCGGGCCAGTCCTTCGCGGGGTCGGCCACCTCGAAGTACTCGTCGGCTTCGCGCAGGATGCGGCGGGTGCGGTCACGCAGGTCGTAGTCGAGGTCAGCGGTGAGATCCGCGACGTCGTCGGCGAGCATGGTCTGCCACCGCGACGCCTCACGCTGAAGGTGCTCCAGTCGCTTTCCCGCCGCGCGGTACCTGGCCGTCAGCTCACCGTCGCCGCCCCGCTGTAGTTCGGCGAGTCGCTC
The DNA here is from genome assembly GCF_000258175.1 of Saccharomonospora xinjiangensis XJ-54. Taxonomy (NCBI): domain Bacteria; kingdom Bacillati; phylum Actinomycetota; class Actinomycetes; order Pseudonocardiales; family Pseudonocardiaceae; genus Saccharomonospora; species Saccharomonospora xinjiangensis. The sequence goes on along the minus strand of NZ_JH636049.1, from coordinate 2,640,343 downwards.
CCGCAGCGGCGGCACCACACGATCGACGGCGAGGCCGGCCAGGGCACCGGCACTGCGCCTGCGCAGACCGTCCACATTGCCCATCAGGTCGTGGTGCAGATACGAGATGAGCGAGGGGAACCCGGACTCGTCGTTGAGCCCCGAATCGTTGGTTCTCGCGGCGAGCAGCCGCAGTGCCGACGACACCGCGAACACCGTCACCGGTAACCCGTGCCGCTCCAGCCTGGCCCGGTTGCGCTCGACCACCCGCTGCCACCCCGGTACGAGGTCGGTCTTGGTGAGCACGACGGCCACCGTGGGACACAGCGTGAGGACGCGCTCGAGCACGTCCAACTCGTCCGGGGTGAGGTCGTGGGTCACGTCGGCGGTCAGCAGCACCGCGTCCGCGTGGGGCAGCGTGGCGAGAACGGCGCCGGTGTGCTCACTCGCCCTGTCCCCGTAGGGCGGGGTGTCGATGAGCGTGAGTCCCGTCTCCAGAAGCTTGCGCGGGAGTCCAATCTCGACCTTGGCGATGCCACCTCTCCGGTTGGCCACCGACGTCGCCGAATCGACGGAGACGGACATCCGGTCGGAGGCGGTGAGCGCGGGAACGCTGTGCACAGGCCCTTCGAGCACGAGGCTGTCCCGAGAATGCCCGGCCTCGATCAGCGGAGCCGTGACACCGGGAACGAGTTCCGCCACGGGAGCGGAGGCGTACTCGACAACGGCGGGCACCGTGGTGGTGACGTCGTCGCCGACCGCGCACACGCCCGTGCCGAGCAGTCCGTTGAGGAGCTGGCTCTTGCCCTGCCCCTGCGCACCGAGCACCACCACCCGCACCTTCGGGCCGGTCAGCTCGGCGCGGCGGGCACGGAGGCGCGCGACGAGGTCTGCGCGGTCGTGAGCGGCGCACGACCGAATGGCCTCGTCGAGCACGTCGAGCCACGGGGTTGCCTTCATCGATCGGACAGTGTGCCTCGTTCACGCCACGCAGTACAGGCCGGGCTCGTGATATCACCGAGCCCGGCCTGTTACTGTGCTGAAATCACCGAGGGTCAGTGACCGAGGTCCAGATCACCGACGACCGGCGCGTCGGACAGCAGATCCTGACCCTTCTCGGCGACACCGCCCAGCGGGCTGTCACTCACCGTGTCAGCCACCCGCTCGGCACCCTCGTGCACCTGGTGCGCGGAGTCGGCCGCGTAGTCGCCGGACTCCGGCATCGGGTTCAGCACGGGAAGGTCAGGCACCTCCGTCGCGCCCGTCGGCACCGCCGCACCGAGCTGGCCTGGCACGCTGCCGAGGCCGTCCTGAACCTCCGAAGCGAGGCCACGGATCGAGTCGGCCACGTTCGGGAGGTCGGTGCCGATACCGGCGACCTCGACGGGCTCCTCGACGTCCTCGTTGAGGTTCCTCGGCTGCGAGAGCACGGTGTCATCGACCGAGGGCGCGTCGGCGACAGCGCCTGGCACGTTCACCGGGAGTTCCGAGGGAACACCGGCCGGAACAGCCGAGGGCAGCTCCGTGGGCAGGTCAACGGGCAGGTCGCCCGCAGTGGAGCGAACCGCACCGTGCAATGCCGCGCCGCCGGAGGCGACATAGGTGGCCACCGTGCTGGCCGCGGCCTCGCTGCCCCTGGTGATCGTGTCGGTGTCGAGGGTGTCGGCCAGGTCGCCGGTGGTCTCGATCTCGGGAAGGGAGAGCCCCACCTCGTTGGCCACGTCGATGCCGTAGGTACCGAAGGGGGTCTCCAGCGAACCGCCTGCGGCATACCCGTCGCCGGACAGCATCCCCGTTGCCTCGGGGGACACCGCGTCGGTGCGCAGGCCTGCGCCACCGGCGGCACCGTCGCCACTGAACTCGCCGAACAGACCCGCGTCGAGCGGGGAGGTGTCAACGCTGCCGGTGCCTGACACACCGTCGAGGCTGCCGTCCACCATGCCGCCGACGCCACCGGCCGCGCTGTCCACATTGGCCAGTCCACCCGCGCCGTCCGGGCCCGCGCCACCCACAGCGGCGACCTTGCCGAGCAAGCCTTCGCTGTAGGAGCCGACGTTCAATCCGTCCGCGCCGAGCCTGCCCGCGGCTTCACCGGCAGCGGCCTCCGTGTCGTACCGCAGCACGCCGGACACACCGTCGAGAGCGGCCGCGCCACCGGTGGCGATCGAGCCGACACCCGAGTCAAGGCCTGCCGTCCCCGCCAGGTCCGCGCGGTCGCCCGCCGCGTCGGCAACGCCCCTCAGCTGCTCGATGGCACCCTCAAGACCGCTCACTGCGCCACCGGCCGCGCCCACTGTCCCGAGGGCATCGGCAGCCGGAAGCCCGCTGTAGTCCATGACCAGCGGGATCACGTCCTGCACGTCCTCGGCGGTGATGTCACCAAGTCCTGCCGTCTCCAGCGCCCTCGCCGGGTCCTGGGCGAACGCGGCACGGGCCGTGGCGTCGTTCAGCAGGGTGAGCACGAAGTCGTGCAACGTCTGCTCCTGTGGGGCGGCGGCCGAGGGCTCGGAGACGGTGACTTCCTGCTCGGTCTCCGTCTCCCCCTGTGCGTGGATCAAGGGTTTCTCCTTCGATATGAGGCAAACGTCCGTGTCGCCGCGTGCGACGGCGGAGCCGACGCTAGGGAGGCGAGCCGCACGAGGGCATCGGGGAGCACACCGGGTTCTCGACGCGCTCTCCCCGGCTTCGCGTTAGGGGCTTAGGGGATGGCGGACGGCCTATTCGGGGGTGTCATTCGGAGTCAGGACTTTGGTACGAAAGGAGGCACCCGCTCCGGGCCGGGTGATCCCCACCGGAGCCGACCGTCGCGACGAGCCGGGAGGAAACCGCCGCCTATGCGCTATGTCCTGGGGATACATCTCGGTGCCACCCGGGTGAGCGCGGCGGTCTGCCGGTACCGAGGGGGTGTCTGGACCTCTGCCGAGGTAGTCCCCATCGGGGGGCGAACCCCATGGGCGGAATCCGTGCTCCACGTGTCGGACCAGGGTGACCTGCTGGTGGGCCAGGCGGCGCTGCACAGGGCGGTGACAGAGCCGGAAAGGGTGGCGAGGGCACCACTGCACCGCACAGGGGACCCGGTGCCGTTCGTGCTCGGCGAGGCGACCTACCCCGCCGAGACCCTCGCGGCCGGGATGATCGGCTGGGTCGCCGACAGGGTGGCGGAGGCCGAAGCCGCCCACGCCGAGCGCATCGTGGTCACCCATCCGCCGTCCTGGTCCTCCTACCGCCGTGGACTGCTGCACCAGGCACTCGACACCGCCGAACTCCCCGGCGTGCTCGCACTGCCGAGTCCGGTGGCCGCCGCGGAGAACCACCTCGCCTCGCCGGACGGCGAGCCGGTGGAGCCGGGCCGCCTGCTCGCCGTGTGCGCCATCGGCGGAGTCCACGTCGAGACGGCGCTGCTTCGCAGGACTCCCGCCGGCGTCGAACTCCTCGCCCACAACAAGTCCTCGGAGCACGAGGCCGGGTGCAGGCTGGACGACCTCGTCGTGCGGCACGTTCTCGACCGCGCGGACATCGACGGCAACGATCCCTACGCCATGGGGAGGCTGCGGGCGGCAGCGCTCGCGGCGAAGGAACGCCTCTCGTCGTCCACAGACGTGTTCGTCACCGACACGGTGTCGCTGAGCAGGCAGGAGTTCGAGGAGTTCGCCGCGCCGGTACTGCGCTCGGCCATCGGGAAACTGCGCTCACTGCTCGAACCCGTCCCCGAGGGGCAACTCGCGGCGGCCCTGCTGGTCGGCGGCAGCGCCAGGATTCCCCTCGCGGCCGCGCTCGCGCGCACTATGCTTCCGTGCCCTGTCGTGGTAGACCACGATCCCGGCACGGCACTGTGCAGAGGAGCGGCGCTGGCCGCACGGCCGAGGCCGCGTCCCCGGCCCGCCGCCGCCCGGGGTCCGGAACCGTTGGAGGGGCGGGTGAGCGAGCCGGAGAAGCCTGGGACGTCACTCGCGCCCGAACTCGACGACCTTCCGGTCCGGTACGGGGAACAGGGCCGCGGGGACGGCACCGAAGGCGAAGCCGGTGAGGCTGTCGAACCACCACCTCGCCGACCGCCCGTCGAGATCACCCCGCTCGAACCGCCCCGCCGCCGGTTCTCGCTGGCGCGCAGAAGCGGCTCAGCCCATGACCGAGACGAGGAACGCTGATGCAGGCTTCCGACGTCGCCTCGCCAGCACGTCCCGCTGCCCTTCGCACACCCGGATCGCGCGAGCCGTTGCTCGACGGACCGACCCGCGACCTGTGCTCCGCCGTCGCGGACGGCGCGCTCGCGCCGGTGAGGCTGGCCGTCGTGGCACCGGGCGGGTACGGCAAGACGGCCGTTCTGCACCAGGTGGCGCGTCGCGTCGAGGCCAGGGGCGGCACGGTGGCGTGGTTCGGACAACAGGACCTCGGCACAGCGGAGCTGATTCTCGCCGACGACGCGCACGAGGCCGACGAGACCGCGCTCGCCGAGCTGTACGAGCGGACCGGGGACGAGGTCACCGGCCTGGTCATCGCCGCGAGACCGTGGCCGCGGCCTCCGGCACTGAACAGGGTTCTGTCCAGGCTGCGAGGGCAGGTCGTGCTGCGGCCACTCGATACCCGCCGCGTCGCGGCGCTGCTCGGCCGCGAAAGGGCCGGGCTCGCCGAACTCGTGCGGGCACAGACGCTCGGAGTCCCAGGGTTCGTCGTGAGGCTCGCGGAGGCGCTGAGAACCGAACCGGCCGCCGCCGTACGGCCCGACGCCACCGGCCTTCCGCCGTCCGTGCTCGCGGAGTTCCGCCCCGACCTCGACCGGCTGCCACGGGATCTGCTGTCCCTGCTGCTCGCGGCCACATCAGGGGCCGGACTTGACGTGAACCTGCTCGCCGGTGTGCTCGGCACCGACCACGACGGTGTGGCGCGCGCGGTGGACGCGGCAAGGGCCTGCGGGCTGCTCACGCACGACGGCACTCCGCTGCCCCTGGTGTCGCAGGCGCTGCGGGTGCTCGTTCCCGAGGAGCGAAGGCTCGCCGTGTCACACCGGCTGGTGCGGCTCCAACTCGACCGTGAGGGTCCTGTGCTCGATCTGGTGCGTCCGCTGCTCGGCAGCGAACTCGGAGGGGCTGAGCTGGCGGAGGCGTTCGAAGCCGCCGCCGACGAGGCGGCCGAAGACGATCCCGCCCTCGCCGCGACCCTGTACGCGGCGGCGACGCGGGCCGGTCGTTCGCCGACGGCACTCGGTTGCCGATGGGCGGAAGTCGCCGCGAGGTCCGGTGACCTCGACACGGCGCTCCGGCTGGCCGATCAGGTGATCGCCGACCCCGACGCCGAGGGCAGGGCCCACGCGGCTGGGACGGCGGCCACAGCGTTCGTCCACAAAGGCCAGAACGAGCGAGCCCGCGAGATGTACCGGTGGTCCGCGACCCGGCTGTCACACCTCAACGCCGCACTGGTCGCGGTGCGAGACGGCGGGTTGGCCGAGGCGGAAGCACTGCTCGATACCGCCGCATCCGGGTCAGCACAAGGGGAGCCACCGACTCTGGTCACCGGGGCGATGTCGGCCCTCGTCCGAGGCACCGTCGAGTCGGTGACCTCGGAACCTTCCCTCGCGCTGTCCACACTGGCCGACGCCGCGGAGACACTCGGCCCTGTCGGGCGTTCCCTTTTCCTCCCCGACACTCCCGCAGCGGTGGGTGCGCTCGTCGGGATGCAGTGCGGGGAGCTTCCGCTGGCGGAAACCCTGCTCCAGCAGGCCGTCGAGACAGAGGTCGGCGGACACACCGCACGCAGCAGGCACCTCCTCCTCACGGCCTGGATCGCCATGCTGCGAGGAGATACGGACTCGGCCACCCGCACACTCGCGACGGTGGACGGCGAGCCGACACCCCGCGACTGGCTCCTTTCCTCGAGTCTTCGCGCGGGACTGGCCCGCAGAACCAGCGACCTCGGCGCACTGCGCACGGTCTGGGCCGACGTTCGCGAGGCCGTGCTCCGCCTGCGGGTGGACCTGTTCACCATCCTGCCGCTCGGCGAACTCGCCATCGCCGCTGCGCGGCTCGGTGAATCGGAGCGCCTCACACACCAACTCGGCAGGATGCGCGCGTTGCTCGGCGCGCTGGGCGATCCACCCTTGTGGTCGGCCACGCTGCACTGGAGTGGTCTGCACGCCGCCATCACGGCCGATCGCCGGGACGAGGCGGCCGAACACGCGATGGCGCTGTCGCGGTGCGCGGACCGCCTCGGTGATCACACCGGTTACCACAGGGCGATCGCCGAGGCCGCGACGTGCTGGATCGACATCCTCGGCGGAGCCGTCGATGCCGCACGCGTCGAAGCAGCGGCCGGAGCGCTGCACGACACCGGGTTGCACTGGGACGCCGCGCGGCTGGCCGGGCAGGCCGCCATCCGGACCACGGATCGCGCCGCGATGGTGTCCCTGCTCGAAAGGGCTCGCGCATTGCAGGGCGGGCCTGCCGCCGGTGCCTCGCGTCCCGCGCCCCGCGCCGATCCGGGTGGCTTGAGCGAACGGGAACGCCAGGTGGCGGAACTGGTGGTGTCTGGCCTGACGTACCGGCAGGTCGGCGACCGGCTGTTCATCTCGGCCAAGACTGTCGAGCACCACATGGCCCGCATGCGGCAACGCCTCGGAGCCACCAGCCGCGCCGACCTGCTGGATCGCCTGCGCGAGTTCGTCACGACGAGCTAGCGCGGCGCTCGACCACCCTGTCACCGTCGGCCAGCCACGTGAGAGAACCGCCCTGGAAGTCACCTCGCCTGCCACCCGGCACCGGGTATTCGCCGCGCACCGGGTAGCCGAGATACGAGCGCTCCCAGCCGAGTGCCGCCCACCGCGCCCTGATCGCCCCGTACACCGCGTGCGCGCCCGTGCGCGGCGTCCAATAGACGGAACCGCGCTTGCTGAAGTGGTTGTACCGGCCGATCCCGTCCGGGGTCCTGCGCTCGTCGGTGACCGGATAGCCCAGCGGTCCTCTCTCCCACTTCATGGCCGCCCAGCGTTTGCGGACCTCGCCCCAGACCGCGTTCGCTCCGGTCCTCGGCGTCCAGTAGACGGACGCGGCGCGCGTGTACGGCGTGCCGAGGAAGTGGTTGAATCTGCCCCGGCCGTCGGGGGTCACGGTCTGATCGGTGGTCGGCGGCCCGAACCGCTCGTGCCCTCCGAGGGCGAGGTACTTCTCCGCGATCGGACCGTGTACCTCGTGGGTTCCCGAACGCGCCGACCAGTACAGCCGCCCTTCGGCGTGCTCCCGGTAGTAGACGCCCCCGTCGATCACCACAGGCCCGTTCGGTGCGCCCAGCACCTCCCTCAGCTCGGGTTCGGCGTCGTATCGCTGTTCCACGGGGGTGGCGTAGACCGCGTGCACAGTGGTGTCCTCGCTGGGCATCGTGATCGTGCGGGCGCGCTCGGACACGCCGTCGTCCCACTCCGAGAACACCGAGGCCCCGTCGGCCGCCGTCCGCGCCGCGGTGATGCCCACGGTGGCGCCCTCGGTGACCATGGCAGTGCCTGCCGTGCCTCCCGAGGTGTCGCCGTCGCCCTCGCTGGTGACCTCCACCGCTGCCGGGACGGTGCTCGACAGGGTCAGGCGGTGCTCCCTCGGCAGTGCCTCGTAGGTGTAGGTGCTCGAAACACCCTCGCTGTCGGTGGCCGTCGCCGTCAGCTCCATGTGGGAGTCGGGATGGTCGGTGAATGCCACCGAGAACCTCGTCCCCTCACCCGATTCCGTCGGGTGAGCGTGGCAGGTCTCCCGCTCGGGGCAGTGCACCACCGTGGCCTGCCAGCGCACGCCGAGCGCTCCGTCCTCGACGTCGGTGGCGACGGCTCTCACCGACACACGCTCGCCCACCGCGTACGTAAGCCCGTCCCGTACCTCGGCCCGCAACACCGGCGTGTGGTTGCCCGGCACGACGGTGACCTCAGCCTTCCCTCGCGCTCCCGAGGGATCGGTGACCGTGAGCGTGGCCGTGAACCGCTCCGCCGGCTCGCCGTAGGTGTGCTTCACCTGCCTGCCCTTCGCGGTGCTTCCGTCTCCGAAGTTCCACGAGTACGTCAGGCGGTCGCCGTCGAAGTCGAAGGAATCGGAACCGTCGAACGACACCGTGCGCGTCTCCGGGTCGGTCTCGATCCCGATCCGCGCCACCGGGGCCTGGTTGCCGTCCTCGTAGACGAGGCGCTTCAGCTTCCCCGACGCGATGTCGGCGAACACGATGTCGCCGCCCTCCGCGGTGCCGAACTTCACGGGACGGCCCACGTTCGTCGCGAGAGGAGGGTTTTGCGGCGGCTGCGTCAGCCTGCCCTGGTGGTCGTAGCGGATCGACCACAGCTTCTGGTGGGTGTAGTCGCCGAAGAAGTACGCGCCCCGGTACTGCGCGGGATAGCTCGATCCCGTGTAGACGACACCGCCGGTGAGGCTGTTGGCCTTCTCCGTTCCCTTGCCGTGGCGGAACTTCACGAGCGGAGGCGTGTTGGGCGCGTCCTCGCACTCGGGCAGATCACGGTAGCCTCGGGTGGGTTCGGTGCCCTCCCAGCACGGCCAGCCGTAGTCCCTGCCGGGCTGGACGAGGTTCACCTCCTCCCACCGGTTCCAGCCCACGTCGCCGAGGATGGGCAGGCCGGTGCGCGGGTCGAGAGAGAGCCGGAAAGGACTCCGGAATCCGCTCGCGAAGACCTTGCTGCGGACAGCGTCGGGTTTGGCCGGATCGTAGAACGGGTTGGTCTCGACCCCCCGGCCGTCCGAGGTGAGGTGGAGGATCTTGCCCTGCACCGCGTTGGGCTGCTGTGCCCGCAGTGCGAGGCGGTCGGTCTTGGTGTAGCTCGCGACGTCGCCGACGGACACCCAGATGGTGCCGTCCTCGCCAGGCACGATTCCCGTGATGCCGTGCACGTTCGCGTCACCGGGCACACGCAGCAGTTCCCTCTCACCGCGCAGGCCCGCTGGCTCGCCCGTGCCCGTGACCTCCCACCTCGCCAGCGTCAGGTCGTACGACCCGCCGCCCTTCGGCACCGACCTGGCGAGGTAGACGTGACGGGACGTCGCGTAGTCGGCCGCGACCGCGATTCCCACCAGCCCCAGGTCCTGTTGCGACTCGACGGAGAGAGTGCGCAGGGTCTTGGACCTGCCGTCCGCCGACACCCAGGCGACCGTTCCCGTCTTGCCGGTGGTGAGCACGCTCCCGTCGGGGAGGTAGGCGAAGTCGGTGAGGTTTCCCGGTTTCTGGCCGCTCGGCGACTCCCGCAACGAGAAACCGCCGGGTAGGTGCGGTTCCTCCGCCAGCGCAGGGCCGCCCCCGGCCGCGCCGAGCGCGGTGGTGAGACCGGTTGCCAGCACCGTCGCGGTGACGGCGGCGACCAGGCGTGTGTACAAGCGGTTTCCATCAGACCACATGCCGTCACCTTCGCCGGGGGCAGCGAAGACGTTTCCACTGACACGCCGATCGTGTAGTTTCCGGCCCTGGCAGGGGGAAGACGCCCACTCGTTCGAGCGGAACCACGTCACGCGGGGCTCGAGAACGAACAAAGCCGGGTGACCCGTCGGATCACCCGGCTTTCGTGGCGGTAGCGGTGGGATTTGAACCCACGGACGGGGTCAACCGTCACACGATTTCGAGTCGTGCTCCTTCGGCCGCTCGGACACGCTACCGCCGACTACGTTACTGCATGGTCCTCAGCTGATCGACGACGGGTCCCGCGAGGAGTTCCTGTGCTCGGAGAAGAAGTCGTCGAGCAGCGCCGAACACTCGGTTTCGAGCACACCACCGTGCACCTCGGGGCGATGGTTGAGCCTGCGGTCGCGGACGACGTCCCACAACGAGCCGGCCGCCCCCGTCTTCGGTTCCCACGCACCGAACACGACCCGTGCCACCCGCGCGAGCACCAGCGCACCCGCGCACATGGTGCACGGCTCCACGGTGACCGCGAGCGTGCAGCCCTCGAGCCGCCAGCCGTCGCCGTACACCTTCGCCGCCTCCCGCAGCGCCAGCACCTCCGCGTGCGCGGTCGGATCACCCAGTTCCTCGCGGGCGTTGTGGGCTCCTGCCAGCAGCCGCCCTCCCGGGTCGAACACCGCCGCGCCGATGGGAACGTCGGCCGTGCCCCTCGCACGCCGGGCGAATTCGATGGCGACCCGCACCGCGTCGAGGTCCATCCTTTCGGGGATCACAGTTCGTCGAGCACCGCCGTGTATTGGTCTGCGAAGCCGCACCGCTGCGCCACCATCTGCAACTGCTCGTCGGGGTATAACTCGATCTCGTTGACGATGACTTCCAGCTCCGGCTTCGGAAGGCCGAGATCGGCCAGGATCTCCAGGTCACCCTCAGGCCACACCGCGTCGTCGTCGTCATCGGGAGCGTCGGCCCTCAACAGGTCGAGCACGTCGGCGGCGATGTCGTAGTCGAGAGCCGCCGCCGCGTCGGAAAGCAGCAGCGACACACCTGTCGGGGTGGGCCTGACGATGACGAAGAACTCGTCGTCCACAGCCAGCAACGCGAACACCGCTCCGGTTGACCGAAGCTTCCGCAACTCGGTGATGGCGGTGTCCAGTTCGGTGAGCGCCGCGTCGTCGAGACGGTCGCAACGCCACCGGCCGTCCTCCCGCACGACGGCCACCGCGAACCCCGTGACCTGCCCCTTCACCGCCATGTGTCCACCGTATACCGAGGATGGCCCTTCCGAACGACGAAGTGGGATGGCCGACCGTGCCAGGATCGAGTCCATGACCGGACCGACCGACCTGCCCTCGCTGCCCGACGCCCGGTTCGCGGGCTTGCTCGACGAGGCGCGAACGCTCCAGCCGACCACCGTGGCACTCCGGCGAGCCGTTCACCGGCATCCCGAGGTGGGCCTCCAGCTCCCCGTGACCCAGCAAGCGGTGCTCGACGCGCTCGACGGGCTTCCCATCGAGACCACGCTCGGCACCACGACCACGTCCGTCACCGGTGTGTTGCGGGGCGCCGAACCAGGGCCAGCCGTGCTGCTGCGGGCCGACATGGACGCCCTACCCGTGCACGAGGAGACCGGGCTCGACTTCGCGTCCGAGGTGCCTGGCGTCATGCACGCCTGCGGTCACGACACGCACGTGGCCATGCTCGCGGGTGCCGCCCGGCTTCTCTCCGAGCATGTCGATGAGCTGGCAGGCTCCGTGGTGTTCATGTTCCAGCCGGGCGAGGAGGGCTACCACGGCGCAAGGCACATGATCCACGAGCGGGTGCTCGACGCGGCAGGCACCCGCGTCCGTAGCGCCTTCGCCATCCACACCTTCGCCAACCTGCCCACCGGCGTCGTCACCACGAGATCGGGGCCTGTGCTGGCCTCTGCCGACAGTTTCGCGGTGCGCGTGATCGGCAAGGGAGGTCACGGCTCCATGCCACACAGCGCCGTTGACCCGATCCCCGCCGCCGCGGAGATCGTCACGGCGTTGCAGGCCCGCGTGACCAGGACGGTGAACGTGTTCGACCCCGCCGTCGTCAGCGTCACCCGGATCGCGGGAGGGACGACCAGCAACGTGATCCCCGAGTCCGCCGAGCTGGAGGGCACCATCCGGACGCTGTCCGAACACACCCGTGCGCAGCTGCGCAAGGACGTTCCGAGGGTGAGTGAGCAGATCGGCGAGGCACACGGTTGCAGGGTGGTCGCCGACGTGACGCCGGGCTTCCCCGTCACCGTGACCGACGAGACCGAAACCCAGCGGGTGCTCGACCTCGCGGCCGAGGTGCTCGGCGTCGAGCGTTCGCAGCACATGCCGAACCCGATCATGGGCGCGGAGGACTTCTCCTACGTGTTGCAGCGTGTTCCCGGCGCGTTCGCCTTCCTCGGGGCATGCCCGCCAGACCTCGATCCGGCCGAGGCCCCGCCCAACCATTCCAACCGCGTGCGCTACGACGAGGCCGCCCTCGCCCACGGCGTCGCCATGTACGCGGCCTACGCGCTCGACTGCCTGCGCAAGTGACACGCGAAAGGCACGGCAGGATAGGTGGCGCGAGGGGCGGGCGGTGAACCCGGTGGCTCCGGTGGCTCTAGTGGCTCCAGTGGTGGCTCTAGTGGCTCCAGTGGACCCGGTGGCTCCGCCCCGTGGACAGAGCGGACACGACAGACAGGACGGACACCGTGCGCGACGTGTGTGTGATCGGACTCGGATTGATCGGCGGGTCGGTGCTACGTGCCGCCGTCACCTCGGGTCGCAAGTCCTGGGGCGCGGCGGCGGTGTCGGGGCCGGTTCCGGGATCGGATGCCGACACAGCCAGCGCCGACGGCTACGACGCGAGCGCCGACGTGGCCGATGCACTGCGAAGGGCGGCTCTCACCGACGCCGTCGTGGTGCTCGCCGTCCCGCTGACCGCTGTCCGGCCGGTACTCGCACTCGTGGAGGAACACGCGCCGGGATGCCTGCTCACTGACGTCACGAGCGTGAAGGCACCGGTGAGGGACGCGGTCAGGGAGGTGGCGCCGTCGGTGACGTTCGTCGGCGGCCACCCCATGGCGGGGACGGCGGAGTCCGGCTGGCCCGCGGCCACGGAAGGACTGTTCGACGGCGCCGCATGGGTCACCACGGTGGAGGAGGACACCGACCTGATGGCCTGGAAGGAAGTGGCTGCCCTCGCGCTCGACTTCGGTGCGCGCGTGGTGCCGCTGGACTCCGAGACGCACGACGAAACGGCGGCGCGCATCTCGCACCTTCCACACCTGATGGCGGCGGTGCTCGCGGCCGTCGGCGCGGCAGGCGGCCCTGTCGCGGCTGCGCTCGCGGCCGGTTCGTTCACCGACGGCACCCGCGTGGCCGGTACGCGCCCCGAACTCGTCAGGGCCATGACGGAGGGCAATCGCGAGGCGCTGCTCCCGGTTCTCGACGAGGCGCTCGGCGCGCTCGGAGCGGCGCGCGGCTCACTCGCCTCGACGGGAGGGCTGGCCTCCACCGTCCAGACCGGCCACGAGGCCGTGCGGCGGATCGCCGAGCAGCGCCTCGCTCCGAGGACGACCTTGCGGGTGCGCCTTGCGGCCCCCGATGCCCGCCACGCGCTGCGCGCCGTCGGCGAGCGCGGTGGCCGCATCACGGCCGTCGAGGGCGACGCGGTCGTCGCCGAAGTGCCCTGAATCGCGTCAGGGCCGGGGAGGCGGAGGCTGCGAACCGCCCTGCCCGGTGTCACCGCCACCGGTGTTCTTGTGCAGGAACTTCCTGGCCTTCTCGGTGGCCGAGTCGATCTTGCTCGACTGTTTGCCGAATCGGGACTTGGCTGCCCCGCTCGCCTTGTCGAGCCCCTGCTCGATCTTGTCGCTGTTCTTGGTCAGCGCGTCCTGCGCCTTGTGCTTCAGCTCATTGAAGTTGATGCCCATACGACCAATGGACCAGCATCGGCGGGAACTCGCAACGCGAGCGCCGCACCGGCGGCATCGGCGAGACTCGACAGCGAAGGTCGCGCCTCGCGGCCCCAAGGGGCGATCGCCGCAGGCAGGCACGGAAAAGACCAGCCTGCGGCAAGCTCCCGAAAGTCACGCGGCGTCGATAGCGGGTATCCGTGCCGACCGCAGGTGCACGACGCGGGCAGGAGGCAGATTCCCCCACACCACACTTCCGCCCGCGCCGTAACGTGACTCGAACCCGGCGAGGAGGGTTGCCACCGACCGGTACCGCACCGCCTCCGCCCTGCCCGGCAGCACCGTCCGCACCGCGCGTGCGCCCAGGTAACGGAAGTACGACAGACGGCCACCGGGAACGAGCAGGGAGAGATAGCGATCCATGATCTCCCTGACCTGGCCGGGTTCGAAATTGGCGAAGGGCAGGCAGGAGATGATCACGTCGTAGCGGCCGCCCAGTTCCAGTTCGGTGATCGACCCGGCGAGGATCCTGATGTCCCCCGGCGCGGTGGACAGCACGGGGTCCGTCACCATGGCGCGGCCGAGCAGATCGACGAACCTCGGGTTGAGCTCCACCACGTCCAAGCGGTCACCTTGGCGGGAGAGCCGGGCCAGCGTGCGTGTCACCGAGCCCGTTCCGGCGCCGACCTCCAGCACCGAGAGCGGGCGGCGGGACCCGCGCCGCTCCAGTGCCAGTGGTTCGGCGAGCCGGGCTGCGAGGCGGGCGCTGCTGGGGGCGATCGCTCCGGTGGTGCGCTGCGTCCGGCTCGCCTCGCGCAGGAAGGCGAGCCTGCTCGCGGGTGTCGCTGATGTGGTGTGTGTCGTCTCCATGACCGCGAACACTATGGATCACCGATTGAGGCACCACAGCCGGTATCCGACACCTTGCCCACCGTGACGATGAGGACACACAGGGCATTCCGGCCACGACGCCGACCGACGGAGCGACATCCGGCACGACGCGGCGGGGCAGGTGAGCGGCGCGCCGACAGCAGTTCGCCCGCGAAACGCGGCGCTCACCGCACCCCTGTGTGAATCCCGAGCGTGGAAGGGATCAACGGACGCCTGGCGACCTGGCGCGGCGCGGCGTTCACGCTTTCGTACGGCTGGCGCGTTCCTCGTGCCACCGGTCGAAGAGGGCGGGGATCTCGGTGACGAGGAAGTCGAGGAAGTCGGCCATCTCGGCCAGCCGCCGCCCGGCAGGGGTGTCGGCTCCGACGGCATCGATCCCGTCGGCTGTGGCGTCCCGCCACATTGTGAGCATGCGGTCACGTTTGAGGAAGGAGGCGTACCAGAGGTCGTCGTAGAGCCGGTAGTGATCACGACGCTCGCCGGGAAGGCGTTCCCTCGCGACCATGCCCATCTGTTCCAAGTGCCGCACCGCACCGGAGACGGCCGCTGGGCTGATGGACAGCGCCTCGGCGAGTTCTCCCGCGGTCATCCGGCCGCTCTGCGACACCGTGAGCGCGGCGAACACCCTCGCGGCCGTGCGCTGTAGCCCGACCTCGGTCAGGGTGATGGCGAGTTTCTCCACGTAGGAGCGCACGGAGTCGTCCTCGCGCACACTCGGGTCCCGCTGCGACTGCGGCCTGCTCGACATCGTCAACCACTCTCTCAATCTTCCAAAGATTCACAACTTTGTGAATCAAGTGTATGTTCCATCGTATGGGTAACTGCATCTCCATATCAGGGCTGCGCAAGACGTTCGGCCCCACCGTCGCCCTCGACGGCCTCGACCTCACCGTGGCGACCGGTGAGGTCCACGGTTTCCTCGGCCCCAACGGGTCGGGGAAGTCAACCACCATCCGGGTTCTGCTCGGCATGCTGAAGGCCGACGGCGGAGCGGTGACGCTGCTCGGCGGAAATCCCTGGCGGGACGCGACGAAGCTGCACCGCCGACTCGCCTACGTGCCCGGCGACGTGAACCTGTGGCCGACGCTGAGCGGTGGTGAGGTCATCGACCTGCTCGGGCGGCTGAGAGGCGGCCTCGACTCCCGCAGGCGCGCCGAGTTGATCGAACGGTTCGACCTCGACCCCAGGAAGAAGGGCCGCGCCTACTCGAAGGGCAACCGGCAGAAGGTCGCGCTCATCGCCGCGCTGGCCTCGGACGTCGAGCTGCTGGTACTCGACGAACCGACATCCGGGCTCGACCCGCTGATGGAGGCCACGTTCCGAGACGTCATCCGCCAGGAACGCGATCGTGGCCGCACGGTGCTGTTGTCGAGTCACATCCTCTCCGAGGTCGAGGACCTCTGCGATCGCGTCAGCATCATCAGGGCAGGCAAGACGGTCGAGTCCGGCACGCTCGCCCAACTGCGCCACCTCACCCGCACCACGATCACAGCCGACCTCGCGGGGCCGCCCGACGGCCTGACGAACCTGCGCACCGTGCACGACCTCCAGGTGGAGGGCAGCAAGGTGCGGTTCGCCGTCGAGAGCGACGCGCTCGACGGCGCGCTGCGCACACTCACCTCCATCGGCGTGCACAGCCTCACCAGCCAGCCGCCCACGCTGGAGGAGCTGTTCCTGCGGCACTACACCGGCTCGGCCGACGAGGTCGGCACGGCGAACGAGGTGGCTGCGTCGTGACCACCGCGACTCTCCCTCGCTCCGCCTCAGGTGCCGGAGGAGGAACACTCACCGGGACCGGCCACCTCGTCCGGCTCGCTCTTCGCCGCGACAGGTTGATGCTGCCGCTCTGGATCGTCGTGATCGCCGGTCTGCCCATGGCGAGCGTCGGCGCGTACGAGGAGCTCTACCCGAACCCCGCGCAACGAGCAGCGCTCACCACCAGCCTCGGCGACAACCCTTCGATCGCGTTGCTGTACGGCCCCGCTCACGACCTCTCCACGGCAGGCGGCTTCACCGCGTGGCGGTTCGGCACGATGCTGTCGGTGTTCCTCGCACTGGTGTGCGTGTTCACGATGGTGCGGCACACAAGGCAGGAGGAAGACACAGGGAGGCAGGAACTGCTGTCGTCCACTGTGGTCGGCAGGCAGGCACCGCTCACCGCGTCCCTCGTCGTCAGTGCTGGTTTCGCCCTGCTCACCGGGATCGCCACTGCGGGGGCGCTGATCGCGGGTGGCCTCGACGCGGCGGGGTCGTTCGCCTTCGGGCTCGGGCTCGCCGCCGTGGCGCTCGTCTTCACCGGTATCGCCGCGATCACCGCCCAGCTCGCCGAGTATTCCAGGACGGCGAACGGGCTCGCGGGAGCGGCGCTCGGGGTCGCCTTCGCGTTGCGGGCCGTCGGGGACGCCGCCGACGTCACCTGGTTGTCCTGGCTGTCACCCATCGGCTGGGCGAGCCAGGCCCGTGCGTTCGCGGGAGACCGGTTCTGGGTGTTGACGATCCCGTTGCTCGTCACCGGTGTGCTCGTCGCCGTCGCGTACGCGCTGCAACGCAGGCGGGACATCGGGCTCGGACTGATGCCTGCCTCGCTCGGCCCCGCCACCGCGGGACAACGCCTTCGCACGGCGTTCGCGCTGTCCACGCGTCTGCACAAGGGAACGCTCACCGGGTGGGTGGTCGGTTTCGCGTTGCTGAGCGTGCTTTTCGGCGCATTGGCCGCCGACATCGGCGACATCGTGGGCGACAACGACCAGATGCGCGAGATGCTGGCGAGGATGGGCGGCAGTCAAGGCGTCATCGACGCCTACCTCGCGTCGTCGGCTGGTGTCCTCGGCATGGTGGCCGCACTCTTCGTCGTGCAGGCGGCTGTGCGGATGCGGTCGGAGGAGACCGGCCTGCGTGCCGAACCGCTGCTGACCACCGGAGTCTCCCGGCTCAGGTGGATCGCGGGGCACCTGGTGTTCGTGTTCGGCGGCGGCGTCGCGCTGATGGTGGTGGCCGGACTCGGCATGGGTCTCGCACACGGCGTCAGGGTCGGCGACGTCGCGGGGCAGACACCGGACGTGCTCCTGGCCTGCCTCGTGCAACTGCCTGCCGTGTTCGTCGTCGCTGGCGTGGCGGTCACGCTGTTCGGGATCCTTCCCTCCTACACGGCGGGGGCGTGGGCGGTGGCGGCCGTTCTGCTGCTGCTCTCGATGTTCGGCCCCGTGCTCGACCTCAGCCAGGCCGTGCTCAACCTGTCGCCGTTCCAGCACGTCCCGAAGGTTCCGAGCGTGGAGGTCACGGCGACGCCGATGGTGTGGCTGACGCTGGCCGCCGTCGCCCTCACAGCAGCAGGCATCGCCCGGTTCCGCAGCCGCGACATCGGGTGAGGCTTCCGCACGGCTCAGTGGCGGACGGTCACCCGGCCGTCGGCGTCAACGGCGAGCTGGATCTGAGGGCCTGCCGCGCCGCAGTCGGGACCGTTCGGGTAGACCCACTGCGGCGTGGCGGCCAGTGTCCGGCTCACCACCTTCCGGCCCGCGTCGTCGGTGAGCGTGAGAGTCACCTCGACCGTTTCCTCGCCAAGGTCGGAGAGCTGCGCGAAACCGGCCGCACCGCCGGTCGGGCGCATCCGCGCCGAGCACACGTCGTCGGGGGAGGTGCCGTCACACTCCTCCTCGACGGGCTCGGTGGCAGGCATCAGGACGGCGTCGCTGGAACGGCACTCGCCGTCCTCGCACACCTCGACCTCCGCCGAGTGCGCCGCGAGGCCGGGTGCCACGTCCACTCCGATCCCGGGCGACGCCCCTATCTCGGTACAGACGTGGTCCGTGCCCGCAGGCAGGGCACCGCATCCGGCGAGCAGCAGGAGAGGAAGAACGGCGAAGGCGCGCACACCATCTAGACGTGCCGGGCCGCGCCGGGGGTTGCACGAGTGTCACGGCGAATGCCCGGGTAGCCCGTCGGCATGAGCGAGCGGCACATCATCGAGCGGGTTCCCAAGCAGATCTTCGTCGATGGCGCCTGGCGCGGGTCGGCCGACGGCGGCGTGTTCGAGGTGGCCGATCCCGCGAACGCCTCAACATTGTGCGAGGTCGCGGACGGTCAGGCCGACGACGCGAAGGCCGCGGTGGAAGCCGCCGTCGAGGCGCAGGAGCAGTGGGCGGCCACGCCTCCGAGGCAGCGTGGCGAAATCCTGCGCCGCGCCTGGCAGCTGATGACCGATCGCACCGACGAACTCGCCACCCTCATGACACTGGAGATGGGCAAGAGCCTCACGGAATCGCGCGCCGAAGTGGCCTACGCGTCCGACTACTTCCGCTGGTTCTCCGAGGAAGCGGTCCGCATCGACGGCGACTACGCGCGAACGCCGGACGGCAAGGCCCGCATGATCGTCACGAGACAGCCGGTAGGCCCCTGCCTGCTGATCACACCGTGGAACTTCCCGCTCGCCATGGGCACTCGCAAGATCGGGCCCGCTGTGGCGGCGGGCTGCACGATGATCGTCAAACCTGCGCAGCTCACGCCGTTGTCGATGCTCACGCTCGCCGACCTGCTCACCGAGGCCGGGCTCCCCGGCGGAGTGTTGAACGTCGTGCCGAGCACCTCGGCGAGCCGGATCGTGAATCCCGTCCTCGCCGACCCTCGCATCCGCAAACTCTCGTTCACGGGATCGACGGAGGTCGGCCGCACGCTCGTGCGGCAATGTGCGCCGAACCTCACGCGCATGTCGATGGAACTCGGCGGGAACGCGGCCTTCCTCGTGTTCGACGACGCCGACCTCGACGCGGCGGTGGAGGGAGCGGTCACCGCGAAGATGCGCAACAACGGCGAGTCGTGCGTCGCGGCCAACCGCTTCCTCGTGCAGTCGTCGATAGCCGAGGAGTTCACCGTCCGGCTCACCGAACGTATGGCGGCCCTGCGGATGGGACGTGGCACGGAACCCGATGTCGTCGTGGGACCTCTGGTGAACGAGGGGCAGCGCGGCACGGTGTCGGAACTCGTCGAGGACGCGATCGCCCGTGGCGCGCTGGCGACCACGGGCGGGGAGCCGGGCGAAGGGGACGGCTACTTCTACCGCCCCACCGTGCTCGCCGACGTTCCCGACGACGCCAGGATTCTCCGCGAGGAGGTGTTCGGTCCCGTCGCTCCCGTAACGACCTTCGCCGACGAGGACGAGGCTCTGGCCGGGGCGAACGACACCGAGTACGGACTCGTCGGCTACGTCTTCACCCGCGACCTCGACCGCGCTGTCCGCGTCGGCGAGGGCCTCGCCACCGGCATGGTGGGCATCAACACCGGGCTGGTCTCCAACACCTCGGCCCCGTTCGGCGGGATCAAGGCGTCCGGCTTCGGCCGCGAGGGTGGTCACGAAGGCATCGCCGAATACCTCGACACGAAGTACCTGTCGCTGGCGCTCCGGTCGTAGGCGCGGCTCACCCGCGCACACCTCAGCGACTGGAGACACTGGAGCCACCGGACGCGGACCGGCGATCTCACGGCACAGGGCTCACCCTGGAGACATGACCTCCACTGGTACGGGAGTGCAGCGGATCCCGGCCGCACCTGGCGGTCGATGCTGGATCTGCGGTCGTCCGGCAGTGTGCGGAGAACGTCTGCCCGGACGCAGGCATCGAACCCGACTGCTGTGCAAGCACCACGCCGACGCCGTTTTCAATCCTCCAGCTCCCCTGCGCGCACATGACCACGCATAGCCGTGCATGACGGAGCCTCCACCCGGACAGCGCTCCGGCCGTAGGCGCGGCTCACCGGGTGTGCCGTCGCACCTCGTGTTCGGCCGCCTCGAATGCCGCCCTCGCCGCATCGGCCCTCCGGCGTGCCTTCGCCTCCTCTCGCTCGGCGGCGCGGAGTTCCTTGCGTGCCTCGTCGCGCGCGCGGCGGGCCCGAACCTCGGCCTCCCTACGTCGTGAGTCCGCGCTCTGCGCGCCCGCGGCAGCCTCGGTGGCCTCACTGCGCCTGGTGCGCCAGGACGACCCGGTGGGTTCGGCATGCTCGGTGGCCGCCGACGAGCCGGTGGGCTCGGCGCTCTTCGCCTCCTGCCTCGTCCTCCGGGCTCGGGACCGGCCGCGAGCAGCGGTGCCGCGCGGCGTTCCGGCAGGCAGCCAGGCCGCCCCGAAGACGTCCGGTGGCGACAGCGCAGAGGTCAGCCGCCCCTCGATCACCACGCGAGCGGAGTCCTCGTCGCCGACCGCCGCTTCCAGCGTGGCCGCGACCTCCTGCGCGACGGTCTCACCGACAGCGCCCGAAGCGAGCGAGCGCGCCTTCTCGACCAGGTCCCGGACGCGGTCGTTGCGCTCGTGTGTCAGCTCGCGCAGGCGGTCACCGTCGAGGTCCCTGTGCGCCCGCCTCAGCCGGTCCCCCAGTTCGGCCAGCGCGGCGACGTCCTTGCCCCGGTGCCGCGCCAACCCGTTCACCAACGCGGCGGCCGTGGTGGGTTTGCGCAGTTTCCGGATCCTCGCAGCGAGATGTTTCTCACCACGATCCCTCGCCTGCGCCGCCCGCTGGTCACGCACCGCGACGAACTCACGGGGATCGACGCCGTACAGCTCGTCCACCACGCCTTCGAACGGATCGGTCGCTCCCATGCGTCACAGGCTGCCCGCAGGGCGGCCGATCAAGCCATGCCCCTTCGCGGTTACGGTGTCACAAGGAGGATCGACATTGAGCATTGACACTATCGAGTTCTACTGGCGCCCCGGGTGCCCCTTCTGCGCGATCCTGCGGGGTCGCCTGCGGGAGAGCGGCCTGCCGGTGCGGGAGACCAACATCTGGGAGGACTCCGGCGCGGCAGCACGGGTGCGCTCTGTCAACGGTGGAAACGAGACCGTTCCCACCGTCTTCGTCGGAGACCACGCACTCGTCAACCCGAGCATGGACGAGCTGACCGCGGTGATCGCGCGGGAGGCTCCCGAGCTTTTCGGCCTCGCCCAGCCGTCGGTACAGCCTTCGGCTCAGGGCTATGGCGCCCACGGCTTCCAGCACTGAGCCGGACCGCCCGGCTTCACCCCTGTTCCGGCGCCGTCGCCGGCTTGATCCGGAACACGGGGTGCTTCCCTGCGGCGGTCCGTAGTTCGTCGTCGGACGCGTCGGCGGTCACCCCGTCGAAGAACGCGCCGACCTCCCATGCCCAGCGGCGCAGGTAGGCACGCAACACAGGCAGCCGGTCGTCGTCGAGAATCTCGACTCCCTCGAACCACTCCTCGCGCTTGCCCACGCTGAGCTTGCCGATTCCCGCGGCCCTCAGATTGCGAACCCACTCCGTGTTGCCGCGTGCGGCGACGAGGTACTGCTCGCCGTCAAGGGTGAGCACGTTCACCGGCGTCGAGCGCATGATCCCGGTTGTGCGCCCCGCGACGGAGAGGACCCTGCTGCCCCACAGGCTCATCCCTCGCCGTGTCAGCGCGGCGACAGCGCGGTTCATCGCCCTGGCACCGCGCCCAGGGCGCAGGTAGTGAGTTGTGGCGTTCCCGCCTGCCCCGTCATTCATGTGAACACCTCTCTCTTATGAGAGCACCGCTCTCAAAATCCGCCCCCCAGTGAACACGAAGCCGCACGACAAAACAAGAGCAGTGCTCTCTATTGTGTTCGGCGATCTCAGCTATGTCAGAATTCCTCCATGACTCAGACCCCTGCTCATCGGGGCGCGCGGCAACGCGCACGGGCGGAGATCACGCTCGAGATCAAGGACGCGGCAAGGCGGCAACTCGCCGTCCAGGGCGCTCAGGCGCTGTCCCTTCGCGCCGTCGCCAGGGAACTGGGCATGGTGTCGTCGGCGCTCTATCGCTACTTTCCCAGCCGCGACGACCTGCTCACCGCCTTGATCATCGACGCGTACAACAGTCTCGGCGAAGCCGCGGAGACGGCCGTTCTCCGCCACGAACACCCACGCGCGCAGTGGGTCGGGGCCTGCCACGCCGTGCGCGAATGGGCACGTCGCAACCCTCACGAATACCTGCTCGTCTACGGCTCGCCTGTCCCCGGCTACCACGCGCCGCAGGACACCATCGGCCCCGCGGGCCGCGTTCCACGCGCCCTCGTCGCCGTGCTGCGGACAGCGGTGGCACGCGACGAGATCACCGGAGACGCGAAGGAGGAGCTGGAGGCGCACGACCTGCCCGCCGCGCTGCTACCGCAGCTCGACATCGTGGCCGCCGCTCTCGGCGAAGTACCCGCGCCCCTGCTCGCGCGAGGACTCGCCGCGTTGACACAGCTGTTCGGCATGATCGGTTTCGAACTCACCGGCCAGTTCACGAAGAGTCTCGACCCTGCCGATGCCTTCGTCTCTCACACGATCGAACGAATGGCCGACTTCGTCGGACTTGCCCCGCCATGCCGGAATGGCGAGTGACGGGCGGGGGCGCGACCATCGACAGGCGAACGGTGCGAACCGATCGAACAGTCGGTGAAGGAGACGCCATGGCCACACGCGACGCGACCACTCACTGGAAGGGCGGGCTCAACTCGGGAACGGGCACGCTCGCGCTCGACTCGTCGAACTCGGCGCGGTTCACCGTGACGTTCCCCCGCAGGGTCGGGGAACCCGAGGGCACCACCAGTCCGGAAGAGCTGATCGCCGCAGCGCAGGCATCCTGCCTCGCCATGAACCTCGCGGGGACGCTGGAGAAGGACGGCCTGACTCCGAACACCATCGACGTCACCGCCTCGGTGACGGTCAACCCCACCGACGGTGGCCTCAGCATCGACACCGTCGCCATCACCCTGCGCGCGGCTGTGGACGGCGTTGACGAGGAGCGCTTCAGCGCGCTGGCACAACGCGCCAAGGACACGTGTCCGGTGAGCAGGGCACTCGCGGGTACCACGATCACGATGGACGCGGCACTCGCCTGACGCCGTCCCTGCCGGATCAGGCAGGCGGCGCCAGCACGACCACAGAGTTGTGACCGCCCATACCCAGCGACGACTTCACGGTCAGCCGGTCGTCCACATCGACGAGCCCGTGCAACAGTCTCGGGTGCGCCCGCGCGACCTGCGGCGGTGCGGGAACCTGACCCCGCTCGTAGCCGAGGGCGGTGACGGCGACCTCGACCGCCGCCGCCGCACCCTGGCAGTGCCCCACCAGCGGCTTCACCGAGTACAGGCCCACGCCGTCAGGGAACAACTCGTCGGCGATGGCCGCCTCGGCCGTGTCGCACTGGCGGGTGCCGGGGCCGTGGGCGTTCAGATAACCGACCGCGTCCGCACGCACCCCCGCGTTGTCGAGTGCCTCCCGGAAACTACGCCGTACCTGGGTCAGCTCAGGATCGATCGACGTGGCGTGGTGTGCGTCGTGCGACATGGCCCCGCCGAGCAGCGTCGTGTAGGGCGTACCCGACCGCCTCGACAGCACGAACCCCACGGCGGCCTCGCCCATCACGAACCCGCGACTGCCCTCCTGGAACGGCCTGCACCCGTCGAGGGGATCGGTATCGACGACGGTGACGCCGAGCCGGACGAAGTGCCGCACGTTCTCCGGTGTCAGCGACAGGTCGGTGGCCACGAGCACCACGTCGTCCACGACACCGGCGTCCAGCCACAGTTTCGCGGTGAGCAGCGCCGCGTTGCCGGACGCGCACATGGCAGACACGTTCATCGCGGGGCCGTGGAAGCCGTACTCCTGCATGAGTGTGGACATCGGCGTGGACGGCATAAGGGCGAGGTAGTCCCTCGCCCTGAGGTCACCGTGTTCCCGCAGGTAGAAGTCGCGCCACAGCTCGACCTCGCCGAGTACGACCGCGTGGAGCAGGCCCACGGTGCGGCCCTCCTTCCACCCTCGCCGGTGTGCATCCTCGATCGCCTCGCGCGCCGCGGCGCGCATGGCTCTGGCGAACCGCCCTCTGCCGTCCGTGGGGTCGCCCCCTTCGGGAACCCTCGCGACCCAGCCGTCCTCGGCACGGGAGATGCCACGGTCGTCTCCGGTGTCCCCGGTGTCCCCGGTGTCCCCGGTGTCCCCGGTGTCCCCGGTGCCACAGCCGTACCCCGGGGTGAGGACCGCAGCGGGCTTCGCCGTCCGCAAGCCCTCCCACAGGGCCTGCTGTCCCCAGCCGTAGCCGGTGACGGCGCCGACTCCGCAAATCCCGATTCCGCCTCGTGGACTCAGCATGATCTCTCACTTCCGTTCACATTCCTGACCGGCCGGTGCGTCCCGTGCCGAACGGCGCGCACCGAAATGGCCACCTACTCTGGTGACGGCCCGTCGAGAGACTCACGATGCGTGCCGCAACAGATGAGGAAAGATTCCTCCTATTCGCCTAGCGGTGATTTCGTGCTGTAATCGAACTCCTGGTGACGAGCAGTGGATGGACTGATCATGGAGGCGTACACCCGCGACGAGGTTTCCACCTGGGAGAGCCAGGAGGACGTCGTCGAACTCGCGCTCGCCGCGAACGCCGCAGGCGCGTGGTCTGTCGTCCTCCCCGACTACGACGTTACGTGGAGCGCGGAACTCCCCGGTGTCATCGGAGCCGAAGCCGGCGACCCCCGCGCGGTGCGGGAGCGGCTACTCGAATTGATCGCGCCGTTGACCGTGGCCGCGAAAAATTGCCCTGTGTGGCACAATTTCGACCTTGAGCAGTGCCACACGACGCCCGGCGGTGAAACCCGATGGACTCGCTTTCTCGCCCGCGCTCAGGGCAATGCCGTCACCGGCACGGTGGACCGGCTGGTGGGAATCGCCACTGACGTGACTGAACGGCACGGCAACGCGCAGGCACTGGCCGATCTCGCTGACCGCTATCGCCTGCTTGTGGAGTTCAGCCCCGACGGCATCTGCGTTCACCAGGACGGCGATCTCGTCTACGTCAATCCCGCCGCTGCCCGATTCGTGGCGGCCGGTGAGCCCGGACAGTTGCTCGGCCGTCCGATCATCGACTTCGTGTGCCCGTCCTCGGTTCCGGAACTGCTGCGGCGGGTGTCCTCCCTTCGCGGGCCCGGCGAGGCGACGGAGCCGACCGAGGTGCGGCTCGCGCGGCTCGACGGTGGGTCGATGCTCATCGAGTCGGTATCCGTGCGCACCACCTGGAAGGGCAAGCCCGCATACCAGGTGATCATGCGCGACATCACGGCGCAGAAGGCCGTGGAGACGGCGCTGCGCTATCAGGCGGCGCTGGTGCGTCACGTCAGCGACGCGATCATCGCGACCACGCCGGACGGCATGGTGACGAGCTGGAATCCCGCCGCCGAACGGGTCTACGGCCACAGCGAGGACCTCGCGCTCGGCAAGCCGGTCGGCGAACTGGTCGGCGCGACACTCGATCCCGAAGCGGTCGTCGGTCAGGGCGGTGTCGTCGAGGCGGAACATCGCAGGGCCGACGGGTCGGTGCTGACCGTGCGGGTGTCGGCCTCCCCGATGGAGAGCGGATACGTGCTCGTCTGCGCCGACGAGACAGCACGCAGGGCAGCCGAACGCCGGTACCGGACCGTGGTGACGGCGCTCGACGAGGGTGTCGTGGTGATCGACGGATGCGGATTCGTCAGCTCGGCCAACCCGGCGGCGGGCCGGATACTGGGTCTTCCGGTCGAGACGATGATCGGTTGCTCACCCACGCTGTTCCCGCTCGCCGACGAGTCCGGCGCCCGCATCCCGCCGAGTGAATACCCTTCGGCGTTGACGAGGACCACCGGCATGGCGATGAACGGTCGTGTGGTCAGGGCCAGGCGTCCTGACGGACGCTGGGTGTGGTTGTCGATGAGCTGCCGCCCTCTCGACGGCAACGCGAGCCCGCCCCACCAGGTGGTCACGTCGTTCACCGATATCACCGAGCGCAAGGCCATCGGTGAGCGGCTCGAACACGACGCCACCCACGACCCGCTGACCAACCTCGCCAACCGCACGCTGGTGCTCCAACGGCTCGCGGAGGCGCTTCGCCAGCCGCACGGCCGGTCGCGAGCGTGCGTGCTGTTCATCGACCTGGACAAATTCAAGGTCATCAACGATTCCCTCGGCCACGGGATCGGCGACAAGGTGCTGCGCATCGCGGGCCGGCGGCTGAAGAACTGCGTTCGCCGGAACGACCTTGTCGGCAGGCTCGGAGGTGACGAGTTCGCCGTCGTCACGTTCGGCGTCGAACACAGCAAGCAGATACAGGCCCTCATCGACCACATCCGCAAGGCCCTCACCGAACCCATCAACGTCGAGGGCCGCAGGCTCCGCATCGACGCGAGCATCGGTGTCGTGACGGCGCAGGAGAACGACGAACGCTCGGCCGAGGACCTGCTTCGCGACGCCGACGTGGCGATGTACCAGGCGAAGACCAGGGGACGCGGCAGGCACGAGTTCTTCGACGTCGAGCTGCGGGAGCGGGTGCAACGGCAGCTGCGGCTGGAGCAGGATCTCCGCGAGTCCGTGCGGGGCGGCCAGCTCTGGGTCGCCTACCAGCCCGTCGTGGACCTGCGCACCTATCAGCGGGTCGCCGTGGAGGGTCTGCTGCGCTGGCAACACCCCACACACGGGCCGATCTCACCGGCCGAGTTCATCCCGCTGGCCGAGGAGAGCGACCTCATCACGCTCATCGGCGGGCACATGATGCGCACGGCCACTCGCGAGATGGCGAAATGGCAGCTGCGCTGCGGCACGCGCACGAGGCTCACCGTGAATCTCTCCGCGCGCCAGCTCGAGGACGACTCCGTCGTGGCCGCCGTCAACGACGCGCTGCGCAGCACCGGATTCCCGCCGGGCGAACTGTGTTTGGAGATCACCGAGAGCGCGCTGATGCGAGACCCCGAAGCCGCGGCCGACGTGCTCACGTCCCTTCGCGACCTCGGGGTCCGGCTCGCGATCGACGACTTCGGCACCGGTTACTCGTCGCTCGCCCAGCTCTGGAAACTGCCCCTCGACACGCTCAAGATCGACCGCTCCTTCGTGGCGGGGCTCGACAGCGGCGACAAGACCGACGCCGAGGCGATCATCAAGGGCATCGTCACGATGGCCCACTCGATGGGACTCACCGTCATCGCGGAAGGCACCGAGAACGAGCGGCAGGTGGCGATCCTGCGGGAACTCGGCTGCGATCAGGCCCAGGGCTTCCACTTCGGCAGGCCGGCACCGGCCGACGATGTGTTCGGAAGCTGACACATGATTTGCTGACACATGATTTGCTGACACAGGATTTGTCCGCACAGGATAATCCCGCACAGGATTATCTCGCGTAGGATAATCCTGTGCGCTTCCTCAACCGGGTCGATGAACTCGCCTTCCTGCGCAGGCGGCTCGCCAGTGACCGAGCCGAACTGCTCGTCGTCTACGGCCGTCGCCGGGTCGGCAAGACTGAACTGCTCAACCACCTGGCCACCGAAGTGCGATCGTTCGTGCTGGAAGCTACCGAGACGGTGAAACACGAACAGCTTGCCGACTTCACCGCCGAACTGGCTCGGGTGTCGGGCGACGACCTGCTGGCCAGGCAAGCCCTGACGAGCTGGGACGCCGCGCTGGCCGCGATCGCGCGGTTCGTGGGGAAGCGCCGCACCCTCGTGGTCCTGGACGAGTTCCAGTTACTCGCAAAGCAGGCTCCCGAACTGGAGAGCGTGCTCAGCCGCTGGTGGCGCACCACAGGACGGACTCTGCCGATCGTGCTCGTCCTCGCGGGCAGCGAGATCTCGTTTTTCGAGGACGAGGTGCTCGCCGGACGCCTCTACGGCCGCCGCACCGGTCAGCTCAAGGTGGAACCCTTCCTCGCGAAGGACGCAGGGCTTTTCCATCCCGCGTACTCGGCGCAGGACAGAATTCGGGCGTTCTCCGTCTGCGGGGGTGTCCCGTACTACCTCGACCGGTTCACCGACGACCGCCCGCTGCCCGACCATCTCCTCGACGAGGTGTTCGACCGGGGTGGCCTGCTCCACGACGAAGCCGAACTGCTGTTGCGGCAGTCCCTTCGAGACCCTGCCGGACACGTGGCCGTCCTGCGTTCCATCGCCGACGGGCACAATCGCAACAGCACCATCGCCGCGCGGACCGGTCTCGAACCCGCGACCGTCACGAAACTCCTGCGCACACTGGAGCGCCTGGGACTCGTGGAACAGCAACGGCCGGTCACCTCCTCGGGGCGCAGCAAGAAGACGGCGTACCGGGTGTGCGACCACTTCCTGCGCTTCCATTACCGGTTCGTGGAGCCCGCCCGCACGCGGACCCGCACGCGTGAGCTCGCCGAGGACTACCTGCGTGGGGTGGTGCTGCCCCAACTCGACCACCACGCTTCGTCGGCGTGGGAGGACGTGTGCCGCGAACACGTCCTCCTCACCTTTCCCGAGGCGAGCCGCGTCGGGCGATGGTGGGGCCAGGCGCCGACCGGGGACGGCAGGCGCACGGAGGAACGGGAGATCGACATCGTGGGCCTGGACACGCAGGCACGGGTGTCGGTGGTCGGCATGTGCAAGTGGACAGCCTCGCCTGTCGATTTCGACGAACTGAATCTGCTCGATCGACTGACCCCGTTCGTCGAGCGGGGAGCACAACCGCATCGGGTGCTCTGTTCCCGGTCGGGATTCTCACCGCGCCTGCGCGCGTACGCCGCCGAGGACGACACGCTCACGCTCCTGACTCCGGAGGACGTCACCGCGGCACCCCCCTCGACTTCACGAGGGGCGTAGGCCCACCTCACCACCCGGCACGAGCGGAGTTCGGCATCGCGGTCGGCCGAACTCGCCCTCCGTACCCCGTCATGCGCCCACCACCAGCACCTCCAGCGTCCTCGGGCCGTGCACGCCCTCGACGCGGTCGAGTTCGATGTCACTCGTGGCCGAGGGTCCGCTCACGAACGTCAGCGGGCGCACCGGGTCGAGCTTCCTTAACGCCTCGGGCACGCTGACCTCGATGCGCTCGGCGTGGACCACGCAGAGGTGGTAGTCGGGAACCAACGTGAGCATCCGCCTGCCCTGCGCGAGGCCCGCGTCGAGCACGATGGTGCCGGTCTCCGCGACGGCCACCGCACAGCCTGTCAGCACCCCGTCAGCTGAGTCCACTTCGGACACGCTGAGCGGCGGTTCGTCGAGCAGCCAGCGGATTCCGCCCACTCGCCAGGGCTCGGGCAGATCGGGCGGTGCCACCACCGCCGACGCCCCACGGCTCATGAGGCAGTCGTGAATACGCTCCGGCAATTCCTCCTCGGAGACGCGGTGGACCACCGCCCTGTACTCCTCGACCCGCTCGACGAACAGTGCCACCGGATCGTCCACGGCGCGTGCGGTGTCGTACTCCCTCGGCACGGACACGTTCGCGGGCCGCGACCCGCGAGCCTCGCGGATGCGGGCCAGTATCTCGCTGCGAGCACTATCCACGGTTGCGCCTCCACCACATGCGGAAGGACTCCTTCGGCACCGAAGGCACATCCCGCGTCGCCGTCCACTTCGAACCCGGCCACGGCAGCTTCGTAAGCATGCCGTCATCGCCTGCGAGCAACCGCGACAGCGACCCCGCTCGCTGAGCCGCCTCGTACCGGCGCGGGTCGCGGAAAACCCACGCCGCGCTCGCCATGGCCAGCGCCTCGGCATTCCGTGGTCGAGCCTTCACGGCCCGCGCCCTCAGGTGGGTCAGCACCTCGGGAATGTCGATGCGCACGGGACAGACCTCGTAACACGCCCCGCACAGCGACGAGGCGTACGGAAGGGAGGCCGCCTGCTTGTCGCGGAGGTCGCCCGCGAGCTGCGGCGCGAGGATCGCGCCGATCGGCCCCGGATACACCGACCCGTACGCCTGCCCGCCGGTGCGCTCGTAGACGGGGCACACGTTCAGACACGCCGAACAGCGGATGCACCGCAGAGCCTGCCTTCCCACCTCGTCCGCGAGCGTGGCGGTGCGGCCGTTGTCCAGCAGCACGAGATGGAACTCGCCAGGGCCGTCCCCCGGCGTCACCCCCGTCCAGACCGACGTGTACGGGTTCATGCGCTCCGCCGTTGACGACCGGGGCAGCAGTTGAAGGAACACCTCGAGGTCCCGCCAGGTGGGGACGATCTTCTCGATGCCCATGACCGTGATCAGCGTCTCCGGCAACGTCAGGCACATGCGCCCGTTGCCCTCCGACTCCACCACGACGATCGAGCCGGTGTCGGCGACCGCGAAGTTGGCACCGGAGACCGCGACCTTGGCCGAGAGGAACCGCTCCCGCAGATGCCTGCGCGCCGCCTCCGCGAGGACCTTCGGATCGTCGGTGGCCGGGGCATCAGCCATCGTGCGCGCGAAGATCTCCCTGATCTCCGCGCGATTGCGGTGGATGGCAGGCACGAGGATGTGGGAGGGCCGGTCGTCACCGAGCTGCACGATCAACTCCGCGAGGTCCGTTTCGACGGCCCTCACACCTCCGGCTTGGAGATACTCGTTCAGCCCGATCTCGGCCGTCGCCATGGACTTCACCTTCACGACCTCGTCGGCGCCCTTCGCGCGAACGAGGTCGAGCACGATGCGGTTGGCCTCCTCCGCGTCGCGAGCCCAGTGCACCACACCGCCTCGGGCGGTGACGGCCTCCTCCACCCGCACCAGGTAGGTGTCGAGGTTGGCGAGCACCTCGTCCTTGACGGCCTCACCCGCCCTGCGCAGCCGCTCCCAGTCGGGCAGCTCGTCCACGGCCCGTGCGCGCTTGCTCCTGATCGTTGTCGTCGCCTTGCGGAGGTTGGTGCGTAGCTGCGTGTCGCCGAGCGCGGCACGCGCGGCGCGGGGGAACGTCGGGCTTCCGAGCCACGTCACCGGGTTGCGGCCCACGGTTCCTCCTCCGTACTCGCGAGAATCTCGGCAAGGTGCACGGTCCGCACGCCGGTGCGTAACCGGGAGAGACCTCCGCCGATGTGCATGAGACAGGAGTTGTCGCCTGCCGTGAGCACCTGCGCGCCCGTGTCCTGCACGCAGCGCATCTTGTCGGCCAGCATGGCTGTGGAGGTCTCGGCGTTCTTCAACGCGAACGTGCCGCCGAAGCCGCAGCACTGCTCCGCCTGCGGCAGTTCCACCAGTTCGAGGCCCCTGACGGCGCGCAGCAGGCGCAGCGGTCGATCTCCCACACCCAGCATGCGCAGCGAGTGGCACGTCGGGTGGTAGGTCACCCTGTGCGGGAAGTACGCGCCGACGTCGGTGAGGGCGAGCACGTCGATGAGGAACTCGCTGAGTTCCAGCGTGCGTTCGACGGCGGGGCTCGTGCCGCACACCCGCGGATGGATTTCACGGACCATGCCGACGCAGGAACCCGACGGCGCCACCACGTAGTCGTATCCGTCGAACACCTCCGCGTAGCGAACGGCGAGCGGTGTGGTCTCGTCCCGGTAGCCGGTGTTGAAGTGCATCTGCCCGCAACACGTCTGGCCGAGCGGGAAATCCACCTCGCAACCGAGCCGGGTGAGCAGCCGCACGACGGCCTTCGCCGTGTCGGGGTACAGCGTGTCGGTGAGGCAGGTGGCGAACAGGGCCACCCTCGGTCCGCTCGCCGTGGTCACAGGGCCCCACCCCCGGCTCGCCGTGCGGACCCCAAAAGCTCGTCCACAATCCGGACGGACATCGGGTATCTCGGGCGATGCGCCGGGCTGGTCTCAGGCAACACGCGGCGAGCGTAATCCCGCACCCCGCCGCACGCCAGGCACTGAGGATTCGCCGCGTGCGAGGCCGTTTCGCCGCTGACGCGAGAAGTCGCCTGCCACCGTGCCGCCCCGGCCGACTCCGCATCCGGCACAGCGGCGCGGACGGCTGCGGAACGAGACACGGCCGCCCGGTAGGGGCATCCGACGCCCAGCTCGTTTCGACGTACCCGCACCCATCGCGCCCGGCTCGCGTCCGGCCGGCGTCCGGCGAGTGCTCATCCGGCAGCGCCGACGAGACGGAGCCACCCGGCAAGCGCGTCGAGGTCACCGGTGGCACCGCCGTCACCGGCACTGCGAAACCCCACGTGCCCGTCCGGTCGCACGGCGAGTATCCCGCGCCCCGGCCTGCTCGTGATGCGGTGGACGTGCACCCTCGAACTCGACGGCAGCCCGTCCGGTCGCGGCGCGTCCCGCGCCAGCAGCACATGGATTCCGGGAGCCGCCGTCACCACGTGCAGCCGGGTACGCACCCCGTCGCACGTGACCTCCTCGTCCGGCATGCGGTCGCCCGCGTGCGGGCCCCGGCCTCGTGCCCCGCCGTCACGCGACAGCGGGCTGGTCCGGTACCGCACCCAGCCCTGCGACAGCAGCCGCACCACCGGAGCGAGAAGCGTGGGCCTGACGAACAGTGGGACGACGGGGGCCAGCAGGGGTGCGACCGTGCCACGCAGGAACGCGGTCGCGGGGTTGGTGGACGCCTCGGCGAAGAACACCATGTGGGTCAGCGCGAGAACCTGCCTCGCAACGGGACGGCGCTCGGATTCGTACGAGTCGAGCAGCGCGGCCTCGTCGGCGGAGCCGGGGGCGAGAGCGAGTTTCCAGCCCAGGTTGACCGCGTCGAGGATGCCGGTGTTCATGCCCTGCGCCGCGGCGGGCGAGTGCGTGTGCGCAGCATCGCCGACGACGAACAGCCTGCCCTTCCGAAACGACGTGGCAAGCCGGTGCTGCAACCTCACCTGAGCCGACCACGCCTGACGCCGGACCATGACGCCGAGGCCTGCCGTGTCGAGAAGCCGTTGCAGCTCCGGCGAACTCAGCTCCCGACCGGGCTGGCCGAACGGCGCTCCGCCGCCCTCGCCCTCCCGCGTGGCGAGCAGCCGCCACGGCGCTCCCTCCCCGAGTGCGAACAGGAAGACAAGGCCGTCCCGGCCTGCCACGACGTGCAACACGCCGGGCGAGAGGTCGCCGTCGAGTTCGAGATCGGCGAGCACCACCTCCTCGCGATACTCACCGCCCTCCCAGCCGATGTACGCCGCACGCCGCACGGTGCTGTCCTGCCCGTCGCACCCCGCGACGAACCGGCATTCGACCGTCTCCGTCATCGCACCGCCGTTCTTCTGAAGTGTGACCCGCGCGGCGGCATCGCCGTCCGCGACATCGACGGCCTCGACCCCGCGCTCCACCTCGATGCCCCGGCTCAGGAGCGCGTCGATGAGCACGGCCTCGACATCGGCCTGCCGCAGCAGCGTCAGGTGCGGGTAGGCAGTGTCGCGCAGTGCCACGTCGGCGAGTGCGGCCCGCACGGTGCGCCGCCCGAGGTGCAGTTCGGCCTCAGGAGCGCGGTCACCCCGATCGAGCAGTTGGTCAGCGACCCCGAGCGGGCGCACGCTCTCCAACGTGCGAGGGTGCACGATCATCGCCCGGGACGGGCGGAAGGGCAGCGGCCTCCGTTCGACGACCCTGACCACCGCACCGTGGTCGTGCGCCTGCAAGGCCGTGGCGAGCCCGGCCGGTCCCGCGCCGACGACGACGATGTCGGGGTGCGCGCTCAGGTGACCCCGACCAGCTGCCACCATGTCCCCTTCCCCTCCGGCGTGTGCCGATCCAGCAGGCCGGGGCCGGCCAGCACGTGGCCGGGACGGAGCCCGGGGAAGACCCGGTAGTCGATGGAACCCGGCTCGCTCACGAGTTCCAGCACGCGCCACAGCGATCGCGCGTAGTGCTCGGCGCGCTCGGCCCCGTCCCATTCGTAGATGCCCCGGTATCGCCCGTGGTCGTCGTGAGCGACCCAGAGCTTGGACACGAACCCGGGAAATCCCACGAAGAACGGCGTGTTGAGGATGCTCTCGTACTCGAAGACCGTGTGCCATCGTCCTCGGACGAGGCGCAAGCGGAACGTCACCACGAGCAGGCAGGGCGCTCTCGGTCCCGTACCAGGCACGACGGTCTCGCGGTAGACGCGGCCGGTGGCGCCGTCCGCGAAGGTCAGCTCGCGCCCCACGTTGTGCCGGGGCAACGCGATCTTCCGGCGCGCGAGCAGCACACCGGTCCTGATGACACACCGCGCCGTCGCACGCCAGGCGACGGATCTCGGGAGCGGACCGGCCATCGTTCCTCCCCGGGTGGACAACGGCCATGGTCCCCGCGGAAGACAGGCGGGGCCCAGTGGCGAAAGTCCCGAGCCGAGCCCGAGTCGGCAGGCGGCGTGCGGGAACCGCACAGAGGGGCGCGGCGCGGCGACCGGGGAAATGGGGTGGAAACGAAAAAACCGCCCCGGCACAGTCCGGAACGGTTCTCGCTTCGAGGTGGCCAGGGCCGGGGTCGAACCGGCGACCTTCCGCTTTTCAGGCGGACGCTCGTACCAACTGAGCTACCTGGCCGTAACGCCGGTATACCACCGGAACGCCGTGGCGACCCTGACGGGACTCGAACCCGCGACCTTCGCCGTGACAGGGCGACGCGCTAACCAACTGCGCCACAGGGCCTTGACTATTCAGTTGTTCGTACTCCCAACGGGATTCGAACCCGCGTTGCCGCCTTGAAAGGGCGGAGTCCTAGGCCGCTAGACGATGGGAGCCCAGTCGGTTCGGCGAACCGATCGACCGTGCTCTCCAGGTCCCCCTGGGAGCGATGATTAGTTTACGGTACCCGCTCCACCCCTTTCAAAGGGGGGTCACTTAGCCCCGAATCACGCTCACGACCTGCATAAACGCCATTTCGATCAGCAACCCGGCCGCCTGCCGCCGCCGGAGCGCGTTCCGCCACCGATCACCTGCGGCAGAGGCGCCGGAAGATCCCGCTCTCCACTTCCCCCGAAGAAGGTGCCACCGCACCGCCACCGCCGATCACCCACGGAAGAGACGCCGGGACGTCCTGTTCTCGCGTCACCTCAGAGCAAGCGCAACCGCACCAACCGCTTGTCGTGCCGGGGATGTCGTCGTCTCCACAGCGCCTGCGCGTGGCCGCGTGTCCACGACCCCTGCACATGGTTGAGGGGAGCCCAGGCAATGAACACGAGGCGTGCACATGAGAGCCGTGCGCCCCACGTAACCCTTGCTTCTGCCCTTCGGCTGTTCAGTGCTGCACCGGGCTGCGTCCGGTGTCGTCGGGCGCGAGCCCCAGCATTTCGAGGAGCTGCGCGCAGTCTTCGGCCCCGGCCGCGCCGTGTGCGACCGCGAGGCGAGCCCTGCGCACCTGGTCGTCGGAGATCCGGGGCGTCTCGCGGCCCGCCCTCTGCGCGGGCACGCCGCCGTACCCGCCACCGTGCCCCTCCCCCTCGTACCGAAGGAGAAACTGCCGCACCTCAACCGACCCTTTCATGGGCTCCTCCAAGGGGCTCGACTGTTCGGCCGCGAGGCTAGCGAGCCACAGGAAAGCACCGCAGCCCCCCGGAGAGTGAACTGATCCTTACTCAGAGTCGCCGAATGTGACTCCGGCACCGCATGGGTGATGAACGCCACCCGTCCATCGAGCAACGGCCGGACAACCTTTTTTCGACTCAACACTCGCGATCGTGCTGGAGGTCGTGTAACAATCGACGTGCTGACACACCCCCGGTCAGCGCCTGTGGAGATCCCCTCCGGCCCCCGCGTTCCTCCCCCTGGCGCGGGGGCCTCTCCATGTCTGGACCCGCTTCACGGCCAGGCCGACCGCCTATGACAATTGTGCTCAGGGCCACAGCTTGCTGATCGCCGAAACCCAACCGTTATCGTGTGGGCGTGCCTCTTCCCTCATTCGGACGCAGCCGAAGCTCGAACAAGGCCGCGAACCCCGAGCGCCGCCAGGACAGGCCCGCGCCCGCAGCAGGCGAGCCGCAGGCCGACGACGCCGAGCTGTCCAGTTACCTCGCGGCGCTGGCGCCCCAGAGCGACCTGGAAAGCACCGGCTCAGGGCGCAGGTTCGGGGAAGCGCAGGTCTTCCAGATGAGGTTCAGCCTCGCCGCGAGCCAGCAACTCAAGGAACTCGCCGCGCGCTTGGGCACCTCTCCGCAGGCGCTGGCTCAGGAATGGGTACTGGAACGCCTAGCCGAAGAGTCCGGCTCCGACAGCCCCGCGCAACCGGCGGCTCGGAACGTCCCCCGAAGCCGGGACTTCCCGCAGGGCCAGCACCTCCCGGAGGACCAGCACTTCCCGGAGGCAGGTGACTTCCCGCAGAGCCAGCACTTCCCGCAGGCAGGGCAGCCGACGGAAGCCGCGACGGAGGAGCTGTTCCTCGACCAGCACCAGTGGCCCGGCGAGCCGGTGCCAGGCCGCCACGGCTGAACCGCGTCAGCGGACTGACACGGCCCCGCACACGAAAAACGAGCCCCAGCGATGATCTCGCCGGGGCTCGTTCTCGTCAGTGGGATTCAGGTCCTCAGAGAGCCCGCACCCTCTGAGCCTGCGGGCCCTTCTGGCCCTGGCCGACCTCGAACTCCACACGCTGGTTCTCCTCCAGCGTGCGGAAGCCGCGGCCTTCGATCTCCGAGTAGTGGACGAACACGTCGCCCTCGCCACCGTCCTGGGCGATGAAGCCGAAGCCCTTCTCGGCGTTGAACCACTTCACAGTGCCTTGCGCCACCGCTGTACTCCTCGTTGCTGTTCCGCATGGACGCCGCCTGAGGCGATGTCCTGGCCGTCCCGGGCGGTTCCAACGAGACGAGCACGTGAGCGCGTTCGGCTAACGGCTCGCGTCAGAAGTTCCGCGAGTGTGAAGCCACGAACACGCAAAACGACGGCCACCGAGAAGCCTACCGGCATTCGCCGGTTTGCGAACCCCCTTATCGCGTGGTTGGCCCGTCCGGGCGGATCACGGAGGGAGATCGCGCGGAGACCCCTCGACCGGAGACGGGACGCGACGATTACATCTCGCACACATCCCTCCGAAGCGGGAACACGGAGAGGAGTCGAAGACGTCATCACTATGGGCGAGGCACCACGAATGTGTGAGTGTGATCACCTTTCGCGAGGGGCAACGAACAGACATTCCACGACGTCAGTCAGGTACGCGGGGAGAAGGGGAACCACATTGACGGACTCGATGCCGGCACCCAGAAGAAGATCACTTGCAGTCCTGGCTGCCGCGCTCGTCGCGGCCCTCGGACTCACGGCCTGTACAGGTTCGTCCGGCGGCGGCAGCACAGCACAGGGCGCGCAGGGCGACGATCCGGCGGCGAGCCCTCCGGCTGCGGTCTCCCTCGAACCAGGTGCCGGAAGCGACGGCATCGCCCCGCGCGACCCGGTTTCGGTGACCGTGGAGAACGGCACGATCGCCGAGATCGCCCTCACCAACCCCGACGGCAAGGAAGTCGAGGGGGAGCTTTCGGAGGACAAGACCAACTGGACCGCCACCGAAGCGCTCGGCTACGGCAAGAAGTACACGTGGTCCGGCAACGCCAAGGGCGCCGACGGGAAGGACGTGCCGATCAAGGGCTCGTTCACCACGGTGAACCCCTCCTCGACCAACGGCGTCAGCTCCAACGTCGGTGACGGCAAGACCTACGGCATCGCCATGCCGATCTCGTTGACGTTCGACGCGCCGGTGAAGGACAAGGCCGCCGTGGAGAAGGCGCTGCACGTGGAGACCGCACCCGAGAACGAGGGCTCGTGGGCATGGCTTTCCGACAGCTCCGTCCACTGGCGGCCCAAGGAATACTGGCAGCCGAACACCGAGGTCAAGCTGAACGCCGAGCTGTACGGGGTGCACTTCGGCGACGGTGTCTACGGCTCCAACGACCTCACGGTCGAGTTCTCCATCGGCCGTGCCCAGATCGCGAAGGGCAACACGCAGACCCACCGGTTCGAGATCTACCGGGACGGCGAGAAGGTGGCCGACTACCCGGCGAGCTACGGGCGCGAGTCCGACCCGAACCTCGTCACGCGCAACGGTGTGCACGTCGTGATGAGCAAGCACGCCAAGTACTTCATGAACAACCCTGGCTACGGCTACGAGGACTTCGAGGTCAACTGGGCCGTCCGGATCTCGAACAACGGCGAGTTCACCCACGCGGCACCGTGGTCGGTCGGTGACCAGGGCAGGGCCAACGTCTCCCACGGCTGCGTCAACCTCTCCGACGCCAACGCCAAGGAGTTCTACGACAGCGCACTGCCGGGCGACCCCGTGGAGATCACGGGCAGCTCGCAGGACCTGAAGGAGCGGGACGGCCTGTACTACGACTGGATCTACTCGTGGGAGGAGTGGCAGTCGTTCTCGGCGCTCGACGGCTGAGCACGTGCGAATCCGTTGTGGCGGTGGCCGCTTTGCGGAGGCCACCGCCACAGTGCGTTCAGCAACGCCGGTTAGCGTGGTGCGGGTGAGCACAACCGCACAGAACTGGCCTCCCGTCGAGGTCGAACCACCGGTCCCGCACCCTGACGCACCGGCGCCGGGCTCCGCGCTCGGCACGCACTACAGCCAGTGTTTCGGCTGTGGCGACGAGGTGGATGCCGGGCTGCGTATGCGCTCCACCGTCGGTGACGAGGAGCATATGGTCGTCTCGACCTTCACCGTCACCAAAGAGCATCAGGGGGCGCCGGGGCTCGCCCACGGCGGCCTGCTGACGTGCGCGTTCGACGAGGCGCTCGGCACGACGGCAGGCCACCTCCTTCGCGTTCCCGTCGTCACGGGGAGACTGGAGACCGACTTCCGCAAGCCGGTGCCCGTGGGATCGACGCTGTACATCACGGCGAAGCTCGACGGTGTCGCGGGGCGGAAGGTCTACGTCAGTGCCGAGGGCAGGCTCGACGCCACCGACGGTCCGCTGGCGGTCGAGGCGCGGGCACTGTTCGTCACCGTCGGCGTCGAGCACTTCGTCGAGCACGGAGACCCGGCGCAGCTCAAGGAACTTGGCGAGCGGCACGCCGACTGGGACGTCAATCCTTGATCTTCTTCTCCGTCCTCAGCATCCTGATCACCGCCGTCCACTTCTACCTGTGGAAACGGCTGATCCTCGACACCACACTGCCAGGCTCTCTCGCCCGCCGCATCGGCACGATCGCGCTCGTGGTGTGCGTGGCGCTGATGATCGCCGCGTTGTCGCTCGGCACCACCGTGTCACCGCAGGTCGCCAGGTGGTTCGCCTGGCCGGGGTACCTGTGGCTGGCGATGTTCTTCTACCTGCTGCTGCTCCTGCTCGCGCTGGAGCTGCCGAGGCTGGTGCTGCGGAGGTGGCTGCGTGAGGACGACGGGGACGGCAGGGGCGGCAGGGACGCCAAGGGCGGAGCCAAGTCCGACATCGCGGCAGCCTCGGCTGCTGATCCGGTGACTGGCACCGACCCGGCAGCCGCCACCGATATTGCCCCGGCATCGGACGCCGGAACGGACGCCGTCCCCTCTGATCGGTCACCGCGCATGTCACGGCGGCTGCTGCTGTCCCGAGGGTCGGCGGCACTCGCCGGTGCGGTGTCACTGGGCTTGGTCGGTTACGGCACGACGGTGGCCATGGGCCCACCCACGATCACGCGCGTGCCCATCACGCTGCACAGGCTCGACCCACGCGCCGGTGGTTGCCGGATCGCGTTGATCAGCGACGTCCATCTCGGGCCCATCATCGGCCGCGACTTCACCCAGCGGATCGTCGATCTCGTGAACGCCGAGCGCGTTGACGTGGTCGCCATCGCGGGTGACCTGGTGGACGGCGACGTGGCCGACCTCGCCGACGCGGCGTCGCCGCTCGCGGACCTGCGCAGCACGCACGGCACCTTCCTCGTCACCGGCAACCACGAGTACTACGTCGGCTACCGGCAGTGGATCGACTTCGTGCCGAACCTCGGCATCCGGCCCCTTCGCAACGAGCGCGTCGAGATCCGCCACCGGGGCGGTGTGTTCGACCTCGCGGGGATCAACGACGCCACCGGCTACCAGTGGCAGGACCCCGGCGACGTCGGGAAAGCACTCGCCGGAAGGAACGCGGAGCGCGTCGCCGTGCTGATCGCCCACCAGCCCGTTGACTTCGACGACGCGGTTCGCCACGACGTCGATCTGATGCTGGCCGGGCACACGCACGGCGGGCAGCTCTCCCCCTTCGAACTGGCCGTGAATCTCCAGCAGGGCGCCGTCGCGGGCTTCTACCAGCGCGAACGCACGAAGATGTACGTCACGCGGGGGGCGGGATTCTGGGGGCCGCCCGTGCGCGTCGGCGCACCGCCCGACATCACGATCGTCGAACTGCGGCCCGCTCGGACGCCGTGAGCACCTGGCTCAGGTGAGTGTGCGAGGGCGGACCGTGTTGGCCCGGTCCACGAGGGCGATCCTCGCCCTGGAGTCGTCGGCGAGCCGCGCCAGGGTGCGGTAGCAGCGTTCCAGCCCGAACCGCAGGGCGCGTTCCGTGAACTCGCAGCCGAGGATCGTGGTTCCCGCGCTCGGCTGCCCGCCGGCGGAGAGCCAGTCGAACGCCGCCGTGAGCACCTCCGCCTCCAGCCGGGTCTTGCGTTCGACGTCGAGGTCGAGCCTGCCCACCTGCGCGGCGGCGTGCACGAGATCGGTCTCGGTCACCTGGTGTGCACCCTCGACGAACCGCACCTTGATCGTGACGGCGGCCACCTGCGCCGCCGCGTGATGTGTGGACGAAGGAGGCACCGACTCAAGGACCTCGATCGCGCTCCGGCGACCACCCTGCGCCAGATACACCCGCGCGAGCCCGAACGCGGCACTCACGTAGGACCGGTCGGTGCGCCACACCAGCTCATACAGTCGCGACGCCTTGAAGTAGTCACCGACGGCCTCGGCGGTCACGGCCAGTGCCAGCTTGGGTGCGATCTCGCCGGGAAGCTCGTCGTAGGTGGCTTCGAACGCCACGTGCGCGACCCTCGGCCGCCCACCGGCGAGCTCGATCAAGCCCTTGTACCAGTCAACCCGCCAGTCGTGCGGGAAACCGGACTTGATGGCGAGGTACTGCGCGGCCTGCAACTGCCGGTGCGCTTCGGCCAGCTCGCCCAGCTCGATGCGCGCCCTGACGATCCTCAACCTGACCTCGATCGACTCCCTCGGCGCGTTCGCCAGCGCCGTGATCGCCGTCTGCGGTCCTGCCGACAGCAGTGTCGCCAGCACGCCCGCACCGGGGTCGTCGGTGTCCACCTGCGGGATGGGAAGACCTGCGACCACCTCGTTTGGATCGGGAAGCGGTGGGCGTCCACCGTGCTGGGGCACCACCAGATCGACGCCGAACGTGTTGGTCTCAGGACCGAACACCGTGGAGGCGCCGGGGCGTGGCTTGCCCGTCCCCATGGCGAGGATCTCGCGGAGCACGCCCTGGAGCTGGTCGGCCATGTCCTCCGCGGAGACGAACCTGCGGTCGGGGTCGGCGTGGGTCGCCCTGCGCAGGAACCGGTAGTAGCTGTCGAACAACCGGAACAGCGGCACCTCGTCCCTGCTCGGGATCGTGGTCTTGTACTTGCCGGTGTAGCCGGTGAACTCGAAGCTCAGCACCGCCAGCGTGCGCCCGACGGTGAACAGGTCGGACGCGACGGACGCGCCCTGTGTCGCCAG
Source organism: Saccharomonospora xinjiangensis XJ-54 (assembly GCF_000258175.1). Lineage (NCBI taxonomy): Bacteria > Bacillati > Actinomycetota > Actinomycetes > Pseudonocardiales > Pseudonocardiaceae > Saccharomonospora > Saccharomonospora xinjiangensis. The sequence goes on along the minus strand of NZ_JH636049.1, from coordinate 2,598,951 downwards.
TTCAGGCGCGCTGTAGCCGCTCGTGAAGAACAGCGGGCTCTCGTAGTCGTCCGTCCGCCGCACGGCGCCGAGGTCGATGAGCTTCAACTGCTCGTGCGTCTGAATGACGTTGTCGGGCTTGAGATCGCAGTACAGCAGGCCCTGGTTGTGGAGGTAGCCCAGCGCGGGAAGGATTTCGAGCCCGTAGGCGATGACCTGCGCGATGGGCAGTGGTTCCGCGCGCCCGCTGCGCCTGTGGTGTTCCAGCGCGAGCTGGCGGAGCGACTGGCCGCCGACGTACTCCATCACGATGTAGCCGACGGAATTGCCGGTGTCCGGGTCGGGATGTTCGACGAAGTTGTAGATCCGGACGATGTTGGGATGCTCGACCTCGGCGAGGAACTTCGTCTCGTTCACCGCGGCGGCGACGGCGGTGGCGTCACCGGTGTTGATCAGTCCTTTGAGGACGACCCAGCGTTCGCTGACGTTGTGGTCCTTCGCGAGGTAGATCCAGCCGAGCCCGCCGTACGCCAGCGCGCCGAGTACCTCGTACTGGCCACCGACCATCTCGTGAGGGTGCAGCTTCGGCAGGAACGAGTACCTCGTGCCGCATTTCTCACAGGTGCCCTCCGGATTTCCGGGAACCCCGTCGCGGCTGCGGCCGACCTTCGCACTACAGCTCCCGCAGTACCGTTTCTCCTCCGCGACGACCGGGTTCTCCAGCACAGCCTCGGCGGGGTCGCGGTAGGGCACCGAGGGAACATCGACGAGCCCCGCACCGAGCCTGCCCCGCCGCGACTTGCGCGACGACGTCCTGCGCGGCCTGCCCGGGTAGCTGCCGGTTCCCGTTCCCGTCCCGGTTCCCGTTCCCGTGCCGGTACCGGTGCCTGTGCCGGTTCCCGTCCCGGTTGAGATCGATCCGCTCGTACTGGGAGGGAGCACGCTCTCGGTGCCGGGGTCGGGAAGTTCCTGCGGTGTGCTCGGCTCCGGCGGCGGCTTCGGCGGTGCGATGAACGTCGTCGCCGGTGCCTTGCCCGCGAGCACACTCGTCGGCTGAGGCGCCTGCGGCTGGGGGACTCCGGTCTGCGCGTGCTGCGCCTGACCCTGCTGAGTCTGGCCCTGCTGAGGCTGGCGGTGCGGTTCTTGACCGTGCTGAGTCTGGCCGTGTTGAGGCTGGCCGTGCGGCGCCTGGCCGTGCGGCGCCTGACCGTGTTGGCCCTCGCCGTGCCCGGCGTTTCCGTGCTGCCCCTGCGCGAACGGCGCTTGCCCCGGCTGCACGGGCGCGGACGACGCCCACCCTGGCCGCACCTGGCCATGCGAGTTCGCGATCGGTGCCGAAGGCTGCGGAGACTCGGCTGGTCGGCCGGTCCCGTCCCCTGCCGCCTGCGGTGTCTCCTGCGGGTGTTGCTGCCGCGATGGCGGCACAGTCTCCGGCGCGGAGTGCGGGTGGGCATGCCGAGGCCCTTGCCTCACCTGACCGGCCCCGGTCAACGTCTCCGCCTCCGGTTGCCCGGTCGGACCGCCGGTCTCGTCCGATGCGGCATGCCGTGGACGGCGTGGCTCATCCGACACTGCTACCTCCGAAGGGTCTCACCGGTACTCGGGCTTCGGCGGGGAGGCGGCCCCCAGGTCCTGTCGCAGCCAGCGGTTGTAGCTGGCCTGCCACGCGCCGTCGCGGACGTCCTCGAGTACCGCGTTCACGTACCGCACCATGTCCTCGTTCTGCTTAGGGATGCCGACCCCGTAGTACTCCTCGGTGAACCGCTCGCCGATGATCTTCGTACCCGATCTGTCCTGCGCGCGCATGCCCGCGAGGATGGTGTCGTCGGTCGAGACGGCGGCCACCTGGCCCTGCTGGAGCAGTACGAGGCAGTCGGACCAGTCGTCAACCGCCACCGGGACGGGCCTCGGCGTGCTGTTCGCGATGTTCTTCAACGACGTCGAGTCGCGCGCCGCGCACACACGCTGTCCCCCGAGGTCGGAGAGACTGCGAGCCGTCGAGTCGGCGCCGACGAGCACCCTCTGTCCCGCGACGTAGTACACCGTCGAGAAGTTGATCTGCCTGAGGCGCTCGCACGTGATGGAGAACGTGCGCACGACGATGTCCACGTCCCCTTTCGCGAGCGCATCGACGCGTTCGGCGGAGGAGATGGCCTTGAAGCGGACGGCCTCGGGATCGCCGAACAGCGCGCGTGCGATCTCCTTCGCGATGTCGATGTCGAACCCGTGCAACTCGCCGGTCTCGGGATCGGAGAAACCGAAGAGGAACGTGTTCTGATCCACGCCCGCGATCAGGTGGCCCCTTTGCTTGATCTCCGCCATCGTCGAGGACGCCGGGATCGAGGAGTCGGGGCGGAGGCTCGCGGTCGGGTTACAGCTCGCGTCGGCACTGCCCGCGGTGTCGAACTTCGGGTCGATCTCCGTGTTGGCCGGCATCGGCTGACTCACGGAGTCCACCGGCGCGGGATCGACGGGCTCGGTGACCGGCGAGCATCCCGCCAGCACCACGGCGAACAGTGCGGCGAGCACCGCACCTCGGGTTCGAATCCTTGGCGTCATCAGCGATACTCCCGCAGGCGTTCACGAATACCGAGGGTTGCTCCGAGCGCGGCGACGACGGACAGCAGCGCGTAGGCGGGAGCGAGCAGCGTGAGCGCGCTCGCTCCGGAGGACGTGTCCTCGACGAAACCGCGCCTCGCGGAGTGGATGGACGCGGCGAGTTCGCTGTCGGCCTTCCCGAACGCCGCAGCGGGACTTCGTTCGTCCTCCGCGTCGATCGCCAGCTCCACCGCCTTCTGATGTTCGCCGCTGTCGTCGAGTTCCCGCACCCTGCGGTGTGCGTCGAACCAGGCCGCCGCGTGTTCGTGGGCTCTGCGCAGCGATTCGAGGCGGGCGTCGTCGGTCTCCGCCGCGATGGCCTCGCCGAGAAGTCCACCGCGCCCTTGGATGCCTGCCAACCGTCCGAACTGGTCGGTGAAACCCTGCTCGTACTCCGCGCCCCCGCCTCGGGCCACCAGGGTGAGCGTCTCGTCGGCGCGAGCCTGCAACGCCGCGATCCGCGCCCTGACGAGGCGGTCGGCCTGCTCGGTGCCGTCCTCGCGGCCACTGCCGACGAACACGCCCTGGATGATCAACGCCACGGCCGTCCACAGCACCAGCAGCCCCACCGCGCCCGAGGACACCAGAAGGCCCACGTTGAAGACCCGGTTGGTCTTCTTCTTCAGGAAGGTCTGGGCGTAGAGCAGGGCGCCGATCAGGCAAACCAGCACCACGGCGAGAAACCACGGGAAGCTCGTCGCGTCGTCCTGCTCCTCGGCGAGCCTGCCCGCGTTGACCTCGTAGAGCGCCTCGGCCGCGGGGAGGATGGTCGAGCGCAGGAGTTCGGAAGCCTCGCGCAGGTATGCCGCGCCGACGGGGTAACCCTGCCGGTCGTTCGCCTTCGCCGAGGCGACGAGACCGGTGTAGACCGGCAACTGCCTGCTGAGCACATCGACGTGTTCGGCAGCCTCCGGAATGCCTGCCGAGTCGGACGCGGCCTTCGCGAGCGCCGCGCCTGCCTTGGCGATGTCGGTGGCGTAGCGTTCGCGCAGCGCCGGGGATTCGGCGCCCGGCGTCAGAAACGCCGTCGCCGCCGTGGCGTCGGCGTCCGACAGCGACCGGTACACCTCCTGCGCGGCAGCGGCCAGCGGCTCCCTGTGCTCGACGAGCGCGTCAACGCTGTCGTCGCGGTCCTGCATCGACAGGGTGCCGACAAGCCCTGTGAGCAGCGAGAGCACCACGAGTCCCACGCCGATCAGCGAAAGCCTGCCCGGAGTCGTCGCCGCCGAACGCGCCATGCCGCGCACCAGTTCGGCGGGTAGATCGAGCAGACCGGCGAGGCCCGACCTCGAACCACGGTTCGCGCCTGGTGGTTCCGAGCCTGCGGGCGGCGTGGCCACCTCGGGGCCGTGCCGCGGCACGGTGCTCGTCATCGTGTTCCTCCACCCAGTCTCGGCACGCGCAAACCGTATCCGAGATGACCGTGCCGCGAGTGCGGAGTCCGTCAAGACCCCGCAGATCGTGCTGGTGCTGTGATCAGCGTGATCATCGGATGTGAACAAGTCTCGCCCCGGCACGGGAGATCGTGAGAACCTCCGCGAGTGAGCTACGCGCATTGGGAGGTCGTGCCGACCCGCTGGAAGGACAACGACGTCTACGGCCACGTCAACAACGTCGTGCACTACGCCTTCATGGACACGGTGATCAACAACTGGCTGATCGCGAAAGGCGGCCTCGACATCCACGACGGCGACGTCATCGGGTTGTGCGTCGAGTCGCACTGCAACTACCACGCCTCGGCGTCGTACCCGGAGAAGTTGTCCATCGGGCTGCGGGTCGGCCATCTCGGCAGGTCGAGCGTGCGCTACGAACTCGGCCTTCACCGCGAGGACCACTCGGAGCTGGTGGCGCAGGGTCACTTCGTCCACGTCTTCGTCGATCGGGAGAGCAGGCGTCCGGTCGAGATCGGCGGCGGACTGCGTGAGGCTCTGCGGTCGCTGATGGTCAGCTGACGGCCTCTTCGGCGCTCCCCGTATCCTACGGCTGGTCGTAGACGTTGGGAGGGCCAGTGATCAGTGCGTTCGCCGTCGTGATCGCGGTCTGCGCGCTCGCGGTCGCGGGGTGGAGCTTCGTGCTCGTCGCCATCAACCGGCCGCCGACGCGGCCTCTGCTGTACGGGCTCGCCGGCATCGAGGTGCTTCTCCTCGTGCAGGTGGTGATCGCGGTCGTCCTGCTGTTCTCCGGGCAGCGGCCCGGCAGCATGATCACGTTCCTCGCCTACCTGGTGGGAGTGTTGCTGGTCCTGCCGCTCGGCGCGGTGTGGGCGCTGGCCGAACGCACCCGGTCGAGCACGGCCGTGCTCGGCGTCGCCTGCGTCACCGTTCCGGTGCTGATCCTGCGGATGTACCAGGTGTGGGAGGGCGCGAATGCCTGAGCGGACGCCTGATCGGACGCCTGAGCGCGAACCGGAGACGACGGCCCCGCCCGCCACCGCGAGCGGGCCAGGGCGGGTGCTCGTCGCCATCTACGCGATCTTCGCGGTCGGCTCGACGTCGAGGGCGGCGGCGCAGATCGCCACCCGGTTCGACGAGGCACCCGTGCCGTACGCGCTGTCGGCGCTGGCCGCCGTCGTGTACGTGCTCGCGACACTGGCGCTGGCGAAAAGGGGCGTCGGGTGGTGGCGCGTCGCCGTCGTGGCGTGTGCCTTCGAGATGACGGGCGTCCTCGTGGTCGGCACCATCAGCCTGCTGCTACCTGGTGCCTTCCCCGACGCGACGGTGTGGTCGAACTACGGGATGGGCTACCTCTTCATCCCCCTCGTGCTGCCCGTGTTCGGGCTGATCTGGCTGCGTAAGACCGCACCGAGGCGTTGAGACGGCCGTGTTCCACGAGATCCCCGGCCGCACGATGGGGACCCCTCGGGAACACGGCCAAGACTTTCGAACTCACCAGAACACCGCGACACCCACGTTGATCAGCGTCAATGCGGCGAGCGTGTAGAACAGGCCCTTGCCGGCCTGCGGCTTGCGCCACAGGATGTGCGCGAGAACGAGCACGACGACCGCGATGCCGAGCTTGACGGCGATCTTGGTGTTGTTGACGTCGTTGTCCACCAGCCCCGCGGAGGCGATGCCGGTGATCGCGACACCTGTGAGCACCTGCGCACCCGCCCCGGAGAGCAGCACGAGGCCGTTCGGCGACTGCGGCGCGGCCAGTCGCATGATCACACCACCGACGAGGACCGCCATACCGAGCAGGTGCAGAAAGACCAGAATGTCGTAAACGATGTCCATGGCGGCAAGATACTACAAGTCGTAGTAACTACTGGAGCGGCACGGCGAAGATGCTCGCCGAGGTTCCCAGCGCGACGAGCAGCACCACGCACGCGGCAGGCAACATCCGAGGGAGCGCCTCCCTGTACGGATGCCGCAGCCTGCGGATTCGCGCCTCGACGTGCGTTGAGGCTCCCACAACGGCCAGCGCACCCTTCGGTGTCCCCACCGAACCATTGGCGTGGAACCGCTCCAGCGCACTCGCGAGCGGTTCGCGGCCGTGTTGCCTCGCGGCCTTGTCATCGGCGCACATCTCCACGAGCAGCTCGATGGCGGAGCAGACGCGCGTGAGCACCTGGCTGGAAGGAACGAGCCGCCGCAACGCCTGGAAGGGCGCGATCACGAGGTCGTGCCGCTCGCGCGCGTGTGCGCGTTCGTGCGCGAGAACCGCGTCCAGCTCGATGGCGCTGAGCAGGCGCCGCGCGCCCGCACTCACCACGATGCGGGGGTGCCTTCCCGGCAGGCAGTAGGCCACGGCGACAGGGTGGTCCACGACGAGCGCGTCCGAGTTGGGCTGCGCGACGAGCTGCAACAGCAGCCGGTGGCGCGCTCTGGCGCGCGCCGTACTGCGGAAGCTGAGGATCTGGTTCACCACGAGCCACGCCGCGAGCAGCAGACCTGCTGCGACGGCGGCGAGATGCCAGTAGTCGAGTTCGGCCCACCGCTGCGGCAGGTCGAGCAGCGCGGGAAAGAACCCGCGATGGAACGGGGCGAGCCCGAACCCGAGCAGGACGCCCACCGTGGAGAGCACGAACGTGAGGCCGCTCAGCTGCCACAGCACCAGCGCGGGCCGAGGGTGGGCATGGGTCCAGCGGCTCCGCAGGAGCCACACCATCACCGCGACGGCGACGGCCGCCGCCGCGACCTGATGCCCAACGAGGATCACGTCTGCTCGCCCTGCCGCTCGGCTCCGGGGGCGGTCTCCCCGCGAAGCAATGCCTGCCGCAGCGCGTCCGCCTCGTCGCTGGTCACCGAGTTCGCGAAGTGCACGAGAGCGGAACCACGATCACCGCTGAGTTCGAGCGCTTCCAGCATCAACTCGGCGACGTAGGCTTCGCGGCCCGCCGCGGGCCGGTACAACCAGGCGCGTCCCTCGCGGCTGCGCCGCACAACACCCTTGCCGGTCAACCGGGTCAGAACCGTCATCACGGTGGTGTAGGCGAGCCCGCGATCACCGAGCGCGGCATGGACGTCGCGCACACTGGCGGGTTCGTCGCGCGCCCACAGCACCTCCATCACCGCGCGCTCAAGTTCACCGAGCCTGGCCACGTCCACCCCTTCACGTCTCGATCCGCACACGATTGAACCACGAGGCGACGATGGCGAGGCAGGTCACCGAGAGGGCGCGGAGCCTAGGGCCGACGGGGCGGGTATAGGTTCCTCAAACATGATCATCGTGGCGGCCGAGAACACCGACTCGCTCGACGACGGGGAGGTCGCCGCGCTGTACGACTCGGTGGGCTGGACGGCCTACACCACCGATCTCGCGTCGCTCGTGCGAGCGCTCGCCGGGTCGCACCGCGTCGTCACCGCCAGGCAGGAAGGGCGACTCGCCGGGTTGGCGCGGTCGGTGTCCGACGGTGCGAGCATCGTCTACGTCCAAGACGTCCTCGTCCACCCGGACTGTCAACGACACGGCGTCGGACGCAAACTCGTCACGACACTGCTCGACCTCTACCCCGGCGTCCGGCAGCGCGTCCTGCTCACCGACGCCGAACCAGGCCAGCGCGCGTTCTACGAATCACTCGGGTTCACCGAGATCCACGACATGAGACCGCCGCTGCGCGCCTTCGTGAGTTTCGGTTGAGGCGGGGCCGGCCTGCTCGTGCACCCGCAAGGGTGATGGCGTGGTGAATACCTGATCACCCGGACGACTCGATGCGATGATCATCGCGCAATCGAGTATCTGGGGGACTCCATGTCGGTCAGCGACCTGGCCGCCGCGATCGATCGTGTGCTGGCGGCACTACCGCCGCCCACATTGCGGGAAGCGGACGGCTGCCTGGAGGAGGCCGCGAACATACTCGGGGTCATCGCCACGGGCAGCACCGCGCCCGAGCTGGTAGAGGCCGTCGAGGGGTTTCTGCGGGCACGCAAGGAACTGGACGAGGTCCAGCCACTGTGCGCAGCAATCAGCGGAATCCTGGGGCAGTATCTGACCGGAATCGGAGCGGAGGCGACGGTTACCCCGCCCCCGGCGCCGGTCCGGCCCCTGTCCCCTGCACCACGCCCACAGCCCACCTCGAAACCCGACCCAGCCCTGATCGCCGAGGTCCAGCGTCAGGGCCACAAGATCAGCCCGGAACGAGTGGTGAGGATCGCCAGGCTCCCGAACGAAAGGATCGTGTGGCTGGAGGAAGGGGATGAAGGCAGAGGGTTACGTCATATCTTGGAAGCTAAACGCGTACGAGACTTCGCTATCCACGGGATCAAGCGGAGCGATATCGTAGACACTCTGTTTGCCGCACTCGAACAAGGTAAGCCGATCGGCCACACAGGAAAAGATCGACTCGTTTACGAGGTTCAACTAAGAGCGTTATTCAGGCTTACCAGCCAAGTCGGTAGAATTCCAATGCGGTGATGACTCGGATGACGTTGGGAAGTTCGGCGAGTCGTCCTCGGTAACCGGTGGCGAGTATTTTCCAGTTCTTGATATGGGCGATGCACCGTTCGACTGCGGCACGCAGTGAGGAGATAGCTTTGTTGTTGGCCTTGTCTCCGATGGAAAGTTCGCCGCCCTTTGGTTTTTTGCGTGGTGTGATCGCGTGAGTTCCTTGGTAGGCGGGGTCGGCGATGATCGGGGCATCGGCCAGAAGAACCTCCCAGTCGCATTCGGTGAACGCTTTGCGGTCATGCATTGCGCCAGGCAGGGGTATCGATATTCCCAACAGGACGCCGTCGGTATCGGCTGCCACCTGGATGTTGAGCCCGGCCCGACGGCGCTTACCGGAGTAGTTGTCCTCGTGACCTGCACGGTTGCCAGTGGGGATGTCGGTGCCGTCGACGAGGACAAGTCGGCCGCGTATCGCTTCTTTGAGGTGGGGAACGTGCAGGCATAACGCCTCTCCGATCAGCGGGAGAATGCGTCGATAGACTCTCGACACTGTCGACTGGCTGACATCGAACAGATCGCCCACGGCCGCCTGGTTCAGGTTCTGCCGAACATAAATCAACGTCAGTAGGACAGCCCGATAGAGTCCCATAGCCGGAGGCCACGATCGCTCGCGACCGCACTGAACGATCTGCCAAATACGGGCAACAAGCTCCTCAACCTGGTCGGCAGAAAGTCCTGTAGTAGAATGGTATCGCAACGGCTCCGCCTGTTAATCGTCTTCTGTGGTAGGAAAACGATCTTACACGGCGGGGCCGTTGTCCTATTTTTAGGCAACCATGCCACCTGAATAACGCTCTAAACGAAAATATGTTCAGGATCGCTATTTCGATTGGCAACAACGGATACATAGTCGGGGCCAATCCTTTTTCGACACGAAAGAAGCCCAAGCCGTTATGATGAACGACAGCGAGCAGGTAATTCGAATTGAAATTCGCTTCGACTGGGGGATGGGGCCATTCTGGATACAATTCTCGGGCGACCCAATTTTCCACGACTACGACATTGAAGAAATCTCGGAAGTTCTCACTATCAGTGAAGACCTGCTAGGCGACATCGAAAAATGGAACGCGCGCATGCAGGATACCTTCGACTACGAGGAAGGACGCAACTCCGGAATAAAGGATCCAGCAGAGCGGGGAAAGTGGGCAGAGGACGGCCGAGTTCTCGCAGTACGCTTGAAGCGAGAGGTGGGGTCGGCCATCGCTGTGGAGTACTCCCCGTTTGGCGACACAGGCGAAGAGATCGACGCGTAAGATCTGCGTTTCAGCGTCCATGCCTGGTAAGGCACCTGTGCCGAGTGCGGCAAGTGCGCCGATGGGTGGCTCAGGGCTCGCAGAGAGCGGGAACAAAACGGTCACGTCCCCGCGACTACTCCGGGAACGTGACCGCCCAAGCGTCGAAAGGTCAGTCAGAGGTCGAACTCGCCTGCCTTCACACCGGCGACGAACGCGCGCCACTCGCTGTCGGTGTAGGCGACGGAAGCCTCGTCAGGACGCTTGGAGTTACGCACCTCCACACCACCATCGACACGGCGGAACTCGACACAATTGCCCTGATTGCCGCTGAAACTCGACTTGCGCCACTGGCCGTCTGTGCTCATGTACCGCTCTCCATCCCGCTGGCAAGGCTCGCGATGAACTCTTCGGTGTCGGCGGGGCTCATCGCCTGCTGGCGCATCGTATCGGCCGCGGTCTGGTAGTCCCGCACGTCTCGCCGATCGGTGAGAGTCGTGGCGCTGCGGTAGTGCTCCAACTGCACCACCGGCGCCGCCTTCTCGAACTCGATCAACACGAAGGCACCCTCCAAGATCGGCAGATAACCGCTGTCGGACGCCACCGCCCGGATCGTGACGTTGTCCATCCGCGCCCACTTGAGCAGCACGTGCAACTGATCGATCATCACGTCGGCACCACACGGCGGGTAGCGCAGGGCGTGTTCGCCGATGACGGCATCGAGCCGCACCGGGCGCGGCCGGGTGAGAACGTGCTGGCGGCCCATCCGGTGAGTGGTGCGCTGTTCCGCCTCACCGACGGTCGCTCCGGCGGACAACATGATCGAGCGGGCGTAGTCCGCCGTCTGCAACAGCCCTGGGATGAGCAGTGGTTCGACGTTCGTGATCCGCGAGGCGGTGCGTTCGTATCCCGTCAGCATCGCGAGGTGCCGCACCACACCCGGTGCGACCCAGTTCGGGTCCGCCGCTTCGCGGGCGAGCCGGACGACGCTGTCGAACTCCTCACCGGCGACACCGAGCACACCCAGCACCCGCGCGACCTCTTCCACGGTCGGCACCAGTTTGCCGTTCTCCCAGCGGGAGATGTGGGTGTGCGAGCGCCCGATCGCCTGCCCCAGTTCGATCATCGTGCGCCCCGCCGATTTGCGAAGCCTCAACAATTCCGCGCCGAGAGCGCGAGCGCCGGGCGTATTGGCTGTGCTGGCCATGCACAAACCCTAGTCAGGAGAGCAGGTTTAAAAGTGCACTGTCATCCGATCAGGGCATTGCAGGAAAGTGCATGCACAAATCATGGTGTCCATGAACAACGCACGTGTTCTGGCTCTTTGATCTGGGGAGGCTCAGTGCAGCGCTATCTCTGGCAGCAGGCAGGCGGACAACGGCACGTCTACGACACCGAGCGAGACATCGCCGCGCCAGGGCGTGCGTTGTCCGCTTTGGGCGGACAGGTCGTCACGCCCACCATCGACGACCTCACCGGCCTCTGGCTCGACCGGACCTGCCTGGCCTGCGACCGCGAAGTTCGCGTGCGGCTGAGCTTTCCCGCCTCCGAGATCCCGCCCGTCTCCGAATTGGAGGGAACGAAGTGAGCGGTCCTGAGCCCTACGCCGTCCTCACCCGGCAGCAGTGGCAACTGCTGAACGACACGATCGCCGACCTCTGCGGCGCGGCAGGTGGCAGCCGGGAGGACCTGCACGACCTCGCCATCGGGGTACTCGAAACTTGCCGCCCCGGACACTGGACGACGCTGGTGGACGACGGCACCGCCCGGCCGCTGTGGTGTCGCGCCTACGAGATCATCGGCGCGCTCGCTCACCTCGCCGACGCCGCGCCACACGACGCGCGCCAGATCCGGCGGTTGAGCGCGGACGTGAGGTGTCTTGCCGAGCACATGCGCGATTTCCCGGGCAGGACCTCGGACACGACCGATGTATGACTCCCCCGTCGCGCTGCTCGACCCGCTCGCCGACGACCGGCCCACGGTGACGTTCTGGCGGATCACGGACGACACCCAGCCAGTCTGGCCGGTCCTCGACCTGGACGTGATCAAAGCCGGTGACACGCTTCGGCACACCGATCCGCCGACCCTCGACGTGCTGCGACCTATCGAGGACGGGTTGCGTCGTCTGACGTGAAATCCGTGACGCCTCTTACGCACCAGGACCCCGCGCGAAGCGGGGTCCAAGGCTTTGCGGAAGTTTCCTCCTGGGAGAGACGTCGGCCCATGTCCCCCGGTGCACCCCAGCCGTCCCGACGTACGGGATGTGCGAACACACGTCCCTGGGGTGCGAACACCCGGTCCTGAACTGCCGATACCTGTCCACAGAGTGCCAACACCCGTCCACAGAGTGCCAACACGCGTACGCAGAGTGCCAACATCCGTGTACAGGCTGCCAACACGCGTGCACCAGGTGCCAACACACGTGCACCAGGTGCGGACACGCCGGTGGGAGGCGGGGCAGCGGCGCGTCAGCTTGAGGCGCCCACCGCGTCCCTTGCCTTCGCTCCCTCTTCGCTCATCTGGCGGGCGCAATGCGCGCAGCAGTAGAAACGGCCCTCGACCGCGATGCCGTGGCCGACGACCCGGCAGCCGCAGTGCTCGCAGATGGGCGCGAGCCGGTGGATGGCGCATTCGAACGAGTCGAACGTGTGCACCCCACCTCCCACCGTGCGGACCTCGAACGTCATGTCGTAGTCGTTGCCACACACCTCACACTGGGCCATGACCTCTCACCTCATCCTCGTCTGGTTCATGCGGAGGTAGGCATTCCCGGATGAGCCCCCGGAAAACGCCTACCCCTCCCGTCGGGCCAGCCGTGAAGGCCACCAGACCTTCCTGCCGATGTCGATGGTCAGCGCAGGCACCAGCAGCGATCGCACCACGAGGGTGTCGAGCAGGACACCGAACGCCACGATGAACGCCAGCTGCGCCAGGAACAGGATCGGCAGCACCGCCAGCGCCGAGAACGTCGCGGCCAGCACCACGCCAGCCGACGTGATGACACCGCCGGTGACGGTGAGCCCCCGCAGCGTGCCCTCGCGCGTGCCCACCGACAACGTCTCCTCACGCACGCGGGTCATGAGGAAGATGTTGTAGTCGATCCCGAGTGCCACCAGGAACACGAACGCGAACAGCGGAACGGCCGGGTCGGCTCCTGGAAAGTCGAGCACGTTGTTGAACACCAGGGCCGAAACCCCCATCGTGGCGCCGAAAGACAGCACCACCGTGGCGATGAGCAGCAACGGCGCGAGCAGCGCGCGCAGCAGCAGGGCCAGCACGGCGAACACCACCACGAGCACGATCGGGATGATCACCGCGCGGTCGCGTTGCGAGGTCGTGCGCGTGTCGAGCTGCTGGGCCGTCGGGCCGCCGACCTGCGCGTTCGCGCCCTCCACCGCGTGCACCGAGTCGCGAAGGCGCTCGACCGTGGCGATGGCCGGGTCCGAGTCGGCCGGGTCCGAGAGCAACGCCTCGATCCGCACGAGACCACCCTGCGTGCCCGTGCTCTCCGCGCGGGACACGCCCGGCACGTCACTGGCCATGAGCACGGCATCCGCTCGTGATGCCTCGGCGATCACCACCGCGGGTGAGCCCGATCCACCGGGGAAGTGCCGCGACAACACCTCCTGACCGCTCACCGACTCCACGGGGTCGAGAAAGATGTCCGCCTGCGACGTGCCACCGGCCTTGAGCTGGGGCACGAAAGCCGCGCCCGCGAGCAACACCAGCGCGGTGACGACCCACACCACCCTTGGGGCCTTGTCAACACGCTTGGCCACCCTGCCCCACAGCCCGCCCGACTCCGGGGGCGACGAGCCCTCGACGGGGCGGAACGGCCAGTACGCCGCCCTGCCGAAGACCACGAGCACAGCAGGCAGGAACGTCACCGAGGCCAGGACCGACGCTGCGATGCCGATCGCCGCTACCGGCCCGAGACCCTGGTTCGACGCGAGATCGCTGAACAGCAGGCACAGCACGCCGAGGATCACGGTGCCCGCGCTGGCCGCGATGGGTTCGATCGTCGCCCGCCACGCGGTGCGCATGGCGGCGAACCGGTCGCCTGTGGTTCGCAGTTCCTCGCGGTAGCGCGAGACGAGCAGCAGTGCGTAATCGGTGGCGGCACCGAACACGAGGATGAAAAGGATGCCCTGGCTCTGCCCGTTGAGAGTAATGGCGCCCGCGTCGGCGAGGACGTAGACGAGCAGGCTGGCCAGTGCGAGGGCGAAGATCGACGACAGCAACACCAGCAGCGGCAGCAATGGGCTGCGGTAGACCAGCACGAGGATGACGGCGACGACCGCGCCCGCGACCAGAAGCAGAAGCCCGTCGAGGCCGCCGAAGGCCTCGGAAAGATCGGCTACCTGCGCGGCGGGGCCGGTGACGTAGACGGAGAGGCCGCCGGGCCGGTTCTCGCCGAGGGTCTGCCGCATCCGTTCGACCACGTCGCCGGGCTCCCCGGTGATGGGAACGATCAGTTGCAGCGCTTCACCGTCCCGTGACGGGATGGGTGGTGACCCTGGTGTCGTGGCGTCCCACCTCGCGATCTCGGAACCCTTCGCAGCGAGGAACTCGCGGTCGCCACCCGTGATGCCGGAGGCGCGTTCGGCCACGACGATGGCGGGGATCGCCTCCGTGTCGGCGAACCGGCGTTCGAGCTCGGCGACCCTGGTGGACTCGGCCGACTCCGGCAGGAACGAGGCGGCGTCGTTCTCCGCGATGCCACTGAGCTTTCCCGCGAACGGGCCGCCGAAGGCACCGAGAGCGAGCCAGCCGACGATCAGAAGTGCGGGAACGAGCCAGCGAGCCGTGCGCAAGAGAGGTCCAATCGTTCGATCGTCGAAGTATTCGTCCGGAAATCCTAACGGTCAGTACCCTGTCGGCGGCGACTTGGCACCCGGAGCAGCCACTCGCCTGCCCCAACCGAAAGGACTCCGGTGACCGAGGACACCGCCGCACTCACGACCGCGGACCTGCCGCTGGCCAGGCACATCCGCAGGCTCACCGTGGAGGCCGACCGGTTCGTCCAGCACTTCGGCGAGACACACGGTCTACACCGGACCGACATGGCGGCCCTCGTCGTCATCATGGACGCCGCCGAGGAGGGCCGCCCGCTGAACCAGGGCGAGCTGGCCTCCGAGCTACGGCTCAGCGCGTCGGCGACGACCTCCGTGCTCGACCGGCTTCAGTCGCTCGGGTATGTCGAGCGGCGCAGGGACTCCCGCGACCGCAGGCGGCTCGTGCTGCACGTGCGCCCGGCGGCGCTGGAGCTGGGGCGGGGGCTGTTCGTCCCGCTCGGCGAGGCGTACTCGCGGGCCTGGGCGAACTTCGACGACGAGCAGCGGCGCACCATCGTGCGTTTCCTCGAAGCGACGGTGAACGCCACGATGGACACGCACTCCAGGCTCACCGAGCGGGACTGACGAACGGCGACGCTCAGCTGGCACGCTCGGCATGCCAAGAGCGAAGCCCTCGGATCAGCAGATCGAGGCCGAGCAGGAAGGTCTCCATGGGCTCGCGATGGACGCCGGAACGCATGGCGGCGGCGATGTGGGGATACCGCTCGGCGTCGGTGACGGCCGCGTGCAGTTCTGGATTTTCGACGCCCTCTCGCTCGCGGGCGGCCTCCTCCTGCCATTCGAGGGCCATGCCGCCGACATAGCCGCCGAGCACGAAGAACACCTGTTGCGCATCGCCGGGCTCGAAGCCGGCCTCCACGAGCGCGCCGATCGCGACGTCGATCTCGGTGAGGCTTTCGGGCGTCGGCCGGTTACCGGCGATGACCTGCGGCGCGTCGCGAACCGAGATCATCGTCTCGAACATCGCCCTGGCGTGTTCAGCGAGCCATTCCCACCAGGGTTGCCCTTCTGCTGGCCCGTCGAAGGCGTCCGTCCTTCCCCTGCGGAGCAGGCACTCGGCCATGCCGTCGAGCAGCTCCCGCTTGCCGGAGATGTGCCAGTACAGGGTCGGCGCCGACACACCGAGTTCCGTGGCGAGACGGCGCAGTGTCACGGCGGCGAGGCCGTGGGAGTCCAGCAACTCGACTGCCTTCTCGACGATCAGTTCCTTGGATACCGCCTTACCAGCCACACTTGACACTCTAACACTGTTAGAGACAGGGTTTTCTCTAACAGTGTTAGAGAGGATCGGTCATGACCTCAGCGATTCGCGCCGCCGGACTCACCAAGTCGTTCGGCACAACCACCGCCGTTGCCGGCATCGACCTCGACGTGGGCCACGGTGAACTGTTCGGCTTCCTAGGACCGAACGGCGCAGGCAAGTCGAGCGCCGTCAAAGTCCTGTGCACACTCACTGAGCCGACGGAGGGCACAGCCGTCGTGGCAGGCCACGACGTGCGGACGGAACGACACCACGTGCGCAGACGCATCGGCGCCGTGTTCCAGGAGCCCACACTGGACGTGTTTCTCTCCGCGGAGCAGAACCTGCGCTTCCACGGTGAACTGCACGGCCTGCCGAAGAAGACGCTTCGGCGCCGCATCGACGAGGTGCTCGACTTCGTCGGGCTGGCGAAGCGCCGCCACGACCCGATAGTCAGCTTCTCCGGCGGTATGAGGCGGAAGTTGGAGATATGCAGGGGACTCTTGCACACCCCGCAGGTGCTGTTCCTCGACGAGCCCACCATCGGGCTCGACCCCCACACAAGAGCATCGGTGTGGGAGTACATCGCGACCTTGCGCGAGGCATGGAACGTGACGGTTTTCCTGACAACGCATTACCTCGACGAGGCTGAGCACTGTGACCGCATCGCCATCATGAACGAGGGCCGGATCGTCGCGCTCGACACTCCGGACGCGCTCAAACGCACTGTCGGGGCCGACCGCATCCGCCTCCGCACCGCGGACGACGACGCGGCCCTCGCGCACCTCCGCAACCGCCTCGGCCTCGACGCCGCCCTCCACGACGGCTCCGTGACGTTCACGATCGGCGACGGCGCGGCGTTCGTCCCCCGACTGTTCGAGCACCTCGACGTCGCCGTCCACGCCGTCACCGTGACCCGGCCGAGCCTCGACGACGTCTTCATGACCTACACAGGGCGAACGATCTCCACCCCCGAAGGAGCCACCCGATGAGCCTGCCGCTGACGACTCCGGCCACCGCCCCCGCACTGCCGCCGAGCGGGTTCGCGCACGAGGTGCGTGCCGTGGCAGCGGTGTGGCGCAGGGAGGTGACCTGGCTCGCCCACGACCGGCGCCGCACGGTCATGACGCTGATGCAACCGCTGATGTTCCTGTTCGTGATGGGCACCGGGCTCGCGGGAGCGCTCGATCGGGAAGGAGCGATCGGCTTCGAGACGTTCCTCTTCCCCGGCGTGCTCGCGATGAGCGTGACGTTCACGGCCGCGTTCGGCGGTGTCTCGGTGGTATGGGACAGGGAGACCGGCTTCCTCCGCGAACTGCTGGTGGCACCGATCTCGAAGACGGCCATCATCTGCGGTAAGGCGCTGGGATCGGCAACCACCGCGATGGCGCAGTCGGCCGTGTTGCTGCTGGTGGCGGGACTCGCCGGGGTGCCCTACGACCCGCTGCTGTTCCTGGCGTTGCTCGTGCTGCTGTTCGTCGGGGCGCTGCTGGTCACGGCGATGGTCATGCTGCTCACCGTGCGCATGCCGAGGGCGCAGTCGGCCATGCCGACGAGCAGCATCGTGACCACACCCATGATGTTCCTCTCGGGGGCACTGTTCCCGGTGGGCGACCTACCGGGCTGGTTGCACATGGCCACCGTGCTCAATCCGTTCACCTACGTCGTGGGGCCCATGCGCTCGGCGGTGTTCGCCTCACTCGACTCGACCACTGCGGCAGGCAGTGCCGTGTTCGATTCCGGGATCACCTGGGGCGGATGGGTGGTACCCGTACCGGTGCAGATCGTGGTGGCCGTGGTGAGCACGGTCGTGCTGCTGGCGTCGGCCGTCGCCCTGTTCAACCGCACGGAGTGAGGAGTTTCCTACTCGGTTCCCACCGGCGGTAGCATGGGGGTATGAAGGTGAGCGTGAGTCTGCCGAGCGAGGACGTCGAGTTCCTCGACGAGTACGCGCGGCAACACCGCATCGGCTCGCGCTCCGCAGCCCTGCACCACGCCGTCGAACTGCTGAAGGCCGCCCGCCTCGGTGACGCCTACGCCGAGGCGTGGCAGGAATGGGAGTCCTCGGGCGAGGCCGAGCAGTGGGAGCAGACCACCGCGGACGGCCTGCGACACTGATGCGCAGGGGCGACATCTACCTCGCCGATCTGGAACCGGTGCGCGGCTCGGAGAGCGACAAACGGCGGCCCGTGGTCGTCGTCAGCAACGACGGCGCCAACGCCACGGCTGCCCGACTCGGCCGCGGTGTCGTGACCGTCGTGCCGGTGACCTCCACCGTGACCAGGGTGTTTCCCTTCCAGGTTCGGCTGCCCGCGAAGGAGACAGGGCTGGCGAAAGACTCGAAGGCGCAGGCCGAGCAGGTGCGCTCCATTGCCGTGGAACGGCTCGGCAGGCGGATCGGCCGCCTCACCCCACCGCTGAGCCGGGCTCTCGACGACGCGCTGCGGCTGCACCTCGGCCTCGGGTGAGCGGAGCCGGTCACCCCGGCGCGGGCAGGCGTGCGGACAGTGCGGGCACCCGCGCGAGAAGTGCAGGCGTGCGGAAAGTGCCAGCACCCGTGCAGGAAGTGCCGACACCCGTGCAGGAAGTGCAGGCACAGGTGCATGAAATGCCGACACCCGTGCAGGAAGTGCGGACACCCGTGCAGGAAGTGCGGACACGGCGGTTTGGGGAGTTTGACGGCTCCTTTGATTACAGTCGGGTTCGTGGAGTTGGCTGGGTTGTTCGACGGGAACGCCGTGGTGAGCGACGGCGGGCTCGCGACCGAACTCGAAACCCGGCACGACCTCGGCGACGCGCTGTGGTCGGCACGCCTCCTGCTCGACGCCCCCGAAGAGATCGTCGCCGCACACCGCGCGTTCTTCGACGCGGGCGCCGTCATCGCCACCACGGCGAGCTACCAGGCGTCCTACTCCGGATTCGCCGCCCGTGGCATCGATCGGAAGGCGGCGACGGCGCTGCTGCACCGCAGCGTCGAACTCGCGAGACAGGCCCGCGACGAGGTCGCGGGTGACGGCGTGCGCCGCTGGGTTGCTGCCTCCGTCGGGCCTTACGGGGCGGCGCTCGCGGACGGCTCCGAGTATCGCGGCGACTACGGGCTTTCGGTCACCGCGCTGCGCGACTGGCACCTTCCCCGGATCGAAGCCCTGGTCGAGGCGGAGCCCGACCTGCTCGCCGTCGAAACCGTGCCCGACGTGGTCGAGGCCGAGGCACTCGTCGCGGCGCTCGGTGGCGCCGACGTGCCTGCCTGGCTCACCTACAACGTCGAGGGCGACCGCACCCGTGCAGGCCAGCCGCTCACCGAGGCGTTCGCCGTGGCGGCCGAGGCGCCCGAGGTCGTGGCGGTGGGTGTCAACTGTTGTGCGCCGGACGACGTCGCAGGGGCACTCGCGTGCGCACGGCAGGTGACGGACAAGCCGCTCGTCGCCTACCCGAACAGCGGCGAAGGCTGGGATCACGACCTGCGCTCATGGACAGGACCGGCCACGTTCTCCCCCGAACACCTCCGCGAGTGGATCGCGGAGGGCGCGCAGGTGGTCGGCGGCTGCTGCCGGGTGGGCCCTGCCGATATCGCGGCACTCACCCGCGCGCTCTGACCGGCCCGCCAACACGACTGGCGCACAGCGACCACAGGCCACCGCACAACACGAAGGCAGCAGCCGCCAAGCGCACCCGCCCCACATCACGGCACTCACCCGCGCACCGACCGGCCCGCTTCACCGCACCGGCATCGCCACCGCGTACTGGGACAGCAACTCGGCGCCGAGCGACGCCTTGAGTTTCGGCATCTTCTTGCCGAGCACGACACCCTTCCTGCCCTCGGCGATCGCCCACCGCACGAGTTCGCCGAAGAAGTGAAAGTACAGGTCCTTCCGCCCACCGTCCTCCACCGGCAGCGCCGACCACGAGCGCGCCAGTGGCCACTCAGGATGGTCGAACAGCGTTGCGGCCCCGATCATCCTGCCCGTCGTGGTGTCGCGATAGGACAGTACGCGAACGTCGGGCTGCGCCAGCAACGCGCGCAGGTAGCCGACGAACTGCGGCAGCGGGACGATCGGCACGTCGCGGTGTTTGACCTCGTTCACCCGCAGCAACCCGGCGAGTTCGACCGCGTCCACCTCGGCTCCGCTCACAATCTCCGACGTGATGCGCGAATCGTCGTCGAAGCCTGCGAAAACCCTGGTCATATGCGCTTTGCGCCTGCTGGGCAGCGAATTCAGCCAGTCGGTCCGGCCACCGAACGACGTGGTGGGGATGCGAGCGATCGGCTCCGTCTCGCGGACCACCCGCAGGCTTCCCCTGACGACTCCGAGCGCGGTTTCCGGAACCTGACGGACGAGCGCGGCCTTCAAACCCGCGCCCAGCAACCCTCGCATGGCGGGCAGGTACTCCGACAGCAGCCGCAGGCACCCCGCGTCGTCACCCGCGCCGTCGAACCACCAGCCGGGAAAGGCACTGTTGCCGGGCGCCCTGATGTCGAGACCTCCGAACCTGCCGCCCCTGCCGGACACCACGAACCGGTGGCGTCGCGTCCGGCTGCCGACCCACGCCCCCGCGACGAGACCCCTCGGCACCGAACCGTCGAGTATCACCGTGAGATACCACGGTGTTCGGGCACCCCACGCCTGTCTGTGCAGCACGTCCCACGCCCAGTCGCCACGCAGTCCCGCCTCGGCGCGGAGCCGCCGCCAGTACACCGGTTCGGCGTCGAACCTCGGGTCGAGCACGTCGATACTCATCGCGCCACCGGCCTCGGCACCGCGGCCACCCACAACGGCCGCGTCGTCAATCCCAGCGTTTCCTTCAACTCCAGCCGCCCTCGTCCCGCCGAGAACGCCTTCCGCCCTTTCGCGACGACGTGGCCCATGAACCGCGCGTAGGAGTCGAAGTACAGGTGCTGCTTGCCGCCCTCCGCGAGATCGAGAGCCGCCCAGTGCTGGTACAGCGGAGTCTCTGGGTGGTCGAGCAGGTCGGCGAACGCGAGGAGTCGCCCCGCGCGGTCGTGGTAGGTGAGGGTCAGCACGTCGTCGCGGCGCACGAGTTCGTGCAGGTACTCGGCCGCGAGCGGGGAGCGGCTGTCGAACTTCGGTCGCCCGAGCCTTGCCCTGTGCCGGTTCACAAGGTCGGCCAGCTCCGCACCGTCGAGGTCATCGCGCGCGGGCGCGAGCCTGACCACGACGTCGGCGTCGCGCTCCACCTTGCGCATCTGACCTCGGATGCTGTGCCTCCTGCTCCGCGACAGCGAGGCGATCCACTCGTCCACCGTGGAGAACCTGTTGTCGAGCATGGACGTCCCCATGGCTTCCCGCACCACGCGCCCGAACCCGGACACCAGCGACAGTTCCTCGGCAGGCACGTAGCGATAGAGCAGGCCGATGCAGGACAGCCCCGCGAACCGGCACAAATGCCGCTCCATCCGCCGCAGCAGGCGCACCCGGCCACGCCGGTCGAACGCGTCGGCGAAGGCCCAGCCCGGAAACCCGGAAACCCACGGGTTGTGCACCTCGACCAGCGTCGCTCTCGCGGGCCCTCGCACCACCGTCGCGGTCATCGCCGCGGCGATCCGGCCCCCGACCCTCGCCACAGCCAGCGCCGTCGGGTTGCCAGCATGGCGGGACTCCACACCGAGCAAGCGGTAGTCCCACGGTGCGTGCAGTTCGGCGTGCTCGCGAAACGCCGCCCAGCCCTCCGGTTCGGGATCGCGGCGCGGGTCGTGGACGGCGACCGACACGCTCACCGGCCCATCACCGGCCTCGGCACCGCGACGGAGTGCAGCGTCCTCGTCGTGAAACCGAGATCGGCCTTGAGGTCGAGCAGCGTGCGCCCCGCGGTCAGCTCAGGCCGACCCGAGTCGATCAGCTCCCGCACGGCGTGGGCGTAACCGTCGAGGTGGAGGCGGGGCCGCCCGCCCTGCTGCCTCGGCAACGCGGCCCAGTACGGCATCGCGAGGCCGTTCGGGGTGTCGAACAGCACCTGGAACGCCACCAGCCTGCCGGACGGCTCGCGATACGTCCGCGTCAGCACGGTAGGGCGGCGAAGGAACTCCGCGAGGTAGGCGGTGGGAATGGGGCTGCGCGTGTCAAGGTGCAGTCCCGCGATCCTCGCGCGCTGGCCTGATCGCCACGCGCGGGCGTCCTGCCTGGCCCGATGCTCGTTGAGCAGTGTGGCGAGTTCCGCCGCGTCAAGGTCCTTGCGGCCCTTCCCTGTCGTGACGTCAAGCGAATCGAGCCTGCCGAGGGCATCGCGCACCACAGCCCGCACCGGTGCGCGCAACGACCCGACCCAGTCGTCCACCGAGCCGAACCGGTTGTGGAGCACCGTGGTGGGGTCGATCTCCCGCCTCGCCCTTCCCCGTCCCGCGACGAGTTCGGCGATGTCGGAAGGCATCGCCCGGTAGATCACACCGAGAAGTCCAAGGCCCGCGTACTCGGCGAGCCTGCGCTCGAAGATGCGCAGCAGTTCCCTGCGCGAATCCGCATCGACCCGCTCACGGAAGACGACGGCGGGGTGTCCGGAGAACCACGGCAGGTAGACCTCGGCCCAGCGGGGCGACAGGCGCGACCCACGCGCCGAAGGACCGGGCGCGAACACAGAACCCCGCACCGGGTCGCACAACATCACCACGCAGGCCCCGAGCACGCGCCCGCCCTCCCGCATCACCGCGAGCACGGGCGGGTTGCGCGACAACCAGGCCTCCAGTCGCAACAGTCCGTAGTCCCACATGGGTTGCGGGGCAGCGAGTTTGCGGAACTTGGCCCAGCCGCTGGGGTC
Source organism: Saccharomonospora xinjiangensis XJ-54 (assembly GCF_000258175.1). Taxonomy (NCBI): domain Bacteria; kingdom Bacillati; phylum Actinomycetota; class Actinomycetes; order Pseudonocardiales; family Pseudonocardiaceae; genus Saccharomonospora; species Saccharomonospora xinjiangensis. The sequence goes on along the minus strand of NZ_JH636049.1, from coordinate 2,576,389 downwards.
CTGCCCTTCCCGGGGATCGAGGATCTCCACGTCGATGCCGTTGTCGGCCACCGCTGCGGGCACCTCGGTCCTGCGGGGTGCGCGCAACGCGGCGAGCGCCTTCATCGGCCCATCACCGGCCTCGGCACGACGGCCCCGAACACGGGGCGAGGGGTGAACCCGAGAGCATGCTTGACGTCGTGCGGCCTTCGCCCCGCCGACAACTCGGCCGCTGTCGTCCTCGTCAGCGTGTCAACAGCGCGTGCGAAACTGTCGAACAGCAGGTTCTTCAAACCTCCCTCGGCGACGGGCAGGGCCGCCCAGTGCTGCTTGACAAGACACTGTGGATGGTCGAGGAGAGTGTTGACTGCCAGCAATCTTCCCTCACTGTCGTGATAGGTCACGGTGTGGACATCCGGCCTGCGGACGAAGCTGTGGAAGTAGGAGCCGAGAAGCGGGCTTCGGGTGTCCAGTGACGGAATGCCGCGGTCGAGCCGGTGCCGGTTGAGCAGATCGGCGACCTCACCGCCCGTGAGATCGCCGCGAGCGGTACCGCCCACGACGACAAGCTGCCCCGACTCGACGCGCCTGCTGACGTCCCGCAGCGCCCGCGTCACGTTGGTGCGCCTCGATCGCGAGAGCGAGGCGATCCAGCCGTCCCGGTCGGCGAAGTCGTTGGGCAGCACGGAGACGGTGTCCACCTGACGCACGAGACGACCGCGCCCTTCGAGCATCCCGGCCAGATCGGCGCCGACCGAACGATAGAACACGCCGAGCAGTCCCGCGCCGAGGCGACGGGCGAGCGCCCTTTCGAGTTCGCGAAGCAGGGCCGCCCTCGCGTCGTCGTCGAGATCGTCGCTGAACACCACTCCGGGAAGCCCGCTCAACCACGGCTGATACACCTCGGCCCACACCGGCTTCAACATCGGCCCACGCTTGCGGGACACGGCCGCGTAGGCAGGGCGAAGTCGAGGGGTGCAGACGAGCACGGTCGCCGCGGCCACGATCCGCGTTTTATCGCGGGCCACCACGAGCAACGGCGGGTTCCGCGCAGCCCACGCCTCAAGCGCGAGCAGGTCGTAGTCCCAGACCGCGTGCAGCCCACGCCGCGCGCGAAACTCGCTCCATCCGAACGGTTCCGGCTCGGTGCGAGGGTCCGCGATCTCGAAGGAGACGGTCACGACACGACCGGCGTACCGTGCCGGGGACACAGCCGGATCTGCCCGCGCACACCGCCGCCGACGAGGACGTCCACGAGCATCGGCGAGCGCTGCGTCAGCAGCGTGAACGCGAGCCCCGCCTTCGTCGGCCTCGCGTAGACCCGCCGGTGATCGAGGTGCCATCGGCCGCAGTCGCGCAGGGCACCGAGGTAGCCGAGCACCGGGTCGTGCAGCACCCCGTAGGGCCCGCCGTCCAGTTCGGTCAGTGTTCGATGCGGTAGCCGCTGGGCCAGGTGTTTCAGCTCACCGGGCAGCGAGGCGAAAACGCGCGTGAGGTCCTTGTCCCCGCCAACGACGAGGACCGGCTGCCTGCGGCACAGCGTGCTGACGAGCTCCGCGACGACGCCGGACTCGTCGGTCCTGCCGAGCGTTTCGGGGTCCACCGCAGCGCCCCACATCCCCTTCGGCAGATCCGAGGGCGGCCTCGCGACGGACCGGTCGGCGATCACCACGAGCGTGCGGGGGCGGACAGGCCGGGCCATGCGCAGCACGTGCCCTAGCCCCCTCGCCGCGTCGATCTCCGTTCCACCACCCGCGAGCGGAACCAGATCGACGAGCGTGCGCAGCAGCTCCTCGGGGTGGGTCGCCCCGTCGTTGCCGCCGACGCGGCCCGGGACGAGGGTCGGTTCCGTTCGCCCGTCGAGAGCCCATCGTTCCCGGTAGAAGGGGACGGTGTCGAAAGCCGAGAGCACCGTCCGCCGGTACGCGGCGTGCCACAGCACGGCGGTACTGCGAGACAACATGGCGACGGAGTGTGCCACCAGTGCATGGTGAAGCAACAGTTAACGGACGCTGAATCGGCCGAATAGATCATCCGTTTCGAATCGGGTTCTCGGCCGAACGGCGCAACTTCGCCCCTGACTCTGGCCAGCGCACAGGGGCCAGGGCTTATAAACAGCCATCCTCGTCAGCCGGTGCCGCGCCGATCCGCGGCCCACACCAGAACAGGGGAAGTTCATGTGTCGGCCTGCACGACATGCGCGCCCAGCCACCGCTGCGTCCATCAGCCGTTCTCCTCGATGACCGTGGGGGGTGGCTACCCGGACGACTCCGGGCTCACCGTCGTGATCCCCTGCTACAACGAAGTCGAGAACATCGAACACTCGTACGCCGAGATCGTCGCCGAGCTGGGCGAATTCGACCTCGAACTGCTCTACGTTGACGACGGGAGCAACGACGGCAGCCTCGACGTCATCCGCCGACTCGCCGAATCCGATCCGCGCGTGCACTTCATCTCGTTCACCCGCAACTTCGGTTTCGAGGCCGCCTTCTCGGCCGGATACCGCTACGCGCGAAAACCGTGGATCCTCCACATCGACGCCGACCAGCAGTTCCCCGCAGCAGAGGCGCACAAGCTGATCGCGGCAGCGAAATCCGGCTACGACGCCGTATTCGGGGTTCGCACCAACCGGCAGGACCCGGTGCTGCGGCGATGGGGCACGGCGGCGTTCCACTTCATCGGCCGCAGACTTCTGCGCATCGAACTGCCGCAGGGAGCCACCGCGTTCCGCCTTGTCCGCACAGAGCTGGCCAAGCGGATCGTCGATCTCAGGCTGGGCACGCCGTACTTCCTCGCCACCGTTCCCCGGCTGACCAACCGGTACACGACGGTCCCTGTCGCGCACCGCGCGAGAGCTCGTGGCGAGTCCAAAGTGGGCATGAGCTTTCTCTCGTCGCATGCCGTGGAGCTGTTCGTGGGCTTCAGCAGGAGACTCAGCACCGTCGCGGCGACCGCATGCGTGCTGTCCGGCGCGCTGGCTCTCGTGGTGGCGCTGGCCACGGCCACGGGAATGGCGAACACGTCCGCACTGGGTGCCGCGCTTTTCGTTCTGCTCGCGGTCTGCCTGGTCTCGCTCGCGCTCACCGTGCGATCACTCGTGGTGGTCGGAGCTGGTCAGCCCCGGCCGCGCCTCTACTACATCCGGGAGGCGAGCCTGCCCATCGATGAGGCCGACCGCCTTCTGAGCACACCGTCGAACCTGGGGACCACATGAGAAGAACACTGGTCATACTCGGCGGCGCGGACGGCTCCGTCGGGGTCTACCGCCGCGCACGCGAACTCGGCTACCGCACGATCTGCGTGGACATCCGACCTGGCGCACCTGGTGTCGCCGCGGCCGACGAGTACCTGCAACTGAGCGTGCGGGCACCCGAGCGCATCGACGCGGCGCTGCGTTCCCGCACCGACATCGCAGGCATCATCTGCCCCGCCAGCGACGTCGGACTTCCGACGCAGGCGTGGCTGGCCAGGGCGTGGGACCTTCCGTCGCCCCTTCCGGACGCCGCTGTGGAGGCGTCGGTGGACAAGCCGGTCTTCCGCGCCGTGTGCGAGCGCGCGGGCGTGCCCACCTACCGCAGCGTTTCGGGCACGTCGGGGCCGGAGCTGGCGCGAGCGGCACGGGGCATGCGGTTCCCGACGCTGGTCAAACCCGTTGACTCGTCGGGAAGCCGGGGGGTCATCTCCTGCTCGGACCCCGGCAAGCTGCGGGCGATCGTCGCCGAATCGCTGACGTTCTCGCACACGGGCAGGGTGGTGGTCGAGGAGCACCTCGACGGCAGGCACCTGACCATCGAGGCGATCGTCGCGGACGGCGACATCGCCTTCCACGCCGTCACCGAGCGCACCATCACCCCGCCGCCACTGTTCGTCACAACGGCCCACGCCATGCCTGCCGGCCTGCCGGAGGACGTCGCCGAGTCGCTGCCGGACATGCTCGCCGCGGTCTGCGCGGAGATCGGCTACCGCGACGGCCCGCTGACCTTCGACGCCGTGCTCACTCCTGACGGGGTGCTCTACCTGATCGAGATGGGCGCCCGCATGGGGGGCAACGGCATCGCCGAGGTTGTGGAGAGCTGCTACGGCGTCGATCTGATGGCGGCGACGATGGCGCAGGCCGTCGGCGAGAAGCCGATGCTCACGCCGAAACCACCGATGCCGTCACTTGTGCACATCCTCGCTTCCGACCGCATGGGCAGGCTCGCCGCGATCGAGGGCACCGAGGAGGTCAGCGCCATGCCCGAGGTGGTGGACCTCCAGCTCTTCGTCCAGGACGGTTCCCCGATCCGGCCCTACGAGCAGGCCGGGTACAAGCTCGGTTACGTCGTACTGACCGCCGACTCACCCGAACGTCTGCGGGCGGTGGAGGTCAAGGTCAGGAGAACGCTGAAGTTCCGGTTGGAACCGCAGGGCGACGAGAAGGACATGGCGGTGCCACTGCCTTGAGCACGTCCATGGCGACGCCTCTGCGTCCGATGGTGATCGTGCGCCTGCTCGCGGGAAGGGGCGCGTTCCGCATCGGGGTTCAGCTCATGGCCGTCGCATTGCTCACCGTGTGGGGCGCGGCAGCCTACGGCGAATTCGCCAACGCGTGGGGCACGTGCAGCTGGCTGGTGTTCGTTCCGACGGCAGCGGAGAAGGCCGCACTGAAGATCCTGCCGAGAACGCGCCTGACCACGGCATCGCTCGCCGGGCTCGCGCTGAGGATCGCGGCGGCGCCTGTCGTCGCGCTCGCCGGGGTCCTCGTGGTGATCGTCCTGGTCGCGCCGTCGTCGCAGGCAGCGCTGTACGCGGCCTCGGCGACGTGGGCCGCTTGCACCGGGCTGCTGATGACGACGTCGGGACTGCACCGCCTTCGCGGCAAGCCGGGGCTCGACGCGGCAGCGTTCACCGTCGCCGCGCTCGGCGTCGCGGCGACGACGGTGGTGACGTGGCTGTTCGACTTCTCACCGCAGGCACACCTGCTCGTGCTCGTCTGCGGGATCGCGCTGGTCATCACGTGTTCTCTGGCCGCGCTGCCCCGCCGGTGGGTCCGACCGGCCGCACCGGCTCTGTCCGAACGCCCCAGCCTGGCGAGGGCGTTCGGGCGCAGCACGATCCTGCTCGGGATCACCGAGCTGCTCGACGCCGTCACGGTGTCGCTCATCTTCGTCGTGCTCGCGGTGAGCGGCCGGGTCGTGGACAGCGGGCCGTTCTACCTCGCCCTGCTGGGATCGAGCCTGGTGTGCTCGTTCGCGCTCTACCACCTGAAGCTGAAGCAGCCGACGACCTCGATGAACCTGCGCGGCAGCGGTGGCGCCGCGGGAAGGGCGACGGCGTCGCGGCTACTGCGCACCAGTGAACTCGCCGGAGGCTGCTTCGCCGTCGCGCTCGGCATCACGCTGCTGGTGCCGCAGGCCCGCGAAGCCGTGCTCGCCGCCGCTGATCTTCCACTGACCGCATCCGGTTACGTGGTACTGGCCGCCGTCGTCGGCACGGAGATCGTGCTGGCAGCGGCCCTCATCTACGCCAGATACCTCGTCGAGAACACCGACAGCCGGGTGCTGTCGCTCACCGCAGGGGTCTGCGCGCTCCGGCTCGTCGCCACCCTGCTGTGCGCGCTGGCGCTCGCCCCTGCCCTCGGCGCGGTCGGCGGGTTCTGCGCGCTCATCATCGGCCTCGCGGTCGAGGCAGCGGTGCTGCGCCGCCTGCTTCGCCGCACCCACGCCGACTCCCGGCCTACCCGGTCCACTCGGCCAAACCAGGCCCCGGCTTCGGGGTCATCCCCCCGGAAGTAAGTAGCGAGACAAGTTGGAGCTGCCCATGTACGTCCTCGGCATCAGCAGGGTGCACGACTCCGCCGCGGCCCTCGTTCGTGACGGCGAGATCATCGCCTTCGCCGAGGAGGAACGGTTCACCAGGGTCAAACACGACGGCCGCCTCCCTGCCAAAGCGATCGAGTTCTGTCTCCGGCAGGGCGGGATCACGCTCGGCGACGTTGACCACATCGCCTACTACTGGACGAGGTGGGCCGAGCCCCTCCACGCCGCGAAGGTGTTCGCCCGGTATTTCCCGAACACCCTTGAGGTCTTCCGTAACGAGAACGACGGCGGTGGCAAGGCGGCGAGCCTTCTGGACACGTTCCGCACCGGCGGCGGCAAGGGCGTTGACGACTACCACGTCGGCGGCGCCGTTCTCGCCCACATGAAACGCTCCTTCACGCTGGGGCGCGATGTGAAGGAGGCCATCGGCTACAGCGGGCCGACCAAGTTCACCGTGCACCTCATCGACCACCACAGGGCACACGCGGGCAGCGCCTACTACATCTGCCCGTGGGAGGAAGCCGCCGTCCTCACGCTCGACGGCATCGGAAGCGACGGCACGAGCACCCTGCTCGCACACGGCAGGGGCAACCGCATCCACGACCTCAGGCGCATCAAATTCCCCCACTCGCTCGGCGCGATGTACGCGGCGGTGACCGGCTACCTCGGCTTCTACCCGACCCGTGACGAGGGCAAGGTCATGGGCCTCGCGCCGTTCGGCGAGGACACCTACGTCGAGGCGTTCCGCGACCTGATCCACCTGGACCCCGACGGCGGGTTCGAACTAAACCTGAGCTGGTTCCGCCACCACACCACCGGAAAGCACCTGCTGTCGAAGAAGTTCACCGACACCTTCGGCCCCGCCCGCCCCAAGACTCGCGTCACCGCCGACAACCCCGTTCCGCAGCACTATCGGGACATCGCCTACGCCCTCCAGGTGACGCTGGAGGAGGCCGGTCTGCACCTGGCCCGCTGGCTCCAGCGCCGGACCGGCTCCAAGCGGCTGGCGATGGCCGGCGGTGTGGCGCTGAACAGTGTCATGAACGGGCGCATCCTGCTGGAGACCCCTTTCGAGGAGTTCTTCGCCCAGCCCGCCGCCGCGGACGACGGGTGCGCACTCGGCGCCGCGCTGGAGGTGACCGTCGGCAAGCACCGCCTGCCGCGCCCCCGCACCGGCTTCACCTACACGGGTCCCGAGTTCACCGAGGCCGAGATGGAACTCGCGCTCAAGGACGCGGGCGTCGAGTATCGACGCATCGACGACATCGCGGCGCACACCGCGCAGAAGATCGCCGACGGCCTCATCGTCGGCTGGGTGCAGGGCCGCATGGAGTGCGGGCCGAGGGCGCTGGGCAACCGCTCGCTGCTCGCCGACCCGAGGGACCCCGAGTCGAAGACCCGCATGAACGAGAAGGTCAAGCACAGGGAGGCGTTCCGCCCGTTCGCCCCTTCATGCCTCGCGGAAAGAGCTGGCGAGTTCTTCGCCAGCGGCTACCCGTCACCGGTGATGCTGCTGGTCTTCGACGTCCTCGAACATCAGCGCGAGCGCGTTCCCGCCATCACCCATGTGGACGGCACGGCGCGCGTGCAGACCGTGAGCGAGGAGGACAACCCGCTGTACTACCGGCTGATCAAGAATTTCGCCGACCTCACGGGGGTGCCCATGGTGGTGAACACGTCGTTCAACGACAACGACGAACCCATCGTGGCGACGCCGGAGGACGCCATCCGGTGTTTCCTGAAGACCGACGTCGATGCGCTCGCGCTCGGTCCGTTCTGGACGCAGAAGCCGCACGTGGAGGATGACAAGGTATGACGACGACGGCGACACCGCCGCCCACCCGCACCACAGGCGGCGGCAACCTGATCCGCACCCTTTACCGGCACCGCCGTTGGCTGTGGCTGGTCTTCGCCGTTCCCTCGGCTGTCCTCGCGCTCCTGATCATGGTGGTACTCCCGCCGGACCAGACGTTGGACAACGTCGGCGAGTGGCTGTTCAAGGTCAGCCCCTTCCTCTTCGCCGTACCGGCGGTGGCGCTGTTCCCGCAGGTCCGCACGGCGCCTGCGCTCATCGCGCTGGCCGTGGTGGGCTACATGGCCTACCTCGACACCGAGATGGTGATGCGCATCCAGGAGTACGGGCGCACGGTGGAGACCGACCCCGCCGCCTTCGTGCCGGTGTACCAGTTCGAGTTGTTCATCGTGACGTTCATCGTGCTGTTCGCCCTCATGGCCTACCGTCTCGGCGGAGCCAGGACGGCCAACGTGCTCAAGACGGGGATCGCGGGCATCCTCATCGTGATCGCCGGGTTGAACGACCTCACCTTCTGGGCGCTCAACGAGGTGTGGTCGGCAGGCAGCAGGCCCGACGTACTGGCCTGGGCGTCACACATCGTGGTGTTCGTCGGTGGGCCGCCGAGCGTGGTCACAGCCGTGGTGTTCATGCTGGTGCACCTCGTGCTCGCCGCCGTGGTGCTGTTGCTGCCGCTCGGCCGGTGGATCGACAGGGCACTCGACCTGGAAACGTCCCGCCGCCACGGCTGACAGCCCGTTTCCGGGCAGCGGTTGACAGCCCGTTTCCGGGCAGCGGTTGACAGCCCGTTTCCGGGCAGCGGCGCATTCGGACGCGCTCGACTGCCCGGAAGCCGGCCACACGCATAGTCACGCCGGGGAAAGGGAACCCGCGACCGGCCGGGCCGTCTCGCTTGCCCGCCTGCCATAAACATGATCAACTCGATGTCGGCCTGCGGAGCGAGGCGTGTCAGGCCGCCCGCAGGCCGGTGACGAATGGGTGCACGAAGGGTGGTAGCGACCACGATGACCTCAACACTCGATCCCGATGTCGAGTACGTCGTGCTGTGCGGATCACGGCACGAACGCATCGGATACGCACCGAAGGCGGAGGTTCATCACAGCTCGACCCCGTTGCATCTCGCGTTCTCCTGCTACGTCTTCGACCAGCAGGGGAACTTCCTCGTGACCTGGAGGGCGAAGCACAAGCGCACCTGGCCCGGCGTGCGCACGAACTCCTGCTGCGGCCACCCCGGCCCCGACGAGGTCATCCCCGACGCGGTGGCCCGCCGCCTCACCGACGAACTCGGTGTGGTCGCCGACCGCATCGAGTTGGTGCTCCCCGAATTCCGGTACGAGGCCACCATGCCGGACGGCACGCGGGAGAACGAGGTGTGCCCCGTGTACCGCGCCACGGTCACGACCCGCCCCGACGTCGCACCGAACCCCGACGAGGTTGACGACGCGGTGTGGATGCCGTGGGCCGACTTCGTCGCCGAGGTGGAGGCCGACCGCACCACCGTGTCACCGTGGTGTGCCCTCCAGGTCGAGCAGCTTCGCGCTCTCGGCCCCGACCCGCTCACCTGGCCCGTCGCCGAGGACGAGCGGCTTCCCGACGCCGCACGGGAGCCGCTTGCGAAGCGTCACTGAGCTGGGATGTCCATACCAACTCAGGGGTGGCGAAACGGCAACGAACCGCATACGTCATGATCACCCCTCGACAAGGCACTAACGGGTGACGTGGCAGGGGCGCGGGTACGCGCGTGCCCCGTCTCGGTGAGAAGTCCGCATGCGCGGGTGCCCGGCAGCGGTTCAACAGGTCGTCGTGGAGCGTCGTGAACAACGAAGACAAGCCAACGCAGGACAATTCAAGCCAGGGACACCACAAATCCATCCGCAAGCGGCTGACCGGCACGGTGCTGGTCCCCAGTATCGCGCTGCTGCTGCTGTGGATCGGCATGTCCACGTACTTCGTCATTGATGCGTTCTACGTGCGCGCCGTGGCGTCGAGTGTGCAGCAGGTCTCGATTCCCGCCGTCACCTCGCTGAGTGCGGTTCAGCAGGAACGGCAACTCTCGCTGGTGTACCTCGAGAAGCGGGACACCGGCCTGCTGGAACTTCAGCAGCAGCAACAGCAGATCGACGCCTCCCTCGGCACACTGCGCACGACGATGGACGAGATCAGGCCGGACCTTCCCGACGAGATCGCCGGTCGCATGCGTGATCTCGAAGGCCGCCTCGAACGGCTTCCCGAGATGCGGTCGCAGATCAACATGCGAACCGTCGATCCCAAGGAGGTCAACGAGTACTACAACGACCTCGTCGCCACCGCCACCGACCTGTTCGACGCGCAGGCCCGGCTGGTGCCCGACGTGGACGCCTCGCAGAACGGTCTCGTGGCGACCGACCTCTTCCGCACCTCCGACCAGATGTCCCGTGCGGCATCACTCGCGTCGAGTGCCTTCTCCAACGGGAACTTCACCCCTTCCGACCACCGCATGTTCTCCGAGCTGGTCGGTGCCTACCGCTCCGCGCTGAACGAGCGGGCCACGAACATGCTCCCCGACGTCCGCCAGTCGTACGACACGCTGGTCGCGGAGGAGACCTGGCAGCGGTTGCAGCGCATCGAGAACGAGCTGATCGCCCACGGCCCCGGCGCGCTCGACCCCAACGCGTTCTCCGTCAACGGCACCGAGCTGCGAGACCTCACCAGCCAGGTGTCCGACGACCTCGCGTCGCTCGCCATCACCCAGGCCGACCAGACCTCGGCGAAGGCGCTGAACGACGCCGGTCAGAACCTCACCAACGTGCTGCTGGGCAGCGCGCTCACGCTCGTCGCGGCCATCGCGTCGATCGTGGTCGCCGTCCGCGTCTCCCGCACGCTGGTTGACCGGACCCTGATGACCCGCCTCGAACGGCTGCGCAACGACTCGCTCGAACTCGCCAGCACCCGGCTTCCGAGCATCGTGCAGCGGCTGAAGGACGGCGAGGCCGTTGACGTGAGCGCCGAGCTTCCCCGGCTCGACCACGGTCGCGACGAGATCGGGCAGGTGGCCGAGGCGTTCAACATCGCGCAGCTCACCGCCGTCAACGCGGCCGTCAGCGAGGCCAAGGCCCGCAGTGGTGTGAACAACGTGTTCCTCGGTATCGCCCACCGCAACCAGGGCCTCGTGCACCGGCAGTTGCAGATCCTCGACAGGATGGAGAGCCGGGAAGAGAACCCCTCGCAGCTCAAGAGCCTCTTCCAGCTCGACAACCTCGCCACCCGCGCGAGGCGCACCACGGAAAACCTGATCATCCTCGGTGGTAAGCAGCCGGGTCGCCGCTGGCGCAAGCCCGTCATGCTGATGGACGTACTGAGGGCCGCGATCTCCGAGACCGAGCACTTCTCGCGCGTCGAGGTGGAGCCCATTCCCGACGTGGCGCTGGTGGGGTCGGCCGTCGCCGACGCGATCCACCTCGTCGCCGAGTTGGTGGACAACGCCACAACCTTCTCGCCTCCTGGGTCACCCGTCTACATGACAGGGACGAAGGTCGCCCGTGGCGTCGTCGTCGATATCGCCGACCAGGGCCTCGGCATGAAGGACGACGTCCGCGAGTGGGCCAACAGGATGATGTCCGAGCCACCCGAGTTCGACGCCATGGCCATGAAGGCCGACGCGAGCCTCGGTCTGTTCGTGGTCGCGCGGCTGGCGCACCGACTCGGCGCGCAGGTCACGTTCGACTCCTCCCGCTACGGCGGCACAAGGGCCACCGTGCTGTTGCCCACGGACGTGCTGGCGAAGGACGAGCAGACCGCCGACGTTGACTCCGGCTTCCACGCCACGCTGGCGAAGGCGCCCGAGATCGAGGTGCACAGCCCCGCGACGAGCGCACCGATGCCGAGGTCGGGCGCGTCCCCGACGCAGCCTGCCCGCGCGAACGTGGCCCCCGTCCTCGAACGTCCTGCGCAGCAAGAAACCACTCCCGCTCCGCAGGAGGGCAGGCACCGGGTCAACGGAACCGCACCTGCCGCGCCCCCGACGACACAGCCGAGCGGGGCGGACCAGGTGAGAACGCACGACACGGAGACCCCGGTTTCGCACGGAAGCACCTCAGGAACTCTCGCGGAGCACACCGACTCCGCGCAGCCTGGCAACAACCTGCCGCAGCGGAGGCGGCGACGCGCGCCGCTGCCGCAGCGACGGCCTCAGGAGAACCTCGTGGACCAGCTGCGTGACGACCCAGAGTCCGAGCACCGCGACATCGAACGCTACGCGGGCCGGACCCGGAGCACGCTGTCTGCGTTCCACAAGGGCACTCGCAGGGGACGTGACGCCGACGACGCGTCCCGATCGACCGACGGCAACTGATAGGGGAAGCGGATTCATCGATGAACGAGAACGGCAATTCCATGTTGGATCTCAACTGGCTGCTGGACGACATGGTGGACCGCGTGGTCGGAGCCCAGCACGCCGTGGTGCTGTCGGCCGACGGCCTGCTCATGGGTAAGTCCAACTCACTGTCCAAAGACGACTCCGACCAGCTTTCCGCGATGGCGTCCAGCCTCCAGAGCCTCGCGAAGGGGGTCAGCAGGCACTTCCAGCGCGGCCCCGTGCTTCAGACCCTCATCGAGATGACCGAGGGCTACCTGTTCGTCTCGGCCGCGGGCACGGGCGCGTGTCTCGCCGTGCTCGCGGAGGACGCGGTGGACGTCGAAATGATCGCTTACGAGATGAACCGGCTGGTCAAGCGCGTCGGCGACTACATGACCGCCGCGCCGAGGAACGCGGCGGCATCGGGGACGTGACATGAGCGAGTGGTACGACGAGGCGGCCGGTCCCCTGGTCCGGCCGTACGCCATCACCAGGGGGCGAATACCCGCGTCCGACGTCACCCTGGATGTCGCCACCCAGGTGATGGCGTTGCAGGGAACGAAACGCGACGGGGTCGGCCTCACGCCGGAACACACGGCGATCCTCGACCTCTGCGCCCGACCGCTCTCGATCGCGGAGATCGCGGTTCACGTACAGGTCCCGATCGCCGTGGTGAAGGTGTTGTGCGGCGACCTCATCGAACGAGGTGAAGTGATCGTGCGGTCGCCCTCGCAGCCGATGCAAGCCCCGGATCGTCAACTACTTCAGGCGGTGCTCGATGGTCTCTCCAAGCTCTGACGACAACGCGGCGGCAGCCGTCGTCCCCACCCCAGTCAAGATCATCGTTGCCGGCGGCTTCGGCGCGGGCAAGACCACGATGGTCGGTTCGGTGAGCGAGATCCCGCCGTTGTCCACAGAGGAATTGATGACAACGGCGAGCGACGGCATCGACGACATCACGGGAGTCGAGCAGAAGAAGACCACGACGGTCGCGCTCGACTTCGGCCGGATCACCATCTCGCCGCACACCGTGCTCTACCTCTTCGGAACCCCTGGCCAGGAACGTTTCTGGTACATGTGGGACGAGCTCGCGCGAGGTGCGATCGGCACGGTCGTGCTCGTCGATACCCGCAGGCTCGACAGCAGCTTCTCCGCCATCGACTTCTTCGAACGCAGGTCCATTCCGTTCATCGTGGCTGTGAACTGCTTCGAAGGCTCCGACGACTACACCGAGGACGAGATCCGCAGCGCCCTGGCCATCTCGCCGGGCGTGCCGATCCTGTTCTGCGACGCGCGCCAGCGTGAGTCGAGCAAGCTCGCCCTCATCCGGCTCGTGCGCTACGCGATGAGCAAGCTGCCAGAACCGGAACTGGCATCCTCCGGCGCCTGACGGGCGGACACCGGCTCCCCCGCACGACGAAGGCCACCTCCCCGGCTCAGGAGAGGTGGCCTTCGTCGTGCGGGTTGGTCAGGCCCCGGCGGGAATCCGCTCCAGCTTCAGGTTGAAGTGCCGCAGCAGCGGCGGCGCGTCAACGACCCGGTAGGACGCGACCCTGCTCGGGTCCTTGGCGATGTCGGCAAGGACGTCGGCGACGTACTCCAGGTGGGCCTGCGTGTAGGTGCGGCGAGGGATCGCCACCCGCACCAGCTCGAACGGCGCGGGCGTGACGAGATTGTGGTTCTCGTCGAAGCCGCCGAGGTACAGAGACCCGAGTTCGACGCAGCGCACGCCTCCCGCGAGGTACAGCTCACAGGCCAGCGCGTGGCCGGGGAAACCGGACGGCGGGATGTGCGACAGGAGCCTTCCCGCGTTGAGGTACAGCGCGTGCATACCGGACGGCTGCACGATGTCCACCCCTGCCTGGGTGACGAGATCGGCGAAGTGCGCCGCGTCGGCCTCCCTCGACGCCAGGTAGTGGGGGTCGATCACCTCTTCGAGGCCCTGTGCGACGCGCTCCAGGTCGTGTGCGGCCATTCCGCCGTAGGTGCGGAACCCCTCGGTGGCGATGAGGTTGACCTCGCACCGCTTGGCGATCTCGGGGTCACGCACACCGATCAGCGCGCCCATCGGGGCGATGCCGTCCTTCTTCAGGCTCGCGACGCACCCGTCGGCCAGCGCGAACGCCTCCTGCGCCACCTCCTTCGGCGTCAGGTGCCCGTAGCCGGGTTCACGCCGCACCACGAGCCAGGCGTTCTCGGCGAACCTCGCCGCGTCGAGGAAGAACGGCACGCCGTAGCGGTCACACAGCTCTCGAACGGCCTTCAGGTTCGCCATCGACACCGGCTGCCCGCCGCCGCCGTTGTTGGTGATGGTGACGAGCACCTGCCCCACGCGCTCGCCATCGGGGCCCGCGAGGGTCTGCTCCAGCGCGGCGAGGTCGATGTTGCCCTTGAACGGCTCCCTGCTGTCGAGATCGGCGAACTCCGCGCACGGCAGGTCACGGGCCTCCGCGCCGAGCAACTCGACGTTCGCACGGGTGGTGTCGAAGTGCGTGTTGCTCACCGAGATCTGGCCCGGCTTCAGCACCGAGGTGAACAGCACCCGCTCGGCTGCCCTGCCCTGATGCACGGGGAAGGTATGCGGGTACGACGTGAGGTCGTCCACCGCGGCGCGGAACCGGTAGTACGCATCGGAACCCGCGTAGGCGCGGTCGGCCTGCGCGGCCGCGGCCTCCTGCGCTGCGGAGACCGCGCCGGTGCCCGAATCGGTCAGCAGGTCGATCGTGACCATGTTGGACGGAAGGTCGAACGTGTTGTAGGCGGCGCGGGCGAGCGCCTCCTCACGCTGCTCCCTTGTCGTGATCGGGATTTCCTTGACGACCTGGATCCGGTACGGCGGGAACGTTCTCAAGGTTCCTTCTTTCGAATCTGGAGATGGAGGGGCTTTCAGGCTTCCACGAAGGCAGGCTCGGCTGCGCGGCCGACCTGCGGTGGCAGAACCTCGTAGCCCTCCGAGGAGAGGTAGATCGTGGTTCCCGTGCCGAACCGGCCCAGCCGCAACGACACGTGGGCGAGCAGGCCGCGACCGTCGGCGAGGGGACGATCGGTGACAGCGCGAATTGCCCTGTCCAGCCCCGCGGGGTCGGCACCCCTGCCCTTCAGGAACGACACGACCCGCTCCCGTGCCTCGACGTCGTCGGCGACGTAGTCGCGGATCGGGAGGTAGAGGCTGTAGTTTCCGGGCCGCTTCGGGTCGGAGTCGAGGAACGAGTAGCTCGACACGAGCGGCCTGCCCTCGTAGGTCACCGTGTCGCCGCCGAGCACGCGGCAGAAGTCGCGGATGCTGTCGGCATCGAGGCCATCGACGGCTTGCGAAGCCCGCACGGCCTCCTCGACGGTGGCCGCGTAGTGGGAAATGTAGAGCTTGACCCGCGCGGTCGGGCTGTCGTCCAGATCGACGGCGAAGAAGGTGAACCGGTCCTGCGCTCCCCGCTGCACTGAATACTCGGTGGCAGCATCGTAGGCTTCGTCCATCCCGAGCCGCCGGAAACCCTCGGCGACCAGCTCGGCCTCGCGGTCCTCACCGCGCACGGCCGGGTTGAAATACACCTTCAGCTTCGGCCGCGCGTCCGGCCGGAAGATCATCGAGTACCAGAAGGCGAACTTGCCCTGCGGCTCTTCGGGAAGGAAAAGGTCCTGCACGGCGTCGAACCGGTCCTTCGGGATGCCGAGGTGGTCCGACATGGTGTCGAGGAAACGCCGGGCAGCGACCACGTTCGCGGCCATGCCAGGCCGCTCTGCGATCACCTCTCCTAAAACACGCACCGCGCGGTCACCCGTGTCGTCCAGCGCGACGGAGAACTCGACGGGCGTGGCGTCGTCAGCCACATCGGACGGCCACAAAGGCCCTTCCGACAGCCGACGTCTGCCTGCCACGCCGAGAAGTTCGCGCAGCATATCGGCCGGTGTTTCGTCGGACGACGCGAAACCGTTCTCCTGACAGAGGTTTCGCAGCTGCCTTGTGGTGTGTTCGAGAAGCGTGGGGGCGTGATTGTCGCTCACACTCGCTCCGGAGGCTCTGCGTACAAGACTGCTTCACTCCACTGGCGTCGTGGTCACAAACGTGATCAAGATACGTACGTTTCACACGCCGAGATACCCCTTTACGAGTGATCTTGACAACCGGCGTGCTCACGCTCCGAGTTCACAGCGCGCAGAGGTGCGAGCGAAAACACTTTGTTTACACCTGAGTGCGAAAACCGGCGGGAAATCCGGAAAGAGCGGCCTTTCCTCGTGTGCCAGTACACCGGTCAGGACGGGTCCGCGATCAGCTCTGAACGCGGCCGTCAAGTGACCTCATCGCTCTCTACCTTCGCGGGTATGACGAACCCCGACTTGATCCAGCCTTGGACGATCGCGATCCCTCAGGAACAGCTCGACGACCTCGCGGCGCGGTTGGCGGCGACCCGCTGGCCGGACGAGCTGCCCGGAGTGGGATGGACCCGCGGCGTTCCGGGCGACTACCTGCGTGATCTCGCCGAGTACTGGCGCACAACGTACGACTGGCGCGAGCACGAGGCCGCACTGAACACCATCGACCAGTTCGTGACGACCGTCGAAGGGCAGCGGATCCACTTCCTGCACGCCCGCTCTGCCGAACCCGGCGCGACGCCCCTGCTGTTGCTGCACGGATGGCCTGGCAACGTCACCGACTTCACAACGGTCATCGACCCGCTCGTCAATCCGCAGGCCCACGGCGGCGAGGCGTCGGACGCCTTCCACGTCGTGATTCCCTCGCTGCCCGGATTCGGGTTCTCCACCCCGCTCGCCGGACCCGGTGTCGGGGCGAACCGCATGGCCGACCTGCTGAGCACAGTCATGAAACGGCTCGGCTACCACCGCTACGCCGTACACGGCTACGACACGGGCGCGTGGGTGGCGCTCGCGCTCGCCGACCGAGGAGCCGACGAGCTCATCGGTGTCCACGTCAACGGAATGATCAGCTTCCCGACCGGCGCGGACGGCGAGTTCGACACCTTGTCCGAACGCGACCTGCTGCGGTGGGAGCGGATGCAGAATTCCAACGACGGCTACCTCCAGTGCAACAGCAAGCGGCCACAGACCGTCGCGTACGGACTCACCGACTCGCCCGTGGGGCAGCTCGCCTGGATCGTCGAGAAGTTCAAGGAGCTGACCCATCCCGAGGACGCGCTGCCTGAGAAGTGCCTCGACCGCGATCACATGCTCACCGATGTCAGCATCTACTGGTTCACCGGCACGGCAGCATCCGCAGCGCAGGTGTACTACGAGGAGATCTCGGCGGCGAGCTGGAGCGACGGGGAGGCTGCGCGGGGGACCGTTCCCGTCGGCGTTCTGGTGTCGGCGCAGGATGTCACCGTGCGCCCGTGGGCCGAACGCGACCACAACGTCGTGCGCTGGACCGAACTCGACGACGCGGGCCACTTCGTGTCCCTCGAAGCCCCCGAAGCGCTGGTGACCGACCTGCGAAACTTCGTAGCGGAACTGCGGGCCAAGTAACCCTGTGCACGCGTGTCCGCACCCTGTGCACGCGTGTCCGCACCCTGTGCACGCGTGTCCGCACCCTGTGCACGCGTGTCCGCACCCTGTGCACGCGTGTCCGCACCCTGTGCACGCGTGTCCGCACCCTGTGCACGCGTGTCCGCACCCTGTGCACGCGTGTCCGCACCCTGTGCACGCGTGTCCGCACCCTGTGCACGCGTGTCCGCACCCTGTGCACGCGTGTCCGTGCGCAGCGCGCCGGACACGCGTGCGACAGGTGATCGATCACGGCGAAACGTCGATGCCACGGGACGGCTCCCAGCCATAAACTCGCCGGATGGAACTTGATCAACGGCTGGTGGATGCGGCCGTCGAGCAGATGGACCGGCGGGGGCGAACCGAGGCCGCTGCCGTGTACCTGCACGACGGCCGCATCCTCACCAGCGTGAGCCTGGACAACCTCAACGCCTCGGCCACGTTGTGCGCGGAGACCGGGGCCATCTGCCAGGCTCACACACTCGGGGCCACGATCACGGCTTCCGTGTTCGTCAGCAGGTGGGAAAGCGATGCCGTCACGGTGCTCTCCCCCTGCGGCATCTGCCAGGAACGGCTTGCCCTCTGGGGTCCGGACGTGCAGGTTGGCGTGGCCGACCCCGATTCCGACCGTGGTTGGAGCGTACGAACGCTGTCGGAACTCAACCCGTTCTACTGGGGACGGCACTTCGGCGATCAAGGCGCCTGGCCGTCCCCTGCCGTGCACGCGTCCTGAGTGGACCATCACGGGCTCGCAACTGCCAGTGACGACCACGAGCCGCGCGATCAACGTGTGGCCCGCTCCGCGCGGACACGGAGCAGGTCCGCGGTGGCGGCGCCGGCTGGGTTCGAAGGCGAAGGCGTAACCGGCCGCGAGCAGCAGCGCGTTGCGTTCGCGCAGTGACAGACCCAGTGATGCCCTCAGGCGAATTGACCATCACCTGGTATCCGTCGTCGGCACACACCTGGCGGACGAGGCGTCGGCGTTCCTCGTCGTCCGGCTCGTTCCACTGGGCGATCCAGTCGTTGGTCAGCTGCTGCAGTTCGGGGTCGGAAGGGTGGAAGCTCGTGGCGGCAAGCCTGGGTGGGAATCGGCGGCTCCGCGACTCCCCGCAGGGAATGGCGCGACGTCCCCGCGTTGCCGAGCATGGGCAGGGTGGCGACGACCGTGGCTGAACCAGGACTTTTCCGGAACACCGCAGCACATTACGGCGTGCCGTTTCCCGCCGTCGAGATTCACGGGCACGACGCCTTGTACAAGCGAGTCACCAGGGCGTACGAAATGTTCGTCGCTTCGGTCGAGTACGTTTTCGAGCAGTCGGGCGAGGTGACCCGGCATGCGGGATCGGCGGTGGCGCTGCCGTGGGTGATGCGGTCGCGAACGGACGGCAGCGTGGCGGGCAGAGGACTCGAGGTGCTGACCTTCGCGCCGGACAGACGCGTGCGTACCGACCACGAATACGTCGGCTGAGCGCTCGTCGAGGCTGTCGCGACGCCTTGGGTGGCGTGACAGCCTCGACGCGCTGTCAGTTCGCGCGTGAGTCTTCCGGCAGCGAACGTTTCCGATGATCGAGGCGCGCATTCGTCCGCGAGAGAATTCCTGCGTTTCCTCGCTGACAATTGCCGACCACGGGCGCACACCCGGCTCACCATGAGAGTCCGGCCGAATTCCGGGAAGGTGTCCCAACCCGCGCCGCCTGGTTGCCGGCGTCAAGCATCAGTGTTCACGACTCGCCGAGATTGGCTGCCCACTGTCTCAAGTGCTTCGCGACTTCCGATTCGTCGGCCGAGACCTCGTCCGCTATGCGCAGCAGCATTTTGCGTAGTTCAGGCTCCTGAGAGCGCGGGATCTTCTGTAGACATTCGCCGATCACCTGCTGGATCTTCACGGCGAAGCTCGGCTCCACCTCGTCGGCTCCCGCCGAGTCGAGCATCGCGACGCAGCTGGCCACCGCCACGACGAAAGGGTCGAAATTTCTCATGGCACCGTCGGAAGGCGCGGTTCGGAGCCCCCGGCATCCAGCGCTCCGTGTGTCCTTCGAGGTGACACACGCGGAGCAACTCGCAGGCAGACGCCCGCCACACGCTGGGAACGCCTGCCGCCACGCAACGAGTCGCCTCCTGGCACCCGCGGATGCATCGCCTCGGCTGCTACCGGGTGCATGGCCACAATTCGGGCTCCGCTCTCACGTCACGTGTCTGAATACCCAATTTCCAGAGTAAGCTCTCACATTCCGTACACATTGAGCACACAGTCCGTACGCACGGCTTGTCGCAGACTTAACCTCGATCACATCTCTGCTGGACATGAGGCCGAACGGCGTCGCCGAACAGTCGAAACGGAAATCTCGACCCCCTGCGACCAGAAAGTGATCAACTGTGCGGAAGCGACGTATCACCCTGGCGGCCGCGGTCGCCGCTCTCGGACTCGGCCTGACCGCGTGTGGCGACACCGAAAGCGGCGCCGCGCAATCGACTGACACCGCGAAGCCGGAGAGCAGCTCCACCTCTGCGGCCCCGACGTCGTCGGAGGCACCGGCCACCGAAGCGAAGCCGTCCGGCAGCGCCGCGAGCGGTGACACCACCGCCCCCGGAACGGAACTGAAGGTGGGCGAGACCGCCACCGTTCCGTTCACGTACGGCACCGAGAAGAGCGGCACCATCGCCATCACCGTCACCGCGATCGAGCAAGGCGACTCGGCCGACCTCGCCGCGTTCGGCGACAGGGCGAAGGGCCTCGTGCCCTACTTCATCAAGTTCAAGGTGGAGAACGTCGAAGGCACCGACCTCTCGTACAGCTCGGTGCGCTTGCGCGCCACCGCTGCCGACGGTCGCGGCACCGGCGTCGTCATCAGCGGCGACGTCGAAGGCAAATGCGAAAGCGAAACCGCGAGCCGTGACTTCACCACTGCCGGCGCATCGTACGAGTCCTGCGCCCTGCAAGCCTCGCACGAAGGCATCGAGGTTGTCGGCGCCGAGTTCAGCGACAGCGACGACTATCTCGACTCCCCCATCGTCTGGACCAAGTGAGCAGTCGAGGGCTGCCCAACCACGTCGGGTAGCCCTCCGACGGCAGTCGTGCCCTGCAGTGCGAACCGGTGCCTGACAAGCGTGGCGACTGCGGGCGCCGTAGGGCTGGACGCTGACACTTTGGCCTAGGCCCTTCCCGCCCTCGGCACAAGACGATGCCCGAGCGAGAACACGGCACAGACGCCGCTAACGGCAGAGGGCTGCGCAGCCCATGTCCATGCTTGCGCCGCGCAGTCCGCCGGGTACGAAGCGAGGCGACGGCCCGGCGCGAATCGCGATAGACGGCTGATCATCGACCGGCTCACCCACGCTCCGCTCTGTCTGCCCACGCCGTGCACGTCGGGCGCAAGGCCGCCCTTGCGGCGGCTGCGGCGTTTGAGGGCGTCCTCGGTGAAGAGGCCGGGAGTTTCCTGTGAGTACAGCGTGAGCCGTCGCCACCCCGCTGGGACAACCCGCTGACCTGGTCTTCTGGTGGGCCGCCCGGGGCTCGAACCCGGAACCTATGGATTAAAAGTCCACAGCTCTGCCAATTGAGCTAACGGCCCGCCCTGGGAGTGTAGCGCCGGGCCGGTTCGGCGAGCACAGGAGGCAGGGTCCCGCCGACCCCCGTCGTCCGCGAGATGCAGACACCCGTGTACCAAGTGCAAACATCCGTGCAGTAGGTGCAAACACTCGTGCAGGAAGTGCGGACACGACGTCAGGGGTTGGGTCGGGGGCACGTGCCCCGGGCGGCACCTCGTTGTGCGGCTCGGGGCACGCGGTGAGCTCCCGTAGGAGTCAATCAGCACTTCCCGCAGCAGCCGCAGTTCGGCCCGCTGCAGGAACCACAGCAACCACACCCACTCATGGCAATCACCAACCCTTTCGGGACGTGTTCGTGCCAGCTCTTCACGCTATGGACATCGGGGCTGGCGCGACACCACTACCAGAGTGAATCGCGCTGTGCCTCTCCGTGCGTGCCCTTCCACGCTGTGTCTCTCCGTGCTGTGCCTCCCCGTGAGGACCTCACCGCGACGCCGGAGGGCGCCACACGATGCCGCACGGCCAGTCATCCGACAGATGTGCCACGCACCCTGCCGCTCATAGCGTCATCGGCATGACCACGACACACGCGAACACCACCGTCCGTCCGCGCCTCGCGATCATCGTCGGCAGCGTCCGCACCGACCGTTTCGGCCCTGTGCCCTCGGCGTGGTTCGCCGACAAGGCCCGTGAGCACGGCGCCATGGACGTCGAGGTCCTCGACATCGCCGACTACGACCTGCCCACCTCCCTCGACAGCAACGACGACGTGGTGGCGCTCGGCGAGAAGCTCGCCGCCGCCGACGCCTTCGTCGTCGTGACCCCCGAGTACAACCACAGTTTCCCCGCCGGTTTGAAGACCGCGATCGACCACTACAAGCCGGAGTGGGCCGCGAAACCCGTCGCGTTCGTCTCGTACGGCGGCATGGCGGGCGGGCTACGCGCCGTGGAGCAGCTCCGGCAGGTCTTCGCCGAACTCCACGCCGTCACGATCCGCAACAGCATCAGCTTCCACAACTTCTGGGACACCTTCGGTGACGACGGGCAGCCCAGCGACGCGGCCTCGGCGAGCAGCGCGGCCAAGCAGCTGCTCGACCAGTTGATGTGGTGGACGGTCGCGCTCAAGACCGCGCGCGAGCAGCACCCGTACACGAGTTGACCTCGACATTACTTGAGCTTCCATACTGTCCTCATGAGCTTTTCGGAAGGGCAGTTGTTCGGTCGGGCCCAGCATCTCGCCGCTGTGGCCGACACACTTTCCGATGCCGGACGCGGCGCGGGAGGCGCTCTCGTCATCAAGGGGGAAGCCGGCATCGGAAAGACGACCCTGCTCCGGCGCGCGCTCGATTCGGCCGACGGTATGGCGGTGTTGCGCGCTTCGTGCGTCGAGCCGGAGTCCACCCTTCCCTTCGCGGGGCTTCACCTGCTGCTGCGGCGGCTCGAAGCCCGACTCGACGATCTTGTGCCGGACCAGGCGGACATCCTTCGTTGCGCCCTCGGGCGCGCGGATGTGCGACCCGTTGACCGGCACAGCGTCAACCTCGCCGTCCTCGCCCTGCTGACGGCGTTGTCCGCCGAGCGTCCACTGCTGGTGGCTGTTGACGACGCGCACTGGCTGGACCGGCCCAGCGCCGACGCGCTCCTGTTTTCGGCGCGGCGGCTCGACACCCTGCGAGTGGTGATGCTGCTCGCCGTCAGGGACGGCCACGCCCCCGCGCTGCCCGCACCGGGCCTTCCCGAACTGCGGTTGGACAGGCTTTCGGGCCCCGACTCCGACGCGCTGCTGGCCGCGCACGCGAACGACCTGCCGTCGCACGTGCGGAGGCAGATCGCGGGGGAGGCTCGCGGCAACCCGCTGGCACTGCTGGAACTCTCGGCCGCACACCGCAACGGCGTCACGACGGGGGCGGGACTTCCCGTGGAGGGCACGCTCCGGGCGACGTTCGCCGACCGGATCGCGGCGCTCGCGCAGAGCACTCGCACCATGGTGCTGATCGCGGCGGCGGACGGAACCTGCGACACGGGCACGGTGCTGGCCGCCGCGGAACAGCTCGGTGCGGGGGTGGGCGACCTCACGGCGGCCGAGGAAGCCGAACTGCTGATGTTCACGCACAACTGCATCGGTTTCCGCCATCCTCTGGCCCGCGCGGCGGCATACGCGACGGCATCGCTGCCGGAACGCATCGCCGCTCACAGGGCGCTGGCGGCCGTGCTGACGAAGCCAGAACACGCCCACCGCAGGGCATGGCACCTCGCCGCAGCCGCGACAGGTCCTGACGAGACGGTCGCCTCGGAACTCGAACGCAGTGCCGAACAGGCGCGCGCCCGTGGTGGGTACGCCGCTGTCGCCACCGCCTACGAGAGAGCGGCGCAGCTCACCCCGTCCCTCTGCACTCGGGCTCGCCGGTTGTCGGCTGCCTCCCGCGCGGCCGCCGACGCCGGACAGCCGGACAGGGCCTTGGACCTCATCCGCCAGGCGGAGTCGTTCTGCGCCACCACCGCCGCGCGAGTGCGGGCGGCGATGATCCACGCGATGATCGCCGACGACCAGAACCGCTTCTCCGAGTCCTACGGCGTGTTGCGGCGCACTGCTCTCGACATCGTCGCCAGCGACGACAGCGGCGACGACGACAGCGGCGTCGCGAACGGAGATTCGGCCTC
Organism: Saccharomonospora xinjiangensis XJ-54; assembly: GCF_000258175.1. Classification (NCBI taxonomy): domain Bacteria; kingdom Bacillati; phylum Actinomycetota; class Actinomycetes; order Pseudonocardiales; family Pseudonocardiaceae; genus Saccharomonospora; species Saccharomonospora xinjiangensis. The sequence continues at coordinate 2,552,760 of NZ_JH636049.1, read as the reverse complement.
ACATCTGCTGTTCTGGGCGGCGCATTCGGCATGGCTCGGTGGCGAACCCGCCAAGGTGAAGCAGGCCGCCGACGACGCGACACGGCTGGGACTTCCCGCCGCGCCGCACGCACGCACGCTGGTCCGGGTTGCCGTCGGCTCGCCTGCGCAGAGCGCCGAGGCTCTGCGTGAACTCGTCGAGCAGTCCACGTCGATCTTCCCGCGGTGTGACGACCGCCCGCTGGAGCTGCGTGGTCATCTCGCCGTCGCCACCTGGCACCTTCTCCTCGGTGATCACTCGGCGGCGCGGGATCTGGCCCTCGCGGTGGTGCGCGAGTGCCGCACCGAGGCGGCGGAAGGTGTGCTCGCTCCGGCGCTGGCCGTGCTCGCGCGTGCCGAACTCGCACTGGGCCTGCACGAGCGCGCGGCAGGCAGTGCCGAGGAGGGCCTTCGGTTCGCGGAGGAGTCCGGACAGTCGGGGGCCGCGGCCCAATTGACCGGCGTGCTCGACCACCTTGCCGCGATGAGGGGCGGCCTGACGTCCGGCGACAGCACGAAGGACACGGCCGACACGGCGAGCGCGCGAACTGTGACGGCGGCAGGCCGTGCCTCCTTCACCGAGCAAAGCCACGCGCTCGCGCTCCTCGATCTGGGGCACGGGCGCCACGACGCGGCGTTACAGCGCCTGCACGCGATACCGTGCGCCGACGGGTTCGACATGCTGAGGCTCGCGCCGCAGCTCGCGGAGGCCGTGGCACGCGCGCAGCACACGGACCAGGACACGGCGTGGTGGCGGCAGCAGTGGAGCCGCGCACGCGACGTCGTCGCCGCGCACGCGGAGTGGGCACGCCGCTCGGGCCTGCACTGGGCCGTGGCCGTCGCGCTGCGCAACGAAGCACTTCTGGCCGAGCGCGCGCCGAACGACACCGACGAGGGCGTCACCGATGCGGGCGCGCTGTTCGCGCGTGCCGTCGAGCTGCACCGGCACGACGACCGCCACCCCTTCGAAAGGGCCCGCACCGAGCTGAACTACGGCGAGTGGCTACGCCGCAAGCGCCGCACCACGGAGGCGAGGACCCACCTCAGGGCGGCGAGCATGATCTTCGAGAGCCTCGGCGCCCGCCCGTGGGCCGAGAGGGCCCGCGCGGAGCTTCGCGCGAGCGGCGAGGGCGTCGCGCGGAGTGGCGCGGCAGGCCCGGAGCTCGCCGCGCGGCTCACGCCCCAGGAACAACGCATCGTCACGCTCGCGGCGGACGGGCTGAGCAACCGGGACATCGGCGAGCGGCTGTTCCTCAGCCCGCGCACCGTCGGCTACCACCTGTACAAGGCGTATCCGAAGTTGGGCGTGTCCTCCCGCAGGGAACTCGCCCGCCTCGGACTGGCGGGCTGAGCACCCACCGGTCGTGTCACACTGCGCAACGTGGAGTACCAACTCACGGCCGAACTCGCCTCGCCTCCCGAGGCTCCTGATCTGGACCCGTTGCAGCAGGTCGGTGTCGTGTCCCTGCTCGACGACCGGCTGAACAACCTCGCGAGCATCGAGGGTCCCGACGGTGTGGAGATCGTGCCGGTCGAACATTCCGTCGAGGCGCATCTCGGCGGAGCCGTGGTGAGTTGGCTGCTCGACGCGCCCGCGCTGGTATTCGCCGAGGACGCCACCCGCGCGGTGCTGGAACAGCTCATCGACGAGATCGACCTGCTCGCGGGCTGGGAGGTCAAGCACTGCGCGGTGACGGCCACCGACGATCAGCTCGCCAGCGCTCTCGCCGCGTCACTGGAGCCGGGTGAGGTTCCCGACGGTCTCCCCGCCGATCTGGCCGACGCGGGCGAAGTGGGCCGCACCTTCGTGTTGAACGCGCAGGAGGTCGGCGACATCGAGGCGGCCGTGTCCGAGGCCGAACTCGCCGAGCGAAGGGAGAGTCTGCTGCGGGCCGGCGGCTACCTGCGGGCCTTCGGCCTCGACGCCTTCGGCGCACTCGGCGAGGAAAGCGCCAGATATGTGGCGGGGGCGCTGATGCACGGCATCGAGATGCTCACCGACGAGTTGTTCGGCGACGTGCAGCTACTCGACGACGAGGACGCCACCGCTGACGAGGTGGAGGCGCTCTGGGTGGTGGACGAGCTGCCGCAGCAGTACGCGGACCGCTACAGCGCGCTGTTCGCGAAGCAGTTCCTCGTGGTGACGTCGATCCTCGGACACCGGCTCACCCGGCCCGGTTGGAGCGGCCCATCGTCCGTTGCCGAAGCGTTGGCGTTGCGGATCGCGCAATCGCGTGCCGAGGTGGAGCTCGACCTCGCCGAGGTGCTGGACCCCGACGAGATCGACGGCGTCTACAGCGCCTTCAACGAGCGCGCACTCGGTGGGCTCGACCTCGACGCGCTGTATTCGGTACCCGAGTTCGAACTCACGGCCGACCTGGCTTTCGCCAACTGGTTCAGGCCGAGGCCCGAATCCGGCGACACCACGCCTCACCCGTATCTCGCCGAAGAGGACACCGGCGGGATCGCACCCGAGTGGGACGCGGGAGAGTAGGGCGAGGAGTGAGCCGCTCGCTCCTCTCTGAGCCAGCCTTTCGGCGTGAGCTTTCCGGGTGATTCGTCGGCCCCCGACGTGGCGGGCATTAACCGAAACTTCTTCGCGATTCAAGACTGCACAGGGCGGGGGCCTGCCCTTAGCGTTCGGCAGAGTTCGGCGCTGTCTGCTCCATCCACGGATGTCCGGGAAGCGGGGCGCCACGGCCGCCGTCTCGCGCATCCGCGGCTTCCGGCGGCGCCGGGCGGCGGTCCCGGCCGCGCAGGCTGAGCCGGTCGGCGGCGTGAGGGCGGTCGCCGAGCCCACCCGTGAATCATGGGTCCGCAGCCGAGCGGCCGGGACCAGCTTGGCCGCACTCACTCCGGTGGCCGCGTCCTCAGCAGCCGGGGAACCACGAACCACAGCACCGTGAAGATCCCGCCGACGGCGACGGCGAGCGCCGCCATCGCGGCAACCCCGAAGATCACCTTGCCGATGAGCGCGACCGTGAGCGTGACGGCAACGGCGAGGCAGGCCAGTCCCGCCACCACGAGCCGGTTGCCGACCCTCAGAATCTCGGAGCGCCGCCCCTCCCTGAACAGCAGCCGGTGCCAGGCGGCGGGAGCGGTGAGCAATGCGGTGGCCGCCGAGGTGAACAGCACCGTGACAAGGTAGATGCTCTTCTCGAAGCCGCTCGCCTCCCGAAACGTCCCCGTGAAGGCCACGGCGAGCAGGAAACCGAAGAGGATCTGCACCCCGGCCTGTGCGACGCGCAGCTCGGCGAGCAGCTCGTTGACGTTACGTGCGAGCTGCTGCTGACGCGGTTCGCCGGTTTCGCTCACGCGCCGACCCTCACCTCTTCCGTCGTGACCACCACGGTCTCCTTCCGCGACCGCTCGTGCCAGCCCAGCGCCGTGACCGAGCACACCACGACGGCAAGCCCGAACCACTGCGTCGCCGACAACGTCGAATCGAGCACAGTGACGCTGATGACGGCCGCGGTGGCAGGGAAAGCCAGCTCGGCCAGCGTCGCTCTCGCCGCAGGCGTTGCCTGCATGCCCACGTAGTAGAGACTCAACGCGAGCAGGCCAGGCACAACGGCCAGCAGCACAAGGCCGGTCGCGTTGTCCCAGCTCACGGCGAACGGGCTGCCCTGAGCCGCCACGATGCCCGCCGCGACGGGAAGGCCGATGGTGAACCGCAGCGCCGTGACATCGCGCGGGCGCAGTTTCGCCGACACCAGCCTGCCGAGCACGGTCCCGCCAGCCCACAGCGCCGCCGCACCCAGCGCGAGCAACGCCGTGCGCAGGGCCGACACCCGGACGTCGAACGGATCGGCGAAGGCGAGCAGCCATGCCCCGGCCAGCGCAGGGACGGCGAAGAACAGGTAGCCGAGCCGCAGCCGCTCGCCGAGAACGACGAAGGCGGCGAGCACCGCGAACAGCGGTTGGAGCTTCTGGAGCACCAGCGGTGTCACCGGGTCGCCCGTCTGGAACGCCGCGGTGAACAGCGCGGTGGCCAGCGCGGACGCGCCGCCCCCGATGAGGAGCACGGCGCCCCACTCCCTCGGCCCGCAGCGGGCGAGCGCACGCAACGCCGACGGCAGCAGCGGCAGCAGCAGCGTGGCGATGATCAAGTGCTCCCAGAAGACCACGGTCGCGGCGGGGAGGTTCTCGGCGAGAGGAAGCCTGAGCAACCCGTCGGTGCCCCAGAGCGCTGCGGCGATGGCCACGAGCCACGTTCGGTCGGCGCGGGCGCCAGGTGCGGGAGATGTCGTCACCCGACAAGGCTACGAGGCGGAATCCCGATCTTGTACGGCGAGATCGGAGAGTGGACACCCCTGACGTGTGACGTCGCGTTGCGGCCCGGCGCGGAGTCTGGTTAGCACGGGTCATGCGCAACCGAATCGCCGCCGTGCTGGCCGCAACCGCCGCCGCTGTCACCACTCTCACCGCCGTCACCGCGCCCGGTGTCTCCGCGTCGGAGAACGCCATGACCGCCGTGGTCACCGTCTTCCAGACCGATCACCGTCTCAGCACAGCCGTCACCTACGACACCAGTCTCGTGCCCGTCGGCGCGCTGGCCCGTGTCGCGGTCACGACGTCAGACCGGGGCACGATCACAGAACTCGCGGTGCGCGGCTTCGTGCCAGACCGGGAGTACGGCGCGCACCTCCACGCGAGGCCGTGCGGCGCGACGGGCGCCGACGCGGGCCCGCATCACCAGCACGTCCAGGACCCGGAGCAGCCGTCAACCGACCCCGCCTACGCGAATCCTCAGAACGAGATCTGGCTCGACTTCACCACGGACGCGGCTGGAGCGGCTTCGGCGCGTTCCGAGGTCGGCTGGACCTTCGGCGAACGCCGTCCGGCCTCCCTGGTGATCCACGAACGGCACACCTCCACAGCCGAGGGCGAGGCAGGAGTCGCGGGAGAGCGTCTGGCCTGCGTCAACGTCTCGCTGTGAACGGCGTCGGGGCCTGCGGTGCTCGTAGTGGCGCCGCAGGCCTCCCGCACGTCCAGCCTGGGCACTCCGTGCTCAGCCGCTGCACCGATTGCCCCTTCTCCCATAGGCTGTTACCTCGATCATGGCGTTGGGGGCTGCGATGGACGAGACCGAGGAATCCAGGAGGCGGAGTGGCTGGGGAGAACTGGGGCACAAGTGGATCACGGCGATCGCCGCGCTGATAACGGCCCTTGCCGGGGCGGGATTCTTCATCGGCCGCTCGACCGCGCCGGAGGACTCCGCTTCCGCATCGAAGCCCGAGCACACCGTGACCACCACAGTGACGGTGCAGGCCGATCAGCAGGAGGAGAACGCGGGCACCGGAGCCACGCAGGGCACCAGCGCGAACTCCGAAGAGGAGAAGTGGGCAGGCAAGCTCGAATGGTCGGGGGTCTTCACCGGCTACAACCTCGACCTCGTGCCACCCACCTATACCGAAGGCCGGTACCTCAACGGGTTCTACGACTCGCTGGAGTCCTACGGAGAAGCAGCTGATCTCGCCGTATGGAAGAGCGGCTCGACACCCAGCAAGGCCGAGTGCGCAGCGGCTGTGCTGGAGGAGGGCAGCGACCAGGTCGGCGTTGTCAAGGGCAACCAGGTTTGCGGCCAGACCTTCGACGGCAATATCTTCCGGCTCGAAATCCTGTCGTCGGGCCGCGAGATGAGGGCCAACGCCGTCATCTGGAAGTAAGCAGGCACGGCATCTGCTCAGGGGTTCAGGGGTGGGGCCCGATAGTCACGATTGTGAGTTGGCCTTCCCCCGGCCCGTAGATCCACCATATGCGCCACGCCGAGGGCGTTCTATTCTCGACGTAGGACTCCCACAGCGTCGCACCCTCGGGACCAGGCACAGATTTGTCGTCGTGCGAATGCGACCCTGGATGCCGAGGTCCTTCCTGCTCCAGTAGCCGCAACGCCTTACGCACCTTTTTGAACTTCGACGCGAACTGCTGCTGAGATCGCAGGTCAACAATGACCTTCTCGGCTTCTGTCGTGAAAAGCAGTTCGAACGGCGGCGCACTCACACGTCGTCCTGATCGACATCCGTGGTTACCCAGGAAAACGGGCGCGCGGCGCCTTCAGCGGCCTCAGCCAGCCCACGGAACAGCGAGGCCCGCAATTCGGCGTTCTCCCAGACCAGCAACTCGCGCTTCGGGATGCTCACCAGCGGCGTGAGCAGAATCGCCCCGTCCGCGTTCACCGACACCGCGTACCGATCGTCTTTGTGCGCTCCGGCCTTTCCGATCGCCACGCGCGCACGTTCGTCGGCAGTCACCTCGGCCACCGGCCGGAAGTCGTCCAACGCGGTCATACCCGCCACCTCCACAGTCGTATGGAGGGGTTTACCCCGCGATAAATAGGTGGGCAATGCCCATTTTCCCCCGCCATCGCCGAGGCGGCGCCACAGGACTCGGGCGCGAGTTGGTCGGATCATGGACGGCGCGGCACGCCGGACGAATACGAGTTATCGAGGCGCGGCTGCCCGGATCGGTCACCGACCGGCTGACGCGGGCGGAGAAACTCCGTGAGGAAAGCCGTCCCGGTCGGCCCCCGACGGGGACGGCCGACACCACCGGCGACAATGGGAGACGTGACCGCGACCCTGCCCAAGCCCGCACTGAGGATCGGTCCCTACCAGGTCGATCCTCCGGTCGTGCTCGCTCCCATGGCCGGAATCACGAACGTCGCGTTCAGGCAGCTCTGTCAGGAGTACGGTGCCGGCCTCTACGTCTGCGAGATGATCACCGCTCGCGCCGTCGTGGAGCGGCACCCCGGAACCATGCACATGATGACCTTCGGGCCTGACGAGAAGCCCAGGTCCATGCAGCTCTACGGCGTCGATCCCACGACGATGCGCGAGGCCGTGAAGATCATTGTCGGGGAGGGCCTCGCCGACCACATCGACGCGAACTTCGGCTGCCCCGTCGCCAAGGTGACCCGCAAGGGCGGCGGGGCCGCGCTGCCGTACAAGCGGACGCTGTTCGCCAACATCGTGCGTGCGTCGGCCGAGGCAGCCGAGTCGGCTGGAGTGCCGTTCACGGTCAAGTTCCGGGTCGGCATCGACGACGACCACCACACGTTCCTCGACGCGGGCCGCATCGCCGAGGCCGAGGGCGCGGCCGCCGTGGCGCTGCACGCACGCACCGCAGCCCAGCGCTACTCGGGCAAGGCCGACTGGTCCCAGATCGCGCGGCTCAAGGAGGCGGTGACCAGCATCCCCGTGCTCGGCAACGGCGACATCTTCACCGCGCAGGACGCGCTGCGCATGGTGGCCGAGACCGGGTGCGACGGCGTCGTCGTCGGGCGTGGCTGCCTCGGAAGGCCGTGGCTGTTCGGCGAGCTTGAGGCCGCGTTCGCCGGAAGACCGATCCCGCAGGGGCCGAACCTCGGCGAGGTCGCCCGCGTGCTGCGCCGCCACGCGGAGCTGCTGGTGGAACACGACGGGCAGGGCAAGGCCATGCGCGACCTCCGCAAGCACATGGCGTGGTACTTCATGGGCTTCCCCGTCGGCTCGCAGCTACGGCGGAGGTTCGCGATGGTGTCGTCGCTGGACGAGCTTGACGAGCTGATCGCGCAGCTCGACCACGACGCGCCGTTCCCCACCGACGCACTCGGCCCCCGAGGTCGCCAGGGCTCGCCAGGCAAGGTCACCCTGCCGCACGGCTGGCTGGACGATCCCTACGACCCGTGCGTGCCCGAGGGCGCCGACGTGATGCATTCGGGCGGCTGAGCCACGGGGCCCTGTCCGCTTGCGAAATGCAAGCACGGTTCAGTCACGCCACGAGCGGAGTAGGATCCTGACCATGGGCCAGCGACGCTACGGGCAGTACTGCGGCCTCGCCAACGCCGCCGATCTCGTGGGTGAGCGGTGGACCCTGCTCATCATCCGCGACCTGCTCGTCGGCCCCAAACGGTTCACCGATCTCCGCAGAGGACTCGGCCGCATCCCCACCAACATCCTGTCCACCCGCCTGAAACGGCTCGAAGCCGACGGCCTCGTCCGCAGGAGAGTGCTGCCGAGGCCGTCGGGCTCGGTCGTCTACGAGCTGACGGACTACGGGCGCGATCTCGAAGAGGCCGTGTTCGCGCTCGGCCGGTGGGGCGCGAGGTCGCTCGGCGATCCCCGCGAGGGTGAGGTCGTCACCACCGACTCGCTCATCACCGCGTTGCGCGCGACGTTCCGGCCCGACCGCGCTCGCGGGCTCCGCCTCCTCGTCGAACTGCACGTGGCCGACGTCATCGTCACCGCGAAGATCGACGACGGCACGCTCGTCGTCTCCGAGGGTGGAGCCGATCGTACCGACATCACCGGTGCCCCTGATGCCCCCGATGCCCCCGATGCCGTGGTGCACACGGGGCCTGTGCTGCGTGCGCTTCTCGCGGGGGAAATCTCACCGTCGGACGCCGTGGCGCGGCGGCTGCTCACGGTGTCGGGCGACGCATCCGCGACGACGGTGTTCGGCAGGGTCTTCGTCATCGAAGCGGCGCCGGGAAGCCGAGTGGGGCTCGTGAATCACGTCCCAGCTCAGCACGGACAGTGAAACCGCACTGAGCCTTCCACGTGATGCAAGACACGCATCGGCACGCTCTGTCGAGAGCAACAGACGGATACGGCGACGCTGCGTAAAAAGTTCACGCCATGGTGTCGTCACAAACGGCGGATATCCGTACGATAACGAAAGCCGTCCTCGCGACGATCAACAAGCAGACGTGGGAGCCCCACAGGGCAACCTGAGCGAAGGGAGCGTGCGTGTCCGACGATCACGGCACTCCCGGCCTCACTTCTCAGGCTGAGGAATGGCGAGCACGCGCGCAGCGCAACCGCGAGGAAGCCGAGAGGAAGCGGCGCCGGGCGCTTGACACCCAGGGCGGCATCAGTGTCGCGGAGATGCTCGCCAGGCACGCCGCCGAGCGATCGGCTTCCGAGTCGAACGGCCGCACACGTCGTTCGAGGCAGCAGCGGCGCGCCGCCGAACGCGACGACCCGGTGACGCCGTCAGTATCACGGTACACAGTGGACGATCGGGTCGCTGTGGAAGCACTGGCGGACCTGCCTGCCGACCTGCCTGTCGAAGTGCCTGCCGCCGCACAGTCCCAGCACACCGCGGGACGGCACCCCCGGCAGGGACAGCCGGAATCACCGTCGCCGTCGTCCCGTCCCCGGCCGACGGAACGGCCACGTGGAGCCACACCGCCCGCCCCGCCGGGGTTCAGCCGCCGGGACTCCGGCCGCCCCGAGCCTGCTCGGCCGGAGCTGACCCGCCCCCGCCCTTCCCCCGTTGACGGTGGCGTCACGACCGGCGAACACCCACAGCCCCTCCAGCAGGGCGGCCCCGATCCGATGCGCTCGGGCCACTTCCCGATGCCCGACGTCGCGCTGGGCGAACCACCCCGGCATGTGCCCGTGCGTGGCGACGTTCCCGTTCCCGATCACCCACTGGCCGAACGCTCCGGCAGGTTCCCGACACCGCCGCCCCCGAACCGGCCTGCGCCGCCACCGAACCGGGGAATCCCGGCCACGCTCGACGCCCCGCCGGTCCGGCGAGGCGAGACCCCGCCCCCGCCCTCCCGCCTGCCCGAAGCGCCGCACCTCCGGCCACCGGCTTCCCCCGCACCACCGCCGGTGGCACCAGCGGCTTCCCTGGCGCCACCAGTGCCGCCTGCCCCGGCACCACCGCCTCCGCTGTCCCCGCCGAACGGCAACCCACTGCCCCCGAGGGTCCAGCAGACGACGCGGACCTCACCCGTGCCGCCTCCCGCTCCCTCGGCGCTCAACCCGCTCCCGCAGGCCGAACCGGAACCGCTTCCTTCAGCACCCGCTTCGATTCCTGTCGCGATGCCTGCTGCGGCGCCTGTCTCTCAGCCACTGTCGATCGAGGCTCCGATCCCTCACGCGCCGGCGCCCGCGTCCTCTGCCGCAGCACCTTCGGCCGACGCTCCGGTGCAGGCGAAACCCTCTGCTCCACCAAGGCCCCGGCGCAGGCCCGTGCCGGAGCCACCGGAACGGTCGCTCGAAGATCGCCTCACCATGACCGACCAGCTGGAGCCGGTCGATGACGCGACCAAGTACCGCAGGAAGATCGACGACTCGCTTGCCCGGTTCTCGGCAGCGCACGACGAACTCGAAGCAGAGGAACGCAAGAAGCGGCAGAAGCGCGCACGCCTCCTCGAACACACGATGACCGCGCTGCAACGAGTCGTGCCGGTCAGTTCGAAGTCGCCCCGGCGCGGCGGAGCCCGCAGCACCCACACCGACCCCGACGACGACGGGGAACCTGCACCGGCCGGTTCCTCTGAAGCCACGACGGTTTCCGACGTCTCAGACAACCCGGAGATCTCGGACAACCCGGAGATCCCGGACTTCCTGGAAGGCGGGGAGACCTCGGAGGTTTCCGAACCCGCCGAGGCCCCCGCACGGGGCAGGACGAGAAGCAGCCGCCGGGTGCTCGCCTCACGGGCGGGCGCTGTCGTCATCGCCACGTTCGTGTTCCTCGGCACCGGCTTCGGCTGGGGCGCCAAGACGTGGTTCGAGGCGCAGTTCAACGAGATCGCCGCGCTCGACGAGAACTCGGCGGACATCCGCAGGGCATCCGCACAGCTCGGCGACGAGAACTTCCTCATCGTGGGGTCCGACACGAGGGAGGGCGCGAGCGCCGACCCGAGCGTCGGAACGGCGGAGACGGTGGAGGGAGCCCGATCCGACACCGTGATGCTCGCGCACCTGCCGAAGGATCGGAAGCGCGCCGTCGTGATCTCGTTCCCCCGCGACCTCGAAATCTCCCGCCCCGAGTGCGCGCGGTGGAACTCGGCCACCGGCGAGTACGGCGAGATCGTTCCGCCAGCCGACGCGGTCAAGCTGAACTCCGCGTTCAACCTCGGTGGCCCGCGCTGCGTGACGAAGGTCATCCAGCAGATCTCCGGCATGCGCATCAACCACTTCGTCGGCATCGACTTCCAAGGCTTCAAGGGCATGGTGGACGCGGTCGGCGGGGTGACCGTGCACTTCACGGAACCCATGCGGGACGCAGAACTCGGGCTCATCGTCGCCGAAACCGGAGACGTGGTGCTCAAGGGAGACCAGGCGCTCAGCTACGTCAGAGCCCGCAAGGTCTACGGCGACCCGACGTTCTCCGACTACGGCAGGATGCAGCGGCAACAGCTGTTCCTCTCGTCACTGCTGAGCAAGGTGATGTCGAGCGAGGTGCTGCTCGACATGGGGAAGCTGTCCGGATTCGTCGAGGCGTTCGCGCAGTCCACGTTCGGCGAGAACATCGGCGTCGATCAGATGATCACGCTCGCTCAGTCGATGCGGGGCATGGACGCTGGCAAGGTCGCCTTCCTCACCATCCCCACCGTCGGGGAGGCCAACGATCGAGGCAACGAGGTGTTGCTGGAAGCCGACACCGACAAGCTGTTCGAGGCATTGATCGAGAACACCCCGCTTCCCGGCGAGGAACCCTCCGAGCAGGGCGGCGACGCCAATACGACAGCCAATCTGACGACGACCCAGCAGGCAGCACTGCCACGGCAAGGAAGGACGGTTCCGGTTCACGCGGGGTTCACCGAGCCGTACGGCAGGGGCGCTACCCCGCACGTAGAGTGAGCCTCATGCGCGAGGCTTACCACGTCGAACTCGAAAACCTGGCCACGAGACTGGCCGAAATGTCCGTCCAGGTGGCGGATGCCATGGAGCGGGCAACCAAAGCCATGCTGGAGTCGGACCTGGAGCTGGCCGAGCAGGTCATCAGCGACGACGCGCTCGTGGACGACGCTCGTGCCGACTGCGAGGAGCAGGCGTACGCACTGCTGGCCCTTCAGGCACCCGTGGCCACCGACCTGCGGATCGTGCTCGCCGCCATCCACGCGGCCGAGAGCCTGGAGCGGATGGGCGACCTCGCACTCCACGTCGCCAAAGCGGCGCGCCGCCGCCACCCCGATCCTGTGCTGCCCGACAGCGTGCGCCCGTACTTCGCCGATATGGGCAAGATCGCGGTGCGGCTGGCCCGCAGGGTCGAGCAGATCATCATGACCCGCGACGTCGAGGCCGCCCGCAGCCTGGAGATCGACGACGACCAGGTGGACGACATCCACCGCCACCTCTTCAGCGTGATCATGGACAAGAACTGGGAGCACGGTGTCGCCAGCGCCGTTGACGTGACCCTGCTCGGCCGCTTCTACGAGCGGTACGCCGACCACGCCGTGTCGGTGGCTCGCCGGATGGTGTTCGTGGTCACTGGACGTATGCCCGGCTACTCCACAGACGAGGCGTGAGCCACCCGAACGGGCGGTTGCCACGCACACCGAACGTCCATGTTTCGTACTGCTGCTAGCCCGTTCGGCGCTAACGCAACGTCACGTCCGTGTTATGTCGCCGTGATGTTCGCCGGATGTCCGGCTTCGTTCAGCTTCCGTTCACCAACGCTGTCCTGCCGCGTCACGTGGCGCCCATAGCGTCCAGCGTCGTGAGCATCCCCAGAGGTCGGCTGCGCCCGGCCTCCACCTTGCGGAAGAGGTCTACTGTGAAGCGTTACCCCCTGGGCCGCGTCATCGCCCTCCCGGCGGCTGCCGCGCTCACCCTCGGCATCGCGGCCTGCGGTTCGGCCAACGAGCAGGGCGGCGGGCAAGACGGCAACGGCTCGGGACTGTCGGGCACCATCTCCGGTGCCGGCGCCAGCTCGCAAGAGGCCGCGCAGAAGGCGTGGCAGGCCGGCTTCCTCGACAGCAACCCCGACGTGACGGTGAACTACGACCCCATCGGCTCCGGTGGCGGTCGTGAGCAGTTCGTCGGCGGCGGTTCCGACTTCGGTGGCAGCGACGCCTACCTCGACGACGAGGAGCTGGCGGGCGCCAAGGAGCGGTGCGGCGAGGTCGTGGAGATCCCGACCTACGTCTCGCCGGTCGCGGTGATCTTCAACGTCGAAGGTGTCAAGGAGCTGAACCTCAAGCCCGAGACCATCGCCAAGATCTTCAACCAGAAGATCAAGAAGTGGAACGACCCGGAGATCGCGGCCGACAACCCGGACGCCAAGCTCCCCGACCTCGCCATCACGCCGGTCAACCGCTCCGACGAGTCCGGCACCACGGAGAACTTCGTCGAGTACCTGAAGGCCGCCGCGGGTGACGACTGGCCGCACGAGGTCAGCGGCGACTGGCCGGTCAAGGGTGGCGAGGCCGCCCAGGGCACCTCGGGCGTCGTCCAGGCCGTCACCAACGGCAACGGCACCATCGGCTACGCCGACGCGAGCCAGGCAGGCGACCTCGGCACGGTGAAGGTCGGCGTCGGTGACGATTTCGTCGCCTACTCGCCGCAGGCCGCCGCCAAGGTGCTCGAGGTCTCGGAGCGCATCGAGGGTCGTGGCGACCACAGCTTCGCCTACGACCTGGCTCGCGACACCACCGAGGAGGGCACCTACCCCATCGTCCTGGTCTCGTACGCTCTGGCCTGCACCAACTACGATGACCCCGCGAAGGCCGACCTCGTGAAGGCGTACTTCAACTACATGATCAGCCCCGAGGGGCAGCAGGCTTCGGCGGACAACGCCGGTTCCGCCCCCATCTCCGACGCGCTGCGCAAGGAGATCCAGCCCGCCGTTGACGCGATCGGCTCGGGTAGCTGACGCTGACAACCGCACGCCGTCCGGGTGGTCACCACAACAGGTGACCACCCGGTCCGGCGTGTTACCTGTCGTGGAATGCGCCGTGCGGGCACCGCGACAAGCACAAGAAGGGATGGCAATTGCCCAGCACAGCGGAAGGGCCGCGCACGCGCAAAGTGCCGCTGCGCCCAGGTGACCGCATCTTCGCTGGCGCCTCCACAGGCGCGGGTGTCCTAATCCTCGTCGTACTCGCGGGTGTCGCGGCGTTCCTCCTCGTCGAGGCATGGCCCGCGCTCGTCGCGCCGGCCGAGGACATCCCCGACGGCGAGGGACTCGCCCTCTACATCTGGCCACTGCTGTTCGGCACGCTGATCTCGGCGGTGTTCGCCCTGGTCATCGCGGCGCCGCTGGCGGTGGCCATCGCGCTTTTCGTGACCTACTACGCCCCGCGCCGCCTCGCTCAGGTGCTCGGGTACGTGATCGACCTGCTCGCCGCCGTGCCGAGCATCGTCTACGGCCTGTGGGGGTTCAACCAGCTCGCTCCGCTGACGGTGGAGCCGACGGGATGGCTCGCGGAGAATCTCGGCTTCATCCCGCTCTTCGAGGGACCGCCGTCCGCCACCGGCCGCACCATGCTCGTCGCCATCATCGTCCTCGCCGTGATGATCCTGCCGATCATCACGGCCGTCGTGCGTGAGGCGTTCCGGCAGACGCCGAGGCTGCACGAGGAGGCGTCGCTCGCGCTGGGCGCCACCCGCTGGGAAATGATCAAAATGGCGGTGTTGCCGTTCGGCAGGTCGAGCATCATCGGCGGGTCCATGCTGGGCCTCGGCCGTGCGCTCGGCGAGACCATGGCCGTCGCCATCGTGCTCTCGGTGTCCGGCGGTGTCACCTTCAATCTGATCGGCACAGGCAACCCGGGGACGATCGCGGCCAACATCGCGTTGCAGTTCCCCGAGTCCACGGGCATCTCCGTCAACACGCTGATCGCCTCCGGTCTGGTGCTCTTCGCGCTCACCCTGGTCGTGAACATGGCCGCTCGCGCGGTGATCGAGCGCCGCAAGGAATTCTCGGGAGCCAACTGATGTCCAGTCCGACACCTACTCCCGAACGCACGGACCTCCACACACCACTGTCCGGCGTGCCCCTCACCCACGGCCAGCTCCCGAAGTTCGGCCCATGGGCCGTTCTGGTGCTCGCGCTGCTCGCCGGTGTCGGCCTCTGGCGGTTCGCCGAGTGGAACATCGCGGGCGCGGCCATCGTCGCAGCCGTCGGCTACGCCGTCCTGGTCTATGTGTGGGCCCGCTCGGTCGAGGGCGCGCGCAAGGCCAAGGACAGGCTGGTCACAGCCGTCGTCACGGGCGCCTTCCTGCTCGCCCTCCTCCCGCTGATCTCCGTTGTGATCACCGTGGTCTCGAAGGGCATGGCCCGCTTCGACACCGAGTTCTTCTCGTACTCGATGCGCGGTGTCCTCGGCGAGGGCGGCGGCGTGTACCACGCCATCATGGGCACGCTGATCATCACCGCGCTCGCCACGGTGATCTCGGTGCCCGTCGGGATGCTCACCGCCATCTACCTCGTGGAGTACGGGAAGGGCAAGCTCGCCAAGGCGATCACGTTCTTCGTTGACGTGATGACCGGCATCCCCTCGATCGTGGCCGGTCTGTTCGCCTACGCCCTCTTCGCACTGATCTTCGGACCCGGTGTGCGCATGGGCATCATGGGCGCCATCGCGTTGAGCGTGTTGATGATCCCGGTCGTCGTGCGATCGACGGAGGAGATGCTCAAGCTCGTGCCCAACGAGCTTCGCGAGGCGTCGTACGCGCTCGGGGTGCCGAAATGGCGCACTATCCTGAAGGTGGTGCTGCCGACCGCACTGGCCGGTATCGCCACCGGTGTCACGCTCGCCATCGCGAGGGTCATCGGTGAGACCGCTCCGTTGCTGGTGACGGTGGGCATCACCACGAGCGACAACTTCGACCCGTTCGACGGCCGGATGGCCACGTTGCCCGTCTTCTCGTACTACCAGTACGTGGCCCCGGGCACGCCACCCGGCCCCTCGCTCGATCGGGCCTGGGCAGCGGCGCTGCTGCTCATCATCATCGTGATGGCGCTCAACCTCCTCGCCCGGCTCATCTCCCGACTGTTCGCACCGAAGACCCGCGGCTGAAGCGGCGACACCTGGATAGGAAGCACTGTGGCAAAGCGCATCGAGGTCAAGGACCTCGACATCTACTACGACAAGTTCCTCGCCGTGCAGGGCGTGTCGATGACGATCCAGCCACGGTCGGTCACCGCGTTGATCGGTCCCTCCGGCTGCGGCAAGTCCACGTTCCTGCGCACGCTCAACCGCATGCACGAGCTCGTGCCGAACGCGCGGGTGGAGGGCCAGGTCTTCATGGACGACCAGGACCTCTACGCGCCGAACGTGGACCCCGTGCGGGTGCGCACCCAGATCGGTATGGTCTTCCAGCGGCCGAACCCGTTCCCCACGATGTCGATCTACGACAACGTGGCGGCTGGGCTGAAGCTCAACAACAAGAAGATGAAGCGCTCCGAGCTGGACGACGTCGTCGAGCAGTCGCTTCGCTCCGCCAACCTGTGGAACGAGGTCAAGGACCGGCTCAACAAGCCGGGTTCGGGCCTTTCCGGCGGTCAGCAGCAGCGGCTCTGCATCGCGAGGGCCATCGCGGTGCAGCCGGACGTCCTGTTGATGGACGAGCCGTGCTCGGCGCTCGACCCGATCTCCACACAGGCCATCGAGGACCTGATGCTGGAGTTGAAGTCGAACTACACGATCGTGATCGTGACGCACAACATGCAGCAGGCCGCCAGGGTGAGTGACGCGACCGGGTTCTTCAACCTCAAGGGTGTCGGCCAGCCCGGCGAGCTGGTCGAGATCGACGAGACGACCAAGATCTTCTCGACGCCGCAGAACAAGGCGACGGAGGACTACATCTCCGGCCGCTTCGGCTGAGGGACACCGCGGCGCGAGGGTCGTGGGCGGGGCCAACGGCCTCGCTCACGACCCTTTCTCGTACTGGACGTCGGTCTCGACGGTGGAGAAACCCAGCTTCCGGTAGACGGCGACGGCGGGAGCGTTGTCCCCCTCGACGTAGAGAATGATCCGGCCGAGGCCGAGGTCGCGGAGGTGCCGCAGCCCGGCGAGGGTCAGCGCCTTGCCGAGCCCGCCGCCCTGTGCGTCGGGATCGACGCCGACGACGTACACCTCGCCGACAGGGAGCCCCCCAAATCGCTTGGGGTTGGCCGGATGCACCTTGGTCCAGTGGAAACCGATCACGCGGCCGTCGCCGTTCTCGGCGAGGAAGAAGCCGTTCGGGTCGAACCAGCTCTCCCGCTGCGCCGCCAGCAGCGCTTCCACGTCGAAGGCACTCTGTTCGGGGTGCCAGTCGAACGCCCTCGCGTTCACGTCGATGACGGCCTGTTCGTCTCGGCCGGGGACGAACGTCCGAAGCCGCACGCCTGAGGGAAGTTCCGGCTCAGGCCACTCGTGCTCGGCCGACGACGCCCCCATGACGAGCAGTTCCCGAACCCGCTTCAGAGAGAACCGCTCGGCGAGCCTCGCCGCGGCCGGGTGGTCACCGTGCGCCCACACGCGCAGCGCTCCCGTGGCCGCGCGCAGAACCTCCGCGAGAACCTCCGTTCCGTGGCCCTGCCGCCGGTGGGCGGGATGCACGATCAGCTCGGCGACCTTCCTGCCGAATGCGTCGCCCTGGACATCGACGTGCGCGTATGCCGCCAACGAGCCGGAGGAGCCGTCGCCGACGCGGCACAGCAGGTGTCGCGGGCCTGCGAACTCACCGGGCAGCGAGCCACCCGGCTCGATGTCGGGCCTGCCGTCCGTCTCGCGGGCGGCCAGCAGCAGCCCCCGCACGTCATCGTCCTGCTCGTCGGTCAGCTCGTCGGCCCACACGAAGTCGCGCATGATCTCACCCTAGCCGTGCGGACGCCGTCAGCGGGACGGCACGAACCGCAGGTGCGGACGCCGCCTCAACCGCAGGGCGAACGCAGCCGCGACGACGAGCAGGAGCGCCACCGTGCAGAACGCTCCGTGCGCTAGTCCCCGCAGCAGGTACGCCTCGTCCACGCCATCGACGGCGTAGGTCGCGATCTCCCTGCTGAACCAGAACGGCAGCGCCTTCGCCAGTGAGGTCGCCGGGTCGGCCATCATCTGCAAGCCGGTCACGGCGAGCAGGATGAGTGTGCCTTCCAATTCCCGGGGCAGCACCGCGCTGAGGGCGAGCCCGAACGGCGCCGAGACGAGCACGGTGATCGCCATGATGAGAGCGACGGGACCGTGCCGGACATCGGGCTGGTCCACGACGATCAGCAGGAAGTACGGCGCGGAGAGGACGACGCCGAGAAGCCACAGCGCCCCGAGCCTGCCGAGGTAGAGATGATGGCTGCGGTAACCCGAAAGGCGCAGTCGCGGCTCGATAGGTCTGCTGGAGTTGCCCGCGAACAACGCGGCCGTGCTCAGAGCCCAGCCGAGGCCGAGGCAGACGAAGCGGATCGACTGGCCGAGGTGGTCCCCACGCCTGCTGAGGTAGAACGCCAGCGGCAGAAGCAGCAGGATCACCAGCACCGAACGGCGCCGCAGAACCTCCCGCAGGGCCGTCTCGGCGGAAGCCACCCCGCCTCGAAGACGAGATGGCTTCGGCGGTCCGGGGCTTCAGCGAGGGATCAGCTCCTGCGCCTCATCGGCGAACCCAGACACCTTCGCGGCCTTGGCCGGGCGTTCGAACTTGTAGCCCACGTTGCGCACGGTGCCGATCATCTGCTCGTGCTCGGGGCCGAGCTTGGCCCGGAGGCGGCGGACGTGGACGTCCACCGTCCGCGTGCCGCCGAAGAAGTCGTAGCCCCACACCTCCTGGAGCAGCTGCGCCCTGGTGAACACGCGCCCCGCATGCTGCGCGAGGTACTTCAGCAGCTCGAACTCCTTGTACGTCAGTTCGAGCGTGCGCTTACGAAGCCGTGCGGTGTAGGTGCCCTCGTCGATCACCAGGTCACCGACCCTCAGTTCGGCTTCGGCCACAGCCGAGGCACCCTCGCGGGTGGTGACCAGCCTCAATCGAGCATCCAGCTCGGCGGGGCCCGCTGAGGGGAGCACAATGTCATCGGTGTGCCACTCGGAGTTCACGGTCACGAGCCCGCCTTCGCCGACCACCGCGATCACCGGGGTCGAGCTGTCCGCCCCCTGGGAACTACTGAGCAGCCTGCACAGGCTCTTGGCCGAAGCGAGGTCGCTGCGCGCGTCAACGACGACGACGTCGCAGTGCCCGGCGTCGAGGACGGCGGTGACCTCCGGCGCGCGGACCCGTACCGTATGCGGCAGCAGTTCGAGTGCGGGGAGGACGGACGTGGCTCGCTGTTCCGGGGTCAGTACCAACAGGTCCAGGCTCATGGCCACCACCTCGCGCAGGCATTCGCGTCGGACACCGAAACGATGTCCCGGTTCGATCGAGAATAGTGCCGACTCCTGCGGCCACAGCGGTTCTGGAACCGGCATCACACCAATTCGGGGCCGGTGAAACATGCTTTTAACAGAACGGATGTGATTGTGAACACCGCGGTAACCGAGAGGGCGCAGTCGAGCGGGACAAGGGGCCGACGTCGGGTGAAGCGCATCGTGATCGTGCTTGTGGTGCTGCTGGGACTCCTGGTTGGCGCCGACTTCGCCGCGGCGACCTTCGCCGAACACACGGTGTCACAAAAGGCTCGCGAACAACTCGATCTCGATCAGGACCCCGCTGTGGAAATCCACGGGTTCCCGTTCGCCACACAGGCATTGTCGGGCGAATACGGTCACATCGGTATCAGTGCGAACGGCGTGCGGGTGCAGGAGTTGCAGGACATCACCGTGCGTGCCGATCTTCACGACGTCACCGCGCCACTGTCCGACCTCACCTCAGGCAACGTAAACGGCGTCGAGATCGGCAGGCTCGCCGGTGAGATCACGCTGAAGGCCAGCGACATCGCCAGGGTCGCCCCGCTGACGAACATCGACGACCTGAGCATCGAACCGTCGTCGAAGGCGTACGTGCTGCACGGCGAGGGTGTGGACGCCGAGGAGCAGGCGCAGACCGAGCAGGACAGCGACGAATCGACCGCCGGTGTGCGCCTTTCCGGCAAGGTGGACATCGCGGGCGAACGCATCGAGATCTTCGCCTTCGCCATGATCGAGTTGGACGGCACGACGATCCGCATCACACCGCATCGCCTCCAGTTCGGCAACGACAAGGAGACCACCGTGGTGCCCGACGAGGTGCAGCGTGCGCTGCTGCCGAACTTCGAGGCCGACATCAACGCGGGTGACATGCCGTTCACGGTGACGCCGACCGCGATCAGGGTGGAGTCCGGCTCGCTGACGCTGCACGGCGAGGCCGAAAACGTCACGTTCGCGGGTGTCGCCGGCGCCGTCGGCGGCTGAACGGCCGCAAGAACTGTCGTGACCGAACTGTCGTGACCGGCATTCTCGTGCTCGCGGGCACGCTCACCGTCGGCGTGCTCGCGGGCGCTCTGCTGTCCCTGCGCAACGGGAGGATCCGCCGCCCCACCATGTTATCGGCAACACCGTCGGAATTCTCCGAACCGTCGGCGACTCCTGCCACAGAGCACGAGCACCGGCCGAACCGGCTCCCCGCCGCCGTCGCCGACCTGCTCGCCCCCGACGCTGTCACGCTCGTGCAGTTGTCCAGCACCTTCTGCGCACCGTGCCGCCACGCCCGCGCCGTGCTGTCCACGGTCGCGGCGGGCACCGAGCGACTCAGGCACGTCGAACTCGACCTCACCGAACGGCCGGAGGTCGCCGAGGCACTGCGGGTGCTGCGCACACCCACCACGATCGCGTTCGAGGCTGACGGCACCGAGTTGCTGCGGGTCGGCGGTGTGCCGAAGCTCGCAGCGCTACGGAAGGCCCTTGAGCCACACGTCGCGTCTCACAGGATGAACACGCTTCCCCACGAGGTGTCCGGATCAGTACCCTCGGGCTCGTGACGAGGCTGCCGCTCTACCTCCTGACGCAACGGCGCGCCGTTGACCTGTGCCGCGTGCGGAGCAGCCTGTGTCCTTCGGCGAGCTCAAGCGGAAGCCTGCGGTCGGCGTATCGGAGGTGAGATGTCCGCAGGAGGAGCCGTGGACCCGCGTGGCCCCCGGTTCGCCGCCTCGGTAACCACCGCGGTCCTCGCGATCGTCCTGATCACCGAGTGGCGGTCACTGCCGGCAGCACTGACCATCGTGTTCGCCGTCGGGGCCTTCGCGGGCCTGAGCCTTGCCCTGTACTCGGTGCCCTACCGCGCACTGATCACACCAAGACTGCGGCCCGCCACCGCCCTCGCCTCGCTCGCCGCGTTCCTCAACGCTCGCGTTCGGCTTCTGTCTCGGTTGCGAGGTGTATCCGCTGCTGCGACGGGTCACACCACGAACCAGGCGCACCTGACGGGGTCGAGTAGTGATCCCCTCGCCCAGTTTTTCCCGAAGAGAAGGAAGTGAGTGCCGTCATGAGCCGTGAAGACGTCCTGGTCACCGCCGACTGGGCCGAGGAGAACCTCGACACGCCCGGAATCGTGTTCGTCGAGGTTGACGAGGACACCACCGCCTACGACGGTGGCCACATCCCCGGCGCCGTCAAGATCGACTGGAGGGACGAGCTCCAGGACCCCGTGCGGCGTGACTTCGTCGATCGCAAGGGCTTCGAGGAGCTGATGTCCGCGAAGGGCATCGCGAACGACGACCTCGTGATCCTCTACGGCGGCAACAACAACTGGTTCGCCGCCTACGCGTACTGGTACTTCAGGCTGTACGGCCACGAAGCGGTGAAGCTGCTGGACGGCGGGCGCAAGAAGTGGGAACTCGACGGCCGCGCGCTGTCCGCCGACGAGGTGCGCCGCGCGCGCACCGACTACACGGCGAAGGAGCAGGACCACTCGCTGCGGGCGTTCCGCGACGAGGTCGTGCAGGCGATCGGCACGAAGAACCTCGTGGACGTCCGCTCGCCCGACGAGTTCTCGGGCAAGCTGCTCGCCCCCGCACACCTGCCGCAGGAGGCCGCGCAGCGTGGCGGCCACATCCCGAGTGCGATCAACGTGCCGTGGTCGAAGGCCGCCAACGAGGACGGCACGTTCAAGTCGGCGGAGGAGTTGGAGCAGCTGTACAAGGAGGCAGGGCTCGACACCTCCAAGCCGACCATCGCGTACTGCCGCATCGGCGAGCGGTCGAGCCACACGTGGTTCGCACTGCACGAGCTGATCGGCCTTTCGGACGTGAAGAACTACGACGGCTCGTGGACCGAGTACGGTTCGCTGGTCGGCGTGCCTGTCGAGACGGGAGAGCAGCGATGACGGACAGTTGCGGAGCACCGGAGCAGACGGCGACCTCGGCCGACGAGGACACGCGAGGGCAGGTCGTCGTGGCTGGCAGGGTGACAGGAGCCGAAGGCCCGCTCGGCGGCGCCTACGTTCGCCTGCTCGACTCGGCAGGCGAGTTCACCGGCGAGGTGCAGGCGTCGCAGGACGGCGACTTCCGGTTCTACGCCGCGCAGGGTGCGTGGACGGTGCGGGCCCTGCACCGGAAGGGCAACGGTGAGGCGAGTGTGCGGGCCGATGGACCCGGCGTGCACAAGGTGGACATCACTGTCGGCTGAGCCGGCGAAAAGGCGCGGGGCCGCTCACTCATCGAGTGGTGGGCGGCCGTGTGTCGGGGCTCTCAGGGACCGGTCGGATGGCGAGCCTCGCTCGCGGGTTATCCTTCGGCCGTGGAGATTATCTTTACGACCCTGCTGGTGCTGGCCGCCGTCGCGACCGTGTGGTTCAGCGGCTACGTCGTGTACCGCCTGTACTCCGACCAGCGCTGAGTCACGACCGGCACGGCCTGACCACAGCCCGCGACACCGGGCGGCACTGACCGGAACCGGCCGCGCTCACCCGATCGCCATCGACCGACTCCCGAGACAGCGAGCCACGACGTCATGACAAGCGGCGACGACGCTATCCGGGCTGCCGCGGAGCGAGCCGAGAAGACGGCCCACCGCAACGTGCCGCAGTTCGACGACCTGCCCATCCCCGGCGACACCGCGAACCTGCGGGAAGGCGCCGAGTTGAACGAAGCCTGCCTGGCGCTGCTCCCGCTCGTCGGCGTCTGGCGTGGCGAGGGTGAGGTCAGCTATCCCACGCTCGACCGCACCTACCGCTTCGCGCAGCAGCTCACCATCGCCCACGACGGCAGGCCGTTCCTCCACCACGAGTCGCGGACGTGGCTGCTCGACGACAACGGTGACGTGCTTCGCCTCGCCGCGCGTGAGACGGGCTGGTGGCGTCCACAGCCGGACGACACGATCGAACTCCTCCTGGCCCACTCCACCGGCATCGTCGAGTTGTACTACGGAAGGCCGAAGAGCCAGACGGCGTGGGAACTCGGCACGGACGCCGTCGTGCGGTCCGCCAGCGCCAAGGAGGTCACCGCCGCGAAGAGGCTGTACGGCCTCGTCAACAACGGTGACCTCGGCTGGGTCGAGGAACGCGCGATGGTGGGGCAGCCGATGACCCCGCACTGCTCCGCGCTGCTCCAGCGCGTCGTCGGCTGAGGCCGGTCGGCCGACACCTCTCCCTCAGTACTGCGCCTCGTAGGCGTCGCACAGTTCGCGGTGGATGGCCGTCGAGTCGGCCAGCCGCGTGCCGTCGAGCGTGTGGACCCTCGTCACCTTCCGCACCGACGACACCAGGAACAACCCGTCGGCGGTCAAGAGTTCGTCGGCAGGGATGTTCTCGATCTTCACGGCCCAGCCTGCCGACTCCGCGGCCCTGAACACGGCACGCTGCGTGGTGCCGGGCAGGATGCCGACCGTGGGCGGCGGCGTGTACAGCGTCCGCCCCTTGGCGAGGACGACGGTGGAGGTCGGTCCTTCGAGCACAGAGCCGTCCGTTGCGGTGAAGACGACGTCGTCGGCTCCCCGCCGGGCGGCCTCGCGCAGAGCGGCGAGGTTCACGGCGTACGACAGTGTCTTGGCGCCGAGCAGAAGCCACGGAGCCCGCTCCACGACCTCAGGCCCGAACCCGCGATCGAGACTCACCACGGCGATACCTTCGGCCCTGGCCCTCTTGACCTTGTCGTCGATGTCCATGCCCAGCGCGTAACAGAAGGGCTCGGCGTCCGGGTCGCCCTCGGAGCCCCGGGTGTAGACGAGCTTGACGGCGATCTCCGGCGATCCATCCCAGTTGTCGATCACCTGCTGCACCGCGTGCTCCCACGCGGTGAGGTCGGGCTCGGGGAGGTCGAGCATCGCCGCCGAGCGCGCGAGCCGGTCGAGGTGAGGGCCGAGTTCCCTCGGCCGACCGTCCACGACGAGGACCGTTTCGAAGATGCCGTCGCCTCGCAGGACTCCGGTGTTGTCCACCCGGATGTACGGCTGGGCGGGGTCTCCGAGTGTGCCGTCGAGAAAGGCCAATACGCGCATGGCACCACCGTACTCACCGGCCGTATGCGATCCAGCCTACGATCGGAGTATGGCGTATGAGTCTCCGCTGCTGAGGCGTCCCGGCGCCGTCGCACCTCCCGACGACCATCCCGATGCCGGCGTGCCATGGCACTGGGGTGATCCGTTCGCCGAGCAGCGCACCGCCACACGCGGCGTGGCCGTCGTCGATCGGTCACACCGGCAGATCATCACGGTGACCGGCGAGGAACGGCTCTCGTGGCTGCACCTGGTGATCTCCCAGCACGTCACGGGGCTCCGCGACGGCGAGGGCACCGAGGCGCTCGTGCTCGACAGCCAGGGCCGTATCGACGCGCACCTCGTCCTCGCCCACATCGGCGAGAAGGTCTTCCTCGACACCGATCCCGGCGCCACGGCCACCACGGCGTTGCCGAAGGGCGGCGAGAAGCAGACACTGCTCGAATACTTCGAAGCCATGAAGTTCTGGTCGAAGGTCGAGATCCTCGACGCGACCGATGACTGGGCGATGCTGACCCTCCTCGGCCCTGAGGTGCCCTCGCTGCTCGCCCGGTTCGGCATCGAACTCGGCACAGGCCCGTACGCGGTGGCGCGGTTCGAAGGAGGGGTCGCAAGGCGGATGCCGTGGCCTGGACCGTCGAGTGTGGACCTGCTGATTCCGAGGCAGCAACTCGGCGAATGGTGGACGAGACTCACCGACGCCGGAGCGCGTCCCGCGGGTTCGTGGGCATTCGACGCCCTGCGCGTCGAGTCGCTGCGCCCGAAGCTGGGCGTGGACACCGACGAGCGCACCATTCCGCACGAGGTCAACTGGATCGGCTCGGCCGCCCACGTCGCCAAGGGCTGCTACCGGGGGCAGGAGACCGTCGCGAAGGTGCACAACGTCGGCAAGCCACCCCGCACCATGGTGCTGCTGCACCTCGACGGCTCGCAGGAGATCTACCCCGAGACCGGCGACCCCGTGCGACTCGGCGAGCGCACCGTCGGACGCGTGGGCAGCGTGGCGCAGCACCACGAACTCGGCCCGATCGCTCTCGCGCTGCTCAAACGCTCCACACCGATGGACGCCGAGCTGACCGCGGGCGACACCGACCGCACCGCTGCGGCATCGGTGGACCCCGATTCCGTCCCGAGGGAGCACACCGCGCCGGGCAGAGAGGCAGCGCAACGTCTGCGAGGCTGACTCGATCGTTGCACTGGTGCATTCCACCGTCGTAGAGCAGGATGACCCCGTGATCGAAGTCCGGCCCGGCGGACGCCGCCGGATCGACCGAGTGCTCGCGGCCGACTACGTGCGCGACCTCGACCGCCTTCCGATGTCCGCGTTGCGTGAGCGGCGCGACGAAGCGGCGCAGGAGGAGACGGACCTTTCCTATCTTCGGCGGCTGCTGCACGCCCGCATCGACATCGTGAAGGCCGAGCAGCAACGCCGCGCGTCGGGCGGGCAGACCAGCGTGGTTGACCAGCTCACCGCGATACTCGCCGACAACGCGCTCGGCCCTGCGACCGGATCGGGCCGTCACCAGACGCTGGAGCCGTCGAGAGCGGGCGAGTACCGGCGCAGAGCGGAGGCGCTCGTCGGCGACGCCGACCTCTCCGACGTCACGTCGCTGTCGGACGGCAAACTCGCCGAGGCACTCGACAGCTACCGGGAGCAGGAGAGATCCGTCTCCAAGCGCCGACGTGAAGTGCAGATCGTCGTAGATTCGTTCAACGCGGAGATCGCCCGCCGCTACGCACTCGGTACGGCGTCGGTCGATGAACTACTGGACAGTGAACGCCGCAGGGCGAACCCCCGCGGCGAAGAAGACTGAGAACGGATCTCACATGAGCTTCGCGACGAGCAATCCCGTGCTGGTCGAGGTAGTGCGGTCGGGTTTCGTGGAGAGCGTGCACCGGGGTGCCATGGTGATCATGGCGCCCGACGGCACCGTCCGCGCTGCCATCGGTGACATCGACACGCCGGTGTTCCCCCGTTCCTCGAACAAGCCGTTCCAGGCTCTCGGCATGCTGAACGCCGGTCTGGAGATCGACGACACCAATCTCGCGCTCGTGTGCGCGTCACACACCGGAGAGCCGGGTCACGTCGATCGCGCGCTGGCGATGCTGGCGGCCGCCGGGCTTTCCGAGGACGACCTGCACTGCCCTCCCGACCCGCGCAGGGCGGCCATGAACTGCTCGGGCAAGCACGCGGGGATGCTCACGACCTGTGTGCAGCGGGGCTGGTCCACGGCCGACTACACGGACCCGCACCATCCGTTGCAGCGCGTGATCGCCGACACCGTCGTCGAACTGACCGGCGAGAAGATCGCCGCTGTCGGTGTGGACGGATGTGCCGCTCCCCTTTTCGCGTTCTCGCTCACCGGACTCGCGAGGGCGTTCTCCTCTGCCGCCCGCACCAGGGTGGGAGAGGCGATGCGGGCGAACCCCTGGCTGGTCGCGGGCACCGGCAGGGAGGACACGCTGCTGATGCTGGCGGTGCCAGGCCTGCTGAGCAAGGCAGGCGCCGAGGGCGTGCACGCGATGACCCTGCCCGACGGCACCACCGTGGCGTTGAAGACCGACGACGGCGCATCCAGGGCACGGGGGCCGATGCTCGTCGCTGCGCTGCGTGCCCTCGGCGCCTCGCCGGAGAACGCCGCTGCCCTCGAGGTGATCGACGGCCTCGGTCGCGGTGCCGGCCTGGTGCTCGGCGGCGGCAGGGAGGTCGGCGAACTGCGCGTGACCCGGGAGTTCGAAGCCGAACTCGCTGACAAACTCGGCTGAGTCCGGGGAACTTCGGCTGGAGTCGGCGGGACATCGGCGGACTCCGGGGCTTGCGATTGTGCGGCCGGCTCCCGGCCGCACAATCGTGTCCGCACTTCCTGCACGCGTGTCCGCACTTCCTGCACGCGTGTCCGCAGTCTGCGCGCGCCTGTCCGTAGTTTGCGCAGGCGGTTCACGTCCCTGTGTGGTGCTGAGTGCCGACGCGCGCGGCGGCCGTCTCACCGCGCATGTGGGTTGGCACCGCATGGCGCAAACCCGAAATCAGGTGAGTTAGCACAGACACGCGTACGTCAAGTGCGGACACGGTGGCAGACGCGGGTTGTCGCGGCGTCGCCGAGCTCGCGGGTCCGGCCTAGTTGAACCGCTCCCGCGACGCGAGATCGCCCCAGTAGTCCCGCAAGTTCTCGAACGCCTCGGCGACCTCCTCGACGGCCTCCCTGCGAAGCGCGTCGAGGATGGCGTGCACTTCGTCCGCGCTCGTGTCGGTGGCGAGCACGGGATCTTCGATCAGCTGCACGAGGCCGCCGTAGTCCAGTTCGACGGCCGAATGAGGGTGGAAACTCGACAACCACTTGCTGGTCTCGGCGAGGATGCGGGTCGGTCCCGTGTCACCGAGAGCCTCGCGCACCAGTTCCTCCGCCTCGGTGATGCGCTCAAGCGCGTCGCCCATGGCTACCCGCCACGACACCTCGCGGATCGGGTCCGAAGGGCCGGTGCCCAGCACGATCCGCCGCTCGTCCGGATCGACGATCGTGAACCACGGCAGCGGCACGGTCCAGTTGGTGGACAGGATGTGCATGGTGGAGCCGTAGAGATCGCGCAGCGCGGCACTCGACTGGCTCTTCACGGCCTCAGGGGTCAACCCCTTGGCGTCGAGGACCTCCGAGGCGAGTGCGGGCGGCGCGTCGTCGAGGAAGCTCGACAGCGCCGCGGCCGACCGTGCCCTGACCTCCATGGGGCACACGAGCGCCTCCATGGCCAGTTCCACCGACTCGTCGCTGAGTGGCACCTCGCCAGGATCGAGCACGAGCACGTCGGTGAATAAGCTCAGGTCGGCACGCCCATCAGGGGTCTCGGCAGGCAGCGTGACAGTTCGGGAGATCTGTGATTTCAGCCATAGCCACTCCTCGCGAGCGATCGCCTCGTTCGGCGTCATCTCGGACCGCTCGACCGCTTCGAGCAGCGCGTCGTCCGGTGGATCACCGAAGGACGACAGCGGTTCGTACACCCTCAGGTAGGCCGCGAACGGTCGAAGCACCCGTGAATCGTGACACGACTCGCGTGCTCGTCTGGCACCGGCTGGTCCGTCGGCGGTGTCACGGGAGATACTGTCAGCGTTCGCACACCGTGCCACGTCGCATAAGCACCCTCGGGCACGGTACGGTGTGTCTAGGAAAAGTAGTCGAGACGACGCGGGGCCGCCGATTTCCCCCGGCCGCCCCGCCCCTGTGCAAGGGGGTCGAGCCATGGGGCGCGGCCGAGCTAAGGCCAAGCAGACAAAAGTGGCCCGGGAGCTCAAGTACAGCGTTCCCACCACGGACTTCGATGCACTGCAGCGCGAGCTGTCGGGCAAGTCGTCCAACGACGACAGCCGCGAGGACGAGGACCGGTACGAGGACCCGTACGACGACGGGTACGACGACTACCGCCGTTGATCCGACGCGGACGCGAGGGTGGATACGGGGCAGTTCGAATCCACCCTCGCGTCCGCGTGTGCGACGCAAGCGAAGTACCAGTGGCAGGTGCTCACCGGTACACGGCATCGCCGGGTGCCGGTGAGCACCGGGCCAGTACCGCCGTTCCGCGTGGACCGGTGTCCTAAGCTTCCGCTGTGGAGACCGTGGAAGCCGTGGGCTCGCAGCTGAGAGTCGGCCTCGTCGGTGCCGGTTCGTGGGCGAGAAGGGTGCACGCACCCGGCCTCGCCGATCATCCCGCCACCACTCTGAGTGCCGTGTGGACCAGGAGGCCCGACGCCGCGGCCGAGTTGGCCCGCGAGTACGAGGTCGCGGCCTGCGACACGTTCGCCGAGCTGCTCCACCGCGTCGATGCCGTGGCCTTCGCCGTGCCACCCGCCGCGCAGGGCGACCTCGCCGTCACGGCGGCCGAAGCGGGCAAACACCTCATCCTGGAAAAACCACTCGCCGCCGACCTCGCACAGGCGGAGCGCGTCGCCCGCGCCGTCTCCTCCTCCGGTGTGGTGGCACTTCTGTTCTTGACACTGCGTTACGCGCTGCGTACTCGCGACTGGCTCGCCGACCTCGCCCAAACCGGGGGCTGGGCGGGTGGCAGTGCCAGATGGCTTTCGGGTGCGTTGCTGGGAGACAGGTACGGCAAGGCGGCGTGGCGGCACGAGATCGGCGCACTCGGCGACATCGGGCCTCATGCGCTCGACCTCATCGACGCGGCGCTCGGGACGATCACCCGGGTCGTGGCGGCTCGCCACGACAACGGTGATCTGTGGCACATCCTGCTGGAACACGACGGCGGCGCGACCAGCACGGTGACGCTGGCGTCCCGACTGCCGATCATGCCGACCGCCGTCGAGTTCACCGTCTACGGCCCTGGTGGGCTGCGCGTGCTCGGCAGGGAACCGGACAGCAGGGCGGAGTCCTTCACGGCGTTGCTCGACGATCTCGCCGCGATGATCGACTCAGGTGTGCGTGAACACCCTTGCGACGTGCACAGGGGTGTTCACCTGCAACGGCTTCTCGAAGAGTGCAAGGCCCGCGCCGAGGTCGGCGGCGCAGGTCGCCCGTAGCGCCGCCGGCCCCCGCACGGTGCCCTGCTGCGCTCAGGCCGCCGTCGTTCGCTCTCTGTTGTGCCCACGCGGCAGCAACCGCCGCAGCGCGGGCCAGAGCAGGATCAGCACGACGACCACGTAGACCGTCACCGCCATGGGCGAGTTGACGAGCCCGACGAGATCACCGTTGCTGATCTGGAGCGCCCTGCGCATCTGCAACTCCGCGGCGGGCCCGAGGATCACCCCGATGATCGCAGGCAACACCGGGAGTCCGAATCGCCTCATCACGAAGCCGATCAGACCGACGGCGAAGAGCAGCAGCAGGTCCACCATCTGCCCTCCGACGGAATACGCACCCACGGAGGCGAAAAACAGGATGCCCGCGTACAGGTACGGCCGGGGAATGCGGAGGAGCTTCGCCCACAGCGGCGCCATCGGCAGGTTGATCACGAGTAGCAGAACGAGCCCCACAAACAGGCTCGCCACCAGCGCCCACACCAGCCCTGCCTCATGGTCGAACAGCAGGGGGCCCGGCTGGATGCCGTACTGCTGGAACGCGGCCAGCATCACAGCGGTGACGGCCGTGGTCGGCAGTCCGAGTGTGAGCATGGTGGTCAGCGTGCCCGCGGCCGACGCGCTCGCGGTGGACTCCGGGCCGGCCACCCCTTCGATGGCGCCGTTCCCGAACTCGCCCTTGCGCTTCGAGAGGCGCCGCTCGGTGACGTACGAGAGGAATGTCGGGATCTCCGCACCGCCTGCCGGGATCGCCCCGAAAGGAAACCCGATCACCGGCCCGCGAAGCCACGGCTTCCAGGTTCGCCGCAGGTCCTCCCTCCCGAGCCACGGCCTTCCGGCAGGCAGCGGCCTCTCAGGCGTGTGCCGCAGGTGTGCGGCCACCCAGAGTGCCTCGCCGACGGCGAAGAGCCCTACAGCCACGATCACCACATCGACGCCGTCGGAAAGGTGCAGCGAGCCGAACGTCAACCGTGCCTGGCCGGTCATCTGATCGAGGCCGATGAGCCCGATCGTCAGGCCGATCAGCAACGACGCGAAGCCCCGGACCCTCGAACTGCCGAGCACCGAGGTGACGGCGACGAAAGCCAGCACCATCACCGCGAAGTAGTCGGGAGCTCCGATGCCCACGGCCAGCGACGCGACCAGGGGCGCCAGCAACACCAGCGCGATCGTGCCGATCAGCCCGCCGACGAAGTTGCCGATCGCCGCCGCGGCGAGCGCCTGAGGTGCCCGACCGCGTTTCGCCAGCGGATAACCCTCGATCGCGGTCACCACCGAAGCGCTCTCACCAGGCGTGTTCAGCAGGATCGACGTCGTTGACCCTCCAAACATGCCGCCGTAGTAGATGCCGGCGAACATGATGAACGCCGCCGTGGGGTCGAGCCCGTAGGTCACGGGAAGCAGCAGGGCCACCGCCATCGCGGGCCCGATGCCCGGCAGCACGCCGATGGCGGTACCGAGCACGACACCGATGGCGGCGAACAGCAGGTTGATCGGCGTGAGCGCGGTGCCGAAGCCGTCGAGCAGGTTCGCGAACGACGCTGCGATGTCCATCGGCTACAGCACCTCCATCAGCGGGCCACCCGGAAGGGAAACGCCCAGCAACTCGTTGAAGACGACCCACGTCACCACCGACAGCACCGCCGCGATGAGCGGATCACGCACCGTGTCGCGGCTGCCGAGCGCGTACACGGACCCCCAGAACATCAGCGCGGAGGCCACGGGAAACCCGACGACGCCGATCAGCACGGCGCCTGCCAGGAACGCGGCCGACAGCATCAGCACGGTCCTGCCGTCAGCCGGCGTCGAGAGATCGATGTCCTCGCCGCCCTCCGACTCCCCGCGCCCTCCACGAAGAACGTCCCTGGCGAGCAGCAGCGAAACGAGCATCAGCAGCGAGCCGACGACAACGGGCACGGCCTTGGGCCCCAATGGGCCTCGCTGCGCGAAGTCGGCCGGCAGGCTCAGAGCGTCGGTGATGACCAGGACACCGAGCGCGAACAGGAACGCGCACAACCCCAACTCGCCTCGCCCGCGCCACCAGGCATCGCGGGATTCCTGCCCGCCCTCACCATCGGCGGTGTTCCCGGTGTTCCCGGTGTTCCCGGTGTTCACGGTGGGTGTGCTCATGCCAGCCCCAACTCCTTCAGCACCGAGGCGACGCGGTCGTTCTCGTCGGCGAGGAACCGGGCGAACTCGTCGCCGGTGGAGAACGCGTCGCTCCAGCCGTTGACGCGCAGCACCTCCTGCCATTGCTCGGTGCCGTGCATCGCGGTGAACAGGTCGATCAACTTCTGCCGGTCGCCTTCGGAAAGCCCGGGTGGCGCGACGATCCCGCGCCAGTTGGTGAAGCTGACGTCCACACCGGACTCCAGCAGCGTGGGGGCGTCGATGCCCTGCACTCGCTCCGGGCCGGTGACCGCCAGCGCGCGCAGCTCACCTGCCTCGATCTGGTCGCGCGTCTCCCCGATGCCGGAGACGCCGAATGCGATCTTGCCGCCGAGCACGGAGGCCATCAGCTCGCCGCCGCCGTCGAACGGGACGTAGTTGACCTTCTTGGGGTCGAGGCCGATGGCCTTCGCCGTCAGCATCGGCGCGAGGTGGTCCGGCCCGCCTGGAGAGGAGCCTCCGCCGACGGGCACGCCACCTGGGTCGGCCTTCCACGCGTCCAGCAGGTCGCCGATGTCCTTGTAGGGCGAGTCCTTGCCGACGACGATGATGTCGGGTTCCTCGGTCAGCTTCGCGATGGGCGTCGTGTCCTGCAGCGTCGATGGCGACGAGTTCGTGTACACGGAGCCGACGACGCCCAGGCCCATCGACATGGCGAGCCTGCCGTTGCCGCGTTCGCCGACGAGCCTGCCGAGCGCGACGGTGCCACCAGCTCCCGGCAGGTTGAACACCTCGGTCGGACCGTTGAGGTCGTTGTCCTCCAGCACCTTCACCGCTGTACGGGCTGTGATGTCGTATCCACCGCCGGGCGTGTTGGGCACCATCACCCTCAGGCCCCGGATGCGCGGGCCTGCTTCGTCACCTCCCGACGACACCAGCGGCGGGACGAGCAGCACGAGCAGTGCCGCGCCGAGCACCGCAAGCCAGGTCTTCGGCATTCTCACCTCACTGTGAGGGGTTGATCTGTCAGCGCGTCATCGTGCCCCGGTGGCCCCCACGGCGTCCCGCTTCTGCACGTAACGCTCGTTGTGGTCCTTGTGGTCACGCTCGGCGTGCCCTTCTCCGGTGTCATAGTGACCGCATGGGCAGCAAGGGTTCCCTGGCCAGGCACTTTCTCGGGTGGCACATGTCGCTGGTCTTCGCGTTGCTCGGCTGTGTCGCCGTCTACTCCGTGATCCAGTCGAACCACAACTTCGCCGAGGACGAGGGCAGGGCGCTGCTGTCCGTCGCCGAGAACGTGGCCGCGACGCCCGGCGTGCGGGTCAGCCTCGCCGACCCGATCAACCGCGACCCTCTGCCCAGCTTCGCCGAGAGCGCACGCAGCCTCTCCGGAGCCGACTTCGTGATCATCACGGACCCCGATCGTGGCGTGCTGACGTCCCCTGACCCATCGCAGTTGCGGGGGAAGCTGCCGCTCGGAGACAGCACCGTGGCGAGCGGACGCTCGTGGGTGGGCGAGGTGGACGGCTCCCTCGTCGCGCATGTGCCCGTCATCGGCCGGCGCGGTCGCCTGCTCGGCATCGTCGCTGCGGGCAAGGCCATGCCCGGGTTCTTCGAGGGGATCACCAACCGGCCCGCCGACGCGCTCGCCCTGCTCGGCATCGCGCTGGTGCTGGGAGTGACAGGGTCGCTGCTGCTCGCGTGGCTGGTGAAGCGGCAGACCCTCGGCCTGGAACCCCGGGAGATCACCGGTCTCGTCGAGCATCGGGACGCGCTGCTGCACGGCATCAAGGAGGGCGTGGTCGGGCTCGATCAGCAACACCGCATCACCCTCGCCAACGACCATGCACGGGAACTGCTCGCGCTGCCCCGCGACTGCGTGGGCACCGCCGTCGGCGACCTCGATGTCGGCGACAGGTTGCGGGACGTGCTCACCGGGCGGTCCGACGGCGTCGATCAGATCGTGCTCAGGGCAGGCAGGGTGCTCGTGCTCAACCGCATGCCGGTGTCGAGAGACGGGCGCAGGCTCGGCGCCGTGGTGACCTTGCGCGACCGCACCGAACTCGTGACGCTGCGGGAAGAGCTGGCCGCGAGTTCCCGCGCCACAGACACGCTGCGCGCGCAAGCCCACGAGTTCTCCAACCGGCTTCACACGATCGCTGGGCTCATCGAACTCGGCGAGTACGACGAGGTGCGCAACTACGTGAACCTCGTCAACAGGGAACACGAGGCGTGGCACGACACGGTCAGCGCGCGCATCGAGGACACTGCCGTCGCGGCGCTGCTCATCGCCAAGGCCAGTCTGGCCGCCGAACAAGGCACCGGACTTCGCCTCACCGACGGCAGCCACCTGCGGGAGACCGACGACCGCATGTCGGCCGACCTGGTGACCGTGGTCGGCAACCTCGTTGACAACGCACTCGACGCCGTGCGTGGCAAGCCCGAAGCCTGGGTCGAGGTCGATATCCGGGACAGGGCCGACAACGTCGAGGTGATGGTGCGGGACTCGGGGCCGGGCGTCGCGCCGGAGATCGCCGCCGAGGTGTTCGCACACGGGTTCACCACGAAAGCCGCCGAACACGGAGGGCAGCGCGGCCTCGGTCTCGCGTTGACCAGACAGGCATGCCGCCGCAGAGGCGGGCACGTCGAGTCGCGCAACGACGGTGGCGCGGTGTTCACAGCGGTATTGCCGTATGCCACGGCAGCGGAGAAGGTGTCACCGTGATCCGGGTGCTCGTGGTCGATGACGACTTCATGGTGGCGAAGGTGCACAGCGGGTACGTCAACCGCATACCGGGCTTCACCGTGATCGGCGTGGCGCATTCCGGCGCCGAGGCACTGCGCATGGTTCGCGAGGAGAGCCCGGACCTCGTGCTGCTCGACATCTACCTCCCCGACATCGACGGGCTCACCGTGCTGAGGGAACTCCGCGCCGACGTCGCGACCGTCGATGTGGACGTCATCGTCATCACGG
This sequence comes from Saccharomonospora xinjiangensis XJ-54, assembly GCF_000258175.1. Taxonomy (NCBI): domain Bacteria; kingdom Bacillati; phylum Actinomycetota; class Actinomycetes; order Pseudonocardiales; family Pseudonocardiaceae; genus Saccharomonospora; species Saccharomonospora xinjiangensis. The sequence goes on along the minus strand of NZ_JH636049.1, from coordinate 2,518,095 downwards.
CCGCGAACGACGTGGACACCATTCGCGGCTCACTGCGTGGCGGGGCGCTGCATTACCTCATCAAGCCCTTCTCGTACCCGGCGCTGCGCGAAACGCTCGACCACGTCGGCTCTCTGCATCGCAAGTTCGCTCGCCTCTCGTCGCGTACCGCCGCAGCGCAGCACGACGTTGACGACGTGTTCGGCACCCGGCGCCCCGGCGCGGCAGCACTGCCGAAGGGATTGACCACGCAGACGGCCGAACTGGTGAAGGCCGCGCTGATCGAGCATCCGGAGGGTCTCTCCGCAACGGAATGCGCGCACGCCACCAGGCTGTCGAGGCCGAGCGCGCGGCGGTACCTCGAACACTTCGTGGAGACGGGCCGCGCGGAAGTGCGGCTGCGCTACGGCAACACCGGCCGCCCCGAACGCCAATACCACTGGCGTACCTGACCGACCCACGCCGGCTCCCACGGCGTGTCCGCACTTCCCGCACGCGTGTCCGCACTTCCCGCACGTGTGTCCGCACTTCCCGCACGCGTGTCCGCACCGGCTTCTGTCCGGTGTGGCCACAACCTGCCAGCACACGTGCGGCTACTGCAAACACATGCGCACAGACTACGGACACGGACGCCAGATGCAAACGCCCGTACACAAGGTGCAAAGACCCGTACAGGAAGTGCGGACACGCCCGGGATCAGTCGTCCCAGGACCTGCGGGTTCGCTTGATCTGGCCGCGGCGCTTCTTGCTCGCGAGTCTGCGTTCCTGCGAGCCCTTCGTCGGCTTCGTGGGTCGGCGCTTCTTCGGAGGTGGTGCCGCGGCCTGCCGGAGCACGGCAACGAGCCGCTCTCGCGCCGCGCGCCGATTGGCGAGCTGCTCGCGGTGTTCACTCGCCACGACGGTGAGCACGCCATGCGCCAACCGGCCGCTCAACCGCGCCAGCAAGCGATTGCGCAGATCGTCGGGCACCGAAGGCGAGCGCGCCACGTCGAACGACAACTCCACCCGCGACGACGTCGTGTTGACGCCCTGCCCGCCTGGGCCGGACGCACGGGAGAAACGCTCCGACAGTTCGGCTTCTGGGATCACCAGGCGAGCGTTGACGTGCAGGTTCGCGTCCATCGTTCCCGCTTCTTAAAAGCGCGGGTGGTCTCCGGTGAGCGTCACGCGCGGGCCTTCGGGGTCATCGGAGGGACGCACCTCGCCGAGCACCCAGGCAGGCACGTGCCGGGCCGTGAGCACGGCCAGCGCCCTGTCCACGTCCTCCGGCGACACGACGACCACCATGCCGACGCCCATGTTGAACGTGCGCTCCATCTCCTCGCGCTCCACCCTGCCGCGCTGCGCGATGAGGGCGAACACGGGGTCGGGCGTCCAGGTGTGCCGTTCGAGCCGCGCGACGAGGCCGTGCGGCATGACGCGTTCGAGATTCGCCTGCAATCCGCCACCGGTGATGTGCGCGAACGTGCGCACCTCGGCCTCCGCCACGAGCGCGAGGCAGTCCTTCGCGTAGATGCGGGTGGGTTCGAGCAGCTCCTCGCCGAGGGTCCGGCCGAACTCCTCGACGTGCCCCTCCAGCGGCATCCGCGCGATGTCGAGCAGCACATGCCTGGCCAGCGAATACCCGTTCGAGTGCAGGCCGGTCGAACCGAGTCCGATCACGACGTCACCCGGCCGCACGAGGTCGGGCCCGAGCACAGCGGAAGCCTCCACCACGCCGACACCTGTGGCGGACACGTCGTAGTCGTGCTCGCCCATCAGGCCGGGGTGTTCGGCGGTCTCGCCACCGAGCAGCGCGCAACCGGCTTGGACGCAGCCCTCCGCGATGCCCGAGACGATCGCCTCGATCTTCTCAGGCACCACCTTGCCGACCGCGATGTAGTCCTGGAGGAAAAGCGGTTCCGCGCCGGTGACCACGAGGTCGTCCACCACCATCGCCACGAGGTCGATACCGATGGTGTCGTGCTTGTCGAGCGCCTGAGCGACGGCGATCTTGGTGCCGACACCGTCGGTGGACGACGCGAGCAGCGGCTCGGTCCAGCGGCCCGCCTTCAGAGCGAACAGTCCGGCGAACCCACCGACACCGCCCACCACCTCGGGCCTGGCCGCCCTCGCGGCATGCGGCTTGAGCAGCTCGACGGCTTGGTCACCCGCATCGATATCGACACCGGCAGCGGCGTACGTGGCGCGCGCGGACTCGCTCACGAAAGCGGCTCCATCCTTACTTCGAAAGGGCTAGGGACGCCGGACGGCATCCTCGGCACCGTACCCCGGCGCCGAGGTGGGGAGACGACTCGGCTCACCCGTCGTCTGCTGCGCCGCGCCGTCCTGACCGAGGTTCTCCAGCACATGCTTGCCGATGAGTTCCTCGTCGGGAAGAGGAATGGGGTACTTGCCGTCGAAGCAGGCCGCACACAGCCTGGACGCGGGCTGTTCGGACGCGGCGACGAGTCCGTCGAGGGAGACGTAACCCAGCGAGTCAGCCCCGATCGAACGGCGGATGCCGTCGAGATCGGCGCCGTTGGCCACGAGTTCGGCCTTCGACGCGAAGTCGATGCCGTAGAAGCAAGGCCAGCGCACTGGCGGCGACGCGATCCGCACATGCACCTCCAACGCGCCCGACTCGCGCAGCATCCGCACGAGCGCGCGTTGCGTGTTACCCCGCACGATCGAGTCGTCCACCACGACGAGCCGCTTGCCGCGGATCACCTCGCGCAGGGGGTTCAGCTTCAGCCGGATGCCCAGCTGCCGGATGGTCTGCGACGGCTGGATGAACGTGCGCCCGACGTAGTTGTTCTTGACCAGCCCCGAGCCGTACGGGATGCCGGAGCCCTGTGCGTACCCGATGGCTGCCGGGGTGCCGGACTCGGGCACGGGGATGACGAGATCGGCGTCGGCCGGGTGTTCCGCGGCAAGCCTCCGGCCGATCTCGACACGGGTGGCGTGGACGCTGCGGCCCGCGATGGTGGTGTCGGGACGTGCGAGATAGACGTACTCGAAGACACATCCTTTCGGCTCGGGATTGGCGAACCGCGAGGAACGCAGCCCCTCCGTGTCGATGGCGATGAGTTCGCCGGGCTCCACCTCACGCACGAAGGAGGCTCCGACGATGTCCAGCGCCGCGGTCTCACTCGCCACGACCCAGCCGCGCTCGAGCCTGCCGAGCACCAGTGGACGCACACCGTGCGGGTCCCTCGCCGCGTAGAGCGTGGTCTCGTCGGCGAACACGAGGCAGAACGCGCCGCGCACGGTGGGCAGAAGGTCGAGAGCCGCAGCTTCGATCCCCTTGTCGGGAGCGGCGTGCGCGAGAAGGCCGCACAGCAGATCGGAGTCGGAGGTCGCGCCACCGCGCTCGACGATTCCCAGCTCGCGGGCTCGTTCATGCAGTTCGTGTGTGTTGACGAGGTTTCCGTTGTGCCCGAGCGAAAGGCCGGTGTCCGCCCTCGTCGAGCGGAAGACCGGCTGGGCGTTCTCCCAGGTTCCCGCCCCTGTCGTGGAGTAGCGGCAATGCCCGACCGCGACGTGGCCCTGCAACGACGACAGCACCTGCTCGTCGAACACCTGACTGACCAGGCCGAGGTCCTTGAAAACGACGATCTGCTTACCGTCGGACACCGAGATGCCCGCCGCCTCCTGGCCACGGTGTTGCAGCGCGTAAAGGCCGTAGTACGTCAGCTTGGAAACGTCCTCGCCCGGTGCCCACACGCCGAAGACGCCGCACTCCTCACGAGGCTCCGGCTCCACCTGATCCGCCCGGACCTGATCCACGAAGAGGCTCCCTACCTACGAAGACGGGCCGCCCACAGTGTAGGCACGAAAACCGTGTGGGAGGCCCGCCGATGATACGAAGCTCTCACGCGGTGACACGGAGGTACTTCGCCCTGCCGTGATTGCCTCTCACCCAGCAGCCACGTCCGAGCCCACCACGGCGCTGCGCCTGCGGCTCCGTCGCGTCGGGCAGGTCGAGCAGCGCGTCGATCACCTCGCGCAGTGCCCCGTCCCTCCGCCACAGCAGCGTGGAGGGAGCGAGGATGTCCGACTCCTCGGCTGGCATGCGCATCGCGGTGACCTCGTCCTCCGCGTCGAGGCGGACGACGTCGATCACGGTGCCGTGCACCCGGACGCCCACGATCGTGACGATCTCGCCATCGGCGTTCCTCGGGTGCACGAACTTGAACCCACGTTCGATGAGCCTGCCGAGCGCGTTCTCCACCTCGGCGGCTTCGGCTGCCTCGACCGCTTCGGCGTCCTCGGCGGTCTCGGGGCTCACGGTCTCGGCGAACCGGAGGTCAGACGGCGAGGTCATCGAACTCACCGTCCTTGGCGCCCGCGAGAAACGCGGCGATCTCGGCCTTCGTGTAGACGAGCGCGGCACCGTGCGGATCACGGGAGTTACGCACGGCCACGTCGCCTGTGCTCAGCCTCGCGACCTCGACACAGTTGCCCATCGAGCCGCTGTACGAGCTCTTGCGCCATGCCAGGCCGGCCAACGCGCTCGAAGAGACACTCGCGGCGCCGTTGCCGATCGCCTTCGCCATGATCCTCACCTTCCCGACTGACAACCTTCGGAGGATGCATCTGCACGTGCATTTGACAGTGCACGGAGAGTAGCACCGGCCCCCGCAGATGTGGATGCACGTGCAGCTGCGAGAGCAGCAAGATTGATCACAGAGTGACCTGAATCACTTCAGACAACCTTTTCCGCAGGTCAGACGGCAACTTGATGACCTGCGAAAACGAGAACGTGAAAGTAAGTCAGCTCTCGGAGAGAACTTTGGCGATCAGTTGACGGGACCGCTCCGGGGTCTCCGCATCCACGGCGAGCCGGTCGAGCGACCGCCCGATCAGCTCGATCTCATCGGCCCGCTCCAGGAAGATGCCGCCCGCGATGTGGTCCACATAGCCGATGTTCGGCAACTCGGGTTCGGCGAACCGCAGCAGAGTGAACGCCCCGTCAGCCGCGTAGCCACTGCGCTCGTACGGCACGACCTGCACCGTGACGTTGGGCAGTGTCGTCACGTCGAGGAGCCGTTCGAGCTGCTCCCGATGCACCGCGCGACCGCCGAGCGGGCGACGGATGACCGACTCGTCGAGTACCGCCCACAACTTCGGCGCGCCCGGCCGCCGCAACAGCCGCTGCCTGCGCATCCGCACCGCGACCCTCGCCTCCGCCGCAGCACTCGCCGTCTCGGCGAGGCCGTGCGTGATCACCGCCCGCGCGTAGTCCTCCGTCTGCAACAGGCCGGGGATGAACTGGAGTTCGTACGTCTGGATGCGCGACGCGGCCTCTTCGAGCCCGAGGAAGGGTTCGAACCATTTGGGCGTGTAGTCGTTGAACTTCTGCCACCAGCCCGGCTGGTTGGCCTCCTTGGCCATGTCGAGCAGGACTCGGCGTTCTTCGTCGCCTGTGACGCCGTACAGGGTGAGCAGGTCGGCGACGTCGCGCTCCTTGAACCCGACCCTGCCGAGCTCGAGCCTGCTGATTTTGGATTCGGAGGCGCGGATGTGATAGCCCGCGTCGCCCCTCGTGATACCCGACTGTTCGCGCAGGCGGCGAAGTTGCGCACCGACGATCATCCGACGAGCCGTGGGGGTACTGTGCTCGGCCCGGGAACCGTCTCGCGCAGCCATTCGCTGTCCGTTCCTTCCTCGTATTCTCGTCCCGGCGCCGGTCACGGCTGGTGAATGGTACCCGAGGAAATCACCTGATCATCGACAGTACGCCGAGATCGTCGCGCCGGAAAAGCCACCGCGTGGGGGATTCGCGCTGAGCGCGACTCACCCGATCGCTAAGCGCGCACAATTGGCAGCCACGTCGAGATGTCGGCGCGCGTTCCTGACGCGGCGATCCGGCCCTCCTCCACCGCATCGGTCCACTTCAGACGGCCGAGTGCCAGTTCGAGCCACGTTCGCGGGTCCGTCTCCACGACGTTCGGAGGCGTACCGCGAGTGTGTCGTGGGCCCTCTGCACATTGGACGGCGGCGAACGGCGGCACGCGCACCTCGACACTCCGTCCAGGAGCCACGGCGGCAAGCGTTTTCAGGGTCAGCCTCACGGCTTTCGCCAGCTCGGGACGCGCGGGCCGGGGCATTTCACCGTCGAGCCATGGCACGACGGCCTCGCACGCGGCACGCAACTCGCCGGGATCGATCAAACGTGAAGACGGCATGTTCCCACAGTAAGGTGGTCACGACAGCCGGCCTGGACACCACCTGGGGAAGCACATGGCCCAGCGCGACGACTCACACCGCCTCGTTCCCGAGCAGTCCGCCGCTGTCAGGAAACCCGAGATCACGGCAGAGATGCGCGCGAACGCGAAGGCGAATCCGGGTAGCTGGCTGTATGTCATCGACGAGGCGTTCGACCCGCGAGGCAACGTGCCGACATGGGCGGTCGTCGGGGCCTATCCCGTCAACGCGGGCGGCGAGATCGTTGACGACTTCCACTTCAACGATCAGTACCGGCCCTCGCCTCAGGCACTGGGATTCCCCGACCCGAGCAGCGAACTCGAGTACCTGCTCCAGCTGATCTACACGCGGCACCGCCCCGAGGAGGACCTCGCGCCCGCGGTGCTGGACGCCGAGCTGTACGTGTTCGCCTACACACCGGCACAGCGCACGCTGGTCGGGTTCCACGACCTCCACGGCGACGTCGTCGTACCCGCCTACACGGCGAGGTCCCTGGCTCCCCGCGACTGGCCGCATGCGAGGAAGGTGCGGGGCAGGGACGTCATCGACCTGCTCGGCGGCAACCCGCTGGCGCTGAACCCGGACGACGTCATCACAGCCGTGGTGACGCAGGAAGAGCTGGAACACGCGCGTACCCACCTGCGCTGAGTCGCGACAGAACCGAACTTCGGCAAACCGCCGTTTCACCGAGCGAATTCCCGCGAACCGTCACCCTCTTTCGTCGGCATTCGGGCGGGAAAATTCCCCACCCAGCCTAAAGTTTTCACGCCAACTAGTGACAACCTCGGCGCGCTGTGCCCACAATCGACCGCCGAACCGCGACGTTAAGTGAACGGTTCGAAGCGAGGGCACAGTCGAGGAAAGGACACCTCCGATGAGTATCGGACGGAGAAGATGGCGGATCGCCGCCGCAAGCTTCGCCGCGTCCGTCAGCGCGCTCCTGCTCGGCGCGCTGACCCCTGCGGCGGCCGAAGTCGCTCCTGGGACGAACGCCGATGCCAGGGGCCAGGTCGATCACGCGATGGGGTCGCAGATCCGCAAGCACGAGGGCGACCACTCGAACTCCTACACGAAACGGCGCGCACTGGAACCGCAGGGCCTGAACTCCGACGGGGTGAGTGCCTACGCCACGGTTCCGGGTATCGACGTCAGCAGCTGGCAAGGAAACGTTGACTGGTCCTACTGGTGGAATCAGGGCAAGCGATTCGCCTACGTGAAGGCGACAGAGGGAACAACCTACAAGAATCCCTATTTCGCGCAGCAGTACAACGGTTCCTACAACGTCGGAATGATCCGGGGTTCCTACCACTTCGCGCGGCCGGACGTGTCGTCCGGCGCCACGCAGGCCAACTTCTTTGTCAACAACGGCGGCGGTTGGTCCCGTGACGGCAAGACCCTGCCCGGCGCGCTGGACGTGGAGTACAACCCGTACGGCTCCACCTGCTACGGCAAGACGAAGGCGCAGATGGCGGCGTGGATCAAGGACTTCCACGACACCTACTACTCCCGCACCGGCAGGTGGCCGGTGATCTACACCTCGACGAGCTGGTGGAACCAGTGCGTCGGCACGGCAGGCGACTTCTCCAGCACCGCGCCGCTGTGGGTTGCCCGCTACGCCTCCACGGTGGGTGAGCTGCCGTACAACTGGGGCTACCACACGATCTGGCAGTACACGTCGAGCCCGATCGACCAGAACTCGTTCAACGGCTCGTACGACCGGCTGAAGGTTCTCGCCACCGGCTGAGCATGACCCGACCGCCACGGAGGGCTTCCACCCGGACACGCTGGGTGGGAGCCCTCTTCGTCATGCCGACCACCTGGCCCCCCACGCCGCAGCCGGTCACGGCGAGCGGGCAGAATGCGCAAGCCGCTCGCAATTCGGGGAGTCGCGATCTTCGGACTGTGCGAGGGAGATCCAGGGAGCGCTTCACGGGGAGCGGGACTTCCCTCGTTCTTATGGAAGGCACGGTCGTGACGTATCCACCGCAGCCCGGGCACCAGCCTCAGGGCCACCCCGGCAACCCGGGCGTTCCGAACTACCCGGTTCTCCCGAGCTACCCCGGCGGGCAGTACTCGCAGGGCCACAATCCCTACGGCACGCAGGGCGGCGGCTGGGGACCGCAGCAGCCGCCGAAGAAGAGCAGAACCGGCCTGTGGGTCGTTCTTTCCCTGACCGCCGTCGCCGTGGTGGCATTCGTCATCACCGCCTTCGTCGCTCCCGGCTTCCTCCTCGACGACGGCTCGAAGGGTTCGCAGGGCACCAACGCGGATGGTGACAGTGCTCAGGCTCTGGCCGTGCGGCTCAGGGACGCTCTCGGCAACCGGGACACGGCCGCGCTCCAGGAAATGGCCTGCCCACGTGCCACCGGAATGGTCGAGGCCACCATCGCCGAGATCAGCGAGGTCTCCGACGCCGAACTCGTCGGCGAGGCGCAGGAGAACGGCGACACCGCCGTCGTGAAGTACGGCGTCACCTTCTACGGCGAACCCATCACCTTCGAGAACACGCTCACCAAGCGGGACGACTCCTGGTGCTGGCAGGACCTCGCCATCAAAGCCGCGATCCAGCCCGAGAGTGACACCAGTGCCGTCCCGGGTGGGCCAGGGTCACCCGGCTCACCCGATGCCACCGAGATGGGCGAGAAGTTCCTCGACAAGGTCGTGTCCACAGTGAACGGTGGTGACACCGCGGACGTGGCGAGCCTGGTGTGCCCCGGCATGGACTCGACCATGAGCAACCTCGAGGATGCGGCATCCAGCAACGTCACCTACACCGCCGACGGTCCCGCCACCTCGGAAACGGACGAGGACGGCGTCCTCTCTGTCGATCTGACACTGACCGGCGACGACGGCAGCGCCCTCTCGATCGCCGCCGACAACGGCGACGGCGAGTTCTGCGTCTACCACGCCCTGCACTACTGAAGGGACCTGCCTCGCAGGACACGATGCACGGGCGCTGGCGTTCGTGGGGAACCGCGGCCTTGGTTCGCGACGTCTGAGGCAGTCAAGGAGCGCCACGCCGGGGCGCCCCGCAGGCGGAAAGCCGGCCCGAAAGCCATGGAAGGCGACAAGTCATGACGTACCCACCGCAACCCGGAGATTCTCCGTACGGCCAGAACCCGTACGGGCAGACTCCGTACGGTCAGCAGCCTGCCGCCGATCCGTACGGCCAGCAGTCGGGCATGCCTTACGGCGGGCCTGCCTCGGGCGGATTCCCTCAGCAGACACAAGGCTTCCCACAGACACAAGGCTTCCCGCAGGCACAGGGCTTTCCGCAGGCACAGGGCTTTCCGCAATTCCAGAGCTACCCGCAGGAGCAGTACGGCCAGCAAGGCGGCGGCTGGGGACCGCAGCAACCACCGAAGAAGAGCAAGACAGGTCTGTGGATCGGGATCTCGGCAGCGGCCGTCGCCGTCGTCGCGTTTCTCGTCACAGGTCTGCTCGCACCCGGGTTCCTGCTGGGCGACGAGCACTCCGGAGCTGGCGGCGACGACAAGGGGAACACGGCTGGCAGCCCGGCCGCGGTCGCGCAGCAGATCAGCACAGGACTGACGTCAGGTGACAGGGCCACGCTGAACGGGCTGGCCTGCGCGAACGCGACGCAGATGGTGCACCAGGCCATCGGGGTCGCCGGTCAACTGGGCCAGGTCACCATCAACGGTGAGCCGCAGGTGTCGGGTACTCAGGCGACCGTGCAGGGCAACGCCGCCATTGAGGGCCAGAACTACCCCCTCACCGCCACACTCGGGCAGGAGAACGGCACGTGGTGCTGGCAGGACGCCGGCATCGAGACCCACAGTTCGGGCGGTCTCGACGATCCGGCCGCGGGATACCCCTCACAGACCGGGGACGAAGGTTCGCAAGACGGCACAGCGTCGGGAGACAGCGCGGCGTTCATCCACGAGGTCGGTACGGTGCTGAACTCGGACGACCCGGATGCGCTGCTCGGCATGATGTGCGAAGGCGTGAGTGACAACACGAAAGCCACGCTCAAGGAAGCCGCCGCCGCCGGGACCACGTGGCAGACCGAGGACGTGATTACCACTGAGGTCGCAGCCAACGCCATCTTCGTCAGCTCGGTCGGCGATCTCGTGCTGCTCACCAACGATTTCGACGGCCCGTTCTGCATCGCCAGCGCGGTCCTCTACTGACCTCGAAAGCCGAGGGGCCGTGAGCGGGACGACCACTCACAGCCCCTCGGCCTCTCGCCGACGTGGAGAGGCTCGGCCTCTCAGTAAGTATGGAGAAGCTCGGCCTCTCGCAGGCGCGGAGATCAGGCGAACAGTGTGGGAAGCGTGCTCTCCCAAGCCTCGCGAAGCTCGTCGAGGCCGAGATCGGCGATGTCCTGGATCTGCACGGCGCCGGACTCGGGGTCCACGACACCGGTCTTTCGCCACGGAAGGCCACGCGCGGAGCACATCTCCGTGAAACGCAGCTCCTCCGTCCTCGGTACGGCGACGAGCACCCGTCCCGCCGACTCCGAGAAAAGCTGGACGAACGGGTCCTCGTCGGGGTCGAGCACGATCCTGGCACCGCACTGACCGACCAGCGCCATCTCGACGATCGTCTGCGCCAGCCCGCCTTCGGACACGTCGTGAGCCGCGGAGATCATGCCGTCGCGCGAACCGGCCACCAGGATCTCGGCGATCAGGCGTTCCCTTTCGAGGTCCACCTTCGGAGGTCGGCCACCGAGGTGCCCGTGCATGACCTGCGCCCACGCGGAGCCACCGAACTCGTCGTGCGTCTCGCCGAGCAGGAGCAGGGTCTCGCCAGGCTCGGCACCGAAGCCGGTGGGGATGCGACGGCTCACATCGTCGATCACGCCGAGCACGCCGACCACCGGTGTGGGCAGGATCGCCTGGTCGCCGGTCTGGTTGTAGAAGCTCACGTTGCCGCCGGTGACGGGGACACCGAGCTGCGCGCAGCCGTCGGCGAGGCCGTGAACGGCCCGCTCGAACTGCCACATGACACCGGGATCGCGCGGCGAGCCGAAGTTGAGGCAGTTGGTCACGGCGATAGGCATCGCGCCGCTGGTGGCCACGTTGCGGTACGCCTCGGCCAGCGCGAGCTGTGTGCCCGCGTACGGGTCGAGGTAGACGTACCTGCTGTTGCAGTCCGTCGAAACCGCGACACCACGCCCTGTGGACTCGTCGATGCGGATCATCCCCGAGTCAGCGGGCTGCGACAACACCGTGTTGCCCCGCACATAGCGGTCGTACTGCTGCGTGACCCATTCCTTCGAAGCCAGGTTGGGAGAGGCGATCATGCGCAGCAGCGTCTCGCGAATCTCGTCCGGAGTGGACGGACGAGGCAGCGTGCCGGGAGTGTCCGACTCCAGCTCGTCCTGCTTCGCGGGGCGCGCGTAGGGACGGTCGTAGACCGGGCCCTGATGCGCCACCGTTCGCGGCGGCACATCGACGACGGTCTGGCCGTGCCAGTCGATGACGAGCCTGTCGCCGTCCGTCACCTCACCGATCTCGGTGGCGATGACGTCCCACTTGCGGCACACCTCCATGAAGGCGTCCACATCGGACGGGCGGACGACCGCGCACATCCGCTCCTGCGACTCGCTGGACAGGATCTCCGCCGGGGTCATGCCTTGCGCGCGAAGCGGGACGCGGTCGAGGTTCACGTGCATGCCGCCGTCGCCTGCCGCGGCCAGCTCCGAGGTCGCGCAGGCCAAGCCCGCGCCGCCGAGGTCTTGGATGCCCACGACGAGCTTCTTCGCGAACAGCTCCAGCGTGCACTCGATCAACACCTTCTCGGTGAACGGGTCGCCGACCTGCACGCTGGGCAGTTTCTTACGGCCACCGGAACTCTCGTCGCCCGAGAACGTGTCGCTGGCGAGGACGGAGACACCGCCGATGCCGTCGAGTCCGGTGCGCGCACCGAACAGGATGATCTTGTTGCCGGTTCCCGAAGCGTGCGCGAGGTGCAGATCCTCGACACGCATCGCTCCCACGCACAGCGCGTTGACCAGCGGGTTGCCTGAGTAACTCTCGTCGAAGACCACCTCGCCGCCGATGTTCGGAAGGCCGAGGCAGTTGCCGTACCCGGCGATACCGGCCACGACGCCGGGCAGGACACGCCGGGTGTCGGGAGCGTCGGCAGGCCCGAAGCGGAGCGGATCGGCCACGGCGAGTGGACGCGCACCCATCGCGAGAATGTCCCGCACGATGCCGCCGACACCCGTCGCAGCGCCCTGATAAGGCTCCACATAGGACGGATGGTTGTGGCTCTCCACCTTGAACGTGACGGCCCAGCCGTCACCGATCTCCACGACACCGGCGTTCTCACCGATGCCTGCGAGCATCTTCTCGCGCATCTCCGGCGTCGTGGTCTCGCCGAAGTAGGCGAGATGCTTCTTGGACGACTTGTACGAGCAGTGCTCGCTCCACATCACCGAGTACATGGCGAGTTCGGCGTCCGTGGGCCTTCGCCCGAGGATCTCGCGGATACGCGCGTACTCGTCGTCGGCCAGTCCCAGCTCCGCGTACGGCTGAGGCTGATCCGGCGTCTGCTCGGCGAAGGCGGTGGTGTCGGCGGGGGTGTCCACGTGAGGTGCTGCCACGAGACCAGACTAACCGCAGTGTTTCGTCATGCCGACGTGACCAGCGAGTTCACGGCGTCGAGTGCGGAGTAGAACACACCGAGGCCGTCGTCCGACGGCCCCGTGAGCGCGTCGATCGCGTGTTCGGGATGTGGCATGAGACCCACGACACGGCCGTCGGGGCTGCACACCCCTGCGATGTCCCGCCGCGAGCCGTTGGGGTTGCCATCGACGTAGCGGAACACGACGCGCCCCTCGCCCTCCAGCTCGTCGAGCGTCGCCTCATCGGCCATGTAACCGCCCTCACCCGACTTGAGCGGGATGAGGATCTCGGCACCCTCGTCGTATCGCGTCGTCCAGCTCGTGGTGTTGTTCTCGACCCGCAGCCACTGGTCGCGACACACGAAGTGCAGCTTGTCGTTGCGCACGAGAGCACCGGGAAGGAGACCGGCCTCGCAGAGGATCTGGAACCCGTTGCAGATCCCCAGAACCGGCATGCCCTTGCGGGCCGCGTCGATGACGGAACTCATCACGGGCGCGAACTTGGCGATGGCACCGCACCGCAGGTAGTCGCCGTAGGAGAAGCCGCCGGGGACGACCACCGCGTCAACGCCCTTGAGGTCGGCGTCACCGTGCCACAGCGGAACGGCTTCGGCGTCGGAGCGCCGCACAGCACGCGCGGCGTCCACGTCGTCGAGCGTGCCGGGGAAGGTGATGACGCCGATGCGGGGGCTCATCGGTCGATCCTCCGGATCGTCCACTCCTCGATCACCGGGTTGGCGAGGAAGCCTTCCGCGATCTTGGCGAGCGTCTCGTCATCGACGCTGTCATCGACTTCCAGCTCGAAGTGTTTGCCCTGACGGACCTCGGTGACCCCGGAGAAGCCGAGTCGGCCGAGCGCGCCGGCGACGGCCTGGCCTTGGGGATCGAGGATTTCGGGCTTGGGCATGACGTCGACGACTACACGGGCCACGACAGGCTGCTCCTAGACTCTGCGCAGGTCAATGCCCATAGAGCGTAACCCAGGGGCCGAGAAGCCCCCGACACCCCTCGGCCCCTGAGCTTCGCTCGTCACCCAGCTCCCACACACAGAAGACGTGTGTGTATCGCGAAACGTTGCCTGTGGTGGGGCAATCGGCGTCGATTCGCCGGATCGGCGCAAACCACGCCGCCAACGGTGACGGTGCGCCACCAGATCATGCACCGTCCCGGGGTTCGCCTGCCGAGATCACCCGAGCCGGGCGCACCGGCGGTTTGCGGTGAGTATCCGTGCGCATCGCCATCATCGCGGCAGCCGTGGTGGTGGAAGTGCCCCTTCCGCAGGCGGTAAGGGGAACGATCCCGACACTCCGAGCATCTTTCGCGCTTCCTCGACGAATCCGGGGACGTAAGGCTGAAGCTTGTTCAGGAAGGTGGCCGGCGTTTCCGGGGGCTTCCGCCGTGCTGCCACCAGCTTTCGCAGCACCGCGAGAGCCTTCTCCTGGTAGAGGTCGAGCTGATCCAGCAGGAACTCGTCCGGGCTGAGAACGACGATGTCGTAAGGCTCCAAGGCCGCGTCCGGACAGTCTTTGAGGTTCGCCGTCACGAGCACCGAAGCATTGCCACGCACCGCAGCCGCCAGGACATGGCGGTCATTCTTCTCGCATTGCATTGCATCGATCAGATCCTCGTAGCCCTCGACCTCGGCGTCGAGGAAATGCTCGCGCATACGGCTGAGCCGCCTGCCTACCTTCTCTGGCGACATACCCAGCTTCGTTACCAGTGCTCGCTCGGTTTCCCGCAGGATGTCCGCGGACCATAGGGGCCTGTATGTCTTCTCGCTCGCAAGGCGCAGCAACAAGTCCGATATGTCGTACGGGACCAAGACGCACGCATCGAGCAGCACCGGGAAAGCCACGCTCCGTAGCGTGCACTACCCGGAGTGTGAGAGACCTCGATAACGCGAGATGAGCGCGCGCTCGATCACCGCAGGCTTCACTACCTCGTCACCTCGTCGAGATGAACCCGGTGATCCGGTCGGCCGTTCCGTCATGCGCGGACTCAAGAGCCATCTCGTCGAGAGCGGCCTCGCGTTCGCGCCGCGTTCGCTCGTCGTATTCGAGCACATCGCGGAGGTAGACACGACGGTGGCGGCCGATCTTGTGATAGGGGATTTCGCCCCGCTCGAGCAACTTCACGAGAGTGGGGCGTGATATGTGCAGCAGGTCGGCGGCCTCCTGCGTCGTGAGCACGGCGTTCGACGGTTGGATGACCACGGCGAACCCGTTGTTCAGGTCATCGACGACCCGCAGGAGCAGACGGTACAACTCTCCAGGAAGGGCCACTTCCCCACCATCTGGCCCCACCAGCCTGGCAACGTCGGCCCTGCACCCGCCAGCCGTGTGCGCGTGCAGGACGGCGGCCAGCCTTCCGAGCTCCTCCCGATGCTGTGACTCCTCTGGCGGGAAGACGGTCCGCTCTTCAAGCGTGCTCGTGGACATCATCTTCTCCTTCGCCAGATGTCGGTGCCGGCCAGTGGCTGCGCGACCGCCGCGCCTCTGCATGGCGCTCACCTGAGAGGTTAGTCGAAATATTCGAAAGATGGCCAATCTTCCGGCATTCTTTCGAGACGTCACCTTCAGATCACTACAGGTGGCGCCTGATCGTCCTGGGTGATGGTGTCGAGCGCTCGAACCTCAGCGCCTGCCGTGCAGGACCGTGATGAGCTTGCCGACGAGCTCGTCGGTCCTCGCCGTCCTGGCGAACGTCGTCATCGCCAACGGCATGCGGTAGCGCTGCCGCGCGATGGCCTTCGGCCGCGCGAACTCCCGCAGTCCCTCCGGCCCGTGGATGCGACCGAACCCGGACTCGCCCATGCCACCGAAGGGCAGCGTCGCGATACCCGCGAATGCGAGCGGCGCGTTGATCGCCGTCATGCCCGTCCGCAGCCGCCTGGCGAGTTCCATGCCGCGACGCCGCGAGAACACCGTGGAACCGAGTCCGTACGCGGAGTCGTTCGCCTTCTCGATCGCCTCGTCCATGTCGGAAACCCGCGTCACGGTGACCGTCGGACCGAACGTCTCCTCACGCACGGCGACGGAGTCCTCGGGCACGTCAACCAGCACGGTCGGCCGCACGTAGCGGTCGCCGACCGCGTCGGCACCGCCCACGAGCGCCCGCCCACCTCTGGCGAGAGCGTCGGCGATGTGCCTTCGCACCACGCCGAGCTGCGAGCGCATGGTCATCGGCCCGTAGTGTTCGCCGGGCCGCACCTCACGCGCCAGCCTGGTGAGCTTCGCGACGAACTCCTCGTACACCGCCGTGTGCACGTAGACGCGTTCGACGCCGACACACGTCTGTCCCGCGTTCCAGAACGCGCCCCACACCGCCGCGTCCGCCGCGGCGTCGAGGTCGGCATCGGCGTCCACGATCAGCGCGTCCTTGCCACCGGCCTCGATGACCACCGGTGTCAGGCGGTCCGCCGCAGCCGCCATGATCTTCTTTCCGGTCGCGGCCGATCCGGTGAACGCGATCTTGTCCACGTCCGCGCCGACGAGCGCCGCTCCGGTCGCGCCGAAACCGGTGACGAGCTGGAGCACCGGCTTCTCGCCGACGACCTCGGCGAAGGCATCGACCAGCCACGCACCCACCCCGGGTGTGTACTCGCTCGGCTTGAACACCACGGCGTTGCCTGCCGCCAGCGCGTAGGCCACCGACCCCAGCGGAGTGAAGACCGGAAAGTTCCAGGGACCGATCACCCCGACGACGCCGAGCGGCTGGTACTCGACCGTGGCCACCTGGTTGGAGAGCAGCAGCCCCGAGGAGCGCCGCTTCGGCCCGAGCACCTTCTTCGCGTTGCGGGCCGCCCACTCGATGTGCTCGATGGCCAGCACGATCTCCAGTTGCGCGTCGCCTTCCGGCTTGCCGGTCTCGGCGCTCACCAGCTCGCACAACTCCGGCAGCCGGCGCGCGAGCACACCCTTCCAGCGGCGAAGTCGTTCGGCGCGGCCGTCGAACCCGAGCGAGGCCCACCATGTCGCGGCGGCACGAGCCCTGGTCACCGCGGCCTCGACAGCGTCGGCGTCATGCACGGGATGGGTGCCGACGACCTCGTCCGTCGCCGGGTTGAGCGAGTCGAACGTCTCGACGGCCTGCTCGGTGCTCGTCATGCTGGCAGCGTATAGGGAAGCGAACGGTTACTGCCACATCGCCAACAAGGGGGCCTCGCCCGTGAAACTCGTCCGCTACGGCCACTCCTGCGTGCTCGTGGAGACCGCACAAGCCCGGCTGCTCTTCGACCCCGGCGCGTTCTCCACCGGCTTCGAGTCCCTCCGCGACCTCGACGCCGTCCTGATCACCCATCAGCACTACGACCACATCGACACCGAGAAACTGCCCGCACTCCTCGCCGCGAATCCCGGGGCCCGGCTGATCGTCGATCCCGGCACCACGAAGACCATCGAGAACCTGGACATCCCCGTCACCACGGCACATCCCGGCGACACGTTCGACCTCGGAGGGACCCGGATCGACGTCGTCGGCGGCCAGCACGCGACGATCCACGCCGACATCCCCGTGATCCCCAACGTCGGCTACGTGATCGACGGCGGCGCGTTCTACCACCCCGGCGACGCCTTCTTCGTACCCGAGCACCGGATCGAGGTGCTCGCGCTGCCCACAGCCGCGCCGTGGCTGAAAGCCGCCGAGGTCGTGGAGTACCTGAGGGCGGTGTCGCCGAGGCTCGCGATCCCCGTCCACGACGGCATGCTCGCCACCCCTGCCGTGTACATCGGGCTCTACACCAACCTCGCGCCGGACGGCACCGAGGTGCGCGCCACCGCGCACGGCAAACCGGTCGTGCTCTGACCGGTTCGCCGTGCGCCGCCTTCAGAGGATCGGGCCCGGCTGGTACGACTTCGCCTCGGGGAACCGGCGCACGATCTCCGAGACCCTGGCGACGACGGCCTCCACCTGAGCGCCTGCCGTGCCCGTGAACGAAAGCCGGTCGGCGAGCAACCCCTCCAGATCGTCGGCGCCGAGTGGGAGGCGGTCGTCGGCTGCGAGCCGAGCCAGCAGGTCGTTGCCCTGCTGTCCGTGCTCACGCATGGCCAGCGCGACGGCCACCGCGTGTTCCTTGATCGCCTCGTGTGCGGTCTCCCTGCCGACACCGGCCCGAACGGCAGCCATGAGCACCTTCGTTGTGGCGAGGAACGGCAGGTAGCGCGCCAGTTCGCGATCGATCACAGCGGGGAAGGCACCGAACTCCGCCAACACCGTCGCGAAGGTCTCAAGCAGGCCGTCGAGCGCGAAGAAGGCGTCGGGAAGCGCGACCCTGCGCACCACCGAGTCCGACACGTCGCCCTCGTTCCACTGGTCGCCCGCCAACTCGCCGATCATCGAAAGGTGACCGCGCAGCACGACCGCGAGACCGTTGACGCGCTCGCAGGAGCGGGTGTTCATCTTGTGCGGCATGGCCGAGGAGCCGACCTGGCCGAGTTTGAACCCCTCCGTGACGAGTTCGTGGCCTGCCATGAGCCGGATGGTCGTGGCGAGGCTCGACGGAGCCGCCGCGAGCTGGACCAGCGTTGACACCACGTCGAAGTCCAGCGACCTCGGATACACCTGGCCGACGCTGGTGAACACGCGCTCGAACCCGAGGTGGGCCGCGACCCGCCGCTCCAGCTCCGCGAGGCGGCCGGAACCGCCGAGGAGGTCGAGCATGTCCTGTGCCGTGCCGACCGGGCCCTTGATCCCTCGCAGCGGGTAGCGGGCGATGAGGTCGTCGAGCCTGTCGAAGGCCACCAGCAGCTCGTCGGCCGCCGTCGCGAAGCGCTTGCCGAGCGTCGTCGCCTGCGCGGCCACGTTGTGGGAACGTCCCGCCATCACCAGCTCGCTGTGGTGTGCGGCCAGCTCCGCGAGACGCGCCAGCACCCCGGCGACCCGCACGCGGACGTGTTCGAGCGACCGCCGGATCTGCAACTGCTCCACGTTCTCGGTGAGATCCCGCGAGGTCATGCCCTTGTGGACGTGCTCGTGCCCGGCGAGGGCGTTGAACTCCTCGATCCTCGCCTTCACGTCGTGCCGTGTGGTGCGCTCGCGTGCCGCGATCGAGTCGAGGTCGATCCGGTCGAGCACCTTCTCGTAGTCGGCCACAACGCCGTCGGCGACCTCGACCCCGAGTTCCCGCTGCGCTTTCAGCACGGCGAGCCACAGGTCGCGTTCGAGTCTGACCTTGTACTCGGGCGACCACAGCCGCACCAACTCGGGCGAGGCGTAGCGGCCTGCGAGCACGTTCGGAATTCGAGGCTTGTCGGTCACACGGTCAGGCTAGCCAGGCCGTTCTCTCGGCACCGCGTTCAGGGTCGGCCACGGTGCCGCAGGGCCGGCGCGTGGTGGCCACAGACGTGCCAGGCCGCCACGGTCGGTGACAGTCCTGGAATGATTTTTAGCTCAACGCATCGCGAAGCACACGTGCGGCCACCATCCTCGGCTCGGGGTCAACGGCGACGAGCGCGTTGACAACGGAGCCGTCAACCAACGCGATGAGCCGTTCGAGGCGGTCGGCGTCGATGTCGAAGCCAGAACGGACGAAGATCTCGGCGAGCAGTTCGCGCAACTCGGCGGACAGCACCCGCATCAACGGCCGCAGGTGGGGACGCCTGCCTGTCCCGACGAGCCGCTCGTACCGCAACACGACAGCTTCGTAGTGCGGGTCCGGACCGAGCAGGAGATCGAGCACCAGGTCCACCACCACGTCCACCCGCCGGTTCTCGGTGGGCAGCGTGGCCAGCTTCTCGCGACCCGCCTCCAGTTCGGCCCTGCCGTGGTGCTCCGTCGCCGCCCACACCAACTCGTCGAGGGAGTCGAAGTAGTACGTGGTCGAGGCGAGTGGAAGACCGGCACGATCCGCCACCGCCCTGTGCCGTATCGCGTCGAACCCACCCTCGGCGAGGAGCTCGGCAGCGGCCGCGACGAGCGCGGCACGCCTGCGCTCGCCCTTCGGCGTACTCGCTGCTGTGGTCATGGCGGGATAGTCTGCCACCTCGAAACAGGATGAAAACGGTCACCGCCCCGGCCTGCGAGCGCCGCACCGGATCGCGGAGGGTCAGCCGGACAACGCCCCGGCCACGCGGTCGGCGATGCCCTCGGCGCGGTCGGCGAACGGCGCCTCGTCCTCACCATCTCCGGGCAGCGAGATGACCAGCACCGTCGCGTTCTCAGCCGTGCGCCCCTCACCGACGACACCGCCGGGAGGCAGCGGCGGAAGTTGAACGGCAACGCCCGGCCTTGTCAGCAACGCCTGTACCGTGCCGCCCCGCACCGTGAACGCGGCGGACGACGCGCCTGCCATGCAATGCGGAGCCGGTATCGCCTCGCCGTCCGGGTCGATCGGAAGCTCGCCAGCGAGGGCGGTGGCGAGCTCCCGATCAACCTGTCGGCACCCTGAGGTGCCCCCGGCCCGAGGGCCGTCCTCCCCTTCCGTCCCGCCGCCCTGCTTCGGCGAGACGGGAGGGAAGCCTTCGACACCCTGTCCACGCAAGCCACCGTCGCCGGGTTGCCCTTCCTCGGAACTTTTTTTCGCCACCTCTCCCGACATGGGAACCTCGGCGGGGCGGAGCGCGGTGGAGGTGGTGTCGTCAGCGCCGGTCGCGCCGATGACGACACCGGTCACCGCCCCCGCGAGCACAACCCCGACCGCGGCGGCGGTAGCGAGTGAACGCCGCCGGGCTGTCAGGCGGCGCGAGGCGACCGTCACGTCGTCCACGGTGAACGACGGCTCGGGCGCGTCCCCCACCGCGTCGCGCAACAGGTTCTCGAGCCGAGCCTCATCCAGCCGGTCATCCATGCGTGCCCACCTCCTCGCCCAGTGCCGTCCGCAGCTTCGCCAGCCCCCGCGCTGTTTGACTCTTCACGTTGCCCTCGCTGCACCCGAGCGCTCGCGCGACGCTGGCCACGTCGAGCCCCTCGAAGTAACGCAGCACCAGGACGGCACGCTGCTTCGACGGCACTCTCGCAAGCCCTGCGAGCAGATCCGCCCTGGCGCTGACCCGATCGGCGAGCGCGTCACCGCCGTCCGCCACTCGCGGCTGGGGCACCTCGCCGGTGTGCTCCTCACGCCGCCACGGCCGCCGCGACTCGTCGATCGCGGCACGCGCCAGCGTTTTCCGCAGATAGGCGTCCACAGCCCTGCGATCACGGATCTTGCGCCACTTCCGGTGCAACGACACGAAGGCCGTCTGCGCGAGGTCATCGGCGCGATGCCAGTCCCCGCACAGCAGGTAGGCCGTTCGGCGCACGGAGTCGCGTTTCGCCGCGAAGTACTCCGCGAACTCCTCGTCGTCATGGTGAGCCACGCAGACGTCTCCGGTCGGTCGTGTTCTTTTCGACGATGGAGACGGAAACGACCCGGCTCCACGTTGCATGCGTCGTGCAGTGTCGCGCATCAACGGGGTACACGGCGAGCTTTCGCAGCCGTGTGATGTGATCGGCCCTGTGACGGTCGAATTCAGCGGGTCCGAAACGTCAACCTCGCCCCTCGACTTCCGCTCGGACACGCTCACCGTGCCCGACGAACGCATGAGGACCGCGATGGCGGAGGCGGAGGTCGGTGACAACGTCATCGACACCGACCCGACCATCCGCAGGCTCGAGGAGCGCGTCGCGGAGATCCTCGGCATGCAAGCGGCGCTGTGGACGCCGAGCGGCACCATGGCCAACCTCGTCGCCCTCTCGACCCACCTTCGCCGGGGTGATCGCTTCCTCGCTCCTCGCGGCGCGCATGTACTCGTCAACGAGCTGGGCTCGGCCGCGTGGCTCGCGGGAGGAATGCCCGAAGCACTCGACCACGACGGCGGGCCGGGACGTCCTTCCCCCGCTGCCGTGCGCGCGGCGGCGGGCGGCAGCGGACCGTACTACACCTTGCGCACCACACTGCTGTCGCTGGAGAACACCCACAATTCCGCAGGCGGCGCCGTGACACCGCCCGACGAGCACGCCCTCCTCGTGGCCGCCGCCCGTGACGCGGGTCTTCGCGTCCACCTCGACGGCGCCCGCATCTGGAACGCCTCCGTCGCGCTCGGTGTGCCGCCTGCCGAGCTGACCGCCGGTGTGGACAGTGTGTCGGCCTGCTTCAGCAAGGGACTCGGCGCACCTGCCGGTTCCGTCGTCGCGGGCAGCGCCGAGTTCGTCGAGCAGGCAAGGCGGATGCGGCAGATGCTCGGTGGCGGCATGCGTCAGATCGGCGTCCTCGCCTCGGCGTGCCTCGTCGCGCTCGGCCGCGTCGGCGATCTCGCCGACGACCACGCGAAGGCGGCCGAACTCGCCGCCGGTCTGCGGGAACGAGGCTGGGAGGTCACCGAGCCGCAGACCAACATCGTTCTCGCTGGAGCACCCGGCGGAGCCGGGTTGGCAGCGACGTGCGACAGGCTGCTCGCACTCGGCATCCACGTGCTGCCGATGGCGGGGAAGGTGCGGTTCGTGCTCCACCGCGACGTCCGGCAAGGCGACATCGCCGAGGCCCTTCGCCGGATCGACAGGGGGCTCGGCCGATGACGTGGGTTGTGTTCGACTACGGCGAGGTGCTCTGCACCCGCACAGTGGCACTGCCGAAGCTGGCCGCGCGGCTCGGCGTGGCGAGTGAAGACTTCGAGCCCGCGTACTGGGCCCACCGGGACGCCTACGACCGGGGCTGCTCCGACGAGGCGTACTGGTCGGCGGTCGCAGGCTCGGCAGGCGCGAGACTCGACACCGACGCGGTGGGCGACCTGACCCGCCTCGACATCGAGGGCTGGTCCCGCATCGATGCCGGCTCGATGCGCCTGCTCGGCGAACTAGCCGGAAGCGGGGCGCGCCTCGCGCTGCTGTCCAATGCGCCGACGTCCTTCGCCCGGTTCGCCGAACGTCAACCGTGGGCGCGGCATTTCCGGGACAGGGTCTTCTCCGCTGACGTCGGCTGCGCCAAACCTGACCGGCAAATCTTCGACCTGCTCACCTCCCGCCTCGGCGCCGAGGCCGGAAGGTGCGTGTTCTTCGACGATCGCGCCGCGAATGTGGACGGTGCGCGAGCCGCGGGACTTGCGGCCCACCTGTGGCAGGGAGCAGAGCACGCGCGGCAGGTGCTGACGTCCAACGGCGTCAGGGTTTCAACTGCTTCCGCTTGTCGCTCTTGATCGCCCCATAGGCCGCGGCGCCGAGGAACACCCCACCGCCGATCACGGCGATCCAGAAGACGGCCTTCGCGAGGAAGCCGACGACGGCGCCGACCACCATGAACGCGATCCAGACGACCAGCAGACCACCGACGATCTTCCAGAACATAATCCCCTCCACATTTCGCGCTGTCGTTGTCCGGCTTCCAGCCTGACACGGATCGACGTCGCGACGCCCCCGTCGAGCCGGACAATCAGGGACAATTCCGGGTTCCGCCCTACGGCGTGCCCTGCCGAGGGAGCCAGTCGCCGATGCGCCGCACCGCCTCCCGCACCTGTGCCTCCGACGCGGCGAACGACAGGCGCACGAACCGGCCGCCGTGCACCGGATCGAAGTCAACGCCAGGAGTGATCGCCACGCCGGTGTCGTCCAGCAGTCGCCTGCACCACGTGAGGCTGTCGTCGGTGTGGTCCGACACATCGACGTAGGCGTAGAAGGCACCGTCCACAGGGGCGACCTTGCCGAACCCGATGTCGGCGAGCCCTTCGAGAAGCAGATCCCGATTGACGCGGTAGCGCGCGACGTTCGCGTCCAGCTCGGCGTACGACTCGTCGGTGAACGCGGCCACCGCGGCCTGCTGGGCCAGCGTGGGAGGGCAGATGTTGTAGTTGCCCGTCAGCACGTCAACGGCGCGGTGCAGCCGCTGCGGAACCAGCGCCCAGCCGAGCCGCCAGCCCGTCATCCCGAAGTACTTCGAGAACGAGCCGAGCACGACGGACTCGGTTGAGGTCTGCCACGCGCAGCCGACCTCCGCCTCGTAGCTGATGCCGTGGTAGATCTCGTCGCTGATCAACTGGACGCCCCGCTCATCGCACCAGCGTGCGATCGCAGCGAATTCGTCGGCGGGAAGCACGGTGCCCGTCGGGTTGCTGGGGCTCGCGACAATCACGCCGCGCAGGTCGCCGAGCCTGTCCAGCAGCTCCGTCGTCGGCTGGAACCGGGTGCTCGCGTCCGTGTCGAACTCCACGACCTCGCATCCGAGCGACGAGAGCAGGTTCCGGTAGGCGGGATAGCCAGGCCTGGCCATGGCGACCCGGTCACCCGCGTCGAACGCCGCGAGGAACGACAGCAGAAACCCACCCGACGACCCCGTGGTGACGATGACATCACCCGGCGAGACATCGAGCCCGTACCAGCGCGCGTAGTGGCCTGCGATCGCCTCACGCAACTCGGGAATGCCGAGCTGGCCCGTGTATCCGAGATCGTTGTCCTGAAGCGCTCGCCGCGCGGCTTCCAGCACGGGGCGCGGTGCGCCCGACGTCGGCTGGCCAGCGCACAACGCGATCACATCGCCGTGCGTACGCTGCCGCTCCTTCGCGGCCGACAACACCTCCATGACATGGAAAGGCGCCACGTCACTGCGGTGCGACGGCCCCGGCAAACGTGCGGAATCGACCATGCGGCCACTGTATGCGCCAGGAGTACGCGACGGTGCCGGTGCTCCCCCGTCACAGTGCTCGCACGGCTTTGGTTCCGCTCAGTAGCCCTGGTAGCCGCCACCCTGTGCCATCGACTTCAGTCCTGGATGCCCCTCGAACCCGCCGTAGCGGTCGAACGTGTAGCGCACGCCCGCGATGATGTTGTCCACCGGGTTCCAGATGTCGTCGTGCCCCGGAAGCTTGTAGGAGTTGAAGGTCGGGTCGATGCACTGCATCAACCCCTTCGACGGCGTGCCCTTCGCGGCGTTGGAGTCCCAGTCGTTCAGCGCGTGCGGGTTACCGCCCGACTCCTTCTCGATGATCGTCCAGATTTCGTCGATGTTCTCTTCCGTGACCGGGATGCCGTTGGCCTGAAGAATCTTGATGGCTTCCCTGATCCACTGCTCGACGTTCCCGGGCGGCGGTCCGCTACTGGGCGGAGGGCCGCTCGGCCCGTACCCGGCGAGGCCGCCACCGCCGGCCGCGCCGCCACCTGCTCCGCCTCCACCACCGGCTCCGGCACCACCGCCGCCCGCGCCACCGCCACCGGTGATACCGCTTGTCGCGGTCTGCTGAGACTGCGCGGAGCCGGGCTCCGGCACGCTGGAGAAACCGTCTCCGACTTCGGTCTTCATGAGTTCCTGTGCCCGCCTGATCGCGTCGTTCGACTGCCGAAGCAGATCGTCGATCCGCTTGGCCGCGTCCGTGGCCGTCCGGCTGTTCTCCTGACCGGCCTTACTGATGATCTCCTCGGCCGTCGGGGACGGCGGAGAGTCGCGATCGCCGTTCTCGTAGTCCCGCATCGCGGCGGTTGCCGCGTCGGCCTGCTGCTGAGCCTGCTGATTCCGATCGTCGATCGCCTTCTTGGCGTCGTCCTTGACGCTCTCGATCTGCCGCTTGATGGTGGACAGCGTCTCCTGAAGCGCGGTCAACTCGGCCGCGACCTCGTCGAGCTTGTCCTTGACCTTGCTGCCGGCCTCGGCGATCTTGTGCACGTAATCGAAGAACGCATCGGCAGCCGGGCCGGACCACACACCGCCGTCGCGCAGCGGTGCCGCGGCATTGGTGAGCTCGGCCGTGTGATCGCTCGCGTCGCGCGACGCCTCGTCGAACTGCCGTGCCACGTCCTGGATCTCGGCAGGCTTGACCTTGTCCACCCTCGTGGCCTTGGTCTCGACCTCGTCCCACTCCGGTGGGATACCGGCGCCCGTCATCAGAGATCCCTCGCTGTCAGATTGTCGGCGGCCACCGCGTCGGCCTCGGACATCGCACCGACCGCGTCACGCAATGCCGAACTGGCCGCACTCACCCGGCCGGCCGCCGCGTCGAACTCCGAACGCATTCCGTCGGTGAAAGCGCCGACCGTGCCCGCCACCTTGTCGGGGTTGTCCGGGTCTTCCACGTCACCGAACGGGCTCTCACCCTCAATCCCCCTGAGCTTGTCCATCGATGCCCGGAAATCCTCGGCGATGCGATCCACCCGCTGCGCCGTGATGGTCATCGATTCGGCGTCGTACACCGGCACGGTTCTCGTCCTCCCCTGAACACAACCAACCCGACGGACAGCCACACCACGCCTCCCTACGACGCGGCATGCCCTCCGCCGGTTCCCGCTCCCTCACAGCTCGTCGAGCAGTTCCCACACTCGTTGCGCCAGCAACGCGTTGTCCGCGGGCGTCACCGTCGCCCAGTCGCGCCGATCACCACCGGGCGCCACCTGGAACAGATACCTGCCCGCGTCGGTGTCGTGGAACGCGACGACCCTGCCCGCCCTGCGCATCCGGCCGTCCCGCTCCAGCCGTTGCGCACCGAACTGGCCACGCGCCACCATGCCGAGCAACATGCCTGCTAGTTCCTGCGCCTGCCACAGTTCGACCCCGCGGTCCTCAAGAGCCGGGACGAGCGCCTTCGCATCACCCTGTGCCGCCGCGTCGGCCTCCACGAGCACCTCGTGCGGCACGCTGACCGAGCAGCCCACACCTGGGCAGAGTTCGCCCGCGACCGACACAGCGACGGACGCGAGCGCCGAGTCGCGTGACGGGATGAGCCACACCTCGTCGCCGTCCACGACACCGAGCGCGGCGGGGCCGCCGGAGCTGGCTGCCAGCCCCGTGATCCGGCGTTCGGTCCAGATCCAGACGTCAACGCTCGTCCTCGGCCTTGCCAGCAGGTGCAGCAGATCACCAACGTCGATCGCCACGTCACGGCCACGCGCGAGTCCTCTGGCCGCAAGTGAGTCCCACGCCTCATCGACGAGGCGCGCGCGCTCGCTGTAGGTGGTTCCGGGGCTGGGAACGGTGAGAGCGACATGCCTGCGCGGCAGGTCGAGGTGTTCCCACAGCACGTCGAACTCCAGTGTCGAAAGCACGACGGCCCCGCCAGCCACCGTGCTCACAACTGGCCGTCCGAACCGTCGTCGCCGATCACGTCGGGGCTCACCATGCGCTGGTCGGTGAACAGGTCTGCGTCCTCGACGCCGAACCTGCGGACGTGTTCACCCGTCTCCTGCTCCCCGGGCGCGGCCTTTTCCAGGAAGGCGTCCCTGTGCGTCGATCCACCGGGGTTCAATCGCTCCGAGCTGCGCTGAACTCTCAACTCCTCCTCGGGGAGGTCACCGACCGGCAGCGGGCGGGGCGAGATCTGAGCGCCGGGCGCGCTTCTGCCGACGCCCCGCCCCGAGCGTTCGGCACCACTCAGCGCGCCCGCCACACCGCCGGCTCCGAGCGCCGCGATACCACCGCCGAGATCGTTCACGCTCAGGCCGTCACGTGCCACGCCGGACACCTCGCCGACGTCCGAACCAGGCACCGTGCCCTGCTCAGGGGCGACGGCTCCGCTGGTCAGGCCCTTCGCGAGCTGCTCGGGCGAGCCCTGCGTGGCCTTGCCTGCCAGCGCACCACCACCGGCGGCTCCCGCACCGTGTGGCGCCGCGCCGACACCGCCGGGTGCGGCCCCGCCCACCGGCCGCACCGATCGGTCGGCGACGGCGGTCTCGGGGCTTCCTGCCGTGCCCTGCGGCACCTGACCGGCCGCACCGGGGCCCCTCCTGCCTCGCGCGGCGTCGTCGCCGTGTCCGGCTCCAGCCTTTCCCGCCGCGCCAGCCGCGCCTGCCACGCCTGCCGCAGCCACGGGTGGAACGACACTTCCGGCCGAGGGCTGCGTGACACCGCTCGGCGTGGTAGCGGCCGGGCCCTGCGCACCCGTGACCGGCTGCGCTCCGACCCTGCCGCTACTACCCGTGGTCAGGCCCTGCGACGGCGTGCCCGATGCCGGTGCGGCGACCGACGAGGGCGCCACGAAACTCGCGGGAGTGGACGACTGTGCCGATCCAGGCGACATCGAGGAGCCCGATGATCCGGATGGTGGCTGCACGGGTGAGGACGGCGCGGAAACCGAGCCCTGCGAAGCCGGTGCGGCAGGGGCATTCGCGGCCGACGTCGTACCGGCGGGCCCGCCTCCCGCATCGATCGACTCGGGCACCCGTTCCGGCACCGTCGCGACGAGACGCTGGGGCGGACCGAGTTCGGGAACACCCTGGAGGTTCTCCCCGCTCTGCCTCGCATAGGCGTCGAGCGCCTGTATGGCCTGTTCGCGGACTTCCACGGCCTGTTCGAGCCTGCGCACGTGATCACTCTCGAAGCCGAGCAGGCTGAAGGCGAACTCCTCGATTCCGGGCTCCGGCAAGGGAGCACGCAGAACAGCGGGATCGGGCAAGGAATGCAGCGTCCTGTTGAACGCCTCCCCCTGGGCGAAGACCCGCTCGGCGGAGTCGTTCACCTTCTCACCGGCCTCACGGGAGAAGTTCGCCTCCCCCTGCACGGCCGACGCCGCGTCCCGCCCCGCCTCGCTCTCCCACTCGACCCCCAGTTCGGCCAGCTGGGTGCGCAGCGTGTCGTCGGTGTCCTCCAGCACTCGCGCGATGGCTCTCAGCGCGGTGACGGCCTCGGACAATCCCGTGATACCCCGCCCCGAGCGCATTAGCTCGATCTCGTCGGCGAGCATGCTGTTGGGGTAACCGGTGAAACGGTGGTCGCGAATCCTTGCGGCCTGGGCCGCGATATCGACATCGTTCATCTCGCGTCCTTGTCTGGCGGCGTCTGACGGCTTCTGGCGGCTCTTTCTCGGAAGGCGTCTCCCCTGCTTTCACGGCGAGCGCCCGGCCTGCGTGCATCGATCGGCCACCGATGCACCGACGGCACTAGCTGCCTCCGGCTTCCCTGACCGAGGCGGCGTTGTCCTCGTCGTCGGCGAGATACCTCCGGCCCGCGGCACGAAGCTGGTCTGCGAGACCGTGAAGACCGTGGACGTAGGCGAGAACCCGATTGCGGTAGGAGTTCTCGCCGTCGCTGATGACCGTGTTCCACGCTTCCACGGCGTGCTGCGAGACGATGTCGTCGGCAGGCGGTGCGAGGCTCAGCGCGCCGACGTGCTCGGTGATCTTGCGTTCGAGCGCGTTCGCCTGCTCCTCGATCACGTCCGCGACGGCGACGATCTTGTCGGGGGACACCGTGATGTCCTTGATCACGGGAAGGCCCGGCACGTCAGGAGGACCGGACGGCCCCCCGCCTGCACGAGTTTCGCCGCCGGTCCCCGGGGACGGCTCGGACGACGTGGGCGACCCGGACGCCTTCGTGGATTGTCCCGACACTGCGCACCCCCTGCTACGGCGTGTAGCCAGCCAACTCTGGGTGCAGGCTATCAATCCGAGTGTGAAAATGGCCGGAAATCGGCAGCGAACGGTACCGCTCGGCTCTGATTTCCCGAACGAGAACGGGGAACGGCGTGACGGAACGACGGGACGGCGGAACGGTGGGACGCGGCCGGAACCGACCTCAGCGTCCGGGCACCGCCAGCTCGCCTCTCGCGGCCCTCGCCGCGATGTCGGATCGATGATGCGCACCGGCGAGGTGAATCCTGCCGACCCGCTCGTACGCCTGCGCGCGCGCCGCCGAGAGATCGGGCCCTGCGCCCACAACGGAGAGAACCCTGCCTCCGCTCGACACCACGGCGCCGTCCTCCCTGCGCCGGGTACCCGCGTGGAGCACCCCTTCGGCCTCGCTTCCGGTGATCACGTCACCTGTGCGCGGCCTTCCCGGATAGCCGTCCGCAGCGACGACCACCGTCACCGCGGCACCGTCGGCCCATTCGAGCGGAGGTTGCTCAGCAAGCGTGCCCGTGGCCGTCGCGTGCAGCAGCCTCGCCAGCGGCGAACGCAGCAGAGCCAGCACGACCTGTGTCTCCGGGTCGCCGAACCGGCAGTTGAACTCGATCACCTGCGGCCCTGACGACGTCAGCGCCAGCCCTGCGTACAGCAGCCCGGAGAACGGCGTACCCCTTCGCGCCAGCTCGTCCACAACGGGGCGCACAACGGTGGCCACCACGTCGTCAACGAAGCCCGGTGGCGCCCACGGCAGCGGCGCGTACGCGCCCATGCCGCCGGTGTTCGGGCCAGCGTCGTTGTCACCGACACGCTTGAAGTCCTGCGCGGGGACCAGCGGCACGACCGTTCGCCCGTCCACAAGGCAGAAAAGCGATGCCTCCGGCCCGTCGAGGAACGACTCCAGCACGACCGGGTGCCCGCCGTCGAGCAGCATCAGCGCGTGCTTGCGGGCCCGATCGAGATCATCGGTGACCACGACGCCCTTGCCAGCGGCGAGTCCGTCGTCCTTCACCACCCACGTCGGGCCGAACCGCGCGAGAGCGGCGTCGAGATGCGCGGGGTTGTCAACCACCTCGCTGCGCGCCGTCGGCACTCCCGCCGCGGCCATGATCTCCTTGGCGAACGACTTCGAGCCCTCGATGCGCGCGGCCTCCGCGCTCGGCCCGAAACAGGGCACCCCGGCGGCCCTCACCGCATCGGCAGCCCCGGCGACCAGCGGCACCTCCGGCCCGATCACCACGAGATCGGCCTTCCACGACACGGCCAGCCCCGCGATGGCCGACGGCTCGGTCAGGTCAACACCGAGCGTCTCCGACACCGAGGCGGTTCCGGCGTTGCCCGGCGCGCAGCCGAGCGCCGTCACCGCCGGGTCGTGGGAGGCGGCGAGTACGAGGGCGTGCTCACGGGCTCCGGAGCCGATAACCAGGACGCGCACGGCCACAGCGTAAGCGGCACGGATCGGGCACCGTTCACCGGTATGACCCCTTGCGGCCCCCCGCCTGTAGTCCCATCGTCGCGACCGGAGATCAGAGTCGGACGACACCGGACAACGGAGAAAGGGTGAAGATGCGGAAGAGACTGGCGCTGCTGGCCTTGAGCGGCCTCGCGGTGCTCGGAATGACGGTCGCCCCCGCTGGTGCGGAGCCCGCAGGTGGGGCGCGCGACCGGCACGGCGACGCGGGCCACTCGGAGAAGTTCGTCGTCGTCGGGCACAGGGGCGCCTCCGGCTACCGGCCTGAACACACGCTGGCCTCGTACGAACTCGCCGCGAGGATGGGTGCCGACTACATCGAACCCGACCTCGTGATCACGAAGGACGGTGTGCTCGTCGCGAGGCACGAGCCTGAGATCGGCGGCACGACCGACGTCGCGCAGCGGCCCGAGTTCGCCGACCGCAAGACCACCAAGACGGTGGACGGGCGGCGCGTCACCGGCTGGTTCGCCGAGGACTTCACGCTCGCCGAACTGAAGACGTTGCGTGCCGTCGAGCGCATCCCGGACCTGCGGCCCGACAACACCATCTACGACGGCCGCTTCGAGGTGCCCACGTTCCAGGAGATCGTGAACCTCTCCAAGCGGCTCTCCCGTGAACTCGGTCGAACCGTCGGCCTCTACATCGAGACCAAGCACCCGACGTACTTCGCCGACCAGGGGCTCGCGCTCGAACCGAGGCTCGTCGAGGCGCTTACCCGCAACGGCCTCAACCGTCCAGGCGCGAAGGTGTACGTGCAGTCGTTCGAGGTGTCGAACCTGAAGGAGCTGGACAAGCGGCTGCGCGTTCCGCTCGTGCAGCTCGTGAGCGGTTCGGGCGCGCCGTACGATTTCGTCCGCTCCGGCGACCCTCGCACCTACGACGACCTCGCGACGCCGGAGGGGCTCGCGGAGATCGCCGGCTACGCCGAAGGACTCGGCCCGGTCAAGGACCGCATCATCCCGAGGAATGCCGACGGCACGCTCGGCGAGCCGACCACGCTGGTTGACGACGCGCACCGTGCCGGTCTCGCCGTGCACCCGTGGACGTTCCGCGCCGAGAACGCCTTCCTGCCCACCGACCTGCGGTCGTCGGACGACCCCGGCGCGTGGGGCGACATCTTCGCCGAGTACGAGGCGTTCCTCGCCACCGGCATCGACGGGGTGTTCGCCGACCACCCCGACATCGCGGTGGAGGCCGCCCGCACGGCAGGCCGCTGAGGTCAGGCACGGCGGGCACAGCGTGGGGCCCACAGCTCGGGTGCGAGGAGTGCGGGCCCGCGTGCAGGAGTGCGGGCCCGCGTGCAGGAGTGCGGGCCCGCGTGCAGGAAGTGCCGACACGCGTGCAGGAAGTGCCGACACGCGTGCATAGCCTGCGGACACGCCGCCCACAGCGCGTGTCCGCAGGTCCGTGCGTGTCAGACGAAGTCGTGACGCACGATCGTCTGCTCGCGGCCGGGACCGACACCGACGGCCGAGATCCGCGCGCCCATCAGCTCCTCAAGCCGCTCGACGTAGGCCCGCGCGTTGGCGGGCAGCTCCTCGAACGACCGGCAGCCGCTGATGTCCTCGTGCCAGCCCGGCAGCTCCTCGTAGATCGCCACCGCGTGGTGGACGCCGGTCTGGGTCATCGGCATATCGTCAACGCGATGGCCGTCAACCTCGTAGGCCACGCACACCGGCACCTTCTCCAGCCCGGAGAGCACGTCGAGCTTGGTGAGGAAGTAGTCGGTGATGCCGTTGACCCTCACGGCGTAGCGGCCGATGACCGCGTCGAACCATCCCGTGCGCCGCGAGCGGCCCGTCGTGACACCGAACTCGCCACCGGCCTTGCGAAGGTTCTCCCCCGCCTCGTCGTGCAGTTCGGTGGGGAACGGTCCCGATCCGACCCTGGTCGTGTACGCCTTGAGGATGCCGAGCACCGTGGTGATGCGGCCAGGCCCGATGCCCGAACCGGCGACCGCGCCACCCGACGTCGGGTTGGACGAGGTGACGAACGGATAGGTGCCATGGTCAACGTCGAGCAGGGTGCCCTGTGAGCCTTCGAGCAGCACGGTCTCGCCGCGCTCCAGAGCCCTGTTGAGTTCCAGCCTTGTGTCGGCGATGCGGTGGGCGAACTTCTCGCCCTGCGCGAGCACGGTATCGGCGACCTCATCCGCGTCGAGCGCCTTGCGGTTGTAGACCTTGACCAGCACCTGGTTCTTGAACTCCAGCGCGGCCTCGACCTTCTGCCGCAGGATCTTCTCGTCGAGCAGGTCCTGCACGCGCACCCCGACCCTGGCGATCTTGTCCTGGTAGCAGGGGCCGATGCCACGTCCGGTGGTGCCGATCTTCTTCTTGCCGAGGTAGCGCTCGGTGACTTTGTCGATGGCCACGTGGTACGGCATGATCAGGTGCGCATCGGCCGAAATCAACAGCTTGGTGGTGTCCACACCACGGGCTTCGAGACCGGCCAGCTCGTCGAGCAGCACGGCCGGGTCGATCACCACACCGTTGCCGATCACGTTCGTGACCGACGGCGTGAGGATCCCCGAGGGGATGAGGTGCAGCGCGAAGTCCTGACCGTCGGGGAGGACGACCGTGTGACCGGCGTTGTTGCCGCCCTGATAGCGGACGACCCACTGAACGCGGTCGCCGAGCAGGTCTGTGGCCTTGCCCTTGCCTTCGTCGCCCCACTGGGCACCGACGAGCACGATGGCCGGCATGTAACACTCCTGGTGATCGGGGTTCTCCGTCGGGCTGGACGGATGACGCGCATCAAGATGCCGGTGCATGAGCCTAACCGAGGAGCGAGGCGTGAGTGGACTGGTGTTGGCTTGCGGAAACGCGGCGGATTCGCTAATGGCGGCCACAGCGGCGGCAAACGGTGTCCGCATCGAGACCGTGCCGTCGCGACCGGGGAAGAAGGACGTCGATCCGCTGCTCGACGACACCGTCGTGGTGGCAGGCACGGACGCGGATCTCGCCGCCGTCGTACTGCGCCTGCTGCGCAAGGATCTGCTGCCGTCCACCGTCGTCGGGTTCGTTCCGACCGAGCGGAGCTCGGCCGTGGCGTCACTGTGGGGGCTGCCCACCGATCCGTCGAAGGCACTCGACCTCGCGCTGACCGGCGCCGACCGACCGGTGCCGCTCGTGCGTGACGACGTCGGCGGCGTCCTCGTGGGCCGTGGTGTGATCGCACCCGTCCGAGGCATCGGCTACTGCGACGACACGGTGGCGCTTCGTGGTGAGGCACGGTCGATCGAGGTGAACGCCGGAGAGGCCGGTCTCGTGGTCACCGTCACCAGGGGACGGTTCCGCCGCACGAGGACGATCTTCGAGGGGCGCGCGTTCCAGCTCGGGTGCGACCCGGTGGTGCCGGTCTCGGACGGCGTGGCCCACTCGCGTTCGATGGAGCGCTGGACCTGGTACCGGCACACGCAGGACCTGCGACTGGTGCGCAGTGGACGGTGAGTTCTTGTCACCGGTGCGGCAAAACCGCGCGACGGCTTCGTAGCAGGTGACGGAATAGCTCGCCGCGACATTGACAACGCTGTGTGCCCCAACAGAATCCGACCGGAAAGACAGCGTTGTCGAAAATTCACAAGGAGCGCACATGCGTCCACCCGGTCGAAGCCGACGTCTGCTTGCCGCGCTCGCCGCGACCGCCACCGCGGTGACGAGTATCACCACGGTGGCCACGAGCCCCACCGCCAACGCCGACCAGGCCACGGTGGACGCCACCGGCGACTTCTACACACCGCCGGCGCCGCTCCCCGCAGGCGAACCCGGTGACCTGATCAGGTACGAGGAGAGCCGCTTCTACCTCGACCCCGTGAAGCTCATCGAACCCCACGCCGACACTTACCGGCTCATGTACCGCAGCAGCGACACCCACGGCGAGGCGAACGCCGTGACCGGAACCCTGCTGGTGCCCGAGGCGGAGTGGCGTGGCGACGGCGCACGTCCGCTGGTGAGCTACGCACCGGGCACGCAGGGCGTCGGCGACGACTGCGCGCCGTCGAAGAAGCTGGCACTCGGGCTCGAGTACGAGGGCCCGTTCATCACCGGCCTGCTCGCGCTCGGCTACGCCGTCGTGGTCACCGACTACGAGGGCCTCGGCACTCCCGGCATGCACACCTACGTCAACAGGGCGTCCGAGGCACACGCGGTGCTGGACGCGGCGAAGGCCGCCCAGCAGTTGCCGGAGGCGGGGCTCTCCCCGGACGGCCCCGTGGTGCTCGCAGGCTACTCGCAGGGCGGTGGAGCATCGGCGGCCGCGGCCGAACTCGTGGACGAGTACGCCCCGGAACTCGACGTCAAGGGCGCCTACGCCGGTGCGCCTCCCGCGAACCTCGCCGAGGTGGCTCCCGTGCTCGACGGCCACTACGCGGCGGGATTCCTCGGGTTCTCGCTGCTCAGCCTCGACGCAGCCTACGAGGAGGTGGACCTCGACGACGTGGTGAACGACAAGGGAAAGCGGCTCATGACCGGGCTCGCCGAGGCGTGCACGGAGGACGCGATCCTGAAGTACGCCTTCCTCCGCACCTCGACACTGACCAAGGACGGAAGGCCGCTGGAGGACTACCTCGGCGAGGAGCCGTACGCCTCGGTGGTGGGGCAGCAGCGGATCGGTGAACGCGCCCCCGACGTCCCCGTGTTCGTGCTGCACAGCAAACTCGACGACATCGTGCCCTACGACCAGGGCAGGCAGATGGCGGTGGACTGGTGTGAGCGGGGCGGCACCGTGCAGTTCACGACGTCGTACGTGCCGTCGCATATCGGCGGGATGCTGCGGGCCTACCCACAGGCGGTCTACTGGCTTTCGGGGATACTCGAAGGCGATCAGCCCCGCAACACGTGCGCGAACCTGATCTCCTGAGCAGCGAAGCGGCTATCGGTCCGGTGCTGGTCTACTCGTGTGACGTCGGCCGAACGTATTGATCTGTTCACCCGAATCGGCCACAGTCGAGGCCGTGCGCACGTTGACTACTCCTCGTACCGGACTGATCGCATTCAGCGTATTCAGCGCTGCCCTGCTCGGCTCCTGCGGTGTCGTGACGCTGGAGGCCGAGGGTGAGGGCGGGAGCGGCCTTGCCTCGTCGCGCTCGGTGTCGTCAGCGACGGCGACGCCGGCCTCCTCCGGGGACTCGGGAGGCACGGGGGATTCCGCCGACGAGGAGACGGCCCGCAAGCAGCTCGCCGAACTCACGGTGGCCGCCGACGGCAGCATGGACGGCTACGACAGGGACCGGTTCCCGCACTGGAGCGAACAGGGCGACAACTGCAACACCCGCGAGGTGGTGCTGAAGCGCGACGGCACCGGCGTCGAGGTGGACGAGAAATGCCGCCCGACGTCGGGGTCGTGGACGAGCCCGTACGACGGGGACACCTGGACCGACCCCTCGGACGTGGACATCGACCACGTCGTCCCACTCGCCGAGGCCTGGCGTTCCGGCGCGGACACCTGGACCGACGAGCGGCGCGAGGAGTTCGCCAACGACCTCGACGGCGTGAACCTCCTCGCCGTCACCGACAACGTCAACCAGGCCAAGGGCGACAAGGCGCCCGAGGAGTGGCAGCCGCCGCTGGAGAGCTACCGGTGCACCTACGCGATCCACTGGATCGACGTCAAGCACACCTGGAAGCTGACCGTGGAGAAGGACGAGAAGGCCACGCTCGAGGAGATGCTCGACCGCTGCTGATCGCGGGCTCCCGCGCCTGAGGTGCGGACACGCGTGCGGGAAGTGCGGACACATGTACCGGAAGTGCGGACACGCGCGGGAAGTGCCAACACCCGTGCAGGGAGTGCGGACACGCCGTCCGCACTCCCTGGATCGTTAGTTCTCCAGGCCCGTCGCCTTCGGGGCCTCGGAGTCGGACTCGGCGAGGAACGTGGAGCACCGCTCGTACTCCTCGGTCTCACCGATGCGCTGGGCGGCCAGGGCGAGCGCCGCGAGCGAGCGAAGGAAACCCTGGTTCGGGCGGTGCGACCACGGCACAGGGCCGAACCCCTTCCAGCCCGCCCTCCTGAGCTGGTCGAGACCCCTGTGGTAGCCGGTGCGCGCGTAGGCGTAGGCCGCCACCACGTTGCCGTCGGACAACGCGCGTTCGGCCAGCGCGGCCCACGCCTCGCTGAAGTCCGGGTATTCGGCCGCGACCTCGGCGGGGTCGGTGGCCGAGTCGAGTGCGGCCTGCGCCTCGGGGCGCTCAGGAAGTCGGGTGGCGTCGGGTTCGAGGAGGTTGCCGTGCGTCATGACGACATTGTGCGCCATGACGCACGGCGCGCCCCACGACGTGGGACCGGCGGAACTCGCTCCGGCGAACGTGTCAGAGCTTGCGGCCTGCTGACTTCAGGTGCTCGGCGGCCTGAGCCACGCGGGCCGCCATCGACTCCTCGGCCTTCTTGAGGTAGCTGCGCGGGTCGTAGGTCTTCTTGTTGCCGACCTCGCCGTCCACCTTGAGCACGCCGTCGTAGTTGGTGAACATGTGCGCCGCCACGGGACGGGTGAAGGCGTACTGGGTGTCGGTGTCCACGTTCATCTTCACGACGCCGTACGACACGGCCTCGTGGATCTCCTCGAGCAGCGAGCCCGACCCGCCGTGGAACACCAGCTCGAACGGCTTCGAGCCCTCGGCGAGGCCGAGCTTCTCCGCCGCGACGGCCTGCCCCCGCCTGAGCACATCGGGGCGCAGCTTCACCGCGCCGGGCTTGTAGGCGCCGTGCACGTTGCCGAACGTCGCGGCCAGCAGGTAGCGGCCCTTCTCACCGGCTCCGAGCGCGTCAACGGTCTTCAGGAAGTCGCCCTCCGCGGTGTAGAGCTTCTCGTTGATCTCGTTGGAGACGCCGTCCTCCTCGCCTCCGACGACGCCGATCTCGACCTCAAGGATGATCTTCGCCTCGGCCGCGCGCTCCAGCAGCTCGGCAGCGATCTTGAGGTTCTCGTCGAGGTCGATGGCCGAGCCGTCCCACATGTGCGACTGGAAGAGCGGGTTCTCACCCCGCTCGACGCGCTCCTTCGAGATCTCGATCAGCGGGTTGACGAACCCGTCGAGCTTGTCCTTCGGGCAGTGGTCGGTGTGCAGCGCGACGTTCACCGGATACTTGTCGGCGACGACGTGCGTGAACTCGGCCAGCGCACGCGCGCCGGTGACCATGTCCTTCACCTTCTGGCCCGATGCGAACTCGGCACCACCGGTGGAGAACTGGATGATCCCGTCGCTCTCCGCCTCCGCGAAGCCCCTCAGCGCGGCGTTGAGCGTCTCGGACGAGGTCACGTTGATCGCCGGGTACGCGAACTCGTTCGCCTTGGCCCGGTCCAGCATCTCGGCGTAGACCTCGGGTGTGGCGATGGGCATCGTTGTCCTCCTCGGGAGCGGGCGCTTGCGCGGACGGTGTCCTGCCCGGGCACCTCCCCGGGCAGGACACCCCTGCCCGCATCCTACGAGCCGTAGCGGCGGCGTGCGGGCGAAGGCGGACCGGGATCACGCCACGTCAACCGCGTCAGGACAGCCCCAGCGCCTCCGCCAGCGCACGGTAGGCGGGCAGCGGGTCGCGCTCGTGCGGCAGCACCTGCACACAGACGTGGTCGGCACCGGCGTCGAGGTGGGCCTTCACACCTTCGGCCACCGTGGCGGCGTCCCCGTGGACGGCGAGTTGGTCGATCAGCGCGTCACTGCCGCCGTCCGCGAGGTCGGCGTCGGTGAAGCCGAGCCTGCGCAGGTTGCTCGCGTAGTTCGCCAGCCCGAGGTAGAAGGACACCATCGGCCGGGCGCTCTCCCTCGCACGCCGGGGGTCCTGGTCGAGCACCACCTTCTGCTCGGGGGCGAGCAGGACGCCGTCCCCGAGAATCTCGCGAGCCCGGCGCGTGTGCTCGGGTGTGGTCAGGTACGGATGCGCGCCCGCCGTGCGCTCGGCAGCGAGGCGCAGCACCTTGGGTCCGAGCGCGGCGAGCGCGAGCGCCTCCCGTGGCACACCTTCGGCGTCGAGGACGTCGAGATAGGAGACGATCTTGTCGTAGGGCTTCTGGTACTCCTGGGTGGCCTCACGATGGCCGACACCGACGCCGAGCAGGAACCGGCCGGGGTGTTTCGCCTCGATGCGGTGGTAGGAGCGAGCGAGCTCCGCAGGGTCGGCCTGCCACATGTTGACGATGCCGGTTGCCACGGCGATGCGGACGGTCGCGTCGAGCAGTGCCTCGACCACTTCGAGGTCGGCGGGCGGTGATCCGCCCAGCCAGACGGCGCCGTAGCCGAGTTTCTCCGCTTCCACCGCGAGGTCGGCGTCGAGCACGGGTTGCATGTGCCAGATGCCGATCGAGCCAAGGTTGACTGTCATGACTTCCGCAACGGCGACCCGAGCATGATCATTCCCGAGAATACCTACCGCCAAGTAGCCTACTTGCAGTAAGTTCCGTGGTGCCCGTCCCGACCGGCAACACTGGAGGCACCCGATGGCGTCATTGTGGGGACTGCCCACCAGATGGACATTGTGGGGACTGCCCACCAGATGGACCACGAGGAACGTCCGCGGCAAGGTCGTGCTCGTCACCGGAGCGGCCAGAGGCATCGGCGCAGGGCTCGCCCAGCGGCTCGCCGCCGACGGCGCGAAGGTCGCGCTGGTGGGCCTCGAAGCAGGAGAACAGCAGGAGGTCGCCGACCGCATTGGGCGCGCGGCCCGGTCGTGGGAAGCCGACGTCACGGACTGGAAAGCCCTGACAGCCGCCGTGGAGGGCGTCGTCGAGCACTTCGGCGGCATCGACGTCGTCATCGCGAACGCGGGCATCGCCACGACGGGTTTCGTGCGATCGGTCGATCCCGAGGCGTTCGAGCGCGTCTTCGAGGTTGACCTGCTCGGCGTCTGGCGCACGTTCCGCGTCACGTTGCCGTACGTCGTCGAGCGCAGGGGCTACCTGCTCGCCATCTCGTCACTCGCCGCCATCACACACGCGCCGGGCATGGCCAACTACGCCGCCGCGAAGGCAGGCGTCGAGGCGTTCTGCAACAGCCTGAGGGCCGAGGTCGCCCACCTCGGCGTCAAGGTCGGAGTCGCACACCCCACCTGGATCAAGACCGACCTCGTGGAGAGCGCGGACGCGCACCCGGTTTTCGGCAAACTGCGCGGCTCCATGCCGGGCCCCATCGGCAGAACCTATCCGCTGTCGTTCGCGCTCGACTGCCTCCAGGCCGGCGTCCGCCGCAGAGCTCGCACGATCCACGTCCCGCGCTGGGTGGGGGCGTTGAAGGTGTTCCGGGCGTTCCTTCCGCCTGTCATCGAACTCGGCTCGCGTTCCCGGGTGCCCTCGGCGGACGAGGCGGCGCTCGCCGACATCGCCGCCCGAGGCGCGAGGGAGTCCGCCGTCACCGGACACGGCGGCAGGGCGGCGACCGAGGTCACGCGCACGTGATGCTCCGGGACGCCGGAACGACCCTGGTGGCCTCGGCGCCACCGAACGACGCTCAGCCCGCGAGCCAGGAACCGAGAACCGGCTTGAACTCCCGCACGGTGCGCTCGGCGATGGCGCCTTCGAGGTGGTACGGGTCTGCGTCGATGATCTCCTGGAGATGGTCGGCGTCGCGCACGCGGTAGATCACCATGCCGCCCTTGTCGCCGTCCACGGGTCCGGCGACGGCCACGGTGCCGTCGGCGACCAGCGAGGAAAGGTACTCCCTGTGCCGGGGTCGCACCTCGGCGAATCGCTCCGGCATATACGTCTGCTCCACCACGAACCAAGCCATGGCCACACGCTACGACCCTGCCCGTGTCGCTGGCATGCCCACCTCGGCAGCCGTGCCTGTATACGTTGGGCACGCGGATCGGTAGCCGATACGCTCTTGCTCAAGGAGCAGTCGTCGAGGATGGGCAGGTTTCGGATGCACGGCAGCACCGAGCCGATGCGCCACCGTGGTGTCGCGCGCGGGGCGGAGCGCGGTGTCGAACGAAGCGTCGAGCACACGCTTTCCCACCTGCGCACGCTTGACGCGCCCGTGCCACAACGCGCGAAGCCGTCAGGACCTCTCACGCTCGAAGACCTCTACCGGCAGCATCGGATGCGCCTCGTCCGCCTCGCGATCCTCCTTGTTGACGAACCGGCGACGGCGGAGGACGTGGTGCAGGAGGCGTTCACCGGTCTGCACCGCAACTGGGGGAAGCTGCGGGACGCCGCCGCCGCGGTGTCGTACCTGCGGACGGCGGTGGTCAACGGCTCGCGCAGTGTGCTGCGGCGGCGCAAGACCGCACGCGACTACGTCCCGCCGCATGTCGTGAACGCGCGGTCGGCCGAGAGCCTCGCGATGCTGTCCACCGAGCATCAGGCCGTGGTCGCCGCACTGTCGAAACTGCCGCCGAGGCAACGCGAGGTTCTCGTTCTGCGCTACTACGGCGGTCTGTCCGAGGCGGAGATCTCGGAAGCCGCGGGCATCTCGCGAGGAACGGTGAAGTCCACGGCGAGCCGTGCGCTGGAAGCACTGCAACGCGCGATGAACGACGGGCACCGCCCGAGAGGGCACTGACGCAAGCAGTGTCACTCCCGGGACGATGGCCCGGCTTGGTCTGGACCAATAAGATGTGATCGTGACGCGCACCGACGACCTCGTCCTGACCGGCGGACGCATCCACTGCCCCGACGGGACACTCGAAACCGGGTGGCTCTCCGTCTCGGGTGAGCGGATCAGCGGAGTCGGCACGGGAACGCCACCGGCAGGCACACACCTCGACCTCGCTGGAGCGCACGTGGTGCCCGGGTTCGTCGATTTGCACTGCCACGGTGGCGGGGGAGGTTCGTTCACCAGCGCCGACGCCGACGAGGCGGCCACGGCGATCGCCACTCACCGCAGGCACGGCACCACCACCCTCATGGCGAGCCTCGTGTCGGCACCGCCTGACGAACTCGCAGGCCAGCTCGCGGCCCTCGCCGAACTGGTCGCCGACGAGGAACTGGCAGGCGTTCATCTCGAAGGCCCCTTCATCGCGCGGGCGCGGTGCGGTGCGCACGACCCCTCGGTTCTGCGCGATCCCGAACCCGGCGTCATCGACGCTCTCCTGGAAGCCGGACGCGGGAACATCCGCATGGTCACGCTCGCACCGGAACTCACCGGCGGCATCAAGGCGGTGCGCCAGCTCGTGGACGCAGGCGTGATCGCGGCGATCGGGCACACGGACGCGGTCGCCGACCAGGTGAGAGCCGCCGTGGACGCGGGTGCCACCGTGGCGACGCATCTGTTCAACGGCATGCGCCCCCTCCACCACAGGGAACCCGGGCCGATCGGAGTCCTGCTCGACGACGAACGAGTCACCGTCGAGCTGATCTGCGATCTCGTGCATGTCCATCCCGATGTACTCAGGCTCGCCGCACGGCACGCGGGCCGGTCGAGGACCGTGCTCGTCACCGACGCGATGTCCGCGACCGACGTCGCCGACGGCAGATACCGGCTCGGCAGCCTCGACGTCGAGGTCTCGGGCGGGGTCGCCACCCTCGCCGACAACGGTTCCCTCGCAGGCAGCACGCTCACCATGGACGCCGCCTTCCGCAATCTCGTCCACGGCGCTGGGCTCGGCATCACCGACGCCGTCGCCGCGACGGCCACCCACCCCGCCCTGCTCCTGGGCATCGACGGCGAGACCGGATCGCTGAGGCAGGGACTCCTGGCCGATGTGGTCGTGCTCGACGACGATCTGCGGGTCACCGGCGTGCTGCGACGAGGCACGTGGGTGGGCGGCGCACCTGTACCGGTCTGAAGCCGGGCGCGGATCAGTGGCGCCTGCGATGGAGGTGACCGGCGCTGCCCTTCTCCCTGCTCGGCTGCCGTGTCCGCCGCTGCCGACACGGCAGCCTCCCGTCTCGGGAGCCGGGGGCGAACGAGACGGGCGCACGGTCGGTGGTGCGTCACGCGACTACGCTGTGCGGCGATGACCGACGACCCGGAGCGCCTGCTCGCGGAGGCGTTGCGTGCGCAGGCGCGGTACGCACCACCGGCGCCACCGGCCCCACCGATGACGCCCACGCAGCCCGTGCCGGCGCCATCCGCGCCACCGCCCGCGCAGCCCATGCCAGCGCCGTCCGCGCCACCGCCCGCGCGGACCGCCGCGCCCACCGACCACCCGACGCCCGTTGCAGGGCTCGCCGGTGGCTACGGGCTGCTCTCCGGCACGGCAGGAGACGAGCCAGGCGGGCGGCTTCCGGCGAACGGCGACGCGGACGTGCGCCCCGCACCGGTCTCCCGTGGGAACCACCGTCGCGAACCCGAACGACTGCCGGCGCGCTGGGTGCTGATCCTCGCGGCCTCGCTCGGTCTCGCCGTGGGCTCGCTGCTCGGCCTCGTCACGGTGCTGTGAGCGTCACATCGAGAACATCGAGCCGGGGTTGAAGAGGTTGTCCGGGTCGAGTGCCCGCTTGAGGCGACGGTGGACGTCGAGCCCGACGGGACCGATCTCCCTCGC
The DNA here is from genome assembly GCF_000258175.1 of Saccharomonospora xinjiangensis XJ-54. NCBI lineage: Bacteria > Bacillati > Actinomycetota > Actinomycetes > Pseudonocardiales > Pseudonocardiaceae > Saccharomonospora > Saccharomonospora xinjiangensis. Next base: position 2,475,223 of record NZ_JH636049.1, on the reverse strand, counting down.
CAGCCAGTCCTGCTTGAACTTGCCGACACCGTGCTCGCCGGTGATCGTGCCGCCGAGCGAGAGCCCGAGGTCGAGGATCGCGTCGAACGCGCGCCGGGCCCTGTCGAACTCGCCGTCGGCCGTCGCGTCGTAGACGACGGTCGGGTGCATGTTGCCGTCACCGGCGTGACCGACCACGGCCACCGTGAGGCCGGTGTCGTCGGCGATGCGCTCGCAGCCGGTGATGAGGTCGGCGATGCGCGTCCTCGGCACGCACACGTCGTCGGTCATGCACGATCCCGTGCTCTCCAGCGCGCTGTGCGCCACCCTTCGGGCCTTCATGAGCAGGTCTCCCTCGGCGGGATCGCCTGTCTGGTAGGTCATCTCGGCTCCCGCGTCGGCACAGATGCGCTCGACGGCCTCCAACTCGGCGATCGCCTGCGCGCCACCGGTGTCGGACTGGCAGAGCAGCAACGTCCCCGAATCGGAACCGGTGCCGAGGTCGGTGTGCAGGTAGTCCTGCACCGCCCTGATGGTCGTCGCGTCCATGACCTCCATCAGCGACGGCACGAGGCCGTCCCGCACGATGCGGCTCACGGCCGTGCCCGCGGAGACGGCGGAGGGGAACGCGGCGACCAGCGTCGCGGGAGCCTGCGGCAGCGGCCGCAACGCCAGCGTGGCCTCTGTGATGACGCCGAGCGTGCCCTCGCTTCCCACGAAGAGCCGGGTCAGGTCGTAGCCCGCGACGCCCTTGACCGTGCGCCGTCCCGTTCGCAGCACCGAACCGTCGGCGAGCACGACCTCGAGGCCGAGCACGAAGTCCGCCGTGACGCCGTACTTCACGCAGCACAGGCCCCCCGCGTTGGTGGCGAGGTTGCCGCCGACCGTGCACCAGTCGTAGCTGGAAGGGTCGGGAGGGTAGAACAGACCGTGCTTGGCCACGGCGTCCCGCAGAGCCTGGTTCACCACACCGGGCTGGACCACGGCGAGCCGGTCGGCCGGGTCGATCTCGACGATCCGGTCGAGTTTGGTCATGACCAGGACGACGCAGCCGTCAACGGCGTTGGCGGCACCGGACAGCCCGCTTCCGGCGCCCCTCGGCACGATCGGCACCGTCGCCTCGGCACACGCGCGCACAGCCGCGCGGACGCCCTCGACGTCGTCGGGCAGCACCACGGCCAGCGGCCTTCCCGCAGGCGCGAGCGGCATCTGGTCGCGGGCGTAGGAGGCCATGACGTCGGGGTCCGTCACCACGGCGTCGGCGCCGAGGTCGGCGCGCAGTCTGCCGAGTAGGGCGTTGCTCATGGCGTAACGCTAACGGGTGAGGGGCCAATCTCCAGCACGCGGTGAGGCGGGTGCTGGATGCCGGACGTGTGACTCCTCACAGGAAATTCAGTTGCCGTGCGACCACGGGCACGGGGATCGTGGGGAACGAAAGTTGCTTGTATCCACCAACCATGCCGGCGGGAAATCGATCATGACAGAGCGGCCCCAGCACGCCCCATTCCCGTGTCGCGGGACGCCCGACGGCAGCGCCGATCAACTGGCCACCCAGCTGATCCGCCTCGTCCGGCTCGTCTCCCGCGTCAAGTCCCGGATCACGAAGGTGGGCCCCGAAGGCTTGGAGAGCGCGGCCTACGCCATCCTCTTCCACCTCATCGACAAGGGACCGCAGCGGGCCAGCCACCTCGCCGAAGTCCTGCACTCCGACATCTCCACCATCAGCAGGCAGAGCAGCACACTGGTGGACCACGGCCTCGTGGAGCGGCAGGCCGATCCCGAGGACGGGCGGGCCTCGCTGCTCGCCGTCACGCAGGAAGGGCTTCGCATCTTCGAGGCCAACCGCAGGGCGCGCAACGAGTGGCTGGAGCAGGTTCTCTCCGCGTGGACCGACGCCGACCGGATCGCCTTGAACAGCCTGCTGTCCCAGCTCAACAACCACATCGAGACGTGCGGTCCGCTGGCTGACCGTACAGGCAAGGGGGAATGCACATGACCACCGCAGCACAGGAATCGGCGGCGAGACCGGGAGATCCACATCCCGAGGACGACGCGCCCGCACTGAGCCACCGGCAGATCGTCGTCATCCTCATCGGGCTGATGACCGGCATGTTCCTCGCCGCGCTCGACCAGACGGTCGTGGGTACCGCGATCCGGACGATCGCCGACGACCTGCACGGCCTGAGCATGCAGGCGTGGATCACGACGGCCTACCTGATCACAGCCACCATCTCCACCCCGATCTACGGCAAGCTGTCCGACATCTACGGGCGCAAGCCCTTCTACCTCGCGGCCATCACGATCTTCGTGGTGGGCTCACTCGCCTCCGCCTTCGCGGAGAGCATGTACTCGCTGGCCGCGTTCAGAGCCGTTCAGGGTGTCGGCGCTGGCGGGCTCATGTCGCTCGCCCTGACCATCCTCGGTGACCTCGTTCCGCCCCGGGAACGCGCCCGGTACCAGGGCTTCTTCCTCGCCGTGTTCGGTACGTCCACGGTGCTCGGGCCCGTGCTCGGCGGCTTCTTCGCCGGACTGGACCCCGTGTTCGGCTTCGAGGGCTGGCGCTGGGTGTTCCTCGTGAACGTCCCGCTCGGCGCGATCGCCCTGTTCGTGGTCGCCAAGGTGCTGAACGTGCCGCACACCCGGCACGATCACCGCATCGACTGGTGGGGCGGGTTCGCGCTCGTGGTGTGCCTCGTGCCGTTGCTGCTCGTGGCCGAGCAGGGCCGCGAATGGGGCTGGGGCTCGCAGGCCGCCCTCATCTGCTACGTCGTCGGCGCGATCGGTCTCGTGCTCTTCCTCGCCGTCGAGCGGCGCATGGGCGACGAGGCACTGATCCCGCTCCGGCTGTTCCGCAACTCGACCTTCAGTGTCGCGATCGCCGGTGGGGTCATCGTCGGCATCGCCATGTTCGGCGCCATGATGCTGATCCCGCAGTACCTCCAGATCGTCCAGGGCTACTCGCCCACCGCGTCAGGGATGCTGATGTTGCCGTTGATGGTCGGCGTCATGTCGGCTTCGGTGATCTCGGGGCAGCTGACTTCCCGCACCGGCCGCTACAAGATCTTCCCTCTCGTCGGAACCGCACTGATGACGGTGGGGATGGTGCTGTTCGCGCAGGTCGAGTGGAACACTCCCGTGTGGAAGTCGATGATCGTCATGGCGATCATCGGATTCGGGCTCGGCAACTGCATGCAGACACTCATCATCGCCGTGCAGAACGCGGGGCCGCGTCGCGACATGGGCGTCTCGACGGCGTCGGCGACCTTCTTCAGGCAGATCGGCGGCACGCTCGGCGTCGCGGTGTTCCTCTCCATCGTGTTCAGCACGCTGACGGACAACATCGCAGCCGCGTTCACCGCCTCCGGCCTTCCGCCCGAGGCCATGCGGTCCGTGAACGGCAACGTGATGGAGGACTCGTCGTTCCTGCAGCAGCTCCCGATCGAGCAGGCCGAGCCGTTCTTCGTCGGGTTCACGGAGTCGATCAGCTCGGTGTTCTACCTCGGCGCCGCGGTGTCGGCACTGGCCTTCGTCGTGCTGCTGTTCATGAAGGAGATCCCGCTGACGGGCGGTCCTGCCAAGAAGGACGCCGAAGCCGGGAACGACTCGCCTGAGACGGACAGCGCCGCCGCCGCGATGGCCTGAACCGGGGTGCCGCGTCGTCCTATCGCTTCGTGACGGCGCGGCACACCCACCGTGTCGATCTCGGCGGGATTTCCTACGACGCTCACGAGGCACGTACGCTGCCGACGTGGATGCAGTGAACGCCGAAGCCACGGCGGTCGGCCTCGACTGGCTGGCGACCGCGGGACCGCTGCTGGTGTGGGCCATTGTCCTCAGCTTCGTGTTCGTCGAATGTGCGCTGATCGTCGGGCTCTTCCTGCCCGGCGACTCCCTGCTCTTCGCCGCGGGCGTGGTGCTGGCGCAACACGACTCCGAGGGGCAGGCGTGGGCGCTGTCCGGCGTCGCTCTCGTCACGGCCGTCGTCGGCAATCAGGTCGGGTACTACGTGGGAAGGCAGACGGGCACGCGGTTCATCGCCCGAAGGGGCGGACGGGTGCTCAACAAGCCGAACCTCGACCGCGCGAAGGCGTTCCTCGATCGCAGGGGTTTCCTCGCCATTGTCGCGGCGCGCTGGATCCCGTGGATACGCACGCTGGCTCCCCTCGTCGCGGGAGCCGCGGGCATGAACTCGCGCAGATTCATGCTGGCCACCACAGCCGGGGCGATCCTGTGGGTTCCCACGCTGGTTCTCCTCGGCTTCTACGCCGCAGGCCTGCTGACGTCGATTCCGTGGCTCAACACGGTGCTCGTGTGGGGCAGCGTGGTGTTCTTCGTGTTCGGCACCGCCTACGGCGTGTGGCGCTACCGCCAGGAAATGCGCAAGCCGGTGGACGACAGGACCGAGACCGCCAGCGCCTGACGCCCACCCCCGAGGCCGTTCACACCGCGAAGTGCGGCAGTTCCATATCCTTGATCACCAGGTCGGCTCGCGTGGCCGTGGGCGCGATGAGGTCGGCATTGCGCTGGTCGGAACCACGGGCGCGCTGCTGAGCCTCCACCAGCGAACGCCCGAACTTGCGGTGCCGCGTCACGAGCCGTTCGATGCGGTCGTCCTCGTCCGGTTCGAGGAACCACACCTCGTCGATCAACGACCGCAGCTCGCCCCACGGGTCTGTGTCCAGCAGCAGATAGTTCCCCTCGGTGATCACCAGGCGCACCTTCTCCGACACGGGAACGGCACCCGCGATGGGCTCCTCGATCTCCCTGCGGAACTCCGGCGCGTACACCGTTTCCGTGCCTGCCGCGAGCCGCCGGATGAGGTGCACGTAGCCATGTGCGTCGAAGGTGTCCGGTGCACCCTTGCGGTCGGTGCGCCCGAGCCGGTTCAGCTCCACCTGCGCGAGGTGGAAACCGTCCATGCCCACGACTGCCGCCTGCGCGCCAAGCGCGTCGGCCAGCCGCCACGCCAGCGTTGTCTTACCGGAAGCCGGAGCACCTGCGATACCCAGCACTGTCCGCTCACCCCGCTCTGCCAGGGCGTGTGCGCGGTTCAGCAGTTCCTCGAACGATGTCATCTCTCTCCCATCATCGCCCTGACCGGGCCGATCCAGCTTCGGGGGCCTGCGTGCCGAACGCGCTCCGACGCGACAGCGTTCGCGAACGCGATCCGCTCTTCGATGTCGGAAAGCCCGGCGCGGAACACGAGTGCACCGTGCCACACGTCACCCGCTCCCAGCGTGTCGCGTGCGTCCACCTCGGGGACGGCGACCTCACCCTCGCCATGCGGGCCACGCCAGCGCACGGGGTCAGGACCCGCCGTGGTGATCACGACCTCGACGCCGTCGAGCGCTCCCTCCGGGGCTGTGAATCCCGCCGAGCAGGCCACGACGTCGGCGTGGGGAAAGACATCGGCGAACACCGGCTTCCAGCTCCCCGCGTCCACCACGACGGGCCGGTCGTGAGCCCGCGCCAGGGCCACGGCGGCACGAGCGAGTGCGGGGTAGTGGCCGTCCACAAGCACTGCCTTCGGCTGCCTTCCGGCAAGTGCGGCGTCGAGTGCCTCTGGACCGAAACCGGCGAGTAGCCGGGCGTCGGCGGCATCGTCGGCGCCCGGGGAGACGACGACGCGCTCACCGTCGCGCTCACGCACGGCGACCGCGCTCAGCGGTGGAGGCCGGTCCCACTGCGGCAGCGCGTCCAGCACGGTGACACCGCACTCGGCGAGGTCGGCGCGAGCGAGCTCGGCGAGCGGGTGGCGACCGAGCACCGTGAGCAGCAGTGGCTCTCCGCCGAGTGCCGCGACCGCGACGGCGGCACCGGCCGCGGGGCCGCCCGCAGCAAGTGCCATGTCCCGAGAACGCACCTTCTGCCCGGGTTCGGGCAGGTATTCGACGCGCTGGACGAGATCGACGGTGCACAGCCCCGCCAACAGCACGCTCACCGTGGAAAAACCTCCCGACCCGACGTCCTGCCAGGCACGGTAGGCAAGGACTATTCTGCGCTGCAAGCGTTTGCGCAAACGCTTGGCAGTGTTCCGGCGCACTGTGAGCGAAGGGGACGAACCATGCCGCCGTCTCGAAGGCCCACGCAGCGCGACATCGCCGAGCTGGCCGGTGTCTCCATCACCACCGTCTCGCACGTGGTCAACGGCACCCGGCCCGTGGCCCCTGCCACAAGGACGGCGGTGCTCGACGCCATCGCCAGCACGGGCTACACCGGCGACGTGATCGCCCGCTCCCTCGTCACCGGAGGAACCCGCTCGATCGGCGTCGCGATCTCGCTGCTGGCCAATCCGTACTTCGCCACCCTCATCCAGGCCATCGAGCGCGAGGCCGCCGCGTCCGGGTACACGGTGCTGCTCTCCGACACCCACGACACCGTGGAGACCGAACAGGACGTCGTGAGGGCGCTCCGGGCACGTCGCGTCGAGGGTGTGCTGCTGACACCCGTCCCCGGCGACGCAGGGGTGCAGGCGGAACTGAGCGCGATGGGAACGCCGACCGTGCTCGTCGATCGGCTCAGCCCCAAGGGCCAGCACGACCAGATCGGCGCCGAGAACATCCAGGCAACCTCGGCGCTCACGGAACACCTCTGCGCACGCGGTCATCGCCGCATCGGCCTCGTCAGCGGGGCGGAGAGACTCGCCACCAGCGACGAACGCACCCTCGGCTACCGGCTCGGACTCGGCAGATCCGGATTGCCGTGGAACGCCGAACTCGTGGCATGCGGGCACTCCGAACGGCGCGGCGGAGCCCATGCGCTCGCGCGGCTGCTCGACCTGCCCGACCCCGTGACGGCCGTGGTCGTGGCCAACGACGCGATGATGGTCGGCGTGCTCCACGAGGCGAGGCGGCGCGGCCTGCGGATCGGCACCGACCTCGCCGTCGTGGGATACGACGATCCCGAGTGGGCCGACCTCGTCGATCCCCCGCTGACGACCATGGCACAGCCCGTCGCGGAGATCGGCAGATCGGCGGTGCGGCTACTGCTGAGCCGCCTGCGCGACCCTCACCGGCCGCCGGAGACCGTGCGCCTCCCGCCCGCACTGCGTCACCGCGGGTCGTGCGGGTGCCCGGAGTAGCAGTCAAGGCGCGAACAGCTCACCAGGCCGTCGAGAGGTCGGCGTGCTGCCGCACCCAGGCGTGCATCACGATGCCGGCAGCCACTCCCGCGTTGATCGATCGGGTCGTCCCGAACTGCGCGATCGAGACCACCATCGACGCGGCCCGCTGAGCGTCGCCGGACAGTCCAGGGCCTTCCTGCCCGAACAGCAGCACGCAATCCCTCGGCAACACGGCCGTCTCGATCGGCTGCGAGCCCGGTGTGTTGTCCACCGCGACGACCCTGAGCCCCTGCTCGGCGGCGAACTCCACGAGCCCTGACACCTCAGCATGGTGGTGCAGATGCTGGTAGCGGTCGGTGACCATCGCACCCCGGCGGTTCCACCTCCGCCTTCCCACGATGTGCACGGCCTTCGCCGCGAACGCGTTGGCCGTCCTGACCACCGTGCCGATGTTGTGGTCGTGCTGGAAATTCTCGATCGCGACGTGGAACGGATGCCTGCGGGCGTCAACGTCGGCGACGATCGCCTCCCTGCGCCAGTAGCGGTAGGCATCGACCACGTTGCGGCGATCACCGTGTTCGAGCAGCTCGGGGTCATAGCGCTCGTCCTCGGGCCACGGTCCCTCCCACGGGCCGACACCGATGTCGTCCCTGTGGGTCCACTCCGTCGGCCCCACCACCTCGACGGGCTCTTCGCGGGAGGATGTCGGGTTCTGGATCGTCCGGCCGTTCACCTCGCCATTGTGCGCGTGCCGGACGACTCGGGGACCGTGCGGGCCCGCCACCGCACATAGGCGCCGAGGTAGGAGAACAGCACCAGCACGAGTGCGCCGACACCGACGACGGGAAGCGCGTCGCGCGGGAACAGCGTGTCGTAGATGTAGTACGCGTTGAACCCGCCAGGCAGCGGTTCGAGCCCCCGCAGTCCTCGCAGGTAGTCCTCGAACTCCGTCAGCGGGCAGGCCAGTGGCAACACGTTCACCGCGACGCCCCACAGGGCGAAAAAGATGTGAATGAAGATCGACTTCGGCCAGAACCACGCGAGGAACCCGCCGAGGCCGATGTAGAGCAGGGCCAGGAAGTGCACGCCCGTCGTCAGCGTCGTCAGAAACCCCAGCATCGGCCACCTGCCCGTGTCGGCTCCCCCTTGATCAGGGCAACGGTACTCCGAAACGGGCAGGTGAGGCCGCATCCAAAAGGTGAGAAAGAGCGGGAATAGATCAGCTGAGGCCGAGATCGTCGAGGTCGAGCAGGTACCGGTACGGCAGACCCCTCGCCTCGATCGCCTCCTTGGCACCCGTCGCCCTGTCCACCACGGTGGCCACACCGACGACCGTGGCTCCCGCCTCGCGCAGCGCGTCCACGGCCGTGAGCACGCTGCCGCCCGTCGTCGAGGTGTCCTCGACGGCCAGCACGCGCTGACCAGCGACCTCCATGCCCTCGATGCGGCGCTGCATCCCGTGTTCCTTGAGCGACTTGCGGACCACGAAGGCGTCGAGCACGACATCGTCGGAGGCCGCGGAGTGCAACATGGCGGTGGCCACCGGGTCCGCGCCCAGCGTCAGACCGCCGACGGCCACGAAATCCCAGTCGGCCGTGAGCTGGCGCAGCAACTTGCCGATCAGCGGAGCGGCCCTGTGGTGCAGCGTGGCCCTGCGCAGATCCACGTAGTAGTCGGCCTCCACCCCGGATGCCAGGGTGACCTTGCCGTGCACCACACACAGCTCGGTGACCAGCCGAGCCAGTTCGATCTTCGCTGCTTGGTCGAGGGAAGGGTTCGCCACGAGCACCAAGTCTGACACGACGGATTTCCGTCCGAGGGCCCGCCTCAAGTGCGGTCGCGCCCCGCGAAGCGGCCACCGAGTCTGCGCACCAGTTCCCTCGGCAGCAGCCGCGCGACGGCCACCACAGCCTTGTAGCGCTTGCTCGGAACGGAGACGACCTTCCCTCGCTCGAGGTCGGCCAGCGCCTCGTCCACCACACGGTCCGCGGAGAGCCAGAACGCCTTCGGGCCGGTCTTGGCGAGCCCCGCCCGCTCGTGGAACTCGGTGTTCGTGAAGCCGGGGCACACGGCCATGACGCGAACGCCGGAGCCGTACAAGGCCGAAGCGAGCCCGTCGGTGAACGACGTCACCCATGCCTTGCTCGCCGTGTAGGTGGAGCCCCTTCCCGAGAAGAAGCCCGCCACGCTGGAGACGTTGACGATCGCCCCCGACCCGCGCTCGCGCATGGCTGGCAGCGCGGCCCTGCTCAACCGCAGCACCGCCGTCACGTTGACGTCGAGCTGGTGCTGCAACTCGTCCATCGACGCCGTCCAGAACTCGCCGGCGAGCCCCAGCCCCGCGTTGTTGACCAGCAGGTTCACGCCGGGGTCGGCAAGCCGCCGCTCCACGATCGCCATCCCGTCGCGGGTCGAGAGATCGGCAGGCAGCACCTCCACCGAAACGCCGTAGGTGGTACGGAGCACCTCGGCCTGCTCGGCCAGCCTGCGTTCGTCACGGGCCACCAGCACGAGGTCGTATCCCTGCGAGGAGAGCTTCTTCGCGAACGCCGCCCCGATACCGGCGGTCGCTCCCGTGATCAGTGCGACTGGCATGATCCCAAAGTACCCGCCCTGGAGATCGCGCCTCGGGACACAGGCAGTATCTTTCCACCGACCGCGCGGCTGGCCCGGCAAGAGGAATGAAGCCAGATGGAGAACGGTGACCTCGACTACCTGTCGTTCGTTCGCGGCTTCACGGCGGCACTCGAATCCTCGCGAGGCGGCGACAACGGTGAAGGCTTCGACGTCGAGCAGAGACCCGGCGACGCCGACGCCCCTGACGTGCGGGACCGTCCCGGTCTCGACGCGCACTCGTACTCGGAGGGTTTCGCGGCAGGCTCCCAGCCTGTCGAGCACACGCTGATTTACCGGGAACTGTCCATTCAGGACGGCGGACGCTTCACGGGAACACTCGACCTCTCCGGATTCGAACCGGAACCCGCCTTCCCCGACGAACACGACACGGTGTTCAGCCAGGCAGGCCGTTCCGGTGAGCCCGAGCACCCCGAGTTCGGGAGTGAAGGGGGCGGCTGGCACGAGCCGATCGACCAGTCGCGCACGGAGGAGACGCCCACCGTGGTCACGCCGTTCGCCACGCAGGACGAACCACGGCACGAACCCGAGCCGGGCAGGCGCGGTGAACCGCTGACGGACGACCGCGTGCACCTGTCGGGCACACTCGAACTCGGCTGAAGCCGTGCCCCGAACCGCTCAGTCGGCGCTGCCGTCCTCGGCCTTCGCGTCGCCCTGCGGGGAGCCGCCGACGCCACTGGCCAGACTCGGCCGCTGCACATCGTCGTCGAACGGGTCCACGATGTCGGCGATCTCGCCGAGGTCCCGCAGCAGGCGCTCCAGCCTCGAAGGACCCACGTTGGGCGCGACGCTGGCGAGCACCCACTCGCCTTCCAGCCACGCCACCCCGACGTCTCCGCCCAGCGCGTCGGCGGCGTCCACGAGGTCCTGACTGACCATCGCACGGGCCGAGGTGACGTCGTCGGCGAACGCGTACCGCTGGCCGACAGGCCCGAGCAGCTCGGGCATCTCCGCGCGCTGGAACGGCACGCTCGCGAGCCACAGTTCCAGCAGCACCGGATGAACCCGGTTGCAGCGCACGGCCACGATCACGGCGGGGATGACGTTGTCGGCCTCGATGTCGAAGACGAAAACGGGGCGACGACCGTCCGATGTGAACGTGGAGCCCGCGACGACGTTCACGGCACCCTGGGCGCCGAAGTAGCCGATCGCGCCGCCCGTCCACTGGCGGGGCAGCCGCTCGTCCTCCTCGACGTACTGCCAGCCCCGCAACTCCGCCCAGCGTGCGCGCTCGCGGTTACGCGAACTCTCCCGCGCTCGGTCGGCGGTGAGCAAGGCGAGCCCGGCCACCGCGGCGACGGCGGCGATGACGAACCAGATCCACGCTGGAATACCCACGGCGATACAGGGTAGCCGTCACGGCCCGCCAACCAAGATCAGCGGGCCGTGTCGGGCCTACCCTTTCGGAGCATTTTCGATCATTCGACGCGAGCGACCCGCAACGCGTCCTCTCCTGTGTCGAGTTCGGGCGTATCAACCCGCACCGTGTCGCCGTCCCTGATCTCGCCCGCGAGCAGCTTCTTCGCCAACTGGTCGCCGATCGCCGACTGCACCAGCCTGCGCAGCGGCCTCGCCCCGTAGATCGGGTCGTAGCCGTTGAGCGCGAGCCACTCGCGTGCGGCGGGGGTGACGTCGAGGGTGAGCCTTCGCTGCGAGAGCCGCCTCGCCAGCCTGCCAACCTGGATGTCCACGATCGAGGTGAGCTGTTCGGTGTCGAGCGCACCGAACACCACGACGTCGTCGAGCCGGTTGAGGAACTCGGGCTTGAAGTGCTTCTGCACGACGGCCATCACCGAGTCCTTGCGCTGCTCCTCTGACAGAGCAGGGTCGGCGATGATCTGCGAACCGAGGTTCGAGGTCAGCACCAGGATGGTGTTGCGGAAGTCCACCGTGCGGCCCTGCCCGTCGGTGAGCCGACCGTCGTCGAGCACCTGCAACAGCACGTCGAACACGTCGGGGTGGGCCTTCTCGACCTCGTCGAGCAACACCACCGAGTAGGGCCGCCTGCGAACCGACTCGGTGAGCTGGCCGCCCTGCTCGTAGCCGACGTAACCGGGAGGCGCTCCGACGAGCCTGGCCACCGAGTGCTTCTCGCTGTACTCGCTCATGTCGATGCGCAGAATCGCCCTCTCGTCGTCGAAGAGGAACTCCGCGAGGGCCTTGGCCAGCTCGGTCTTGCCGACACCGGTCGGGCCGAGGAAGAGGAACGACCCCGTCGGCCTGTCCGGGTCGGCCACTCCTGCGCGAGCGCGGCGAACCGCGTCCGACACGACTCGCACGGCGTCGGGCTGCCCGACAACGCGCTTGGCGAGCTCCTCCTCCATGCGCAGCAGCTTGCCGGTCTCGCCTTCGAGAAGCCTGCCTGCCGGAATCCCGGTCCACGCGCTCACCACGTCGGCGACGTCGTCGGCACCGACCTCCTCCTTGAGCATCACGTCGGTGGCCTTCTCCTCCGTGACCCTCGTGGCCTCCTCAAGCTCCTTCTCCAGAGCGGGGATGCGGCCGTAGCGCAGTTCGGCGGCCCTTCCGAGGTCGCCGTCACGCTCGGCCCTCTCCGACTCACCGCGCAACTGCTCAAGCTGCTCCTTCAGCTCCCGCACACGCTCGATGGAGCCCTTCTCGTTCTGCCACCTCGCGGTGAGCGCGTTCAGCTCCTCGCGACGTTCGGCCAGCTCCGCCCTCAGCGCGGCAAGGCGCTCCCTCGAGGCAGGATCGTCCTCCTTGGACAGTGCCATTTCCTCGATCTCCATACGCCGCACCGCGCGCTCGACCTCGTCGATCTCCACGGGGCGAGAGTCGATCTCCATGCGAAGGCGCGACGCCGCCTCGTCAACGAGGTCGATGGCCTTGTCGGGCAGGAACCGCGCCGTGATGTAGCGATCGGACAGCGTCGCAGCGGCGACCAGCGCCGCATCGGTGATCCGGACACCGTGGTGGACCTCGTAGCGTTCCTTCAGTCCACGGAGGATGCCGACGGTGTCCTCGACCGACGGCTCGCCCACCATGACCTGCTGGAACCGCCGCTCCAGCGCGGCGTCCTTCTCGATGTGCCTGCGGTACTCGTCGAGCGTGGTGGCACCAACCATGCGGAGTTCGCCTCGCGCGAGCATCGGCTTGATCATGTTGCCCGCGTCGAGGGAGGAGTCACCACCGCCTGCCGCTCCAGCGCCGACGATCGTGTGCAGCTCGTCGATGAACGTGACGACCTGGCCGTTCGATTCCTTGATCTCCTTCAGCACGGCCTTCAGGCGTTCCTCGAACTCGCCGCGGTACTTCGCGCCCGCCACCATCGAGCCGAGATCGAGCGCGACGACCCGCTTGCCGCGCAGCGACTCGGGCACGTCACCCGCCACGATCCGCTGGGCGAGTCCCTCGACGATCGCGGTCTTGCCGACACCGGGCTCACCGATCAGGACCGGGTTGTTCTTGGTGCGCCGCGACAGGACCTGGACGACCCTGCGGATCTCGGAGTCCCTGCCGATCACCGGGTCCAGTTCGCCGGCCCTCGCGCGCTCGGTGAGATCGACACCGTACTTCTCCAGCGCCTTGTATGTGCCTTCCGGCTCGGGAGTCGTGACTCTCGCCGAGCCACGGACCTGCGTGAACGCCTCCCGCAACGCCTCGGGTGTCGCCCCGTGCCGTTTGAGCAGGCTCGCGACCGGCCCGCCCTCCGAGGCGAGGCCGACGAGCACATGCTCGGTCGAAACGTATTCATCACCCAGCTCGGTGGCGAGCTTCTGCGCATGGGTCAGCGACTTCACGGCATGGGTGTCGAACTGCGGCGACGACACGGTGGCGCCCATCGCCGACGGCAGACCCGACGTGATCGGCTCCAGCTCCTTGCGGACGACGCCCGCGTCGGCGCCCACGGCCGCGAGCAGGGGAGTGGCCAGCCCGTCGCTCTGCGCCAGCAGAGCGCCGAGCAGGTGTGCGGGTGAGATCTCCGGGTTACCCGCCATGGTGGCGGCCTGGGCCGCAGAGGAGATCGCCTGTTGCGTTTTCGTGGTCGGGTTGAAAGCGTCCATCCCTCACCTCTGGTGTGTGCGAAGACCCTCTTCGACATCATCAACGTCAGAAAAGTTGAGTCTGTTCCACTCAACTAGCCACCATCGTGGAGTTTGGCAGTAACAACGGGTAACAGATACGCGCTTCCTCTTGTCTTGACCCACCCTTTGGGGTCAACTACCGGACCATGTCTGTCATCACCAGCGTTGCTGCCTCGTCGAGCCCACCGGCCGACACAGCGAACTCGGTCCTCGCGGCCGAACAGGGAGTCCTCGGCTCCATCGAGGAGAGCATCAACAGCGTCTTCCAACCCGTCACCGACGCGCTGTCCGGATTCGTCTTCGGCGAGGTCACCATCGGGAGCATCTCGTTCCCGTGGATCGTGGCCTGGCTGGTCGTCGCCGCGACCGTCTTCTCGATCTACTTCGGCTTCGTCCAGTTCCGGAAGTTCAAGCTCGCCGTGGACATCGTGCGCGGCAAGTACACCGACAAGGACGAGCCCGGCGAGATCAACCACTTCCAGGCGCTCGCCTCCGCGGTGTCGGGCACCGTGGGCCTCGGCAACATCGCCGGTGTCGGTGTGGCCGTCACCATCGGTGGGGCCGGCGCGACCTTCTGGATGATCGTCGCCGGCCTACTCGGTATGTGTACGAAGTTCGTGGAGTGCACCCTCGGCGTCAAGTACCGGGAGATTCACGAGGACGGCACCGTTTCCGGCGGGCCGATGCACTACCTGCGCAAGGGTCTCGCCGAGCGGCTCGGCAACGGCTTCGGCGCCGCGCTCGGCAAGATCCTCGCGGTCCTCGCCGCCATCATGCTGCTGTTCTTCGCCTTCGCGGGCGGCAACATGTTCCAGGCCAACCAGACCTTCGCCCAGCTCCGTGACGTCACCGGCGGCGACGACGGCCTGCTCGGCAGCAGCGGCGCCGCACTCGTCTTCGGCATCATCCTCGCCGTCCTCGTCGGCGCGGTCATCATCGGCGGGATCAAGTCCGTCGGCGCCGTGACCAGCCGCCTCGTGCCGACCATGGCGATCATCTACATCGCCGCGTGCCTCATCGTCATCCTCGTCAACTTCACCTCCATCCCCGCCGCGGTCGGGGAGATCCTCTCCGGCGCGTTCACCGCCGAAGGCGTCGTCGGCGGCACGATCGGCGCCCTGATCGTCGGCTTCCAGCGTGCTGCGTTCTCGAACGAGGCAGGCCTCGGCTCCGCCCCCATCGCGCACTCCGCCGTGAAGACGAAGAACCCGGTCACCGAGGGCTACGTCGCCCTGCTCGAACCGTTCATCGACACGGTCGTCGTCTGCACCATGACGGCGCTGACCATCGTGATCGCCAAGACCCAGTTCTGGGAGGACGCCAAGCTCGCCTACGTCGAGACAGGCGAGAAGGCCGACGGCGTCACCGTGACGTCCGAGTCCTTCGCCACGGTGCTGCCCTGGTTCCCCTACGTCCTGACCGTCGCCGTGGCGCTCTTCGCGATCTCCACGATCATCACCTGGGGCTACTACGGCCAGAAGGCGTGGGCGTTCCTGTTCGGCAAGTCGCGCGCGAGCGAGCGCCTCTACCAGGTGCTCTTCTGCCTGTTCGTGGTCGCGGGCTCCGTGCTGACCCTGGGCAGCGTCCTCGACTTCGCCGACGCGGTGCTGTTCCTCCTGGCCCTGTTCAACATCATCGGCCTCTACGTGCTCGTGCCCGTGGTGAAGAACGAGGTCAAGGACTTCGCCGCGAAGCTGCGGTCGGGTGAGGTGAAGAAGGTGGAGAAGGTGCGGAGCTGACGCTCCCCGCCACGTGCCGCACCTTCCCTTGCGATGATCGGCCCCCGAGGGCCGTCGCGGGCCGCTCCCGGTCGCGGCGACCTCGGGGGTCGAGCCGTGCGCCCGCCTCGCCGAGAGAGCCTCGCACCACCGGCTACCGCAGGTCTTAGGGCAGACTTACTGTTGGACCCGTCGTGTGCGACAGAAGGAGCCGAAGGTGTGCGTGGCAATGCGTACCACTCGCGCTCGGCGCGGACGCTGTGAGGCAGGCTGATGACAGACAGCCTGATCAGTCCCGTTCCCGAACTGGCCCCGCCCCGCAAGGCACCGCAGGCCGTCACCGACCTCGTCGAGAACATCGAGCGAACCTGGCAGTTCGCACGGCCGTACCGCGAGGAGGTGGAGCAGGAGTTCTACCGGCTGCTGTTCCACCTCTCGCCGTCGGCGCGGGAGTTCTTCCCTGTGAGCATGCAGGCGGAGAACGGGCGGGTCGTGCGCGCGCTGATCAGGGTCCTTCGCCTGGTGCACCGGCCCGACGACCTGGTGCCTGTGTTGCGGCAACTCGGCAGGGACCACCGCAAGTTCGAGCTGCACCCCTCGCACTACGAGGCCGTCGGCACAGCCCTGCTCGGCTCGTTGAAGCACTGCCTCGGGGCCGTCTGGACCCCCGAGGTGGAACGAGCCTGGGCCGAGGCGTACACGCTGGTGGCCAGGGCCATGCAGGACGCGGCCGCCGACGCCGAGGCCGACGGCGTCGAGCCTCCGTACTGGACGGGAACCGTGTCCGAGCACCACCGCCTGAGCTGGGATCTCGCGCTGGTGCGGGTCGAACTCGACCAGGCGATGCCGTACCGCGCAGGGCAGTACGTCACCGTCGAGGTACCGCAGCGGCCCCGGCTGTGGCGCTGCCTTTCCCCTGCCAACGCCCCACGAACGGACGGCTCGCTGGAGTTCCACGTCCGCGCCGTTGACGGCGGCTGGGTCTCCAGGGCCATCGTCGGGCACACCCAACCGGGCGACGTGTGGAAGTTCGGCGCGCCGATGGGCTGCCTCCAGGTCGATCGGGAGTCGAGAAGGCCGGTCCTCATGATCGCGGGCGGCACCGGGATCGCGCCGATCCAGGCGATCATCGACGACCTCGGCCGCTGGGTGGACAACCCCGAGACCACACTGCTCTACGGCGCGCGCCACTGGGACGACCTCTACGCGCTCGACCGGCTTTACTCGTTCTCCACCAGCAACCCGTGGCTGACGGTGTGGCCCGTCGTCGAGGACACATCGTCCACACCGGACGCCGAGCAGGCCACGACAGCCGAGGCGGTGACGCGCTGGGGGCCGTGGACGGAGCACGACATTCTCGTGTCAGGGCCCGCCGCCATGATCGAAGCGACGGTGACCGAACTGCTGCGTGTCGGCGTCCACCCCAGCCAGATCCGCTACGACCCGTTCCTCACCGCGTGAGGCGTCCGCCGTCACGGCCTGCCGGGACGCCACACCACCAGTGCGTTCTGCCTCCTGGCCGGGACGAGATCCTTACGGTAGGAGGCATGCACGGCAGCGGCGGCCTGCTCGGCGGCGGCGTAGGCCGAGGCGAGTTCCTCCGACAGCTCCGCCACCCGCTGCCGCAGCGCTCCGACCTCGTTCTCCAGCTCGATGATGCGCTTGATCCCAGCGAGGTTGACCCCCTCCTCCTGGGACAGCCGCTGCACCTGGCGCAACTGGGCGATGTCGCGCATCGAGTAGCGCCGACCGCCCCCTGGCGTCCTGCCGGGGCTGACCAGGCCGAGCCTGTCGTACGACCGCAGCGTCTGGGCATGCAAGCCCGACAGCTGCGCCGCGACGGAGATGACGAAGACCGGTGTGTCTTCGTCAGCTCCGTGCGGCAACCCGAGCGGTGGACCGGAACCGAACATCACCAGCCTCACTCCCTGTCTCGCAACAGCGCGGTGATCTCAGGGCGCGGATCGTGTGCCGCGACCGCCTCGGCGTAGCGTCGCAACGCTTCGGTGGCCTCGTCGTCCAGTTTGGCAGGAACCACGACCTGGAGGGTGACGAGAAGGTCACCCTGTGTCCCGTCCCTGCGCGTGATGCCCTTGCCGCGCACGCGCAGCACCCTGCCGCTTCCGGTACCCGGTGGGATCCTCACGGAGACCTTCGAGTCGAGCGTCGGCACGCTGACGGTCGCGCCAAGCGCGAGTTCGGAGAACTCCACCGGCAACGTGACGGTCAGGTCGTTGCCGGAACGGCCGAACAGCGGGTGCGGGTTGACGTGCACGCGAACGTAGAGGTCGCCCGCTGGAGCACCCCCGCGTCCCGGTTCGCCCTGACCGGCCAGCCGGATGCGCTGGTTGTCGTCAACGCCGGCAGGTATCCGCACCGTCAGCGTCCTGGTGCGGGTGCTGACGCCCTCACCGCCGCATTCCGGGCACGGCTCGTCGATCACGGTGCCGCGACCTCGGCAGTCCCGGCACGGCTCGGAGAAGGCGAACGCGCCCTGGCTGCGATTCACCAGACCGGCGCCCTGACACACAGGGCAGGTCCTCGGCTGCGTACCCGGCCGTGCGCCGTTGCCGCCACACGTGCCGCAGGTGGCCGGGCTGGACAGCCGCAGCGGCAGGGTCGCACCCCGCACCGCCTCGGTGAAGTCGATACGGACGTCAGTCTCCACATCGGCGCCCCGCTGTCCGCGCGGCGACGTCGTCGCGCCGCCTCTGCGACCGAACAGGTTGCCGAGCATGTCGCCGAGCCCGCCGAGCCCACCACCGGCGCCTGCGCCGAAGATGTCGCCGATGTTGACCCCTCCGGCACCTCCGCCGGGTGGCGGGAACCCGAAGCCGCCCGGTCCTGGCGAACCGAACAGCCTGCGGGCCTCGTCGTACTCCTTGCGCTTCTCCGGGTCCGACAGCACGCCGTACGCCTCGGAGACGGCCTTGAACTTCTTCTCGGCCTCGGCGTTGCCCGGATTGGCGTCAGGGTGGTTCTCCCTGGCCAGCTTGCGGTACGCGCGTTTGATCTCGTCGGCGGAGGCGTCGGAGGAGACGCCCAACTCGCGGTAGAAGTCCTTACCGAGCCACTCCCTCGCGCTCATCAGGCGTCCCCTCCCTCCAGCATCGCGTCAGCGTTGGTTCTCATCGGAATCGGTGAGCGGCAGCTCCCCGTTCACCGGCGGATCGACCGGGCCGTCACCTGCTGACCCGCTCGCCCCCGTGGCAGCCGTGGCAGCCGTGGGCGCCGATGCCGCGGCAGGCTCGTGGTCGGTGACACCCACGAGAGCCGCCCGCAGCACCCGGTCGCCGAACCGGTAACCGCGCCGCAGGACGGTGGTCACCGTCGGGCCTTCCACGTCGGGCGAGGTGCTGTGCTGCACCGCCTCGTGGACGGTCGGGTCGAACTCGTCGCCTTCTGCGGCGAAGGGTTCGAGCCCGGCCTTCTCCAGCACACCGACCAGCTTGTCGGCGACGGCCTTGAACGCACCGGTGAGGTCGCCGTGTGCCTCGGCCCGCTCGAGATCGTCGAGCAGCGGCAGCAGATCACCCACCACGGTGGCCTTGCCACTGTCGGCCATGGCGTCCCGCTCACGGTCAACCCGCCTGCGGTAGTTGGCGTACTCCGCCTGCACGCGTTGCAGATCGGCGGTGCGCTCCTCCAACTGCTTCCTCAGATCGGCGACCTCGCTCGCCGCAGGCCCCGCCTCTTCCGGCTCCCCAGCGGCGCTGCCGGAGGCGTCGGCCTGCGGTTGCTGCGCGGCAGGCACCTCCCGGCTCTCCTCGGAGGCGTCCACCGCGCGCAGCTCGCCGGTCTCGGGATCGATCTTTCGACGGTCCCGCACGACCACTGGCTCCTGTTCCCGCTCGTCGTCTCGCTCGGACTGGGGCTCGGTCACTTCTTGTCCTTGTTGTCCTCGTCCACGATCTCGGCGTCCACGACGTCGTCGCCCTTGGCCGAGGAGCCCTCTGACGCACCACCCGCAGCGCCGCCGTCACCGCCGGCCTGCGCGCCCGTGTTCGCGTACAGCGCGGTGGCCAGCTCCTGGGATGCGGAGTTCAGCTTCTCCACTGCCTCCTTGATCTTGGCTGTGTCGGTGCCCTTCAGCGCTTCCTTGGCGTCGTCGATCGCGGTCTTGACCTTGCCCTTGAGGTCCTCGGGCAGCTTCTCGTCGTTGTCCTTGACGAACTTCTCGGTCTGGTAGACCAGCGTCTCGGCCTGGTTGCGGGTCTCGGCCTCCTCGCGGCGCCTGCGGTCCTCCTCCGCGTGTGCCTCGGCGTCCTTGACCATGCGGTCGATGTCCTCCTGCGGCAGCGCGGAGCCACCGGTGATGGTCATCGACTGTTCCTTGTTTGTGCCGAGGTCCTTGGCCGTGACGTGCACGATGCCGTTGGCGTCGATGTCGAAGGTGACCTCGATCTGCGGCACACCGCGCGGTGCGGGCGGGATGCCCGTCAGCTCGAACATGCCGAGCTTCTTGTTGTGGGCAGCGATCTCACGCTCACCCTGGAACACCTGGATCTGCACCGACGGCTGGTTGTCGTCGGCCGTGGAGAAGATCTCCGAACGCTTCGTGGGGATCGTGGTGTTGCGCTCGATGAGCTTCGTGAACACCCCGCCCTTGGTCTCGATGCCCAGCGACAGCGGCGTGACGTCGAGCAGCAGGACGTCCTTCACCTCGCCCTTGAGCACACCGGCCTGAAGCGACGCACCGAGCGCGACGACCTCGTCCGGGTTCACGCCCTTGTTGGGCTCCTTGCCGCCGGTCAGCTCCTTGACGAGCTCGGAAACGGCGGGCATCCGCGTGGAGCCGCCCACGAGCACGACGTGGTCGATGTCGGCGACGGAGATGCCCGCGTCCCGCACCACGTTGTTGAACGGAGCCTTGGTGCGCTCCAGCAGGTCGGCGGTGATGCGCTGGAACTCGGCGCGCGACAGGGTCTCGTCGAGGAAAAGCGGGTTCTTGTCCGCGTCAACCGTGATGTAGGGCAGGTTGATGTTGGCGGTGGTCGAGCTCGACAGCTCGATCTTGGCCTTCTCCGCGGCCTCCTTGATGCGCTGGAGCGCCATGCGGTCCTTGGTCAGGTCGATGCCGTTCGAAGCCTTGAACTTCTCGACGAGCCAATCGACGATGCGCTGGTCCCAGTCGTCACCACCGAGGTGGTTGTCACCGCTCGTGGCTCGGACCTCGACGACGCCCTCGGCGATCTCCAGCAGCGACACGTCGAACGTGCCACCACCGAGGTCGAAGACCAGGATGGTCTGCTCCTTCTCGCCCTTGTCGAGACCGTAGGCGAGCGCGGCGGCGGTGGGCTCGTTGACGATGCGCAGCACGTTGAGGCCCGCGATCTGGCCTGCTTCCTTGGTGGCCTGGCGCTGCGCGTCCTCGAAGTACGCGGGAACGGTGATGACGGCGTCGGTGACCTCGTCACCGAGGTACGCCTCGGCGTCACGCTTCAGCTTCATCAGCACCCGCGCGCTGATCTCCTGCGGGGTGTACTGCTTGCCGTCGATGTCGGTCTTCCAGTCGGTGCCCATGTGCCGCTTCACAGAGCGGATGGTGCGATCGACGTTGGTGACGGCCTGGTTCTTGGCGGGCTGTCCCGTCAGCACCTCGCCGTTCTTGGCGAAAGCGACGACCGACGGTGTGGTGCGAGCTCCCTCGGAGTTGGCGATGACCGTCGGCTCACCACCTTCGAGGACCGCGACGACCGAGTTGGTCGTTCCCAGGTCGATGCCGACCGTGCGCGCCATGGTGTCTTTCCCTCCTGCGTTGGTACTGCCTGTGGCCTGGCGGGTGTCCACCCACCTGCGACATGAAACTTGAGTGGGGCTCACTCAAGTTCTATCCGGACAGGCTACCGGCCGTCAATCCGGAGTTGAGTCGAGGCCACTCAAGGTTCCTGCCCCCTATAACGACGTCCTTGTGCCCGATGTTCCCGCCGGGCGAAACCACCGAGAACTCATACGCCCCGCACCGTGACATCACCGCTCGACGTCGTCAGGTCGAGCACCCGCTCGGCCGTCGGGTCGTCTCCGCTGACGTCCGACTCACCGCTGTCGGTCGTCGCCCTCACCCGGTAGTCGCCCGTCGGGACCGTGGCCGTGACGTCGCCGCTCTCCGCGTTCGCCCTGACACGGTCAACCCCGGCGAGGTCGAGGTCCACGTTGCCCGAACTCGCCATGGCCTCGATCTCCGCGACCTCGCGGAGTTCGGCGTCGATGTTCCCCGACTCCACTCGCACGGAGACCCGCTCCGCATCGCGCAGCCGCAACTCGACGTCGCCGGACGATGCCCGCACGCTGACGTTGCCCGTGCCCTCGACGAGGATGTCGCCCGACGAGACCTCACCCTCCACCGTCACCCCGAACGGCACCCTGACCTCGTACTCCACGGAGCAGTCCGGACCGCAGCCGTGCAGCAACAGCGTGGAGCCGTCCACCTCGAACGTCCGTCCCGGCTCCTCACCGTGGTACCGAAGGCGCTGCTCGATCACCGTGCTCGTCACGTCGGCGGAGCGGATCGCCACATTGCCGGAGTCGTTGTCGATATCGACCCGCTCCACGGCGGCCTTCACCGTGTCGGTGCGCTCGGATGCGATGGGCACGGTCCAGTTCGCCGCGATCGCTACCCCCGCCACCACGAGGACGATCCCCCCGACGGCCAGCACCACACTCTTCATCCCGCGTCCCATTCCGCACCATTCCGCGTCATCCCGGCTCATCCCGGCTCAACCGTCCCGGCTCACCTTTCCTGCGTCGCCGACGTTATGGCCTCCGGAAGGCAGGGAACATCAGGGAAGCCCCCCAACCGACCCTGGGGCAGTCCCTACCCGAAGTCACTAACCTGTGTCCCGGCGTCACACCGACCACGAAGACCGGAAACTGGAGGACCCATGACCCGAGCCGGCTCGGCTCCGAACCCGTACGACGCGCTGCCGCCCGTTCCGGCGTTCACGGTGCGCAGCAAGGACATCGCCGACGGGGAACTGCTGCCAGTACCGCAGCGCAGCGGCATCATGGGCGCAGGCGGCGAGGATTACTCACCCCACCTGGCGTGGGAGGGTTTCCCCGACGGCACGAAGAGTTTCGCCGTGACCTGCTTCGACCCCGACGCGCCGACGGCCAGCGGGTTCTGGCACTGGGCGGTGTTCGACATTCCCGCATCCGTCACCGAACTGCCTTCCGGCGCCGGTGACGCGGAAGGCTCCGGCCTTCCCGAGGGTGCGCGCACGCTGAAGGGCGACAGCGGCGCCGCCCGGTACATCGGAGCGGCCCCGCCCGCAGGGCACGGCCCGCACCGGTACATCTTCGCCGTGCACGCGCTCGACGTCGAATCGCTCGACGTCGGCGAGGAGGCCACTCCCGCGTTCCTCGGCTTCTCCATGTTCGGGCACACGCTCGCCCGCGCGACCATCACGCCGGTCTACGAGAACGAGGGTTGAGGTTCACGGACCGGCACCGCGGCGGGGCGGGGCGGGAAAAATCCTTCGGATTCCTGCCCCGCCGACGGCATCGGAGTCCGTATGCTGGACGGCCGAGCGAGCCCTTACTCAGCCGGAGGTGGGTCGGTGAGCAGCTCTGCACCACGTGGGCTGATCGGCTCGGCAAGACGCGCACTGCGCGTACTGGAGATCGTCGCCTCGGAGGGCGACGGTGTCTCCGCCAAAGCGGTGGCCCGGCGGGCGGGCTTCACACTCTCCACGACGTATCACCTGCTCAACACACTCGTGCACGACGGCTACCTCGTGCGCCTCGGCCACGGCAGGGGGTTCGGACTCGGATACCGGCTCGGCACGCTGTACCAGCGGCTGTGCGACGAGCTGGACGTGGACGACGCGGTGCGGGAGGAACTGGGAGCGCTGCACCGAAAGGCGAGGGCAGCCGCCTACTTCTCGGTGCTTCGCGGCACGCAGGTGGTCGTCGCCGCGGTGGCCGACTCCGCACGCTACCCCAGGGCCCAGCCCATGGACTTCGGCTTCCACGAGGCCGCGCACGCCACGGCGTTCGGCAAGGTGCTGCTCGCGGCGCTCACCCCGAAACAGCGCCGCGACTACCTCGAAGCCACGGGCATGCCGAAACTCACCGAGCGCACCAATGTCCGGCTTTCCGACCTCAGCCGCGAACTCCAGCAGGTGCGGCGATCGGGCCTCGCCAGGGACATCGAGGAGTTCCAGCCCGAGCTGGCCTGCGTGTCGGCTCCGGTCAGGGGCGCGGACAACCGGGTGAGGGGCGCGGTGGCCTTCTCCGTCCCGGTGACCGAGTTCGCGCACAGGCGTTGCGAACTCGAACACTACGTCTCGCAGGGCGCGACCCGCCTTTCCCTGGTGCTCGCCGGGTCCACCGGAGCGGGCCCGGCGAGCATCAGCGCGGTTTGAGCAGGTAATCGACAACGGGACGCAGTTCCTCGGCCGTCGGTGGTTCGTCGTCGATCAAGCCCTGGATGAGCAGCCCGTCGATGCCCGCGAGGAAAACCCGGAACGCCACCTCGTCGTCGTGGCGGACCATCGAGGTCAGCACGTCGAGCCAGCGCCGTGCGGCAGGCCGCAGTTCGGGCCTGCGCGCCGCCAGCAGGTACAGCTCGTACTCGGCCATCGTGCGGCCCCTTCGCGGGCCGAGCGCCTCGGCAAGGAGTGCCGCCACCTCGTCCGCTCCCCCGCTGCCCCGCGAACGAGCCCTGTCGATCATCCAGTAGACCTCGGTCGCCATGTCCCTCGCGCAGGCGATCAGCGTGGCGATGAGCAGGTCGTCGAGCGAGGCGAAGTGATAGGTCGTCGAGGTGGTGGGTATGCCGGCCTCCTTGGCCACCGTGCGGTGGGTGACGCCCGCGACGCCGTCGCGCTCGATGACCCTCAAGGTGGCCTCGATGATCTCGGTGCGGCGCTTCTCTCCTCGCACCCTGCGCCCGTCGGCGTGCTGCTTCACCGTTCACCTCCGAGTTCGAGCAGGACCACGCCGCCGATCACGAGTACCAGCCCCGCGACCATCGTGAGGTTCATCCGCTCCCCGAGGAAGAGCGCGCCGATCAGCGCGACAAGGGCGACCCCGGCCGCGGACCAGACGGCGTAGACGACGCCGACCGGAAGGCCTGCTCCGAGAATCCGGGAGAGCAGGTAGAAAGCCGTCCCGTATGCGACGACGACCACGGCGGAGGGCAGCGGCTTCGTGAAGCCTTCCGCGTACTTCAGTGACACGGTGCCTGTCACCTCGGCCGCGATGGCCGCAGCCAACAGGACGTACGGATTCATGGCTGCTAAAATACCTGAACGAACGTCCCAATACTATGCGAGTCGTGCGCCACATCAGCGGGACTGGGCGAAGGCCAGTAGGTTACTCATCAGTACAACGATTTAGCCTTTCCCCGACCCACCGCGAAGCTCCCGAACCGAAAGGCCCCCGAACATGGGTGCACTGCAGATCACGATGGGCGTGATCGCCGTCCTCATCAGCGTTGTCGCCTGGTCCGTGTTCGTCTCCGGCGTCATCCGCCAGGTCCGCATCATTCGGCTCGGACAGCCGGACTCGACCCGGAACGGCCCGTTCTGGCCGCGCCTGCGGACGCTGATCAAGGAGTTCGCGGCTCACACCCGCATGAACAAGTTCCGCCACGTCGGCCCGTGGCACTGGCTTGTGATGTGGGGCTTCCTGCTGGGTTCGCTGTCGGTATTCGAAGCGTACGGCGAGGTCTTCGTCCCGCAGTTCACCTGGCCGATCATCGGCCACTGGAGCGTGTGGCAGCTCGCACTCGAACTGCTCGGCCTCGGCACCGTCGTCGGCGGTATCGCGCTGGCGATCATCCGGCAGCTCAACCATCCGCGCAGAGCCGACAGGCAGTCGCGCTTCGCGGGGTCGAACTTCGGGCAGGCGTACTTCGTCGAGGCCGTGGTGGTCGTCGAAGGACTCGGCATCCTCGGCGTCAAGGCTTTCAAGATTTCCAGCGGCATTGAGGCTCCCGCGCTGTGGTCGAGTTTCGTCACCAAGCCGATCGCGACACTGCTGCCCACCAGCACCGCGGCCGTCTCGGTGATGGCGCTGATCAAGCTGCTGTCGGCGATGATCTGGCTCCTGGTCGTCGGCCGCACCCTCACGATGGGTGTCGCCTGGCACCGCTTCAGCGCCTTCTTCAACATCTACTTCAAGCGCGAGGCCGACGGCGGGGTCGCGCTCGGCGCGCTCAAGCCGATGATGAGCGAAGGCAAGCCGCTCGACTTCGAGGAGGCCGACCCCGAGAAGGACGTCTTCGGCGCGGGAAAGGTCGAGGACTTCACCTGGAAGGGCTGGCTCGACTTCTCCACCTGCACCGAGTGCGGCCGCTGCCAGTCGCAGTGCCCCGCGTGGAACACCGGCAAGCCACTCTCCCCGAAGCTCGTCATCACGCAACTTCGTGATCACGCCTACGCCAAGGCCCCTTACCTGCTGGCCGGCGGAAAGAAGGACGTCACCGGCGAAGAGGTCGGGCTCACCGGAGACAACCCGTACGCGGGCATCGACGTGCTCGCCATCGCCGAGGCCGAGCGCCCGCTCGTCGGCGGCGGTGACGGCGCCGAAGCCGGTGTGATCGACCCCGACGTCCTGTGGTCGTGCACCACCTGCGGCGCGTGCGTCGAGCAGTGCCCCGTTGACATCGAGCACGTCGATCACATCGTCGATATGCGCCGTTACCAGGTGATGATCGAGTCGAACTTCCCGAGCGAGCTGAACGGGATGTTCAAGAACCTGGAGAACAAGGGCAACCCGTGGGGGCAGAACGCCCGCGACCGCCTTGCCTGGACCGAGGACCTCGACTTCGAGGTGCCGGTGTTCGACGGCGAGCTCGGCGAGGCCGAGTACCTGTTCTGGGTCGGCTGCGCAGGCGCTTTCGAGGACCGCGCCAAGAAGACGACGCGCGCGGTGGCCGAGCTGCTGCACATCGCGGGTGTCAAGTACACGGTGCTCGGCCCGGAGGAGACCTGCACCGGTGACCCCGCTCGCCGTGCCGGTAACGAGTTCGTGTTCCAGATGCTCGCGCAGCAGAACGTCGAGGTGCTGAACTCGGTGTTCGAGGGCGTCGAGAAGGCCAAGCGCAAGATCGTCGTCACCTGTGCGCACTGCTTCAACACGCTCGCCAACGAGTACCCCGACCTCGGCGGAACGTACGAGGTCGTGCACCACACCCAGCTGCTCAATCGGCTCGTGCGCGAGAAGCGGCTCACCCCGGTGGCGCCCATCGCCGAGGACGTCACCTATCACGACCCGTGCTACCTGGGCAGGCACAACAAGGTGTACGAGGCGCCGAGGGAGCTGGTCGGCGCGTCCGGCGCGTCGTTGCGCGAGATGCCGAGGCACGCCGACCGGTCCATGTGCTGTGGCGCGGGCGGGGCGCGCATGTGGATGGAGGAGCGCATCGGCAAGCGCATCAACGTCGAGCGTGTTGACGAGGCACTGGGCACAGCCCCCTCGAAGATCGCCACGGGTTGTCCGTTCTGCCGTGTGATGCTCACCGACGGCGTCACCGCCCGCCAGAACGAGGGCAAGGCCGCGGAGAGCGTCGAGGTGGTCGATGTGGCACAGCTGCTGCTGTCGGCGGTCAAGCGGGGCGCGCCCGCGACCGTGGGTGCCTCGACTTCCGGCGGGGAAGCCGAGGCCGACGGGAAGGCCGATCTGCCGACCGACCAGGTCGGCACTGGCACTGTGCAACCGGACGAGGACAAACGGTAACCGAGGGCGGGATCGCGACGCGAATATCGCGGATTTTCGCGATTATTCTTGTTTGCGATCCCGCCTTCCGGCCCCCCGATCGCGCTAGCATGACAACCTCGCGAACCAGTAACGGAGCGAGGTCAAGACAGCAACATGCAAGGCGGAGATCGCGTGAGACCGGACGGCGGCGGAGACGAGTCGTTGTACGACGGCGTTCCCGGCCCGCCGGACGACTTCGACGACCTCGACGCAGACTTCGGCTCTGCCTTCGACACCGGCAGCCCTGCCGACGGCCCTTCGACTTCCGAGGAGTGGAGGCCGTCGCCTGCCCCACGCCGTCCCCGCCCCGAGCGGGTCGTGATGTCGGCCCGCGACGCCTTCGCCTCCGACGACGACAGTCCGTCCGTCGGCCGTCTGCGCGCACGACCATACGTGCTCACCAA
Organism: Saccharomonospora xinjiangensis XJ-54; assembly: GCF_000258175.1. Taxonomy (NCBI): domain Bacteria; kingdom Bacillati; phylum Actinomycetota; class Actinomycetes; order Pseudonocardiales; family Pseudonocardiaceae; genus Saccharomonospora; species Saccharomonospora xinjiangensis. Next base: position 2,447,676 of record NZ_JH636049.1, on the reverse strand, counting down.
GGGCCGCACCAGAGCGCGGCGGGACCTCGCCGTGGAAACTCTCGTCTCTGCGGAGCCGCACGCCCGCTGGCACCTCCACAAACCCGGTTCGGAGTACCGCAAACTCGGCCAGCTCTGCACGCAACCGCTGTCGGTCGCGGAGATCGCCGCGAACCTCTCCGTCCCGCTCGGCGTCGCTCGCGTGCTGATCAGCGACCTCGCCGAGACGGGATTCGTCAAGGTCCACGCCACGCGGTCGAACCCGAGCGGCCGTCCCGATCGCCTTCTGCTCGACCGCGTCCTGGAAGGGCTGCGCAGGCTGTAGCGCCGTTTCGACGTCGCCGGTCGTGACGGCAGCAGGCTGTGGTGCCGTGGCCGGTCACGGCTTGCGCGCCTCGAAGAGCGTCCGCGTCGAGTGCGCGACGAACATCCCTTCGGCCTCGATCCGGTCGTGCAGCTCGCGCAACCGGTCGCGGTAGGCGTCAACGGTGAAGGACGGCACGGTCCAGATCACCTTGCGCAGGAAGTAGACCACCGCGCCGATGTCGTGGAATTCGACGCGGAGCTTCTCGCAGCGCACCTCCACCGGTTCGAGCCCCGCCTCGCGGGCCTGCGCGCTCTCGACGTCCGGGTGCCGCGCCAGCTTCGCCTCGGGCTGAGGTCCGAGGAAGTGCTCGACCAGCTCCCACATGGTGCCTGGGCCGACGTGCTGGGCGAAGTAGGTGCCGCCGGGGCGCAGCACGCGAGCGATCTCGCTCCACCGGACAGTGGCCGGGTGCCTGCTCGTCACCAGGTCGAACGCGGCGTCGGCGAACGGAAGCCGCGAGTCGTCGGGGGCCGCCACGACGACGACTCCCCTCGGATGCAGCCGCTGCGTGGCCATCGCGACGTTCGGCGGCCACGACTCGGTGGCCACCATCGTGGGAGGGAAGGACGGCGCCTCGGCAAGGACTTCCCCGCCTCCCGTTTGGATGTCGAGCGCGGCCGACGCGGCGGCGAGGCGACCTGCCATCGCCGTGGCGTATCCCCAGGAGGGACGCTGCTCGCTCGCTCGCCCTTCCAACCACGAGAACCCCCAGCCGTCCACGGGTGCGGCCTCGGCTTGCCCCACCAACTCGGCGAAGGAACGTCCCATGCGCCGATCGTCCCATGTAGCGCCAGTCGTTTTGCCTCCTGACACCACGTCGCACCAGCCCCGATGACTGCTGCCGCGCCGACAAAGCAGCTGAGAACGGGCTGCCGTCGCCGGACTCGAGTCTGTTGTGACGAAGGCCCGCGCCCGGGGTGCGTCAGTGTCCCGCCGACTCTGCTGTCGCGTCCCCGGCAAACTTCTCGGAATTGGTCTCGACGTCTTCGGCAAGTACGAGCCGCCCCCACGTGACGTCGATGTCGGAACTCTCCCTTTCGGACGCTTCCACATCGGAGGAGGGCACCAGCACCCACCCCTCCGGCCAGGCGTGTTCCTCACCGCACGAAGCCACCACACCTGCGAAAGAGGGTCTGCTGTCGTCGAAGGTGGCACCCGAGAACCAGGCCGTGCTGACGAACGTGGCACCGTCGAACCAGGTCTCGCGGGTGAACGTGGCGTCGGCGAAGAAGGCGGCACCGGTGAACGTGGTCCCGAAGAACGAGGTGGCGCCGTCGAAGGTGGCGTCGTGAAACGAGGTCGCCCCACCCTTGAACGTGGCCCCTTCGAACCAGGTGTGCCTCCCGGTGAACGAGGCCCTGGTGAACGTAGTCTCCCCACCTTCGAACGAGGCATGGTTGAACCATGAATCGCCGGTGAACCGCGCCTTCTCGAAGCTGGTCCCAGGGTGGACGCGGCATTCCCGGAGATCCAGGTCGTGCAGCGTGGCGCCAGTGAGATCGATGTCCAACTCGTCACCCCAGTACCTCCGAGAGGCGGGTTTGTCCTCGTACGGTCCGGAATGGGCGTGCTCACGCAACAACCGCTGCGCTGTCAGGCGCACTTCCAACTCCTGCCGCAACGCCGCCGCCTCGCCGGTGTCCAGTCCGTCTGCGTCGGGTTCGAGGAAAGGCATCCTCAGGTAGGCGCACCAGACGTTGACGATCGGACGTCGCTGCTCGGGAAAGCCCTGACCCAGCCGTTGCAGGGCGTACAAGGCGCCGAGCCGGACGGCGGCGGCGGCGTGACCGAGTTGTTCGACCGCGACGGTGTAGAGCTCGGTCATCCGCCGCTGTTCGGCATCGTGCCGGGTCGCGGCGTCCATCTCCTCAGTCGCGCGTTGCCGCCGCACCGCCAGCAGCAGCGTGAAAACCGCCCCTGCGCCGCCTGTAGCCGCCAACCCGGTCCGGATCGCCTCGACCTCCGCCGTCGCCAAATCGGTCGGCGACGTCAGCACCGGCGGCCAGGCCCACCACGTCACCGCCGCGCCGACAGCCACCGCAGCCAGGGCATAGAACCCGACCCACCACCACGACAACGTCCGACCGGCGCCACTCGCGGTACGGGTCCGACGCCACGGCTTTCTCGCCACATCGAGCACTATGCCGTGTCCCTCGATCACGAGGGGCACGTTTGCCGGAGCATCACCGAAGCGGCCCACTCGCCCCTTGCCTGAAGTGCGGAATCGGTGCTTCACTTCTTGACGTGGTGTACCGGCGCACCCCTGCTGTGCAGGCGAGACTCGACGCGACCCGCAGTGCGATCATCGACGCCGCCGTCGCCCTGCTCGCCGAACACGGCTACGCGGGGTGCTCCATGGCGGCAGTCGCCGAGCGCGCAGGCGTCGGCACCGGAACCGTCTACCGGCACTTCCCCGGCAAGGCCCAACTCGTGGCCGAACTGTTCACCCACGTCGTCACCCGTGAGGTCGCGGCTGTCGAGAAGGCGGCCGGGCCGCACGACGCAGCGGCCGAGCGGGTCCTCGCCGTCGTGCGAACGTTCGCGACCCGCGCGCTGAAGGTCCCGCGCCTCGCCTACGCGCTGCTGGCCGAACCCGTTGACGCGCCCGTCGAACGACGACGCCTCGTGTTCCGGCAAGCGTTTCGCGACGTGATCGCGCGGTGCGTCGCCGAAGGCGTCACCACGGGGGAGCTGCCTCCGCAGGACGCGGCGGCAACGGCCGCGGCCCTGGTCGGAGCGGCGGCCGAAGTCCTCACCGGACCGTTGAGAACGGGCGAGTCCACGGCGGTCGAGCAGCTCCACACCTTCACCCTCCGCGCGTTAGGAGCCCGCGATGCCACCCACCCATGAGGTCGAAAACCAGGTTCCGCCGCTGGCAGGCCACGACGTCTCCGACGATCCCGCCCTGCTCGAAGGGCTGCGCACCCAGGGCGCTGACTGGGCCGAGGCCGATGTCCGCGAGTTGGGTGTGCTCGCGGGCAGCGAGCGCGTTCAGGAGTGGGGCAGGCTCGTCAACGAGCATCCGCCCGTGCTGCGCTCGCACGACCGTGTCGGCAGGCGCATCGACGAGGTCGAGTTCCATCCCCACTGGCACGACCTCATGACCGTCGCCGTCGAACGGGGACTGCATGCGGCTCCGTGGGGGCAGAAGCGGCGGGGAGCGCACGTCGCCCGCGCGGCGAAGTTCTATGTGTGGAGCCAGGTGGAGGCCGGGCACACGTGCCCCATCTCGATGACGTACTCGGCCGTGCCGGCGCTGCGGTGTGGCGGAGACCTCGCCGCGTCGTACGAACCGCTGCTCACCGCGCCGCACTACGACTTCGGGCTCCGCGTGCCGACGTCCAAGCGCGGTCTGATCGCGGGCATGTCGATGACGGAGAAACAGGGCGGCTCCGACGTCCGCGCCAACACGACGAGGGCCGTGCCCTCGGGTGACGGCACCTACGTCATCACCGGGCACAAATGGTTCACCTCGGCTCCCATGTCGGACGTGTTCCTCACACTCGCGCAGGCTCCCGGTGGGCTGTCGTGCTTCCTGCTGCCCCGCGTACTCCCCGACGGCACGCGCAACGCCATCCACCTGCAACGACTGAAGGACAAGCTCGGCAACCGCTCCAACGCCTCGGCGGAGGTCGAGTACGACGGCGCGCTCGGCATGCTCGTCGGCGAGGAGGGCCGGGGAGTCCGCACCATCATCGAGATGGTCAACAACACGCGGCTCGACTGCGTCACCGGCAGCGCCGCCGGGATGCGGTACGGCGCGGTGCGGGCCGTGCACCACGCGCGGCACCGGTGGGCGTTCGGCGCGCCGCTTGCCCGGCAACCGCTGATGGCCAACGTGCTCGCCGACCTCGTCGTCGAGTCGGAGGCAGCCACCACCGTCGCACTGCGACTCGCCGGGGCGACCGACCGCGCAGCCGGGGGCGACGAGCAGGAGGCCGCCTTCCGCCGCCTCGCCCTTTCCGTGTCGAAGTACTGGGTCTGCAAGCGCTCGCCCTCGCACGCGGCAGAGGCACTGGAATGCCTCGGCGGCAACGGATACGTGGAGGAATCCGGCATGCCCCGGCTGTTCCGCGAGTCCCCGCTGTCGTCCATCTGGGAAGGCTCCGGCAACGTCGCCGCGCTCGATACGCTGCGCGCGATGGCGAAGCAACCCGAGTCCGTCGAGGCGTTCTTCGCCGAGGTCGAACTCGCGAGGGGAGCCAACGCCCTTCTCGACGACGCCGTCACTTCCCTTCGCCGCGAGCTGGCCGACACCGGTGAAGCCGAGTTCCGCGCGCGACGGATCGTGGAGCGCCTCGCGCTCGTGCTCCAGGGTTCGCTGCTGGTCAGGCACGGCGACAAGGCTGTCGCCGACGCCTTCTGCGCGTCACGCCTCGGCGGAGATTGGGGCGTCGCGTTCGGAACCCTGCCGCGAGGAGTCGCCACCGAGCAGGTACTCAGCCGCGCCGAGGCAGGTCAGTAGCCGAAGTTCTGTGTCCAGTACCAGCCGTCCGAATTCACGCCGACACCGATCGCGGCGATCTCGCAGTTCAGGATGTTCCGGCGGTGGCCGTCGGACGCCATCCACGCGTCCATGACGGCTTCGGGCGTGGACATGCCCATGGCGATGTTCTCGGCCGCCGGACTCGGGTATCCCTCGGCCTCGATCCGCTCGCTGAACGACCTCCCGTCCTGGGAAGTGTGGGACAGGTAGCCGTTCTCCGCCATGTCGTCGCTGTGTCCCTGCGCCGCGCCGGCGAGCCGTCCATCGACACGCACCGCCCGGCAACCGGCGTCGGCGCGTTCGGCGTTGACGAGGGCGACGACGCGGTGGGGGAGATCGCCCGCGCCATCCGAACCGGAATCACTCCTTGCCGGCGTGGCCGTGTCCTCCTCGCCGGTGCCGTCCTCGTCCGTGGTCGCGGACTCGCCGGGGTCGGAGGGCGGGGAGGAAGGCTGCGAAGACTCGGGCTCCTCGTCGGGGGTCGAGGACGTCGTCGCGGAGGTCGTCGGCTCGGGTGAGGTGCTCGTGGTGGTCGTCGAGGTCGTGGTGCCCGTCGCGGTCGGCACCCCTCCTGCCTCCGCGCCCCCGACCGTCCCCCGGTCGAGAGCCAGTGCTGTGCGCTCGGGGTCCGGCCCGCTCCAAAGCAGCTGACCACCGGCCGCGACTGCCACCCCGACGAACACACTGCCGGCAGCCAGAAGCGATCGGGTTCGAGAGCTCGGGGCAAGCACGAGGGGAGAAGTTACCACCAAAGTGTGAGTTATTGAACCGTGACTTCGTCGTCAGCGGTCCGTGTCACGCACCCACCACGCGCCTCAGCGGCGGGTATCGACCCTGTCGAAATTCTGGTATGCCCTGCTCGGCGTCGGTCCTCGCTGCCCCTGATAGCGCGAACCGGCCTCCGGCGACCCGTAAGGGTGCTCGGCCGAACTCGTGAGCTGGAAAAGGCAGAGCTGGCCGATCTTCATCCCCGGCCACAACGTGATCGGCAGGTTGGCGACGTTCGACAGCTCCAGCGTGATGTGGCCGCTGAACCCCGGGTCGATGAAGCCGGCCGTCGAGTGCGTCAGCAGGCCGAGGCGCCCCAGCGACGACTTGCCCTCAAGCCGTCCCGCGAGATCGTCCGGCAGCGTGAACAGCTCGAACGTCGAGGCGAGCACGAACTCGCCAGGGTGCAACACGAACGGGTCACCGTCGCTGTCCTTCTCGACCAGCGACGTCAACTCGTCCTGCCGCAACTGCGGGTCGATGTGCGTGTACTTGCTGTTGTCGAAGACCCGGAAGAAGCGGTCGAGCCGCACATCGATGCTCGACGGCTGCACCATCGCCGGATCGAACGGATCGACTCCGAGCCGCCCCGACTCCAGTGCCTTGCGAAGATCACGGTCACTCAACAGCACCGTCTCACCCTAACCGGGCCGCACTGCCTCCCCCTCAGGCGGCGTGGGACGGCGTCCGCATGTGCCTCGCATAGGTGGGATCGTGCTCGACCAGCCTGCGAAGCTGCTCGGCGTAGCGTCGCCGCGCGAGCGCACCGAGTCGTTCCTGCGCCCACGTCGCTCCAGGCAGGTGCTGCCGCACGGTCTCGGCTGCGAAGTTGCCCGCCGCAGCGGACAGCACGGCGAGCCTGGCGATGGGGTCGTCGGGTAACCCGAGGAAATCGGAGTTGGTCCTGCCGAGCACAAGACGGCTGATCGAGCCGTGAACGCGGACGGACAGCTCGCCGAGCACCTGTCCCAGCGCACCCCGGTCCCTGCCCACGTCGGCGTGAGAACGCAGCAACGCCGCCGCGAGCCGCTTCGAGTCGTCGTCGGGGATGAACTCCGTGGCCGCCAGCAGCCACAGCAGCCGCCACGCGTCGTCCTCCGTCGCGGGCAGCAGCTCGTCGTCGATCCCCATCAACCAGCCGACGTACCGCCAGAGATGCATGATGTCGGCCCGCTCCCGCTCCGTGTAACGGACCCCGAGCAGGCGCATCCCCACGACGTACACGAGTGAGAAAAGCAGCAGCGTTCCCGCCGTCTGCACCTGGTTGACGGGCCTGTCCCACGCTTCGTAGTCCCAGTCGTCGCGACTGTTCATCGCGGCACGGACGTGTGCGTGCACGAGGCGAACCCGCAGGACGGAGGTGTAGCCGAGCGCTCCGGTTCGTAACGCTCCCGGCGTGGTCACGTCGAGCCACCACAGCGCCGTCTCGATCAGTCTCCTGCTGGCCGCTCGCTCGATCGCCCCTGTGCCGACCAGCGGTTTCGTGGCGCGAGAGGCCAGATAGCCTCCCATCAGAGCCATATCGCCGAGCGGGAAGAGGCTCAGCACACCGGTGCGCACCATGGCTCTCGCCCCGCCTTCGAGGCGCTGGTGATCCACCCAGTACGGCGTCGCCTCGACGCTCGCGAAGAAGTCGGCCAGCTCACGCGGCGGATCATCGAGACCGCCGATGCCCCGTTCCGCCGCCAGCTCGAACAACGCGCGCCCACGGCCACGGGGTAGCGACCGCATCAGTTCGACGACCGCGTCGGCCTGCGGGTCCTCCCGCTGCGCGAAGGCGCGAAGACGGCGCCGCTGGCGTTCGGTGCCCCGGATGTCTCCGGGCGCGAACAACCGGGTGGCGAGGCGGAAACCGCCCTCTCGAAGCAGCGCCGGATCCGGCAGCCGCTCGTCAGCCGTCATGACGACAAGTGTCGTCAGCCCATGTTTGGCGCGTCAAGGCGGGAAAGCGGGATGTCGAGTACCCGGTTGGAGTCGGATGATCGCGGTCGGGTATGCTGATAGCCGCTGCGGATGTAGTTCAATGGTAGAACATCAGCTTCCCAAGCTGAGAACGCGGGTTCGATTCCCGTCATCCGCTCCACGACGAAACCCCCAGGCCTATGCACCTGGGGGTTTCGTCGTTCGAGATCAACACGCCTCGCGTGCCATGTGGCCGCCCGGCTGGCCCGCATCGCTTCCGGCCACGCCCCGACGGTGCTGGTCAACCAATTCCGAAAGCCGATCCGTGATCCGCTCGTCCGCGTCACTGGTCGCCCGCGAGTAGATCAACGCCGCCCGCATGTCGTCATGCCCCATGCGCGCCATGAGGTCCTTGGTCGAGGTCCCCGCCTTCGAGGCCCAGATGTTGCCCGCGTGCCGCAGGTCGTGGAAGTGCAGACCGGCAAGCCCCGGAATCGTTTTCCACGCAACCTCCTCGTGACTGAGAAAAGGCTCAGCCGTGGCGACGGAAATTGTCGGTCGCCCTGAGCAGACTGGCGACCATGACAATCGACTTGGAACCCGCGGGCCGAATGGTGGCAGATCTGCTGCCGGGGGTGACCCGCCTCGACACACCGACGCCGTGCGAGCATTTCACCGTCGGCGACCTCCTCGGGCACATCGACGGGCTCACAATCGCCTTCGCCCTCGCTGCGGCCAAGGAACTGCCCCCGGCAGCCGCTCAGGAACCGCCACCGGGTGGGGCGAGTCTCCCTGACGGCTGGCAGGAGCGGATTCCCCGGCAATTGGAGGCGCTCGCGCGGGCTTGGCGCCATCCCCAGGCGTGGGAAGGCGGCACCAAGGTCGGCGGTGTCGAACTGACGGGCGAGCAGGCAGGCATGGTGGCGCTCGCCGAGGTCGTCGTCCACGGGTGGGATCTGGCTCGCGCCACGGGACAGCCCTACAACCCTGAACCCGGTCTCCTGGAAACCGTCCACGAACACGCCCTCGCGATCGCGGCTGCGGGGCCGGTGGAGGGCCTCTTCGGGCCTGCGGTCGAGGTCGCGGAGGATGCGCCTCTGCTCGACCGCGTCATCGGCCTCACCGGCCGCGACCCGAACTGGCAGCCGAACTGAGACGAAACGCCGCCGACGGGGCTGGGCTCAACTCGTCCCGTCTTTCTCGTGAACCGTCGTGTCCACGGGGCAGGTCAGCACCCGTTTCGCTGCCGCAGCGACACAGGGCAGGAGGTGATCACGGCGGGGTCGTCGCTGTCCATGATGGTGTAGCGCGCTTGCGGAGGGTCTTGGCTGTTGAGCGCGGTCTTGGCCCTTGTCCTGCGCCATGACAGTGGTCCCGCCGCACTGTCGCGCTGTGAGGCCGATTCGCCGCAACGAGGCGGGTCTGGCGATGCGGTCTGTTCGACACCATCGGAACCCGCCGAACGTCCCTTCCTCCGTGGGTTACGCGGGTGGAGCCTGGCCACCCGGGCGCCGTCAACGAAGGAAGAAGATGACCGGAAATGGCGAAGCGGAAAGAGGCCGACCAGGCCAAACGGAAACTGAGAAAGTGGCCTTGGATTCTGGGGGTTCTGATCGTGATCGGCGTCGTCGTCGCCGTCACCAGCAACTCCGGAAACGATGCCACGTCGCCGCCCCCTGCTGATGTCGCTGAACCGCAATCGGGCGCAGTCGGCCAGCCTGTGCGGGACGGACTCTTCGAGTTCACCGTCGTTGGAGTGGACTACCAGCCCTCCGTGGGCGGACCGCATTTCTCCGAGACGGCCCAGGGGCAGTACGTACTGGTGACCGTGCGGGTGAGAAACATCGGTGACGAGCCTCGCGGTCTTTCGGACGCGGACCAGTACCTCTTCGATTCGAACGACCGTCGGTACGCGGCTGATTCGGTAGCCGGCATGGCGATACCGAACAACGAGGTCCTGTACACGCCGATCAGCCCTGGTAACGGCGTTGAGGGCACGCTCGTCTTCGATGTGCCCGTCAACGCGAAGCCCGACCGCGTCGAATTGCACGACTCCACTTTCAGCGGCGGGGTTTCCGTCGTCCTGGGGTAGCCGGCCTCCGCACGTACGCCAGGCCCGGCGGCATGCGGCCGAAGCCCCCGTGAAGTCAGGGGCCGACGGTCCTGCCGGTTACCCGAGCCTGCGACGCATGACAAGACGGGTCACCGACGTGCTCCGGGATGCGTAACCCAGGCTCACAAACACACGTGCACCGACGGCAAGACGCACGTACGCCAAGTGCAAACACAGGTGCGCCGGTTGCCGACAGGCGTGCGTACAGTGCAAACACAGGTACACCAAGTGCAAGCACGCGTGCATAAGGTGAGTCCGCCCCGGCGCCTCCGCCCCGATCCATCGGGAGTTTGTCCGCACCCGCCCACCGGCGGGATAATCGCACCGGTGACGACCACCTTGCACGGAGCCATCCAGCTGCCCGACGGCGTGTGGGTGCGGGGGCGCGGCCTGCGGCACACCATCGCAGACGGCGACGTACCCGATTACGGCCTCTACCTCGGCGGACCACGCCTGCGTTCCCGCCACGAACCGACGCTGTCCTGGCCTCACGACTGGGTGCTGTGGCGGGACGGGCTGCTACCTGCCGACTGGCCTGCCACAGCCGGACTGCTCCTCTCGCTGCACCGGCGCGCGGCCGACGGTGCGGCTGTGGAGATCGCCTGCCACGGCGGCATCGGCCGTACCGGCACGGCGATGGCCTGCCTCGTCACCCTGCACGGGTTCTCCGCCCGGGACGCCGTCAACTGGACTCGCGCCCACTACCACCGGCGTGCTGTCGAGGTGCCGTGGCAGCGCCGCTACGTGTCCTGGTTCGCCACGCACGTGCCCGCCCGCTGACCGGCCCTCACCCGTCAAGCTGCTGACGCAGGCGCGCAGGTGCCTTGATCCGCCACGCCTGCTCCACCAGTTCGCCGAGTTCGGCTTCGTCGATCTCGGCGAGGTCAACGAGAACGGCGCCGTAGCCGTCGTAGTGCGAGGTGGTGTGAAAGGCGGGCGAGCCGGAGGCGAGCATGGCCTCCTTCTCGTCCAATTCGCACATCACCACGAGCCAGCCCTCGGCCTCCGTGCGAAGCCGCAGGAACGTCCTGCCTCCCACCTTCGCGGCCGGCGTGCGGTACGAGGTCGTGATCTCGGCGCCGGGAAGCCGCGACACCAGCTTCTCAACATCATCCCAGGTCGGCATACCGGGATCGTCCCAGCAAAATCCGGCTTCGGCGATCGGTCATCGGCCGGATGGCCGAGGTGCGGTACTTCAGCCGGTCCGCTCGACCGAGGACGGCCGCCCTTGCCCGGCCGTAGCGTCAGGCACATGACAACGGCGCAGCAGACAGCGTTGACGTACGGACTCGGTGCTTTCGTGGTCGTGTGGGGTGTGCTGCTGGTGCCGCAGCTCATCGGCCATCGCGCCAGGTACGGCCGTATCGACGTCGGGCGAGTCGCGACGACGGGAGCGGTGACGCTCTACGCCTGCCTCGCCGTGGCCGTTGTGCTGCTTCCGTTGCCTGCGCCGGGGGACGTGCGGCTCGCCCAGACCGTGCAGCTGGTTCCGTTCCGGTGGGTCAGCGACCTCAGCATCGAGCTGGACGCCTACCGACTCTCACCCGCTCACTCGCTCGTCACGCTGACGTTCCAGCAGTTCGCGATGAACGTGCTGCTGTTCGTGCCGCTCGGTGCGCTCGCCGTTGTGCTGTGGAAACGCGGGTTGACCTTCGCCGTGCTGGCCGGGTTCGCCGCCTCGCTGCTTGTGGAGATCACGCAGCTCACGGCCAACTTCGGCACCGCGCCGTTCGTCTACCGCATCTTCGACGTCGATGACCTGATGGCCAACACGGCAGGGGCCGCGCTCGGCTGGGCTGGGGCCGCCCTGTGGGTGGCGTTGAAGCGGCTCAGGAGTGTGGGCGGCGAAAGCCGGACATCGGCGACCGCGCGGACCACGCCGCTTGCGGTGGCTCGGCCTCTCCCAGCCGCACCAGCCGCTCACGCCTTCGCCGGTCGCGTCGGCGCGCCTCCCGCTGATCCTCGTACACAACCGTTGCCGCTGCCGCGGTGAGGAGCAGGACAACTCCCGCGAGGACCAGAGCCAGTTGCACGTCATCTCCCTTGATGCCGCCTGTGTGGCTCGTCACATCCTAGGGTTTTCGCAGGCGGTTCACCAGCCCATCCAGTCCGTCACGCACCATGTCCGCGTCGCCGGTGCCCAGTCCGCGCGTCACGTCGTACCACGGCGACAGCCGACGCCACACCCTGGCGCGCTCCCGGACGGCAGGGGTCACGCCGTATTCCTCGGCAGCCGCCTCGCCGAACACCGATGGTGTGCCGTGGAGCACCCACGAGAAATCCATCGCGGCGTCGCCGCAGCGGGCGTCGCCGAAGTCGATGACACCTGTGATCACGTCGTCGCAGGTCAGCACGTGTTCGGGGCCGAGGTCGCCGTGGACGACAGTGTCGAAGGGAAAGGTGCCGACCCGGTCGAGCACGGCCTGAGCGTCTGGCCGCCATCCGGCGGGCACCAACGGCAGCACAGTCCGCCGGAAGAGGTTCACGTCGTTGGCGAGGTCCTCCGCGGCGCCGGACGCCGGCAGCAGGCCGTGGCGTACGGCGTCGTCCGAGGAGCGACTGTGCAGCGCCCGGAGAAACCGGCCGAGACGCCGCCCGTTGGCTGAGGTGAACGCACACAGCGGCTCGCCCGGCACGAGTTCGTGCGTTGAAACGAACTCATGCCCCGGCTGGTCCACGAGGATTCTCGGGACCGGCACCCGGAGGGGGAGCGCGGGCGCCAACCACGGCAGGAACGACGCCTCGCGCCGCAACTGCGCCGTGACCGCGGGGCGCCGAGGGCGCCGCTCGATCCACCGGCCGTCGCGCAGCGTCGCCACACAGTCCCAACCCCCTGGAAGATCCACGGCGTCACGATAGCCCGCTGGATCAACGCGGGGGCAGCACGCAGAACTCGTTGCCCTCCGGATCGGCGAGCACGACCCACGGGTGACGTTCGGTGTCGGCCAGCACCCTCGCGCCCAGCCGCACGAGTCGCTCGACCTCGTCACTCTGGCTGCTTCCCCGCTCGGGCGCGAGGTCGAGGTGTAGGCGGTTCTTCCCGGATTTGCGTTCCGGGACGGGTTGGAACACCAACGTCGGCTGCCCGTCGAGCTGGACGTAGGTCACGCCGTCGGCGTCCCGCCAGCGCCGGGGCCCTGCCATGTCGAGGGCATGGGTCCAGAACATGGCGAGCGCCTCGGCGTCCTCGCAATCGATGGCGACGGCGATCACGTGTGCAGGCATGCACGGTGCGTACCCGAAGGAGACGACGCGCACTCGTACCACCGGCGTCGCACTACCCGGTGTAACTCTTGTGGTTCGGTGTAACCGCTTCGGCCCAGCGGGAATACCCCATTAAGGGGAGCGGCACGTCGGCGGGTGGGCGTGCGGAGGGAGGACGGGATGGCACACGGGACACGCTCCGCGCGTGGCAGCTTCGGCATGGACAGGGCGACCCGAACGCTCACCGTGGCCGCCATCGACTCAGTACCCGTCTTCAGGGAGGGCCTCAGTGCGGTCGTGAGCCGCACCCCGGGACTCCGCTGGGCCGGGCACGCGGGCAGTCATCATGCGGGCATCCAGATGTGTGAACAGCTCCGCCCCGACCTGGTCCTCGTGGACTCCGCGCTCGACCCGCACGGGCATCTCACGCGGCTGCTCGCGGAAAGCCACCCCATGCTCATGATCATCGCGCTCATCGACGGGCCGCAACGAACGACCGACTACCTCGTAACGATCTTCAGCGCGGGTGCTCACGGTGCGCTGCCACGGGCTGCGGAGCCGCGCCAGCTCGCCGACGGCATTCGCCGCACCTACGTCGAGCGCCGCTTCACCGATCCCGCGCTGGCACCTCTCGTTCCCGCCCAGCGGGCGAGCGAGGCCGGCGCACTCCAGCGTCCCCACATGCCGCTGTCGCGCCGCGAGTACCAGGTGCTCCAGTTGATCGCCGAGGGGATGGAGAACTCCGCAGTGGCCGACACGCTCTTCCTCTCGGTGGAAACGGTTCGCACCCACGTCAAGAGCATCCTGCGCAAGCTGTCGGCCCGCGACCGTACCCACGCGGTGACCAAGGCATTCCGGTCCGGATTGCTCGTCGTCAGCCCGGCCGACCGCAACCAGCAGAACGGGGAGCGCTCGCCGCAACGCTGAGACACGTCGGCGTTCTCGGGCGGCCCGGCACTACGCCATCCGCATCACAGTCCCGCCATGGCACTCGCCTTGGTTACCGGCTGGTATTATCCTTATGTTACCGGTCAGTAGGGCAGTGTCATCGCGTGTCCTGTCGGCGACAGGAGTGCCCAGCCGGAGTGCCGAACAACCCGTACGGAGTGACGACATGGGCCACTACAAGAGCAACGTCCGAGACCTGGAGTTCAATCTCTTCGAGGTCCTCGGCGTGCAGAACCGCCTCGGCAAGGGAGTGCTCGCGGAATCCGACGAGGAGACCGCGCGCGGTGTACTGTCCGAGCTGAACAACCTCGCCGTCGGTCCGCTCGCCGAGTCGTTCGTCGATGCCGACCGCAACCCGCCGGTCTACGACCCCAAGACCTTCTCCGCCACGCTGCCGGAGTCCTTCAAGAAGAGCTATCAGGCACTCTGGGACGGCGAGTGGTGGCGGCTGGGCCTCACCAACAACCTCGGCGGCTTCGGCCTGCCTCCCACCGTGCAGTGGGCCGCCGCCGAACTGATCCTCGGCGCGAACCCCGCGCTGTACATGTACCTGGCGGGCCCGAACTTCGCCATGATCCTCGACCGCAACGGCACCGAGGAGCAGAAGCGCTGGGCCCAGATCATGATCGACAGGGCGTGGGGTGCCACCATGGTCCTCACCGAGCCCGACGCGGGCTCCGACGTCGGTGCGGGACGCACCAAGGCCGTCAAGCAGGAGGACGGCTCCTGGCACATCGAGGGCGTCAAGCGGTTCATCACGTCCGGTGACCAGGACATGACCGAGAACATCATGCACCTGGTGCTCGCCCGGCCCGAGGGCCCTGGCATCGAGTCCAAGCCAGGTACCAAGGGCCTCTCGCTGTTCCTCGTGCCGAAGTTCCTCTTCGACACGAACACCGGCGAGCTCGGTGAGCGCAACGGTGCTTTCGTCACGAACGTCGAGCACAAGATGGGCCTGAAGGTGTCCACCACCTGCGAGCTCACCTTTGGCCAGCACGGCACCCCCGCCAAGGGCTGGCTGCTCGGCGAAGTGCACGACGGCATCGCGCAGATGTTCCAGGTCATCGAGTACGCCCGCATGATGGTGGGCACGAAGGCCATCGCGACGCTGTCCACCGGCTACCTCAACGCGCTGGAGTACGCGAAGGAGCGGGTGCAGGGCCCCGACCTCACCCGCCAGACCGACAAGACCGCTCCGCGCGTCACCATCACGCACCACCCCGACGTGCGGCGCTCGCTCATGCTCCAGAAGGCGTACGCCGAGGGCCTGCGCGCCGTGTACCTGTACACGGCCTCCTTCCAGGACCAGGTGTGGACGCAGGAGGGCGACGCGGAATCGCTCGAACTCGCCGAGCGCGTCAACGACCTGCTGCTGCCGATCGTCAAGGGTGTCGGGTCCGAGCGGGCCACCGAGCAGCTCGTGCAGTCGCTCCAGACGCTCGGCGGCTCCGGGTTCCTCCAGGACTACCCGATCGAGCAGTACATCCGCGACGCGAAGATCGACTCGCTGTACGAGGGCACGACGGCCATCCAGTCGATGGACTTCTTCTTCCGGAAGATCGTCCGCGACAAGGGCAAGGCACTCGGCTACATCGCGGGTGAGATCGCGAAGTTCATCGAGTCCGAGGCGGGCAACGGCAGGTTCAAGCGGGAGCGCGAGCTGCTGAAAACGGCGCTGGACGACGTCCAGGGCATGCTCGGCACGATGATCGGCTACCTGACCTCGTCGCAGGAGGACGTGACCAACGTCTACAAGGTGGGCCAGAACACCGTGCGGCTGCTGATGTCGGCGGGTGACCTGCTCGTCGGCTGGCAGCTGCTCAAGCAGGCCGAGATCGCACAGGCCAGGCTCGACGAAGGCGCCTCGGGCAAGGACGTGCCGTTCTACCAGGGCAAACTCGCCGTGGCGTCGTTCTTCGCCAAGAACGTGCTGCCGGAGCTCTCCGCCCGGCGCGCGATCGTCGAAGCCACCGACAACGAGCTCATGGAGATCGACGAAGCCGCGTTCTGAGGCTCGCCGAACGTGATCGGGGCCACCTACCGCACCGACTGCGGCAGGTGGCCCCTCGTATGCGTGGGGTTGGCGATCGCCCGAGTTGGGTACCTCGATCGGGTCGAAGAACCCGGTGATGAAGGAGCACACACACGATGGCGATTTCAGGGATCATCTCCGCGATTCTGATCGGGCTGCTGCTCGGAGTGCTCGCCAGGTTGATCGTCCCTGGGAAGCAGAACATCCCGATCTGGCTGACGATCCTCGTCGGTATCGCGGCGGCTTTCCTGGGCACGGCGATCGCGAGAGGGCTCGGCTACGCCGATACGGAGGGCTGGGACTGGCTCGAGTTCGTCACGCAGCTCGTCGTCGCCGCTCTCGGCGTCGCGCTCCTGGCCGGCATGTACCCGCGCAAGCACATCAGGGCATGACCACATCACCGCACCGCCGGGTGAGGGCTTCCACCCCGCTCCGGCGGTGCGGCTGTGTGCAGGAGGTGCCAACTCCCGTGCAGGAGGTGCGGACACGGCGTTTTACCCCGTGCCCCACACCGTGGCAGTGATCGTGGAGCCGGTGACCGCGGCGTGGACGGCGACGGCGTCGCCGGTGTCGTTGACGGCCCGGCCTTCGTCCACCGAGAGTCCCGCCTGGTGCAGCGCCTCCCGCAGCACCCGTTCGAGCGGCTCGGCCGTGGCATGCGCGCTGATCTCGAACGTCTCGCCCGGCTTCACCACGATGCCGTTCAACCTGGTGACGTCAACGGCGGCGATGTCCTCGGGTGCATGGCCGTGCGTGCTCGCGGTCGCGAGAACCTCTTCGATGCCGAGCGCGCGAACGTCTCCGGTGGTGACGGCGGGTTCCACGGCGTTGTAGTGCACCGTCACCTCCCGCGCCTGCGACACCGTTCGTGCCATCCCGGCGAACGTTCGTTCCCAGTCGATACGCGTACCGCGCACCGAGGGGACCACGACGGGAATCCCGTTACGGAAGACGAGCGCGGCATCGCGAGCCCGGCGTTCCGTGGTTCCCAGCTCGCCGAGCACAGCGCTGCTCAGCACGGCGTGGTCCAGCGTGACTTCCAGGCTCGCGCCACCCGCGCCGTCGCGGATCTCGAACCCGAGCGCCTTGCGTACGTCCTCGGGAAGCAACACGGAGTCGGCTCCGTCGCCGCGCAGCAGGATGGGCCCCGACAACAACGGCCACACGGTTCCCTCCAGCGCGGTGTGAACCGCTTCCGACGTCAACTTCGGTCGCAACACCCGCACGGGGATGTCGATGCGCGGGGCACGCGGCCAGTGCTCCTTGAGAGCGGCCACCGCCGCGTCGAGGTCCGACACCTCCGTGCCGGGCCTCGGCTCGATGGCCTGCGGCACCACCCCGCCGTCGTCGTGGCCTTCCTGGGGGTCCGTGTTCCGGAACGCGATCCCACCGTCCACCGCGGGACGGTTCAGGCGTTCCCGCGCGACGCGACTCAACTCGGCCCTCGCAGCCTGTTCGTCCACTGTGGTCACCAGAGGTAGTTCCCTGCCACCGAACAGCGCCCCGAGGCGTTCCCAGGGCAACCACGGCTGCGCTCCGGCCTGAGCGACCGTGGCCGCCCAATCCACACCGAGTCCTGCCCCCGCGGGGTCGAGCGGGGCCTCGGCGTCTCCCGCGCGCACGGTCACGGGCCTCGTCACGAACGAGCCCAGCTCACGGCGTAGTGCGGCCTGTGCGTCGTCCTTGCCGAGGCCGCCGATGTCCACACCGGCGACGGTGATACCGCGCGGCACGTCGCCGAAACCCACGATGACGTCGGCGAGATACGCCACGGCCAGCAACCCGGTCAGCGCACCGAACCCCATGAGGGCGTTGCCGACACCACGCCGCCATCGGCTCCCCCGCGGCACCGGATGGCCGCCAAGAGTTGTCTCCTGTGGGAGAAGCTCCTCCACAAGGCCGGTGTCGGAGGCCGGTCTCGCCCCGCCGTCAGGACCATCCACGGGCGCCCTCCCGCATGCGACCGAGGCCGTGTTCCACGCCTCGTGCGTGCGGGCTGCTCGCCCGGTGAGGGCCTGTGAACACGACCTAGAGGTAAAGGCCCGTTCCGTGCTCCGTCCGCTCGCTGGCGACGGCGTGGATGTCGCGTTCCCGCATCACGAGGTACGCGTTGCCCTGTATCTCGACTTCGAGCTGGTCCTCGGCGTTGAACAGCACGCGGTCGCCGATCTTGACGTTGCGTACGTTGTTGCCCACTCCCAGCACGTTGCCCCAGGAGAGCCGCCGCGCCACCTGAGCGGTCGCCGGGATCACGATGCCGCCTGTGCTCCGGCGCTCACCGTCCTCCGACGGAATCCGAACGAGCACCCGATCGTGCAGCATCTGGATTTCGAGCTTGGCGTCCGAGGTGAGTGGACCATTGGTTTCTGACACGGGATTCATGCTACGTCGCGGAAGGGAACCGGAATCCGGCCCGGGCCTTGTGCTTACCCGGCCGGAGTTCCCGCCATGACGAGAGGCAATCCTGCCGCCCCACCCGATTCGATCCGGACGGGGACACCCCAATCCTGGCGGGTGATGCGGCACACTGGATGCTCGACCGCTTCGTCGGAGGAGCAGCTGGCGGCCTGCGCCACCACCTGAAGCACCCCGCTCTCCACGTCACTGGAGAGCGTGACGACGCGGTCGAGTTCGGTTCCCGCACCTCCGCCGTCCACGAGCAATTCCGGCGGGGAGGCACTCACCTCGAGGCGGGTGGAAGGTCCGTACCGGTCGTCGAGCTTGTCGCCCGGCGGCGGCACGAACGTCACCGACAGCCGCACCGTGCCGGGGGCCAGCACGGTCGGCGGGCGTCGCACGACCAGCGCCGCACCGTCCACGACCTGGCCTCCCGCCTCGTCGTCGCCGCCGAGATCCAGCGGGGAGAGCCGGTGAGCCGCCGACTCCACCACCAGCACCCCGGCGTCGGTGACCGCGAACCCGGAAGGCTCGGCGAGGTCGCGCGCCAGCGTGGTGACCACGCCGGTCGAGGGATCGAAGCGCCGCACCGCGCCGTTGTAGGTGTCGGCAACACCGATCGAACCGTCCGGCAGCACGGTGACGCCGAGCGGGTGCTGCAAGAGCGCGGTGTCGGCCGCGCCGTCCCGGTGACCGAACGTGAAGAGGTCCTGTCCCACGGCGGTGCGCACCACGAACCCGCCGGACTCCGCTGTCTTGTCCGTGGCGCCCGCGTCGCCCGTGTCGCCCACGCGCTCCACGTACCGCAACGCGGACGTCTCGGCGTCCACGAGCCACAGGCGGTCGCCGTCCACGGCGAGCCCCGAGGTCTGGGCGAAGAACGCCTCCGTCGCGGCGCCGTCGCGCAGTCCCTCGACGGTGGTTCCCGCGAACCGCGAGACCGTGGCCTCGACGGGATCGAAGAGGCTCAGCGTGTGGTTGCCTGCCATGGCCACGACAACCCCTCCCACGGTGTCCCACCAGCGCACGTCCCACGGACTCGTCAGGTCAACGTCGAGCGCCGCGCCCGAGTCGTCGCCGTCACGCCACTGCCGCCCCGTACCCGCCACGGTTCGCACCGCGCCGGTGCGCAGGTCGATGGCGCGCAGCAGGTGGTTCGCGGTGTCGGCGACGAGCAGGTGGTAGCCGACCTGCTCGGCGATGTGGGTCGGCAGCAGCGTCAACCCGGAAGGCTCGGCGAAGCGGGCGATGTCGAACGCACCATCCACCGCACCCCGTTCGCCGTCGCCGAACCGGCGCAGCAACGTTTCGGCATCGGAGGCGAACTCGGCGATCGAGTGGTTGGCCGCGTCGGCGACGAGCACGCGGCCCTCTGCCGTCACCACAGCCCTGGAAGGGAACCACAGGCCGTCGAGCCGCCTCGCCGTTCGGCCGGTGGCGTGGGGCTGTCCAGCGGTTCGATCCTGCCCGGAGGCCTGACCTCGCCCGGTTGGTCGGCCCTGATCGGTGGTGTGGTCCTGGCCGGTGGCATTGGGCTGCCCGGTGTTCGGCGCCCTGTCGAGCGCGTTGGGACCACGACGCAACGTCGCGTTGCGCTCATGGAGCGCCACCAGGTCGCCGATCACGCGCCGCAGGGCGTCACCGTGGCCTTCACCTGCGGCGACGTGCACCACGTAACCCTCCGGATCGACGACCACGAGCGTCGGCCACGCCTTCACGGCGTACTCCTGCCAAAGGCGCATGTCGGGATCGCTCACCACGGGATGCTCGACACCGAGGCGTGCGACAGCGGCTGCCACGGAGTCCCGGCCGCCCTCGTGGGCGAACTTCGGGGAGTGCACGCCGACGGTGACGAGCACATCGGCGAACTCTTCCTCAAGCGGCCGTAGCTCGTCGAGGACGTGCAGGCAGTTGACACACCCCGAGGTCCAGAAGTCCAACAGGACGATCTTGCCGCGCAGGCCGGCGAGTGTCAGCGGTTCGCCGCCGGTGTTCCACCAGGCGTCGCCGGTCAACTCGGGCGCACGGACGCGGGCACGGGGCTTCGGCTGCTCAACACTCACATCGGGAGTCAAACAACACCGCCCTGTGCGACGTTCCCCGGGGTGGCCTCCCATCGGAGTCGTCGCCGTCGAACTGACCGCCGACCGCGACGAGGAGCGTCGGTGATCTAGCTGGACTCGGCGGCCTTGGTGAAGCTCTGCCACCGGGAGCCGGCAACCAGAGAACTCGTCGCCTGGTTGCGGGAACACCCCGCTCGGACGATCCCGAGAAGCACGACACGGTGCCGTTCGCGGTGGTCACCGGTCCCTGATGGGACCCCCCGCAGGCTCGGTGAGCGTCACGGTCGGATTGCTCGGCGGCTGTGGCCCCGACGAACTCACAGGCACAACCTGCCTCACCGAACAGGCGGACACGCAGGTGACCACGAGCGCGGCGGCGACGAACGGCTTGACGTATCGCATGGCGGCGTTGGCTTCACTCGAACGGGTCTCGGACACCTGTCGTCATCGCAGCCACAGGCTGCGATGTTACGACTCCGCACCGAAACCGCCGCCGACGTCACGCGCCGTCCCGCGCGTGCTCCGAATCCCCTCAGTTGCCGCTGTTGCGCCGCAGCGTCCTGGTGACACCCGCCGCGACGGTCGTGACGAGCACCCAGCCCATCGCGATGAACCCCGTTGCCACCCACTTGTCCACCCCCGCCATGTGCCAGCGGCCCTTGTTGCCGAAGTCCGCGATGGGCACCAGCAGGTCCACCGTGTACAGCACGGGATTCCACTCCAGTCCCGTGTCATCGACGTTCACGGCACATCGCTCGCCGATCACGACGAACCGAGCGGCGTCCGCCGCGCAGTCGTCGCTGCCGAGCGCGAACCACACACTGCCGAGCGCGAGCAACGCGAGCAACCACCCCAGCGCTCGCACGGGACGGTAGCCGTAGCCGACCATCCACCGCTGCAACCAGCTCCACAGCCGGACCCCCGCACCGAAGAACCAGCCGTAGCCGGTGGCGAGCGCCTCGTACCGGTACTGCTGCTTACGCATGAGGACCGTGTCGGCGTGTTCCTCGTTCCCGCAGGCCCGCAGCATGGCGGCGAGCTGGTCGTAAGGGCCGGGCCGGTAGCCGCGCATCGCGTGCCGCAGCCACCTCAGCCGCACCTCGATCTGCCGGTCGTCCTTCAACGGGATGGGGTCGTCGAGCGCCTCGTAGCGAAAGTCCTCCAGCTCCACCCCGCCCGTGGCGTGCCAGAGCTGCTCGTTGTCGTGCAACGTGCCGCACTGGGCGCCCCGCAACGACACCCTGCCGTCCGGTGCTTCGGCCGGGGTGAGCTCGAACTCCTCGGCAACGGCGTCACCCGCGTCGAGCGCAAGACCGCTCTTACCCGCCGTGAGCAGCGCGCCCGAGATACACAGCTTCCGCTTGATCACCGCGCCGTCGAGGGTCACCCCTCCATCGCCGGAGAAGGAGTGCCCCGCCCTGCTGTGCATCAGGACGCTGCGCGAAACCTGCACCGAACGCAGATCGACGGCCCACTGGGCGGACTCGTCCTCCTCCGGCTCCGTCACGGTGGTGTTGCGCAGGTCAATGCTTCCGCCGACCGTCATGCCCTGTAGCCGGAGGGTGCCCTTCATGGTGCACGCGCTCAGCATGAGGTTTCCCGACACGCGACTGCGTCGCGCGGAGAACACGTCGCGGCAGGGATGCGAAAGGTGCCCGTCCCTCACGAACACGTTGCCACGCACCGTGACGTCAGCCAGCCTGAACTGGCCCTCCGTCCGCAGCTTGCTCCCTTCGAGATCACCGTTGATCTCACTGCCGTCGAGGTGGATGGCACGATCCATGTACGGCGGGTTGAGGTTGCGGGGGACCACGACCTTCGCCCCCGCCAGCCGCAGTGACCCCCCGATATGGGTGTTGACCATCCGCAGGGTCCCCGTCGCGCGCAGCCCGTCACCCATCTCGACATTGCCATCGACATACATGCGGTCGGCGATGAACGCCGGGTGGGGATCGACGTACCAGTCGCCGGTCTTCCACGCGTCCACGGCGATCTCACCCGCAGGATCGACCTCCAGCTGCGCGCTCCTGAACACCAGGTCACCCGCGACCCGCATGCTCGGCACGTACACCATGCCGGTCGCCGAGAAGGCTCGCGGAGCGCCGGGACGGTAGTTGTCCACCTCGCACAGCATGCTCCCGGACACGGTCATGCCGTTGCCGTTGAGCGCGAAGCCCCCCGGGTTGCTCAGCCTCGCGCCGGAGAAGTTGACGTTACCGCCTGCCCGCAGCCCCGGGATGCGAACCTCGCCCTCCGTGGTCAGCCGATAGGCGAGGAACGCGCCGGTGACCGCGAGCCGGTCGGCCTGCAACGCCTTGCCAGCGGGATGGCTGATCCGGGTTCCCGTGAGGATGACCGTGCCCTCCACGACGGCGTCGGTGAGATTCACCGCCGCGTTCGGCACACCCCGATCGGTCTGCGTGGTGAGCACGTCGGTGCCACTTTCGGACCTGCTCCCGTCCACCTCGACCCGGCAGCGGATGAGCCGGACGTCGTTGCGGCTGCGGAGGTTCCGTGCCTTCAACCCCGGCAGCCAGCACCGCAGGAACGACAGGCCGAGCACGTTCGCCTCTCGCACGTCGGGCGGATACTCGAAACGGCAGTTCTCGAAGCGGAACAGCACACCGAGGTCGGCTGCCCTCAGGTCGAGCCTTCCCCTGACGAAGCGGTTCTCCAACTGGAGGATCGGCGCGTTCGTGGCTTGGCGACGCCAGCGCAGCAGCCCCCGCCCGTCCTGTTCGAGCAGCGGCTTCAGCAGTTCCTCGGCCTCCACCGTCGCCGCTTCGGGCGGGTCGGGGTTGAAGGGGTCGAAGTCGATGGGCTCCTGGCCGTCCCCCTCGGGGTTCTCCGGCCCAGCGGATCGCCACCGGATCGCGGGCACCGTTCACCTCCCTCGCTCGCCGCACCAGAGCGGCAGGGAAGACCACGGCCGCCTTCACTGGGACGATCGCCGAGAGCGATGAGTTCCGCGCGGCGGGTGAACCGTTCCGGTGTCAGAGCACAGGTCCGGTCCACCGGCCTCGCGGAGCCGGCTCGTGAACCGAGAGCTACTCGTCAACGTGAACCGGGTTGAGCACGCGGGCGAGGAACGTCTGCGTGCGTTCCTGCCGGGGATCCCCGATCACCTGTTGCGGCGGGCCCTGCTCGACGACCACTCCGCCGTCCATGAACAACACGGTGTCGGCCACCTCGCGGGCGAACTGCATCTCGTGCGTGACGACGAGCATGGTCATGCCCTCGTCGGCGAGTTGGCGCATCACCCTGAGCACGTCACCGACGAGCTCGGGGTCAAGCGCTGACGTCGGTTCGTCGAACAGCATCACCGCGGGGTCCATGGACAGCGCCCTCGCGATGGCGACCCGCTGCTGCTGCCCCCCGGAGAGCTGCGCGGGCATCGACCCGGCCTTCTCCGCGAGACCCACCTTGGTGAGGTTCTCCATGGCGACGCGCTCGGCCTCGGCTTTGTCCCGCCGCAACACCTTGCGCTGCGCGACGGTCAGGTTGTCGAGCACGGAAAGGTGGCCGAACAGGTTGAAGCTTTGGAAGACCATGCCGATGGTGCGGCGCGCCCTGTCGATGTCGCAGTCCGGATCGGTCAGCTCGTAGCCATTGACCACGACCTTGCCCGCGTTGGGCTCCTCCAGCAGGTTCACGCATCGCAGCAGTGTCGATTTGCCCGAGCCGGACGGCCCGATGACACACACCACCTCGCCGCGCCGCACCTGCATGTCGATGCCCTTGAGCACCTCGAGACGGCCGAAGGACTTGTGCAGATCCGAGACCTCGACGATCAGATCACTCATCAGGCCGTCACCTTCAACCCTTGTTCCTCCTTGCGGCCACTGCGGCGCTCAAGGTAACGCGACAGGTAACCCAGCGGCACCGTGATGATGAGGTAGCACAACCCGGCGAGCAGGATCGGGGTGAGCGAACCGGTCGCGTTCAAGCCCTCCCTGCCGAACTTCGCGAGTTCGTACTCGTCGCGGGCGAGGCCGAGCAGGTAGATCAGAGACGAATCCTTGGTGAGCAGGATCAGCTCGTTCGTCAGCGGCGGCAGGATGATCCGGAACGCCTGCGGGATCACCACCGTCATCGTGGTCCTCGACTGCGACATCCCCAGCGACCTCGCCGCCTCGATCTGACCGTGCGGCACAGCCTGTATCCCGGCGCGCAGGGTCTCGGCGATGTAGGCGGAGCCGACGAGGCCCAGCGCGATGGCGGCCGTGGAGTAGATGTCGAAACGGATGCCGAACGCGAGCGGCACACCGTAGCCGAGCGCGATGAACACCAGCAGAGCCGGGATTCCCCTGAAGAATTCGATGTACAGCGTCGCGAGCCAGCGGTACGGACCCACCGACGACAACTTCATGAGCGCCAGCACCATGCCGATGCCCAGCCCCAGCGCGAAGCCGAGAACCGTGTACACGATGGTGTTGACCAGCGCGTCAGTCAGGATCGCGGGGAACTGGGTGGAGGCCGCGTCGAGGTTGAAGAAGGCGTCCTTGATCGTGCCCCAGTCCGCGAGGACTCCCAGCAGCACGAGAACAAGGACGAGCACGGCGTACTGGACACCGCGGATCAGCTTCGCGCGTTTACGTCGTGACATCGCCATGGCGACAACTCCTCGCTCAAGGCGCGAGTGAGGGCCGCCCGGACCGTGATCGTCCGGGCCGCGCCCTCACCGTCGGCCTTTGCTCTCGAAGTGGCTTGTCCGGTTACTTGCTCTCGGGTTTCTTACCGAACCACTTCTCGTAGATCTCGTCGTAGCGGCCATCCTTCTTCGCGGCGTCCAGCACCTCGTTGACCTTGGCAAGCAGCGCGCCGTTGCCCTTGCGGACAGCGATGCCGTACTGCTCGCCGGTCTCGAACTCGGTGGTGACCTCCACGTCGGGGTTGCTCTTGACGAAGTCGTACAGCACGGAGTTGTCGTTGATACCGGCGGCGATCTGGCCGGTCTTCACCGCCGTCTCCAGCAGCGCGAGATCCTCGAACTGCCTTGTGGTGTAGCCGAACTCCTCCTTGTGGTCCTCGGCGTACTGCTCGCCGGTCGTACCGAGCTGCACCCCGAGGACCTTGCCCTTGAGGCTGGCGAGGTCGGAGATGCCGGAGCCCTTCTTCACCAGGAGGGCCTGGTTGGCGTCGTAGTAGCCGTCCGAGAAGTCCATGACCTTCGCGCGCGTGTCGTTGATGGTCATGGCCGCTGCGGCGAGGTCGCACTGGCCGGTGTCGAGGGCGGCACCCGACTCGATGCTCTCGAACGAGGTGTCGAAGATTTCCTGCTCGACCCCGAGGTCCTCGGCGACCAGATCGACGAGATCGACGTCGAAGCCCACCGTCTTGCCACCCTCGGTGAACTGGAACGGCTTGTAGGGCAGGTGCGTGCACGTCGTCAACGCGCCGTCGTTGATCAAGTTGATCTCGCCGCCGGCCTTGCTGTCTCCGCTGGTGTTGACCTCCTCCGCGCAACTCGCCGCGGTGACGGCGAGGGCGAAGGCGGGCAGGAGGGTCAGCGCCCTGGTGATTCGACGCGCCACGATGTCACTCCTCGTAGTCCATACCGGCCAGTTCATGCATCCTGCCACCTGGATGCGCTAAAGCGCACCCTTTGATTCGTTACAAGCTCGTCGCGGCGCAGCGCTCCTCAGCGTCGGGCGTGCGCCTCGAGCACGGTGGCGATCGCCTCGGTTACTCGCTGTGCGTGATCGAGGTGAAGCCACTCGTCGGGCACGTGGGCGTTCGAGTCCGGCCCGAGTGCGCCCGTGACGACGAACTGAGCCTCCGGGTACTTCTCGCCGAGCAGGCCCATGAACGGGATCGAGCCACCGAGCCCGATGGTGCCCCACGGCTTGCCGAAGACGTCCTCACTGGCCCGATCCAGCGCCTCGGCCAACCAGGGCGACAGCTCGGGCGCGTTCCAGCCGTCCGCCGACTCCATGCCGGAAAGCTCGACGGTGGCGCCATAAGGGACGTCGGTGGTGAGTGCCTTCGTGATCGCTTCGAGCGCCGCCCGCGAGTCGGCTGTCGGGGGGAGGCGGAAGCTCAACGCGAGCGTGGTGCTGGTGCGCAGCACGTTGCCTGCCTCGGCGGGGTCCGGCATCCCGGACGCGCCGATGATCGAGAGCGTGGGCCGCCAGCTGTTGTTCAGCGACAACTCCACCTCGTCGTCCACCACGGGCCGCGTGGTGCCGTGCCACGGCACCGAGCCGATGAGGGAGCCCGGCGCGGCCTCGACACTCGCCCTCGTCTCCTCGACGCGGTTGGCCGGGATCTCGACGTTGCACTCGGCGAGCTTGATCGCACCCGTCTCGGAGTCCTCGAGCCGGTCGAGCAGCGTGCGCAGCACCCGGAACGAGCTGGCCACGATGCCGCTGGCCATGCCGGAGTGCTGGGCCGTCTCCAGCACCCGCACGGTGACGTGCACCTGAGCCATGCCGCGAAGGCTCGTGGTCAACCACAGGCGCTCGTAGTCGTTGCCACCGGAGTCGAGGCAGACCACGAGCGAGACCCGCCCGAGCCGCTCGGACAGGTGATCGAGGTACGCGGGCAGGTCGGGGCTTCCCGACTCCTCACCCGTTTCGAGCAGCACGACCACACGGGCGTGTGCGCCACCGGCCTCGCGCACCGCCGTCAACGCGGTGGTCGCCGCGTACCCGGCGTAGCCGTCGTCCGCCGAACCGCGCCCGTAGAGCCTGCCGTCACGCACGACGGGCGTCCACGGGCCGAGGCCGTCGGACCAGCCGCCGACGGGAGGCTGCTTGTCCAGGTGCCCGTACATCAGGACGGTGCCCTTGTCCTCCGCGCCCTCGGTCGCGGGAACGTCGAGGAACAGCACAGGGCTGCGGCCGGGCAACCGCACGACGTCGATCTGCGAGCCGGGGAGTTCGCGCTCGGCCAGCCACCCCCTGACGTGCTCGACCGCCGCGTCGAGGTGGCCCGTCTTCTCCCACTCCGGGTCGAAGACGGGCGAGAGTGCGGGGATCGAGACGAGCGTCGAAAGGCTGGGCAGGACGTCGTCGGACCACATCCGCCGGACTGAGTTCTTCACATTTCGCGGTTCCACGCGGCTCATCGTGCCACCCGCGCGCGACAGTGAGCCTCGTCACAAACATCGATCGAATCGCGGTGACGCGAACGGACACGCCGTTTCACACGCGGTGGCAGGACGCGACGACGGCGCTTGTCGGCACTGGTCGGCACCCGTGCCGACAACCATCGCCCTTACGACCTTCGGCGGTTGCACCGTAGGTCGTCAGAGCATTTCCGCAGCTCAGCAACGCTCCGAGGGGAACAAATCGGTGTCGAGGGCTCTCCATAACGGCGGTTTCCATGCCAGGATGAGCGTCGTGAACCGTCACCGCCGACGGTCATCAGCGCTGCGGACCCAGTCGCGCATCCGGTGACCGGCGGCGCGTCGCAGGTCGCCACAAGCGGCCGTGCGGCACGACACCAAGGAGATGCGATGTCGTCCCCAGAACAGTGGACGCGCCCGCGATCTGGCGCCGGACCGGCCGCGACAGCGGCGCAGCCGTCCCCGGAACAGGTGATAGCGGGATTGCGAGCGACCACCGAAGGCGGAGCTGAACTCACTCAGCTCCTCAACCCCGAAGGCGAGCGACTGCCGTCAGCGCAGTTCGACCCCTACGTCGCCGACGTCGATGCCGAGGCGCTGCGAGGTCTCTACCGCGACATGGTTCTCGTGCGGAGGGCCGACCGCGAATCCAACGCCATGCAGCGGCAGGGCCAGCTCGGCATCTGGGTGCCGCTACTGGGGCAGGAGGCGGCCCAGATCGGTTCGGGCCGGGCTCTCAAGCCGCAGGACATGGCGTTTCCCAGCTACCGCGAACACGGCGTCGCCTACGCCCGCGGTGTCGATTTCAAGGAACTGCTCGGCATCTTCCGCTGCACCGACCACAGCAGCTGGGACTTCCGTGAGCACCGGTTCCACCCGTACACCATTGTGATCGGCAACCAAGTCCTCAACGCGGCCGGTTACGCGATGGGGCAGAAGTTCGAGGGCAAGGTCGGCGACGAGCCCGACGCCGAGGCCACCATCTGCTACTTCGGTGATGGCGCCACCAGCCAGGGCGACGTCCACGAGGGCTTCGTGTGGGCCGCCGTGTACGACGCGCCGCTCGTGTTCTTCTGCCAGAACAACCAGTGGGCTATCTCGGAGCCGACCGAGCGGCAGTCGCGGCTCCCGCTGTACCAGCGAGCCAGGGGCTACGGCTTCCCCGGAATCCGCGTTGACGGCAACGACGTGCTCGCCTGCCTCGCGGTCACCCGCTGGGCTCTCGACGAGTGCCGCAGGGGCAACGGCCCCGTGCTGATCGAGGCGTTCACCTACCGCATGGACGCCCACACCACCACCGACGACCCGACCCGCTACCGGCTGTCGGACGAGGTGGAGACGTGGAAGCTCAAGGACCCGATCGAGCGCGTGCGCGTGCATCTCTCCCGCACGGGGGGAGCCGACCAAGCGTTCTTCGACGAGGTGCAGGCCGAGGCCGACCGTTTCGCCGCCGAGCTGCGCGACTACTGCTTCAACATGCCCGACCCGCCGCCCGAGCGGATCTTCTCCGCCGTCTACGCGGAGCCGTCACCGCAGTTGGAGGCCCAGCGCGAGGAGTTCCTCTCCTACCTCTCCGGTTTCGCCGACGGGGGTGAGCACTGATGGCAGCTCCGGCACAGCAGGCACAGCCGACGAAGTCGGCACATCCTGTGAACACCGCAAAGCCCACGACCGCAGACGACGTCCAGGTGGCCTCGACCGTGCAAAACCTCACCATCGGCAAGGCACTCAACGCGGGCCTGCGCGCCGCGATGGAGGCCGACGACAAGGTCATCGTGATGGGTGAGGACGTCGGCAAGCTCGGCGGCGTCTTCCGCATCACGGACGGACTTCAGAAGGACTTCGGCGAGCACCGTGTTCTCGACACGCCGCTGGCCGAGTCGGGCATCATCGGCACGGCGGTCGGCCTCGCCGTCCGCGGCTTCCGGCCGGTGTGCGAGATCCAGTTCGAGGGGTTCATCTTCCCCGGGTTCGACCAGATTTCGAGCCAGCTCGCGAAGCTCCACTACCGCACGCAGGGCGCCATCAAGGTGCCCGTGGTGATCCGGGTGCCCTTCGGCGGCGGTATCGGCGCCGTCGAGCACCACTCCGAGTCACCGGAGTCGCTGTTCGCCCACATCCCCGGCCTGAAGGTCGTGTCGTGCTCGAACCCCGTCGATGCCTACTGGATGATCCAGCAGGCCATCCAGTGCGACGACCCTGTGCTGCTGTTCGAGCCGAAGAAGCTGTACCACTCGGGAGCGCTCAAGGCTCCGGTCGATCCTTCGGCGAAGCCGGACCCGCTATTCGCCTCGCGCACCGTGCGGCAGGGCACGGCGGCCACGCTCGTGGCGTACGGCCCCTCCGTGCAGGTGTGTCTCGCGGCGGCGGAGGCCGCTGCCGAGGACGGTACCTCTCTGGAGGTCATCGACCTGCGCACCCTCTCGCCGCTCGACCTCGACCCGGTGTTCGAGTCGGTGCGCCGCACAGGACGGCTCATCGCCGTGAGCGAGGCGTCGTCCGAGTCGTCGCTCACCTCGGAGATCGCCGCCCGTGTGCAGCAGGAGTGCTTCTATTCACTGGAGGCACCGGTGCTGCGGGTCACCGGCTTCGACACGCCGTACCCGCCCGCGAAGCTGGAGGAGCACTTCCTGCCCGACCTCGACAGGGTGCTCCACGCCGTTGACCGCGCTCTGGACTGGTGAGGGAAGGTATGCCCGAGTACAAGCAGTTCCCTCTCGCCGACACCGCGGAGGGGCTGACCGAGGCCGAGATCATCGACTGGAAGGTCAAGCCAGGCGACGAGGTGGCCGTCAACCAGATCGTCGTGGAGATCGAGACGGCGAAGGCCGCCGTCGAGCTGCCGATCCCGTGGGCCGGTGTGGTCACCGAACTGTTGGTGGAGCCGGGGCAGACCGTCGAGGTGGGCACGCCCATCCTCACGATGGACGTCGATCCGCACGGCGAGGCGGGCCCTTCGGTGAACGGATCGGCGCCCGCCGAGGCGGCGAAGGCCGAGCAGGCCGACGAGGAGGAGATGAAGCCTCTCGTCGGGTACGGATCGAAGGCCGCGGCCGCCAAGCGCAGGCCACGCAAGCGGCAGGCCGAGGCTGCCGGGCCGGCACCGCAGGCCGCGCCCCAGCCGCCTGCCGCGCCGGCCGATCCGGTGCGGGCCGTTCAGGTGGTCAAGCCGAGGGAAGAGGCCGACAACGGCGTTCACGGCAACGGCACGGTGGACGTCTCGTATGTTCCGCTGGCGAAACCGCCGGTGCGCAAACTCGCGAAGGAACTCGGCGTTGACCTGCGCGCGTTGACCGGTTCCGCGGAGGGCGGCGTCATCACGCGCGAGGACGTGCGCCGTGCCGCGGCGGGGGAGACGGCGCCGGAGCCGACCGCCGCGACGGCTCCGTCGGCGCTGCCCGGCTCGTACGATCCCGCCACGCGCGAACGGCGGGTGCCCATCCGCGGTGTTCGCAAGGCCACCGCGCAGGCCATGGTCAGCAGCGCGTACACCGCGCCGCACGTCACGGAGTTCATCACCATCGATGTGACGCCGATGATGGAGCTGCGCGACAAGCTGCGGCGCACACCCGAGTTCGCCGACGTCAAGCTGACCCCGCTGGCGTTCGCGGCCAAGGCCGTGTGCCTCGCGGCGAAGCGCACGCCGGACGTCAACGCGGTGTGGGACGAGAACGCCGGCGAGATCGTCTACAAGGACTACGTGCACCTGGGCATCGCGGCGGCCACGCCGCGCGGCCTCATCGTGCCCAAGGTCCGGGACGCCGACGCCAAGTCGCTGGCGGAGCTGGCAAGGGCCATCGGGGAACTGACCGCGACGGCCCGCGACGGCAAGACGCCGCCGGAGGACATGCGAAACGGTACGTTCACCATCACCAATGTGGGGGTGTTCGGAGTCGATACCGGTACTCCGATCATCAACCCCGGCGAGTCGGCCATCCTGGCGCTCGGCGCGATCAAGGACATGCCGTGGGTGGTGGACGGCGAACTCGCTGTCCGCAAGGTGATGCAGCTTTCGCTCAGCTTCGATCACCGTGTGATCGACGGGCAGCAAGGCTCGCAGTTCCTCGCCGACGTGGGCGCGTTGCTGGCCGATCCGGCCGTGGCGATCACGTACTGATCACCCGCTGACACCCGTCGCTCCGGTCCGCCGAGGTATCGCCTCGGCGGACCGGGGTCTCTCGGGCGGTCAGCCGATCAGGGACTCCGCAGGCAGATGAGGGGGAGCCAGGCGGTTCGCAGGCGACTGGAGTGGGGCCTCGGTGGGGCCGGGCCAGCGCAGCTCAGACGACCGAAGCACGGAAGGGATCGGTAGGAACGATCTCGGCCTCGTCGAAGAGTTGCTCCAGCGCCTCATGCCCGTGCTGCCTTCGGAACTCGATCTCGGCGGTGGTCACCGGCAACGTCCACAGGATGCGGGCGTGCCCCCAGGGCACCGGACAGTGTTCGAGGTCCGGGCCGTGGAGATAGGGCAGACTGACCAGGAGGTGTTCACAGGTCGAGCCCGGTACCCACGGTTCGCCGATCGGCATGCTGTGTTGCAGGTCGAGTCGATGCCCCCCGCAGTGGTAGTAGGCGATCATCGCCATGAGTTCGATGAACCGCCGGTCGTGGACGGGTGCCGTCATGATGAACTCGAGTCCATGACCGTGCTGCTCCACCGAGGCCCAACACCCGGCGGTCACATACGCCCAGCTGTCGCTACGCGGACCGGGTCCCACCACGAGAATCCGTAGGTCGGGCATCACTTCTCGCCTCTGCGGCCCGAGGTCGCAGTCAACGGCTTCCACTCTGTGCGCCGTGAAGAACGTCCGAACGTGTGCTTCGACGGCCTCCGCTGCCAGCAGCCTCACCTCAGTCACAGCATGATCCTTCCAGTCCGTGATCGGCCGGTCCGGCCACTCCCGGGAGCAAAACGCCTGCCTCGCGCGTTGAACTCGGTATGGCCGTCATTTTCCTGCTCTGGGTGATCGCCGAGATCGCCGCGATCTGGGCCGTCGCGTCGCTCGTCGGCTTCCTCTCGACACTCGGGCTTCTGCTCGCAGGCGCCATCGTCGGCTCCTGGCTCGCCAGGCGGGAGGGCGGCAAGGCCGCGCGGGCGGTGCTCGACACCGCACGGTCGGGCCGGTCTCCGCTGGGCGAGGTCACCGACGGCATGCTCATCGGCCTCGGCGGCCTTCTGATCTTCGTGCCAGGTTTCGTCAGCGACGTCGCCGGGCTGCTGTTGCTGTTGCCCCCCACCAGGGCGCTCGTGCGCCGCGCGTGGTTGAAGCGGTTGAAGCGGCGCGGTCCGCTAGCGCCTCGCGGGTTCGGGGGAGGTCTTCACTCGTCCGGCCGTGTGATCGTCGTGGACAGCGAGGTCGTCGATCCCTCTCGCCACGACCGGCGTGACCCTCCGCAGCGACCCGTCATCGAGCCGGAGTGACCGGCGGGCCACCCCATGTCGTCCTTCCGTACGTCCTGCTCAGGTAGGTTTGCCCGGACAACAGGAGGTGCTGGTGGCGCAGGACGTACGGCGCTCGCCCGAACGGGTTAAACGGCTCCCGAGGGCGGTCCGGGAGAAGCAGATCCTCGACGCCGCGGTGGAGGTTTTCTCCCGCTACGGCTACCACCTCGCGTCGATGGACGAGATCTCGGACGTCGCAGGCGTGTCCAAGCCGATGATCTACAGCTACCTCGGCGCGAAGGAAGAACTCTTCGGGCACTGTGTTCGCCGCGAATCCGGCAGACTGCTCGACGCCGTACGCGACGGCATCCGCCTCGACGTGCCACCCGACATGCAGCTGTGGCACGGCCTTCGCTCGTTCTACCGGTTCGTGGCAGGCTACCGCGAGTCGTGGATCGTGCTGCATCGCCACGCCCTCAACGCGGGCGGCCCGTTCGCCGAGGAGATCGTCGCGCTGCGCGGTCGCGCGATCGAGCTGGTGAGGGGCCTCGTCGTGTCGGCGGGAACGGAGAGGGGGCTCGCCTCGCAGGCCGAGTTCTCCGGCGAAGGCATGGCCGCCGCGCTGGTCGGGGCGGCCGAATCGCTGGCCGACTGGTGGCTCGATCACCCCGACGTGCCCGACAACGTGCTCGCGTCGTGGCTGATGAACCTCACCTGGCTCGGGTTCAACGACCTCGTCGAGGGTGACGTGTGGCGCCCCACCGAACAGGCCGAGTGACGCCCGTGCGAGGTCCGGCCCTCAGCCGGTGATCGTTCCGCGCAGGTGGGGTTTCGGCCTTCTCGCGTTCCACAGCTCGAACGACCAGGTCCGCTCGTCCTCGTGCCACGAGGTGAACGACACCTTCGCAGGCAGGAACACCGGGAGCTGGAATCTCACATCGACGGTGTAGGCGCCGGGCAGCCTGCCCTCGAACGCGGCGAGGCAGCGGGCCTTCGTCCACATGCCGTGCGCGATCGCGGAACGGAACCCGAAGGCACGCGCCGTCAGCTTGTGCAGGTGGATGGGGTTGCGGTCGCCCGAAACCTCCGCGTAACGGCGGCCGATGTCACCGGGGACCGACCACACCGCACTGGGCGACGGCTGTGCCAGTTCCGGCCTCTTCTCCGAAGGAGCACCCGAGCCGCCTCCACGCCGCAGGTACGTGCTCACGTCCGTCCACACCGGAGCGTCCTTCGCGCCGGGCAGCAATTCGCTCACCACGTCGAACTGCGTGCCCTTGTCGTGCGGCCGCAGGTTCCCCGCCCTGACCCGCAGGGTGAACGACTCGCCGAGGCGCAACGGGCGGTGCTGGGTGATGCGGTTGGCCACGTGCACCATGCCGAGCAGCGGAAACGGGAAGTCCGGCTCCGTCATCAACGCCATCTGGAGCGGGAACGCGAGAACGTGTGGGTAGGTGGCAGGCAGCTCGTCGGTGAGCCGGAACCCGCACACCCTGTTGTAGGCGGCGAGTCGCGCCGGGTCGGCGGTGACACCGCCACGCACCAACTCGGTGTCGGGCAGCGTGTCGCCGCCGCCCTTGCGCAACCCGCCGAGGACCGCCCTCGGGTACAGCGTGGTCATGCTCGGCGTGCTCGTCAGCTCCTTGACCGGCATGTGTCAGGCCCCCAGGAAACCCTGGCCGCACACGCGCACCACGTTGCCGTTGACGGCGGACGACGCGGGGTTGGCGAACCAGGCGATGGTCTCGGCGACGTCAACGGGAAGGCCACCCTGCGCGAGGCTGGAGAGGCGGCGGCCGAACTCACGGATCATGAGCGGCACCTTGGCGGTCATCTGCGTCTCGATGAAACCGGGCGCGACGGCGTTGATCGTGCCGCCGCGTTCGGCCATGCGCGGTGCGGCCTCGTCGATCATGCCGATGACGCCCGCCTTGCTCGCCGCGTAGTTGGCCTGCCCGACGTTGCCCGCGATACCCGCGATGGACGACACGCCGATGATCCGGCCGTTCTCCCTGAGCACGCCACCTGCGAGCAGCGCGTCGTTGACGGCGAGCTGGGCCGCGAGGTTCACGGTGAGCACCGCGTCCCAGGCGGCCTCCGACATCTTCGCCAGCGTCTTGTCGCGGGTGATGCCCGCGTTGTGCACGACGATGTCCACTCCGCCGTGCCGTTGCGTGAGGTGATCGGCAAGCCGCTGCGGCGCGTCGGGCGCCGTGATGTCGAGTTGCAGTGCCGTCCCGCGCACGCGGTTGGCCACGGCGGAGAGGTCGCCGCCCTGCGCGGGAATGTCGAGCGCGACGACGTGAGCACCGTCGCGGGCCAGTACCTCGGCGATGGCCGCGCCGATACCGCGTGAGGCGCCCGTGACCAGAGCGACCTTGCCGTGGAGCGGTTGGGCCCAATCGGCTGGCGGCTGCGCGGTCTTCGTACCGGCCGCGCCGACCCTGATCACCTGGCCATCGACGAACGCCGACTTCGCCGACAGCAGGAATCGCATGGTGGACTCCGCGGCGTCCTCCGCGCCGTCGGCGACGTAGACGAGCTGGGAGGTGGCACCGCGCTTGAGCTCCTTGCCCATCGTGCGCGTGAAGCCTTCGAGCGCCCTCTGCGCGATGCGCTCCCGCCCTTCGGCGAGTTCGGGCGGGGTGCCGAGCACGACCACCCTGCCGGACGGGGCGATGTCGCGGATCATCGAATGGAAGAAGTCGTACAGCTCACGCAGCTGGGCCGGATCGATGATTCCGGTGGCGTCGAAGACGAGGGCGCCGTACCGCGTGTCGTCGGCAGGGGCGCGCACGACGTCGATGTCCGCCGAGGTGAGCTGTGCCGTGAGCGCCTTCTCCAGCCTGCCGCCCGGCGCCGCGCCGACAAGTGCGGGACCATCGAGTGGCGGCTGGCCCGGCCGGTAGCGCCGGAGCACGGGCGGTGTGGGCAGGCCCAGCTTCGCCGTGACGAATTTGCCGAGGGGTGTCGTGGTGAACTGCTGGTACTTGTCAGCCATCGGTTGCCTCCCGTGCCCAGTGTGCGGGGCAAGCTTAACCTACCGGCGAGTAGGTTACACTTTCGATGGGTCCGACACCGCTGACCAGGGAAGGCGAGAGCCATGAGCCAAGCGCAGAAGCCCGGCCGGACGCGATCGAGCCGCAACAAGGCGACACCTGCGTCGTCCTCGAAGGCATCTTCGACGGGAGCCCCGGCGATCCGCAGGGTCGCGATCGTCGGCGCGAACCGCATCCCCTTCGCGAGGTCCAACGGCCCTTACGCTGATGCCTCCAACCAGGACATGCTCACCGCGGCACTCGACGGCCTGGTCAGCCGGTTCTCGTTGCAGAACGAACGCATCGGCGAATTCGCGGCAGGCGCGGTGCTGAAGCACTCCAGGGATTTCAACCTCGCCCGCGAAGTGGTGCTGGGCAGCGCGCTCGCACCCACCACGCCCGCGTACGACCTGCAAATGGCCTGCGGTACGGGACTCCAGGCCATCGTGAACGTCGCCAACAAGATCGCGCTGGGGCAGCTCGACTCCGCCATCGCGGGTGGCGTTGACACGACGAGCGACGCGCCGCTGGCCGTCAACGACACGCTCCGCAGACTGCTTGTGAAACTGAACGTGGCGAAGTCGGCAGGCGAGCGAGTGAAACTGCTCGCCAAGTTCCGTCCAGGCCACCTCGTACCCGAGATCCCGCGCAATGCCGAGGCACGCACGGGGCTCTCGATGGGCGAGCACGCCGCGATCACCGCGAAAGCCTGGGGCATCACGAGGCAGGAGCAGGACGAGCTGGCCGCCACCAGTCACCGGCGGCTCGCGGCCGCGTACGAGCGCGGGTTCTTCGACGACCTGCTCACCTCGTATCTCGGGCTCACCCGCGACCAGAACCTGCGGCCCGACTCGTCGCCGGAGAAGCTGGCCAAGCTCAACCCGGTGTTCGGCGGTCGCGACGGCACGATGACGGCGGGCAACTCGACGCCGCTGTCCGACGGCGCGTCGGTGGTGCTGCTCGCCACAGAGGAATGGGCGAGGGAACGCAACCTCCCCGTGCTGGCGTATCTGACGGCTTCCCAGACCGCCGCCGTTGACTACGTGCACGGCGACGAGGGCCTGCTGATGGCACCCGCGTACGCGGTACCGCGCATGCTCGACAAGGCGGGCCTCACGCTGGCCGACTTCGACTTCTACGAGATCCACGAGGCGTTCGCCTCGCAGGTGCTCGCCACACTCAAGGCGTGGGAGGACCCGGAATTCGCCAAGGAGAGGCTCGGCCGCGATGAGCCGCTCGGCTCGATCGACAGGGCGAAACTCAACGTCAACGGCTCCTCGCTGGCCGCAGGGCATCCGTTCGCGGCGACCGGTGGCCGGATCGTCGGCACGCTCGCGAAACTGCTGTCCGAAAAGGGTTCCGGCCGCGGACTGATCTCCATCTGCGCCGCGGGCGGCCAGGGCGTCACCGCGATCCTGGAGAGGTGAACGGCCGCCGCCTCCCCCTCATGCGGGGAGGCGGCCAGGGCACCACATTCACCGCACCTCCACCGCTTTTCCCGGCGAGTGCGGCCCTGCACTTCTACGCTGACCGTATGCCCCACATGGACGGCGACATCGCTGTCCGCGCTCGCGGCCTCGTGAAGACCTACGGCCCCACACGGGCGTTGGACGGTGTGGATCTCGACATCCCCACAGGACAGGTGCTCGGTCTGCTCGGCCCCAACGGCGCGGGCAAGACCACCACCGTTCGCATACTGACCACCCTGCTCAGGCCGGACGCGGGAGAGGCGACGGTCGCGGGCCACGACGTGCTCACCGAACCCGACGCCGTGCGGCAGGCCATCGGACTGTCGGGCCAGTACGCGGCCATCGACGAAAACCTCACCGGAGCGGAGAACCTCTACCTCATCGGCAGGTTGTACGGCCTGCCGAAACGAAAGGCCAAGGAACGCTCGCGGGAACTGCTCGACCGGTTCCAGCTCTCCGACGCGGCGGACCGTCCCGCCAAGGGCTACTCGGGCGGCATGCGAAGGCGGCTCGACCTCGCGGGCGCACTCGTGGCGGAGCCGAGGGTCGTGGTGCTCGACGAGCCGACCACGGGGCTCGACCCCCGGGGCAGATTCGGGATGTGGGAGGTCATCGAGCAGCTCGTCGCCACCGGCGCGACCGTGCTGCTCACCACGCAATACCTGGAGGAGGCCGACCGGCTGGCCGATTCGATCGTGGTCATCGACAGGGGCAAGGTGATCGCGCGCGGCACGGCGGCCGAACTCAAGGGCCGGATCGGCGGCGAACGCCTGGAACTCGTGGTCGCCGACCGCACCGACATCGAATCGGCCGCCCAGGTCCTCAAGCAGGTCGGCACCAGCGAACCGATCGTCGATACCCACGCAGGCAGCCTGTCGGTCTTCGTCGATAGCGGGGCATCCGCACTGGTGGAGGCACTGCGCAGGCTCGACTCGCGCAACGTCGCGATCGGTGATGTCGCGCTCCTCCGGCCCACCCTCGACGACGTCTTCCTCTCGCTGACCGGACACGCCACCGAGGAGGGCACACCGTCGTGAACGCCTCCAAAATCGTCTCAGACTCGGCCGTCATCACCTGGCGCAACGTGATGAAC
Source organism: Saccharomonospora xinjiangensis XJ-54 (assembly GCF_000258175.1). Classification (NCBI taxonomy): domain Bacteria; kingdom Bacillati; phylum Actinomycetota; class Actinomycetes; order Pseudonocardiales; family Pseudonocardiaceae; genus Saccharomonospora; species Saccharomonospora xinjiangensis. The sequence goes on along the minus strand of NZ_JH636049.1, from coordinate 2,409,365 downwards.
GTGCGGCGCAACCCGGACTGGCTGCTCGGCGCCACCGCGTTCCCCATCATGTTCGTGTTGCTCTTCGCCTACGTCTTCGGCGACGCCATCGGCGGCCCCGGCGGCGGAAGCGGCGAGTACCGCGAGTTCCTCATCGCCGGGATCTTCGCGCAGACGGTCGCGTTCAACTCGTCCTACACCGTCATCGGTTTCGCCAACGATCTCCAGAAGGGGATCATCGACCGGTTCCGGTCGCTGCCCATGTCACGGCTGGCCGTCCTGGTCGGGCGCACCACCGCCGACCAGGTGCTGAGCATCGTGGTTCTCGTCGTGATGACCGCGTGCGGGCTGCTCATCGGCTGGCGCGTCCGCAGCGGGGTGTTCGACGCCGCACTCGGCTACCTCATGATCTTGCTGTTCGCCTTCGCGCTTTCCTGGGTCGGCGCGTACATCGGCCTCGTCGCGCGCAGCGTCGAGGTGGCCAACAGCGCGGGCCTGATCTGGATGTTCCCCCTGACGTTCATCTCCTCGGCCTTCGTGCCGCAGGAGAGCCTGCCCGGTGTTCTCGGCTCCATCGCCGACTGGAACCCCTTCACAGCGGCCGTCAACGCCACGCGCCAACTGTTCGGCAACCCGAGCCCGGCAGGCTGGCCGGAACCATCCGGCTGGCCCGCCGAGAACGCCGCCCTCTACGCGATTCTCAGTTGCATCGTCATCGTGGCGATCTTCGCGCCGCTGGCCACAGCCCGGTACAGCAAGGCATCGACATAACACCGACGGCTCGGCCGTCAGAACCTCACCGACGGCACCGCCGTCAGTGCGTGATCGACGGCACGCGCCGACGCATACGCTTGCCCCCTTTACCCGCCAGCACAGGCCCCGCCGTCTTCGCCGTCTTCAGCAACGCCGCCGACGCGGGCAGGCTCGCAGCCTTCGCCGCCTTGGTCTTCCCCTTCGCACCACCCGCGACCATTCCCGCGGTCTTACCTGCCTTGCCTGCCTTCTTACCCGCCTTACCGCCGGCCTTGGCAGCCTTGGCAGCCGCCTTCTCCGCGGCCATGCTCGACTTCGTCGCGGCCACACCCGCCTTGCGCTGCACGACTCCGGCCGCGCCCTGCACATGGTGGCTCGCCTCGTCCGCCGCGTGGCGCGCACGCCACCCGAGCGAAGGCTTGCCGCCCGTGTCCGCAACACCGAGCAGGAGACCACCCGCGAGACCCGCGTTCTTCAGGAACTCGATGAGCTGCTGTTGCCGCTGCTCCGGGTCCTTCTCCTCCCAGAAGGCATGTACCGCGAACGTGGTGGGCACGAGGCTCGACAGCAGCATCGCCGATGCCACCCTCGGCAGCACCCCGAGCGCGAGCAGGGTGCCCCCGGCGATCTTCACAGCCGCGTCCACCTGGACCATCGTCACAGGGTCACCGGGGAGCGACTCCGGGGACTCCCCCGCCTTGCGCCTGATGGTCTTGTCCGCGGCCTTGTCGAGGAAGGGCTTCGCGACCTCGGCGTGGCCCTCCTTCTGCCGCAGCGCGTTGACGCCGCCCATGATGAAGATCGAGGCGAGGAGTGGGCGCGCCACCCGACGGAGAATCATTCGGCCTCCCTGTTCGAGTCAGGTCCGGAAAGATGGTCACCGTCATGCAGCTACCCACTCCCGGCCGTCTTCACCCGTGGCGGCCCCGCAATGGATACGTCTTCGGCAGCTTGAAGCCACGTTCCGCCGCGACCTTCCGCAGGCGGTCCGGGTAGTCGGTGATGATCCCGTCCACCCCGTCGTCGATGAGCTTGTGCATCGTGGCCTCGTCGTTCACCGTCCACGGCACGACCTTGATCCCGGCAGCGTGGGCCTCGGCGACGAGTTCCTTCGTGGTGAACGGCACGTAGTTGTCGTCGCCCACGGCACCGCCCTGCGGGTTGCCGTGAACCGGGGACAGCGCGGAAGCGCCGAACGACGACACCGCCTCGACGGGGCTGCCGCCGAAGTCGTCGATGTCGAGACCGCCGAGCCACGGCGACTTGCCAGGCTTGCCGACCTGGAGGAACTCCGGCTGGGTCAGCGCCACGACGGGAAGCCACGGAGCCTTCTGCCTGACCTGCATCAACGCGCCCCAGTCGAAGCTCTGGATCGTCACGTTACGCGCGAAACCCGAGCGGGCGACTTCCTGGATCACCCTGTCAACGAACTGCTCACGCGGCGCTGTCTCATGCGGAGCCGCGGCCTCCACCTTCGTCTCGATGTTGAACCGGATCAGGTGGGCATGGTGCTTGCGAGCCAGGTCGAACACCTCGGCCAGCGTCGGCATCGTGGCGCCGGGGGAGAGTTCCTGCCCCGGACGGCTCGGCAGTCCCAGCGAACCACAGTCGAGCGTGCGCACCTGGGCGAACGTGAGGTCCTTGATGTAGGAGCCCACGTAGGGGAACTGCGGGTCGCCAGGCCACGCCGGCTTCGTGTCCTGGCACTTCGCCGCGCTGATCTTGCGGTCGTGCGTGACGACGTCCCTGCCGTCGCGGGTGATCTGGATGTCGAGTTCCAGAGTGGTGACACCCAGCTCCATCGCGCGGGAGAACGCCGCGAGCGTGCCCTCCACCGTGAGCCCGAGGCCACCGCGATGAGCCTGGATGTCGAAGTGGTGCGGTCCACCCGGCTCAGGCTGGGCGGCGGCAGGCACGGCCAGCCCACCGGCGAATGTGGTCGCGAGGGCAGCCACGAGCACTGCCAGTTTGCGTCGAATCATGTGTCTCAACCTCCTGAGTGACCGTGACACGGCGAGGTGGCCGGTGGGCGAACCCCGCGCGAACGGTCCTCACCCGTTCGGATACACACGAAAGTGTGATCCACACTACATAGAGGTTTAGGTGTAACGCGATCGGACTCGGGCTCGATAGACCCGGTGACCCCGTGATGCTGGCGGACCCCCGACCTGGCAGCATCACGGGGTTTCCACTATCCGGATGGTCTCTTTCGGTTCTCCCCGGTATTGGTCCGGACGAGACCGGGCCCCACACAGGACCGAACCTCGTTCGTGGCATCCGCTCGGTCCGCACCTCCGGCGGACAGGCCCTCGGCGGGTTCACCTGAGGTGGTGCGAACATTGAGTGGTCACATGATTCGCTCGGTAGGGTCGGTTCGATGTCCAGACAGGGGTTAGTGCTGGCCGGTGCCACGCTGCTGGTCGCCGTGACGGTGGCATCGTGTGTCACCGAGGTCGATGGCACGGCTCAGCCTCCGGCCAATCACGCGGTGGCCGGAAACACCGATGCCGCTTCCGCCGCGCCGTCCACGGGATCCACCGGGGCCACGGGATCTACTGGGTCCGAGCGTTCCGGCTCGCAGGGAGCTGCCGAGGTGGCCGATCCAGGAGAATGCGTCAGGGGTGGTGATCCGGCCCCCATCGACTGCGACGAACCGCACACGGTGGAGATCACCGCCTCCGGCACCTTCGGTGGCGCGATGGCCGAGAAGCCGCCTGCCCGCGACGAGGTCTTCTCGGCCGTCTTCCCTTCCTGCCGTCAGGAGGCGGCGGCCTACCTCGGTAGCGACGACTACGATCTCACCACGCTGTCGGCCTGGTTGCTGTGGGCTGGAGAGGATGCCTGGGCAAGGGGCGAACGCTGGTACCGCTGCGGCGTCGCGGAACTGGACAAGGCCAACGAGGCGAAGCAGCGCACCGGCTCCGTCCGCAACGCACTGCGCGGCGACGGCGTGCACACCTACCGCCTCTGCTCGTTCACAGCACCGTCGGAAGAGCCGCCTGCGCCGACGCCCTGCGACCGGCCGCACCGCGGAGAGGCGGTGGCGGTGGTGCCGATGGGCAAGCACACCGATCCGCTTCCGAGCGAGGAGGAGTTCGACGCGGCCGCCGTCGAGGCGTGTGAAAAGGCCGTGACCACCTACCTCGGTGGCGCACGCGAGGACGTCGCGGCGGCGTGGCGGTGGCCCGACGAGGTCGCGTGGAAGCGCGGTTTCACCAACCTGACCTGCTACGCCCAGACCGAGGCGCCCGTCACCGCGTCCCTGCGCGGGGTGAAGGAAAGCCCACTTCCCCGATAGCCGCGGGGCCCGAGATCCCGAACTGATCTTTCCCCGACCCCCGTCGTCGGTCTAGCGTGCTCGCATGCCGAACGACATGCGCTACGACGACGTGGCCGACCGCGTGCCACTCGGCCGGCGAGAACGCCTTCGCCACCTGGGGCCGGGCATCATGGCAGCCGCGACAGGTGTGGGCGCGGGCGATCTCGTCGCCACGATGGTGGCGGGCTCCCGCTACGGCTACACGTTGCTGTGGGCCGTCGTCCTCGGCACCGTCTTCAAGCTGGCGCTCGGCGAGGCCGTCGGCCGCTGGCACCTCGCCTCCGGCAGCACACTGCTCGCCGGCTGGCGCACCCTCGGCAGGTGGGTGCTCGTGTACTTCGGCGCCTACGCCGTCGTGTGGGGTTTCGTCTACGGCGCGACGGCGATGTCGGCCTCCGGTCTCCCCTTGAACGCCTTGCTGCCGGAAGTGCCGGTGCGGTACTGGGCGATGATCTGCGGGGTGCTGGGCTTCGTGCTCGTGTGGTTCGGTCGCTACGCCGTCATCGAGAAGATCATGACGGTGCTGGTCGGCATCATGTTCGTCACGGTGGTGGGCACGGCCGTGCTGGTCTCGCCCAACCTTCTCGACGCAGGCGAGGGCCTGGTACCAACGCTGCCCGACGGCTCACTCGTGTACGTACTCGGCCTGATCGGCGGCGTCGGCGGGACCATCACCATGGCCGCGTACGGCTACTGGACCATCGCCAAGGGCTGGCACTCGCCGCGCTGGCTGTCCATGATGCGGCTCGACAACGCCGTCGGCTACATCACCACCGGCGTTTTCGTCGTCGCCATGCTGGTGATCGGCTCGGAACTGCTGCTCGACCAGGAGATCGTCACCGGTGACGAGGGTCTGCTCTTCCTCGGCGACAGACTCGCGCAGGACTACGGCCAGTGGGCGCGCATCCCGTTTCTGATCGGGTTCTTCTCCGTGTCGTTCACCTCGCTCATCGGGGTGTGGAACGGCGTGAGCCTCCTGTTCGCCGACTGGTGGCGCACCTGGCGGCTCCCCGCGCACCGCAAGGACAGTAAGGACAGTAAGGACACCGTAGGCGCCGAGCGAGTTGCCGATGCTGATCTCGACGACTACGAACGCAAGGCGGGTGAGCGTAGCCCGGTTTTCCGCGGCTACCTCGTCTGGTTGACGTTTCCCCCGATGGCGCTGCTGTTCCTCGATCGGCCGTTCCAGCTGACCGTCGCCTACGGTGCCCTCGGCGCGCTGTTCATGCCCTTCCTTGCCGGAACGCTGCTGGTGCTGCTGAACTCACGCCGGGTCGTGCCGGAGGGAAGGTCCCGATGGGTGTCGAACACGCTGCTCGCCGTCTGCCTCGCACTGTTCGCCTACCTCGCCGTTGACCAGCTCATCGGCCTTTTCGAGTGAGCGGCGGGTCTGCGCGGAGCCGTTCGATCACCGGTGCGAAGTCGGTCAGGTAGTCGTCGAGCACCGTGAAGTAGCTGATGCCGTACCTCGCCCGGTGGGCGCGCACCTGTTCTGCGATCTCGTCTGGCGTGCCCACCAGCAGGTACGGCAACCGTCCGAGGAAATCCGCCGAGGCGCCGGGCAGGCCCTCGAACTCGCGTTCGAGGGAAGCGAGGGCCGCGGCTCTGTCGCTGGTCACGACCACGCGTTGCACGAGGAGGTTGAACTCCGGTTCCACAGCGCGTCCACGCGCGGCCTCGCGGACGAGGGCGACCCGTTCGTCGAGTTCCTCCTCATCGGCGAGGACAGGGCCCGTCGGCAGGAACGAGATACCGGTGAATCCCACGATGTCCGCTTCCCTGCCCGCGAGCCGCAACATGCGGTCGCCGTGCCCGCCGAGCAGGATCGGGGGAGCGGGACGCTGCACCGGAGCCGGTTGCTCCGTCTCGAAGACCCGCCGCAGCTCGGCGACGGTGCGACTCAAATGATCGACTCGTTCCCCTGGGCTCGGGAACGGCATTCCCGCAGCCTCGAACTCCTCCTTGACATAGCCGGCGCCGAGCCCGAGATCCAGCCTGCCACCGACGAACCGGTCGGTACTCGCGACCTCGCGGGCCAGCAGCACCGGGTTGTAGAACGCCGCGTTGAGCACGAACGTGCCCACCCTGACCCGGCTCGTGGCCTGCGCGGCGAGGACGAGCGCGGGGAAAGGGGCGGGAAGACCGAGGTGGTCGGGCACGCACACGACGTCGTAACCGAGCCCCTCGGCACGGCGCGCGCTTTCGACCAACTCCTCACCCGTGGTGAACCGCATCAGGTTCACCCCGAACCGGAACGGCGTGTGCCCAGGCTGGTTCCCTTGGTTCCCACTGTCTGCCACACGATCATGCTAGGGAACCCGGAGACGCGGGAAGGCCGCCTTCGCGCTGGGCGAACGGCGGCCTTCCCGGGTACGGCACCGGCGCTCAGGCCAGGCGCTGCTTCATGGCCTCCAGCTCGTCGAGCAGGGCGGACGGGATCTTGTCGCGGCCGATGCTGTCGAACCACTCCTCGATCAGCGGGAGCTCCTGGCGCCACTCGTCGGGGTTCACCTCAAGGGCGGCCTGGATGTCGGCGAGCGGCTCCGTGAGCCCTTCGAGGTCGAGGTCCCCGGCCTTCGGCACGAAACCGACCGGAGTCTCGACGGCCGACGCCTTGCCCTCGATCCGCTCGATGATCCACTTGAGCACGCGGGAGTTCTCGGAGAATCCCGGCCACAGGAACCGGCGGTCGTCGCCGCGACGGAACCAGTTGACGTAGAAGATCTTGGGCAGCTGCGCGTTGTCGGCGTGCTTGCCGATCTCCAGCCAGTGCTGGAAGTAGTCGCCGACGTGGTAGCCGAGGAACGGCAGCATGGCCATCGGGTCGCGGCGCACCTCGCCGACCTTGCCCGCTGCCGCCGCCGTCTTCTCCGACGACATCGTGGCGCCCATGAACACGCCGTGCTGCCAGTCGCGGGCCTCGTTCACCAGCGGCACCGTGGTGGCGCGCCGACCGCCGAACAGGATCGCCGAGATCGGCACGCCCTTCGGGTCGTCCCACTCCGGTGCGAGGATCGGGCACTGCGACATCGGCGTGCAGTACCGCGAGTTCGGGTGCGCGGCAGGCTCGCCGGCCTCACCGTCGGCAGGTGTCCAGTCCTTGCCCTTCCACGAGGTCAGGTGCTCGGGCTTGCTGGCCATGCCCTCCCACCACACGTCGCCGTCGTCGGTCAACGCGGTGTTGGTGAACACCGTGTTGCCCTTCTCGATGGTCTTCATGGCGTTCGGGTTGGTGTGGTTGTCGGTGCCCGGAGCCACACCGAAGAAACCGAACTCGGGGTTGATCGCGTAAAGTCTGCCGTCGTCGCCGAAGCGCATCCACGCGATGTCGTCGCCGAGCGTCTCGGCACGCCAGCCAGGGATGGTCGGTTGGAGCATCGCCAGGTTGGTCTTGCCGCAGGCGCTGGGGAACGCCGCCGCGACGTAGTACGCCTTGTTCTCCGGGGAGATCAGCTTGAGGATCAGCATGTGCTCGGCGAGCCAGCCCTCGTCGCGGGCCATCACCGACGCGATGCGCAGCGAGTAGCACTTCTTGCCGAGCAGGGAGTTGCCGCCGTAGCCGGAGCCGTAGCTCCAGATGGTGCGGGTCTCGGGGAAGTGGCTGATGTATTTCGTGTCGTTGCAGGGCCACGGCACGTCCTGCTCACCGGGCTCGAGCGGCCTGCCGACCGAGTGCAGCGCGGGCACGAACTCGCGCTCGGTGCCGTCGGCTGTGACGAACTTGTCGAGAGCGGCCTTGCCCATGCGGGTCATGACCCGCATCGACGCGACGACGTAGGCGAAGTCGGTGATCTCGATGCCGAGCTTCGGGTTCTCGTCGCCGAGCGGCCCCATGCAGAACGGGATGACGTACATGGTGCGGCCACGCATGCACCCTCGGTACAGCTCCGTCATGGTGGCCTTCATCTGCTCGGGGTCCATCCAGTTGTTGGTAGGCCCCGCGTCGGACTCGCGTTCGGAGCAGATGAACGTTCGCTCCTCGACGCGCGCGACGTCGCTCGGGTCGGAAGCCGCCCAGTACGAGTTGGGTTTGGCCTTCAGCGGCACGAAGGTCCCGGCCTCGACGAGTTCGGCGTTGATGCGCTCGGCCTCTTCGTCGGAGCCGTCGATCCACACGACGCGATCGGGTGTGGTGAGCTCGGCGACCTCCCTGACCCAGGAGAGCACGCCGCTGTGCGTCGTTGGTGCCTTCTCAAGACCGGGGATGGCTACTGCAGTCATCTCTACTCCTGTCTTCGACGACAGAAGCCCACAACACGGACGCTTGACGCGTCCGGATGCGGGCTCCGTTGCCGGCGACCGAATGGCTCAAAGCGCACCGTCGAGCGGTGTGCTGGCGTTTGGGATGCCCCGAGAGTAGCGGTCTGACACAGCTGAGCAGAGATCGTGTGGGGTCGGTTCTCTCACAAGAACGATAAGGGAATCGATTCAGTTTTGGCTGAATCGCGCAAGTGTGAAAAAGGTTCCTGGCTCGGAAAAAGGCCCGGCGACCGGCGCCGAGCCTTCCCGAGTCCCTTTTGCCCAGTCTCGAAGCCGGGTCAGTTCTGGCTGATCCACTGGCCCGTCGCGGAGTCGATGCGTGCAACGCCTTCGAGCGGCTCCGGCCTGCCCCACGCGCTGTCACCGCTGTCGGCGCCGTCGGTGCCTGCCGGGCTCACGCTGTCGATCTCGACCCACTCGCCGTCACCCGAATGCTCGTAGGTCACGGCGTTGCCGTGGCTGTCGATCTCCACAGCCACGTCGGCGTCGCCATCGCCGTCCTCGTCGGTGAAAGCCAGCGTCGTCCCGTCGTCGGCGGTGACCACCGCGGTGTCGTTGACCCCGTCCTGGTCGGTGTCCACCGTGGCATGCCCGACCTCGACGTCGCCTTCACCGAAGTCGGCCGTGATGGTGCCACCGGTGCTGGCCTGCGTGTCGGCGCTGTCGCCCCCGGGCGAACCCCCCGCTTCCGCTTCCCCGATCCAGTCGCCGGTCGCGTCGTCGTAATCGGCGACCGCGACCGCGTTGCCCTGCGCGTCCATCGCGACGTAGGCGTCGGCGTCGCCGTCGCCGTCCTCGTCAACGAATGCCTGTAGCGACCCGTCCTCGTGCTGGATGACCGCGGTGTCGGCGACACCGTCCTCGTCCATGTCATAGTTGATCTCCGCCGAGTACTCCTCGCCCTCGACGGTGATCAGCATGTCGTCGGACGTCCCCTCGGGACCGGTGGCCTCGGTCCCGCCACTCTCCTCTGCCCACACTGGCGTTGCTCCCCCTCCGGTCAGGGCACGGCTTCCTGTGCTTTCGGTGTTAGGACTCACCGTATGCACTTTCGGTTCCCGAACCAAGAGCCTCGAAGCCGCCGGCAGGCCGGTGTCCGTGCCGCGAACCGGGTAGTACCCGTGATCCAGCGGATCAGTCCTGACGCGGCCGGTCTCGCAGGGCCCTGATCCGGCCGAGGAACGCCTCGGCCTGCTGCCTGCCCTCCCTGACCTCCTTCGTCCTTCGCGACACCGCGGCGAGTTTGCGGGCGCGCTCCTTCTCGTCCAGCTTGATCGTGGTGTCGAGTTCCTTCAGCTCCGTCTCGATGGCCTCGATCCTCCTGCTCAACGCGTCGTCCAGCGCGAGAGCAAGCTGCTGCTCGGCCTCGATGATCTGCTCGGCGACCAGTTGATCGAGCGTGGACCTTGCCTCCGCGATCGACTCGATGAGCCACTGCTTGGCATGCTGCTTGTCCGCCGCGTGCCTGCGCGTGCGAGCCATCCACCAGCCTGCACCGAGCCCGATCACGATCGTGGCAGGCAGCACGATCGGCGTGAACAGCGCCGCGCTGACGAAAGGAGCTGCCACCAGCTTGGCCGCCCCAGCGCCTCCGGAGACGCCCATGAACACGAGCAGCTTGTCCTCGGCTGTCGGCGGCCGTTTCTCCGGCGGGCGCAACACCACGGAAGGGCCTGATCCGCGCGCGAGCTGCGCCCTGATCACCGCCAGTTCCTCGGGCGAGAACAGATCGGCCAGCACCGCATCGGTGACCTGGTTGAGCCGGTGTCCCAGTAGCGCCGACACCCGCTGGGACACCGACTGGAGGCACGCATCGACCTGCTGAGGGAGCGCGGCCAGCTCCTCACGTCCCGCCGCGTCGATGCGCTGCCGGAAATGGGCCTGCGCCTCGCGCATCTGCCTGCTGACCTCGTGCCCCAGCTCGACACGGGCGCGCTGCACCTCGCCGCGCATCCGCAACTGCCAGCCCTTCGTCGAGGACCGCCGGTCGGCGACGAGCTGGTCACGGCGTTCGCGAAGCCGGCTCGCCTCCGCCTCGCCTGAGGTCAGCGCCCTCTCCTGAGCCGCGAGCCGTTCCTGCTGCTCGCCCAGCGCGCTCGAAAGGGCCCGCAACGTGTTGGCCTCACCCAGCATCGCCGCGCGTCCCACCAGCAGTTCCTGCAACGCGGTCTGCAAGTCGGCGACACCCGACTTATCGCGCAACATGGCCGCGGCCTGCTCGTTCGGCGCCTTCGCCGCCAGCTCGAACATCCGAGCCGACACCGGGTGGATCGGCGCGTCGGCGAACCTCGGCGCGTGCTCGGCGAGCAGTTCGCGGTCTGCGTCGAGGATCTGCCGCCAGCCCCGGAACTGATCGGTCTTCGACAGCACGAACAGCACCGTCTCGACGCGGTCGGCCATCGCCGTGAGGAAGCGCAGCTCTGGCGCCGTGAACGGAGCCGAGGCGTCCACGACGAACAGCAGAGCGGTAGCCCCTGCCGCCGCCTCCATGGCCAGCTCGCCGTGTGCGGAGTCGAGCCCGCCGACCCCGGGCGTGTCCACCACGCTGATGCGTTCGAGGAGTGGCACCGGACCGCTGACCTCGACATAGCGGGGCGGCAGTTGCCCCTCCGGCAACTCGTGCCGCGCGCACACCCAGCGTTCGAGTTCCTCCAGCTCGAACCCCACCGGAGCCAGCTGACCGGGGTAGCACGCCTTCGCCTGCCACTCAGAGGCGTGCTCGAACACCAGATACGTCGCCGTCGCGACCTCGGCCTCGACAGGCGAAAGCCCTGGCTGCGCAAGCAGTGCGTTGACGAGGGAACTCTTACCGCGATTGGTCTCACCAACCACCACGACCGACGGCTTCGCCGTCCGTGCGCCGCGCTGATCATCCACCCACTTCGCGACCTGAGGGTCGAGATCCCGCAGCAGCGCGAGCAGCGACTCACGCGCTTTCCTCACCTGTGCTGGCAGGCTCGGCTTGCCGATCGAAGGTGCCGTGCTCACGAGGCGAAACCCTATCGCGGTGCCACCCTGCCGGATCGCGTGCTCGGCGAGCCTCTCGTGGCGGCCGACCGCGAGGGCCACCGAGTCACCGCGCCGCCGTGGACAGCGCGGTGACTCGCGGCTGCGTCGGGGACGTCGGTGGTGCGGGAACCCCAGCGGCCTACGGGTGGCCTGGACCACTCGCCTCGGCAGCCTCAACGGCGGAAACGGCCACCGGCGGGCTCAACAGTGGGAGCAGCCGTCGGCGGGCTCAGCGGTACGAACCAGCTTTTGCTCTCAGCGGCGGGTGTACACGGTTACGACAGGCGCTCGCAGCAGGCGGTCGTGATCCACGAACCCCACCACCTCCGTCTCGGCGACAGTGCCTTCGAGGGTCACGTCGTCGGTCGGCACGGCGCCACCCGCCTCGTGAACGGAGGGATCGAAACGCTGGCCGTCCGGCCGCATGGCGTGCACGCCGATACCGGCGAGCCCTTGCTCGATGCGTTCCGCGACCCCGCCGCTGCGAGCCCGGTCCATCGCGTAGAGGCAGAGTTGGATGAGCACATGACGATCAGCGAGCGCCCGCTCGTGGTCGATCGGCGCGGCGAGTCCCACGGGTTCCACGTCGGGTTTCGACGCGGCGGGGCGTGGCGCGGTTCCCGATGTCATCCCACCGGAGTAGCCGAGGAGGGTAAGCCACCCCGTGGGGGTGTCCTCGTCGAGGACGCTGCGCCCTCCGCCGGAGGGTGTGCCTTCCGCCGGTTCCGCGCTCACCGGTTGCCTCCCTGTGCCTTCAGCTGCTGCCAGATCAGGAAGTACGCCCTGTGCACGACGTGTGCGACCCTGCTCTGCGCCGGGGTCGCCCCGAAGGAAGCGAAAGACCGCCACCACCCCGCCCGCTCCAGCGCGTACGTCGCGAGATCCGACGGCGAACAGCCGGGTTTCCCGAGCTGGGCCGCGATGTCGGCGTTGCTGCCCACCCGCAGCACCTCCTCGGTGAGATCCGCCGGCATCTCCACCGCCCCCGACGCCACCAGCGTCAGCGCCTCCAGTACCCGCAACTGGTGCGCCTCCGGCTTGGCAAGCAGCACCTCGATGGCGTCGTGAACACGCTGACGCTCCGCGGCGTTGCCCGAGGCGTGCGCCAGCGCCGTGACCGAAGCCAGCGCCGCCGCGGCCTTGATGCCGTCGGCCCTCGCCGCGAACACGGTGTTCAACCTCGCGCGCACGGCCGCGAGCCCTGAGACGTCGAGCAGCAGCCTCCGCAACGTGCCTGCCGTGATGTCCGGCTGCTCGCGCACAGCCTCGACCGCACGCCGGATGCCGTAGAGGTCGAGCTTCTCCAGCAGCCGGACCCTGATCCCTGCGGGGACATCGCACTCCCAGCTCGTGAACATGTCGGCCGACAGCAGCATGACGTCGAGTGCGTCGTCGTCGAGGGCCGCCACCTGGCGCAACGCCTCGGCATCGGCCGACGTGAACTGCCCCGACTCCGCGGACTCGGCGATCAGACCGATGACCGGCAGCACGTCGGCCACCCTCGGTTTCAACAACTCGGCCTGCCGGCTCGCCAGCAGCGTGGCCGCGCGCCAGGTGTCCCCCTCGGAGCCCTCCACCGTCTCGGCCACGATGGTGTCCGCCTTGTTCAGCACCGCGATGGCGTTGACAGGGCCCGCCTCCCGGCTCGCGGTCGCCGCCGTGAACGCGGCGAGTGCCTGCTCGTCGTCGGCCCGAAGTCCCTGTGTCATCACGTACAGGACGGCTTCGGCGCCAGCCACCGCGTTGCGGGACGTCTCGTCGAGTTCGTCGCCACCCGCGTCGTCGTCGGCCCAGTCGCGTTCCCTCGCGCCGTCGGCCACATCGGTGCCGTCGGTGGCGCTGTGCCGCGCGGCTCTCAGCAGATGCTCCGTGCGGGCGACGGACGCGGCGTCGAGCGAACCGAGGCCAGGCGTGTCAATCACGGTCATGTTCTCGAGTGCCGCGTTGGTGAGGTAAGCCTCGATGTGCGACACCGTGTCGATATCGACACCGAGTTCCGCGGGGATCATGCCATCAGGCGCGAACGGGAGCACCTGCTTGCGGCCGTTCTTGAAGACCACCTCGATGCGGTCCACCGTGCCGTACTGGAAGCGCGTGACGAGGCGTGTGCACTCGCCGATGTCGGTCGGTGCCACCCTCCTGCCGATAAGCGCGTTGACGAGGGTGGACTTCCCCGACTTGATCCGTCCGGCGACGGCCACCTGAAGCGGCGCGCCGAGGCGGCGCAGCACCTGGGCGAACCCGGCCGCCGTGCGCGGCGACACCTGCGGCTGCAACCGGCGGCAGAGGTTGGCCACCGATGCCGACAGCGGCCCGACCGACCCGACGGGCCCGACCGACCCGACGCGCCCGGCCTGCCCGGACTGCCCCGCACCCACGGGCCTGCCACCCTGCTCCGTCGTGTTCACTGCTGCCCCCTGTGCCACGGGGGCATCCTCCCACGCGCCACGCCTCTGACCGGCAAGGTGCGTGTCCGCACCTTGTGCACCCGTGTCCGCACCTTGTGCACCCGTGTCCGCACCTTGTGCACCCGTGTCCGCACCTTGTGCACCCGTGTCCGCACCTTGTGCACCCGTGTCCGCACCTTGTGCACCCGTGTCCGCACCTTGTGCACCCGTGTCCGCACCTTGTGCACCCGTGTCCGCACCTTGTGCACCCGTGTCCGCAGCCTGCGGCGCGGACACGGACGACAAGTGCGGCCACCCGCACGGCGAGTGCAGACACCCGTGCAGGAAGTGCAAACACCCGTGCAGGAGGTGCGGACACGAAATCGGGGTTCGGGTCAGGGTCTTCACCGACGCGGGGCGGCGCCGCGTTCGGCATTCTGGGTGACGACACGAGCGCGACCAGGGAGGACTGATGATCGAGGCTCATGGCCTCACCAAGCGATACGGGAAGACGCTCGCCGTGGACGACCTGTCGTTCAGCGTCTCGCCGGGCAAGGTCACCGGGTTTCTCGGCCCCAACGGTGCCGGGAAGTCCACGACCATGCGCATGATCCTCGGTCTCGACAACCCCACGGCCGGGCACGTGCGCATCGCAGGCAAGCGCTACCGGGAACTTCGTCATCCACTGCGTACGGTCGGCGCGCTGCTGGACGCCAAGTGGGTGCACCCGAACCGATCGGCGCGTTCCCACCTCGCGTGGATGGCGAAGTCGAACCGCATCCCCACTCGCAGGGTCGATGAGGTGCTGGAGGCCGTCGGCCTCACCTCGGTGGCCGACCGCCGCGCCGGAGGGTTCTCGCTCGGCATGTCCCAGCGGCTCGGCATCGCGGCCGCCCTGCTCGGCGACCCCGAAGTCCTGCTGTTCGACGAGCCGGTGAACGGCCTCGACCCCGAGGGCATTCTCTGGATCCGCCAGTTCATGCAGCGCCTCGCGAGGGAGGGACGCACCGTCTTCGTTTCGAGTCACCTGCTTTCGGAGATGGCGTTGACCGCGTCCGAGCTGGTGGTGGTCGGCAGGGGCAGGCTCATCGCGCAGAGCAGCACGGAGGAGTTCGTCGCGCGGGCTTCCGGCTCGACGGTGAAGGTGCGCAGCCCGCAGCTCGACGTTCTCGCCAAGGCCCTCCGCGCCGAGGGCGCCGAGCTGACCGAGACGGACGACCACCTCCTTGTGTCCGGTATGGACAGTCCCCGCATCGGCGAGATCGCGTGCCAGAACGCGGTGGTGCTGCACGAGCTGAGCCAGCAGCGCGGCTCGCTGGAGGAAGCCTTCATGAGCATCACCGGCGACGCGGTCGAGTACCACGCCGGCGCGGAACCGGACGGCACGGCCGACACCGCCCGCGCGCTGACCACCACTGCCCCCTGACCGGCCGATTGACGAGGCAAGGACGATGACACTGCTCGCCGTCGAACGCATCAAACTGCTCACGACCCGCTCGCCGTGGTGGTGTGCGATCGCCAGCATCGTGCTGGCAGGCGCCTTCACCGCACTCGTGGTGGGCAACGCCTCCACCGAGTTCCCCGCCTCCGTGGCCACCACCCAGTACGGCTACCAGATGGGTCTGGCCGTCGTCATGGTTCTCGGTGCGCTGTCGGTGACCACCGAATATCGCTTCAACACCATCCGCACGACCTTCGCGGCTGTGCCCAACCGAGCTGCGGTGCTCGGGGCCAAGGCCACGGTGGTCGCGCTCCTCGCCCTGCTCATCGGGGAGATCACCGCGTTCTCGTCGTGGGGGCTTTCGCTGCTCCTCGCTCCGGAGCACGACCTCGCGCTTGACAGCACGGCCGATGTCGTCAACGTCGCAGGCGTGGGCGTTGTCTACGCGTTCTCCTCGATGATCGCCGTGGCCGTGGGGTTGCTGGTGCGCCACAGCGCGGGCGCGATCTCACTGCTGATGATCTACGGGCTGGCCGCCGAGAGCATGGTGCAGCTCATTCCCGGAGTTGGCGACGACATCCACAAGTGGCTGCCGTTCAACGTGGCGTACAAGTTCCTGACCGGTGAAGGCGAGTCGAGTGGCGGGATGACGGTCGCGGGGCCGCCGTTGTCCACGTCGCCCCTGTCGCCGGGCTGGGCATTGGCATACTTCGCCGGGTTCGCGCTGCTGCTGCTGTCGGTGGCGATTGTGAGCGCGTCCAAGCGCGACGCCTGAACCCGGGCGACTGCTCGTGGGTGCGGGGCGGGGGCCGCACCCACGAGCTTTTTCGCACCCGACCGGGTTAATTGCTGGTAAAATGAGTGTGAGTGCGCCCACTCGATGCGGTTCGACCGCCTGACGACACGCGATAGTGGGTATCTCGGCGTCAGCAACAGCCCGGAGGTACCCGTGGCGGCCACACATTTTCCTCATCTTGAGCCGATGGTCGAACTCGAATGGGCGGAAGCCGTCGAACAAGGCTTTCATCTCACGGCGGCTTCCTCGCCCTCCGAGTCGCGTCATGCGTGGATACACCGTGCGCCGGAACACGAGGTATTGGCCCTCTACCGGGCGACCCGCCTTCGTTCGAACCCGGTTCCCTCGCCGTGGTGGCTGAGGGCCGTCGCATCGGGGCGGTTGCGCTGCCGAGCCGACGGTTTCCGGATCGAGGATCGCATTCACGCATTCTTGTCGAAACGAACCGGATGGGATTACGTGCCCTGGGCGCTCGACGGTGAATCCGGCTACTGGGAATTCCTTCCCTCCGAAAGCACGGTTTCACCGCACAGCTTTCCCACCACCGTTTTTCCGAGCGATCGGCACGAGGGCTGGATCGACGTCCTCCCCGCACACAGCGGTCTGCCACCGGAACCGGTCGCGGTGGCCGGCATCACCAGGCTGCGGGAGCTGGCACCCGAGTTCGAGGCGCTGCGCTGAGACCCACGTCGCACGGCTATCGTGCGGCTGGTGGGAAGCGAGCACCAGCCGAGACTGCGCAGTGTCGTCAGCTACGTCAAACGCGGCGGGAGGATGACGGCGGGCCAACAGCGCGCCTGGGAGCGGCTGTGGCCGTCGTGGGGCCGGGTGGTGCGGGACCTGCCGGACGGCCCGATCGACTTCGCCGGATGGTTCGGCAGGGAAGCGCCCGTCGTGCTGGAGATCGGCTCGGGCATGGGAGAGGCGACCTCGCAGCTTGCCGCCGCGGCTCCCGAGACCAACTACGTCGCCGTCGAGGTGTACGAGGCGGGGCTCGGTCAGTTGATGCTCAGGGCGGAGCAGCTCGGGGTCGAGAACCTGCGGCTGCTCCACGGTGACGCCGTCGTACTGCTCACCGAGCACGTGGCAGCCGAGTCGCTCTCGGCAGTGCGGATCTTCTTCCCCGACCCGTGGCCGAAGAAACGCCACCACAAGCGCAGGCTCGTCCAGCCGCCTTTCGTGAAGCTCGTGGCGTCCCGGATGGCACCGGGGGCGACCCTGCACCTCGCCACCGACTGGGAGGACTACGCCGAGCAGATGCTCGAGGTGTGTTCTGCCGAACCGACGCTGCGCAACACCTGCGACGGGTGGGCGCCCCGGCCCGGCTTCCGCCCTGTCACGAAGTTCGAGCAGCGGGCCCGTGAAGAGGGCAGGGAAAGCCGGGACCTGATCTTCGAGAAGCTACCGACGACGCCGTGAAGGCCAGGCGGCCTCCACGGCGTGTGCGTCAGTCGTCGGAAAGAGGTTCGCTGCTCACGCGCTTCAACGTCGGTGCGCACACCGACGCGGCGATCAACGCGGCGACGACACCGAGCACGACGGGCGCCGACACCCACGGAGTGACCATGGGCGGTGTGACGGAGATGAGGCCGAACAGGCTGATTCCCACCGCCACCCCGAGCGCACCGGCACCGATCGTGGCCACCAGCGCGGGCATCGCCGCCTCCGTGCGCAATGCCCTGCTGAGCACCCGCGCCGGGGTGCCTGCGGCCATGAGGGCGCCGAAGGTGCGGCGGCGGTCCATCACAGAGCCCGCCGTCGTGATCGCCGCACTGCACCCGCTCAGCAACGCCGCGATGGCAAGCCCGATCACGGTGACCCTGCGCAGGTCGTCAAGCTGAGCCTGTTGATTGGCGAGCCTTGCGGTGACGCTGTGAATGTGCTGACCGTTCGCGGCTCTGCCGAGTGCGGTCCGAACGACCTCGTTGGTCTCCGGGGTCGAGGACACCGCGACAACGGCAGCGGCTGATGGTGGGGCGTTCGCTGGAAGGGCTGCGGGATCGATCAGCAACAGCATGTCAACGCCGTCGCTTTCTCCTCGGATCCGGTGCACCGGCGTTCCCTTCGGGAGCGGAGTGGCTTGCTCGCCTGGGCTCATCGCCACACCCGCGTCGTCCCCGAGCCGAATGGGGCCTGTCGCATAGACACCGGGTTCCTTCTCGCAGGCGCCTGCCATGTCGGTCCGCAGCAGCCGTGCGGCGGCGTCACATTCAACGACCATGGCCGGTTCAGGGGCGCCATCGACGACGAGTTCCACCATCTTCACCTGCTCCGCGGCCTCCCCGACGCCGTACCTGGCCAGCGCCGCGTCGGTGCGTTCGGCAACCGCCTCGGCCTCGGTACCCGCATTGGCGTACAGCACCGAGTCGCGAAACGGCGACGACGAACCCGCGAGAGTTTCGAGTGACGGCAGCAGCGTCAACGCCATCGAGCCGGTGAAGACGGCCAGCACCACGCCTGCGGACGAGCGGTAGGCGCCCTTCGGGTCGTGCCGAAGCCTGCGACCAGCGAGCAACACCGACGGCCTGCGCCACATGCGGGAGAACACCGAACCGATCGCGGCCGTCACCCACGGCCCGACGAGCATCGACGACCCGATGAGCAGGCCCATCGCGCCGAAGAGAACCAGCGGACCTCCCGCCACCGCGGGGTTGGCGACTACGGCGAAGAACGCGGCAGCGGCGACGGGCACCGACAGCAGCCGCGCCCAATGTGGCCGCTTGGGACGCTGGGCGTTCGCGGCGCCGAGCGGAGTCCTGACGACGCGCCACAAGCCGAACACCGCTGCCGCGAGCACCAGCAGAGGAATGGAGATGACCACGGAGGCGGTCAGCGCGGGCGAGGTGACGAAGTCGCTCGCCTGCCACGTTCCGCCGTCCCACGACACATGGGACACGGCCCAGCGAGCGAGCGGGCTCACGGCCAACCCCAGCAGCGCACCGCCGACGGCGGCGATGGCGTTCTCAGCTGCGGCCATCCCCACCACCTGGCCGGGGGTCGCACCGGCCAGTCGCAACGCGGCGAGCCTGCGTTCGCGGCGCGACGCCGTGAGCCGGGCCGCCGATGCCACCAGCACGAGACTCGGAACGAGCAGCACGACCACGCCCACGCCCGCAAGCAGGTCCAGCGTCACATCGTTCACCATTCCCGCTGGCGCGAAACCGCCGACCGGCATCGCGAACTGCGCCAGCTCGTCCTCCGTGTGCCCCACCAACACGACGAGCTGGCCGGGATGGGTGAGTGCCTCTGGGCCGAGCACACCGACGACTTCGCCCGGATAACGCTCACCGAGTGCCGAGCCCGGCACCTCACCACTGAGTTCGCGCAGCGCGGGCGACATCAGCACCTCGCCCGGCGCGGGGAACCGCTCGATTCCGGCAGGCAGGTCGATGGCCGAAGGATCACCGGTCGCCGCGACGTCAACCCGGGTGATCTTGTGGCCCTCGTAGAAGTCCTCGCTCGCGGCCAGCAGCATCGGCGTGTCTTCGGTGACCCCCACGCCACCGATGTACAGCTCCTGCCAGGCCGCCCGGTCAACGCGCGCCTGTGCGGCTCCCGGAAGCGAGACGAGGATCAGCATCAACGCGGTGGCGACCGCGACCCCAACTCCGGTCAAGATCGCCGAGGTCCTCGTGCGCCGATCGACGCGCAACACTCGTAACGCGATGCGGAACGCGGTCACAGCTGCACCCTGCCGTCCCGCATGGACACGGTCCTCGGCATCGACTCCGCGATGTCCGTGTCGTGAGTGACCACCACAACGGCCGCGTTGGTCTCGGCAGCCGCGTCGAGCAGTGCGCGCATGGTTTCGGCGCCGGTGCGGGTGTCGAGCGCTCCCGTCGGCTCATCCGCGAAGATCACACTCGGCCGGTGCGCGAGCGCCCTCGCGATCGCCACCCGCTGCGCCTCGCCGCCGGACAGCTGCCCCGGCAACCGCTTCTCCTTGCCAGCGAGCCCGAGCTTGTCGAGCCATTCCAGCGCCGCCGCCATGGCCGACGACCGGGACGCCCCGCCGAGCAACAGCGGCAACGCGGCGTTCTCCTGCGCGGTCAGCTCGGCCACGAGCATGCCCGACTGGAAGACGAACCCGAACTGCGTGCGACGCAACTCGCTGCGCGGACCTTCGCCGAGCTGATCGATGCGGCGACCGGCGAGGAGCACCTCACCCGCGTCCGAGGGAAGGATTCCCGCGAGAACATGCAGCAGCGTGCTCTTGCCTGAGCCCGACGGCCCGACGATCGCCACGGCGTCACCCGCCCCGATCTCGATGTTCACCCCGTCGAGCGCCCGCTGGGTGTCATAGGTCTTGATCAGTCCCCTTCCCACAAGCACGGGTGGAGTGCCGTGCACGGCCGAGGACCCCGGAAGCTGGGTCTGTGTGTGCGAACGCATGACCGGAAGGCTCCCGTGACAGACCCCTCTTCCACATCGGACGGATGGGCGGGACCTCCCCGGAGCCCATCGGCCGATCGACCGAGGTAATGCCGACCAGATGGCTGCGCTGGGCACCACGTCGGCTGCTCTACCGTCGAGGCGTGCCCACTCGATCAGCCCGCGACCTCGCAGCCACCGTGTCGAACCGGCTCGGATTCTCCGGGATCGTGCTGCTCGCGGCCCTGGCGTGCGACCTCGTCATCATCGCCTCGGCCGCCCTCGACTCGACGGGCCCTCGCGGTGAGGACCTGTGGCTGCTCCCCGGCATCGTGGCCCTTTCGGCGTGTGCGTTGTGGGGCCGCCGCATGCCGTTGCCCGCAGGGCTGGTCGGCTCCGCCGTGCTGGTGCTGTCCAGCTTCCTGATCATGGCGAGTGACACCTTCTCGTACTCGGCGGTCCTAGAAGGCATCACGTTCGCCGAGACGGTCGCGGGTGTGGAGCTGGTCTACTTCGCGGTACTGAGGCTTTCGCCGCTCGTGGCGACGGCCGTCACCACGCTGCTCGCGCTGGCGACAGTCACCGCCACGGTGGTGCGAGCCGAGATGTGGGTGTACGGCGGCTCGCTCGCCGCGACGATCTTCGCGGGCGGGGTGCTGCTCCTGCTGGCCGTTGTAGCAGCCGCCGTCCAGCGCGGGCCTGGACTCGGGCGGAGGCAGGACAGCGCTTTCGCGGTGGTGTTGAAACGACAGTGGCCGCTGGTCAGCGTGCTCGCGGTCATCCTCTTCCTCGAGACGTTCTACGCGGCGGCGGCCCGCGGGTTCGGCGTCTTCGTGCTGCTGTGCTCGTTCGGCACGGCCGTCGTCGCCGTCCTGGCGTCGCGCATCCCGGCGTGGTCCGCGGTGTACTACAGCGTTCTCGTCGTCATGGCCGGTGCGGTCAGATGGATCACCGGCGCCGGTTACACGTACGCCGACCTCTACGGCATGCCGGTCAGCCAGATCGTCAGCGGCATGGTCGTGGTCGTGTTGGTCGTCCGGCACGAAACGCCGAAGCGTGCGGCGTGGCTGATCGCGCTCCAGTCGTCGGCCGTCGCGCTCGTGACGATCGCGAACAGGCCGTTCATGAACTTCCCAGCCGTGCGGACGTTGTTCGTCGCGGCTCTACTGGTGCTCGGGATCTCGGTGGCTGTCGGGATGTTCCTCCGCGCCCGCGATTCCGAACGCGCCCAGGTGGTCGCGTCCGCCGTGAGCGATGCACAGACCACGGAGCGGATGGCGTTGGCGCGCGAATTGCACGACGTCGTGGCCCACCATGTGACGGGCATCGTGGTGCAGGCGCAGGCGGCGAGGATGCTCGCCGAGCAGAACCCCGTCGTGGTCGTGGACGCGCTCGAACAGATCGAGCGGGCTGGCACCGACGCGATGACCGCCATGCGCAGGCTGGTGCGGAGCATGCGGGGCGACGCCCCGTCCGGGACCAGCGAGTTCAGCGAGCAGGCCACCACCGACCTCGCCGCCGACCTGCGACGGCTCGTGGAAACAGGCAACCACGGCGTGCCAACTCGGCTCGATCTCGACGTGCCGGAAGACCTGCCTGCCGAGGTGGCGCGGTCTGCGCTGCGAATCGTGCAGGAGTCGCTCACCAACATCGGCAAACACGCCGAGGGCGCGACGAGGGCCGATGTGTCCGTGCGCGCCGTCGGCGCCGAACTGCACATCCGGGTCGCCGACAACGGCGACGGCGGTGCGGGCCGACGGCACCGGGCCGAACGACCGTCCGAGGACTCCGGATATGGTCTGGTCGGTATGCGAGAACGAGTCGATCTCCTGCGGGGGCAGCTCCGCGCGGGACCGTCGCCGGACGGCGGTTGGCTCGTCGAAGTCGCGATTCCCCTGGCCTCACCCGGTCAGCACACACCCTCGCTCGGCGAGGCAGGCAGGAAGGACGCCGAGTGATCCGGGTACTCATCGCCGACGACCAGGACATGGTGCGCGTGGGATTCCGCATGATTCTCGGTGCGCAGGAGGACATCGAGGTCGTCGCCGACGTCAACAACGGGGTGGACGCTGTGCGGATGGCCCGCGAACTTCGTCCCGACGTGTGCCTGCTCGACATCCGCATGCCTGGGCTCGACGGCCTCGAAGTAACGCGCCGGCTGGCAGGACCGGACGTCGCCGACCCGCTCAAGGTCGTGGTCGTCACCACGTTCGACCTCGACGAGTACGTCCACGCCGCCCTGGGCGGAGGAGCGTCCGGCTTCCTGCTCAAAGATGCCGGTCCCGCACTGCTCATCGAAGCCGTGCGGGCAGCGGCGCGCGGCGACGCGCTCGTGTCGCCACAGGTCACCGTGCGGTTGTTGAAACACTTCGGAACGAGCAGGCCGGAGAGCCGCAGCACACCGCCCGCCGACCTGACGCCGCGAGAACTCGACGTCGCGAGGGCCGCCGCGCGCGGACTGACCAACGGGGAGATCGGCGCCGAACTGTTCCTCTCGCTGTCCACGGTGAAGACGCACCTCGCGTCCGTTCAGGCCAAACTCGGCGTGCGCAACAGGGTGGGAATCGCCGCGTGGGCTTGGCGGAACGGACTCATGGAAGGGCAGTAGGCCGGAAACATACGCAACCGAGGCCGACGCCATGGAAGTGGCGACCGGTGCTGCTGCGATAGCCCCGGGTGGCGCTTTGGTGAGCGCGGTGTCGGCCTTGAACAAGTCGATGGGTTCATTGCCGCGCAGTGACGCCGGGAACTTCGTGACCGGCAGGCCTTCACGCCCCTACGATCGACCGCATGGCCTTCCGTCTCCATGCCGCCGTCGTGCTGCCTGCTGACCCAGCCTGTTCCGTGGTGCGGGACGGAGTCGTCGATGTCGATGACCACGGCAGGATCTCTTTCTGCGGCCCCGCCGACAGCGCCCCGACCGGTGAGCAGGCGCCCACCGAAAGCCGCCGCCTGCCCGGCATCCTCCTTCCCGGCCTCGTCAACGCCCACGCACACAGCCCCATGGTCCTGTTCCGGGGCATGGGCGGCGATCTTCCGCTGCTGCGCTGGCTTCGCGAGGTAATCTGGCCTGCCGAGGCGAAGTTGCGTCCGGGCGATGTGCTGGCCGGCATGACACTCGGATCGCTGGAGATGCTGAGCCGGGGAGTCACCACCAGCGCCGAAATGTACTTCCACGCCGAGCAGATGGCTGCCGCCGTGCTGGCCACCGGTGGGCGCGCCGTCCTCGGGGCGCCGATCATCGACCTTCCCGGCATGCACTGGCGCACCATGCTCGCCGACACCGAACGCTGGATCGACGCCGACGGCCTTCGGTTCGGCGACGGCGACCGTATCGAACTGACCTACGCCCCGCACTCGGCCTACATGCTGCCCGTCGAGGGGCTGGAGGCCATCGCCGCCTCGGCTGCCTCCCGGGACGCGCTCGTGCAGATCCACGTCGCCGAGGCCGCTGACGAGGACGCCGCACAGCGCGCCGAACACGGTTCGGTTCCCGCGCTGCTGAAGAAGGTGGGGCTGCTCGAAGGCCGGTTGCTGGCCGCGCACGCCGTCCACCTCTCGGACACCGACATCGCGCTGCTGGCCGCCCACGGCGCCGGGGTGGCGCACTGCCCCGGATCGAACGCGAAACTCGCCTCCGGTATCGCGCGTCTCGCCGATCTGCGGGCCGCTTCGGTGACCGTCGGGCTCGGCACCGACGGCCCCGCCAGCAACGACGACCTCGACCTCTGGGAGGAGATCCAGCTCGCCGCCATGCTCGCTCGGCTGTCCACAGCGGACGCCACGGCCGTGAGCGCCGCCGAGGCGCTGCTGATGGCGACACGTGGCGGCGCGGACGCTCTCGGCAGGGACGACATCGGTGCGCTTGAGGAAGGCCGGTGGGCCGACCTCGTCCACATCGACATCGACGACCCCGCGTTCGCCACCGGGCTGGACGTGCCCGGCAACCAGTTGCTCGCCAACCTCGTGTGGGCGGCGGGATCGCGGCGAGTGACCGACGTGTGGGTCGCAGGCGAGCACGTGATCGAGGGCGGCGAGTCCACGCGCGTCGATCGCGCCGCGGCGCAGGCGGACGTGGCCGAAGCCGCGGCCCGCCTGCGCTGACCCCCTGCGCTCGGCCCTCAGGGCACGGCGCGGCGCATCGTCAGGTAGGAGACACCCGCGAGCAGCAGCGTGATCACCATGGGATACCCGGCCTGCAACGCGATGGCGGGCTGGGAGCTGAGGAACCGGCCGAGTTCGTCCCACCAGTCCTGCCAGTTCACGATCAGGGCGAGGCCGACGACCACCGCGCCGAGCGAGACACCGAGCGCCCACACTCCGTACTGGCCCCAGCGCTTGAACACGATGCCGATCCACACGCCGAGGAACGACAGCGCCACGAGCGGCGCCGTGTAGGCGAGGAACTGGAGAAAAACGTTGTCGTGGGAGAGGAACGGCAACGCGAGGAAGGTCAGCTCGACCCCCCACCCTCCGGTGGCCTCCTCGACGAGCTTGCCCATTGTGAGCAGCACTCCGTAGATCGCGGCCTGGCCGGACACCACCATCGTCGTGGCGCCGAAGAACTCCTTCCGCGTCACCGAGAGACCGAGGGCGAACGGGAACATCTGCGTCATGGTCTGTAGATGGGCGACGAGCATCGTGGCGTAAAGAGCGAACAGGCCACCGGTCGCGAACCCTCCTGAGGCGAACGCACCGGAGAGCACGATGTTGCCGACCAGGACGAGAGCCACGATCAGCATGGGGAGAACGAGCACGGAGAACACGTTGACGAGCTGAATCCTCGCCACCCTCACGAGCTGAGCCATCACTTGGCCTCCTTACCGTGTCCGCCGTTGCCCGCCGAGGCGAGCGTCCTTTCCCGGCCCGCCGTCTGGCTGGCGCGCACCACGAGCTGCTGAAGAGACACGGGTTCGATCTGGAGGTTGTCGGCCTCCCGTTGCCCGACCGAACCCTGGAGGGTGAGGCGGAGGATGCCGCCGAGTTGCTCCCTGTGCAGCTCGGTGTGCCCGATCGCGAACTCCTCGACCGCCGTGACAGGACCGGTCACCGTGACGGCCTGCGAGCGAAGGGACTCCGAGCTGTCGTCCATGAGAATCCGCCCCGAGTCGATCACGATGACGTGTTCGATCAGATCGGCGACCTCGTCGATGAGGTGGGTGGACAGCACGATCGTGCGGGGATGCTCCGTGTAGTCGGCGAGCAACCGGTCGTAGAACATCTGCCTCGCCACGGCGTCGAGCCCGAGGTACGGCTCGTCGAACAACGTCAGTGGCGCGCGGGCGGCCAGCCCGATGATCACCCCGACAGCCGAGAGCTGGCCACGGGAGAGCTTCTTGATCCGCTGCTGGGTACGCAACCGGAACTCGTCAACGAGTTCGGCGGCGAAGTCGTCGTCCCAGTTCGGGAACACCAGGCTCGCGGCCTCGAAGGCGTGCCGCACCCGGAAGATGTCCGGATACTTCTGCGACTCCTTGATGAAGCAGATGTTCCGCAACACCTCGGCGTTCTCGTACGGCGAGGCGCCGAACACCTCGACGCTGCCCCCGGTGGGCACGTCCTGGCCGGTGAGCATCCGCATCACCGTGCTCTTGCCCGCACCGTTGCGGCCGAGCAGGCCGTGGATGCGGTTCTCCCGCAGGTCGAAGGACACGTCGGACACGGCGGTGGTCGAACCGTAGCGCTTGACCACCCCGCGCAGGCTCGCCACGGTCATGCCTCGTCCTCCCAGCTGTCGATCATCTTCTTCAGGTCCTCCGCGTCCATCCCCAGGCGTCTTGCCTCGGCGAGCAACGGCGCGATGAACTTCTCCGCGAACCCGTTGCGGCGCCGCAGCAGCAACGTCTCGCGCGCCCCGGCTGTCACGAACATTCCGACCCCCCTCTTCTTGTAGAGCAGCCCGTCGGCCACGAGCTTGTTGATGCCGTTCGCGGCCGTCGCCGGGTTGATCCGGTGAAAAGCGGCGAGTTCGTTGGTGGACGGCGCCCGGCTCTCCTCAGGCAGGGAGCCGTCGATGATCGCGTCTTCGAGCTGCTCCGCGATCTGCTGGAACAGCGGGCGACCGTCATCCATCAAGCGCTCCGCCCGTCGAACCATCTTGGTTCATTAGTCATGTGGGTAACCATGACACCATGGAGGCCGAGCTGTCAACGTGCCGAAAAGCTCGGGCCGCCCTCCTCGAACGGCGGGCGGCCCGATCCGGTCAGTCCTCCAGGAGCGGTTGTCCGAGGTACTCGCCGTCGCGACAGCCTCGCGGCACGGCGAACACCGCCGATCCGATCGGCGTCGTCCAGTCGTTGAGCGAGTCGAGTTCGGCCAGCCTGCGCTGGATCGGCGTGAACTGCGCCTCGACGTCGGCCTGGAAGGTGATGAACACGAGACCGCTGTTCGACAGCTGCCCTGCGGGGGGAGGGTCGTCGTAGTTGTAGCTGCGGCGCAGGAACCGCTGGCGCGGGTCGTCGGAGCGGGATCGGCGGATGTGGGCGAACTTCGGGATGACCGAAAGCCCTCCCGGCCCTGTCGCCGCGAGGTCCGGCTCGTCGTGCTCCGCCACGCCGGTCAGCGGCGCTCCCGTGTCCAACCGCCGCCCGATCACCTGCTCGCGCGCCGAGCGGTCGAGTTCGTCCCAGGTGTCGAGGTTCATGGCGATGCGGCGCACCACCATGCTCGTGCCACCCCGGAGCCATTCCGGCCCCTGCTCCCCGATCCAGATCAGCCGATCGTCGTCGGCACCCGGCCGCAGGTTTCGCGTGCCGTCCACCTGGCCCATCAGGTTGCGCATGGTGGTGCCCTCAGGCACCGTGCCTGGGCTGTTGCGGAAACCGCGTTGCACCCAGCGGGGACGGGCGAACGTCCGCGCCTGCCTTGTGAGCACCCTGACCGCGTGCGCGACGGTGATCTCGTCGTCGGCACCCACCTGCACCACGAGGTCGCCACCGCTGTACTCGTCGCGAAGGCGATCGATCGGGAACGGCGGCAGCGGGGCGAGCCAGCGGGGCCGCAGCCGTTCACGCCGCGCGACGGCGAGGAAACCGGGGCCGAAACCGACCGTCACGGTGAGCCGCGCCGGCACAGTGGCCAGCTCCGGTTCCGTGTCGGACAGCGCGGGCCGTCCACCGGTGAGCCGCTCGATGTCGTCGGTCCAGACCCGCATGAGCCGCACGAGTGCCGCCCTGTCAACACCGTCGAGCAGATCGAACGCCACCAGCGTGGCGAAGGACTGCGGCGGCGTGCCCACACCGGCCTGCCGGGGACCCCGGAACGGCACGGTGGCCGTTCCGGCCGTTCCCCCGCCCGCCCGCACCCCGTACGGTGTCTGCTCGTCACCGTCGAGCAGTTCCCTTCCACCGAGTGCGGCGGCGCCACCCAGCGCCGCCGCTCCGGTGACAAGGAACGCCCGGCGGCCGATTCGCCGGGCGGACATCAGTGCCCGCCGTCGTAGGACTCGTTCGCGCCGCTGAACGACCGCGCCACCACAGTGAACTCAACCGTGGAGCCGTCCTCAGCGGTGAGGGTCACCGGCACGTCCTGGCCGGCGAGAACGGGTTCGGAGAGGTCCATCAGCATCAGGTGATCACCGCCGGGTTCGAGGACGTACTCGCCGCCAGCCAGAACGACGAAGCCACCCTCCTTCTCCCTCATCTTCGGCTTCGGGCCCCCGCCGCCCATGCCGCCCACCGTCTCGTGCAGCTCGCCCGTACCCGCGACAGGCGAACTCATCTCGACGACCCTGACGTCGGCATCGGAACCGTTCGTCAGGGTGCCGAAAACACCGGTCATGTGCCCGTCCGACGCCTTGGCCCACCCGTCTTTCAGGGTGAGCGCGGACGCCCCGTCCGAGGCGTCCTTCCCCGGGTCGGGCGCGGCTGTCTCGGCCGCACCGCACCCGGAGAGCAGCAGGGCCAGCGCGGAAACACCGGCGACGCCGATGATGCGTGTACGTGAAGAACGCATGTCGTCTCCTCCAGGAACAAGAACTTCGAGAACACGCCACGGGCACGCGCGGACAACCGGCCCTTGAGCAAGCCGGATCGCTCCGCGCGGCGGAACGCGCGGCGTCAAGCGGCCCGTGTCATCCGGACACGGCCGCGCGGAAGGAGACGATCCACGGTGGCCCTCGACGCGAGGCGGCACTCACCAGCCCTCGGCGGGCACGTGACCCGCGTCGCTGCCCACGCGGGCGAGGCGGGGAGGCCGGTCCAGCAGGCGACGGCAGGCGGATCGCGGCGGCGACCGCGCGGCTCAACCACGACCACACCGCCCACAACAGACGCTCGCCGCGCGTGAGCCACATCGCCGTGATCCCAGTCGCCACGAGGTGGGCGCCTGCCATACCGGGAGACCACAACGAGATGGCTTCGGCCTCGTGGTGCCGGCCCGCTGCGGTGAAGACGTGGTGGAGCACGACCTGCCCCGACAGCAGGAGCAGCGACAGGGTGCGGAAGGACAACCGCCGCCGCGACACGACGAACACGGAAGGCAGGACGATCAACGATCCCGCCACGAGTGTCGAGGCATCGACGGGCGCGCCGCCGACAAGATGCGCGATCGCGGACAGCACGACGACCGTCGCCGTCACCGCCGTGACCCGCACAAGTCGAAGAACCCCGGCAACGGGGGTCCCGCTGAGCCGCGCACCCACGTCGGCGACGCTACCAGCGGCGTCGCTCCCACCAGCGGGAATGTGGGCGGATCGTCACCTCCTGCACGCGCGGCGCGCACCGCGTTCGCCCCTGTCGGGGAAGGTGGTGAGATGGTCCTTGTGAGCAGCGGCATGGGAGCGCGGGAAGCGACCAACCGCCGCATGCTCAGGGCACGGGACGCGATGGACCGCGACTTCGCGAAACCGCTCGACGTCCCCGCACTCGCGCGCATCGCGCACGTCTCGGAGGCGCATTTCACGCGCACGTTCCGCGCCACGTTCGGTGAGACTCCACACCGCTACCTGCAACGCCGCCGCGTCGAGCGCGCCATGTTCCTGCTCAGGGAGACCGAGCGCAGCGTCACCGACATCTGCTTCGAGGTCGGGTTCGGCAGCCTCGGCACGTTCAGCCGCACCTTCAGCGCCATCGTCGGCCGCTCGCCACGGACCTATCGCGGGGAAACGGCCTCGGCCGTCGTCCCGACCTGCTTCATGATGACCTGGGCACGGCCACGCGACTGAACCACAGGGCCAGGGCGATCTGAGCAGTTCCGGAGAAGTAACGGGGTGCGGCTCGCCCATAGTGTCGTGGACATGTTCAACGCCATCACACACTCGCAGATCTACGTACTCGACCAGGACGAGGCACTGGAGTTCTACGTCGGCAAACTCGGCCTCGACATCGCCGCCGACATCGACATGGGATTCATGCGCTGGCTCACCGTCTGCGTCCCCGGCCACCACGAGCGGCAGATCTTGCTGGAGAAGCCCGGAACTCCGGGCATGTCCGAGGAGACGACGCAGCAGGTTCGCGACCTCGTCACCAAGGGAGCGATGGGCGGCTGGCTCATCTTCACGACGGACGACTGCCGCAAGACCTACGAGACCCTGCTCGCGAAGGGAGTCGAGTTCACGGAGGAACCGACGGAACGCCCCTACGGCATCGACTGCGGGCTTCGTGACCCGTTCGGCAACCGCATCCGCTTCACCGAGCCCAAGAGCTAACGCGTGGGCCTCGGACGGATGGTGACCTCCGTGAGGTGAGCGTCGGGGCTCGCGGTGACGGCGGCCACGACGGCGGCGGCGACGGACTCGGGACGCAGGTACTGCTCCGGCGAGTACTCGCCGCCCTCGTGGCTCACCACGGCCCGCTGCATGTCGGTGTCGGTGCGGCCCGGGTAGACGCTCGTGACCCGAAGGCCACGGCCGGACTCCTCGGCGCGCAGCACATCGGCGTAGGCACGGAGGGCGAACTTGCTCGCCGCGTAAGGGCCCCAGCCCTCGCGTGCCGCGAGTCCCTGGCCGGAGTTGACGAAGACGACGTGGCCCTTCGCAGCACGCAGCGCCGGCAGTGTCAGCCGGGTCAGCTCTGCGACGGCGACGACGTTGACCTCCAGGTTCTGCCGCCACACCTCGGCCTCGGAGTCCGCCACCGAACCGAGTTTCGCCACACCGGCCGAATGCACGAGCACGTCGAGTGCGTCGATCGACGCGCACGCCTCGCGAAGCGCCTCCGCGTCGGTGAGATCGACCGGCCACGGCTCGGCCGCGGGCAGCTCCCGCGCACGCTCCGCCAGCACGTCGGCGTTCCTTCCGCCGAGCAGCAGCCGGTGAGTCGGAGCGAGGGCAGCGGCCACGGCCGCGCCGATGCCGCGAGTGGCACCTGTGACAAGAGCGAGGGGTCGGTCGGCCATGCGTCCACCGTAGACGCACGGCCGACCGGCCCCTCAGCTCGCGGGTGTCAGACCATCAGGAACCGATGCGGCCCGACCGCCCCCACTTGCCCTTCTTCCACACCGCGACGATCGACGGCCTCGGCTGGGCCGCACCGCCGTCGGGCCAGTGCGACTCCGGGTTCTCGGCCGTGCCGCCCTCACCGGGGTGCTGCACGGCGACGAGCACGACGTCGTCGGTGATCACCGGGCCACACGCCTCCGCGCCGATCGGGACGGTCAGGAACTGCTTGACCTGGCCCCGGTTCGGGCCCTCGACGGGAACGGCGAACAGGCCGTCGTTCGAGCCGAGCGCGTTGCCGTCCGTGGAGATCCACAGGTTGCCGTGACTGTCGAACGCTACGTTGTCGGGGCAGGAGATCGGGCTGACCTTGCTCTTGTCGAACCCACCGAAATAGGTGTCGGCCTCGGCGGGGTCACCACACACCAGCAGCAGGCGCCACGCGAACGTCGTTGACGCCGCGTCGCCGCGGTGCTCCTCCCACTCCAGCACGTGGCCGTTGCGGTTGCCGTTGCGCGGGTTGGCTTCGTCGGCCGCCGCCTTGCCGGCCTTGCCACGGTCGCTGTTGTTGGTCAGCGCCGCGTACACCCTGCCGTTGACCGGGTTCGCCTCGATGTCCTCGGGACGGTCCATCTTGGTGGCTCCGACCTTGTCGGCCGCGAGGCGCGTGAAGACGTACACCTCCTCGGCCGTCATGCCCGGAACGTGCGAGACGTTGCCGCTGGCCAGCGGAATCCAGGTGCCCGTTCCGTCGAACTCGCCGTCGGAGGGCAGCCTGCCGCTGCCGTCGATCTCGTTCGCGGGGCTGTCACCGGTGAACTTCGCGACGTAGAGCGTGCCGTCGTCGAGCAGGCGCGAGTTGTGCCTGCGGGCGTGTGCGCTGCGACCGGGCTTGTACCTGCCGTTGGAGACGAACTTGTAGATGTAGTCGAAGCGCTCGTCGTCACCGGAGTAGACCGCGACGCGGCCATCCTTCGTGATCTTGATGTTGGCGCCCTCGTGCTTGAACCGGCCGAGCGCGGTGTGCTTGATCGGTGTCGAGTTCGGGTCGTTCGGATCGATCTCCACGACCCAGCCGAACCGGTTGGCCTCGTTCGGTTCCTGTCCGAGGTCCCACCGCTTGTCGAACCGCTCCCACTTGCGCCTCGACGCACCCGCCTTGAACCCGTAGCGGCGGAGCCGCTCGGCCTCGACCGGATCGGTCACCGCGTCCGCGTTGGCGAAGTACTGGTTGAAGTTCTCCTCGCCCGACAGCACGGTGCCCCACGGGGTCACCCCGCCCGCACAGTTGTTCTGCGTGCCCAGCACGACACGCCCCGAAGGGTCGGCCGACGTCTTGAGCAGGTCCGAACCCGCGGCGGGACCACGCACCTCGAACTCGGTGTCCATGGTGATCCGGCGGTTGTACCGGCTCGGAACGACCTTGAGACCACCCTGCGGGTCACGAACGGTCTGCACGACCGACATACCGTGCGCGGCCCACGCGATGCGCACCTGCTCCTCGGTCGGGTTGTTCGGGTCGTACGTACCTGCCGGGAACATGTGGGTCTCGGTGGTGTACTCGTGGTTCACCACCATGAGGTGGCGCCATCCCGAGGAGTCCTGCGGGATCAGGCCGACGAAGTCGTTGTTGTACCCGAACTGCATGGCCTGCGCCGCAGCGGTCTGGTTCCGGTGGTCGAACCGGGGAGCGCCGGGCAGCACCGGGTCGCCCCAGCGGATCACGACCTCCTGGTCGTAGCCGTCCGGGATCACCACGGCGTCGGCGGTGTTGGGCGCGACGGGCGTGAAGTCGGTGCCGGGTACGGGACGTGACGGCTTGCCGTGGCCGTTGCCACGACCGGCGAGTGCGGCGGGGACCTCCGCCGCCGCCGTGCCGGACAGCGCGGCGAACCCGGCCGCGGTCGCCGACATCACGGCGGTGGCCTTCAGCGCACCGCGCCGGGAGAGCACGCTCTTCGCGACGTCGCCGAAGTAGGTGTTGTCGGAGGTGTTGGGGGCGGGGTGGGCGCAGGCGTTACCGCAGCGGTACTCGCACGTGACGGCCGAACGGCCAGGACGGTGAGAGCTCAGCAGGGGCAGCAGTCGTCTCGGCTCAGTGGACACACTGTCTCCATGTCACTCGATCAGGGCAAGCTCCGGTGACGTTAGGTGCGCAAAGCAAGCCACGGTATGCCTGACGGTGAACATCAAACGAACGGGCTAAACCACCCATTCCCATCGTGCTACCAGCGAGGGCGGGCTCGCGGACGTTCGAAGCCCTCGACAACGCGAAGGGGCCGCCCCGCCCGACGGCGGAAACGGCCCCACACTGCTCGATGTGACGACGGACGCGCTGCCTCAGCGCTCCACGTCGCCGCGGATGAAGCTCTCGACGGCGTCGCGGGCGGTGGAGTCGTCGTACTGCTGCGGCGGCGACTTCATGAAGTACGACGACGCGGACAGCAGCGGGCCACCAACACCCCGGTCCTTGGCGATCTTCGCCGCGCGAACGGCGTCGATGATGATGCCTGCCGAGTTCGGCGAGTCCCAGACCTCCAGCTTGTATTCAAGGTTCAGCGGCACATCACCGAACGCCCTGCCCTCCAGCCGCACGTAGGCCCACTTGCGGTCGTCGAGCCACTGCACGTAGTCGGAAGGACCGACGTGCACGTTCGCCTTGCCGAGGTCCCGCTCGATCTGGGAGGTGACGGCCTGTGTCTTGGAGATCTTCTTCGACTCCAGCCGCTCCAGCTCCTTCATGTTCTTGAAGTCCATGTTGCCGCCCACGTTGAGCTGCATCGTGCGGTCGAGCTGGACACCGCGATCCTCGAAGAGCTTCGCGAGCACACGGTGGGTGATGGTGGCGCCGACCTGCGACTTGATGTCGTCACCGACGATCGGCACACCCGCCTTCTCGAACTTGGCGGCCCATTCGGGGTCGGATGCGATGAAGACCGGGATGGCGTTGACGAACGCGACACCGGCGTCGAGCGCGGCCTGCGCGTAGAACTTCGACGCCTCCGAGGACCCCACAGGAAGGTAGGACACCAGGACATCGACCTCGGCGGCCCGCAGCGCCTCGACGATATCGACCGGCTTCTCGTCCGACTCCTCGATGGTCTCCTGGTAGAACCGGCCGAGCCCGTCCAGCGTGTGCCCACGCTGCACGGTCACCCCGAGCGGCGGGACGTCGCAGATCCGGATGGTGTTGTTCTCGCTGGCGAGGATCGCCTCGGACAGGTCCTGCCCCACCTTCTTCGCGTCAACGTCGAAGGCCGCGACGAACTCCACGTCCCGCACGTGGTACTCGCCGAACCGCACGTGCATCAATCCGGGCACGCGCGAGGCCGGGTCGGTGTCGCGGTAGTAGTGGACCCCCTGAACAAGCGACGCCGCGCAGTTGCCGACGCCAACGATGGCCACCCTTACGCGGCGGTTCTCGCCCATGCCGGTATCTCCTTACTAGTCATTGCCGGGTACTGATGCCGAGCGGCGGTTCAAGGGACTTCAGCCCTGTTGTCCCCGCTGCTCGGCCTGTTCGTGCGCGATCAGCTCGTTGAGCCAGCGCACTTCCCGTTCGCTGGCCTCCAGCCCGAGCTGGTGCAGCTCACGGGTGTAGCGGTCGATCTTCTCCTCAGCCCTGGCCAACGCTGCCCGAAGACCTTCGCGACGCTCTTCGACACGGCGTCGCCTGCCCTCCAGAATCCGCATCCGAACGTCGGCCGGAGTCCTGGAGAAGAAGGCCAGGTGCACCCCGAAACCCTCGTCGTCCCAAGTCTGGGGACCGGCGTCGGCGAGGAGTTCGGAGAAACGTTCCTTTCCCTCGGCCGTCAGCTTGTAGACGCGCTTCGCGCGCCGGTTCCAGCCGCTGGTGGCCTCGGCCTGTTCCTCGACGATCCACCCTGCCCTGAGCATCCTGCGCAGGGTCGGATAGAGGGAGCCGTACGAGAAGGTGCGGAACATGCCGAGCGTTTCGTGAAGGCGCTTGCGCAACACGTACCCGTGCATCGGTGCCTCGTGCAGCAGCCCCAGGATCGCGAGCTCCAACACAGTGCACCTCCTCACGGGAACGTCGAGCATGTCGCCCGGCGTTGGCTTCAATGGCCGACATGGCCGACATGGCCCACAGGTGCCTGTCGCACGCCGGCGAAAGCCACCTGGTGGACCAGTCGTGCCACCGGGACCTTCCGCGATCCTCGCGAGGTCACGAAGGTCCTCGTTTCTTCGAGTACCCAACCTACCCCGGTTTTATATCGGGTCGATACATCGAAGTGGTGGAGCTAACCCGCACCTTGCCGACCACACGCAGCCTGTTCACCAAATCGTTACCCAAACGTCGGCGTGTCCGGCCTGTCACTCAGCGTCCTTCCGTCGAGTCCAAGCCGACACCACTGCGAAAACCCGTACCCTGTCAGCGTGCGAAACCAGCGGCAGATCGTCGATTACGCGCTCCAGCGGCGCGCGGTGCTGGCCGAGTTCTACTCGGGCAGGGTCAGCACCCTCGATGTCTGCGATGCCACTCCATACCTGCTGCGGGCCGCCAAGTTCCACGGCAGCCCGAGCCCCGCGACATGCCCGGTGTGCCGAGGTGACGCGCTGACCGAGGTCGCATGGGTCTACGGTGACGAACTCCGCCACGCGGCAGGATCGGCAAGGGCACCGGAGGAACTCGACCGAATGGCCAACCACTTCAGCGAGTTCACCGTCTATGTGGTCGAGGTGTGCCGGTCGTGCGGCTGGAACCATCTCGTCAAGTCATACGTCCTCGGAACCGGGGCTCCGCATCCGCCGTCCCGGAGGACCGCGGGACAGTGACACACGACACCGGCTGCACACTCGTTGCCACACTCGCTGCCGTAGCGCACGTAGGTTCGGTTCGCAGAACGGCGTGTCAGCAGGCGCCGATCTGGGAGGGTCTTGAGTGAACGACCAGGGAAACCACCACTGGCCTGAGGAGGAACCGGGAGATCGCCGACGGCCCGGTTCGCCCGGCACCGGCGGCACACCGTCCGGGCCATCCAGGCCTTCCGGGCCACAGTGGCCGACGGGCGACGAACGCCCGCGTGCACCCCGCCCTCCGGAGCGCGGTCCCGCACGGCAGGCCCAGCCCGGCAGGCGTCCTCGACCGCCTCAGGGTGTCCCTCCTGCCGGTGCGCGGCAGCAGCGACCTCCTCAAAACCCACAGACCCCACAGACCCCACAGAACCCGCAGACCCCACAGAACCCGCAGCGTCCTCAGCGACCTCAGGGTCCGCCCGGCGCTCCACAACCACCGCAGGGTCAGCGACGGCAGGCTAGACCGGACCAGCGGCCAGGCGCCGAACGGGGCACCAGGCGCGTGCCGGGCGAACGACCCGTACCTCCTCCACAGGCACGCAGGCAGCCGCCCCAGGCCACCGCCCGCTCCGGCGAGGGCGCCCCACCGCAGGCAGGGCGAAGGCCGGGATCGCCGGGGCAGCGACCCCCTCGCAGGCCGGGTGAACGTCCCGCGAACTCCGCTGCGGCGGGAGCCGCGGCAGGAGCGGGCGCGGGCGCGCTGGCCGGGTCGGGGGAACGGGAACCGGAACTCATCACCCACCGCGCGTACAACGGCACCGCCGACGCACCCGGTGACTACGACCGGTTCGACGACGACGGTTTCGACGGCGGCGATCGCCTTGATGACCGGGTGGAGGAGCGGCACCACGAACCCGGCCTCGGCGACGAGGGGGACGGCGACGCACCCCGGAAGAAGAAGGGCAAGGCGGCTCTCACCCCAGCCCAGCGCCGCAAGCGCCGCTGGAAGATCATCCGACGTAGCCTCTACGCCTTCGTCACGCTGTTCTTCGTCCTTCCCGCCATCGCGTTCGCCATCACCTACTTCCTCGTGGATGTCCCCTCGCCCGAGGAGGTCGCCGAACAGCAGGCCAAGGTCGTCACCTACTACTACGCCGACGGCAAGACCGAGATGGGCCGCGACGTCCCGCCCGACGGCGGCAACCGCATCCTGCTCAAGCCTCACGAGATCACGCCACAGGTGAAGCACGCCGTCTACGCGGCCGAGGACGCCACGTTCGAGACCAACCCCGGTTTCGACGTCAGCGGCATCCTGCGCGCGGTGTACAACCAGCTCACCGGCGGCGTGGGCGGTGGTTCCACCATCACCCAGCAGTACATCAAGAAGGCCACGGAGAACGAGGAGTACTCGATCACTCGTAAGTGGACCGAGCTCGTCAAGGCGTTCAAGATGAGCAACGAGCAGTCCAAGGACGAGATCATCACCGCCTATCTCAACACGATCTACTTCGGCCGTAACGCCTACGGCATCGAGACGGCGGCGCAGGCGTACTTCGGGAAGTCGGCCAAGGAGATCAACGCCTCGGAGGCGGCGTTGCTCGCCGGGATGATCCAGCAGCCGGGCCGCTCCGAGTACCCGGAGGTCCGGGAGAAGCGCTGGAACTACGTGATGGACCAGTTGGTGGCCAACGGCTGGCTCACCAAGGCCGAACGCGACGCGGCGAAGCTGCCCCAGCTCATCGACCTGGAGGATTCGAGGCCCGAATCCATCAGCGGCCCCGAGCGGTTCATCCAGCAGCGGGTGAAGGAAGAGCTTGAGGCGAAGGGCTACCCGGAGGAGAAACTCCAGGCAGGCGGCTACCGGGTCTATCTCACGATCGACCAGAAGGCGCAGGAGGCAGCCGAGCAGGCCGTCAAGCAGGTGATGGAGGGTGAGGACCCCGAGTTGCATGAGGCACTCGTCGCCGTCGATCCCAAGACCGGCGCCGTGCGTGCCTACTACGGCGGGCCTTACGACCCCGAAGTGCCCGGCGGCCAGTACGACTGGGCTTCGGCCCAGCGCAACCCGGGCTCGTCGTTCAAGCCGTTCGACCTCGTCGCGCTACTCAAGAAGGGCAAGGGCCTCGGGGAAACCTACGACGGCACCTCACCGAGGATGTTCGGCGATCGCCCGGTGCGGAACTCGAACAACGAGAGTTGCGGCCCCAACTGCACCGTCGAAGAGGCGATGAAGCGCTCCATCAACACCGTGTTCTTCGACATCGTCGTGAACGAGGTCGGCCCGCAGGCCGTCGTCGATGCGGCCACCGAGGCAGGCGTCCCTGAGGAGGGCAGTGGTGTCGATGGCAGGCCCACCATGCCGACCCTCGACGGCAACATCTCCATCGGTGGTGGCGACACGATGGTCTCGCCGCTGCACATGGCAGCTTCCTACGCCACCTTCGCCGACGACGGCATCCGGCACGAGACGCACTTCGTCGCGAAGCTGACCACCGCGGACGGCGAGGTCGTGTTCGACGAGACCTCGGAGGTCGCCACCGAGGGCGAACCCGCTTTCTCGGACGACCCGGCCGAGAGCAAGCAGATCGCGGGCAACGTCACGAAGTCGCTGATTCCCGTGCTGGAGCACTCCGAGTTGATGTGTGCGGGCGAGCGGGACTGTGCGGGCAAGACGGGAACGCACCAGTACGTTGACCCGTCGGGCGCGACGGTTGACGAGAACGCCGAGGCGTGGATGGTCGGCTACAGCCCGCAGATCTCGGCCGCGGTGTGGGTCGGTACGGGAAAGAACAAGCCCATCCGGGATGCCGCAGGCAACCGGGTCTACGGCAGCGGCCTTCCGGGCGAGATCTGGAAGCTGTTCATGGACGCCTACCACGAGGGCAAACCGCTGATGGAGTTCCCCGAGGTGGAACCCATCGGCAAGATCCCGACCACGCCGCTACCGGAGACGTCGCAGCCGCCCGTGACTAATTCGAGTTCGTCCGCAGTCGTGACCTCCAGTTCCGCGGCCACCTCGGAGTCGTCGAGGCCGTCGAACACCGACTCGAACCGTCCTTCGAACACAACGGGCAACGGCGACGAGGACGACGGCAAGACCACCGACGTCACCAATCCCGGAGGTGAGCCGGGAAGGCCGGGCGACGAATGGGACTGGCTACGCGGAAGGGAAGCTGACGCGAGCGAAACCCAGTAGCCGAAGGGCGAGGCGGCCACTCGGCGGCGACACGTAACATTCGCGACGTGTCCAGCGATATTCATGGTTCGCCTGAAGCCCCGACGCCCGACACCGCGTCGCTGGACGCCACCCAGCGGGAGATTCCGAGTTGGTCCGACCCACTCGTGGAAGGGGCCACCCGCCCCGTCGGCGGACCGCTGGGCACACACGCGGCTGTCGGAAGGCACTGGTTCTGGACCCCGCTGCGGGTGTGCCTGCTGCTGGCCATCCTCGGCCTGACAGCGGGCTGGTTCGGCAAGGCCGCCTGCATCCAGCAGTACGTCACCGACGACGGTGGCGTCGAGCTGGACTGGCGGTCGGGCAGACAGTACGTGGCGATGTGCTATTCGGACATCGTCCCTCTCTACACCGCCGAGCGGCTGGACGATCCTGGCACGTTCCCCTATGCCACGAGCTGGGTCGAGAACCAGGGGACCGAGCACGAGCAGGTGCGGTACATGGAGTACCCCGTCCTCTCCGGCCTGTTCCAGTGGGTCAACGCGAAGCTGACCCACGCCTGGACCGGCGCCGCGCAGGCGGGCTGGCTTCCCGCGGCATTGCCGGTGGCGGTGTACTTCAACATCACCGCCTTCTTCCTGTCGGTGGCGTGGCTCGTCACCGTGTGGGCTGTGGCGAGGACAGCGCGACGGCGGGTGTGGGACGCCGCCATCGTCGCGGTGTCGCCGCTGGTGGTGGTGCACGCCTTCACGAACTTCGACGCACTCGCCACCGCGGCCGCCGCCACGGGACTACTCGCGTGGTCACGCAGCAGACCGGTACTCGCCGGCGTGCTGTTCGGGATCGGCGCCGCGACGAAGCTCTATCCGCTCTTCCTGCTCGGCCCTCTGCTCGTGCTGTGTCTGCGGGCAGGGCGGATGCGAGCGTGGAGCGCCGCAGCCGGTACCACCGCCCTCACCTGGACGATCATCAACCTGCCCTTCATGCTCTTCCTCCGCGAGGGCTGGTCGGAGTTCTTCCGCCTGAACACGCAACGGGACATGGACCCCGACTCGCTGTACAACGTGATCTCGTACTTCACCGGGTGGCAGGGCTTCGACGGGCCGCTCGCGCCCGGCGAGGCGCCTGCGGTACTCAACACGGTGAGCGGGGCACTGTTCCTGGCGCTGTGTGCGGGTATCGCCTACGTGGGGCTCTCCGCTCCCCGCAGGCCGAGAGTGGCGCAACTGTGTTTCCTCGTCGTCGCGGCTTTCCTGCTCACCAACAAGGTCTGGAGCCCGCAGTACTCGCTGTGGCTCGTGCCGCTGGCCGTGCTCGCGCTGCCCCGCTGGCGGCTTCTGCTGGGGTGGATGGTGATCGACGCCCTCGTGTGGGCTCCGAGGATGTTCTACTACCTCGGCACCGAGAACAAGGGCCTGCCCGAAGGCTGGTTCCTCGGGACCGTGGTCGTGCGCGACATCGTCGTGGTGCTGCTGTGCGTCGTCGTTCTGCGGGAGATCTATCGCCCTTCCCGCGACCCGGTGCGGGTCGCGGGCATCGACGATCCCGCTGGTGGTGTGCTGGACGGCGTGGCGGACTCCGTCGTGATCAGGCGGCGGCGTGGACCGGACCGGCGTGAGGCGCGCCGCGATCAGAGTCTCGCGCGCAGGAACTCGATGTCGGCCGCCTGACCGTCCTGCGGGGTTTCCACGATCACCGGAGCCCCGGCTTCCCTCGCCACCGCGACGAGCAGTTCCGGGTCGATGGTGCCCTCACCGCCGACGACGCCTGCGTGGCGGTCGCGCTGCGAACCGTGCTCGTCGCGCGAGTTGTTGAGGTGGACGAGATCGATCCTCCCCGTGATGGCGAGCACTCGGCCAACGGCCTCCTCGAGATCCCATCCCGCCGCGTAGGCGTGGCAGGTGTCCAGGCAGAACCCGGCGCCGAAGTCGGCCACCTCGTCCCACAGGCGGGCGAGCATGTCGAGATCGCGTGCCATGGCCCCCTCGCCGCCCGCGGTGTTCTCGATGAGCAGCGGGACGCCGAACCCGCCCTGCTCCTGCTGCCGCTCGAAGAGCTTGCGCCAGTTGGCAAGGCCCTCGGCAGGCTCCTCACCCTTGCGGACGTGGCCGCCGTGCACGATCAGTCCACGCGCCCCCGTCTCGGCCGCGGCTGCGGCGTGCGCGGCAACGGTCTTGCGAGAGGGAATCCGGATCCGGTTGTTGAGCGAGGCCACGTTGAGCACGTACGGCGCGTGGATGTACACCGCGATCCCCGCTTCGGCGAGTTCGGTCGCCTGGGGATGCGAGTGCGGGGTCTTCCAGCTCTGCGGATCGGCGAGAAAGAACTGCACCGCTTCCGCCGCTCGCTCTCGTGCCGCCGACAAAGGGTCGTCATCGCGGACATGCGCGCCGATCTGCATCGTCAGAGGGTAACGATTCGCGGCGCCCGAAATCGAGTACGGTGACCGTGTCCCAGACATTTGACCAAGATCACATCAATGGAAAGCGGGACGGGGACCGCACCCGAGAGTGAGGGCGACACGGCTCATGGAAAGCGGGTATCGGCACATGCGCATCGGCTCGGCGGGATTGGCTCTGGCGACGATGGCGGGGCTGGCGTGGCCGTCGAACGCGGCCGCCGAGGAGACTGAACATGTTCTCGCAGGTGACTGCGTCGAATGGTGGTCCGAGCAGGACGAGGGCAGGGCGCTGTCGGCGCGGCCGGGTCTGCTGAGCCTGAACCTCGGCCGGCAGGAACGAACGACGCTCGAGGTCGGCGAGGACAGCCCCGAGAGCGGCGAGCACCAGTCCGGTGACAGGGTCCTGTCGATCTCGCTGCCCGGCAACATCAGCCTCGGCGGGGCAGGCACGCTCACCGAACTCACAGGCGAGGGCTGCGAACCCGGAAATGACACCGATGACGGTCTCGCCGAACCCGATCCTGGCGACGGTGAAACAACTGCCCCCGATTCGGGTGACACACCGCAGGATGAATTCGGTCAGAACGAGACGACGAATCCCGGCCACACCGACGCTATCCATTCACCGCCCATTTCCGAATCGGCCGCTCCTGGCACGACAACCGCGCCGTCCCCGACCGGGCACACGGCTGCGGTTGCGGGGCCCGGAGCGGGAGCCGACGGCGGAGGGCCGGGCAGGGTCAGCCTCGACCAGGCACCGGGCACAGCCGAGCGGACTCCCTCAGCACAGCGATCAGCGCAGCGGGAGGAAGGGAGCACGTTCGTCGCAGTGCCCCACGACTCTCGTGCCACGCAGGACGCCAAGGCCGCCAAAGCCGTCGAACGGCTTCCGTTGCTGCTGGCGATCCTGTCGCTGGTGCTCGTGGCCGCTGCCCTCGTCCACACCTGGGCGAGGAGAACCCTGCTGCGCTGACCGGCGGAGGGGGCCTGTGTAGCCCAGGTCACTCCCATCCGGCGCGTCACCTCCGGCGTACCCCTGTCGTTGTCCTTGTCAACACGTCGTCAACGAGGAGGACGCCCGTGCGGATCAGCTCCGCCGCTCTCACCCGGGTGGCTCGAAGGACGCTCGCAACGACCGCAGTCCTCGCGGTCCTCGCGGGCACGGCGGTGGCGACAGCGGGCACGGCCTCGGCGGCCACGGTCACAGCGGAGCACTGCACCTCCGTTGTCGGGGGCAGGGTCGGCGACACTGTGCTCCTCGACGGCGCCGCGGTGTCCGAATTGGTGCGCCAGGGTGCCGAGCAGGCCAGGACCATCGTCGTCGTCCACCACCTCACGATCTGGCCGAACCATCTCGCGAGAAAGATCGAGGGTGAGCAATTCGAGGTCGGCACGATCGCCGACAAGCGCGTCGGCACCATCGGCGGCGAGGCCATCGGTGAGGTCGTCAGGGACGCGCTGGAGGGCAGCGCGGGTCTCGGCGCCCTTCCCTCAACGCAGGAGACGACGCTCGACACCATCGCCGCGCGCGTCGCCGGTGCGTGCTCGATGACGGTCGAGGCCACCAACTACACAGCTCCGAGCAAGACGAAACAGCCTGCTGAGAAGCGTGATCAGGACAGCTCGCAGAATTCGCAAAGCGGGACAGAACCGAGGTCCGGCTCCGATTCCCGCGCCGAGGGACGGCAGTCCTCCGCAGACGGCGGCTTCCAAACCACAGGAGACGCCACGGCTGCGCGCCGCGACTACGGCGGCATCCCCGTGGCAGAGGCCCCCGGAGCGGGGATCTCCGTGCCCGAGGACCTGCGCTACGGACCGTCGAGCGGCCTTCCCGGCGAACTGACCACGCCCAAGTACGGTGTCGTCGGCGATCCCGAGGGCAGCGGCGGGCACGGTTCCGCCGACGTCCGCGACGCGGGCGAAGCCTCCGCACTCGCCGTACAGGACCAGCGGCAGGCGGTACAGCTGCCCATGCTGCTCGCCGTCGTGGCGCTGGCCGCCGTCACAGCAGGGCTCGTGCGCACCTGGGTGCGCCGGCGCACCGCCTGAGCCACCGCGTCCTCCGCTCCTCCACGGGGCGGAAACGGCCTGGTCGGACCCGGCGGCTAGACTCTGTTCTCGACAACCCTCCTGCCACGGACAGTCCGTGGCCGCTCAAGCCCGTAGGAGGTGAGTGGTTGTGTCACGCCATTACGAGGTCATGGTGATCCTCGACCCTTCGCTCGACGAGCGCACCGTCGCTCCGACCCTGGAGAACTTCCTCCAGGTCATCCGCTCGGCCGGTGGCAACGTCGAGAAGGTTGACGTGTGGGGCCGCCGCAGGCTGGCTTACGAGATCGCCAAGAACGCGGAAGGCATCTACGCCGTCCTCGACCTCTACACCGACCCCGACGCGGTGAAGGAACTCGA
Source organism: Saccharomonospora xinjiangensis XJ-54 (assembly GCF_000258175.1). Taxonomy (NCBI): domain Bacteria; kingdom Bacillati; phylum Actinomycetota; class Actinomycetes; order Pseudonocardiales; family Pseudonocardiaceae; genus Saccharomonospora; species Saccharomonospora xinjiangensis. The sequence continues at coordinate 2,365,932 of NZ_JH636049.1, read as the reverse complement.
CCGGCAGCTGTCACTTCAGGAGACCGTGCTGCGCACCAAGGTCGTCCGCAGGCGCGCTCCGCGCGGCGCGAAGAAGGCCGCCAAGGCCGCCGCGAAGGCCTGATACCGATGGCCGGAGACACCATCATCACCGTGGTCGGCAACCTCACCGCCGACCCGGAGCTGCGGTTCACGCCGTCCGGTGCGGCCGTCGCGAACTTCACCGTCGCCTCGACGCCGAGGACCTTCGACCGCCAGACCGGTGAGTGGAAGGACGGCGAGGCCCTGTTCCTGCGCTGCAACATCTGGCGCCAGGCCGCCGAGAACGTCGCGGAGTCCCTCACGAGGGGGGCCAGGGTCATCGTTCAGGGCAGGCTGAAGCAGCGGTCGTTCGAGACCAAGGAAGGCGAGAAGCGCACGGTCGTCGAACTCGAGGTTGACGAGATCGGCCCATCACTGCGTTACGCCACGGCGAAGGTCAACAAGGTCAGCCGGGGCAGCGGCGGAGGCGGATTCGGCGGAGGAAGCGGCGCGCCTTCCGACGACCCGTGGGGCTCCGCACCTCCCACCGGCGGCGCGGGCGGCTTCTCCGACGAACCGCCGTTCTGACGGGCCTGCGGCCTCGACCTGAACCAACCACATCGACGTTCCCCAGGAGTACATCGTGGCGAAGCCACCAGTTCGCAAGCCGAAGAAGAAGGTCTGCGTGTTCTGCAAGGCCGAGAAGCAGGGTCACCCCGAGCTGATCGACTACAAGGACACCAACATGCTGCGGAAGTACATCTCCGACCGCGGCAAGATCCGGGCCCGCCGGGTCACCGGCAACTGCAGCCAGCACCAGCGCGACATCGCCACCGCGGTGAAGAACTCGCGCGAGATGGCGCTGCTTCCCTACACATCGACGGCTCGCTGAGGAGGGCGTCGGACATGGCTAAGATCATCCTGACGACCGACGTGGCGAACCTCGGAGGCCCCGGCGACATCGTCGAGGTCAAGGACGGCTACGCCCGTAACTTCCTGTTGCCGCGCGGCCTCGCCATCACGGCGACGAAGGGCGCGGAGAAGAACATCCGCACCATCCGGCGGGTCCAGGAGGCGCGGCGCATCCGCGACCTCGACCACGCCAAGGAGATTCGCTCCACACTGGAGGGTCTCGGCACCGTCCAGGTCAAGGGCAAGGCCGCGGAGGGTTCGAAGAAGCTCTTCGGCTCGATCACGGCCGCCGACATCGTCGGCGCGATCTCCTCTGCCGGTGGCCCGCAGCTCGACAAGCGGATCATCGACACCGGCCAGCACATCAAGACGCTGGGCAAGCACCAGATCAAGGCCCGCCTGCACCCCGATGTGACGGTGGACCTGCGACTGGAGGTCGTCCCCCAGTAGGGGCCCGGACCTCATGAGGAGGACAACGGCGGAATCTCGTACGCGAGGTTCCGCCGTTGCCGTTTCGAGACCACGAACGGGAACCCACGGGCGCCCCGGGGCGTCGGACGTAACGGGCGACAACAGCGCTTGACGCGCTTCGTCCGCCCTGAGCAGACTGCTTCTCACCGCACGGCGTTGAAGGGGACAGGGCATGGTAAACGCGGCAGTGGATGGTGGCGGCGCGGCGATCGGCGCGGCAGCCGGGGGCATGATCGCGGTTGCGGCACCCGCTGTCGCAGGCGCCCCCGCCCCCAGCAGTGGTGGCTACAAATTCTCTCGCGAGGAGATCGACGACGTCATCCGCCAGTGGGAGGACCTGCACGGCAAGCTTCTCGAGGACCGCAGGACCGCCAACTACATGATCGGTGTGAGGCCGCCGGGTGCTGAACCTGCGAGCGAGGACTTCACGGCGAGCGCCAATCCGTCGGGCACAGCGTTCGCGCAGGCACTCGAGAAGATGATCGACTACGTGCAGAGGTACATCCAGGCGCTGCGCAACGCCCGCGACGGGATCACCACTCGCGAAGACGAGTCGCAGGAGCACATCAGCAACGTCGGCTCGGGAGTGATGGAGGTATGAGCCGCCGCACGGCTCGCGCATTCTCCGCGCTCACACTTGTCACGGCCGCGTCCGTACTGACCGCCTGCGGTGACGACTCCGCGGCGAATCCACCGGGCCTCGCCGACCAGAAGGACACAGCCACCTCCTCGGCGGCGGGTGCCGGAGCCGACGTGCCGACGGTGTCGAACCCGCTCGATGTCACCTCGTTGGCGTCGGACCCATGTGCGGCCCTGTCCTCGGCGCAGCTGACCCAGTTCGGGTTGGGCGACGGAGAGACGCAATCGAACGCCGGGCACGCAGGCAAGGCCTGCCGGTGGAAGCGGACCGAGGAAAGCCTCGACTCCGTCGATTTCACCGTTGTCACCGAGAACACCGACGGCCTCGCCAGCGTCTACGCGTCGAAGGACGGGAGCGCCTACTTCGAACCGACCGAGATAGCCGGATATCCCGCCGTCTACACGGGTCTTACTGACAGCAGGGACTCGGGAACATGCGATCTGTGGGTCGGGGTCAGTGACCAGCAGGTCGTGTACATCATGACAAATCTCGTCTCGGCGGAGTCCGCCGAGGCATCGTGCGGACTGGCCGCCGACGTCGCCGAAGCCGCCATCACCACCCTGGGGGGTTGATCACATGCCACTTTTCCTGGTTCCCTTCGTGGCCGGTGCCGTCGTGGGCGCGGGCACATACGGTGCCGTGACGCAGGACGAGGCAGGCGACTACTCGGCCGACGCCGGTGGCCGTCAGCTCAACGCACACCAGATCTACGAGCAGCTCCAAGCGGGTGACCACGGCAGTTCGCTGATGACCGGCCGGGATTCCGCGAGCACGCTGAAGAACAGCTTCGGCGACCGCGTCACCGAGATGGACGCGCTCGCCGCCAGGATGGACGAGGCGTGGCAGGGCGACTCGGCAGAGGCCGCCAAGGCCGGCGCACACCCACTGAAGCAGTGGCTCGAAGATTCGCAAGTCAAGTTGCACGAGAGCGACAACACCATGGCCTCGCAGCTCGACGCCTTCAACACGGTGCGTTCGCAGGTGCAGCCTGTGCCCGCCGAGCCGCCGAACAGCAACTTCATCAACGACATCACGCCGTGGGAGACCGACACCGACCGCGCCATCAAGCAGTACAACTCGATGGCTCAGGCCAACGTCGAGGCCTACAACGCCTATTACGCGGCGAGCGGCTCCAACGCCCAGTCGCTGCCCACCTACAGCACCGTCGATGGCCAGTTCGGTGACGTCGAGGTGGATGGCAACGGCGGTGGTGACGGTGGTGGCGGGATCGGTGGTGGCCCGTACCCCGGCGGTGGCGGGGGTGCCGGCGGCGGTGCTTACCCCGGCGGCGGCAGCGGTAGCGGTGGTGCGTACCCCGGTGGCACCTATCCCGGTGGTAGTGGATCAGGCGGCGGCACTGGCGGTTCGTATCCCGGTGGCGGTATCGGCGGTGGCCCGGCGCCGTATCCCGGTGGCAACTACCCCGGCGGCGGTGGCTTCCCCGGTGACGGGATCACCGGTGGCCCGGCCCCGTACCCCGGCGGTTCGTATCCCGGCGGTGGCTTCGGCCCTGGTGAGCCGGACGACAGCACGAACGCCTCCAGGTTCACCCCGACGAAGCCCACAACCCCGAATTTCGGAGGCGGCGGCGGGGACTTCTCGCCCGGCCTCGGTGGCGGACCTGGCCTCGGTGGCGGCCCCGGCGGTGGCGGCCCCGGGCTTGGTGGCGGTCCCGGCCTCGGCCCCGCCGGTGGTGCCGGCCTGATGGGCCCCGGTGGTGCGGGTGCCGCGAGCGGCGCTGCCGCACCGGGCGCCGGCGCCGGTTCGGGTTCGGGCCTCGCTGGAGGCCGGGCCGCGATGGGTGGCGCTGCCGCCGCGGGTGCGGGCCGGGGCATGGGCGGTATGCCGATGGGCGCCATGGGCGGAGCAGGCGGAAGGGGCCAGGGCTCCGAGGACGAGGAACACCAGACGAAGTACCTCGTCGAGGAGGACGGTGACTCCTTGTTCGGCAGCGACGAACTCACCGCACCGCCTGTCATCGGCGAGTAACTCGAGTCCGCTCAGTAACAGAAGGAACGGAAAACACCGTGCTGGAACAGCAGGTGAGCATGTCAACGGCCACCATGCTCAACCTCATCCGCCGCACCGGCGCCGAGCCCCACATCGTGCTGGCCGGCACGCCGACGTGGGAGGACGAGCGGGCGAGGACGAAGGCGGACGAGCGTGCCAACACCGAGTTGGCCCGCCTCGGGCTGTACGACGGTCGTAACGTTCATCCCGGCTTGAAGGCCACGGTGGAGGCGATCGCCCGCCCTGCTCTGGAGTACTACGCGTGGGTCAACGGGGGCATCGACAACCAGCGGCTGAACTACACGGTGCTGGCGGGAACGGCTGCGGGCGAGGCTTTCGTCGTGGTGCGGCACTCCGATGCCGACCGGGTGGCGTTCGGTTCCGTGCATCCGAACGAGCTGATGGAGAACTTCCTGGCGCAACTTCCGAACCTCGGGCCGGGTCGGGGCCATCCCCTTCGGGTGCCGAAGAGCGAACTCTCCGGTGGAACCAAGCGGCGCGAGTTCGACGGTGAGAACTTCTCCGTGATGTCCAACGGGCGGCGCAGCGCGGGGAGCTCCGAAGTGGCGGAGATCCGTCGCATTCTGGGCTTGCCGAGGCTCGGCGGCGGCAGTCTCTATGTGGCTGCCCGCAGCCGTGGCGGCAAACGGGAACGGGCCGAACGCCCGGTGAATTACATCGACACCACCGAGGGGCGCTGGCTCACCGAGGAGGTGCCCGGCAGCGGCGAGCCCGCCGTCTCCTTCACACCGGCGACCCCGCACCTGCTCGGCGAGCGGTTACGCAACGCACAGAGCCGGATACCGGTCACCTGATTACTCTCCACCCATTCAGTCCAGCGTGCGCTTACTGAACGCTGTGTCACGTTATCCACAGCTTCGGCTCGGGGTGCCACGTGCCCCGAGCCGCGACACGCCGACGAACGTGTTTCGCGCGACACGCCGAAGTTTTTCCCACAAAGTTGTCCACAGGTTATCCACAGGGTTTGACCTGCGAGTTTCTCAAACCGGACAGAAGTTGTCCCCAGTTTATCCACAGCTTTGCGCCAGCCTGTGGTTTGTTGGGGCCAGTCATCCCCAAGTTATCCACAGGTGTATCCACAGGCTGGATTGCGATAGTCCTTCTGAGCGATCTAGCGTGCCTTGCGGGCGCGCGAACACCGAGCCGCGACGCGCGGCTTCTCGCGACGTCCTCACCTAGACTGTCGAACAGGCGTTCGACCGTGCCGTCATGCCGACCATGCGTCGATCGACCTTTCAGGAGGTGCCTGCACCAGTGGCGATCACCGACGACCGCGGTCCCGCGTTCACCGCAGAGAGCGGTGGGTTCGAGCGCCAGCCGCCGCAGGACACGGCGGCGGAACAGTCGGTGCTCGGAGGCATGCTGCTGTCCAAGGACGCGATCGCCGATGTCGTCGAGGTGCTGCGACCCGGCGACTTCTACCGCCCCGCACACCAGGCCGTCTACGACTGCATCCTCGACCTCTACGGGCGAGGGGAGCCAGCCGACCCGATCACCGTCTCGGCGGAGCTGGAACGAAGGGGCGAGCTGGCACGTGTCGGAGGAGCGCCGTACCTGCACACGCTGATCGCCACCGTGCCGACGGCGGCCAACGCCGGGTACTACGCGAAGATCGTGGCGGAGAAGGCCATCCTGCGCAGGCTTGTGGAAGCGGGCACCCGCATCGTGCAGTACGGCTACGGGGCCGACAACAGCGATGGCGGCGACGTCAACGAGGTCGTTGACAGGGCACAGTCGGCGATCTACGAGGTCACCGAACGGCGCACCAGCGAGGATTACGTCGCGCTCGAGGAGCTACTCCAGCCGACGATGGACGAGATCGACGCCATCGCGTCGAGAGGCGGCACCGCACAGGGCATCCCGACGGGGTTCACCGACCTCGACGAGGTGACCAACGGTCTGCACCCGGGACAGATGATCATCATCGCTGCCCGCCCCGGTGTCGGTAAATCGACGCTGGGACTCGATTTCGCGCGTTCGTGCTCCATCAAGCACGGGATGACCAGCGTGGTGTTCTCGCTGGAGATGAGCCGCACCGAGATCGTCATGCGCATGCTCTCCGCCGAGGCGAAGATCAGGCTCGCCGACATGCGCGGTGGCCGCATGTCCGACGACGACTGGACCAGACTGGCAAGGCGGATGAGCGAGATCAGCGAGGCGCCGCTGTTCATCGACGACTCGCCGAACCTGACGATGATGGAGATCAGAGCGAAGGCTCGCAGACTCAAGCAGCGCAACGATCTCAAACTCGTCGTCGTTGACTACATGCAGCTGATGACCTCCGGCAAGCGTGTCGAGTCGCGACAGCAGGAGGTCTCCGAGTTCTCAAGGCAGTTGAAGCTGCTGGCCAAGGAACTCGAGGTGCCCGTCGTGGCGATCAGCCAGCTCAACCGTGGCCCCGAGCAGCGCACCGACAAGCGCCCGATGCTCGCCGACCTGCGCGAAAGTGGTTGCCTCACCGCTGCGACGCGGTTGCTGCGAGCCGACACCGGGACCGAGGTCAGCTTCGGAGAGTTGCTGTGCACGGGAGAGCGACCCATCGTGTGGTCACTCGACGAGCGGATGCGGCTGGTGCCGCGTCCGATCACCAACGTCTTCTCCAGCGGTGTCAAGGAGGTCTTCAAGGTCCGGTTGGCGTCCGGCCGCGAGATCGAGGCCACCGGCAACCACCCGATGCTCACCGTTGACGCCTGGTTCCCACTGCGGGAGTTGCCGGTCGGTTCGCGCGTGGCGGTTCCCCGCCGCACCCCCGAACCCCTCACCGTGGAGCCGCTCGCGGCGGCGGAGGTGAGCACGCTCGCGGCCCGGCTCGGCGACAGCTCGCGCGGCCACGAGAAGTCCGTACCCGGTCGGGTCTTCTCCCTGCCGAGGGAACAGATCGCACTGTTTCTGCGGCACATCTGGGCAACCGATGGTTCCGTGCGATGGGACGAGAAGGCGGGGCAGGCTCGGCTGTACTACGCGACGACCAGCAGGCGGCTCGCCGACGACATCGCCCGGTTGCTGGCCCGCATCGATGTGTTCGCCCGGATCGAGCCGACGACGAGGTCCCTGGACCGGGGGTGCTACCACGTGGTCGTCCACGGCGCGGAGAACCAGCTCGCTTTCCTGGAGGAAGCCGGTCGCCACGGAGCTCGGTCGTTGCAGGCCGAGGTCGTCGAGAACAAGCTGCGGGAGATCACCGGCAACACCGATATCGACACCGTGCCGAACGAGGTGTGGTCGCGGGTTCGTGAGCTGTTGTCGGTCCGCTCGATGACGCACAGGGACGCTGACGAGCCGGGGGACACCCGGTTCCGCGGGTCAACGACGCGGGAATCCGCTCCGAGCCGGACTCGCCTTGCGCAAGCGGCGGCGGTGCTGAACGACGCGGACCTGGACATGCTGGCCACCAACGACGTCTTCTGGGACGAGATCGTCGAGATCACCAGCCTCGGACAACAGCCTGTCTACGACGCCACCGTCCATCAGACGCACAACTTCGTGGCGAACGGCGTCGTCCTGCACAACTCGCTGGAACAGGACGCCGACATGGTGATGCTCATCCACCGGCCCGACGCCTGGGAGCGCGACGACCCACGCGCGGGCGAGGCCGACCTGATCCTGGCCAAGCACCGCGCGGGCCCGACGAGCACCATCAGCGTTGCGCACCAGCTCCACTACAGCCGCTTCACCGACCTCGCCACCGAGTGAGGCTGCCTGCGGGGACATCGCCGTGCCTGGCCTGTAGCCCGCAGGGTCGGCCTGCGTCGAAACCGGGACCGGCGCCTGCACCGGCCTGCCACTGACCGCGACGGGGCCTTCGGAGTCCTGCCTTCCGCATGCCCGCGTGCGGTGCCCGGCACCGAAACAGCGACACCTCTCGCCCATTTGAGGGTTGCACGCCAAGACCCCAGCTCTCTGAGAAAAAGTCCCAATAAGCAGTTCAATGACACACTTGAAGTGCAGGAAAATCGCTGTTCGAAGGGACTTTGTCGTGAATTCCGTGGCTCCCGTAACTCCCGTGGCTCCCGTAACCGCCGAGTCGGTCGTGCGTCACATCGCCGAGTCGTTCGACGGGGTCCACGTTGTCGAACACGACGGTGACACGTTCTGCTTCTACGGGCCGGGCGGCGACGTCGATATCGCTCGCACCCTGCCGTTCGCCACCGTCGTGACTGGTGATCACCACGAGGCCGTGTCCCGGCTGGACGCCGACGGCGCGTACCGCCTCAACATCGGCCTCACCAAGGCCAGCTACGTCGAGCGGTTCGGCCCAGCGCCGACCGAACGGGACGAGGACGGAGTGCTCGTCACCGACGCGGACTACACGGCGAGGGACGTCCTGATGCCACATCCGTTCTACGCATCGCAGTACTGGGTGGGCGTGGTGAACCCGAGTGCCTCGACGTTCGACACGGTGCGTCCGCTGCTGGCCGGCGCGTACGAATTCGCGGTGAGGAAGTACGACAACAGGACCGCCCGAGCCGAGCGCTGAATGCGCGGCCGCGCGGATTGCCGGCGGATGGCTGTTCTCGGGACACGGCCATCCCCCAGGTGTCGTCGCCAGCCGGGAAACTCGGGGCGACCACGGCAGGGATCATCTGAGGCGCCTCACGAGAGCACGATTCCCGCGTCACACAGTGCCTGCTCCACGCGCAGACGCTCGATGTCCCGCTCGATGCCCTCGGCGACCTCGTCGAGACGCTGGGCGACACCGACGGACTCGCACGTCTGCGCGAGCAGGGCGTCGTAGGCAGCGGTGGCGGCCCTGCGCCGGACGACGGGTGTTCCCGGGCCGAAACAGGCGAGTGCCCTGCGGAGGCGGCGCAGGTCCGCCGCCAGTCGTTCGACGGGAGGGTGGGTCGGCTCCGGAGACCGTCGTGATCTCCGGCGCCGGACCGCCGTGAGCAGGCGCGGCAGCGACAGAACCACGGAGAACACCAGCGTCGGGGCCACCACGACGCCGAGATAGATCAGGAGATTCCCGACCACGACTCATGGTAGGCGCGGAGCGCTGCTGGCGGACAAGCCTCGCGCGACGGTAGACTTTGGTTGAAAATTCAATTTCCTGGAGTCCTCGATGACCGATCGCATGCCGGTTCTGTATCTCAGCCACGGCGCACCCCCACTCGCCGACGACCCCGTCTGGACAGGGGAGCTGGCCCGCTGGTCCGCGAACCTTCACCGCCCGAAGGCGATCCTCGTCGTGTCCGCGCACTGGGAGGAGGCCCCGCTGACCATCGGCGCCACGACCACGGTGCCGCTGGTGTACGACTTCTGGGGCTTCCCCGAGCGGTACTACCGGGTGACCTATCCGGCGCCCGGCGCTCCCGAACTCGCCGACACGGTCGAGCGCCTGCTGCGCACCACATCGACGCCGGTGCACCGCGACCCGGCCCGCGGCCTCGACCACGGCGCCTACGTGCCGCTCGTCGAGATGTTCCCCGCCGCCGACATCCCGGTGCTCCAGATGTCCATGCCCTCGCTCGACCCCGCCAAGCTGTTCGAACTCGGGCGCAAGCTCGCGCCCCTGCGCGACGAGGGGGTTCTCGTGATCGGCAGCGGCTTCTTCACCCACAACCTGAGCGCGATGCGCGGCCAACCGGACGGGCCGCCGCCCCAGTGGTCGGCCGAGTTCGACCACTGGGGTGCCGAGACGCTCGCCGCCGGTGACATCGACGCCGTACTCGACTTCGCCAACAAGGCACCTGCCGCCTCGCTGGCACATCCACGCACCGAGCACTTCGCGCCGCTGTTCGTGGCACTCGGCGCGCAGGACACCGGTCCCTCACCCCGCACGGTGATCGACGGCTACTGGTTCGGACTGGCCAAACGCTCGGTGCAACTCGACTGACGGCCACGTGCGGGAAGGCAGCGAGTCCGGGGCCATCACCTGCGAAAGACCCGATACGGTTGCCTCGTGAGCGAGTCGGAACACGGGGGACGTCACGGCCGCACGAGTCGTAAGGTGCCGAAACTGTCCGAGGAAGCGGACGTCATCGGCTGGGTGCCCAAGGGGCTTCGGGTGAGCGCGGCCCTGTCGTGGCGGTTCCTCGTCGTCGTGGCGGCCCTCTACGTGGTCGTGTGGATCGTCGGTTACCTCTCTTTCGTGGTGGTGCCGGTGGCGATCGCGTTGCTGCTCGCGGCGCTGCTCGCGCCCGCCGTTCAGCAACTGACGGACCTGCGGATGCCGAGACCGCTCGCCGCGGCCGTGGTGCTGATCGGCGGACTCGGCGCGGTCGGTGGCCTGCTGACGTTCGTGATCGTCGAGTTCACCGCAGGTCTTCCCGAACTCCAGGAACAACTGAACCGAAGCCTCGACCAGGTGAAGGACTGGCTCATCAACGGGCCACTGCACCTGCGTGAGACGCAGATCGTGGACTTCGTCAACAACGCGGTGGAGTTCATCCAGCAGAACCAGGCATCCATCGCGGACAGCGCGCTCACCACGGCAGGCACCGTCGGGGAGATCCTCACCGGCTTCCTGCTGACCCTGTTCGTCCTGATCTTCTTCCTCGTGAACGGAGGCGAGATCTGGGGCTTCCTCATGAGCGGGGTGCCCGAGCCTGTGCGCGACCGCTTCGACACGGCAGGCCGCAGGGGTTTCGCCTCGCTCGTGAGCTACGTGCGGGCGACGGCAGGGGTCGCCGTCGTTGACGGTGTCGGCATCGGCATCGGGTTGTGGATCGTCGGTGTTCCGCTGGTGTTCCCGCTGGCAACGCTGGTGTTCCTCGGCGCGTTCATCCCGATCGTCGGCGCTGTCGTCACCGGCGCCGTCGCCGTGCTGGTGGCACTGGTCACCAACGGTTTCGTCACAGCCCTCATCGTCCTCGCCATCGTCGTCGGCGTGATGCAGCTCGAAAGCCACGTACTCCAACCACTGCTTCTGGGGCGGGCCGTGCGCCTGCACCCGCTGGCCGTCATCCTCGCCATCACGGCAGGCATGACGGCGGGAGGAATCCCGGGTGCCCTGCTCTCGGTGCCCCTGCTCGCCGTCCTCAACTCAGGCATCAAGTCGCTGCTGCACGAACGTGATCCGCACCCTGACGCCGTCGATGTGCTCGGCACCGACGATCCGAACAAGGGGATCGTCTGGGACACCGCAACCAGCGGCGAGCGGCGCGACGACTCCGGCGGCAACTCCGGCCGCGACGACTCCGGCGACGGCGAACCCAGGGCGGATGCGGAGCCTGGACACCGGGAGCCTGACAGAGCATGACCGCGTCACCATCACTGCGGGACCCGGCGACACCGCTGTGGTACGGCGCCGTCGTGCTGCGCTGGGTGACCCTCTTCTTCGCACTCGGCGCCCTCCTCGTGCATCTCGACGGCTACGTCCGGCCCTGGCTCGCGTGGACGGCGTTCGGCTGCATGGCTATCTGGACCGTGGTCACCACTCTCGGCTACCTGCGGCCGGGAGGCCGTGTCCCGCTGCTCGTGGTCGCGGACGTGCTCGTCACCTGCGGCATCATGCTGACCTCGCCCTTCGTGCTGTCGGACGTTCAGTACGCGGAACTCGCGCCGCTGGTGACCACGGTGTGGGCGGCGGTACCACCGGTGGCGGCAGGTGCTCGGTTCGGCGGGGTCGGCGGCGTCGTGGCAGGGCTTGCCATGGCCGTCAGCACGGCAGTGGCCAGGATGGAGATCAACCTTGACGTGGCGCGCGACGGCGTCCTGCTGACGGCGAGCGGTCTTCTGATCGGAGTAGCGGCGGCAACCGCGCGAAGGTCGCAGGCCGCGCTGGCACGAGCCATGCGTACCGAGGCGGCGACAGCCGAGCGCGAACGGCTCGCCAGATCCATCCACGACAGCGTGTTGCAGGTGCTGGCCCGGGTTCGGAGGAGAGGCTCCGAACTGGGCGGGGAAGCCGCCGAACTCGCCAGGCTCGCGGGAGAGCAGGAGATCGCGCTGCGGGCACTCGTCACGACGGAACCGCCAGGCACCTCCGACAACGACACGGCGGACCTGCGTTCGGCGCTTCAACTCCTCTCCACCTCGCGGGTACAGATCGCGGCACCGGCGGGAGAGGTGCGACTGCCCTCGGACGCCGTCACCGAACTCGTGGCCGCCACAAGAGAAGCACTGTCCAACGTAGACAAACATGCGGGGCCGTCGGCGAAGGCCTGGGTCCTGCTCGAAGACCTGGGGGAGGAGATCGTGTTGACGATCAGGGACGACGGTCCCGGCATACCGCAGGGCAGGCTCGAACGTGCCCTGGCGGAGGGACATCTCGGCGTGGCGAAGTCGATCAGGGGGCGGGTCACTGAACTCGGGGGAACCTGCACTCTCGTCACCGCACCTGATGAAGGCACCGAATGGGAACTTCGAGTTCCGAGGCCGCGGCAGGGAAGGAAAGCGCGATGACCGTCTCCGTCATGATCGTTGACGACCATCCGATCTGGCGCGACGGGGTGGCCAGGGATCTCGCCGAACACGGCTTCGATGTCAAGGCCACCGCCCCCGACGCCGACGCGGCCACCCGGATCGCCCGCGCCGTGCGCCCCGACGTCGTTCTCATGGACATCAATCTCGGCGGCACCTCCGGTGTCGATGCGACGAGGGCCATCACCGGCGAGCTCCCGGACACCAGGGTGCTGGTGCTCTCGGCAAGCGGTGAGCACGACGACGTGCTCCAGGCCGTCAAGGCCGGAGCCTCCGGATATCTCGTCAAGTCGGCCTCCGTGGCCGAGCTGGTGGACGCCGTACGCCGGACGTCCGAGGGCGATCCGGTGTTCACTGCGGGGCTGGCAGGCATGGTGCTCGGCGAGTACCGCCGCATGGCCGACGCACCCACCGCGGGGGATCCCCCACCGAGGCTCACCGAACGCGAGACGGACGTGCTGCGCCTCGTCGCCAAGGGACTCACGGCGAAGCAGATCGCCGATCGGCTGGTGATCTCGCATCGCACCGTCGAGAACCACGTGCAGTCCACGCTCCGGAAACTCCAGCTGCACAACCGCGTCGAGCTTGCCCGCTACGCCATCGAGCACGGACTCGACAGGGACGGGTGAACACTCCGGGCAAGTCTCAGGGTTCTCCCGGATCTCGCGAGGCCGTGTGCTCTCTAGCATCGACTGCGTGAGCGACGACAAGGACGAGCGGGACGCCGGTGAAGAGATCACCGAGGAGCAGCGCCGGTTGCGCGGACTGCGGGTGTCCGACTCCGAGCGGGAACATGTCGTCGAACTGCTGAAGGCGGCCATCGGCAGGGGCATGCTCGACCTCGACGAGTTCAGCGAGCGAGCCGACGTCGCCTACGCCGCGCGGACCAGGGGCGAGCTGAACAAGGTGCTCATCGACCTGCCTGGGCTGGTTCATCCCGAAGCCGCCATGGCATCCGGGGGCAGGGCGGGGTGGGAGGGAGACGCCGCATTCGCGCCCGGTTCGTACGCGGCGGGCAAACCGCTCGTCATTCGCGCGCACGGCTCCGCGGTGGTTCGCAAGGGCCGCTGGGTCGTGCCGCCGCACTTGCTGGTGCGCAACCGGTACGCCGACACCCGGCTCGACTTCAGCGAGGCCCAGGTGACGAGTGACGTCGTGCGGATCGAACTCGACGTCAAATGGGGCGGCGTGACCATCGTCGTCCCCGATCACGCAGGTGTCAGCCTCAACGAACTGCACGACCTCAAGTGGTCGTCGGTGAGCGACAAGAGCAAGGGCGATTCGGGTTCCCCGCGCTACCTCGTGACCGGCAAACTGCACGGCGGGTCGCTCAGTGTGCGCCACCCCCGCAAGGGCCTGTTCTCCTAGGCGACAACGAGTCACCCGGTCGGCGCGTGACTCGTTGTCGGCATGGCCGCGCCGGCGTCCGTGACCGGTCACCCGATCTCGGCGACGGCGGCGCGCGCGGCCCTCGCTGTCGGTGCCGCGACCGCGGCGGCTGCGGCACGCTCACAGTCGGCGAAGGTGACCGCCGCGAGGCTGGCGCCCACCGCGCGCACCGCGCCCGCGTTCATGGAAAGGCTCGTGATGCCGAGCCCGGTCAGCACCCGCGCGAGCAGGGGATCGGCCGCGGCCTCGCCACACACCCCAGCAGGCTTGCCCTTCTCTTTCGCCGCCTCGCCGACGAGCGCGACAAGACGCAGCAGCGCTGGCTGCCACGGGTCGTTCAACGTCGCCACCGCACCGAGCTGACGGTCGGCGGCGAACGTGTACTGCGCGAGGTCGTTGGTTCCGAGTGACACGAAATCGACGGCGTCAAGGACCTCACGCGCGGTCAGCGCCGCCGAAGGCACCTCGATCATCACTCCCACCCGCGAGAGGCCCGAAGCCCTGGCCCGGTCGGCGAACCACGCCGCCTCCTCCGCTGTGGCCACCATCGGCGCCATCACGGAGACATCGGCGCCCGATTCTTCCGCCGCACCGGCGATGGCTTCGAGCTGCCGGTCGAGCACGCCTGTGCGCTCGAACGACACCCGGATGCCACGCACGCCGAGTGCCGGGTTGGGTTCGTCCTCCTGCGCCAGGAACAGCAGTGGCTTGTCCGCGCCCGCGTCGAGCGTGCGCACGATGACCGGTTTACCCGCGAACGGGCCGAGCACCGCCGAGTAGGCGGCCTTCTGGTCGGCGACGGCGAGTTCGACATCGACGTCGAGGTAGCAGAACTCGGTACGGAAGAGACCGATGCCCTCGGCACCGGCCTCCGCCGCTGTCAGCGCGTCGGCAGGCGCGCCGACGTTGGCGAGCACCTTGACCCTGCGACCGTCCGATGTGGACCCGACGCCGTCCCACTCGGCTCGCGCGGACTCCGTCGCCGAGACGACCGGCGCATCGCGATCGACGGCCTTCACCTCACCGGTGACACCGTCAACGGCGACGGCCTCGGCCTCCATCGCGAGCGCGCCCCTGACCGCCACCACGGCGGGTATGCGCAGCGAACGCGCGAGGATGGCGGTGTGGCTGGTGGGGCCGCCCTCCTCCGTGACGAGGGCGAGCACCTTGTCCGGGTCCAGCGCGGCGGTGTCGGCAGGGGCGAGATCGCGGGCGACGAGCACGCTGGGGCGCTCCAGCGTCGGCACACCGGGCGGTTCGATGCCGAGCAACTCCGCGATGATGCGGTCGCGCACGTCGTGGATGTCGCGCACCCGCTCGGCCATGTACCCGCCTGCCGAGGCCAGTGCCGTCGCGAAGCCGTTCGCCGCCTCGTACACCGCTCTCGCCGCTGGGATGCGTTGCGCCGTCACGAGCTGTTCTGCCTGGCTCACCAGCGCTGGGTCGGCCGCCATCGCCGCCGTGGTGGTGAGGATCATCGCCGCGTCGCCGGTCGCCGCGGCGGCCGTGGCTTCGAGCCGAGCGGCCACAGCCTGCGCCGCCGGTGCGACACGGGCGGCCTCCGCGTGCGGGTCGTCAGGGGCGGGCGTGCTCGCCGGCTCCTCGATCGACTCGGTGACCTTGACGACGGGGCCGCTCGCGCGGCCGGGGCTGACCCCGACCCCGGACAGCTGCGGTTCACGCATTCCGGCTCACCTCAGTTCGGCGACGGTGGGATAGGACGGCTGGGCACCCCGGCGGGTCACCGAGAGCGCCGCGACCCTCACGGCGTCCTCGACCGCGTCGGCGAGCGCCGACCCTTGGGCGAGGGCGGTGGCCAGTGCCCCGGCGAAGGCATCGCCTGCTCCGGTCGTGTCAACGACATCGACACTGGGCGAGGGTATCTCTGTGAGCCCGCCGGCCTCGACGACGACCGCGCCCCTCGCACCGGAGGTCACCACGGCGGCGCGGGGGCCCAGTTCGAGCAGAGCCGGTAACTCGGAGGTCGTCACGGCCGAGTCCTCGGCACGCCCGAGCAGCCAGGCCGCCTCGTGCTGATTGACGACCAGCACGTCAACGACCGCGAGCGTGGGCGCGGGCACGGCTGCGACGGGGGAGAGGTTGAGGATCGTCGTCGTCCCCGCCGCCGCAGCCGCGTTGACGGCGTACTCGACGGTGTCGAGGGGGACCTCCATCGACACGACCACGACCTCGGGCCCGGGAAGGCAGCCCGCGACGTCGTCGGGGCGCAGCGCGTGGTTGGCGCCGGGCGAGACCAGGATCGAGTTCTCGCCATCGGGCGTCACCGTGATGAACGCGAGGCCGGTCGGCTTCGGCACCACGCGAACGAGGTCGGTGCGCACACCCGAGGAGCGGAGGGAATCCAGCAGGAGCGTGCCGTTCGCGTCGTCGCCGACAGCACAGAGCAGAGCGACGTCGGCACCGAGCTTGCCTGCCGCGACCGCTGTGTTGGCGCCCTTGCCTCCCGGAAGCACCTCCGTGTCACCACCGAGCACCGTCTGCCCGCCTTGGGGACGGCGATCGGCGGCCACCACGAGGTCGGCGTTGGCCGAACCCACGACGAGCACCTGTGCGGTCACATCAGCAAGAGTGCCACGGAAGGTCACCATCGCGTCGAGCCCCCGCACATCGTGTCCGCAAGCTGTGCACAGGTGTCTGCACTTCCCGTACGAGCTCGCGTGCAGGAAGTGCACACACACGTACAAGAGGTGCGGACACGAGTGCAGGAAGTGCGGACACGGGTACAGAAAGTGCGGACACGGACCGCGTTTCGGCTTGTGCCGACCTAAAGGATCTCTGTAACTTTCACACCCGTCGGAACGACAGGTAGGCGAGAGCTCGCAAGGCTCACTCGATAGGGTGAACTTCGTGCCGGTGCGTCACAACACCGCCACGAGGAGTTCTTCACTGGCACCACCGCCACCGTGCGGGGTGTGTCCGGGCTCCTGCGAGGGAGCATCGGGCATCGGGTCGCCGGCATCGGTCACGTAGCCCCCCGAGTGATCGGTGCCGGCGGCGCCCGGGCCCTGCTACTTCACCACGTTCACCAGGCGATTCGGCACCACGATGACCTTGCGCGGTTCCGCGCCGCCGAGGAGTGCCACGATCTTCTCGTCGGCAAGAGCGGCCTTCTTCACCGCGTCCTGGTCCGCGTCGGCAGGCACCGACACCCGCGAACGGACCTTGCCGTTCACCTGGATCGGATACTCGACCTGCTCGTCAACGAGGTACTTCTCGTCCGGCACAGGGAACGGCCCGTGAACCAGCGTGTCCTCGTGGCCGAGCCTGCTCCACAGCTCCTCAGCCACGTGCGGGCACAGCGGCGCGAGCATCAGCACGAGCGGTTCGGCCAGCCCA
This sequence comes from Saccharomonospora xinjiangensis XJ-54, assembly GCF_000258175.1. Lineage (NCBI taxonomy): Bacteria > Bacillati > Actinomycetota > Actinomycetes > Pseudonocardiales > Pseudonocardiaceae > Saccharomonospora > Saccharomonospora xinjiangensis. Next base: position 2,348,768 of record NZ_JH636049.1, on the reverse strand, counting down.
CGCGGCGTCGCCTTGGCCGAACCGTACTTCTTCGTGACGTGGTTGTTCAGCTCGATCAGCTTCGCGCCCGCTGTGTTGAACCGCAGGTTGGCGTAGTCCTCCCTGACTCCCGCGATGGCGCGGTGCAGCTGCCGCAGGTCGTCGTCGGACAGCTCGGTGTCGTCAACCCGGACCTCGCCGGTGTTCTCATCCACCACGAGCCGCCACAGTCGCTGGAGGAAACGCTGCGCGCCGACGACGTCCTTCGTGGCCCACGGCCGCGACACGTCGAGAGGGCCCATCGCCATCTCGTAGAAGCGGAAGGTGTCGGCGCCGTAGTTCTCAGCGATCTCGTCGGGAGTAACGACGTTCTTCAGGCTCTTGCCCATCTTGCCGTACTCCTGACGGACCTCCTCCCCGTTGTGGAAGAACCTGCCGTCGCGTTCGGTGACCTCGTCGGCGGGGACGTAGACACCACGGGAGTCGGTGTAGGCGTACGCCTGGATGTAGCCCTGGTTGTACAGCCTGCGGTACGGCTCCTCCGACGACACGTGACCGAGGTCGTAGAGCACCTTGTGCCAGAACCGCGAGTAGAGCAGGTGCAGCACGCCGTGCTCGACACCGCCGATGTACAGGTCGAGACCACCCGGGTCGCCTGGGCCGTGTTCTTCGGGGCGAGGGCCCATCCAGTAACGCTCGTTGGCGGGGTCAACGAAGCGTTCTTCGTCGAGCGGATCGATGTATCGCAGCTGGTACCAGCACGAACCCGCCCACTGCGGCATCACGTTGGTGTCGCGGCGGTACGTCTTCGGGCCGTCGCCGAGGTCGAGGGTGACCTCGACCCAGTCGGTCGCCCTCGCGAGCGGCGGCTCCGGCTCGGCCTCGGCGTCCTCCGGGTCGAACGTCTTCGGTGAGTAGTCGTCCACCTCAGGAAGCACGACGGGAAGCTGGTCCTCCGGCAACGCGATCGGCGTGCCGTCGGAGTCGTAGACGACGGGGAACGGTTCACCCCAGTAGCGCTGGCGGGCGAACAGCCAGTCGCGCAGCTTGTACTGGACCGTTCCCTCGCCGTACCCCTTGCGCTCCAGCCATTCGATGATCGCCCGCTTGGCGTCGTCAACACCGAGCCCGTTCAGGCTGATCTCGTCGTTGGCGGAGTTCACAGCAGGGCCGTCGCCGGTGAACGCCTCACCGTCGAAGCCCTCGCCCGGCTGCACCGTACGGACGATGTCCAGCCCGAACTTCGTCGCGAAGTCCCAGTCGCGCTGGTCCTGCGCGGGCACGGCCATGATCGCGCCGGTTCCGTAACCCATCAGCACGTAGTCGGCGATGAAAACGGGGATCTGCTTGCCGTTCGCCGGGTTCGTCGCGAACGCGCCGGTGAAGACACCGGTCTTGTCCTTGCTCTCCTGCCTGTCCAGCTCGGACTTGCGGGACGTCTCGCGCCGGTACTCAGAGACGGCCTCGGCCGGGGTGGCGGCTCCGCCGGTCCAACGCTCATCGACGTCGCCGGGCCATTCACCGGGCACCAGCTCGTCCACGAGCGGGTGTTCCGGGGCGAGCACCATGTACGTGGTGCCGAACAGGGTGTCCGGCCGGGTGGTGAACACCTCGATCGTGTGCTCACCCGCGCTGAACCGGACGTTCGCGCCCCGCGAGCGGCCGATCCAGTTGCGCTGCATCGTCTTGATCTTCTCGGGCCAGTCGAGCCGGTCGAGGTCGTCGATCAGCCGGTCGGCGTACGCGGTGATGCGCATCATCCACTGGCGCAGGTTGCGCCGGAACACGGGGAAGTTGCCGCGCTCGGTGCGGCCGTCCGCCGTGACCTCCTCGTTCGCCACCACGGTGCCGAGTCCGGGCGCCCAGTTCACCGGCGCCTCGGAGAGGTAAACGAGCCGGTGGGAGTCGATGATCTCGCGCTGCTCCTTGCGCGACAGCTCGCTCCACGGCCTTCCGTCAGGGGTGGCTTTCCTCCCCTCCTCGAACGCCTTCTCCAACTCCGAGATAGGCCGTGCCTTGTCCTGCTCGGTGTCGTAGTAGGAGTTGAAGATCTGGAGGAAGATCCACTGCGTCCAGCGGTAGTACTCGACGTCGGTGGTCGCGATGCGGCGACGCTCGTCGTGCCCGAGGCCCAGCCTGCGGATCTGCGCGAGGTACCGCTCGATGTTCGCCTCGGTGGTGGTGCGCGGGTGCGTTCCCGTCTGCACGGCGTACTGCTCGGCGGGCAGCCCGAACGCGTCGAAGCCCATCGTGTGCAGCACGTTGCGGCCGACCATGCGGTTGTAGCGGGCGAACACGTCGGTGCCGATGAAGCCGAGCGGGTGGCCGACGTGCAGACCTGCCCCCGACGGGTACGGGAACATGTCCTGCACGAAGAGCTTGTCCGACGGCACAGGCGAGTCCTCGGCGAGCGCGCCCACGGGGTTGGGTGCGTGGTAGGTGCCGTGCTCGGTCCAGTAGTCCTGCCAGCGCTTCTCGATGCGCTCCGCCAACTCCGCCGTGTAGCGGTGCGCCGGCGTCGTCGCCTCGGTGCCGTCCGTCATCGCGACCCTCCTGTGGACCCGCCTCCAAAGACAACGCAACCCCCCAAGCCCGAAGGCGTGAGGGGTTCGCCGCGCCGACCCGGTCAACCGGTCAGCGCGGCCAGCTAAGGAGCGAGCGTGCCGTCGTCATCACCTCTTATGGTAGCCGCCCCGCACACCGCTTTCCCCGAAGGTCCCAAGGCGAGGGCGGTGCGAAGGCCCCGTCGTGGGCAACAGCACGTCCGGCGGTCGTCGTGATGGGGCGCGGGGCCAGTATCCTCACGAGCGTGTTCGTGCTCGCGCTGATTCCCGCACTGCTCGGCGTCCTGGTCGGCTGGGGCGGCTTCCTCGGCTGGCAGGAGAAGCTTCCCCGCTCACGCGGCGCGGGAGTGCGGACCGAGGCGACCATGCGCAGCGACGAGGCGTTCCGCGTCGCCAACCGCGTCGCCGGCCTCCCGACGATGGTCGCCGGCGCCGTCGGGGTGCTGGCCGGTGCCGCCACGCTGGCCATGCCGAGCACACTCGGCGCGGTGCTCGCCGCCACCTTCGGCGTCGTGGCCGTGTTCGTCCTCGTCGCTGGCGGCGGCGTCCTCGGCCACCGTGCGGCGACCCTGATCCCCGCGCCTGTCGAACCTGCGGGCTGCGGTGGTTGTGCCTGCGGTGGCGGTGGCTGCGGCGCCCTTCGCTGAGCCCGCCGTCCGGTCCGCCGTTCTCTGATCACCCCACCGCCTCGGGCTGCCGCACGCCGGTGGTGAACCGCCGCAGCGGCGCGTTGCCCAGAGCCAGCACGCCGAGGCAGACGAGACACAGCAACCCGCCCGAGGCCGCCGCGAAACCGGGCGAGGTGAAACCCGCGACGGCACCGGCGCGGAAGTTGCCAAGGTCGGGACCCGCGATGCCGATCACGTTCTCGACCCCGCTCACCCTTCCGCGATGCGAGTCCGGCGTCGCGAGCTGCACGAGCGCCCCACGCGTGATCACCGAGACCGTGTCGGCGGCACCGGCCACCGCCAGCAGGACCAGCGCCAGCCACAGGGGTTGGGCCAGCCCGAACGTCGTGAGCGCGGCAGCCCACACCATCGCCGCCACGAGCTGCACGACCCCGAGGCGGCGAAGCCGCGTGAAGGAGCCGGAAAGAAGCCCCGCCGCCGTTCCGCCGACCGCGATGGCGGAGAGGAAGAGACCGAGCGTGGCGGGGTCGCCTGCGAAGCGCTCGTCGTTGATCGCGGGAAACAGCGCGATGGGCATGGCGAGCACCGTGGCGAACACGTCGGTGAGCAGCGCTCCCGCGACGACGGGCGATCGGACGACGAACGCCAGCCCCACGACGATCGATCTCGGCCCCTGCCGCTCCTTGGACGCGGCCCGGCGCATGGGCGGAAGGCGAAGGACCCCGTACGCGGCCACGAGCAGCGTCGCGGCGTCGGCCGCGTAGCAGGCGCCGACGCCCCACGCCGACGTCACGACGCCGCCGAGAGCCGGACCCGCCAGCATGGCCACCTGGAAGCTGAGGTTCGTCCACGCGAGTCCCGCGCTCACCTGCCCTTCCGGCAGCAGGGTCACGACGAAGGTCTTGCGGGCGGCCGAGCCGAGCCCCGCGAAGGCGAACTGCGTCGCCACCAGGGCGAGCACGAGAGCGAGTGAGGACACCTCAGCGAGCGCCTGCACCGCCATGCCCGCGGCCGCGAGCGCCTGCACCGCGGTGGTTACCAGGACGAGCTTGCGACGGTCGAGCACATCGGCGAGCACTCCACCGACCAGCCCGCACACCACCATGGGCACCGCCTGCGCGAGACCGACCACACCCACCGCGACGGGGTTCGCCGTCAGGTCCCACACCTGCGCGAGCACGGCCACCACCGCGAGCTGGTGACCGATCGTCGAGAACGACGAACTCACCAGCAACCGACGGAACGCGGCGCTGCCGCGCAGCGGCCGTGCGTCGAGGAAACCCGCGAGCAGGCTCACCGTTCCGCCTCGATGCGGGCGAGCCGCTCGGCGACCCGGTCGCGGAACGATCGCGTGCGCAGAGCCTCTTCCATGTCGCGGACGGCGCGGGCCAGCGAGTGCGGCAGCTCCGCGTCGAGTTCGGCCACGGCCTCCTCGGTGGCCAGCCATTCGGCTTCGAGGAACGGCAGCAGTTCCCGCGCGGCTTCGGTCAGCTCCACGACCTTCGTCCGCGCGTCGGAACCCTGCCTCGTCGTCACCAGCCCGTCGCGCCGCAGGACGGCGACCGTCTGGCTCATGGCCGAGTGGGTCACCTCGACGGCGGCGGCGAGTTCCCTGATGGTCATCGGGCCGCGCCTGCCGAGCTTGATCAGCGGCATGGTGTGCCGGGGCCGCACGGTGACGCCACGCTCGGCGTAGATTCGCGCGATCTCGTCGTCCATAGCCTCCTGCAACCGCCTCAGCGGTCGCCAGAAGCCTTCGTCCTCCGTGGGGTCACGAGAAATCATGACAGGACTGTAACAGTGCTTATGTAAATGCTGTCAGAGATCCCCGGACCAGTCGCACGGAGCCCTCAGTTGCGCTGGAGATCGCCGGGATGAGTGGCGAGCAGAGCCGTGGGAAGGCCCTGCCTGCGAAGGACCTGACCCCACAGGTCACGGGCCGGCGTCGCGAGGACGTCTCCTGGCAGTGCGGGCACGATGAGCCAGTCTCCCCGCTCGATCTCGCCTGCGAGCTGGCCCGCATCCCAGCCCGCGTAGCCCGCGAACACCCGCAGCCCTCGCACCTTCGCGACCAGCGCGTCGGGATCCGAGTCCAGATCGACGAGCGCGACAGGGCCCCGGACCGCGATCACGCCGGGCACGGTCGCCGCCGTCTCGCCCGTCCGCAGCGTGGCCAGGCACAACGCCGTCTTCTTCTCAACCGGCCCGCCGACGAACACCGACCTCGGCTCCGCGACGTGGTCGCCCCAGTGCGGCAGAACCTCGTGAACCGCGACCTCGCTCGGCCGGTTCAGCACGACGCCGAGTGTGCCTTCCGGCCGGTGATCGATCACGAAGACGACCGTCCTGCGGAAGTTGGGATCGAACATCGTGGGGGCAGCGACCAGCAGCGTTCCCGGTTCCACCTCGGCGTCCGCACTCACCGCTCCATGATCCCACCTCATGCCGTCACGGACGGTGCGGTATCGCCGCCTCAACCGATTCCGGGCACGCGTTAGGCTCCTCGCTCGTGACAACGGCTGGCACAACGGCACCGATCACCGTCACCTCGGCCGACGGCCTCGTGAGTGTCACCTCGGCCCGAACGGTGAGGTCAACGACGTGGAGTTCGAGCCAGGCATCCATCGCTCGGCCAGCCCGATAGGTTGAGGCCGAGCTGGCTCGTTGCTCACATCCGCGGCACCCTGCCACACCGCGACCCCCAGGCACGGTAAGAAACATGTGAACTCATGGGGGACACACCGATCGAGGGGGAAATCCGTGCGCTACAGAGTCGAGGTGGCCGACCGACCTGATGCGTTGTACGCACTGTGGGACGGTCGGATCTTCCGCGCCAACCGCTCCACTGCCGACGGCACAGTCCTGCTCGTCGTTCCGGAAGGCGAAGAGCCGCCGGACGGTTTCGACGCCGTGTCCGAAGGCAGGCCGGCCAAGGTGGTGTCGGCCGACGAGGCGCCTGCCACCTTCGCCCTGCACACCTACTGCCTCTACGACGACGAGCCGTACCGCATCGAACCGCGCTCCGCCGAGGCCGAACTCACCCTGCGCTGGGCAGGCACCGACGAGGGCCTCGCGACGGAACTGGGACTCACCGGCTTCAGCACCACCACCGACGACCCCGAGACGCTGAGCGCACTCTGGCAGGAGCGGCACGACTTCGCCGACGGCGACGCGCCCCGCAGCGAACCGGGCAGCGGCGATGCGGACGTGCTGCTCGCGGCGGTCGGGCGCACGCTGCGGTCCTTCCTTCCCGCGGGCTGGGAACAGGTGGCCGCGCAGTTCCGGCAGATCGGCGACTACTCAGAACTGGAGGTCAGGGCCGTCGCCGATGACGTCGTGGTGGCGCTCTCGGCCCCGCCTCAACTGGGCCAGCTCTTCTGCCAGCTCCGTTCGGCCATGTACACGCCGGAGGAAGGCACCTGGTTCCAGGGCACCTACACGCTCGACTCCTCCGCGAACTTCGACTTCGACTACGACTCGCTGGGCGAGCCGACGTGGCGGCTCGCCCCTGAGGGGCGGAGGACCGCCGCGAGCTACGACGTAGAACTGCGGTACTTCCCGAGGAAGGACGTGCCGCGATGGCTCGCGGCGAGGGCTGGGCTTCCGCTCGACGTCCTGTTCCGGCACGCGAGAGTGGTTGACGGTCACGCGCCGGGGGAGAAGCCGGTGGTCAACCGGGCTCCCGTTCCCCCGGAACAGGTGCGCGACCTGCTGAACTACCTCTACCGGGCGCCTGTGGTGCAGGCCAAACCTGGCGCGCTGCCCGACATCTTCGTGCCTGGCCCTCCCAACGTGCCCGACGCCTTCCACACCGACGGCACATGGATCTGGCCTGCCGCCGTTCCGCACTACCTGCGCAAGTACGGCGTGCCTCCCGAGCCCGACCTGCTCGATCACATCAAGGCTGCCGGGTTCGCCGTCCCCTACGTCGATCCGCAGGTCAGGGCGGCCGCCGAGGCCGATGTGCTCGGCGCCGTCCGCCCGCCGCAGACGTTCGACGGCGCGGAGCACGACCCAGTGAGCCGCGTCCGTCGCGGCGAGGAGCCAGGGCGGGCGCTGAGGGCCTCGGAGATCCTTCGCATGGTGCGCGAGCGCCTCGCCGAACTCGGGGTGCCCGACAGCGCCTACCGCATCGGCGAGGCGGCCGACGGCGTGTGGTGTCTCCGCAGGACCGCGCAGGGGTGGGAGGTCGCGCGGCACGCCGAAGGCGAGCCGGTGGAGCCTCGCTACTTCAGCCGGGTTCAGGGTGCCGCCGAAGCACTCCTCGGCGCGCTGCTGCTGTTCCCCGGCAGGGCGTGGCCGGAAGCGGCGTCCAAGTCCACCCCGTCCCTCCCCGCCACCGCCGACGCTGATAACCACGACCCGGTCGCAGGTGCCACCGAGTGGCCGATCCTGCCGTTACGCGGGGAGCCGCCACTGCCGTTCTACCGTGGCAAGCGTTTGCTCACCCTTCCGGCGGGAACCGTGGTCGATCGTTACGGCGGCGACACGGGCAATCTGGTGCATCCGCAGGGCACGCCGTTCGCCCAGACGTCGCTGACCTTCGAAAGGGAGTCCGACCGGCGCCGATACCGCGTGGCACGGCCGATCGGTGTGCTCAGCGGTGTGCTCCGCCCGTGGGGCACATTGCCGGGGGGAGGCGTGGGTTACCTGCTGCCCCGCTCCGTCTGCCAGCACGTGGAGAGCGGGGCGCTGGAACCACTGGCGTAGTCCCCGCGCCCCACGCGGCCGCGTCTACTCGCTGGAAGCGCCGGTGTGCTCGCCGGGCGAAGCGGCGCCGATGCCCTGGTCCGCGGCCCACCGGTGCAGCTCTGCCACGGCCTCGTCGTGACTGAGCGGACCCCTGTCGAGCCGGAGCTCCTTGAGGTGCTGCCACGCCTTGCCCACCAGCGGGCCCGGCTTGAGACCGAGGATGCGCATGATCTCGTTGCCGTCGAGGTCGGGCCGCACCCTGGCGAGGTCCTCCTCCTCGGCGATGCGGGCGATGCGCTCCTCGAGATCGTCGTACGAGCGTTGAAGAGCGGCTGCCTTGCGCCGGTTGCGGGTCGTGCAGTCGGCGCGCACCAGCTTGTGCAGCTTCGGCAGCAGCGGGCCCGCGTCCGTCACGTACCTGCGCACGGCGGAGTCGGTCCACTCGCCGCGACCGTAGCCGTGGAAGCGCAGGTGCAGGAACACGAGCTGGGCCACGTCGTTGATGACGTCCTTGGGGTACCGCAGGGCGCGCAAACGCTTGCGCACCATCTTCGCGCCGACCACCTCGTGGTGGTGGAAGCTCACACCACCACCCGGCTCGAACCGCCGGGTCGCGGGCTTCCCGATGTCGTGAAGCAATGCCGCGAGCCGCAGCACAAGATCGGGCTCCAGCTTCGGCTCGTGGGTCGCCTCAAGGTCGATCGCCTGCTCCAGCACGGTCAACGAGTGCTGGTAGACGTCCTTGTGCTGGTGGTGCTCGTCGATGGCGAGCCGCATCCCCGGCACCTCGGGCAGCACGTACTCGGCCAGCCCCGTGTCCACGACGAGTTCGATGCCCTTGCGCGGATGACTGCCGACGATGAGCTTCGACACCTCGGTCTGCACCCGCTCCGCCGTGATGCGCCGGATCTCACCTGCCATGTCGGTCATGGCCTTCACAACCCTCGGCGCGGGCTCGAAGCCGAGCTGGGAGGCGAACCGTGCGGCGCGAAGCATCCTCAGCGGGTCGTCGGCGAACGACTCCTCGGGGGTGGCGGGCGTGTCGAGGGTCTTCCTCGCGAGCGCCTCCAACCCTCCGTGTGGATCGACGAACGTCTTCGTCGCCACCTCGACCGCCATCGCGTTGACCGTGAAGTCACGGCGAACGAGGTCGCCCTCGATGGAATCGCCGAAGTCCACCTCGGGGTGCCTTCCGACACGGTCGTAGGTCTCGGCACGGAACGTCGTGATCTCGCACGTCGTTCCGGACTTCGCCGCCCCGACGGTGCCGAACTCGATACCTGTGTCCCACACGGCGTCGGCCCAGCCCGACACGAGACGCTGGATCTGGTCGGGACGAGCGTCTGTGGTGAAGTCGAGATCGGTGGAGAGACGGCCGAGCAGCGCGTCCCTGACGCTTCCCCCCACGAGATAGAGGCGGTGGCCTGCTGCGGCGAACCGGGTGGCGAGCTCGTCGGCGATCGGGGAGACGCGCATCAGCTCGGCGACGGCGTTACGCTTCGCCTCCGTGAGCCGCCGCGCGGCGGATGCCTCGCTGTTCCGCTCGTTCACCGAGGTCTGACTGCCCAAGGGGTCCCCTTACTACACGGCCGGATCGAGATGGATACGCCAAGCCAGGGTAGGCGACGTGCTGTTTGCTCTAGCATCGCAGCATGCCTGGATCGGCCGGTCGCTCCGGCGGCCCGAAACCGGGACGCCGGTCCCGGCGCCGCCGTCGAACGCGGCTGACCACGGTGAACGAGACGTCGGCGGGCGGTCTCGTGGTGGACCCGCAGCGACGGCAGGCGGTGTTGATCGGCAGACTTGACCGGCACGGCAAACTGCTGTGGTCCCTCCCGAAGGGACACATCGAGGACGGCGAGACCACGGAGCAGACAGCGGTGCGCGAGGTTAAGGAGGAGACCGGCATTTCCGCGCACGTGCTGCGAGAGCTGGGGACGATCGACTACTGGTTCGTCGCCGAGCGACGCCGGGTCCACAAGACCGTCCACCACTTCATTCTCGAAGCCGACGGCGGCGAACTCTCCGACGAGGACGTTGAGGTGACCGAGGTCGCGTGGGTTCCGCTGTCCGAGCTCGACGCGAGGCTCGCCTACGCGGACGAACGGAAGCTGGTGCGCAGAGCCCGCGAGTTCTTCGAAAGACAAAGGACCGATGAAAGCTGATGGGTTGATGTGGGACGGGAAGTGCAAGCCGTGAGGAAACTCGCCGCGTTCGGCCTCGCACTGCTGTTCCTCACCGGGCAGGCGTTGTTCGCCGCACCGGGCTCCTCGTGGCAGGCCGCCGCGTACGCCAAGGACACGGGCGCGCAGCCACCTCTGAGGGTGCGGGTCCACCAGTTGTCCCCGCGCATCGTGGACTCCGGCACCACCAAGGTCGAGATCGTCGCCAGTGTCACCAACGTCGGTGACCGGCCCATTTCGGACATCGTCGGCCGGATTCAGGCAGGGCAGCGGCAGTCAACGGCGGCGCAGCTCGCGCAAACGCTTGCCGAACCGCCGCCATCGGAGTCCGGCTGGTCGGAATGGGTAGGGGTGCCGGGGAAGCTGGCGCCCGGTGCGTCCGCCAGGCTCGTCGTCACAGCGTCACCGTCGGCGCTCGGGTTGAACCAGCGTGGTGTGTACCCCTTGCTGCTGAACGTCAACGGCACTCCCTCTGGCGGCGGTGCGGCGCGGCTCGCCACTGTCGATCTGTTGCTGCCCGTGCTCGACGACTCCGGTCGGGGCACGCCTGCGAGCGTGTCGGTGTTGTGGCCGATCGCGGCGCGCGAACCGAAGGTGGTCGCCTCGCCTCACGACGGGAAAATCGTTCTCGCCGACGACAGCCTCGCGGCGGAGCTCGCGGAGGGCGGGCGGTTGCACGCGCTGGTCGCCGCAGCCGAGAGCAAGCGAGGTGACGCGACCCTCGCCGGATCGCTGTGCTACGCGGTGGACCCCGACCTGCTCGAAACGGTCAACGCGATGTCGAAGGGCTATCTCGTCAGGACGGGGTCGGGAACCGTCGAGGGCAAGGGCGAGCAGAACGCGCGGCGGTGGCTCGACGACCTCCGCGCTCTCGTGGCCAACCAGTGCGTCATCGAGCTCCCCTTCGCCAACGCCGACCTCGGAGTGCTCGGAGACGTCGAGTCCGATCACGACCTTGTGGGCGAGGCGGTGACCAACGGCGCGACGATCCTCGACCTGCTGCACCTCGAACCGAGCCCTGGTGTGCTGTGGCCGCGTGGCACCTTGACCGACCACGCCGTCAAGGCCGCCGCCGACGCAGGCGTCACCACCGTGATCACCGGAGCGGGAGGTGTGAGCGCGGAGGGCGATCCCGGCTCGCAGTCCGGCGGGCAGGGCGTCCGCCTCGTCGCCTACGACTCCCTCGTCGCCTCGGGGTTCGGCTACGCGTCCGCGCGTGACAAGAGCAGGGGAGAACAGCCGGGGGTCGCCGCGCAGAATGCGATCGCCGCCATCGCGCTGCGGGGCGGGCTCTCCGACGAGACGGGGGGCGGCACCGTCCTTGTGGCGCCCCCGCACGACTGGAACGCCACCCGCGAGGAACTCGACGCGATGCTCGATTCGCTCACCCGGCTGCACGGCGGCAACCTCGTTCGACCGACTCCTCTGCACCAACTGCTCGGAACCGAATCGGTGGAGGGAGCGCAGAGCGGCAACGCCTCTCCCGCCGACGGCCTGTGGAGCGAGAGCGACTCTGCCACGCTCAACGCCGACCAGCTGGCGACGCTGTCCCAGGTGGAGTCCACCATCGCCGACCTCCAAGGCGCGATGTCCGTCGATCCGACCCGGCAGTACGAACCGGTCAATCTGCTCAGGCCCTTGCACAACGCGGTGATCAGGGCGACATCGACGTCATGGGACGACGCGAAGGACCGCCGGAAGGCCACCGAGGCTGCCGTGAGCCAGTTGCGGCAGCTCAGCGGCAGGGTCACCGTGACGACACCGTCCCAGCCGGTGTCGCTGGCATCGGGGTCGAGTCCGCTACCTGTGACGTTGAGCAACGACTTGCCGGTGGCCGTGACCGTTCGCATCAAGCTCACCAACAGCCCCGGGCTGCGGCCGTCAAGGATCGAGGACACCCCGCTCGCGGCCAACAGCAGGGTCAGCCGTTTCATCCCTGCCGAGACGCTCCGGTCGGGCCGGTTCATGGTGAACGTGTCGCTGGCCACCCCCGGCGGCACCACGCTGGGCCACACAGCCCGCATGGAACTGATGTCCACCGAATTCGGCGTGCTCACCGTCGTGTTGACCGCCACGGCAGGCGCAGCCCTGGTGTTTTTGTCCGGACGGCAGATATACCGTCGGGTGAAGACCCGGGGGGAGGAACGCGGCTGAGGGCGTGCCGCGAATCCGTTTACCCTGGATCGACGAAGCAGACCACCGACGGATAGGGCACGTGTTGGACGAACAGTCGGGCAACCCGCCCGAGCGTGGGGGCGGGCCCGCGCGTTCGGCGCGCGTGCCACCTCGACCACCCGCGCCGCAACCACCGCACAACGGGCCGGTGCCGAGGTATCAGCCACCACCGGAGTGGCGGGACACACCACCACCTCCCGGCAGGCCACCGCAACCACCGCAACCACAACAGCCGCCGCAGCCACCGCACCCGCAGCAGCCGCCGCCCACCCGGCACCTGCCTCCGCCGCCGGTGCCGCAGGGCAGTGGAGGCCCCCACCCGCAGGGCCCGCCCGTGCCGCCGGCACCGCCTGCCGCCGTGCCTCCGGTTCCTGCCGGACGCTCCCCGCAAGGCGGGCCGCCGCACGCCCCGGTCCAGGGTCACCCCGCGCCGCCTCCGGGCCCGCCGCCTGCCGCGCCGGGACACGCCCCTCCCGGCGGCCACCCGCCAAACCCGCCGAACCCGCCGGGCCCGCCGCCGCACGCCGGTGCCCCTGGTTCCGGACCCGCACCCGTGGCGCCCCGGCGTGGCCGTTCACCACAGCCGCGCAGGCAGCCGGTAAGGCCGTGGAGGCAGGAGGCACGACAGCAGGAGACGAAGCACAGGAAACCGCCACCACCGCCGAGGGACAGCGAACGCACGATCTTCATCCCGAGGGAACGCGGTATCCCGCCGGGCGTGCGCTGGCCCGCGGCCGACCCCGACGTGCTGCGGCCGTACGACGAGCTCGCGACCAGGATGATGCCGCGCATCTCCGCCGAACCGATCGGCGAGCGGCTCCCCGAGGTCCAGCTCGACCGCCCGAAGGACGATCAGCAGAAGGCGCCTTCGCTGGCGAAGGCCGGTGGCCGCATGGCCATCGCCACACTGACCAGCCGCATCACCGGCTTCGCGTGGAAGGTGATGCTGGCGTGGGTGGCCACGCTGGGAGTGCTCTACGACTCGTTCACGGTGGCCAACACACTGCCGCTCATCATCAACGAGCTGCTGCTCGGCGGTGTGCTCACCAGCGTGGTCGTGCCACTGCTCGTGCGCTCGCAGGACGACGAGGACGGCGGTGAGGCGTACACCCAGCGGCTGCTGACGCTGTCCATCACTGTGCTGGGTGTCGGGACCGTGGTCTCGACCGCGGCGGCGCCGTGGCTCACCGGGCTGCTGATGGACGACAGCGGCGACAGCCAGGCCAACCCCCAGCTGGCGACGTGGTTCGCCTACCTGCTGCTGCCCGGCCTGCTGTTCTACGGGCTCTTCGCGGTGTTGTCGGCCATCCTCAACGCCAAGCAGATCTTCGGCCCAGCCCAGTGGGCTCCGGTGATCAACAACCTCGTCATCTTCGCCACCATCGGCGCCTTCGCGCTGGTGCCGGGCGACCCGACCGTCATCCCGACCCGCATGACCGAGCCTCAAGTTCTCGTGCTCGGCGTCGGCGTGCTGACCGCGATGGTGGCGCAGGCGCTGTTCCTCGTGCCCGCACTGCGCCGTTCCGGATTCCGGTTCAAGTGGCGGTTCGGCATCGACGATCGGCTCAAGGAGTTCGGCGGGCTCGCCGCCTGGATTCTCGGCTACGTCGCCGTGAGCCAGATCGGCATGGTGGTCAACACGCGCGTGCTCACGGGCGGTGCCGCCGGTGGTCCCTCGATCTACTCCAACGCCTGGCTGCTGTTCCAGCTGCCGTACGGCGTCATCGGGGTGTCGCTGCTGACCGCGTTGATGCCCAAGATGAGCAGGGCCGCGGCCGACAACGATCATCGGAAGCTCGTCGGCGACCTGTCGTACGGCTCACGCATCACCACGATCATGCTGATGCCCGTGTCCGCCGTCATGGCGGTGGCAGGCCCTTCGATCGGTGTCGCGCTCTTCGCGCTCGGCAAGGGCTCGGTGGACGACGCGGAAAGGCTCGGTCAAGCGCTGGCCGTCTCGGCGTTCGGCCTCGTTCCCTACGCGCTCGTGATGCTCCAGATGCGGGTGTTCTACGCCATGAAGGACTCCCGCACGCCGACGCTCATCATGTGCGTGATGACGGCGGTGAAGATTCCGCTGCTCTACCTCGCTTCTGCCGTCCTCGACCCGGTCAACGTGGTGCTCGGCGTGATGATGGTGAACTCGCTGGTCTTCGTGGTCGGCGCCGTCATGGGCCAGGTGTGGCTGTGGGTGAAGCTCGGCAACCTCCGCAGCAGGCGGGTGCTCGGTGTCATCCTGTTCACCGTCGTGGCGAGTGGCCTCGGCGCCCTCGCCGCGGCACTGGTCGCTCTCGTCGTTCCCGACCTGTTGGGACCCATCGGTAAGGCGTGGGTGACGCTCGTTCTCCAGGGAGTCGTGGGTATCGCGGTGTCGTTCGGCGTGCTGATCGCACTGAAGGTGGAAGAGCTTGCTCCCGTCACGCGCCGAATATCCGCTTTGGTCCGTCGCGGGTAACCCTCTCGGCACGGACGCCCCGCAGCCTCTTCAACGGTTCACGTACCCTCGTTACAGGCGCTGTGTGAGTCGAAGCGGCAGGGGGAGGGCGACCGAGTGGGCATCCGAACACACGGTGGATCGCTGGCACCCGGAGGGGTTGTCGGCGACGGCCGTTACCGCCTGCTCGCGCAGTTCGGCATCGACGAACGCGGAGGCGCTCACCTGTGGAGGGCCCGCGACGGGCAGCTCAGAAGGGATGTCGCGCTGACCATACTGGTCGGCGACCCCGCCGACGTCGAGGCGGCCCGGCAGGGCAGGAGGACGCTGGAACGCGCGGCGCACGCGGCGAAGTTCAACCACCCCAGCGTCGCCAAGGTCCTCGACGTGCTGACCCTCGGCAACGGCATCTCGTCGAGCGAAGGACTGCTCGGCATCGTCGTGTCCGAGTGGACCAAGGGCACAGACCTCATCGACCTCGTCAACGAGAAGCGCATCCCGCCGAGCACCGCGGCCAGGATGGTGCAGGCACTGGCCGAGCCGGTGGAACGCGCCCACCTTTCGGGCCTCGTGCTCGGTCTCGACCATCCCCAGCGGCTGCGGGTCACCCCTGACGGCAGGCTGCGGCTCGCCTTCCCCGGCCCGCTGCCGGACTCCACCCTGCGCGACGACGTGAAGGCGCTCGGCGCCGTCCTGTACCTCCTGCTCACCGGAAGGTGGGCGTTGCAAGGCGGACCGCCTGCGATCCCCGCCGCACCAAGGGACCCGCAGGGGCAACTCGTTCCCCCGCACGTGCTCGAACCGCGCGTGCCGCGTGACATGTCGGCGCTCGCGGTGCGCACGGTCTCCGACGGCGGGCAGGGCGGTATCCGCACCAGCGCCGCCATCCTCCGCGTACTCGACAAGGTCGCCTCCGCCGAAGAGCGCACCCCCAAACCGCCGGAGAACGTCGATCCCGACGGCACGGTGTGGACCACGAAGAAACCGGTCAAGGACGCCGCGAGGAGGCGCAAACTCGCGCTCGGTGTGAGCGCGCTCGTCATCGCCGCTGTGGCCGCGCTCGCGTGGGTCGGCATGATGGCCATCAGTTTCTTCCGCGACGACCCGCCGTCGGGCCCTCCCGTGAACCTCGCCGAGCAGAGTGAGACCAAGAAGCCGGGTGGCCAGAGTGACAGCTCGAACGGTGACGGCGGTGATCAGGGTGCCTCGCTCGGTGACGCCGTCGATCCCTCCGAAGTGGCTGTGTACAACCCCGAGGGTGAGGGTGACGGCGTGGCGGAGGCTTCCAACGCCGTGGACGGTGACGAGAGCACCGCGTGGCAGACCGACAAGTACAGGCAGCAGTTCCCCGCCTTCAAGTCGGGTGTGGGGCTGATCGCGGCCTTCGACGAGCCGATCGAACTCGGCGGCGTGCACATCCTCTCCGACACCCCGGGAACGGAGATCGAGATCCGCATCGCCGATTCGGCACAGCCCTCGCTCGCAGAAACTCGCACCGTCGCCTCGACCCGCTTGTCCGAAGGCACCACGAAGATCGAACTAGACGAAGCCGTTCCCGGCGAGTACGTGATCGTGTGGGTCAAGACTCTGTCCGGAGAAGAACCCGAGTTGCAGTCCCGGCTCGCGGAAGTGGCGTTTCTGCCGTCGAAATGACACCTCGGTCGCCGACCAGCTCGCCGAGGTCACCAGAACTGCGGGTCACTGACTTAGTACGCTCTGCCGGGTGACCGCAGCAGCGCCCACGGACGCCGATCTGATAGCCGCGCACGCGGCTGGAGATCCTCACGCCTTCAACGAGCTGGTCCGCCGACATCGGGACAGGATGTGGGCTGTGGCCCTGCGCACAGTCCGCGATCCGGAGGAAGCCGCCGACGCACTCCAGGACGCCTTCATCTCCGCCTTCCGCGCCGCGTCGAACTTCAGGGCCGAGTCGCAAGTGACCACCTGGCTTCACCGCATCGTGGTCAACGCCTGCCTCGACAGGGTGAGGCGCAGGCAGGCTCGCCCCTCGGTGCCGTTGCCGGACACCTCCCACCAGGAACCCGCCGTGCCGCGCGACTCGATGGCGGAGCGCGAGACGCGACTCGTCATCAAGGACGCACTCGCTGAACTGCCGGAAGAACAGCGGCTGCCTATCGTGTTGGTTGACGTCGAGGGGTATTCCGTCGCTGAGACGGCGCAGTTGCTCGGCATCGCGCAAGGAACCGTGAAGAGCCGATGCGCCAGAGGCAGGGCGAAGCTCGCGAAACTTCTTGGTCATCTGCGGAACCCCGGCAACGAGGGTGACGTCCCAACTCACGAAAGCAAACACGGGGAGGGACGATGACGGACGAGAGCAGGGGGCGTGGCGGGCTCGTCGGTCCCCCATGGTCTGTTGACGTGCTCGCCGACCTGCACGCCGGCGTGCTGGACGAGCAGCAGGCGGCGGAGTTGTGGCCGCGCGTGAACGCAGACCCCGACGCTCGGGCCATCATCGAGGCGCTGGAGTCCACCACGACCGACCTCTCCGGATTCGCGTCGCTGGACGTCGAGCCAATGCCTGCCGATGTGGCGAGCCGGATCGACGCGGCACTCGAACTGGAACGGCAGGGGACAGCGCAGGCGGCGCAGGCGCCGGATCGGGGGACGGCACAGGCATCACCGCAGACTTCACCGGGACAGGGAACGCCGCTGTCACGGCCGGAGGAATCCGACGTCGTGAGCCTCGACGCGGCGCGCCGCAGGAGGAACAAGCGACTGGGCTGGGGCGCGGGGCTGCTGACCGCGGCCGCCGCCGTGGTCGCCGCGGTACTCGTAGTGGTTCCCGGCATGGATGAGAAGCAGGGCGGTGACCTGGCTCAACCTCCACAGCCTCCGAAGTCGTCCGTAGCGGGGGAGGCGCCTCCGCTCGCTGTGGACAGCGGAAACCTCTCCGCAGCGGTGGGAGAGATCAGCGGAGCCCGTGATTTCGGCCCGCTGGGTGATCAGCAACGGCTCAGCGCGTGCCTCGCGGCCAACGGCGTCGATCCCTCGGTGCAGCCGGTCGGTTTCCGGCCCGTCACCATCGACGGCGACGACGCACTCGTGGTCCTGCTCACCACAGGCAAACTGGGACAGCTTCGGCTGCTGGCGCTCGCACCGGACTGCGGGGAGGGCAACCCCGGGCTGCTGATGGACGAGACCGTGGGGCGGGGTTGAACGCCGCCCGAAGGTCGCCTGCGCTCTCCGCCGGTCGCTGAGCCGGGAACAGTCGCGCCTACGATGCTGTTGAGCCGGATGTAGGCATTGATCCGGCTACAGTGATTCGTTCGCTGTGGCGGAGTCGAAGCGGAGGGCGCAGGTGACCGAAGACATCCGAAACCTCATCGTCGTGGGGTCCGGCCCCGCCGGTTACACGGCCGCGGTCTACGCGGCACGAGCGCAGCTTCAGCCGCTGGTGTTCGAGGGAACCCAGTACGGCGGCGCGCTGATGACGACCACCGAGGTGGAGAACTACCCGGGGTTCCGCTCCGGCATCCAGGGCCCCGACCTCATGGAGGAAATGCGGGAGCAGGCCAAGACGTTCGGCGCGGAGCTCCGCCAGGAGGACGTCGAGGAGCTCGACCTCACCGGCACGGTGAAGTACGTCACCGCCCACGGCACGCGGTACGCGGCGCGCGCCGTCGTCCTCGCCATGGGTGCCGCGCCTCGGTATCTCGGTATTCCTGGTGAGCAGCGCCTGCTGGGCCATGGCGTCTCGTCCTGCGCCACCTGCGACGGCTTCTTCTTCCGCGACCAGGACATCGCGGTGGTCGGCGGCGGGGACTCCGCGATGGAGGAGGCGACCTTCCTCACGAAGTTCGCCCGCAGTGTCACCGTCATCCACCGCCGCGAGGAGTTCAGGGCGTCGAAGATCATGTTGGAGCGGGCCCGCGCTAACGAGAAGATCCGGTGGCAGCTGAACTCGCAGGTTACCGAGGTTCTCGGCGATGGGAAGGTGACCGGGGTCAAGCTCCGCGACACCGTGTCGGGCGAGGAGTCCACTCTCGACGTCACCGGCTTCTTCCTCGCGATCGGCCACGACCCGCGCAGCGAATTGGTACGCGGTCAGGTGGATCTCGACGACAACGGCTACGTCCTGACCGAGGGCCGCACGTCGTACACGAACCTCGACGGTGTGTTCGCCGCTGGCGACCTGGTGGACCACACCTACCGGCAGGCCATCACCGCAGCGGGTTCCGGCTGCTCGGCCGCCATCGACGCGGAACGCTGGCTCGCCGAGCACGCGGACGTCGCACAGGCACACGAAAGCCCCGAACTCGTGGGTGGCGGATACGCCACTCGCGCCAACTGACCCGGTCGAACCACGACAGGAGAGAAGATGACGAACACGGTCAACGTGACCGATTCCACATTCGCCGACGAGGTGCTGATGCACGACAAGCCGGTGCTCGTGGACTTCTGGGCGACCTGGTGCGGACCCTGCAAGATGGTCGCACCGGTGTTGGAGGAGATCGCGGCCGAGCACGGCGACAAGCTGCGTATCGCCAAGCTCGACACCGACGCCAACCCGAACACGGCGAGGGACTACCAGGTCATGTCGATCCCGACCATGATCCTGTTCAAGGGTGGTAAGCCGGTGAAGCAGATCGTCGGCGCGAAGCCCAAGGCCGCGCTGCTCTCCGACCTGGCCGACGTGTTGCAGTGACATCACGGCCGTCGCACCTCGCGAAAGCAGGCGACGGCCGGAGATTCGAGAACCCGGGATGCGCCCATTCGGTGGCGCTCCCGGGTTTTCTTTCGTTGGGCCATCCGTGTGGGGGAAGCGGCGGCATAGCCCTTCGTCCTCACGCTCCGTCCGCACGGCACAATGGAGTAGCAAGGCCCCCGGCCGACCAGAATCTGCACGACGAATCACGAGCGCACTACGTGCCCAACGAATAGCGAGGAGTGCATGCGGGTACTCCGCCGCGGCGACACCGGTCCGGAAGTCGCCGAGATCAGGTCCATGCTGTCCACGCTGGAACTCCTTCCCTCCAGCGACGAGGCGAACGGACACGGATCGTTCTTCGACCTCGCGGTCGAACACGCGGTTCGGGCCTTCCAGCAACAGCGCGGGCTCATCACGGACGGGGTGGTGGGCCCTGCCACCTACCGGGCGCTACGCGGCTCCACCTACCACCTCGGCAGCAGGCCGCTGGCGTACCTGGTCTCCTCGCCGGTTCACGGCGACGACGTCTTCGCGTTGCAGGAGCGGCTGACCGAGCTGGGGTACGACGCGGGGCGGCCCGACGGAGGGTTCGGTCCGCAGACCGAGAAGGCGCTCAAGAACTTCCAGCGCGACTACGGTCTGACGACGGACGGCATCTGTGGACCGGCGACCGTGCGGGCGTTGCGGCAGTTGTCGCCGCGCGCGCGTGGTGGCCGGCCGGTCTTCCTGCGCGAACAGGAACATCTACGAAGGGCGGGGCCCCGGCTGCGGGGCAAGCGCATCGTGATCGACCCCGGCCACGGTGGTCCTGACCTGGGTGTTTCGGTCGGAGGCGTGCACGAGTCCACCATCGTCTGGGATCTTGCCCGCAGGCTGGAAGGCCGTATGAAGGCCACCGGCATGGAGGCGTTGATCTCGCGCGGGCCCGATCACAGCCCTTCGGAGTTGCAGCGAGCCCAGTTCGCCAACGAGGCTGGTGCGGACCTGTTCCTCTCGCTGCACTGCGACGGCAACCGGTCTCCTCGCGCGCAGGGAGTGGCGAGTTTCCACTTCGGCACGGGCAACGGCACGACCTCCACGGTCGGCGAGTTGCTGGCCGGCTACATCCAGAGGGAGATCGCGGCCCGCACGGGCATGCTCGACTGCCGCACCCACCCGAAGACGTGGGACATCTTCACCAGGACCCGCTGCCCTGCCGTTCGCATGGAGATCGGATATCTCACCAACGACCAGGACCGGCAACGCATGTCCGATCCGGCGTTCCGCGACGTGGTGGCCGAAGGAATCCTCATCGCCGTGAAGCGGCTGTACCTGCTCGGGGAGAACGACCAGCCCACGGGCACCTTCACGTTCGCCGACGTCCTGGCGCACGAACTGCTCAAAACGGAGTAACACACAGCGAACCCCGGCTACCGCCCTGTGGACAACCTGTGGATAACTCGGCAAGTTATCCACAGGTTGTGTATAACTATGCCCGAACGGCGCTCGGCTCAGCGGTGGTCACGCTGACCTGCCCGAGCAGCTTCTCCAACGCGGCTTCGACGTCGGCCTTCCACGAGATACCGGCTCGCAACTCCAGCCGCAGCCTCGGCCAACGAGGGTGCGGGCGCACGGTTTTGAAGCCGACACTGCGCAGGAAGGCTGCGGGAACGACACAGACGTGGTCGTCATCGGCGCTGTCCGGAGCCGCGTCGCCGAACGATTCGACGGCCCGCACGCCACGCCCTGTGAGATCGGCGACGACGGCCTGAACGAGAGCGCGCCCGAGGCCACTGCCACGGAACTCGGGCAGCACGTGGAACGCCGTCAGCAACACGGCGTCAGGGCTCGCGGGTGAGGTGGGGAAGGCATTCGCCCTCGGCACCGCGTTCGGCGGCGCGTACAGCACGAAGCCCACCGGGATGTCACCGCTGTAGATGATCCGGCCGCACGAACCCCATTCGAGCAGCACGGACGACACCCAGGCTTCCTTCTCCACCTCGGTCTCGCCGAACTCCTCGGCCTGCTCCTTCAGATGTGGAGCGACCTCCCAATACACGCAACGCCTGCACTTGCGCGGAAGCTGCTCAAGGTTGTCCAGCGTGACGCCGACGAGGTGTCGCGACACGGAACCTCCCCACGAAGAATCATCACCTGTGGTCGATCACCGAACGCCCACACGGTGGCGACCGCCGACAGCCCCGCACGAGCATATGGCTCTGTGAGAAGCCCCGCCAAGCCCGGAGACCGACGAGGGACTGAAGTTACACTCGGGTCACGCCTTCAGCAGGGACGCCCCACTCCACTGCAACCTTCGCGAAGCGGAAGCGATGTGTCTATGACTTCCTCCCAGTCGCCGGAACCGGTACGGCAGGGCTTCGAGCCCAGCAGGCAGAACCTCGACCCGCACATCGACCGCTATGCCGCGCGCACCGCGGGGATGACGGCCTCGGAAATCAGGGCACTGTTCGCGGTGGCCAGCCGTCCGGAGGTCGTGTCACTGGCGGGCGGCATGCCCAACCTCGCCGCGCTCCCGCTCGACTCGCTCTCGACCCAGATGGCGGAGCTGATCGCAGAGGACGGGCTCGTCGCGCTCCAGTACGGCTCCGCGCAGGGTGTTCCGGTGCTGCGAGAGCAGATCTGCGAGGTGATGGCCATGGAGGGCATCACGGCGCACCCCGACGACATCGTCGTCACCGTCGGCTCCCAGATGGGTCTGGATATGGTGACCCGCCTGTTCTGCGACCCCGGCGACGTCGTCCTCGCCGAAGGGCCGTCGTATGTCGGCGCCCTCGGCTCGTTCGCCGCCTACCAGGCGAAAGTCGTGCACGTCGCCATGGACGACGACGGGCTGGTGCCCGACAACCTGCGCGAGGCGCTCGCCGCGGCCAAGTCGCGGGGACAGCGCGTCAAATGCCTCTACACCATCCCGAACTTCCACAACCCCGCAGGCGTGACGCTATCGGTCGAGCGCCGTGCGGAGATCGTCGAGATCTGCGCCGAGCACGACGTTCTGATCATCGAGGACAACCCGTACGGCCTGCTGGGCTTCGACGGACAGACCTATCCTTCGCTGCGTTCGATGGCGCCCGACAACGTCGTGTACCTGGGATCGTTCTCCAAAACGTTCGCGTCAGGCCTGCGGGTCGGGTGGGTTCTCGCGCCGCACGCCGTGCGCGAGAAGCTGGTCCTCGCGGCCGAGTCGGCGACACTGTGCCCGCCGACGTTGAACCAGCTCATCGTGTCAAAGTACCTCGCCACGCACGACTGGAAAGGCCAGATCAAGACCTTCAGGGAGAACTACCGCGAGCGCCGCGACGCCATGCTGTCCGCACTGGAGCAACACATGCCTGCGGGAAGCACGTGGACGAGGCCCGACGGCGGCTTCTACGTGTGGGTGACCGTGCCGTTCGGTGTGGACACCAAGGCGATGCTGCCGAGGGCCGTCACGGCCCGCGTCGCGTACGCCTCGGGCACGGGCTTCTACGCCGACGGTTTCGGCAGCAGGCAGATGCGGCTTTCGTATTGCTACCCGACTCCCGAACGCATCCGCGAGGGTGTTCGCAGGCTCGCCGGGGTGCTCGAGTCCGAGATGGAGCTCATGCGCACCTTCGGTAACGTGACCACCCGCGCCGTGTCCGGTCCACAGTTCCCCGGTCCCGACACGGCCTGACGTCCGCCGCGGTCCAGCGGCGCCGATCACACCTTCACGTTCACAGATCACGAGGAGTTCCGCGTTGGCCGAGGGTACTGTCGCCGTTCTCGCCGGCGGGTTGTCACACGAGCGAGAGGTCTCGCTGCGGTCCGGCCGCCGACTGTCCGTCGCCTTGCGCGATCAGGGCCTCATGGTTCGGGAGTGGGACACCGACGCGGGGCTGCTGGACCGGTTGAGGCAGGAGAAGCCGGACGCGGCCGTCATCGCCCTGCACGGCGGCGAAGGGGAGAACGGGTCGGTGCAGACCGTTCTGGAGATGCTGGGCGTGCCGTTCGTCGGAACCAGTTCCCGTGGCTGCCGCAAGGCGTGGGACAAGCCGATCGCCAAGGCTCTGATCGAGAACGCGGGTTTCGCGACGCCGGAGTGGGTGGCCCTGCCACACAGCACGTTCAGGGAACTCGGCGCGCAACCCGTACTCGACGCGATGGTGGAGCGGCTCGGTCTCCCGCTGATTCTCAAGCCCGACCAGGGTGGTTCCGCACTGGGTGCCCAGGTTGTGCGCGACGCCGCCGATCTGCCTGCCGCGATGGTGGGTTGCTTCGCGTACGGCGACACGGTGCTCGCCGAACGGTTCGTGGACGGCGTCGAGGTGGCCGTTGCCGTTGTCGAGCGGGACGGCGGCCCGCAGGCGTTGCCTCCGGTGGAGATCGTTCCCGAGGGCGGCGTCTACGACTACACCGCCCGCTACACGGCCGGACTCACCGACTTCTTCGCACCCGCGAGGCTTTCCGACGACGAGGCCGACGCGGTGCGGGAACTCGCCGTCCGCGCCCACTCCCTGCTCGGCCTCCGCGACATCTCCCGCACCGACGCGATCGTGGCCGAGGACGGCACCGTTCACTTCCTCGAGGTGAACTCCTCGCCCGGGCTCACCGAGACCTCCACCGTCCCGATGGCGTTCGAGGCGGCAGGCAGTTCGCTCGGCGAGGTGTTCGCCGATCTCGTTCAGCGGGCGGTTGTGCGGGGGAGCTGATCGGCCGGGCCCATAGCCGATCAGCTGCACGCCGTGTCGATCCGCAAGACGACGGTGGCATTCCAGGCTCGCCGCTCAGGGGCGTGGCAGTTGATCCCGCCACGCCCCTGAGCACCAGCCGATCGAACCGTCACCGTGACGTAATGACCTGGTGTCATCAGTCATCCGCTTACAGTGTCCGATTTGCCTTATTTCGCTGTCATCAGGGCGACAATGCGTTCGAGATCGTCCACCGAACCGAACTCCACAACGATCCTGCCCTTGCGGCGACCCACGTCCACCTTCACCCGGGTGTCGAACGCATCGGACAGCCGTTCCGCGAGGGCGTCCACACCGGGCATCGCCATCGGCTTGCGGGCTGCCTTCTTGGGCTTCGGTTTCGTCTCGCTCTTGGCGAGCGTGACGGCTTCCTCCGTCGCCCGCACCGAAAGCCCCTCCGCCACGATGCGAGCGGCCAGATCCTCCTGGCGGTCCGCGTCCTCCAGCGAGAGCAGTGCCCTGGCGTGTCCCGCGGATAGCACACCGGCCGCCACCCTGCGTTGCACGGGGAGAGGCAGCCGCAGCAGCCGGATCGTGTTGGTGATGACCGGACGACTCCTGCCGATGCGGGAGGCCAGTTCCTCGTGTGTCACGCCGAACTCGTCGAGGAGCTGCTGATATGCCGCAGCCTCCTCAAGCGGGTTCAGCTGCACCCGATGAATGTTCTCCAGCAAGGCGTCCCGCAACATCGCCTCGTCCGCCGTACTGCGGACAATCGCGGGGATCGCGTCGAGGCCGGCCTGCTGCGCCGCTCGCAATCGGCGCTCACCCATGACGAGTTCATACTCGTTATGGGTGAGTTGCCTGACCACGATGGGCTGCATGAGCCCGAACTCGCGGATCGAGTGTTCGAGCTCCGCCAGCGCATCCTGGTCGAAGACCTGCCTCGGCTGCTTCGGGTTCGGCTTCACCGACTCGACGGGCACCTCGCGGTACACCGCACCGGCGACCTCACCGGGCTTGGCGGACACGGCACCGTTGGCCGCGAACCAGCCCGTGTCGGCAGTCGGCTTCGACGTACCGTTGGTGTCCGGTTCCGGCATCTCGCCACCAGAGTCGGCCGGTCCCGTGGGAATCAACGCGGCAAGGCCGCGGCCGAGGCCCCCTCTACGCTCATTCATTGTCGTCGCTCCCTGCTCGATCCACGCTCGGCGACCTCGCGCGCCGCGTCAAGGTAACTCATCGCTCCGCGAGATCCCGGGTCGTAGGCCAGCACGGTCTGGCCGTAGCCCGGCGCCTCCGACACCTTCACACTCCGGGGAATGATCGTCTTCAGCACGACGTCACCGAAGTGCCTGCGAACCTCCTGCGTCACTTGGTCGGCCAGCTTCGTACGTCCGTCGTACATCGTCAGCAGGATCGTCGAGACACGGAGCGACTGATTCAGGTGGCGCTGCACCAGGTCGATGTTGTTCAGCAACTGCCCAAGACCTTCCAGCGCGTAGTACTCGCACTGAATCGGGATGAGCACCTCATGTGCGGCCACCAGCGCGTTGACGGTCAGCAGACCCAGCGAGGGCGGACAGTCGATGAAGACGTAGTCCACCCCGAGCGCGTCAAGGGCTTCCCTGGTGAGCGCCTCCTTGAGCCGGGACTCGCGCTGCGCCATGGAGACGAGTTCGATCTCGGCGCCGGCGAGATCGATCGTCGCGGGAACACAGAGCAGGTTCTCCGACTGAGTGCTCGCCTGTACCGCATCGACCAACGACACCTCGCCGAGCAGCAGCTCGTAGACCGACGGCGTGCCCGAGCGATGGTCCACGTCAAGCGCCGTACTCGCGTTGCCCTGCGGGTCGAGGTCGATCACCAGTGTTCGCACACCGTGGAGGGCAAGTCCTGCGGCGAGGTTGACGGTGCTGGTCGTCTTACCGACCCCGCCCTTCTGGTTCGCCACCCCGATCACACGCCGACGAGTGGGCCGTGGCATGAAGTTCGCATCGGGATGGAGGACACGCGCAGCGCGCAGCGCTTCCTCCGCGATCGGCGTGCCTCCGAGACCGGCGTTGGGGGAGGTGCTCACCGCGCATCACCCCGTGCCGCCGTCGCGCCGCACTGTTTCACGTGGAACATCCGCCGCTCCGTACTGGTCGTCATTCGCTGAGCCAATCCTCTCAGTGCTTCTTGCGTCCGCGTTTCCGCGCAACTCCGGGCGGCCCCGACTCCACCCGTTCGATGGCAACCACGGTGGTGGGCGTCTCCAGAACTCCCGCACCGCACCGTCTGATCCTCGGCTCGCCGCCCCCTGCCCTGCGGACGGCGGAGCGATCCCGTTCGATCTCCTCTGCTGCGCTTTGTCCCTTCAATGCGAGGAGCGTTCCGGAGGGACGGACGAGCGGCAGACACCACTCGGCAAGCCGGGCCAACGGGGCGACCGCGCGAGCGGTCACGACGTCGGCGACGTCGATCCGGTGTCGCACCACCTTCTCCTCCGCGCGGCCACGCTCGACAGTCACCGGGAGGCCGAGCGTGTCAGCCACCTCGGTGAGCCACTCGACCCGGCGAGCCATCGGTTCGAGAAGAACAATATCGAGATCCGGCCGCGCGATCGCGAGAGGTATTCCGGGGAAGCCCGCTCCGGAACCCACATCGATGACCCGGCGCCCTTGCGGAATGTGCTCGCCGAGCACCGCCGAGTTCAGCACGTGGCGGTCCCACAGCCGATCTACCTCCCGCGGTCCGATCAATCCGCGCTCGACTCCGTGTGAGGCGAGCAGTGAGACGAACTCCGCAGCGACCGGCAGGTGATCCCCGAAGACGAGTCGCGCGGCTTGGGGAACCGGGGACTCGACACCTTCTGAGCCTTCTGACTGCAATGACACTCCTCCGGGCAACCGTTTCACGTGAAACAGGCTCGATTGTCCCCGACGCGTTGAGCATCGCCACGCGCACGGTCGGTGTTTCACGTGAAACGCGAAACGGCCCGCCAGGTCTCGCCTGACGGGCCGTTTCCTTTGACGCGGTGGCCGCCGTTACTCGGGCAGCACGACAACCCTGCGCTTCGGTTCCTCGCCCTCGCTCTCGCTCGTGACACCGTCCACCGTCGCCACGGCATCGTGCACGATCTTGCGCTCGAAGGGCGTCATCGGCTGGAGTCGGATGCTCTCACCGGAGTCGCGCACCGACTCGGCCGTGGACCGACCGAGCTCCCGCAGTTCCTCCCTGCGAGCGGCCCTCCAGCCCGCGATGTCCAGCATCAGCCTGCTTCGCGTACCGGTCTCCTGCTGCACAGCGAGCCGGGTGAGTTCCTGGAGCGCCTCCAGCACCGTGCCTCGCGGGCCGACCAGCTTGTCGAGATCGTCGCCACCGTCGATGCTCACCACCGCGCGACCCGCCTCGACGTCGAGGTCGATGTCGCCGTCGTAGTCGAGGATGTCGAGCAGCCGCTCAAGGTAGTCGCCTGCGATGTCGCCCTCGCGGACGAGCAGGTCCTCGTTGTCGGTCGCGTCGTTCGCCGCCGCGGAGGCGGTGTCACTCTCTCCCGCTCCGACCACCTCGGCCGTATCGGACATGTCGTCTCTCCTTCCCGCCCCGAGTCAGCGCCGCTTGCGTCCCTGCGACTTCTTGCCCTGACCGCCCGCGGGTTTCTGCTGATTCCCGCCGTTCTTGGCCCAGGCGCCACCACGCACGCTGTTGCCGTCGCTCTTCGGGGACTTGCCGTTCTTGGTGTTGTCGCTGGAGTCCTGCTGCTTGGACTGTGCCGATTTCGGGGCCGACTTCGGCGTTTGCTTGGGGGCCTGCTTCTGCGCGGGCTTCTGACCCGGCCTCGGCTTCTGACCGGCCTGAGGCTTCTGACCCGGCTTCGGCGCGAGGGTGTCCCGCTTCTCCTTGGCGGCTTCCTTCTTGGCTTCCTCTTCCTTGTCGATCCGCGTGTAGACGAACCGCTGCTGTCCGAGGGTCCACATGTTGTTGGCAAGCCAGTAGATCAACAGACCGATGGGGAAGAAGGCACCGAAGACGAGCACACCGGCGGGGAAGATGTACAGCGTCAGCTTGTTCATCACCGCGGTCTGCTGCGTCGCCGAAGCCGGGTTCTGCCTCGACACGGAGTGGCGGGCGGTGAAGTGCGTCGCGATACTCGCCACGATCATCAGCGGCACGGCGACGGGCGCGACGTCCCAGTGCCAGCCCGGCTCGCCACTGCCGCCCATCATCCCGAGGTGGTTGATGGCGTCGCCGAGGTTGACACCGAAGATCTGCGCATCGACGTAGGACGCGACGTCGTCGGCGTCGAAGAAGTAGTTGGACTGCCCGCCGGGGCGGAAGTTCCGCAGCACCCAGTTCAGACCGATGAAGACCGGGATCTGGAGCAACATGGGCAGGCAGCTGCCGAGCGGGTTGACGCCGTGCTCCTTCTGGAGCTTCTGCATCTCCATCGCCTGACGCTGCCGGTCGTTCGCGTACTTCTTCTGGATCTTTTTGACCTCAGGCGCGAAGTCCTGCATCTTCTTCATCGACCGCACCTGCTTCACGAACGGCTTGAAGAGCAGCCCTCGCACCGTGAAGGTCAGGAAGACGATGCCCAGAATCCAGGCGATGGCGTTGTCTTCACCGAAGACGAAACCGAAGACCTTGTGCCACACCCAGAGGATGAACGACACAGGGTAGTAGATGAAGTCGAGCACTAGAGCTACTCCTCGGTAGACATACCAGGGCCTTGGTACCGGAAGCTGAACTTCTCGGGAACCGGGTCACGTCCCGGTGGGGTCCACGGTCCGCAGCGCAGCAACCGGCGCACGGCGAGGTACGTGCCGCGGGCGGCTCCGAAGCGAGTGAGGGCTTCGGCCGCGTAGGTGCTACAGCTCGGATAGAACCGGCACATCGGGGGAAGGTACGGGGAGATCGCCTTGCGATAGAAGCGGATCGGCAGCAGCAGGACCCACGCCACCGGCGTCGGCCGGGCTGGCGCGGCGGTGTCGTGCTCGTCGGCCTGGTGAGTGCAGGCCGGGTGGTCTTCGTTCACGCCGTTGATCCAGTGTTGTCGCGGAGGGACGACAGTCCCAGCCGCCGCAGCGCCGCGTCGAGGTCCGCGCCGAGCTCCGCGCTCGACGCGGTGGCGGCCGCAGGTAGTGCCCGAACGACCAACGCACTGCCTTCGGGTAAGGTTCCGAGCCTTTGCGCGACGAGGTGCCGGAGTCGCCGCAGAACCCGGTGACGGACGACAGAGTTGCCCACAGCCTTGCTCACGACGAAGCCGGCCTTGCTGCTCCCCTCATCCGAGAGGAGCACGTGCAACACCAAACGGCGGCGCCCTGCACGGACGCCGCCCCGCATCACGGCACGGAACTCGTCGCTACGCCGCAGACGAGCGTCGGCTGGTAGCACGCCGCGCCCCGTCGTCGCAGGCTGTGACGTAATCAGGCGGAGAGCCGGTTACGGCCCTTGCGACGGCGGGCCGCCAGGATGGCGCGGCCCGCGCGGGTCCGCATCCGGAGCCGGAACCCATGAGTCCGCGCGCGACGACGGTTGTTCGGCTGGAAGGTGCGCTTGCCCTTGCTCACGGCAGTCGTTCTCCTGGTCTTGCGGCGATCGGTCGTCGGTGTGCCACCGCGACGAGGCAGCCCGACTCGCACCCGGCACTCACAAGGTGGGCAGGCCGAAGGGCGCCGCTGTCGGCGGTAGACCTTACGAGGGTACGCATCGGCCACCTGGCCTGCGACACCGCCCCCTGTCTCACGAAGGTTCTCCGTCATCCACCACGACAGGGGGACGCGGCTGCGCCCGGGGACCGGCCTCGGGGTGCGCGGGAGAAATACGCCTGCGGCCGATCTCAACTCTGCGTCTTTCGTGGGCCGCGGGATCGAGGCAGCGGCGAAGACGCGGGCACGAAGGGGACGACACGGCTTCCCAAGTTCCGCGACACAGCGCCGGAGAACTGTGTGAACAACCTCGCCTGACGAGACGGGAGACACAGTGTCACCCGTTCGCTGAACACGGCTGGCGACACGCCGAAGCCCGTGATTTCCTTGCCGTCGCGCACGCCTTGTGGCATCGCGTGCGGCTTGTTAGCGTGCCCCTTCTCGGACTCCGGCGGCCACCGGGGGCGCTTGATCGGCGTCGTGGGAGTGCGAGATGCGTTCCAGGCCGTAAGCATGATCCCGCAGGACGGAGGGTGCGCGGGTCGGGCGTACATTGGTGCAAAAGTTGTGGACAACTCTGTGGATACCTGCTGCGCGGGTGGCCACACCGACCTACCGTGACGCTCCGCCGAGCCGTCGAGGAGAGAAGGGTCGAGGGGAGGGGAGCGGAGCAGCGTGTCTGAGCATCAGCTGAATCTGGCTGTTGTCTGGGAGCAGGTTGTCGCAGAACTCTCCGACGGAACGCTGTCCCCGCAGCAACGCGCATGGATGAGGGTCACCCGCCCCATCGGCCTCCTCGACGGAACGGCCCTGCTGGCCGCTCCGAGCGACTTCGCGAAGGAAGCCATCGAGCGCGCGTTGCGCGAACCCATCACCTCCGCACTCTCCCGGCACCTCGGCCGTGAGGTGTCCCTCGCTGTGAAGGTTGACACCACCGAGAGCGCGCCGCCTCCTCCGCTCGCACCCTCCGGCCAGACGCCGTCCGCGCCGCCGGGTTCGCCCGTGCTGCCTGCGCCGGCAAGTCGATACGGGCCGAGGCCCGTCGGTGCGTCCCCCGATCGCCCGCCCCTGCCTTCGGGCGAGGACACGATCATCATCCCGGCGATCAGGCCGAGGGCCGAGACGGTCGAGCCCCGGATTCCCGGGTTGCCTCACCGGTCCCACCCGCCGACGATGCCGTCGGCGCATCCACCGTTGCGCCCTGGCGGAGGGCCGCCACAGCCACCGTCTCAGCATCCCAAGCCTTCCGCCGAAGGCGAGGACGGCGACGAGGAAGTTGACGAGGAAGGCGAGGCACTCGCCGCGGTGCACGAGATTTGGCCGACCTTCTCCGGTCAGCCCATCGCTGGGCAGCCGTACACCGCTCCTGCCCAGCCTCAGACGTCGAAGACCCGGCTCAACGAGAAGTACACGTTCGACACGTTCGTCATCGGCGCGTCGAACCGGTTCGCTCACGCGGCGGCCGTCGCCGTGGCCGAGGCACCGGCGAGGGCCTACAACCCGTTGTTCGTGTGGGGCGAGTCCGGTTTGGGCAAGACCCACCTCCTGCACGCGGTCGGACACTACGCGCAACGACTGTTCCCCGGTATGCGGGTGCGCTACGTCTCGACGGAGGAGTTCACCAACGACTTCATCAACTCACTGCGCGACGACCGCAAGGTGGCATTCCAGCGCCGGTATCGCGACATCGACATCCTGCTGGTTGACGACATCCAGTTCCTGGAGGGCAAGGAAGGAACCCAGGAGGAGTTCTTCCACACCTTCAACACGCTGCACAACGCCAACAAGCAGATCGTCGTGTCGTCCGACCGGCCGCCGAAGCGACTGGAAACGCTGGAGGAACGGCTTCGCACGCGGTTCGAGTGGGGTTTGATCACCGACATCCAGCCTCCCGAGCTCGAAACCCGCATCGCGATCCTGCGGAAGAAAGCCGCTCAGGACCGGCTGGCTGTTCCCGGCGAGGTGCTGGAGTTCATCGCGGCGCGCATCGAGGCCAACATCCGTGAGCTGGAGGGCGCGCTGATCCGGGTCACCGCGTTCGCCTCCCTCAACCAGCAGCCCGTTGACGTCGGGTTGGCGGAGATAGTCCTTCGTGACCTCATTCCCACGGACGCGCAGGCTCCCGAGATCAGCGCCACGACGATCATGCGGGTAACCGCCGAGTTCTTCGATGTGACCATGGACGATCTGTGCGGGCCGGGAAAGACCAAGGCGCTGGCAACGGCACGGCAGATCGCGATGTATCTGTGTCGCGAGCTCACCGACATGTCGCTGCCCCGCATCGGGCAGACCTTCGGCGGTCGCGACCACACCACCGTGATGCACGCGGACAAGAAGATCCGCAAGGAGATGGCAGAGCGGCGCCGCATCTACGACCAGGTGCAGGAGCTGACGTCCCGAATCAAGCAGCGCGCCCACCAGTGACCTCGGGCATCGTGCCCGCTGGGCGAGCTGGCCAGTGACGTCGGGCTTGCCGGTGACGTCACGCCGCTGACCGAGGACGTTCCCACAGTCCAGGACCGCGGCTTCTTCCGATTCCCGTAGCGCCTTCTCCTGTAAACGGTCTTGGCTGAGGTCTGACGTCGGCCGTCATCCTCCGCGATCGCCCACGCCGACCCTCTCGCATCGACTCCCATGGGCACGTCCTCACGTGACGCCAGGCCACTCGGGTGAGGTCTCGCGGCGGTGTCCCGCAGTGGTCTGGCAGTGGTCTGGCAGTGGTCTCGCGACGGTGTCCCGCACCGGCCTCCTCGCGTGGCAGGCGCCCGGCAGTCCTGTCCACAGGCCGCAGAAGGCGTCGAGTCCGGTACCGACCGGCGGCACCTCGCATCGCGGAGGGCCCCACTCGCCACGGACACTTCCGCCGATTTACGTGGGCGTGAGCCGCGCCAGGCAGGTCGTTCAGATCGCTCCGGCGCTCCACATGCTGGTTGCAGGCAGCCCCTCAGGCCGAGTCTTCTCGTCCTCTTCCGGCCCTCTTCAGGCCCCGACCGCCCCTCTCTCCTGGCCGTGTGGCAGTAGGCGCGGAAGGTACCGGGCCCCTTGGGGGTGCAGGCGGTGCAGAAGGCGCAGAAGCGCCGAGGGGCGCGTGCTCCGGAGGAGTAGGAGGCACGGGATGAAGGCCCGAAGCGCGCTCGGCCGCACCCCAAGAAAAAAGCTCGGATGCTTGTTTTCTGAGTTATCCACAGCCCTCGCGGGCTGGGCATACACCTGTGGATGAACGCGTGGACGAGGGGAAGCGCTCGGTTGTCCACAGTGGCCCGTAGGTTTTCCACAGGTCATCCACAGGGTTACCCACAATTCTGTCCACATCAAAGGTTTGATCACTCGATACGGTGACGAGCCTGTGTGTGGGCCGTGGACAACCTGGGTATAACTCGGCCCAAAACTGTGGATAGAACTGTGGATAACTTCATCCACATGTGGATAGTTCCTTGTTGGCACTCATCCATTCACAGGTTGACTGAACTGTCCACAGATCCATCAACAGGTTGTCCACAGTTGAATACGCTCTGTGACCTGGGGAAACAAGGGGTTATCCACAGTATCCACAGCCCCTACTACTACGACTGAACTTCTTCTATCTCTGAGAAGAAAAGAAGAAAAACAGGCTCGGCTCGAAGTTGGGGACAACTCGCTGCCAAAGCGGTCGTGGCGGGCTCGGAGAAGCCCTGGCCCCAGGTGACGCCCCAAGTCGGCACGCTCTACCGTGGAAGTCCACATGTCGGTGCGCTCGGTGGGCCGTGGCTGTCGGCCGCAGGGTGTTGACTGGGGGGCGAGACACGGCCCCTGCGCCGTGTGGACCTACGAACCTCGCCGGGAGTCATCCACCGGCGTTATGCGATCTCACGAGCTCCAACCGGCTCGGCTGTCGAAAGGATGGGCGCATGAAGATCCGCGTCGAGCGCGACGGGCTTGCCGACGCCGTCGCATGGGTGGCCCGTAGCCTGCCGTCGAGGCCGCCCGTTCCCGTGCTCGGTGGTGTCCTGCTCGATGCGGGCGGCGATGCCGAAGCACTGACCGTGTCCGGATTCGACTACGAAGTCTCGGCGACGGTGGGGGTGCCCGCGACCATCGCCGATGGGGGGCGCACGCTCGTGTCCGGCCGTCTGCTGGCCGACATCACCAAGGCGTTGCCCGCCCAGCCCGTCGATATCGCGGTCGAGGGCGCTCGGGCCACCATCACGTGCGGAAACGCCCGGTTCAGCCTTCCGACCATGCCGGTGGAGGACTACCCGCAACTTCCCGCTCAACCCGAACTCGCGGGACAGGTCACCGGTGACGCGTTCTCGCAGGCCGTCGCGCAGGTTGCCGTCGCGGCAGGCAAGGACGACACCCTTCCCATGCTCACCGGTATGCGTGTCGAGATCACCGGGAGCACCCTGACGCTCGTCGCCACCGATCGGTTCCGGCTCGCGATGCGCGAGTTCACCTGGCAGCCCACCGACGGCATCACCGACTCGGCGGTCCTCGTGCCGGCGCGGACGCTCGCCGACGCCGCCAAGTCGCTCGGTTCGGCGGGCACGACGGTGCAGATCGGCCTCGCAGGGGGGGACGGCCTGCTCGGGCTCTCCGGTGGCGGCAAGTTCACCACAACGCGCCTGCTCGACGCGGAGTTCCCGCCGTACCGGCAGTTGCTGCCCTCCGACCACTCGTCGCGCGCGATCCTGAACGTTCCCGCGCTGGCCGAAGCGATCAAGCGTGTGTCGCTCGTCGCCGAACGGGGCACCCAGGTCAGGTTGGAGTTCGCGGAAAACTCGCTGCGACTGTCGGCAGGCGGAGACGACGAGGGCAGTGCGGAAGAAGAGCTTCCCGTTGACTACGAGGGCGACTCGGTGACCATCGCCTTCAACCCGACCTACCTCGCCGATGGCCTCGGAGCTTTGCACACCGAAAGGGCCGAGTTGACGTTCACGACGGCGAACCGGCCCGCGCTGATCAAGCCTGCCGATGCGGACGGCAATGTCGTGCCCGGCTATCTCTACCTGCTGATGCCGGTGCGGCTTCCCGGCTGAGCAGCGGCACACCCGGAAAGAGGAGCATCTGAATGGCACAGCTTGGACTCGTCGGTCTCGGCCGTATGGGGTTCAACATGCGGGAACGGCTCAGGTCGGCAGGCCACGAGGTCGTCGGCTACGACCGCAATCCCGAGGTCAGCGATGTCTCGTCGCTGGCGGAGCTGGTGTCGAAGCTGGCCACACCGAGGGTGGTCTGGGTCATGGTGCCCGCCGGTGAACCCACCCGCCGGACGGTGGCCGACCTTGCCGAGCTGCTCGGTGACGGCGATCTGGTGATCGACGGTGGCAACTCCCGTTACACCGACGACGCGGGCAACGCCGAACTGCTGGGCCGCAGGGGGGTCGGCTACCTCGACGTCGGTGTCTCCGGCGGCGTGTGGGGCAGGGATAACGGCTACGGCCTCATGGTCGGTGGGGCTGAGGCCGATGTCGAACGTGCGATGCCCTTCTTCGACGCCCTCCGCCCTGAAGGACCCCGCGAGGAGGGGTTCGCCCACGCAGGCGGAGTTGGTGCGGGGCACTACGCGAAGATGGTGCACAACGGCATCGAGTACGGGCTGATGCAGGCCTACGCCGAGGGATTCGAGCTGCTCGAAGCGTCCGACGTCGTGCGGGACGTGCCCGCGGTGATCAAGGCATGGCAGCGTGGCACAGTCGTGCGGTCCTGGCTGCTGGAACTCCTCGTCCGCGCGCTGGACGAGGATCCGGAACTGGACGATCTCGAAGGCTACGTCGAGGACTCGGGGGAAGGCCGCTGGACACTGGAGGAAGCGGTGAACAACGCCGTGCCGGCTCCGGTGCTCTCGGCGGCCCTGTTCGCGCGTTTCGCGTCGCGGCAGGAGGACTCGGCGGCCATGCGCGCGGTCGCCGCACTGCGGGAACAGTTCGGCGGGCACGCCACCAGGACGAAGAAGGTATCCGGCTAGGTGTATTTGCGGCACCTCCAGGTGACCGATTTCCGGTCGTGGGAGTACGTCGATCTCCCGCTCGAACCGGGTCCGACCGTGCTGGTCGGACCCAACGGGCGAGGGAAGACGAACCTGCTCGAAGCCGTCGGCTACCTCGCCACACTGTCGTCACACCGGGTCGCCACCGATGCTCCGCTGGTCAGGCACGGTCGAGACAGGGCATTGGTGCGCGCGGCCGTGGTGAACGAGGGTCGCGAGCTGACCGTGGAGTTGGAGATCGCACCGGGAAGGGCCAACAGGGCACGCGTCAACCGCGGTGCGGTGGGCAGGCCACGCGATGTCCTCGGCGTTCTTCGCACGGTGTTGTTCTCGCCCGAGGACCTGTCTCTCGTGCGTGGCGACCCGTCCGAGCGGCGGCGTTTCCTCGATGAGCTGCTCGTCCAGCGCGCACCCCGGTACGCGGGGGTGCGGTCGGAGTACGAGCGGGTTCTGCGGCAACGGAACGCGCTGCTGAAGAGCGTCGGCAGACCTTCCGCGCGCAGGGGACGAGGTGAGGACGATCCCTATGTCGCCTCGACGCTTCAGGTGTGGGACAGCCATCTTGCGACGGCGGGTGCCGAACTGCTGGCGGCCCGGCTCAACCTGGTGGCCGATCTCGCGCCTTTCCTGGCAGCGGCGTACGCGGATGTCGCCCCCGACTCGCGGCCCGCGTCGATCGCCTATCGGTCGAGCCTCGGCGACGCTCTGCCCGAAGGGAGTGGCGCTCCGGAAGGCGCGAGGGTCACGGCGCGGGAGCTGGAGGAGGTCCTGCTGCGGATTCTGGCCGAGTCGAGGGACGCCGAGCTGGAGCGGGGCGTGAGCCTGGTGGGTCCTCATCGGGACGACCTCGATCTCGTGTTGGGGCAGGCTCCCGTGAAGGGGTACGCGAGCCACGGGGAGTCGTGGTCGTTCGCGCTGGCTGTGCGGTTGGCTTCGTACCAGTTGCTGCGCGACGAGCCGGGTGGGGAGCCGGTCCTGCTGCTCGACGACGTGTTCGCTGAACTCGACACCCGGCGCAGGGCGCGCTTGGCCGACATCGCCGCGAAGGCCGAGCAGGTGCTGGTGACCGCGGCGGTGGAAGCCGATGTGCCCGAGGAACTGGACGGGGTGCGCTACCGCGTGTCCGAGGGCGAGGTGACTCGTGGTTGAGGGGCACAGGTCCACACAACGAAACGTGACCGTCGGCACGCGAGTTACCCACCGATCTGGGGATAAGTCTGTGGATAGTGTGGATAACTCAGGTAGCGCGTTACCACTGCGGGTAGCGGAAGCCTCGAAAGAAGGGTTAGTTAACCCTCAAGTAGGTGCCTTTGACAAGGGCAAGCCCGAACGCGGCACAGAGCGTAGCAACGGCGATGGGCCGAACGGGGTCGGGGGCCATCCCGTCGCCGCTGTGGATGGATCGTCCGCAGGCAGTTCTCCACAGGGCCGAGACCTGGCGAGGGCGGCTCTGCGTGCCGCGAAGGAGCGCGCAGCGGCACGGGGAACGGAACCCGGTGTTCGCAAACCGGGACCGGGCCGGACGAGTGGAGGGCGCGCCGTCTCAGGGTTGCCAGGTCAGAACCCCCTTCGCCGCCGCTGGTCCGGCCCAGGTTCGGACGAGCGGGACCCGCAGCCGTTCGGCCGCCTGATGTCGAGGATGTCGTCGCAGTTCGGCTGGAACGCCCGGATCGCGAACGGCAGGGTCTTCGGGCAGTGGCCTGCGCTGGTGGGTGCGGAGGTGGCCGAACACGCGCAACCGGTGGCGTTGACCGATGGCGAGCTCACCGTGCGCGCGAGTTCCACCGCATGGGCCACTCAGTTGCGCTTGCTGCAACGGCAGCTACTGGCAAGAATCGCAGCGGGCGTCGGGCACGGCGTCGTCACCAGGATGCGGATTCAGGGGCCGACCGCGCCCAGTTGGCGCAAGGGGCCCCGGCACATTCAGGGAAGAGGTCCGCGCGACACCTACGGCTAGAGTCCCGCCCGCCGCGAAGCGGGCGAGATCGACTCCGTGTCCGATTCGCGTACACAGCCTGAAACCGTGCGACACGCCTCGGCACGAGTCTCGTCCGAGGCCGGACCCACCCCCCGATCGATTCGTGGCTCTGCGACGCTGCCAGGGGTGTCCTTGGTGCCTGTTAGCGCGACTGGCCAAGTAAACTTGAAGAGGCAAGCCGGATTGGTGCCGGAACGAGTGTCAGCTTCGAGCCCGACGTAGGACCTGGCTCACAGGGTTCCCGTTGAGCGAGACGAGGAGAAGTCAGCCGGTGGCAGCGAAAAACAGCGAATACAGTGCGTCCTCCATCACAGTGCTCGAGGGCTTGGAGGCGGTCCGCAAGCGCCCCGGCATGTACATCGGTTCGACCGGTGAACGTGGCCTGCACCACCTCATCTGGGAGGTTGTGGACAACTCGGTCGATGAGGCGATGGCGGGCCACGCCACGCGCGTGGAGGTCACACTGCTCGCCGACGGCGGGGTCCGTGTCGTTGACGACGGGCGAGGCATTCCCGTCGGCGTCCACCCCGTCTACGGCAAACCCACCCTCGAGATCGTGCTGACGCAGTTGCACGCGGGCGGCAAGTTCGACGGCGAGTCGTACGCGGTGTCGGGCGGCCTGCACGGCGTCGGCGTCTCGGTGGTCAACGCGCTGTCCACAGCGCTCGACGTCGAGGTGCACCTCGACGGCAAGATCTGGGTGCAGCACTACGAGAAGTCGGTACCGGGTGAGTTGTTGGAGAAGGGGCCGACCGACCGCACCGGCACCAGCGTCACGTTCTGGGCCGACCCCGACATCTTCGAGACCACGACCTACAGCGCCGAGACGGTGGCGCGCAGGCTTCAGGAGATGGCCTTCCTGAACAAGGGCCTCACCATCGTGTTGCGTGACGAGCGGGTCTCCGACGACGAGGAGGGCCAGGACGCCACGGGCGAGCGCGCGCACCTGAAGGAGCGCACCTACTGCTATCCGGGCGGGCTCGAGGACTTCGTCAGGCACATCAACGCGTCGAGGGAGGCCATCCACCCGAGCGTCGTCTCGTTCGAACAGAAGGGCGACGGCCTGGAGGTCGAGGTGGCGATGCAGTGGAACAACGGCTTCACGCCGTCGGTCTACACCTTCGCCAACACGATCAACACGCATGAGGGCGGTACCCACGAGGAGGGTTTCCGCGCCGCGCTGACCCGTGTGGTGAACGCCTACGCCCGTGACAAGAAACTGCTCAAGGAGAAGGACGCCAACCTCACCGGCGACGACGTGAGGGAGGGCCTCGCGGCGATCGTCTCCATCAAGCTCGCCGAGCCGCAGTTCGAGGGGCAGACGAAGACGAAGCTGGGCAACAGCGAGGCGCGCTCATTCGTACAGACCACCTGCAACGAGTGGATCGCCGACTGGTTCGAGCGCAACCCGGCCGAAGCGAAGATCATCATCAACAAGGCCGTTTCCAGCGCGCAAGCCAGGATGGCCGCCCGCAAGGCGCGTGACCTTGTGCGTCGTAAGGGCGCGATGGACATCGGTGGACTGCCGGGCAAGCTCAAGGACTGCCGCTCGCGTGATCCGGAGGAGTGCGAGCTCTACATCGTCGAAGGTGATTCCGCCGGTGGTTCGGCCAAGGAAGGCCGTGATTCGCGATTCCAGGCGATCCTGCCCATCCGAGGCAAGATCATCAACGTCGAGAAGGCCCGCATCGACAGGGTGCTGAAGAACCAGGAGGTCCAGTCGCTGATCACCGCGCTGGGCACCGGCATCCACGACGACTTCGACATCTCGAAGCTGCGGTACCACAAGATCGTGCTCATGGCCGACGCCGACGTGGATGGTCAGCACATCCGCACGCTGTTGCTGACCCTGCTGTTCCGGTTCATGCGGCCGCTGATCGAGCAGGGGTACGTCTACCTCGCGCAGCCACCGCTCTACAAGATCAAGTGGCCGCGTTCGGAGCCGGAGTACGCCTACAGCGACCGGGAACGCGACGGGTTGCTGCGCGCCGGGGCCGAAGCGGGGCGGAAGCTGCCGAAGGAAGACGGCATCCAGCGGTACAAGGGTCTCGGCGAGATGAACGCCGAGGAGCTGTGGGAAACGACGATGGACCCGGCGAACCGCGTGTTGTTGCAGGTCAGCCTCGACGACGCCGCGACAGCCGACGAGTTGTTCTCCGTCCTGATGGGCGAAGACGTCGAGGCGCGTCGCTCGTTCATCACCCGCAACGCCAAGGGCGTGCGGTTCCTGGACGTCTGACGAGAGATCCCGACCCCGTGCCAGACGTTCGCCTGCGTGAAAGGAACATCCAGCCGTGACCGAGACTCTCCCGCCGAGCTCCCATGGACGCATCGAGCCGGTGGACATCCAGCAGGAGATGCAGAACTCCTACATCAACTACGCGATGAGCGTGATCGTGTCGCGGGCTCTGCCGGATGTGCGTGACGGCCTCAAGCCGGTGCACCGCCGCGTCCTCTACTCGATGTACGACTCGGGTTTCCGGCCCGAGCGCGGCTACAACAAGTGCTCCCGTGTCGTCGGCGACGTGATGGGCAACTACCACCCGCACGGCGACTCGGCGATCTACGACGCTCTGGTGCGGCTGGCCCAGCGGTGGTCGATGCGGTACCCGCTCATCGATGGTCAGGGCAACTTCGGCTCGCCGGGCAACGACCCCGCCGCGGCGATGCGATACACCGAGTCGCGCCTCGATCCGCTCGCCATGGAGATGTTGCGGGACATCGAGGAAGACACGGTCGATTTCTCGGACAACTACGACGGGCGCACGCGGGAACCGGACGTCCTGCCGAGTCGCATCCCGAACTTGCTGGTCAACGGCGGTTCGGGAATCGCCGTCGGCATGGCGACCAACATTCCGCCGCACAACCTTCGCGAGGTCGCCGAGGGCGTGTTCTGGGCGCTGGACAACCCGGACGCGGACGACGAGGAACTGCTGGCCGCACTGATGCAGCGCATCAAGGGCCCGGACTTTCCGACGAGCGGTCTGATCCTCGGCACCCAGGGCATTTCCGACGCCTACCGCACGGGCAGGGGCTCGGTCCGGATGCGTGCCGTGGTGGAGGTCGAGGAGGACACCAAGGGCCGTACCACGCTGGTGGTCACGGAGCTGCCGTACCAGGTCAACCCGGACAACCTCGTCGAGAACATCGCGACGCTGGCGCGCGACGGCAAGATCACCGGTATCTCGGACATCGCGGACGAGAGCAACAGCCGCAGCGGTATGCGCATCGTGATCACGTTGAAGCGTGACGCGGTGGCGAAGGTCGTGCTGAACAACCTCTACAAGCACACGCAGTTGCAGTACAACTTCGGCGTCAACATGCTGGCGCTCGTCGATGGTGTGCCGAGGACGTTGAGGCTCGACCAGATGGTGCGGCACTACGTGACGCACCAGGTCGAGGTCATCGTGCGCCGGACGCGGTTCCGGTTGCGCAAGGCCGAGGAGCGAGCCCACATCCTGCGTGGTCTGGTCAGGGCGCTCGACCAGCTCGACGCGGTGATCGCGCTGATCCGCCGCTCGCCCAGCGTTGACGAGGCGCGCAGCGGCCTGGTCGAGTTGCTCGACGTTGACGAGGTGCAGGCCACCGCCATCCTGGACATGCAGCTGCGCAGGCTGGCTGCCCTGGAACGGCAGAAGATCATCGACGAGCTGGCCGACATCGAACGGAAGATCGCCGACCTTCAGGACATCCTGGACCGGCCGGAGCGGCAGCGTTCGATCGTGCGTGACGAACTACAGGAGATCGTCGATAAGTACGGTGACGATCGCCGCACGCAGATCATTCCTTTCGACGGCGACGTGTCGATGGAGGACTTGATCGCCGAGGAGGACGTGGTCGTCACGATCACGCGCACCGGCTACGCCAAGCGCACCAAGACCGACCTCTACCGTTCGCAGAAGCGCGGTGGCAAGGGTGTGCAGGGCGCGACGCTCAAGCAGGACGACATCGTGGAGCACTTCTTCGTGTGCTCGACGCACAACTGGGTGCTGTTCTTCACGAACAAGGGCCGCGTGTACAGGGCGAAGGCGTACGACCTTCCCGAGGCCAACCGCAACGCGCGGGGTCAGCATGTGGCCAACCTGCTGGCGTTCCAGCCGGACGAGTCTATCGCGAGCGTGATCCAGATCCCGAACTACGAGGTCGCGCCGTATTTGATCCTCGGCACGAAGAAGGGCCTGGTGAAGAAGTCGAGACTGGCCGACTTCGACTCACCGCGCTCGGGCGGGCTCATCGGGATCAACCTCCGCGAGGGCGACGAACTCGTCGGCGCGGTGCTCGCGTCGGCGGAGGACGACCTTCTCCTCGTCTCCTCCGACGGGCAGTCGATCCGGTTCAACGCCACCGACGAGGCGCTGCGGCCGATGGGCAGGGCCACCTCGGGCGTGCTCGGGATGCGGTTCAACGACGGTGGGGAACTGCTGAGCATCAACGTCGTCAAGGAAGGCACGTTCCTGCTGGTCGCCACCGACGGTGGTTACTCGAAGCGCACCGCCGTCGAGGACTACCCGGTGCAGGGCCGGGGTGGTAAGGGCGTGCTCACGATCCAGCACGACGAAAAGCGTGGCAGGCTGGTGACAGCTCTCGTCGTCGATGCCGACGACGAGCTGTACGCCATCACGTCGAGCGGCGGGGTGATCAGAACCCCTGCGGAACAGGTCCGCAAGGCCGGGAGGCAGACGAAGGGCGTGCGATTGATCAACCTGGGTGAAGGGAACACCCTGCTGGCCGTGGCGCGCAACGCGGACCGGCCGTCGGACGTCCCGGAAGTGGACGACCCGGAGGGCGTCGAAGCCGAGGGCGAGGCCGTGTCCGACACGGACACGGAGCAACAGTAGTGGCTCGCGACAGACAAAGGGACTGACCGGTTGTGACACCACCTGACAACACTGAACAGCGCGGCTCCGGTGGAACGGACACCAGTACGGGGGAAGTTCCACCGTGGCAGCGGGTGGACAAGGACGGTCCTGCGGGATCGCCGGACGGTGACGGCGGTGCCACCCAGTGGCTACCGAGTCAGTCGGGTCAGGAACAGGCGCGGCCGGTGGCGATGACAGCGGCGCAGCCGGAGGCCG
This sequence comes from Saccharomonospora xinjiangensis XJ-54, assembly GCF_000258175.1. Taxonomy (NCBI): domain Bacteria; kingdom Bacillati; phylum Actinomycetota; class Actinomycetes; order Pseudonocardiales; family Pseudonocardiaceae; genus Saccharomonospora; species Saccharomonospora xinjiangensis. The sequence goes on along the minus strand of NZ_JH636049.1, from coordinate 2,306,143 downwards.
GGGCCTCCGACCCCGTGTTCGGGCAGAGCGGGCCGGCGAGTGGCCTGTTCGGCCAGGGCTCCGACGGCGACTCCGCGCGGACGTCGTCCCCGGCGTCCGCGCAGGCCAAGTCTGAGGCCGGTTCACAGAGTGGCCGGTCGGTCAGCGCGTTCCGCAGGCCGGGCCGAGGGCCGAGGCGGGCGAATCTGCAGGTGAAGCGGATCGACCCGTGGTCGGTGCTGAAGCTGTCGCTCGTGCTCGGGGTGGCGTTGTTCTTCATCTGGCTCGTCGCCGTCGGTGTGCTGTACATGGTGCTCGACGGCATGGGTGTGTGGGACAACATCAACGGCACCTACAACTCGCTCGTGGCCAACGACGGAGCCGAGGGCGAGTTGCTGGTCACGGCAGGCACGGTGTTCGGTGCCGCGGCGATCGTGGGCGCGGTCAACATCGTGCTCATCTCGGCGCTGACCACGGTCGGGGCGTTCATCTACAACGCCTGCGCCGGGCTGACCGGAGGGCTGGAACTCACACTGTCGGAACGTGAGTGACCCCAGCGAATGGGCGCTGATCGGCTTGCGGTAAGCTGTTCAGCGTCAAGGGCCCATAGCTCAGGCGGTTAGAGCGCTTCGCTGATAACGAAGAGGTCGGAGGTTCAAGTCCTCCTGGGCCCACAGCAGATCAGGGGCGGTTGACTTGTACAGGTCAACCGCCCCTGATGCTTTTTCCGCCTGTCGGTGTCGGTCCGGCTGAAGGTACTGGGCGCTATGCTGTTCCTGTGCATCGCTCGTCGTGTCTGAACTGGTGGCGCTCCTCGTAGGAGCGGCCATCACTTGACAGCACGACCGGGCCGTTCGAAAGGACGGCCCTTCGCGTGTCCCCTGGTAACGGGTTCGGGTCGTCCGCGACCACGACCGACCCCAAGGAGACAGCGTGAGAACGTTTCCCGACCTCGAAGCCACCGTTGCCGACCCTGCCTCGTCCTCCGCTGACGCGCGGGAGATGTCCGCGGCGCAGTCCCGGAGCGCGGTGCTTGAGGAGCAGATCGCCGAGAACCCCGGACGGTTCCGTGTTCTGACGGGCGACCGGCCCACAGGCCGCCTGCATCTCGGCCACTACTTCGGCACGCTGCACAACCGGGTGCGGCTTCAGAAGCTGGGCGTCGAGATGTTCGTGCTCGTCGCGGACTACCAGGTGCTGACCGATCGCGACGTCGCCGACGACCTGCCGTGGCACGTCGAGGAACTGGTGCTCGACTACCTCGCCATCGGTGTGGACCCGCACCGCGGCACGATCTTCACGCACAGCGCCGTCCCCGCGTTGAACCAGCTGATGCTGCCTTTCCTCAGCCTCGTTTCGGTGGCAGAGCTGAGCCGCAATCCCACGGTCAAGGACGAGATCGCGCACTCGCGGCAGTCGGCAGTCAGCGGCCTGATGTTCACCTATCCCGTCCACCAGGCAGCCGACATCCTCTTCTGCAAGTCCAATCTGGTGCCGGTAGGGCAGGACCAGCTTCCGCACCTTGAACTGACGCGGACGATCGCAAGGCGCTTCAACAACCGCTACGGCGACGGCACCGCCGTCTTTCCCCAGCCGGAGGCGCTGCTGTCGAGCGCACCCCTGCTGCTCGGCACGGATGGCGCCAAGATGAGCAAGAGCCGAGGCAACGCCATCACACTGGCCGCCTCTGCCGACGAGACGGCGCGGCTGATCAGGGGAGCCAGGACGGACTCCGAACGCCACATCACCTACGAGCCTGCCACCCGGCCAGAGGTGTCGTCGCTTGTCCTGCTCGCGGCCCTCTGCCAAAAGCGACCTCCCGAGGAGGTCGCCGCCGACATCGGCTCAGCGGGGGCCGGTGCGCTGAAAAAGGTCGTGATCGAGGCGGTCAACGAGTACCTGGCGCCGATCAGGTCGCGCCGAGCGGAGCTGGCGCGTGACCGCGCCCACCTCCGCCGGGTCCTCGCCGAGGGCAACGAGCGAGCGCGAGCCGTGGCCGACGTGACTCTCGCGGAGGTGCGCGAGGCCATGGGTGGCTGTCGCTGAGACAGGCCGTGGCGGCGAGTGCGACGACGGCCCGGTTCAGGCGAGTCCCGGGCCGTCGTCGTCAGTCACAGGCGTGATCCTGCTCGGCTGCCCGTTCAGGCCCACCCGCCTCGGGTAGGTAGTCCCTCGGGACGATCCCGCCCCGGACTGTCCCGAGGCGAAGGAGGTGGGTGATGGGAGCGGCGCGGCCGGACTTCCTTCTACAGGCGTTCGTGGATGCCGCGAACCAGATGGAGGACTTCGCCATGGGAGTCACGTTGAGCGTTTCGGGCGGAATCATCGCCGGTGACCTCGTGACGGCGACGCGGTGGATGGACGAGGTCGCCACTCTCGTGGAAATGGAAGGATCGGAGGCGGCGTTCCATATCGCGAACGTGTACCGCGAACAAGCCGGGCTCTACAAGAAAAGGGCGGCGCAGAATCGCGGAGAAGTGCATGGTGAGGTCACCTACATTCATCTCAGGGACGCGCAATGGTTGACGAACGCCGGTCAGCTCGGCCCGGTGCCGGGGGTGCACTGGCGGGGGCTGCTCACAGAGATTTCCGGGTGGGCTCTGGGGCGCTTGCCTCTGCCGAGCCTGCGTCACTGAGCGAGCGTGCTCCGCAGGGAACGGCCGAGCCGACCGGCGCGCCGACCTGCGTCGCTACTGTTGCCGACGTTCGCGTTCCTCGGCTTCACGCGCTTCTCGCTGCGCTTGCTCTGCCTGCTGCTGCCGCTCGGCGGCGGTCTGCTGCTTCGCGCCCTTCTCCCGCTGCGCGCCGCCTTCGCGTTCCATCTCGTCGTTGCCGAGGAAAGTCCCCGCGGCTTCCTTCGCCCTGCCCTTCAGATCCTCGACCGCACCCTTGATGCCTTCGCGCTTGTCGTCGCTACCAGCCATGACAATTCCTCCCTTTTCGTCCGTGTTCTGGCGCGATCTACCCGTGAGGTGGACCGCGTAAACGCCGCCTCGGTGCCGTGCAGTAACATCACTGGTGCACGGTCAGCAGGTTGTCGAGGAGGGCTTCACCGTGAAGAAGCTGTTGGCACTCGCGGTTGTCGCGGGCGGCGTTTTCTTCTTGATCAAGCGCAACAGGGACGCGAAGGCCGAGGCGGACCTGTGGCGTGAAGCCACCGCACCGACCGAGCGCCCGACGAGCGGTGTCTCCCCGAACGGCAGCGCACCGGCGAAGGCCGGCTCGGACGCCGCGAGCAAGAACTGAGAGCTTTCCCCGCGGGTGGTATCCTGGCCCGCGGTTCGGGGCTGTAGCTCAATTGGTAGAGCGCCGCTTTTGCAAGGCGGAGGTCAGGGGTTCGATTCCCCTCAGCTCCACAATGTTCGACCAGGTAAAACGCCGCTGACGGTGGCCGCCAGTTCTGAGCTTTGACAGTCACGATGACTGCGAGTGCCCTTCGAGCATGGCCAAGCCGCGGGTGGACGCCAACGCTCGCGAGGTTTCATCCGCCGTCGAGCCAAGCTCACCGCAGATCAAACGTCTACGCCGGGATCGACCCGCTGACCCGCAAGCGGATGTACTTGTCAGAGTTGACGGCCGACGAGAATGAAGCTTAATGGATCTTCACTCTGCTACTCGTCCATCTCGCGACCGTCGAGATGCTGGCGGAGCACCGCGATACGAAGCGGCTGTACGGCAGCTCGGCGTCGAGCCGACGAACGAGGCGTTCCTGTTCTCCTGTGAGCCTACGTTCAATCGCTCGTACGACCCTAGCGGCGTGATTACACCGCTACGCCCGGATGTGCGCCGGCTTCGGCGACGGCGAGTGGATGTGCGCGGTTGAGGCCGCCCTCGCGCTCCTCGGCGAGCACGCGCTGTCGCGGTTGAAAGGTGTACGACCATGATCGGACGCATGTTCGCCAGTCGTTGTCAATACGTCCGCGCTCTCGGCATGTCGCACGTGCGTTCGATCCAAGACCGCGGTACAGTCCCCGCGTGACTACGCAGCCAGCCCTATTCCCCGAAGACGGACCCCCGCGCGAGGTGGGCACCAGCATTGAGCTCTTCACCGGGGGTGGTGGGCTCGCGTTGGCCATGCACAACGCGGGCTTCCGTCATCTGTTGGCTGTCGAGTTGGAGAAGCGGGCGTGCGCGACATTGCGCGCGAACAGGGCGGAGGACTGGGACGAATCCGCAGTGCAGGGTCTGGGCCTGCACTCGCCGTGGCCGCTTATTGAGGGCGACATCCGCGAAGCGGACCTATCGTGCTACCTCGGCCAAGTCGATGTGATCGCCGGTGGAGTGCCGTGCCAACCCTGGTCGTTGGGCGGCGTCCATAAGGGCTACGACGACGAGCGGAATCTGTGGCCTGAACTATTCCGGACGGTGCGGGAAACTCGTCCGCGCGCGGTGATCGCGGAGAACGTGAAGGGATTGTTACGGCCGTCGTTCAAGCCGTACTACGAGTACATCCTCAACGAGTTGCGTGCGCCGTTCGAACAGCGAGTGGACGGTGAGGACTGGCGCGATCACGACAAACGGCTGCGAAAGGCGCTAGCCAAGGACGCCGGGGACGATACCGAACGTTACGACGTTAAGTACCTCATGGTTAACGCTGCGGACTATGGAGTGCCCCAGGTGCGGTGGCGTGTCTTCGTTGTCGCCTTTCGCCGCGACCTCGGCCTCGAGGATTGGGACTTCCCGCAGCCCACGCACTCGGAAGCCGCGCTACTGCGAGCGCAGGCCGACGGCAGCTACTGGGACGAACACAAGGTGCCCAAGCGCTACCGTCACACGCCCGTAGCGCCCAAAGGCAACGACGATGGTGAGCGCACCCACCGGTGGCTCACGCTGCGGGACGCCATCAAGGGGTTAGGGGAACCGCTTGGGGACAAGGTCGAGCACCCGGACCACCTGCACCACTACGGTTGGCCCGGCGCGCGCCAATATCCTGGGCACACCCCGAATCTGCTGGACCGGCCAGCCAAGACAGTGAAGGCCGGTGTGCACGGCGTACCAGGAGGAGAGACCGTCCTGCGCCGTGACGACGGCTCCATCCGGTACATGACGGTGCGCGAAGTCGCGCGCGTGATGACCTTCCCCGACGACTGGTTCCTGGCTGGCCCACGCGGCGAGCAGATGCGCCAACTCGGAAACGCCGTGCCGGTCAGACTCGGTGAAGCTATCGCCCGGTCGGTAGCCGACGTGCTGTCCCCTCACTTAACGACGATTCGGCGGCGCTCGTGACATCGCACCCGCTCTGGCGAGACCACCCGCCGGATGCGGCGGCGTGGAAACCCGCACCTGGACTCAGTCGCCGGGAACGAGCGGAGGAACAAGACCGTGCCGCTGGTGGCCGCGATGCCCGCGAGATCCACCTGCCGGATGGAAAAACAGGCCATGCGTCGGTCGCGCTCCGCGTCTTCCCATCTGGTCGTCGAATTTACGCCTATCTTCGCTGGTCAGTCCTTGGCAAGACTCACGAGTGCTACGCCGGCGAGGTTGACGCTCTCACCCGTGAGGACAACCTCGCCCAAGCTTGGCAACAGATCCATGCCAGGGGATTGCTCGACCAACGAGGAGATGCGGCAGAGACCGGCGAGAGTGCCACGTCGGCGCCTACGTCTTGGGCTTCCACTCCCGCCTCTCGAGCGGTGATGCGAGCCAACCGGAGCCGTGATACTCGTCCGGAACGGGCACTGCGCTCGGCGATACACGCGCTCGGGTTGCGCTACCGTGTAGCTACCCGCCCGGTCAAGAACGTTCGACGTACCGCCGACGTGGTGTTCCCACGCGCCAAGGTGGCTGTCTTCCTCGACGGATGTTTCTGGCACGGTTGTCCCGAGCACCATCGTCCCGCCACCGGCGCCACGTCCTCGTTCTGGAACACCAAGATCGAGGACAACAAGCGCCGTGACGCTGACACTGATCAACGACTGCGCAATGCCGGCTGGGACGTCATCCGTGTGTGGGAGCACGAGGACGTAGCGGATGCGGCACGTCGCATCGCGGACACTCTCCGCGGCAAACAGCGACCGTAGCAGCCGCATCTACAGGCCAGAGATGCTGCAGCGGGCCTTCGCTACTGGCGAATCCACTGCTCTGGTACCTGGTGTCGGTCGCAGGAAGTCACCTGACGGACGGTGCGAGTCAGGTGTGGGATCGAGGTCACCGATGATCCTCTAATCTTCGGGGTTATGTCTGCGCCGGACGTGTATCGACCCGCATTCTTTGATCCGTTGTCTACGGAGCATCTGACTTGGATCATCTGCCGACAGTTTGAGGAACAGCCGCCTGTCCGCCTCGACACCGTGATGCCTTCTTTCGAGGGGCCAGGCCTATATGCCATCTACTACGAGGGGGATTCCTGCGACCTGTATCGGCCCCTCAGCGGACTCACCATCCCGCTGTACGTCGGTCAGTCGAGATCGACTAACAGCGCTACGGGACGGACGAATCCCAGCACCCGCCCGCTGCACTCGCGCGTCCACCAGCACCGTAGGTCGATCATTGAAGGTGGGTTGCCACCGGAAGAGTTCTCAGTTCGGCTGCTGGCGATGCCGGATGTCCACATAGATCTTGGAGAGAACGGGCTACGTGTCGGCTACCAGCCGGTATGGAACTCGGTGTTGAACGGATTTGGCAGCCATGAGCAGGGCTCGACCACGCGCAGGAGCAGCCGGAGTAAGTGGGACACGGTGCACGAGGGCAGGTCACGAACCTACGGTGCAGCGAAGCATGATCGTGACGAGCTGATCGCGCGAGCGACGGAGGCGATCCGTCAGCAAGTCGAGCGTTATAACGAGCTGCCATGGCACCGTACGGCACTGGAGTGATGCTCGATGGCGTTGGTGTGAGCCGAGAGTGCGCTGGGTCGGAGTCGGCGCAGCACCGTGGGAATCACGGTGGGCGCGACAGTCGGCAGCGTGCAGAGCGGTCACGGCATACACAGACACCGCCAACGTGACCAGCGGTATCCGCCCTGATTGGTAGAGCGCCGCTTTTGCAAGGCGGAGGTCAGGGGTTCGATTCCCCTCAGCTCCACAGTGTTCGAACTGGGGAGACTCCCCCTATTTCGGCCTCTGAGTGTTCCGTGGTCCGACCGGCTCCGGTGGCGGGGAAATCCCGGGCGAGCGCGGTGGTCGCGCGTGTGACAGGCGAGTCCCGGCCCGGTCCTGAGTAGCCGACATCGCCCCGACCGCCGGTGGCCACAGAAGCCGAACGCGGCACAGCCTGTCCCACAGTGCGAAAGATTTTTCCCTGGTGTGTCCATCGGCGGGGTCGCCGTTCGTGGTTGTGTTGTGCGGCGACGCTGCCGTGCCTGGACGACGCAATCCGAGGGAGTTGGACCGTGAAGTACATGCTGCTGATCAACGCCGGTGCGGTTGGCGACAACGGCGAGGCCGCAGGGTGTGAGGCCGGGGATTGGATCGCCTACGACAAGGAAGTACGGGAGGCGGGGATCTTCGTCTCCGGCGAGTCGCTCGCCGACCTGGTCACCGCCACCGCTGTGCGGGTCGAGGACGACGGAAGGCCGATCGTCACGGACGGGCCGTTCGCGGAGACCCGCGAGATTCTGGGTGGGTTCTACGTCATCGACGTGCCGAACCTGGACGTCGCGCTGGACTGGGCCGCGCGCTGCCCCGGAGCGCGGCATGGCGGGTCGGTCGTGGTGCGTCCGGTCGCCGACTTCGGAGACTGAGGTGAGGGACGAACGGGCCGCCCGTGGCACGACGCCGGTTGTGGAGGCGGTGTTCCGCGAGGAGCACGGTCGGCTGCTGGCGGCCCTCGTCCGTCGCTTCGGCGATCTCGATCTGGCCGAGGAGGTCACATCGGAGGCCGTCGAGGCCGCGCTGGCGAAGTGGCCGGTGCACGGTGTCCCACCCAAGCCGGGCGCGTGGCTGATGACCACTGCCCGGCGCAAAGCGGTCGATCGGCTGCGGCGTGACCAGGCGTTGGCCGCGCGGCTGGCCATTCTGCAGGTGGATGCCGACCGGGCCGAACCCGCCGCCGCTCCGGCCATGGACGGTGACCTGCCGGACGAGCGGTTGCAGATGTTCTTCACCTGCTCTCATCCGGCGCTCGCGGCCGAGGACCGAGTCGCTTTGACACTTCGGTGCCTCGCGGGGCTGACGACATCGGAGGTCGCGCGGGCTTTCCTCGTGCCGGAGAGCACGATGGCGAAGCGGATCGTGCGCGCGAAGAAGAAGATCCGCGAGGCTCGGGTCCCGTTCCGCACGCCAGGTGCCGGTGAGCTGCCGGACCGCCTACCCGGTGTTCTTCAGGTGTTGTACTCGGTCTTCACCGAGGGTTACGCGGCCAGCGCCGGTCCTCGGTTGCAGCGGCTTGATCTTGCGGAGGAGGCGATCCGGCTTGCCCGGATTCTGCGGAGCTTGCTGCCCGCACAGCGGGAGGTGACCGGGCTGCTCGCGCTGATGCTGCTGGTCCACGCCCGTCGGGAAGCCCGAACGGGTTCGGACGGGGAGTTGGTCCTGCTCGACGAGCAGGACAGAAGCAGGTGGGACAGTGCGATGATCTCGGAAGGTCTTGGCCTTGTGCCCATCGCGTTGGTCGGCGGAACACCCGGCCGGTACGCGGTGCAGGCCGCGATCGCCGCCCTGCACGACGAGGCCGCGGACCTCGGGACCACCGACTGGCCGCAGATCGTGGCGCTCTACGACGTCCTGCTCACGCTCACGCCCTCGCCGATCGTCGCCTTGAACCGAGCGGTGGCCGTGGCATTTCGCGACGGTCCGGCGGCGGGTCTGGCCCTGCTCGACGAGTTGGCCGACGAACCCCGGCTGCACCGCTACCACCCTTTCCCCATGGCACGGGCAGAACTGCTGCACCGGCTGGGTCGGCATGCCGAGGCCGCAGCTGCCTACCGGAAGGCAGTCGAGCTGGCAGGCACCGAACCCGAACGTGCTCGCCTGCGGCGCAAGCTGCGGGAGATCGAGCACGGCGACTCGTGACGCACCCGGGGACTCGGTGCCGGTTCCACCGGCGGAGCAGGCGCCCGTCGATCCACACGCGACCGTCTCGGCGAGCACGTTTCCCACCGGGCCGGGTCTGCGGCAACTGGTCCTGCCCGCTCGGGTGCCGCTTCGGCATGTGACGATCAACCGATGGGCATCCCTTCGTCTCTTCGTGAATCGCTGAGCGACCCTGTGTTCTGGGCGCGGTACACCTTCGCCGCGGAGGACGGACCCGGCGCCGATCGGCTCGGCGACCTCGAAGAGCTGCTCGATGGGGACGACGAGGACGACGACCTCGACGAGGACGGCGAGGACCAGGACACCAAGATCCGCGTGACCTTCGACGTCGGGGGAGGGCAGGCACTCAGCCTCGACGTTGACACCGGGCTCGACAATCACGAGCTGGGCATCGTCGGACCGGGTTCGGCCGAGTTCGCCGGGCTCGGTTGGGACAACCTGGCGCACTGGCATCCTTACGCGCTGCGGTGGCCGGAGCTCGACCTGATCTGCCAGGCGATCGCCGTGCTGGACCCGCTTCTGTTCCATCCTGGCGTTCCGATGGCGTTGCTGTGCCGGTTCGCGGCGGTGTTCGAGGACGACGACGTGGACGCCGCCGTCGCCACCGTAGACGCGGCGTTCGCCGCACTGCGGCCCCATGGCTGGGACGGTTACTGGCCCACCGGCGCCGACTGGCTCGAACGCGCCGACTTCCGCGGGGAGAACGTGTTGTGGCGCCGCGACGACGCGGGCCACCTGTGGGCCGAGCAGGGCGAGGACCACGACGCCGACTTCTACAGCATTCGGGTGAGCCCGCCTGCCGGGAATGGTGACGGTTTCCCGCACGCCCGGCTCAACGATCTGCTGGCTGCCGCGGCCGCCACGGTGGCTACCGGCCGACCTTGAGGAGGCCTGGCGTGGGCAGCGTGACGGGATCGCTCCGATGGAAGGCGGCGACCGCCCGTAACGTCGTCGTTCTCGGCCTCGCGGGTTTACTCGTGTGGTCTGTCGCCGTCGAGGTGGCGATGCCGTCCTCGCTCGATCCCGACGGCTCCTGCCCCGGCGCCGTGGGTGTCGAAAGACACTACGTTCCGCCGAGCGCGACCTGTCTCCACCCCGACGGCCGCACCATCGACTACATCCCCTTGCCGGAGACCGTCGTGCTCACCGTGCTGTTCGTGGTTCTCGCGGGGACGACCACGGCCGGGTTCGGGGTGCTCGGGTGGCGGCTGCTGCGGCGGGGTCGCGACCTCGGACGAACGAAGCCAGGGCGGCCTGTGTTCCACGTCCTCGGCGCGGCGATGCTGGGGCTCGTCACCGCCGTCGTCGCCAGAGTCGCCGTCCTCATCGCGTTGTTCACGGGCGGTCCGCCTGGTGGTGTCGTCGTGTTCGTCGCCGTCGCCCTTTTGGCCATCGGTGTGGCGAGCGCCCTGGACAGGGCCGTAGGCCCCGGAGGAGCGGCGGGCCCGAACCGACGCGCAACGGTTCTGGTGGTCGCCGGTAGCGCGGTGATGCTGACGCTGATAGTCGTGGGCTGGCGTGACTACGCCGAACACAACACCTTGCTCGGCCCGGCATGGGCTGTCACGGCGAGTGGCGGGATGTTCGCGCTCCTCGCAGGCGCCCAATGGATCAGGCTGCCGGGCCAGCGAGGACACACCCGGCTCATCTGATCGAACGACCTCGGGAGAGATTTTTTCGCGGGAGGTGTCGAATCAGGCGTTGGCTGTTCGATGTGTTGGTGACGAGAGCAACCGAGTAGACCAAGGAGCAACCGATGCGCACGCTGATCGCCACCTCGTTCATCTCGCTCGACGGCGTCGTCGAGGCACCCGGAGGTGAAGCGGGCTACCGCAACACCGGCTGGACCTTCAAGGCCGCCGAGTTCGACCCTGCCGCGTACGAGTTGAAGGCCCGCGAGCAGGAGGAGGCGACGGCGATGCTGCTCGGCCGGGTCAGTTACGAGGCGTTCGCGCCGGTGTGGCCCGGCATGACGGAGGAGTTCGCCCGTTACAACGCCATGCCCAAGTACGTCGTGTCCACCACGCTCAGGGAAGAGGACCTGGTGTCCGACTGGGGCGAGACCAACATCCTCCGTTCGCTTGACGACGTGGCCGCGCTCAAGGAGACCGAGGGTGGGCCGATCAGCATCCACGGCAGCGCCACGCTGAACCGCGGTCTCTCCGATGCCGGTCTGATCGACCGTTACCACCTGCTGGTCTTCCCCGTCCTTCTCGGCGCGGGCAAGCGGATGTTCAGCGACACCGACAAGGATCTGCAGCAGCTCGAGCTCATCGAGAGCGAGTCGTACGGCAACGGGGTCCAGAAGCTGGTCTACGACGTCGTCCGCTGAGCGGCGCCGCTCATGGCGGGTTCTCGGCCGGTGGGTCGAGGATCAGCTCACCGCCTTCCTGACGAGTGCGGTGATGCGCTCCTCGACCTTGGCCGTCACCTCGGTCAGGGCGAAGGACGTCGCCCACATCGGGCCGTCGTCGAGGTTCGCTTGATCGTCGAAGCCGAGGGTGGCGTAGCGGGCCTTGAACTTGTCGGCGCTCTGGAAGTAGCAGACCACCTTGCCGTCGAGGGCGTAGGCGGGCATCCCGTACCAAAGCTTCGGCGCGAGTTGCGGGGCGTTCGCCTTGACGATCGCGTGGACGCGCTCGGCCATGACCCGGTCGGATTCGGGCATGTCCGCGATCTTGGCGAGCACGTCTCGTTCGGCCTCGGCGGCCTTGTCCGCGCGTGACCGGCGCTTCGCCTCCTTCTTGCGCTCCTGGACATGCTCCTTCATGGCGGCACGCTCTTCGGGCGTGAAGATGTCGGAGGCGCTGGTGTCCTTGCCTGTCGCCGGGTCCATTGCCGAACTCCCTTCGCAGCGGAAACGGTGCTGGGCTCAACGCTAGGCGCGGTCGTCTGCGCGGGCTTCTCGATTCCTGACCGGTTCGCCCGACCACGGCGCGAGCGTCAGTACCGAGGTCGCGCCGGGCGCGCGGACATAGCCAGGCGAGAGGATCGCCAGGCAGACGGCGGCACTCGGGTGGAGAAATCAACCCCGCGGGTGGTCGGTCTTTCTCGCGGCATGTCCGGAATGTCGTTTACGCGAGTGGATGTCGTCTGTCAAAGCGCCCTGTGGCGCGCCCGGTACGCGGCGGCCTTGACCCGGTTGCCGCACTCCGCCATCCCGCACCAGGTTCGTCGCGCGCCCCGCGAGCGATCGACGTAGATCCTTGTACAACCGGTACGACCACATTCCTTGAGACAGGCGTCCGGGTCGGCCAGCACGTCGATGCCGTGTCTGGCTACGGAAGACAGCGCCTGCCGGAGGTCACCCGACCTCCGCAAGCCCGATTCGGTGAGGACGACTGCCGGTACCGGCCCGGCAGCCAGGTCGTTGACGATCGCGAGGCTGTCGTGGTCGAAACGCCGCCCGAGCACTCGGTCAAGGGCCAGGTGATAGACGGCTTCGCGAAGCGCGATGGCTGATTCGAACGTGGTGAGATCGGCGGTGACCCGGTCAGGCAGCTCGTCGCACTCGGCCACCCATCGTTCGAGATCCGTAGGAGTGGCCAGGGCGTCAACGGGGGCATCTCGGCGGGACAACACGGTGCCCGCAAGGTCGAGGGCAGGGTTTCCGCTCACGAAGGCGAACTCCACATCACCATCTTGACCGGTTACTTCCCCGCTGGCAAGATTCGTCACCTGTTAAACCGGTGACGTTGAAGGGAATGGAGATTATGCCGCAACGCAGCGACATCGAGGTAGTGGTCTTCGACGTCCTCGGGACGTTGGTTGACGAGCCCACCGGTGTTCGATCGACGATCCGCGACACGACGCCCCAGGCGGACGATGCGATGGTTGAGAGGCTCTACACCGTGTGGCAACGCCACCGCGAGCGTGAGCAGCAGCGCATCGCGGATGGTGACCGCCCCTATGTCAACTCCGGGATCCTCGACGCCGAGGCGGCGCGCTGCGCGGCGGAACAGGTCGGACTCGACGATCCAGCGACCGTCACCGGACTGGCAACGGCAGGCTGGCGGCTGCCGCCATGGGGCGATTCCGTTGCCTGCGTCGAACGACTGGGGCGGCACCTTCCCGTGCTCGGCCTCTCTAATGCCAGTCGCGCCACCCTACTGCGGCTCAACGCGCTGGCGGGTCTGCGCTGGCATCAAGTCCTTTCCGGCGAGACTGTCTCGGCGTACAAGCCCGCGCCGGAGGTCTACCAGCTCGCCGTTGACACGGCTGGGTGTCCGCCGGAACGCATACTCATGGTGGCCGCGCACGCCTGGGACCTGCGTGGGGCACAGTCCTGTGGCATGCGAACCGCGTACGTCCAGCGTCCTGTCGGGGACCCGCCGACGGCCTCGGACACCATCGACTGGCTGTTCAGCGGGTTAGACGAACTCGTCGCCGCGTTATTGCCGGGATAGTTGTCGCGGGCAGCCAACCGGCGGGCTCCCCACGGGTTCGACGACCGAAGATCTGCACGGAAGGACGGTGGGCGAGCTCCACGTCCGGATTCCGCCGGTTCTCGTGTGCTGGGGCGGGTTCACTGTCATCGTGGTGGCTCATCGGGATTTCCCGTCGGATTCTGCGTCGCCGGAGGTCGCGACCGTCGGACGGCAAAGGGGTGGGCAGTTCGGCGTGGCGGTGCAGTTCGTGCTGCTCGCCGTGACCTGGGGGTCGAGCTTCCTGCTGATCAAGCTCGGCCTCGCGGGTCTTTCACCGATGCAGGTGGTGTGGGCTCGGCTGGTGTTCGGCGCGCTGGCGCTCGGCTCGGTGGTGCTGTTCACACGACAGCCGGTGCCTCGCGAGCCGGTGGTGTGGGCCCATCTGACCGTGGTGGCGATGCTGCTGTGTGTCGTGCCGTTCACGCTGTTCGCGTGGGCTGAGCTGCACATCTCCTCGGGGATGGCGAGTATCTGGAACGCGACGACGCCCCTCACCACCGTGGCGTTCACAGCGGTGGCGCTGCGCAGCGAGCGGCTGACGAAGGCCCGCGCCGCCGGGTTGGCGCTCGGGTTCGCGGGTGTGCTGTTGCTGATCGCACCGATGGTCGTGGGCACGAGCCACGACCTGCTGGGCAATCTCGCCTGCCTCGGTGCGACGGCCTGCTACGGGGCCGCCTTCTGTTACCTGCGTGCCTTCGTGGCCCACCGTGATCTTCCTGCGGTCTCTGTGGCTTTCGTGCAGGTCGCGAGCGGCGCGGCGGTCATGGTGCTCGCAACGCCCGTGGTCGCCGGTGGCGCCATGAATCTCACTCCCACCGTGGTGGTCAGCATGGTGGTGCTCGGCGCTGTCGGCACAGGTCTCGCCTACATCTGGAACACCAACGTGGTCAGGTCGTGGGGAGCCACCCGGGGTGCTTCCGTCACCTACGCCACCCCGGTCGTCGGTGTCGCGCTCGGTGTCGTGCTGCTCGACGAGTCGCTCACCTGGAATCAGCCGGTGGGTGCGGCTCTCGTCGTCGCGGGCATCGTGGTGGCAGGCAGGCGCATTCCACGGGCGGTTTCCGCCGTCGTGAAAGCCCCGAACGAGCCGGAACCCCCGCCGTCGCAGGACGCGCCAGGGGCGCGACCGCGCCGACGGGGCGGACGTCCGGAACTCAGGCGGTGAGGCGGATGAGCATCTTGCCGGTGTTGGCTCCGCGCAGAAGCCCGAGCAGCGCCGACGGGGCGTTCTCAAGGCCGTCCACGATCGTCTCCTCGGTGACCAGCGAGCCGTCGGCCAGCAGCGGAGCCGCTGTCTCGATGTACTCGGGGAAGCGGTCGAAGTGGTCGCTGATGACGAGCCCGCGCAGAGTGAGCCGCTTGGTCTGCGCCGTGGGAAGGTTGCGCGGTGCGGGTGAGGGTTCGGTGGCGTTGTAGGTGCTGATCATGCCGACCATGGCCACCTTGCCGTGGTCGTTCAGCGACTCGATGGCGGCTTCGAGGTGATCGCCGCCCACGTTGTCGATGTAGACGTCGATGCCCTCAGGTGCGAGTTCGGCCAGCTGCTCGGCGACGGAGCCCGCACGGTAGTCGATGGCGGCGTCGAACCCGAAGGTCTCGGTCAGCTTTCTCGTCTTCTCAGGACCACCCGCCGACCCGATCACCCTGGCCGCGTTGAATTTGCGGGCGAGTTGCCCTGCCACACTGCCGACCGCACCCGCCGCTGCCGAGACGAAGACGACGTCGCCCTCGCGCACCGGCGCGATCTCGGTGACCGCGAGGTAGGCCGTGAGCCCGGTCGTGCCCAGCGCACCGAGGTAGTCCTGGGGGCGCACGTTCTCGACGTCGATCACCTCGACGTGCGCGGCGTCGAGAACGGCGTACTCGCGCCATCCCGCGAAGTGAGACACAGCGGCACCGACCGGGATCGTGTCGGCCTCGGAGGCGACCACCTCACCGATCGCGCTTCCTTCCAGCGGCGCGCCGACCTCGAAGGGCGGGATGTAGGACTCGCCCGCGTTCATCCGGGTCCGCATGTACGGATCGACGGACATCCAGGTGTTGCGGACCAGGATCTGGCCGGCTCCTGGCTCCGGCACCTGGGTTTCGACGAGGGCGAAGGTGCCCTCATCGGGTTCGCCGAAAGGCCGGGAGGCGAGGCGGATCTCGCGGCTGGTGATCGTCGTGGTGCTCATGGCGCGTCCTCTCGGTGCTCGTTCGTGGTGCTACGTGCAGTCTGGAAGCGCGCTCTCCAGGTCTTCTTCGGATTCTCTCCCGGCCCGTCAGTAGGCTCATCCGGTGCGGTTCGGGGTGTTGGGTCCGCTGGCGGTGTGGACGGAAGACGGAACCCCTGTGCGGATTCCGGAACTGAAGGTCAGGGCGCTGCTGGCGAGACTTGTGGTTGCGGAGGGTCGCATCGTCTCGTCCGACCGGCTGGTCGAACAGCTGTGGGGACACGGTCGCCTTCCACGCAACCCGATCGGCGCGCTGCACACCCGGGTGTCCCAGCTGCGTAAGGTGCTGGATTCGGTGCGACCTGGTGGCCGCGAACTCGTGGTGTCGGAGCGGCCCGGCTACCGTCTGCGCTGGTCCACCGCAATGGGCGTGGAAGGGTCATCGTCCATAGAGGACACTGTGGACGCGATCGAATTCCGGGCGTTGACGGCCTCCGCCGATGCGACGGCCGATGCGCGCGAGCGCGTCACCACGCTGTCGCGGGCGCTCGGACTGTGGCGAGGGCCCGCGTATGCCGACTTCGCGGACTGCGCCTTCGCGAAACCGGCTGCGGCCAGGCTTGAGGAAGAGCGGCTGGCCGCGGTGGAACAGCTCGCCGAGGCCCGGCTCGAACTCGGAGAGCACAGCGGACTCGTCGGCGAGCTTTCGGAGCTGGTGAACCGCCACCCGCTGCGCGAACGGCTCCGGGAATCCCACATCCGCGCGCTGTACCTGGCTGGACGGCAGGGCGAGGCGCTCGCAGGTTATGCCGATCTGCGTCGGCGGCTTGCCGACGAACTGGGTGTCGATCCCAGCCCTTCACTGGTCGCCCTGCACGGCGCGATCCTCGCTCAGGCTCCCGAACTGGGTGCGGCGAGCGAAACCGGGTACGAACGAGACCGTGTGCGGCTGCCCTCGGCCGCGACGAGGCTGGTCGGCAGGGCTGAGGCCGTCGCGCGGGTGAGGTCGCTCGTGTCCGCTCACCGGCTTGTCACGCTGACGGGGCCGGGAGGCGTCGGCAAGACGCAACTGGCCATCGAGGTGGCACGTGGTCTCGACGGCACGTTCGCCGACGGTGTGGCCCTGGTGGAGCTGTCGGGTATCGACACGGCATCGGCGGCGGGTACGTCGAGCCCGCAGCGGATCGTGGATGTGCTCGCCTCGGCACTCGACATCCGTGACGAGGACGTGCGGCGGTTCCGCGGAGACGATGTGACGCGACTCGCCGCCGCGGTGCGGTCGAGGCGCATGCTGCTGCTTCTCGACAACTGCGAGCACGTGATCGAACCGATTGCCCTCGTGGTCAGAAGGCTCCTCGACGACTGCCCTGACCTGAGCATTCTGTCCACTAGCAGGGAACCTCTCTCGATTGCGGGGGAATGGCTGTGGCCGGTACCCACACTGGACGTTCCAGCTCAGGACGCCGATCTGGCTACGATCCTGGCCTCCGGCTCGGTGACATTGTTCGCCGACCGGGCCGCCGCCGCTGTGCCGGGCTTTCGCGTCGATGCGCCCAACGCGGTGGCCGTGGCCGCCATCTGCCGACGTCTGGACGGCATCCCACTCGCCATCGAACTCGCGGCGAGCAGGCTTCGGGTGCTGGACGTGCACGACCTTGCCGCGCGGCTGGACGACCGGTTTGGGCTGCTCGTGTCGTCGCGGCGGGACGCTCCTGCCCGGCACAGGACGCTACGGGCGATGATCGACTGGAGTTGGGAGCTGCTCGGCGAACCCGAGCGGGCGCTGCTGCGCAGACTGGGCGTGCACACCGACGGCTTCACCCTCGCCGCGGCCGAGGCCGTCGCGCGCCGGAAGCCAGCCGGGTCCGGCGAGGCTGGTGAGCCGACCACTCTCGACCTGCTGTCCCGGCTCGTGGACCGCTCACTCGTGGTGGTATCCGGGAACCCAGGGAACCCAGGGGACCCGGCGAACACAGAGGGACCCAGGTACGCGCTGCTTGAGTCGGTGCGCGAGTACTGCGTCGAGCAGTCGAGGATCACGGACGAGTACGACGAACTCCGCACCCGGCATCTCCACCACTATGTGGGGCTGGTCGAGCGGGCGAGGCCGTTGCTGTATGGCGCGGAGCAACTACGGGGGCTGGGGCGGCTCGACCGGAACCTCTCGAACATCCGGACCGCGCTGGACACGGCGGTGCGGGTCGCCGACGTGGAACAGGCGACGCGGCTCGTCGATGCGCTGACGTGGTACTGCGTCCTGCGTGGATGCCTGAACGAGGCGGGCAGGGCGCTGGACGCGGTGCTCGCCCTGAACCCCGATCCCCGCCTCGTCGCGTGGCGGGCCGGTATCGCGTTCCTGATGGGCGACGGCACGACAGCGCTCGCGCGCAGGGCTCGCTCGGCTCACGACGAGATCACCGCAACGGCGGAGCGGGCGAGGGCACGGTGGTTCCTCGCGCATGCGCAGCGAGGTGGCGGTCTCACCACGGCGGCCGACCTCGCCGAACGCACTCTCGACGAGTTCGGCGAGGTCGGCGACCACTGGGGCATCGCGGCGGCGCTGAACCTGCGAGCGGAGATCGAGCGGGAGAGGGCCGATCTCGAAGCCGCTCACCGGGACGCCACATCGGCCTGGCACCTCTTCAGGGAGGTGGGCGACCGGTGGGGGCAGATACAGGCGACCAGCACGCTCGCCGAACTCGCCGAGACCGAGGGTGACTTCGAGCGCGCAGCCGGACTGCACAGCGAGGGGCTGCGCATGGCGGGTGAACTGTCCCGGCAGAGGCCGAACGGCGTCGTGGCGTTCGGGCCGCGTGCGCACGGTCACCCCGAACCGGCCCCGTGGCTCACCCTCCCGGCTCAGTCCGTCCCCAATGGACTGATCAGGGAGGACTGACCTATACCGGCTCGCCCACCTTCTTCGGCCCTCCCGTGTAGAGGCGGTGCAGAAGCAGTTCGAGCGGGCCACGGGAGAAGGCGCGCAGCCACAGCGCCGCCAGTGTCATGAGCAGCGCGCTCACGAAGGCCCACGCGGCCAGTACCCACCACGGCCTCGCGTCGGCGAGCAGTGTCGCAAGGCCAAGGCCCCAGCCGTAGCAGAGGGCACCGGCCACGAGGTTCTGAAGGACGTAGCACGACATAGCCGCGCGGCCCGTGGCGATCAGCCCGCGCCGCAGCACCCCGCCGCGCGTCCTCGCCGCGAACTCCACAACGGCGGCAAGAAGTCCGAACGCGACGATCGGGGGAACGATGTAGCGATCGACGAAGAACCAGTCCGGCCCTGCGAACGCCGTGACCAGGTTCAACGGCACACCGGCACCGAGGCCGAGAATCAGAAGGCGGCGCCGCACCCGCGACCCACGTTCCGAGTCCTCGAACGCGCCAGCGCGCAACACCTCGATACCCGCGAGGAACAACACCGTGGACAGGGGAACGATCAGCAGGATCTCCAGCCGGAAGAACCCGGCCAGCTCGATGCGGGTCCGCACCTGGTCGAGCCAGCTCGCGGAGCTGTAGGCCGCGATGGCTGTGTACTCGGCGTCTCTCGTGCTCGCGGTTCCGTCGGCAGCACCGGAAAACGCGCCCGACAGCGAGGCAGCGGTGAGCAGCCCGACAAACGTGACGTGGACGGCGGCCGCCACCGCGAGCCACGTGCGGCGAACCCGGTCGCTGCGGCTCACGAGGAAGGCCACGTGCACCGAGACCAGCGCGTACCCGGTCAGCACGTCGAACTCGAAGATCAGCAGGTAGTGGAGGGCGCCTTCCAGCAGCAGCAAGGTCGCGCGCCATAGGTATCGGCCCGGCCAGCGAAGACCCCTGCGCACCGCGGAGCGGTACTGGAGTTCCAGCCCGACGCCGAAGAGGATCGACAGCAGCGCGAGGAACTTGCCGTTCGACAGCGTCAGCAGCAGCGTCTCGACGGCACCTCTCTCGACGTCGAGGGCGAGCCACCCCAGCGCGCCTGCCGGATCGGTGAAGATCCAGACGTTGGTGGCGAACGTGCCAAGGATGGCGATTCCCCTTGCCAGGTCGAGCGCGTCGATCCGGCCGTGCCGTGCCGTGGTGTTCCGTCCGTTACTCACAGTCCGGGCAGGCTACGGGCGCATCCTTCGACGCGGCTCCACTCACGGGTGGAGATCCGGGTGGAGATCGTCCGCAGCACCGACAGCGCCGCACGCGAGCCCAGCGTCGTAGGCGTAGCGGACGGCGTCGGCGCGGTTGCGCGCACCGATCTTGGCGAAGGCATTGTTGATGTGGGTCTTCACGGTGGTCTCCGCGACGTAGAGCTTGCGTGCGATGTCGCGATTGGACAGACCGGCTCCGATCAGTGTGAGCACCTCGCGTTCCCGTGCCGTGAGCGTTTCAGGGCTCACGCCGGGGCGAAAGCGATGCGCGAGAGCCGCGACCAGCCGCTGCGACACCTCCGAGCCGAAGGTGGACTGGCCCGCGACAACGGCGTGCAGCGCGGCGTGGATCTCGGCGCGGCCCGCGTCCTTCGTGAGGTAGCCCCGCGCGCCCGCGGTGAGGGCGGCGTGGATCGAGTCGTCATCCGAGTAGGTGGTGAGCACGAGCACCGCCACCTCGGGATGGCGTGTGCGGACCAGCCTCGTCGCCGCGACGCCGTCGAGCACGGGCATGCGCAGGTCCATGAGGACGACATCACAGGGTTTGCGTTCGAGCACGTCGAGCACGCCGTTCCCGTTCGCGGCCTGCCCGACGACGGTGACGTCTCCCATCAGTTCCAGCAAGGCCACCAGCCCTTCACGGACGAGCTGCTGGTCGTCGGCGACGACGACGCGGATGGTCACCGGGCCTCCAGTGTGGATTCGTGATTATCCGAATTGGGCGAAATGGGCGGAGTGGGCGAGGTGGGGACGACGGCCGTCACCGTCCAGCCGTCGTCGCAGGGACCTGCTTCCAGTGTGCCGCCGCACAGGGCGAGCCGTTCGGCCATTCCCGTGAGGCCGAACCCGGTGCCTGTGGTGCGTTGCGGTGCTGTGGTGACGGGGTTGTGCACCACGACGCCGACGGTCTCACCGGTGTGGTCGAGGGTGATCGTGATCAGCGCACCTGGCGCGTGTCTCGCGGCGTTGGTGAGGGCTTCCCTGACGGTACCGAGCAGCGCCACCGTCGCGGCGGACGGCACGGGCCGCGCAGTGCCCCGGCAGCGCAGCACCACGCTCGCATCGTGATCGCGGCCGAAACGATCGGCAAGTTCCGCGAGTGCCTCATCGAAGGCGGGGACATCGCGGCGCAACGCCGAAACGGCGTCGCGGGCCTCGGTGAGTCCTTCGACGGCGAGCCTGCGACACCGGCGCACCCGCTCCAGCGTCGCGGCGCGGTCGTGCCCTGCTTCGAGTTCGGCTTCGGCGACCTCCAGTTGGACGCGAAGAGCGCCGAGGGAATGCGCGAGCACGTCGTGGATCTCCCTCGCGATGCGGGCACGTTCGTCGAGTGCCGCCGCACGTGCGTGCTCGCTCCTGGCCAGCCGGGTCTGTTCGAGCAACTGCTCGGTCTGCCTGGCTCGGAGTTGGTACTGCCTGCGGTTGGCTCCGATCAACATCATCACCACCACGGTGAGGATCGTGGCGGCGAGCAGTTCGGGGCCCGCACCGGTGAGGAGGACCGCAACCGAGGTGATGGCGAGGTTGGCCGCACCCACTGACATGATCGTGCCGGTGGAGGGCGTCGGGTGGGAGGCGTAGACGCCGAGCGCCGCAGCCGACAGCACGAACACCGCCAGTTCGCCGGACACGAGTGCCACCGATGCGAGCAGCGAGCACAGCGCGAGCGCGTTCGCCGCGGCGCGAGGTCTGCGCGGTGAGAGCACGACGAACGACAGCCAGCACAGCAGGGAACCGGCGAGCGTCGCTCCCAGCCAGAACGGCGGCCCATCGAGCAGGATCGCGCCCAGCGCCCACCCGAACAGCAGCAGCGTCAGCCCTTCGGCGATCCACCACCACCGTCCGTGGTGGTCCATGAACTCAGGCTGTGCCATCACGTCGGGGTGTCCTCATCGGCAGGTCGCAGACCACCGGTCGCGTCCTGCTCCCGTCGTGGCAGGGCCTGCGGGTGTGCCGTCGGGAAGTCTTGTGAGAGGTAGGCGTGGAGCAGGGCCGACGCGTCGAGCAGTGCCGTCGCCCTTCGATCGACCTCGTCGGTGCGTGTGGCGACGGCGGCGAGCAGCGCGTCGGTGCTTCCCGTCCGCCGTAGCGCGTCGAGCACCGGCCCGATCTGGGGCAGCGGGTACCGAACCTGCCTGAGCAGGTGAATCATCTGTGCCTCGCGGACGTCGGCGGGGGAGAAGACGCGGTATCCCGTGCCTTTCTCCCTGCCGGGGCGGAGAAGTCCCACGGACTCCCACACCCGCAGAGCGGACGTGCGCACCCCGAGCCGGCGTGCCACGTCGCCGATGTACAGGCTGGTCTGAGGTAACGGCGGCGGGTCCTGCCGGGCGACGGCCCGAAGCGCCTCGGCTATCTCCTTGAGCGACCGGCGAGCGTCGTGCAGTTCGGCGTGTGCGGCGTCGAGCAGCACGAGTACCTGCCGCGTCTCGCCGTCATTGGCCGCCGCCATGATCTCCAGAGCCGCCTGCCTTCCCGCACCGGCCACCAGCGCGCGGTAGGTCAGCACCGCGTCACGGTGGCGCGGCAGGAACACGCGGTATCCGGTGGACGTGCGCGATGTCGGAGGCAGGATGCCCGCGTCGGCGTAGTTGCGGATCTGCTGCGTGGAGACCCCCGCGGCCCTCGCGAGATCCACGGGCCGCAGAGTGCGCTTTCCCATAACCTCGTGACCCTCCCGTTGAGTTGAAGGTTTGGGCCAATTTTCTTGGCACTTTGCCGCAAAAACTGCCAACATGCATTTCAATGACACACTTTAAGGCATGCGAACTGACAAGATCCGGGTCATCGGTGCGCGCTCCCACAACCTCGCCGACATCGACATCGACGTCCCAAAACACACGCTCACGGTGGTCACCGGAGTGTCCGGTTCGGGCAAGTCGTCGCTCGTCTTCGACACCATCGCCACGGAGGCGCAAAGGCAACTCCACGAGACGCTGCCCGCGTTCGTGCGGGGATTCCTGCCGAGCTACAGCAGGCCCGACGTGGATTTCGTGGAGAACCTCTCGGCCGTCATCGTCGTTGACCAGAAACGCCTCGGTGGTGGCGCACGGTCCACAGTGGGCACTGTCACCGACATCGCGCCGTTGCTCCGCCTGTTGTTCTCCAGGGCAGGTCAGCCGTTCGTCGGCGGCTCGGACGTGTTCTCCTTCAACCTGCCTGCCGGGATGTGTCCCGCGTGCGACGGGATCGGTTCTGTGACCGACGTGAACCTCTCCGCGTTCCTCGACGAGGACCGTTCACTGGCCGAGGGTGCGCTGCTCGCACCCGCGTTCAAGGTGGGTACCTGGCACTGGCAGATCTACGCAGAGAGCGACGAGTTCGATCAAGACAAGCCGATCAGGGAGTACACCGACTCGGAGCGGAACCGCCTGCTGTACGGGCGGTCGGGTTCGGTGGTGGTGCGAATCAAGGGGCAGCAGGTCAATGCCACCTACGAGGGCGCGGTCGTGAAGTTCCGCAGGCTCTACCTCCGGCGTGATCCGTCCGAGATGGGGGAGCGGACAAGGCAGCTGGCCGCGCGGTTCACCGCCACGGTGCCGTGCGGCGATTGCGGCGGCAGCCGGTTGTCCGAGGCCGCGCGGAGTTGCCGGATCGAAGGGCGCGACATCGCCGACGTCTACGCCATGGACGCCACCCGCCTGCACGAGTGGGTGAGCGGGCTCGACCTGCCGAGGGTCCGGCCTGTGCTCGACGCGCTGCGGGCCAGGGTGGGCCACCTCGTGGACATCGGTCTCGGATACCTCAGTCTCGACAGGGCGACGGCGACGTTGTCCGGCGGCGAGAGCCAGCGCATCAAGATCGTGCGGCACCTCGCGAGCACGCTCACCGACCTGCTGTACGTGTTCGACGAGCCGAGCATCGGGCTGCACGCGAGGGATGTGCGCAGGCTTGTCGGACTGCTGTGCCGCCTCCGCGACAACGGCAACACGGTTCTCGTCGTCGAGCACGATCGGGACATCGTCGATGCGGCCGACCATGTGATCGACATGGGGCCCGACGCGGGTACGGGAGGTGGCAGGGTCGTGTTCAGCGGGAGCGTGGCCGATCTCGTCTCGGCAGACACGGTCACGGCGAGGTATCTCAAGACGACCCCGACCGTGCGCTCCCTGCCTCGCACGCCGCAAGGGCGGATCAAGGTGAGCGGTGTCGATGCCCACAACCTGCGTGACGTCGATGTGGACTTCCCCACGGGTGTGCTGACCGTGGTCTCGGGAGTGGCCGGGTCGGGGAAATCGACGCTGGTTCGTGAGGGCCTGTGCCGCACGCACCCTGGCGTGATCATGGTTGATCAGTCGCCGCCGACCACCAACCGGCGCTCGACGGTCACGACCTACACCGGCGTGTCCGGCCCCATCCGTAAGGAGTTCGCGAAAGCGTCCGGGGCGAGTCCCACCCTGTTCAGCGCCAATTCCGAGGGAGCCTGCCCCGCGTGTGGCGGACTCGGCGTGCTCGAAAGCGAGCTGGCCTACCTCGACTCGGTCACCATGCCGTGCGACGACTGCGAGGGCAGGCGGTTCGGCGACGAGGTGCTGGCCCACCGGCTGCGGGGCAGATCGATCAGCGACGTGCTGGAGATGACGATCGGCGAGGCGCTGGAGTTCTTCGCGGGCAACCGTTCCGTTGCAGGGGTCCTCCGCGCCGTAGCGGACGTCGGCCTCTCCTACCTGCGCCTCGGCCAACCGCTCACGACGTTGTCCGGCGGTGAGTGCCAGCGCATCAAACTCGCCGCGCACGTGCGCAAACCCGGAAGCGTCTACGTGCTCGACGAGCCGACGACCGGCTTGCATCCCCGCGATGTCGATCGGCTGCTGGACGTCCTCGACCACCTGGTTGACGAGAGGCGGGCCACGGTCGTGGTCATCGAACACAGCCTCGACGTCATCGCCCACGCGGATCGGGTGATCGACCTCGGTCCCGAAGGGGGCAGCGCGGGAGGCCGGGTGCTGTTCGAGGGAACACCGGCGGAGTTGCTCGGCGCGGAGGGCTCACACACCGCGTCCTGCCTGCGAGAGGCAGTCGGCGCGGCCGCAGGCGTCACAGCAAGTTGATCAGTACCGTCAGCAGTAGTGAGAGCAGGATCGACACCAAGATCATCGTCAGGCAGCCCATCCGCCCGCCGCGGCCTGTGAACTCGGTGTTTCCGATCCGCACGCGTGGGAGTTGCCTGAAAGGCAGGGCCGGAAACGTCCGATCTCGACACTCGGGGCAGCGGGGGCCGAAGGGCGCTCGTAGTGCGAATCTCGCGATTTCGGCCACGCGCGCCACGGTGAATCAGTAGCATCCTCTCGGCTTTGAATTCGTCGAGAGAACGGTGTCAGGTGAACCGGCGCGCGCCCATCCGATTGCCACTCGCACTGCTCGCACTGTCGCTGGCCACCGGCTGTGTCACAACGGTGGACGGTTTTCCCTCGGCTTCCCCGGAATCGGCGGGGAAGAACGACGGACATCAGTCCGGAATGGTTCTGCACCAGGAGCGGGGAAGCGAGGGCCCGTTCCAATTCGGGGGCACTCCCGCTTACGACGCATGCTTGGTGCTTCCGCTCGCCGACATCGTCAGTGCGGGTGTCGTGCTCCGTGAGGACTCAAACGGGCAGCTGGTCAACCGGCACCAGATCGCAGAAGGGGAACACGATCCCGAACAAGGGGGTATGAGCAACAACGGCATGAGTACGTGCTCGTTCCCCACCGACGGCGCAAATCAGCTCAATCTGACGATCTTCCAGCCTCCCTTCGACGACCCCGAGTCGAAGGAGCAGTTCGAGGACATCTACAGCGGAAAAAGCTCGGTGGACGTCACGATCGTGCGCGAGGAGACCATCGCGGGGCAGAAGGTCATCGAGCGTTATTCAGGCTTACCAGCCAAGTCGGTAGAATTCCAATGCGGTGATGACTCGGATGACGTTGGGAAGTTCGGCGAGTCGTCCTCGGTAACCGGTGGCGAGTATTTTCCAGTTCTTGATATGGGCGATGCACCGTTCGACTGCGGCACGCAGTGAGGAGATAGCTTTGTTGTTGGCCTTGTCTCCGATGGAAAGTTCGCCGCCCTTTGGTTTTTTGCGTGGTGTGATCGCGTGAGTTCCTTGGTAGGCGGGGTCGGCGATGATCGGGGCATCGGCCAGAAGAACCTCCCAGTCGCATTCGGTGAACGCTTTGCGGTCATGCATTGCGCCAGGCAGGGGTATCGATATTCCCAACAGGACGCCGTCGGTATCGGCTGCCACCTGGATGTTGAGCCCGGCCCGACGGCGCTTACCGGAGTAGTTGTCCTCGTGACCTGCACGGTTGCCAGTGGGGATGTCGGTGCCGTCGACGAGGACAAGTCGGCCGCGTATCGCTTCTTTGAGGTGGGGAACGTGCAGGCATAACGCCTCTCCGATCAGCGGGAGAATGCGTCGATAGACTCTCGACACTGTCGACTGGCTGACATCGAACAGATCGCCCACGGCCGCCTGGTTCAGGTTCTGCCGAACATAAATCAACGTCAGTAGGACAGCCCGATAGAGTCCCATAGCCGGAGGCCACGATCGCTCGCGACCGCACTGAACGATCTGCCAAATACGGGCAACAAGCTCCTCAACCTGGTCGGCAGAAAGTCCTGTAGTAGAATGGTATCGCAACGGCTCCGCCTGTTAATCGTCTTCTGTGGTAGGAAAACGATCTTACACGGCGGGGCCGTTGTCCTATTTTTAGGCAA
The DNA here is from genome assembly GCF_000258175.1 of Saccharomonospora xinjiangensis XJ-54. Lineage (NCBI taxonomy): Bacteria > Bacillati > Actinomycetota > Actinomycetes > Pseudonocardiales > Pseudonocardiaceae > Saccharomonospora > Saccharomonospora xinjiangensis. Next base: position 2,279,791 of record NZ_JH636049.1, on the reverse strand, counting down.
CCATGCCACCTGAATAACGCTCATCGTCGAGGGAACCGACTGGGGCGGTTGGGAGATCGCCTTCTTCGGCGACGACTACTACGCGATCTTGGTGGTGAAGGTGGACGAGGAGGGAATTCGCGGCTCCTCACCTGAGGAGTTCCGCGATTCTCTCGCCACCACGGTCGCGCAGCGTTTGTCGGAAGGGCCGACTCCGCCCGCGCGATATTCGTACACAGGCGAGTTCGCGTGGGTCCAGCCCGCCTGCACGCTGTACACGGGTGAGGACTTCGAGACCGCGTTCGGCATGCCCGACATCGGCAGGGTCGAGGAGCGCTACAACATTTTCGTGGGCGTCACGACAGGTTCGGTGCAGGGCGGCACCCAGGACAACGAGCCGAGCAGGTCGGTGAGGACGGGGTGCGGGCGGGAGAACGAGCAGGCCGCGAACTCCAACGTCGGGTCCTCGTCGGTGGTGCCACAGGGGCTCGTCGCGAGTTTCGAGCACTTCGAGACCGAGCAGGGCGCCGCGCAGTACAACAACTACAACTGCGACGGGGACAAGAAGTACAACCATCCTTTCGGGCCGCCGCTGAAAGTGCCTGCCGAATTCTCCGACATTGGAGACGGGCATGTGTGCTTCATCAGCCTCGGTGACGTGAATCCTCCCTTCACGTTCAAGGTGAAGCAGACCGTCGTCGAGCTGTCGAGCTGGAACTCTGACACCTACAGCGATATGCGCACCGCGCTCGACGTGCTGGAACAGCCCGCGAGGAACATCGTCGAGCGGCTGGCGAGGCTGTAGCGATGGGGAGCCCGAGGTGGCGGCCGAGCGGTTGAACCCCGTGTGATCGGCGGTGCGGTCGAGCCGGTCTGGTTCACTGTGCGGGTTATGCACAGAAGTCTTGTCGTGATCGGTGTCGCCGTGGCCGCACTCGTGTCGGGATGTGCGGGCGGCGACTCCCCACAGGAGCAGACCACCTCGTCGCCTGCCGCGGCGAAGGCATCCTCGGCGGCGCTGCCACCGGAACCCGAGCCCACGAATGAGGAGCCGTGCCCTTACCTCGACGGCGAGTTCGTGGCACAGACCAACGGGCAAAGGGTGGGCAGTGTCAAGACATCCATGGACGAGCCGCATCCCGCGTGCTTCTTCTACCGGCCTGACGGCGACACTCAGCTCACCGTCCGGGTCTACGTCGGGGAGGTGGACGTGGCGAAGGCGTTGGTCGATGCTGCGGCCCCTGTGGCGACGTCCAACCCCACCGCACAGCCCACCGGTTGGGAAGGCGGCTACGAATCGGGTGACGACGGCGCCGTCTACGCGGTATCGAAGGAGGGAACGGCGGTCATCGTGACCACCAACCAGCAACAGAGTGTGAAAGCCCGGACGGTCGCGATCGAGGCCATCAGCTCGCTCGGGATCTGAGAGTGACGACAGGACACCGCTGCGTGCAGCCCAATTTGATCTTGTATTAGGGTTACGCGCACGCGCAGGCATCAAAATCGGCACGTTCGGGGCACCTCGTTACCCGGAAGCGTGCCGAAGCCGCGAGGCGGCCCTGCGACCGAATCGTGGAATCAGACTGTGAAGGATGAGATCCGTGGCTGACACCCTCAAGGAAATCCTGCTCGACTCCAGCCGTCGCCCGACCGTGGTGGCCGACCTCCAGACTCTGATCGACGAGGAGGTCGCGGCGAAGAGCGGCGTCTCGGGCACGGTCATCAAGACCGGCTACGCGGCCGTCAAGAAGATCAAGCCGGGCATCATCGGTGCCGCCGTCGAGAGCCTGCTCGACGAGTTCGTCGCCGCCCTTGAGCCGATCTACGCCGACTTCAGGGCCAGCGGCGCGAGCGACTTCGGTTCGTACCTGCCCACCCGGCCGGACGCCGCCGACGCTCTTCTCTCGGTGACCGACGCCCGCGCCGAGCGCAGCGACCGGGAGAGCATCAAGAAGGTCTACGGCAAGCTGCGCCCGAAGGGCAAGGAGAACGTCGAGGAGGCTCTGCCTCGCCTCGGCAGGCTGATCGACAAGCACGCTGCCTGATCCGCACGACTCGCGAGAAGACCCCCGGCGGCGCCTGACGGCCACCGGGGGTCTTCCCCTTCGTGAGGTCGCACGAGCGCGCGACGTCAGCTGGACTTGCCTGCCTGAGTGGCCCTGGCGTCGCCGGTGGCCGATTGCTGTCCCGACCGCGTTTCCGTTTCCGCTGCCTTCGAGGAAGCGGGCGACGTCGTTCCGGACGGGGCGGGAGTGTCCGTGCTGCGAGGAGGCACAGGGGCGATCGCAGGCTCCTCGTGCCGTGACCTCATCGCGTACGCGGCGGCGCCTGCCAGCGCGACGAGTCCCAGCAGCCACGGCCACCTGCGCTTGCCGCGCTTGGCCACACCGTGCCTCGACACGGCCTTCGCCTCCGCGATGGCGGCCTTGAACTCCTTCTTCGCCGCGCGGAAATCGCGCTTGGCCTTGCGCCGCGACTGGCCTGCCGCCTTGGCCGCCTTGATCGCGGCCTTCTTCGCCTTACGGCCCGGCACGCGAAGCTCAGCCCGCCGCTGCTCGGCGAGTGCGCGCGCCTCTTTCGCGCTGCGCACGGCTTCGCGCCTGGTCTCCGCCGCCCTGCGAGCGAGTTCCTTGCGGGCGATCTCGGTGCTCTCGCTCAGCCGCTGCTCGGCGATCTGGGTGACCTGTGCTGCCTGTGCCGCCATGTCGGCGCTCACCCTTCCGATCTCAGCGGCGCGCTCCCGCAACGTGCGCGCGCCGTTTCTGGTGGCATCACCTACTGTCTGGGTGGTTCGACCCTTCGAACCCATCGGCCTCACCTCGTCATTCGTTGGTCTGCGTGGCTCGTGCGCCTCTGGCTCATCCTGCCCCTTTCCTGGCGATCTCGCCGTGGATGGCACGATGAATCGCGTGACTGACAGCAACGCAACCCCCAGTGGCGGGAAGCTCAACGCCACTCTGCACACCAACCGAGGCGACATCCACCTCGTGCTTTTCCCCGACCACGCGCCGAAGACGGTCGCGAACTTCACCGGTCTGGCCGAGGGCACGAAGGAGTACACGCAGCCGAACGCCAAGGGTGAGAAGTCCGGACCGTTCTACGACGGCAGCATCTTCCACCGGGTGATCGACGGCTTCATGATCCAGGGCGGCGACCCGACGGGAACCGGCCGAGGCGGCCCCGGCTACAAATTCGGCGACGAGTTCCACCCCGAACTCCAGTTCAACAGGCCGTACCTGCTGGCGATGGCGAACGCGGGCCCCGGAACGAACGGGTCTCAGTTCTTCATCACGGTGGCCCCCACTCCGCACCTGAACTTCAAACACACCATCTTCGGTGAGGTGGCGGACCAGGAGTCGCGGAACGTCGTCGATGCCATCGCCCGCACTGCCACCGGCCCGGCGGACAAGCCGCTCGAGGACGTCGTCATCGAGCGCGTCACCGTCGAACGCGGCTGAGCGGCACTCGACAGCAGGTAGGTTGGTGGTGGGCCACGCGCTCGTCTCTGTCGAGGGCGCGTGGCGAGTCCCACATCGTGAACCGGCCTCGGCCGTGAGCGCAGGAGTGTCGAGAACGCAGGAGTGTCGAGAACACTGTGACCGAACCCCCCAACCCCCCGCCGTTCGGCCGGCCTGCGCAGCAGGCGGCCCTTCCCGGCTGCTGGTGGCACCCGGCACGGCAGACCGGTCTGCGTTGTGTGCGCTGTGATCGGCCTGCGTGCCCGGACTGCCTGCGGGAGGCTTCGGTCGGTCACCAGTGCATCGACTGTGTGACCTCGGCCCGGCAACATCACCGCGCCGCGTCCTCGTCCTACCGGAGGGCGGGCTATGGCGAACGCACGGTGACCGGGGCGTTGATGCCGCGGCGCCCCGTGGTCGTTCCGTTGCTGATCGCGGTGAACGTGGTGGTCTTCGTGCTCACGGCCTTCCAGGCCCGCGATGCGATGAACAATTACAACTCTCCCGTGTTCGCCGAAGGGGTGTTGTGGCCGCAGGCTGTCGTCGCGTTCGACGAGTGGTGGCGGCTGATCACATCGGGGTTCCTGCACTACGGGCTGCTCCATCTCGCCATGAACATGCTGGCGTTGTGGGTCCTCGGACGTGATCTCGAAATGCTGCTCGGCCGGGTCCGTTTCCTTGCCGTCTACTTCGTGTCCATGCTGGGCGGTGGGGCGGCGGTGTTCGCGTTCGGCGCGCCGGAGACGAGCACGGCGGGCGCTTCGGGCGCGATTTACGGACTGATGGGCGCGATGCTGGTCGCGGTGCTGAGGCTGCGGCTGAATCCGACGACGGCTATCGGGATCATCGTCTTGAACCTGATCCTGACCGTGTCGATCCCCAACATCTCGCTGCTCGGGCATCTCGGCGGCCTTGCCGCCGGTGCCGTGGCGATGGTGGCGATGGTGTACGCGCCGGAGAAGAACCGCGCGGTGTATCAGGCCGCAACGGTGGCCTTCGTGGCTGCGGCACTGATCGGTCTCGTCGTCTACCGCGACGCCCGGATCGCGGAGCAGTTGTGTGCGGTCTACCCGGCATTGTGCGGCGCCTGACGGAGCCTGACCAGGTCGTCGTACACGTCACGGGGGTCGGCGCCGAGTTCGACCCAGCCGAACACGGTGAGCCGGTCCTCGGCGTCGATCTCGACGGTGGTGGCGTCGCGGCCGTATCGCTTGGTGGTGGCGAGGCGCACTGAGACGTCGGACCACGGCAGTGACCTGGCGCCACCGAGAGTGCGCACGCGCACACCGACGCTGTCGGCGGCGAGGCGGGGCCGCACGACGGTGCCGTGAAGGGACAGAGCCCCGACCGCGGCGGTCACGACGCCGAGCAGAAGTGTGCCCGGGCGGTCGCCGGAGAGGGCGAACCAGGCGAGCGCGCAGGCTGCGGCCACCGTCAGAGCCCACCCCAAACCCACCAGTCCGGGCTTGGGCGCCCAGGAAGGGGCGGGGTTGTCCACAGGGTTATCCACAGTGGGGATGAATTACGCCGCTGTGTTTTCGCTGGTCAGCGCCATCTCATGGTCATGAGAAGGCCAGTGATCATGAAAGCGAAGCCGATCGCGAAATTCCAGCCACCGAGTTCGGTCATGAAGTCGATCTTGTGGCCGGCGAGGTAGTTCACGACGAGCCAGGCGAGACCGAGCAGCATCAACCCGAACATTACGATCTTGTAGACCGGATGCGAAGGGCCAGCCGCGCGCACCTTGACCGGCGTGCGGCGGTTCGTCGGTGGCGTATACGCCGTCTTCTTCCGGACCTTGGACTTGGGCATCGGAGTCCTCGCGTGCTGTCGGGCAGAATGATCGGCAGTGCGGAACTGCCACTCTCTCCACACGTTAACGTAATCGGGCAGGCGTCAGAACCGGGGAGCGAGCGCCGGTCAGCAGATCGTGATGACCTTGCGCCGCTCGCGAGAGGAGCTCGGTTGTCGAGATACGAGGACCCGGAGACCCGCGAGATCGCCGTGCCCTCGCGTGGCAGGCTGCCAGGCGGCCCGCCCGATCAGGTCGCATCGGCGGGAGCGCGCCACGGCAGGACGGCTCGGCCGCATGTGCCACGGCGTCCCGGCCCGAACGAACCACCCGAGCGGCGGCAGGCCCGGCCCGCCATTGAACCCGGTGGTGGCACTCCGCCGCGCAAGACGATTCCACCTCGGCCCGAACGCCCGGTACCCGCGAGACAGAGCAGGCCACCCGCCGGTTCGCAGGACGACGCTCCGACCCAGCCGGTGATGATGCCCCCCGCCGTGCGGGCCCCGCGACCGGATCAGCAGGAGCCGATGCGGCAGGCAGGGCGGGTGCCGGATTCGGCAAGCCCTTCGGAACCTCCGCGGGAAGGACCGCCCCCGCCCCGGCGTGGTGGCGGCGGTCAAGGCCGGGTGGCCGTGCGGGCCTTCGGCGAGATTCTCATCACGCTCGGCGTCGTCGTGCTGCTGTTCGTGGTGTACGAGCTGTGGGTCACCAACCTCATGTCGTCCGAACTCCAGCGCGAGGCCAGCGCCGATCTCGACCAGCGCTGGTCACAGCAGCGCGAGATGCACACGGACCCCATGACAGGTGAGGCGTTCGCGCGCATCTACATCCCGTCGTTCGGCGCCGACTGGAACTTCACCGTCCAGCAGGGCGTGGATGCCGCGACCCTGGAGATCGGCCCCGGCCACTACAAGGAGAGCGCCATGCCGGGCGAGCCAGGCAACTTCGCGGTGGCGGGACACAGGGTGGGCAAGGGTGCCCCGTTCAACGATCTCGACCTGCTCGGCTCGTGTGACGCCGTGGTGATCGAGACGGTGGAGAACTTCTTCGTCTACCGCGTGTTGCCGATGAGCGACGAGACGCAGGGCTGGGCGCAGGGCAAGGGCAAGGACCCGAGGTGCGCGGGGGTCAGGCCGCTCGCCGAGATCGATCCCGCCTACGGGGAGACCGTGGGCCGCAGGATCGTGCTTCCGACGCGCGGTGACGCGGTGGCACCCGTGCCGTACCAGCCCGATTCGACTCTGGCCGAGGCCGCGCAGGTCGAGTTGCTGACCCTCACCACCTGCCACCCCCGGTTCTCCGACCGCGAGCGCATGATCATTCACGGGGTGCTCACGAACGTGTACGAGAAGAAGACCGGCGCGTCCTACGAGCAACTGCTGAAGGAGATCGGGGAGGCCTGATGTACGGCTGGATCTGGCGGCACCTGCCCGGCCCGCTGCCGGTGCGGATCGGTCTTGCCTCGGTGCTGGTACTGGGCGTCGTGGCGCTGCTGATGTTCGTCGTGTTCCCCTGGGCAGAGCCCCTGCTGCCCTTCAACGACGTCGCCGTCGAAGGCTGACCACGCGTGTCCGCACCTTATGCACGCGTGTCCGCACTTGGCGTACGCGTGTCGGCACTTGGCGTACGACTGGCGATCAACGCCTCAATGCCGTCGAGCAGCAGATCGAGGCCGAACCGGAAGTCGGTGTCCTGGCCGTACCAGTCCGAGGGGTCCGCGACGAACGCCTGACTGCGGACGGCGCTCGTCAGAGCGGGGTAGGAGTCCTCGTCCACCAGCTCGGCGAGCAGTTCCCCGTAGACGGTCGAGCTGGGCGGCAGGTGAGTGCCGACGCGTTCCGGTGCCAGCGCGATGATCAGCGAAGCCTGGCTGAGCGCGTACCCGCTCAGTGTCGTGGCGATGCCGATCTTCTCTCCCTCGTGCAGAGGAGTATCGGCCAGCGCGGAGAGCAACCGATCGAGCCAGCGCAGTCCCCGCGGCCCCATCGGCGGTCCGCCGCGTGCGATGGACAGTGTCCACGGCCGTGAGACGAGCAGGTCGGCGTTCGCCTTCGTCCACGCGTACAGGTATTCGCGCCGCGAAAGGTCGCCGAGCGGCGGCGGCTCCTCCGACACGGCGTCGAGCATGGCGACCAACAGTTCGTCTTTGCTGCCGACATAGCGATAAAGCGACATCGGTGCGACGCCGAGGCGTGCGGCGACGCTGCTCATCGACACCGAGGAGAGTCCTTCGGCATCGGCGATCTCCATGGCCGCTGTGGTGATCCTGGCGAGGTCGAGGCTGGGCTTCGGGCCTCGGCGTGAGACCGGCTCACGCCCCCACATCCGTGCGACGACCGGGGGCAGCTCGGGCCGTGCGCGTTCGTCCGCCATGCGTCTCCTTCGCGTCTCGTCCTCGCTCACCCTATGCGTCCGCGCCGGTGAAGCTCCCCGCCATCTCATCGCGTATCGCATATACAGTTTATGGCTTACAGTGTAAGGTCTACGCGGTAACTTCGAGTGGACACGGAGGATCGAATGTCACCACCAGCGATCGAGGCACGTGCACTTCGCAAGAGCTTCGACGGCCGCCCCGTACTCGACGGTCTTGACCTGACGGTGCCGACCGGGACCCTGCTCGCCCTGCTCGGCCCCAACGGATGCGGCAAGACGACCACCGTTCGCATCCTCACCACCCTCCTGATCCCGGACGGCGGCACGGCAAGGGTCGCGGGCCACGACGTCCGTGCGGAACCCTCGGCCGTCCGCCGCGCCATCGGGCTCACCGCGCAACAGGCCAGCGTTGACGAGTTGCTGACGGGGCGGGAAAACCTGGAGTTGTTCGCGGGACTGAACCAGCTCGGCAGGAAGGAAGCCCGGAGAAGGGCCGCCGAACTGCTCGAGAAGTTCCGGCTCACCGACGCCGCCGACCGGAGGGCGGGCGACTACTCCGGTGGTATGCGACGCAGGCTCGACCTCGCCGTGAGCATGGTGGGCGCACCTCGCATCCTGTTCCTCGACGAGCCGACCACCGGGCTCGATCCGCGCAGCAGGGCGGACCTGTGGGACGTCGTCCGCGATCTCGTCCGCGATGGCACGACGATCCTGCTGACCACGCAATACCTCGACGAGGCGGACCAGCTCGCCGACCGCGTCGCGATCATCGGCGGTGGCCGCGTCATCGAGGAGGACACCCCGGACGGGCTCAAGCGCAGGATCGGTACCGAGCGGCTCCGCCTGACCATGACGAGGCCGGAACACGCGCACTCGGCCGTGGCGCTCCAACCCGGCACCCACCTCGAACCCGAGACCGGCGAGGTGGTGGTGGCGCTGCGCGGACCCGACCACCTGAGGCAGGTTCTCGACGATTTCCACCGCGCGGGGCTCGGGGTGGCATCGGTGTCGCTGGCGGCACCCACGCTCGACGACGTGTTCTTCCAGCTCACGGACAAGGAGCCTGTGGCATGACGATCCCGACCGGCATACCGGCCGGCGCGGCCAGGCCGAACCGCCTCAACGAACTGGTGTTGCTCACCCAGCGCGCGTTGCGACGGGAGTTCCGCCAGGTGGACGGCCTGCTCGTCGGCGTGGCGTTGCCGATCATCCTCATGTGCGCCATGGTCGGCGTCTTCGGCAGGGCCATCGACACGGGGACGACGTTGACGTACGTCGATTACGTGACGCCTGCCGTCATGCTGCTGTGTGCGGGCTACGGCGCCGCCACCACCGGCGTCGGCATCACCGAGGACCGCAGGCTCGGACTGACGCAGCGGTTCAAGACGCTCCCGATCGCGGGGTGGGGGCTGCCCGCGAGCCAGGTCGTCGCATCCGTGCTGCGCAACGTCTGCGCCACCGGCCTCGCTGTCGTCGCCGCGCTGATCCTGGGTTTCTCGCCCGACGCGGACGTCGTGGACTGGCTGCTGGTCCTCGCCGTCGTCGTGGGATTCGTCGTCACCATCGCGTGGTGGTCGGTGGTGTGGGGCCTGCTGGTCAAGAGCGTGCAGGCCGCGGGGGCGTTCTCCTTCGTCGTGCTGTTCCTTCCGTACGTGTCGAGCGCGTTCGTGCCCGTGGAGTCGCTGCCCGGCTTCCTGCAAGGCTTCGCCGAACATCAGCCGACGACGCCGTTGGTCGAGCTGCTGCGCGGCCTGCTGCTGGGACTGCCGGTGGCCGACGGCACGGCGTGGACCGTGGTGGCGTGGCTCGTCGGCGGGTCTGTGGTTGCGGTGCCGCTGGCCGCCGTGATGTTCCGCCGCCGAGGTCAGGAGTAGGGCCCAGCCGACGTAGGCTTGTCGCATGGCTCGTCCCATGCGCGTACTCGTCGTCGATAACTACGACAGCTTCGTCTACAACCTGGTGCAGTACCTCGCTCAGCTCGGCGCGGAATGCACCGTGTGGCGCAACGACGTCGTTGCTGTCGAGGACGTGGCGAAGTTCGACGGCGTGCTCGTGTCTCCCGGACCCGGCACGCCGGAGAAGGCAGGGCGCAGCGTCGATGTGGTGCGGCGCTGCGCGGACGGGTCGGTGCCGATGCTCGGGGTCTGCCTCGGGCATCAGGCCATCGGCGTCGCGTGGGGTGCCACCGTCGATCGCGCACCCGAGCTGCTGCACGGCAAGACCAGCCTGGTGGAGCACAACGGTGCGGGCGTGCTCGCGGGACTGCCGAACCCGTTCACCGCCACCAGGTACCACTCGCTGACCGTGCTGCCGGAGACCGTCCCGGACTCGTTCGAGATCACCGGGCGGACCGCGTCGGGCATCGTGATGGGGATGCGGCATCGAGAGCTGCCCATTGAGGGCGTGCAGTTCCATCCCGAGTCGGTGCTCACCGAAGGTGGGCACCGGATGCTCGCCAACTGGATGGCCTCGGCCGGATACCCGGTCGAGGAACGGCTCGTCGAGGAGCTGGAGCAGGCCACGAGGGCGGTTCAACGGGCGGCTATGGCGTAGACCACGCCGCGTGGCGCGGCGCCGTAACATCGGTGGCATGCGCAGACTCGTCGCCGTGTCGAAGCAGTACTCGCGCGGCAAGATCGTGCTCGACGACGTGAACCTCGACCTCCCGCGCGGTGAGGTCATCGGAATCCTGGGAACGAACGGCAGCGGCAAATCCACCCTGCTTCGCCTTGCCGCCGGAGTGGTTCGCCCTTCGTCGGGCCGGGTCGCGGGGTCGTGGTCGGTTACCTGCCGGATCGGTTTCCCGCCTCGTTCCGGCTTTCCGCGCTCGGTTATCTGGAGCACATGGGCCGCATCGGTGGGCTGAGCACTCGCGTCGCCACCCGGCGTGCCGGTGAACTGCTGGACCGACTGGAACTGGTGGGCGGGCGCACGACCCCGCTCCGCGAGCTGTCGAAGGGCAATGCCCAGAAAGTCGGATTCGCCCAGGCGCTTCTCGCCGACCCGGACCTGCTTGTGCTCGACGAACCCTTCTCCGGCCTCGACCCCTCCGCGCACCGGCTCGTGACCGAGGTCGTCACGGAGACTCGCCTGCGCGGCGCCGCCGTCCTGATCACCGAGCATCGCCGCGACCGGCTCACCGGCCTCGCGACGCGGGTGTTCCGGCTCGCCGAAGCACGCCTGAACCCGGAGGAGGCGGTGGGGGAGCGCGGTGACATCGGGCACGCGCGCATCGTGCTGACCGGGAGTTCGCTCGACGAGTGGAGGGACGCCGATCTCGTGCTGTCGGTCGCGGCGGAGGGTTCGGAGCAGGGGAGCCCGCTGATCTTGACGGTCTCCGAAGCCCACTGCGACGCCGTGCTCATGCGGGCGTTGCGTGGTGGTGCTTCCGTGCGGCGGGTCGAGCGGGCGATCACCGTATGATCGCGGTCACGCGCTACCACCTTGCCCTGCTGTTGACCTCACAGCGCTATCTCCCGCCCACGTTCGCCTTCCTCGTCCTGCTCGCTGTGCTCTACACCAGCGCCGACGCGCCCGTCGCGCCGGAGTTCGCCGTAAGCGCGGGAGGGCTCGTCGTCGTGTCGTGCTGGCTGACCGTGGCCGTCGTCGATCTCGAAGACCCGGTGCACCGGCTGGTCACGATCGTCCACGCGCGCGGTCCGGCGACCGTTGTCGCCGGTGTGGTGGCCGCTGTACTCGTCGTCTCGTCCGGATCCGCCGCGATCTCACTGGGGTGGGCATGGCTGCTGCACGGCGGATTCGCGGCTGACGAGTGGCTGCTCGGCGTCGGGGCACATGTGGCGGCCACGTGCACGGGTATCGCTATCGGGCTGCCCTGCTCGCGGTTCGTCGTGCCGAAGATCGGCTTCACGGTCGTCGCCGCACTGGCGACGTTGGGCATCGTGCTCTTCGTCCGGTGGATTCCGCTGGTGAATCCCATGCTTCGCGCACTGGGCTCCGGGAGTGAGGCAGGCGGTGCGGTGCTCGTCGCGGCTGTCACATCCGCTGCGCTGTTGGTGCTGAGCGCAGGCTTCACAGCCGCCGTTCACCGGAGCTGACGCAGGCGGGAATGGAAAAGGCCACCCACCGGCGTCGTCGCGGCAGGTGGCCTTCTCCAAGACCCGGTCAGCGGAATCCCGGAATGCCGATGTCGTCGTCATCGTCGTCCGAAGGTTCCGTCGAACCTTGCTCATCGGCGCCGATGACGAGCGTGATCTCCCGATCCTTCGTGATCGAGCTACCCGCGCCGGGGTTGGTGCTGATCACCTTGCCCACCATGTCCTTGTCGGACGTCGTCTGTGTCTGCTCGGAGATGGTGCCTTCCCAGCCCGCTTCGTGCAGTGCGCTGACCGCTTCCTGCTGGGTCATGCCCTTGAGATCGGGAATCTGGATCTTCTCCTGCGAGCCGTTGGACACATCGAGCGTGACCTGCGACCCAGCCTCGACGCTGCCGCCGTTGGGCTCCTGCGCGATCACGGTGCCTGCGGCGGCCTCGTTATCGACGTCGTTGCGCAACACGACGAAGCCCAGTCCTTCGAGAGTGGCCTTGGCCTCCTCGTAAGACTTGCCCGTCATGTTGGGCACCTCGACCATCTTCGGCTCCTTGCCGACCTTGATCGACACCGAGTGGCCCTGCTCCACCTCCTTGCCCGCAGGGGGATTCTGGTCAACGACCTTGCCGTAGAGGGACTCGTCCTCGACCTCGACCTCGGTCACCTTCGGATCGAGCGTGAGGTTCACACCCTGGAGTTCGGCCTCGGCCGCAGCCTGCGAGAGGCCGCTCAGGTCCGGCACCTCCACCTTGTCAGGGGCGGTGCCCACCCGAAGCAGGATCTCGGTGTCCAGCGTCACCATCCTGCCTGGCGGAGGATCGGTGCCGATGACGTTGCCGATCTTGTCCTCGGTGCACTGCGGCTCTCCCGACGGCGGATTGTCGAGACAGACGACCGGCTGCACCCTGACGTTCTGGAAGCCTGCCGAGCGCAGTTGCTGCTTCGCTTCCTCCACCCGGACGTCCGTGACGTCGGGAATAGCCTTCTGCTCCGGCGCGCTCTTGAACCCGCCGTTGATCCATGTGATGAAGGCAACGGCCCCGAGCGCCAGAACGGTGACGGCCGCCGCGACGAGTGCCCGCCGCCTGCGCCGCTTCCGCGCGTCGTCGGCGTCGTCGAAAGGCGGTCGGTAATCATCGACCGGGTCGGGATCCTGCGGTGCGTTCAGCACCTGAGTGCGCTCTTCCTCGATCGGCGCGGCGCCGACCATCGGGGCCATCGGCCGCTGTCCCGACAGGGTGCGCACCAGATCCGACCGCATTTCCGCAGCGGACTGGTACCGCTCGCTCGTGCTCTTCGCCAGCGCCTTCAACACCACGGCGTCCAGCTCGGGGCTCACCGCGGGATTCGATTCCGACGGCGCCCTTGGCGCTTCCCTGACGTGCTGGTAGGCCACCGCGACCGGCGAGTCACCCGTGAACGGCGGGTCGCCCGTGACCAGCTCGTACAGCACGCACCCCGAGGAGTAGACGTCCGACCGGGCGTCCACCGTCTCGCCCCGCGCCTGCTCCGGTGAGAGGTACTGCGCTGTGCCGATCACGGCGGCGGTCTGCGTCATCGCGGCCTGTCCGTCGTGCACGGCACGGGCGATGCCGAAGTCCATGACCTTCACCGCGCCGTTGCGGGTGATCATTACGTTGGCTGGTTTGACGTCCCTGTGGATGATCCCGTGCCGGTGGGAGAAGTCCAGTGCGGCGCAGACGTCGGCCATCACCTCCATGGCCCGCTTCTGCGGCATCGGCCCCTCGGTCTTCACGATGTCGCGAAGCGTCCTGCCCTCGACGTACTCCATCACGATGTAGGGCAGTGGACCGTACTCGGTCTCGGCCTCACCGGTGTCGTAGACGGCGACGATCGCGGGATGGTTCAGCGCGGCGGCGTTCTGCGCCTCCCTGCGGAACCGCTCCTGGAACATGGGGTCACGCGCGAGGTCGGCGCGCAGGATCTTCACGGCCACCTCGCGGCCGAGCCGGATGTCGTGACCGTGGTGGACCTCGGACATACCGCCGTAGCCGAGTGTGTCACCCAGCTCGTACCGGTTTGAGAGCAGTCGGGGTGCGCTCATTGCTCGGTGCCGTCCCATTCACTCGGTCTTCTACTCGCGCCCGGCACGTGGCCGGTGCGTGTCGCCAGTGCCCTGTGGCCAACGACATTCACCTGCGGTTCTCCATGAGGAGTGTGCCCATCATGCCTTCCCGCCGTGTCATCGGGTGAGCCCCGCACCCGACTGCGGCCAGCCGGGGCCCAGCGGAGCCCGGCCGCTGTCGCCGTCCGATCCTTCGTCGCTCCACACCGTGAGAGCGAGAACGACCACGGCGACGATCAGCAGGAGCGCCGACGCCACAGCCAGCAACGTCCACGCGGGTGTTCGCCGTCGAACGCGGCCCGCCTCCATCCCCATCGGTGGTGCGACGGGTGACATCGACGGGTGCGATCCCGGCCCGACCGGGCCGGAACCCGGTGCCTGCGGAGCCATCGCCAGCGGGCCTACCGGCGCTGGATGAGCACTCGGGTGCACCGGATGCGTCAGATAGCCCGCAGCGGCCAGCCCGGAAGGAGGCGGAAGCGGACGGCCTGCGCGAATGGCCGCGACGGCACCTGCGAACTCGCCACCGTTGGCGTAACGCTGTCGCGGATCCTTCACGAGCGTAGCCTCGATGACGGCGCGAACGCCCGGGGGTACGTCAACAGGCAACGGCGGTGCCAGATCCCTGATGTGCATCATCGCCACGCTGACGGCGTGTTCCGAGAGAAACGGCCGGTGCCCCGCGAGACATTCGTAGCCGCAAACCGCGAGCGAGTACACGTCACTGGCGGGTTCGGCGTCGTGCCCGAGCGCCTGCTCGGGCGCGATGTAATGGGCGGTGCCCATCACCATGCCTGAGCGGGTCACGGGTGCCGCGTCCGCGGCTTTCGCTATGCCGAAGTCCGTGAGTTTCACCATGCCGGTCGGCGTCACGAGGATGTTGCCCGGTTTCACGTCGCGATGGACGAGGCCACGTTCGTGTGCGGCCTGGAGCGCGCGGGCCGCCTGTTCGAGGATGTCGAGCGTCCGCTCCGGGGAGAGCCTGCCCTCCCTGGCGAGGATCGCGGCCAGCGGCTCGCCCTGCACGAGTTCCATGACGAGGTATGCGATCGAAGCCTCGCCAGCCTCGGTCTCGCCGTAGTCGTGGACGGCCGCGATCCCGTGGTGGTTCAGGGAGGCTGTCGTGCGTGCCTCCGTCCTGAACCTGTGCAGGAACTCGGCGTCGCCGGACAGCTCCGCTTTGAGGATCTTCACAGCCACGGTTCGGTCGAGCCGGGTGTCACTGGCCTGCCACACCTCGCCCATCCCGCCGACCGCGATGCGGCCTTCGAGCCGGTAGCGCTGTGCGAGCAGTTGCCCGGACGACAGCATGACTCAGCCCTCTCCGAGCGCGGCGGAGATGGTCGCGCGTCCGATTTCGGCGGCCACCTTGCCGCCTGTGGCGGCGAGACCCCGGTCGCCGCCGGACTCGACGATGACGGCGACGGCGACCTTCGGGTCGTCGTACGGCGCGAACGCGGTGTACCAGGCGTGCGGCGGAGTGGCCTTCGGGTCGGCACCGTGCTCGGCGGTACCGGTCTTCGAGGCGATCTTCAACGCGGGGTCCTGGCCCGCACCCTGGGTGTTCGCCTCCGAGGCCACCATCATGTCGGTGAGCACCTCGGCGTTGGCCGCGGACATCGCGGCGTCGCCGGTGAGCTCCTCGGGCTCGAACTCGTCGATCTCGGAGAGGTCCGGTGCGAGCAACTGCTTGACCAGTCGGGGCTTCATGGCGACGCCGTCGTTGGCGACAGTGGCGGCGAGCAGCGCGTCCTGGAGCGGGGTCAGCCGGACATCGCGCTGACCGATACCGCTCTGGTAAAGCGCGGCATCGCTCTCCAACGGACCGAGGTCGGACGCGACGACACTCATCGGCACGGTGAGATCGGAGGTCCCGATACCGAAGTTGACCGCGGTTTCCCGCAGTTTCTCGGCTCCCAGCTCGGCTGCGATCTTGGAGAACGCGGTGTTGCACGAGTACGCCAGCGCGTCCTTCAGCGTGCCACCCTGGCAGGTGGTGTGGTTGAAGTTCTCCAGCGTCGTGGATGTACCGGGCAGGGTGACCTCGGCGTCCCTGATGATCTGGGTGTCCGCTGTGGCGCCGTTCTCCAGCGCGGCGGCCGTGGTCACGATCTTGAACGTGGAGCCGGGAGGGTAGGTCTCCCTGATGGCCCTGTTCAACATCGGGTTGTCGGGGTCGTCGTTGTACTTCTTCCACGCCGCCTGCTGCTCCGGCGTGTCGTGGGAAGCGAGGTCGCTCGGGTCGTACGACGGGGTCGAGACCATGGCCAGGATGTCGCCGGTCTTGGGGTCCAGCGCCACGACCGCGCCCTTGTATCCGCGATCGATCATCATCTTGTACGCGGTTTCCTGCACGGATGGCTTCACGGTGAGCCGGACGTTGCCACCGCGCGGGTCCCTGCCGGTGATCATGTCGCTGAGCCTGCGTACGAGCAGCCTGGAGTCGGAGCCGTTGAGGAACTCGTCGTAGGCGCCTTCGAGGCCGCCCGCGCCGTAGATCACCGAGTAGTAGCCGGTGACCGGCGCGTACATCGGCCCGTTGAGGTAGGTGCGGCGGTAGTTGAACGCGCTGTCGGTCGGCTTGACCCCGGCGAGTACCTGACCGGCGTCGTCCGACGTGATCTTGCCGCGCTCGCGGGAGTACTCGTCGTACAGCACGCGCGTGTTACGGCCGTCCGTTCGGTACTCCTCGCCCTTCACGACCTGGACGTACGTGGAGTTCGCGAGCAGCAACGCCACCATCGTGATCATGGCGATGCCGACCTTGCGCAGCGGTGTGTTCACGGGAGCCTCCCCCCTTCGGGCGGGTTGACCGCCCCTGCCATGCCCTGGCCGGGCTGCGGCCGCTGCACCATCACCGTGTGCGCCTCGGCGAGAGGTGCCTGCGGCATGGGCTTCGGCTTGGCAGGTTGCTGCGGCCTCCGCGCGGCGTCGGAGATGCGCAGCAGGAGCGCCACCAGGATGTAGTTCGCCAGCAGCGACGATCCACCTGCCGAGAGGAACGGCGTCGTGACACCCGTCATCGGGATCAGCTTCGTCACACCACCGACGATCACGAACAGCTGCATGATGATCGCGAAGGAGAGCCCGCCGCCGAGAAGCTTGCCGAAGGTGTCCCTCACGGCCAGTGCGCTGCGCATGCCGCGCATCGCAAGCAGCAGGTAGACCAGGATGATCGCGGAAAGACCGACGAAGCCGAGCTCCTCGCCGAGTGCGGCGCTGATGAAGTCGGTGTGCGACTCGGGAACCGTGTCGGGCCTGCCGAGCCCGAGGCCGGTGC
The DNA here is from genome assembly GCF_000258175.1 of Saccharomonospora xinjiangensis XJ-54. Taxonomy (NCBI): domain Bacteria; kingdom Bacillati; phylum Actinomycetota; class Actinomycetes; order Pseudonocardiales; family Pseudonocardiaceae; genus Saccharomonospora; species Saccharomonospora xinjiangensis. The sequence goes on along the minus strand of NZ_JH636049.1, from coordinate 2,262,771 downwards.
CGAACATCCCACCGGTGCCGAGACCGAAGAGGCCCTGCGCGATCTGGTAGCCGCCGCCGGGATCGTTGTAGGTCTCCAGCGGGTCGATCCAGTTCGCCACCCGCTGCTGCACGTGGGTGAACAGCGAGAACGCGATGATGCCGCCGAGGGAGAACATGCTCAGGCCGAGCACGACCCAGATGATGCGTTCGGTGGCGACGTACAGCATCACGAGCACGATGCCGAAGAACAGCAGCGCCGTGCCGAGGTCCTTCTCGAAGACCAGGATGCCGAGGCAGACGACGGCCGAGATGATGATCGGCCCGAGGTCGCGGGCCCTCGGCAGTTCCACGCCGAGCACCCGCTTGCCCGCGGTCATGAACAGCTCCCGCTTCGACACGAGGAACGAAGCGAAGAAGATCATCAGCAGGATCTTGGCGAACTCACCGGGCTGGATGGAGAACCCGGGCAGCTTCAGCCACACCTTGGCGCCGTTGACCTCGGAAAGCGAACTCGGCAGCACGGCAGGCAGCGCGAGGGCCACGATGCCGACGAGCCCGCACGTGTAGGCGTAGCGGGTGAGCTTCCGATGGTCGGAGACGGCGATCAGGATGCCGAGGAACAACGCCAGCGCGATCACCGTGAAGAGCACCTGGCGTGGCGCGTAGCTCGCGGCCTCCTCGCCCTTGGCGAGGGCAGCACGGGCCTCGGCGAGGTCGATGCGATGGATCATCACCAGACCGAGCCCGTTGAGCAGGGCGACGCACGGCAGGATCAGCGGGTCCGCGTAAGGAGCCCACCGCCGCACGGCGAGGTGGGCGACGCTGAAGATGGCGAGGTAGGCGAGCCCGTACCACACCACCGACCACGACAGTTCCTGCTCCTGGTTCGCCTGAACCAGGATGAGCGCGAACGTCACGATGAACGCCGAGAACGCGAGCAGCACGAGTTCGGTGCCACGCCTCGTCGGCAGCTCACGTGGCGGGTTGGTGGTGTACTGAGCTGCCGCGCTGGGGGAACCTGCGGGCTGCGCCATCAGTTACCGCCCGAGCCTGGCGCCGGGCGGCAGTCCACGCCCGGACGCTGCCCGCCCTCGTTCCGTCCCGCGGTTGTGTCGGTCGGGTTCGCCGCCTCCGAAGTCGGGCTCGCCTTGGCGGAGGACTCCTTCGAATTCGACGTGCCGCCCTGCTCGAAACCGCCGAGTCCGCCACCCTGTGACTGGTCGGCCGTGTCGTCGCAGATGTCGAGCAGGTTGTTGCGGCGCAGCGTGTTGATGTATTGGCGCGACTCGTCGAGGCCGTCACGCTTGACGCCGTTGTCCACAGCGGCACGCGCTTCCTGCTGGAGGTCCTGCAACCGCAGGGGCTCACACAGCGACGAGTCGGGAGGGCACGAGCCCTCGGCCTTCTTCTGCAGGTCGAAGCCGAGGATGCTGCCCGGAACACCCTGGAAGATCACGACCTCGCCGTTCTCGTCGGCACCGACGTAGTACTGCCGCAGAACGAAATACCGCGTGGCGAACGCTGCCGCGGCCAGCAGCACGAGAGCGAGTCCGAACGCCAGGAGCAGGCGGACCCGCTTACGCCGTTTGGCTTTTGGGTCGGGCGGTGTCTCCAGTTGCTCGGTGCGCTGAGGCTTGGGAGGTGGTGGCGGCGCCGTGAGCGCGCGTGCCCTCGCCGCGGGGGAGTCACCCTGCGGCCCCTCGTCGGAACCGTCGCCTGCCGCGCCGCCCACGATGGGGGCGTCCTCGCCGAAGTCAACGTCCACGACGTCGGCGACGATCACAGTGACGTTGTCCGTACCGCCGCCCTTGAGCGCCAGCTCGATCATCCGGTCGGCGCAGTCCTGCGGATCCGGGATGCGGAGCGCCTCGGCCAGTGTCTCGTTGCTCACCATGCCCGAAAGACCGTCGGAGCAGAGCAGGTAACGGTCGCCGGCGCGGGCTTCCCGCACGGTGACGCTCGGCTCGACCTCGTGGCCGGTGAGAGCCTTCAACAGCAGCGAACGCTGCGGGTGAGTCGCGGCCTCCTCCTCGGTGATCCGCCCCTGTTCCAGCAGCTCGTTGACGAAGCTGTCGTCACGGGTGATCTGCGAGAACTGCCCGTTGCGGAGCAGGTAGGCCCGCGAGTCGCCCACGTGGACGAGTCCGAGGCGGGAACCGGAGAACAACACCGCGGTCAGGGTGGTGCCCATGCCGTCGAGGTCGGGGTCGTTGGCCACCAGTTCGGAGATCGCCTGGTTTCCCTGGTTGACGGCATCGCGCAGCTGGGTCACCAGGTCGTCACCGGGTTCGTCGTCGTCGAGGTGTGCCAACGAGGCGATGACGACTTTGCTGGCCACCTCACCGGCGGCGTGGCCGCCCATGCCGTCGGCAAGGGCTAGCAGACGAGGGCCGGCATACACGGAGTCCTGGTTGTTGGAGCGAACCAGGCCCCGGTCGCTGCGGGCCGCGTAGCGTAGGACGAGAGTCATGGGCGAAGCTCGATCACCGTCTTGCCTATCCGGATGGGGACGCCGAGAGGAACTTTCAGGGGTGCAGTGACCTTAGCCCGGTCGAGGAAGGTGCCGTTGGTCGAGCCCAGATCTTCGACGTACCACTCGTCGCCTCGCAGGGAGAGGCGTGCGTGCCTGGTCGAGGCGTAGTCGTCGTCGAGTACAAGGGTCGAGTCGTCGGCCCGCCCGATCAGGATCGGCCTTCCGTCGAGGGCGATGCGCGTACCGGCCAGCGCCCCGTGGGTGACCACCAGTTGCCGGGGCAGTTTGTTCCTGCCCCGCAGTGGCTTCTTCTCCTTCTTTCCGCGGCGGAGGCTCGGCAGGTTGACCCGTAGCCCCGACGCCGCGTAGAGGTCCGAGCGAACCACGCGCAGCGCGGCGAACACGAACATCCAGAGCAGGACGAGGAATCCCACCCTGGTGAGTTGTACGACCAGCTCCGGCACCTGTTGTGTCAGCTCCCGCCTTCTCGCGCCCAACCTGTGAGGGCAGTCGTCGTTCGACCGTCAGTCGTTCGATCGTCGGCTCCACAGGTCCCCCGCATCGCCGCCATTATGCGGGACAGCGTGTGACCACAGTGCGGGACGCCGAAGTTCGGAGTCGATCGGCCGGACTCAGCCCTGCGTGCGGAACACCAGAGAGGAATGCCCAACCCTGATCACGTCGCCGTCGGCGAGCTGCCAGGTCTGCACCGGGGTTCCGTTGACGGTGGTGCCGTTGGTGGAGCCGATGTCCGCCAGGGTGGCGCTCTGCCCGTCCCACGTGATCTCGAGGTGGCGACGGGACACACCGGTGTCCGGCAGCCGGAAGTCGGCGTCCTGGCCCCTGCCGATCACGTTGCCGCCCTGCTTCAGCGAGTAGGTGCGGTTGGAACCGTCGTCGAGCTGGAGGATGGCGCTGAGCTGACGGTTACCCGCAGGGGGCATGCCGCCGGGGTAGCCACCCTGCTGCGCGTAAGGGTCCGCACCGGGTGCGGGAGGCTGCGCGGGGTAGCCGGCAGGCGGGCTCGGCGGAGCGGCGTAGCCCTGGTCGTAGCCGGGCTGCCCCGCGGGCTGGCCGGGCTGACCATAACCCTGGTCGTAGCCGGGCTGGCCGGGCTGACCATAACCCTGGTCGTAGCCGGGCTGAGCGGGCTGGCCGTAGCCCTGGTCGTAGCCGGGCTGGCCAGGCTGGCCGTAGCCCTGGTCGTAGCCGGGCTGGCCAGGCTGGCCGTAACCCTGGTCGTACCCGCCCGTCTGGCCGTAGCCCTGGTCGTAGCCGGGCTGGCCGTAACCCTGGTCGTAACCCTGCTGGCCGTAGCCCTGGTCGTAGCCCGGTTGGCCTGGCTGGCCTGCTTGACCAGCTTGACCAGCTTGACCGTAGCCCTGGTCGTAACCGGGTTGTCCCTGTCCGTAGCCGTACTGGCCCTGCTGGCCGTACGGGTCACCCTGGTCGTATTGGCCGTAGCCGCCGGGCTGGCTCATTGGTCGGTCTCCTGCGTCGCTCATTCGTGCCGACCGCGCGAAAGTCCCGGCGTCGCTTGCCTTGACGTCCGGATCGACGGTCGAGCGGGTTCTGAACTTTCCAGTATGCAGCGCTTCGTTGCGCTCTAGCGAAACTACGACGTCACCATAGGTGTCCCAGCCGTGCTCAGCGAGATGCCCGGACACCGCTTCCGCGAGCATGCGGGTGACCCGCTGCCCCTCCGCGGCCATCCGGTCGTAGTCCTCGGCACCCAACGACACGACATAGTGGTTGGGCGCGAGCTTGCGCCCGCCCGCGAGGTCCCGGACGTTGTCGTCACACTCCCGCTCCAGTTCCAACGCCACTTCTTGGGTGACCACGTTGCCACCGAATATCCGCGCGAAGGCATCTCCCACGAGGTTCTCGAGGCGCCGATCGAAGCGCTGGACGCGTCCCACCGGCAAACACCTCCCTCCACGTGTACCTTCAAGGCCGATCGTATCGGGTTTTGCCCGTGCAACACGGGCCCCCGTGGAAGGCGTCCGATTCGCCTTGCTAGTCTGTGCTCACTGTCGAAGTTGCTCGGGCGAGTGGCGGAATGGCAGACGCGCACGGTTCAGGTCCGTGTGTCCGGAAGGACGTGAGGGTTCAACTCCCTCCTCGCCCACAGTCGAAACGCACGAGCGCCGCCGGGATGTTTCCCCGGCGGCGCTCGTTTTTTGAGGGCTCGTTACCGTGGCCTGCGTGAGCGAAGAGTGGTCGGCCAGAACGAAAGCCGTCGTCGCGGGACGCCCGGTGGGTGAGGGCGAGCCCATGAACGTTCCCATCACTCCGGCCAGCATGCTGGGGCTCTCGTACGCACGTGAGGACGGCACGCCCACGTGGGTGGCGTTCGAGGAGGCCGTCGGCGAACTGGAGGGCGGCACGGCCGTCGCCTTCGCTTCGGGTATCGCGACGGTGTCCGCGGTGCTGGACGCCCGTCCGTCACAAGCCGTTGTCGTCGTGCCGTCGGACAGCTACGCGGGAACCCGCGGCCACTTCGCCCATGAGCACGCCAAAGGCAGGGTGAGGGTCGTCTCCGTGGCGCCCTCCGACACGGCTGCGTGGATCGAGGCGGCGGAGGGTGCCGGTCTGCTGTGGTTGGAATCGCCGACGAATCCGAGTCTGCACGTGGTCGAGATCGCCGAGATCGCCTCGGCGGTCAGAAGGTTGAAGCACCGGCCGACGATTGTGGTGGACAACACGTTCGCGACGCCGCTCGGGCAACGCCCTCTCTCACTCGGGGCCGACATCGTGGTGCACAGCGCCACCAAGTTCATCGGGGGCCACAGCGATCTTCTCCTCGGCGTCGCGGTGGCAGCCGACCCCGCACACGTCGCCGACCTGCGGGACGCGCGCACCCGCATCGGCGCGACACCGGGTGCGCTGGAGACGTTCCTCGCGCTGAGGGGCCTTCGCACCCTGCCGGTGCGCTTCGCGGAAGCGTCACGGACCGCGGCGCTGCTGGCGGAGCGGCTGGCGGAGCACCCTGCCGTGACCAGGGTGCGCTATCCGGGTTCGGGCGCGATGCTCGCCGTCGAGGTCGCCGATGCCGAGTGTGCCGACGCCGTGTGTGCGGCGCTGCGGTTGGTACGGCACGCGACGAGCCTCGGCGGCGTCGAAAGCACGGTCGAACGGCGTGCGGCGCGATCCGGCGACGCACATGTGCCTTCAGGGTTGCTCCGGTTCAGTATCGGTTTGGAAGATCCTGATGATTTGTGGGCCGATTTAAACCGGGCGTTGTGTTCAGTGAACTGACGGGCAACGTTGTTTGTGCTTTCCCACAGTGGGCTCACGAAGAATTGACGGTGTGTGTATGCTCCGCACCGACTGGTGTCTGATCTTCACCTGACTGGGTTTTCCCTACCACTGTCTTCTTAGGAGACTCATGAGCAGCAGAAGAACGTTGGCCAGGGTCGGCGCGCTCGTCGCCGGAACGGCCGCCGCCCTTTCCCTCGGGTCGGTCCCCGCCTCGGCGGACGGGACGAAGGCGGACATCGTCCGCGGCGGTGGTGAGAACGGGTACAACGTCAACCTCGGCCAGGGTTCTGAGAACCAGCAGACCACGCTGTTCAAGCTGAACATCGAGGGTGGCAACACCCTTCGCGCGTACTGCGTCGAAATCAGTGTCAACGTGGACCCGTCCCGCTCGCTGTTCGAAAGCCCGTGGGACGAATTCCCCAACGCGGACTCTCCCTTCCACGCCAACCGCGACCACATCAACTGGGTGCTTCACCACGGTTACCCGGTCAACGACCTCGCGTCGCTGGAACAGAAGCTCGCGGAGGCGGGAGCCGAGGTCCACAACGGACTCGACGTCAAGGAGGCCATCGCGGGTACCCAGGCCGCGGTCTGGCACTTCAGCGACGGCAAGGACATCAACCGCGACGACCCGTCCTCGTCGAAGGACGAGGGCGCCGACGCCGATGTGCTCGCTCTCTACGACTACCTCACAGGTGAGTCCAATGTGGGCATCGCGGAGCCCGCTCCCGCATTGGAGGTCTCGCCGGAGACCGCCGCTGGTGAGGCCGGTGAGCGGCTCGGCCCGTTTACCGTGGCCACCACGGGTGAGATCACCGAAGTCACCGCCGAGCTGCCCGAGGGTGTGACGCTCACCGACGCGGAAGGCAACGAGCTGGGCGACATCGCCGACGGCACGGAGATCTACGTCGATGTTCCGGCCGATGCCGAGGACGGCACGGGTTCGTTCTCGCTCAACGCCACGGCGCACCTCGCCACGGGACGGCTTTTCGTTAGCGAGGACTACCAGGCCAAGCCCGCGCAGTCGCTGATCGTCGCTTCTTCCGAGGACACCAGCCTCTCGGCGAAGGCGAGTGTCGAGTGGACGGCCGTTCCCGAGGAGGAGGAGCCGAAGCCCGAGGAGCCCACCGAGGTGCCTTCGCCGTCGGAGCAGCCGAGCGCGCAGCCTTCTGCCCCGGCGACCGAGCCGAGCCAGCCAGCGGTGACCCCGAGCGCGAACACCGATGACCTCGCGGACACCGGCGCCTCCCCGCTGGTGCCTCTGCTCATCGGTCTCGGCCTCGTCGGCGCGGGAACCGGCGCCATCCTGTTGCAGCGCCGCAAGAAAAACGCGTGACGCCTAGCGCGACGCGATGACACGATCGAAGGCCACCTCCCTCACGCCGAGAGAGGTGGCCTTCGTCGTGTCGTGGGAAGTCATGGGAAGTCGAGGAATCGCCATGGACGGTGTCGCGCCGCCGGAGAGGCTGGGGGAGTTCCGGCTCTCCGATGGGCGAGTGCTGGGGTGGAGTGAATGGGGGCCGATCGACGGCACGCCGATTCTGCTGTGTCCTGGTGCCGCGACGAGCAGGAGGCTGGGTTTCGGCACCGACCTTGTCCATCCGCTCGGTGTGCGACTTGTGAGCCTGGATCGGCCTGGGCTCGGGGTTTCGACGCCGTCGCCGGAACGCACACTCGCGGATTTCGCCGCCGATGCCGGACAATTCCTCGAAGGGCGGGGATTGGGTGCTCCGGCGGTGCTCGGCAATTCGCAAGGTGCGCCGTTCGCACTGGCCTGTGCGATCGCGGGGCTGGCGTCCTCCCTGTATCTCGTATCCGCCGCCGACGAGGTCGCCTCGTCACATTTCGCGGGCACGCTCGACGGTCATCTCGCGACGGTGGTGAACCTGTGCCGTCGCGATCCGATGGCGGCCCACGAGCTGTTCCGTTCTTTCGACGCCGAGGCGTTGCGGCGCATGGTGGTGGACAACAGCGGTGAGCGGGACAGGGCCGTGTACACCGATCCCGTTTTCGACGCCGCGTACCGGAACGCGCTGAGCGAGGGATTCGCGCAGGGACCGGATGGTTACGCCACCGACACGGTGCTGGCGATGCGGCCGTGGGATCTCGACCTCGCCCGCATCACGTGCCCGGTGGAGGTCTTCTACGGCGAGGAGGACGCGGCGCATTCGCCCGACAACGGTGTGACGCTCGCCTCCCGCATTCCCGGCGCCGTTCGTCACGTGCTCAAGGGTGAGGGCGGCTCGGTGCTCTGGACGCGAAGCGAGTCGTTGCTCGGGCGAGTCAGGGCTTGACGAGTGCGGCGGTTGCTCTACCGCGCGAGTTCCGCGAGACGTGTGTAGGAGTCGAGCTGGTCTTCGCGGTCGTGCGTGCTCAGGGTGATCAGTACCTCATCGGCTCCGGTGCGTTCCACGAGTGCCGCGAGGTCGTCGCGCACGGTGGCGGGGGTTCCGTGGATCTGCCGTCGCAGCACGTCGGCGAGCATCGCCGACTCCCGTTGGGTCGGTTCGGGCAGATCCGCAGGTGGCAGCAGAGGCGGGAACACCCCGCGCGTCCGGGAACGCACGAGCGACCACGCCTCGGGCAGTAGCAGCTCTCTCGCCTTCTCTGCGGTTTCCGCGACGGCCACGGCAGCCGACACCATGACGTAGGGCCGTTCCCACAGGGTGGATGGCCGGAACTCGGTGCGGTAACGGTCGATGTGCCGCACCAACGTGTCCACACCGGACACCTGGGCGATCACCAGCGCGAGACCGGCCTCGGCCGCGAACGCGGCTCCTGCTCCGGTGGCCAGCACGAAAGCGGGGATGCGCAGACCCTCGGCAGGAAAGGCATGCACCCCGCGATGCACCGTTGATGCGCCCGCGAAGTAGCCCAGCAGTTCACGCAGCCGCTCGGGGAACTGCTCGGCCTGCTCCTTGCCCGCACCGAGCGCGGCTCGCTCGCGTCCGGTGAAGCCGACCGAACGGCCGAGCCCCATGTCGATGCGTCCAGGGTGAAGTGCCTCCAGCGTCCCGAACTGCTCGGCCACCACGAGCGGACGGTGGTTGGGGAGCATGACGCCGCCGGTACCGACGCGGATACGAGAGGTCGCGGATGCGACCGCTGCGGCGAGCACGGTGGGCGCCGACCCCGCGACGCCGGGAACGCTGTGGTGTTCGGACACCCAGAACCGGCGGTAGCCGAGCGCCTCGGCACGCCTGGCGAACTCGACGGTGTGGCGTACGGCGCTCGCCGGGTCCTCACCCCGACGGACGCTCGACCTGTCGAGCACGGACAGCGGCACCGGCCACGTTCGTCGTTCCACGACAGGTTCAACGCGCGAGAGCTGCCCGTGTTCCGGCGCGGGAGTTCAGCCTTCCCGACGCGTCCGCACTGTCTCGGCCACCGCGAGTACCCGCCGAGCCTGCTCGACATGCAGGTTCTCCACCATGCGGCCGTCCACGGTGACAACACCGAGCCCGTCGGCCGCGGCCTTCTCGAACGCGGCGACGACGCGCCGCGCGTGGTCCACCTCCGCCTCGGACGGCGTGAACACCCGGTTGCACGCTTCGAGCTGGTTGGGGTGGATCAGAGTCTTTCCGTCGAAGCCGAACTGCCTTGCCTGCACGCACTCCGCCTCGAAGCCCTCGGTGTCGCGCACGTCGTTGAACACACCGTCCAGAATGGACTTTCCAGTCGCGCGGGCCGCGAGCAGGCACAGGGAGAGGCTCGTCAGCAGCGGCGCCCTGCCGGGCCCCGGCTCGGCGCGAAGTTCCTTGGCGAGATCGTTGGTGCCCATGACGAGGACGGTCAGCGCGTCGGAGGCGCCCGCGATCTCCTCGGCCCTCAGCACAGCGGCAGGCGTCTCGATCATCGCCCAGATCGCCGTGTTGGCTGGCGCGCCGACCTCGGCGAGGGCGGTCTCGACGGCGCGGACGTCGTCGGCCGAATCCACCTTCGGCACCACGACCGCGTCAGGGCCGACGGCGGACACGGCCCGCAGGTCGGCGTCGTGCCACTCGGTGCCGATGCCGTTGACCCTCACCGCGACCTCGCGCCCGGTGTACGCGGCGGCGGCCACCGCGTCACACGCCCTCTGCCGTGCCCGCTCCTTCACCTCGGGGGCCACGGCGTCCTCCAGGTCGAGCACCAGCGCGTCGGCGGCGAGTGTCGCCGCCTTCTCCATAGCCCGTTCGTTCGCACCGGGAATGTAGAGAACGGAACGGCGCGGCCTCACGTGGTCCTCCTCGTGCCGGGTGGGGCTGAAGGGGCGGCCTCGCCGCTCCCCGTTAACCCTACGACGCGACCGCAGGCCTGCGGCCGGGGCTGACCGGCCTGCGGCGGTTCACCGCACCGCCGAACCCGGCATCCGACCGCTCGGCCGCACATCACCCATACGGCCGCACCGCTCGACCGAAGTCGCCGAACCGCCCACCGACCGATCACCGACCGTTGGGCGCCGCCGATCGCAGGTGTGGGCTGTGAGCGCAGACGCGGCCCGTTTGCGCTGGTACTCAAGTCACGTGCCGTTTTCGACACGGCACCGCGTCACACACAGGCGGACATCAGGGAGGCGGACTTCGTGGCGGTACCACCCGGGCAGACCGCGACAACGAGTGGATCGAACGGCGTTCGGTCGATCTCCGGTCGTGTCGGCCCCACTCTCGAACTACCCGCCGACCCCGCCGACCTGGCGAAGCGGTCCGCTCCGCTGCTCGGCTGGCAGGGGACCGTGCTCCCGCAGACGACGCTGTTCGGACGGCGTGTCTTCGTGGTGGCGAGGCTGCGGCCGGAAGTGCACGCCGAGCGCATCGCGACGGGCCTCCGTCCCGTCACCGACAGGGCCACCGTGGCCACCTGGACCTGGCCCGAGTTCTCCAAAGTCGCGCCCATGCCTGCCGTTCACATCGCCGGTGTGCTCGCCGTGGCACGACACTGGCGGACCGGCATGGCGGCCACGGTGCCGTTCGCGCGCTACGGCGAGGCCGCGATGGTGCTGCCCACCTCGGCCACCGTGAGCCATGACTACGTGGACAACTGCCTGCCGAGGGCCAGGATGTACGGCCTCGGCATCGTGGCGGCGGACGAGAACGCGAAGGTGGACCTCGACCTCAACTGTGCCGACGAGCGTCTCGAACTCGGCGACGACGAGGTGTGGCGCTGGGTTCACGAGGTCGCCTACGAGCGGCTGCTCGCCTGCGAGGCCGCGGGTTCGATCGCCTGAACCCGCTCCCGCTGCGACGGGTTCCGCGCAAGGGCTAGCCTCGGTGCCATGCGAGTCGTCATCGCCGGAGGACACGGCAAGATCGCGTTGCGTCTCGAGCACCTGCTCGCCGCGAACGGCGACGCGGCCGTCGGCATCATCCGCGATCCGGGGCAGGCCGGTGATCTACGGGAGCGCAGTGCTGAGCCGGTGGCCCTCGATCTGGAGAGCGCGACCGTCGATGAGGTCGCGGAGGTGCTCGCCGGTGCCGACGCGGCCGTCTTCGCCGCGGGCGCGGGACCGGGTAGCGGTGTGACGCGCAAGGAGACGGTGGACAAGGCGGCGGCGGTGCTGTTCGCGGAGGCCGCCGAACGCGCGGGGGTTCGCCGGTTCGTGCAGATCAGCTCGATGGGTGCGGGCGACGAGATCGACGCCGAAGCCGAGGCCCGACTCGGTGAGGTGTTCGCGGCCTACCTGCGGGCCAAGGGCGCCGCTGAGCGGGACCTTCGAGACCGCGACCTCGACTGGACCATCCTGCGCCCAGGTCGTCTCACCGACGAGCCCGGCACCGGCCTTGTGCACCTCGCGAACTCGGTGCCGAGGTCGGACGTTCCGAGGGACGACGTCGCCGAGGTCGTGCGCCTTCTGGTCGCCGACACCACCACCTACGGCCGCACGCTGGAGCTGACGTCCGGCAACACGCCCGTGGCCGAGGCGCTGGAACGGCTCTGAGCGCTCAGCCCACGGGGCCGAGAACGCGGTCGAGGTAGGCGTTGGCGAAAACGCCGTGCGGATCGAGTCCGGCCCTCACCCGCCGGAAGTCGTCGAATCTCGGGTAGAGGTCACGCAGCCTTTCGGCGTCGAGGGCGTGCATCTTTCCCCAGTGCGGCCGTCCGCCCACGGCGTCGGCGATCTCGGCGAATCCGGCGAAGTACTCCTCGTACGGCATGCCGACGTACTGGTGGACGGCGATGTACGCCGAGTCCCTTCCGTATGCGGTGGACAGCCAGACATCGTCGGCGGCCGCGACCCTGACCTCCACGGGGAAGGCCACGGGATGCCGCAGCCGGGTGACCAGTGCCCGTAGTTCATCGAGCACGTCGAGTGCCGACTCGCGGGGCACGGCGTACTCCGACTCCACGAACCGCACCGCCCGGTTGGTGGCGAACACCCGGTGGGACGTGTCGCTGTAGTGGCGGGTGGACAGCACAGAGGAGGCGAGCGCTCCGAGCGAGGGGACGAGCCGCGGCACGGCCCTGCCGAGGCGGCAGAGACCACCGAACGCCGCGTTCTCCATGACGGTGTAGTCGAGGAACTGCCGCGCCGCCGACAGCGGGCGAGCCCGCGTACCGGTCGGCCGTCGCGTGTTGCGCTTGACCAGCGCGTTGCGGCCGTAGGGGAACCAGTAGAACTCGAAGTGGTCCTCGGTGTCGGCGAGTTCGTGGAAGTCGGCAAGCACGCGGTCGATGGGCTGTGGCCCCTCCAGCGCCTCCAACACGAAGCTCGGCTCGCAGCGCAGCGTCACGGAGGTGATGACACCGAGCGCTCCGAGCCCGACGCGAGCGGCGTCGAAAAGGGATGGGTGTTCGTCCGGCGAACAGCGGACGACGGACCCGTCAGCCGTGACCAGTTCGAGTGCTGCCACCTGCGTCGCGAGTCCTCCGAAGGCGGCTCCGGTCCCGTGGGTTCCCGTGGAGATCGCACCCGCGATCGTCTGCGCGTCGATGTCGCCCAGGTTGGTCAGCGCGAGGCCGAGGACGTCGAGTGCCGCGTTGAGATCGCGCAGCGTGGTGCCCGCTCTCACGGTGACGAGCCCGGCCTCGGCGTCGGCCGAGACCACGCCGGTGAGGCTGCCGAGGTCGAGCGCATCGCAACCGCGATCGGTCGCGGCGATGGGGCTGAAGGAGTGGCCGCTGCCGATGGGCCGCACCCGGCTACCGCGCTCGGCCACGTCGGCGACGACCGCACGAACCTCGTCGGTGTCGGCGGGGCGATGGACCCGGCGGGGCCGTGCGTGTGCGGTTCCCGCCCAATTCGTCCACGGTGTCACCTGGACCTCCCTCACGTTGCCGACACGTTAGGTGAACAACATTCGCGTTTTCAAGACTCCTGTCGTACCGTTCGGCGGGTGAACTCCATGTCCGCGACCCAGTACGACCGGGCGACCCGCGATCTCGATCCGCCGCTCGCCGTGGTGGATCTCGACGCCTTCGACGCCAACGCCGACGACCTCGCACGACGTGCCGGGGGGCTGCCCATTCGCGTCGCGAGCAAATCGGTGCGCTGTCGCGCGCTGCTTTCGCGGGTGCTGGCTCGGCCGGGCTTCTCGGGACTGCTCTGCTACACGCTCGCAGAGGCGTTGTGGCTGTTCGGTGAGGGAACGAGCGACGACATCGTGGTGGGATACCCCACCGTGGACCGGGCGGCACTGCGTGCGCTCGCCGCCGACGAGTCCGCCCGCGGGGCGATCACGGTGATGGTCGATTCGCCCGCACAACTTGACCTCATCGACGCGGCTCTCGGCCCCGGCCATCCCGAACTCCGGGTGTGCCTCGAATTCGACGCGTCGTGGCGGCCTTTGCCCGGCCTGCACATCGGTACTCGCAGGTCGCCGGTGTTCTCGCCCGCGCAGGCAGCCCAGCTCGCAAGGCACATCACCGACCGGCCGGGCTTCCGGCTTGCCGGGGTGATGGGTTATGAGGGGCAGATCTCCGGGTTGCAGGACGACGACACCGGGTTGCGGGGCGCCGCGGTGCGCTGGATGCAGCGGCACTCGGCCGCCGAGCTGGCACGGCGTCGGCCCGCAGTGGTGGACGCCGTGCGGGCGGTGGCGGAGCTGGAATTCGTCAATGGCGGTGGCACAGGCAGCCTGGAGTTCACCCGTACGGACGGTTCCGTCACCGAGGTCGCAGCAGGCTCCGGACTGCTGGGGCCCACACTGTTCGCTCGGTACCGGCACTTCTCACCTCGACCTGCCGCACTGTTCGCCCTGTCCGTCGTGCGCAGACCGAGCCGGAGAATCGCCACACTCGCCGCAGGCGGATACACCGCGTCGGGGCAGGCCGAAGCGTCGCGGCTGCCCTCGCCTTACCTGCCGCCCGGACTGCGGCTGCTCACGCTGGAGGGCGCCGGTGAGGTGCAGACGCCCGTCACCGGACGTGCCGCGCGACGGCTCGTGCCCGGCGACCGGGTGTGGTTCCGGCACGCGAAGGCAGGCGAGCTGGCCGAGCATTTCCCCCGGTACCACCTCGTGTCGGGCGACCGGATCGTCCGTACGGTGCCGACCTATCGTGGCGAGGGTCACTTCTTCGGCTGAGCCGATGAGTTCGGCTCCATGGGGTTGTCGATCCGGGTGAACACCGATTCCCGAGGAGGACAGGACTCATGGCCGCTGCACGCAAGCTCAAGCTGTGGATGCAGGTTTCGCTCGACGGCTACGTCGCGGGGCCGAACGGCGAGTTCGACTGGACCACATACGAGAGGGAGTTGAACACCTTCGCCGTCGAGCAGGCCGCAGGCATGGGAGCCATGCTCTACGGGCGCAAGGTCTACGAGGGCATGGCCGCATACTGGCCCGACCCTCGCCGGTACCCGGGAGCCACCGAACTCGATCTGCGGTTCTCCGAGATCTGGAAGCCCATGCCCAAGTACGTGTTCTCGACGACGCTGTGCGAGGCGGACTGGAACACCACGGTGGTCTCCGAGGACGTCGCAGGCGCGGTCGCCGAACTGAAGGGGCAGCAGGGCGGGGATCTGGTGCTCTTCGGCGGATCGGACATCGTGTCCACGTTCGTCCGCGAGAACCTGATCGACGAGTACTGGTTGTTCGTGCACCCCGTCGTGCTCGGGGGAGGCACTCCGCTGTTCCCGTCGCTCGACAAGCGGCTCGACATGGAACTCGTCGAGTCGAGGGTCTTCGACTCCGCGGTGAACCACTTGCGCTACCGGATCAGGTGACGATCACTCGCCGAACCTCTCCGCGAGGTAGCACTTGATCATCGTTTTGGCCTCGTCGATGACGGTGGGGTCGCCGTGGGGGTCGAGGCGGAAGGCGTGGTCGAGCAGCCCGTCCGCCGCCTCGACGGCGATGGAGATGGGCAGCACGATCTCCTCTTTCGACAGTCGCACCTGAGCGCTGATCAACTCCGCGAGCGCATCGACGATCACGCGGTTGTTGGTGCGGCGTTCGTCGAGCAGTTGCGGATCGACCACATCGCCGAAATGCACCTTGGAAAACCCTGGAGCTTCGCGGTGCATGACGAGGTAGATGTCCAGAAGCGAATCGACGATGTCCCACCAGTTGCTGGCATCGAGAGTTTCGAGCCGCTCGTTGACGGCCGTCACGAAGCGTTCGAGATTGCGCTGTGTCAAAGCCTGCACGACCGCACGCTTGTCGGGGAAGAACTGGTAGAGCGAACCGACTGCCACCCCGGCCCGCTTGGCGATGAGGGTGGTCGTCAACCCCTCGTAGCCGACCTCGTCGAGCAGTTCGGCACTCGCGTCGAGCATTCGCTCGACCCGCTTCGCACTGCGCTGCTGAACGGGCTGCCTGCGAAGTGGTGTGGTCTCGGCCTGTGTCACCGTGCGATTCTCGGACACGTCGTGCTCCTTGCTGTGCAGGCCAGCGACTTTATCGTGTCCGGAATGGCGTTCACCGTCGAGTGAATGCCTTGCGCGGTAGAGGAAGTAGGACGTATATGGGGCCGCGGGCCGGTGCCGGTCGGGGGGAGGGGGGAGTGCATCGGCACCGGCCCGCGGAGTATCGGGGCCGCACCACGGGCGGGGAACTCGCGGTGTGTGATGTGGAGTTGTCGCGATCGGCGGAGGCGGGCAGCTCAGCCTGCGGTGCCGATCGTGGGGGAACCGGCGGCCGAGTTCGTCACGCTCGGGGGTACGTACGACCCGGCCGCCGGCGCCGGTGTCCGCCGTAGGGCGGAGATTCGGGGGAAGGAAGCTCGCGTCACCGGCCGGTACCTCCCGTGAGGGCGTGCCTGCCGGTCGGAGAGGCAGCCGACCGCCTCGCCGAGGTCTGGTCGGGAACGGAGGAGCCCGTCGCGGCCGTGCCTGCCGTCCTGCGCAGGCGCCGCACCCGGCGGGAGTCCTGGAAGTGGGCGAGACCACCGGCGACAAGGTGGTCGTGAGCCACCTGCCACACGGAACACGGCGCCTTGCACCGGTGCCAGCGGGTGGAGCAGGTCGGGCAGTCGCCCCGTTCGTCGGGTTCGTGAGCCGAGAGCATCACGCGCCAGCCCTGCGTGAGCCGGGGCAGCTCGGAGCGCGCGGCCGAAAGCAACGCGGGGGAGTCGGCCTCGTGGGCGAGGTCGGCGAGCATGTCGAGTCGTTCCCACACCGCGTTGCGCAGCACCTGCCCGAGTATCTGGTCCACTTGGCCCTCACCGTCGCCTTCGCGCCAACTCGGCGGCTTCGTTCAGTGCGTTCTGGAGTTGCCCGAGCTGGCCGAGCGACAATCGTGCCGTCTCACCTGGCGGTCCGACGAGGATCACCTCGCCGTCTTCCACGTGCACCGTGACGCACCGTTCACGGTTGATCAGGTCACCGCACTGCACGCGCCAGACCACCTTGCCGCCTTCGTGACGTCGTCCCGAGTCGAGGTAGGGCTGAGTTGTCCTGCTCGGCGGCGTGATGGCCCGGCGCGTGAGTTCTTCGGAGCCGGCAGGACGGGCGGACATCGTGTCGGTCCCAGCAGTTCCTGCTGCGATCGAATGCACGCGCACCACGTCCTTCGCCGGTTCCCGCGTTCTCGGTTGCTTCTCTGCCGTGTGCTCGGAGGTGGTGACTGCGGACAGTGTCCGGTCGGCCACGTACCTCCTGTCCCTACCTTGCGGCCAAAAGGGTGGCGTGAGAACCCTCGGTGTGCCCACGAGCGGCGACCGGCTCAAGGGGAACGCCGAACGGTCGCGGGAGTTCGGCCCGACCGATCACAGCGCCGTTTCTCGCTTTCGCACGGTTGAATAGGCGTTGCTTACGCTGCACACGACGCCCGACGGGACTGTGGAGGGGCGGACATGAACGCCAACGAGGACGCGAAGCAGAGCCGCATCAATCCCCAGGTCTGGGAAGCCCGCGAAATGCGTGACGCACTGGCGAACCGCAACATCAGCGAGGTTTACCGGCAGCTGCGGATGCACGGCATCTCGCAACGTCAGATCGCCGCGATGACCGGTCAGTCACAGTCCGAGGTGTCGGAGATCCTCAAGGGCCGCCAGGTGATGGCCTATGACGTGCTCTCCCGCATCGCGAAGGGCCTCCGCATCCCGAGGGGATACATGGGTCTCGCCTACGACGAGGCCACGAGGAGCCAGGTCGTCGGCGACGGCGACGAGCAGCAAGCTGAGGAGGACGAGTCCGTGAAACGACGGAAGTTCCTCGCGCACGCCGCCCAGGTCACGATGGGGGCCGCCGTGTTCGGGCCCGCTTCGACGGCATGGGCGTCGAGCCCCGGGAGGACCCCGGCGCCGGGGCGCATCGGGATGACCGACGTTCGCCAGGTGGAGGCTGCGACCAGAGCATTGAGAGCGCTGGACTACCAGTACGGCGGCGGTTTCTGCCGCGATGCCGTGGTGGCGCAGCTCTCCTGGGGGCAGCAGATGCTCCAGGCCAGCGGTTCGGAGAAGGTCAAGTCGCGGCTGTACGTCGCGCTGGCAGACCTGCACAGCCTGGCGGGCTGGACCTCGTTCGACATCGACCTCGTCGATTCGGCGCGCAACCACTTCGCGCAGGCGCTCGAACTCGCGAAGGAGGGCGACAACCACCCTCTCGTCGCCAACATCCTGTACCGCATGGGCAGGGTCTACCTGCACCAGGACGCGCCGAACGACGCACTGAAGTTGTTCCAGCTCGGACAGCTCGCCGCGCAGGAGTCCGGTTCGGAGCTGGCGGTCGCCGTGCTCTGCGCCAACGAGGCGTGGGCGTACGCGATGATGGGCAACGCCGACCAGGCGATGAAGCTGCTCGGCAGGACGAGGGACGAGTTCCAGCGCGCGGACCTCGCCAACGCCGAGTCGTGGGTGCGGTTCTTCGACGAGACGGACGTTCACGCGATGATCGGTACGGTCCACACGACACTCGCGCAGCACGCCGATCCTTCACACACGCGCTACGCCATTCCCGCGCTGCGCAGGGCCACCGACGCGTATGGCGAGGACATGGCGCGCAGCAAGACGTTCAGCCTCAGCATGCTGGCCACCAACCACATGCTGGAGGGCGACATCGACCACGGCGCCAAGATCGGCGGCAAGGCGCTGGACTGCGCGGAGGGACTCAAGTCGGCGCGGGTCAAGAAGCGGATGGAACCGCTACGGCAGGAAGCGTTGCGGCGCAGCAATAACAGCGACGCACGTGAGCTCGCCGAGCGGATGACCGAGTTCTTCGCCTGAGCGACGGCACCGCGGGCAGGACGTCGTTGGACGGCCGGTTCACCAGGGCGAAACTGGACGAGGTCCTTCGGCGAACCTGTGTCCTGCTCGGGCTGGACCACCGCGATGCGACGTTGCTGCGATTCACCAACAACGCCGTGTACTCCCTCGCCGGTGACCCCGTTGTCGTTCGCATCGTCGGATCGCGGGCTTTGCGGCACAGGGCGGGCAAGGTTGTGCTGGTGGCGGAACATCTCGCCGCGCACGGGGTTCCCGCCGTCCGGCTTTTCGGCGAGGTGAACCAGCCGCTGAGGGTGGGCGAGCACGCCGTGACGGTGTGGCATCGGGTGCGGTCGGCGGGCAGGGCCGCGACACCGGCGGAACTCGCCACCCTGCTGAAGGCCGTTCACGGGTTGCCGCCGCCCGAAGGGCTGCCCGAATGGGCGCCGCTGGACGACGTGAGGGCGAGGGTGTCCGACGCCGAGGAGCTGTCGGAGGAGGACCGGCGGTTCTTGTTGCAGCGGTGTGCGTTCGTGGAGAAACAGCTGGCGGCGCTGGAGTTCGAGCTGCCCATCTCACTGGTGCACGGCGATGCCCATCCGGGCAACGTCATCGTCGGCGACGACGGTCCCGTGCTGTGCGACTTCGACTCTTCCTGTGTCGGGCCCGCGGAGTGGGATCTGATTCCGCTCGCCGTGGGGCACGAACGGTTCAGGGACCCGCCGCACCGGTACGCGCAGCTTTCGCGTCACTACGGTTTCGACGTCACGGCGTGGGCCGGTTTTCCCGTGCTGCGGGCGGTGCGCGAGCTGAAGCTCACCACAAGTGTGCTCCCGATCGCGCGCAGCCATCCAGCCGTGCGGGAGGAACTGGCGCGCAGGCTCGCGGATCTGCGGGACGGCCGAAGCCGCACCCGCTGGTTTCGGTACCGCTGAACGGCGGCATTCGGCCTTTTCCGGCCTCGTGCGGGCACATTCGCCGACAGTTGGGGGCCGTTCGTCGCTTCGACCGGACACGGGTGTGTAGGCGTGGACGAGCAGGAAGTTCGGCGGGACCGAAGCCCGTCCAGGCTCGGCGGCGCCCGTTGGAGCCCATTTGTGTAGCGCGCGTCACACCAGAGGAGTGCGGGAGAGGACCGCGGCGAACCCGAAGGCGAGCCCCATGATCGCGAGTTCCACAACGGCGAACGTGACGAGAGCTGTGCGCCGGTGGCGGACGACGCCGGGCATCAGTTTCCACCTCAGGTAGCCGCCGAGCGCTGCGACGGCGGCCAGAGCCACCACTTTGGCGAGAAGCAGTTGCCCGTATGCCGTTGTGACAAGGCCGGGCCACAACCGCACGGTGGGATGCTGCACGAACTCGGCGATTCCGTTCAGCAGGCCGGTGGCAGCAGCCACACCGAGGCAGATCGTGGCGAGGCGGGAGAAGCGAGGCAGGACGACCGCCAGCAGGCCACGATGGCGTGCCACGAGTGCCACCGTGACCGCCAGCCCGCCTGTCCAGGCCACGACGCTGACGATGTGCAGTTCGACAAGCACCATCGCGTACTCCGCCAGGTGCGAGTCGCCTGCGTGGCCCGTGACCGGCAGTGGAAGCAGGGCGAACAGTCCGCAGCCGACGACGAGTTCGGGCGGCACTCTCGGGCCGAGCCGGATGGCTGCGAGGCCGATCAATGCCTGCGACAGCGCGAAACCGGCCACGACGAGCAGCGCCTTACCCGCGGCGACCGTGCTGACGTAGGAGGTGAGGTCGGCGAACGAGAGCGCCGTGTCGGCAGGCCGGTACTCGGCGGCCTGCAACACGAGGCTCGCCAGCGCCGCGGCCGCCCACACCAGCGCGGAGGCCACGACGCCGAGCCTGGCCTTCGCGAACACCGGCGCAGAGGAGGCGGGTGTGCGCCCACCTGCGAGGAGCGGGAGGAGAGCGAAGCCGGTGGCGAAGACGGCGGCGAGATCGATTGCGACCCTGGCGATCGGCAACCCGACGCGCACAGCCGTACCGACGTGAGCGATCCCCGCCACCGGGGTCGTGGCCGTGAGCGCGAGCCCGACGAGAACCCCTGCCGACGCGGCCGTCACCACGGCGACCAGCGGACCGAGGTGCGGGGGTGACGTGGACGACGTGGGCGGTGTGGCCTGCCTGCTCACGGTGGAAGCCTACGCACGGAACAGCCCGGTGTCTCGAAGCCTCGTCCGGCATCGGTCTCTGCGGGCCCTACGTGACGGGCGGCCTGATTAGCGGGCACGCGAGCGGGCACCCGAGCGGGCAACGCCGGTCGGAAAGCACGGAGGCGGCTGCGTATGGGCGAGAAGCCTGAGGAAACCGGCGAGGTGAGGCGAAACGACTCCCGGGGAACCGGTCCGGACGGCCCGGCCGATGCGGTCGAACACGGGCCGAGGGGTTCCACCGAAGCAGCGGCCGAGCCTGCCCCGCAGACCACGGCCGCCTCGAACCGCCCGGCGAGGACCGACCGCGTGGTCTTCGGCGTGGCTGCCGCGATCGCGCTCGCCGTCGTTGCCTGGGGCATCGCGTCGCCGAGCAGCCTCGCCGGGGTCGCGGACACGATGCTCAACGGCGCCGTCATCCCGTACGGCGGGTGGGCGTTCGTGCTGACGGCGAGTGGCTTCGTGGTCTTCGCCGTGTGGGTGGCTGCCAGCAGGTACGGCCGCATCCCGCTGGGCAGGGACGACGAACAGCCGGAGTTCCGCACGGTGTCGTGGATCGCGATGATGTTCAGCGCGGGCATGGGCATCGGGCTGATGTTCTTCGGCGTCTACGAGCCGGTGGCACACCTGACCAGCCCGCCGCCGGGGACGGCCGCCCCGAACTCGGACGACGCCGTCCACCTCGCGATGGCGACGACGTTGTTCCACTGGACGCTGCATCCGTGGGCGATCTACGCGGTGGTGGGACTCGCCATCGCGTACAGCGCGTTCCGCAAGGGGCGGAGCCAGCTCGTCTCGGCGGTGTTCGAACCGTTGATCGGCAGGCGGGGAAGCCAGGGGCCGCTCGGCAAGGCGATCGACGTCATGGCCATCTTCGCCACACTGTTCGGCTCCGCGGCCTCGCTCGGGCTCGGCGCGTTGCAGGTCGGTGGAGGGCTCGCGTCGGTGGGGTGGACGGACAGCCCTGGCACAGGACTGCTGGTCGCGATCATCGCGGTGCTGACGGTGGCGTTCGTGGCCTCGGCCGTTTCGGGGATCGCGCGGGGTATCCAGTGGCTTTCGAACATCAACATGGTGCTCGCCGCCGTGCTGGCCGTTTTCGTGCTGGTGGTCGGACCGACGGTGCTCATCCTCAACCTGGTGCCGGGCTCCATCGGCGACTACTTCCGCGAGCTGCCCGCGATGTCGGGCCGCACCGGTGTCACCGGTGGGCAGGATATGCGTGACTGGCTGGCGAGCTGGACGGTCTTCTACTGGGCGTGGTGGATCTCGTGGACGCCGTTCGTCGGGATGTTCATCGCCCGCATCTCGCGTGGCCGCACGATCCGGGAGTTCGTCATCGGTGTGATCGCTGTGCCCAGCACCGTGAGCCTGGTGTGGTTCTCGATCTTCGGTGGTGCGGCCATGCGGGCTCAGCGGTCCGGGACCGACATCGCCGGTGCGGGCGGTGAGGAGGCGGCGACGTTCGCGCTCCTGGAGACACTGCCGCTGTTCGTGCCGGTCGCCATCGTCGTGATGGTCCTGGTATCGATCTTCTTCGTCTCCGGTGCCGACGCGGCGTCGGTGGTGATGGGCACGCTGTCACAACGGGGAACGGTGGGACCGCACCGCAAGGTCGTGATCTTCTGGGGGATCGTGATCGGTGCGGTGGCCGCCGTGATGCTGCTGGTCGGCGGTGACGACGCGCTGAACGGGCTTCAGAACCTGACGATCCTGGTCGCTGTGCCGTTCGTGCTGGTGATGATCGCGCTGTGCGTCTCGCTGTACAGGGACGTGCGGCGAGATCCACTGCTGGTCAGTGAGGAGGAAGTGCTGCGGTCACTGCGAAAGCTGCACGACGAGCGCAAGGCCGAACGTCTGAAGGAGCGCAAGCAAAGGCGAAAGCGGCATCAGCACGGTTAGGGCGTGCAGGCTGTGAGCGACCGAACACGATCCCGCAGGTCTTGGCCGTGCCCGGTCTTCGAGCACGGCCAAGACCGTGTGGGGTGGAAAGGTCGGTCAGCGTCCGCCGGAGTCAGTCCTTAAGAACGTCCCATCCGCAGCGCCACGGCGAGCCCTGCGACGAGCAGCACCGCTGCTCCCGCGAGCCAGACCCACACCGGCACGCCCGGTGAGTCCTCCTCACCTGCCGCGTCCTGCTGGGCCTGCCCGCCTTGTTCGGCCTCGGCCTTCTCACCGGCTCCCCGGTTCGCGGAGTCCGGCGCTGCGCTCGCCTGTCCCGGGCCGGGTTCGGTGAGGGTGAAGCGGATCTCGTCCGACACCGGGTGCCCGTCGGCGGAGAGCACACGGAAGCCGATGATGTACTCCCCTGCGGGGCCGAGTGGCCGCAGCGGTGCGGTGACGGTGTCGCCATCGACCTTGACGGTGCCCTTGGCCCACTGGTCGCCGTTCGGCCCCGTGACGGCCACCTCGTTGACGTCGGCGTCCTCGACCGGCTGGTCGAAGGTGAGTACGACCTCGGTGGGTGAGGTGTCGAGCGAGTCACCCTCGCCGGGGTTCGACGAGATGAGCGCGTTGTGTGCCGAAGCAGGCAGCGCGCCTGCGAACACCGTGAGCATCGTCACCGCGACGGTGACGATGAACGTGAGCAGCTTTCTCATGCCCTACCTGCCTTCCGGGCGTGCGGTGTGAAACCCGCTGGATCGCCGACGGCGGATCGTTTCCGCTTCGAGGCCGTCTCGGGTACGGCGGTACCGTCGGGCTGACTCTGTGTGTGTGGTGGCGCGAGCAGGCGCGCGGCTGCCGTCGCGCACTGCATCGCGCCATGGGCGATACATAGATTTATCGACAACTGGTTCTCTCCTGGTCCTTCGCCGAGTAGGGGCTGTTCAGGAGAGTGCGGGCGGGCCACGCCTCGGATGAGCGCGCCTGAGCTGGATCGAGTAGGCGAGGGTGCCTTCGACGTCGCGGACCACGGCTCGTCGCACGGGCCACGATCTGGCAGGTGTTCCCGCCGGGACGAGCAGTCGCCTCAGGAAGAAGAGCACGCTGACGGCGACGGCGAGCATCTCCTCGGCACGCGCGATCAGCAGTGCGGTGACGACGGTGGCACTCACGTGCCCCGCCAGCATGGCAGGCCCTCCCACCACGTGTCCCGACAGTTCGCCGAGGACGAGATGGGTGATCAGCTGCGCACCGCCGAGAACGAGTGCGATCCCGCCGAAACCCCTTGTCCGCTCCGCGATCGCGGTGGAGATCCAGCCGATGAGCACGGTGATCGCGACAGTGGTGAGCAGGTGCGGAAGGTGTCCACCGCCCACGGCGTGCGCCGTCGTGCTCAGCGTGGCGGAACAGCCTGCGAGCAGCACGCCACGCACCACACGCATGGCGTGGGCGGACCCGCCTCGGCTGCTCATGTGGCCAAGCCTATGGGATCGGAACATGAGAGGAATTTGGTTGGAAGGTTGCTGTTCTGGGAAGAATCCGGAATCGTGTTTGCGCTACTGACCTGTGCCTAGCGACCGAGCGGGTGGTCCGTTGAGTTTGTTGGAGTACGTGGCAGACCGGTGGCAGCGGCTGTCGTTACAGGCGTTGCTGCATGTCAGTGAGGTCGTGCAGTCCACGATCATCGCGGCGGTGATCGGCATTCTCATCGGCGTCGCGGTGTACCGCAGCCCTGTGGGTTCCGCCGTCGCCACCGCGCTGGCGAGCACCATCCTCACCATCCCGTCGTTCGCGCTCCTCGGTCTTCTGATTCCCGTCGTGGGGCTCGGGGCGACGCCGACGGTGATCGCGCTGGTGCTGTACGCGCTCCTGCCGATCACACGCAACACCATCGTCGGTCTCGCGAACGTCGATCCGGCCGTCACCGACGCGGCCAAGGGCATCGGGATGAGCCGCATCGGTGTGCTGACGCGAGTCGAGCTTCGACTCGCGTGGCCCGCGATCCTCGCGGGGATGCGGGTCGCGACGCAGATGCTGATGGGCATCGCGGTGATCGCCGCCTACGCGAAGGGGCCGGGGCTCGGCAGTGAGGTGTTCTCGGGCCTGACGAGGGCAGGCAGTGCGAATTCGACCAACCAGGCGCTGGCGGGAACGCTCGGTGTCGTGATCCTCGCCCTCCTGCTGGAGGGTGTGTACTTCCTGATCGCTCGCCTCACTGTTTCGAGGGGTATTCGTGGCTGACAAACCCAGTGGTGCCGAGATCCAGTTGGAGCACGTCACGAAGCGCTATCCGGGAAGTTCGGAGCCCGCTGTCGCCGACGTCAGCATGACGATCCCGGCCGGAAAGATCGTGATCCTTGTCGGTCCTTCGGGGTGTGGCAAGACAACCACGATGCGGATGATCAACCGGTTGATCGAGCCGACGTCGGGTCGCATCACGATCGGCGGCGAGGACGTGCACGCCCTTAACGGCGACGCGCTGCGCCGCAAGATCGGTTACGCCATCCAGCAGGCGGGGCTCTTCCCGCACTTCACGGTGGCGCAGAACATCGGCGTGGTGCCCGGCCTGCTGAAGTGGGACCGCAAACGGATCAGGGACAGGGTGGACGAGCTGATGGACCTCGTGGGACTCGAACCCGCCGAGTTCCGCGATCGGTATCCACGGCAGCTCTCCGGAGGTCAGCAGCAGCGGGTCGGTGTGGCGAGAGCGCTGGCGGCCGACCCACCGGTGTTGCTCATGGACGAGCCCTTCGGCGCGGTCGATCCCATCACAAGGGGCAACCTTCAGGACGAGCTGTTGCGGCTACAGGCCGACCTGCGCAAGACCATCGTCTTCGTCACCCACGACTTCGACGAGGCCGTCAAACTCGGTGACAAGATCGCAGTGCTCGGCGACCGGTCGTCGATCCAGCAGTACGACACACCCGAGGCGATCCTCGCCAACCCCGCCAACGACATGGTGGCGGGGTTCGTGGGCGCGGGCGCGTCGCTCAAGCAGCTCACGCTACGGCGTGTCCGCGACGTGACCTACAGCGACGGGATCGTCGCGATGCCGGTGGACACGCCGATCGCGGACCTGCGCAAGCTCATGGCCGAGAAGGGCGAGACGTACGGCCTCGTGCTGGACCGCCGCCGTCGCCCGCTGCGGTGGGTCCACGTCAGGGAACTGCCGACGGCGACCTCGCTCGCCACGGCAGGAAGGCCCGTTGGCGACTCGGTGAGCACCCAATCGACGCTCCAGGACGCGCTGGAGGCCATCCTCGCCGAGGGTGGCAACGCGGTGGTCACCGGTTCGCGAGGCGAGTACGTCGGCACGATCGACATCACCACGGTCACCGACGCCATCCAGCAGTTGCGCACCGAGCACGTCGAGCCGGGAAGTGGCGAGTCATGACTTCGACACAACTGTCGGCCTTCTCGACGGAATCCGGGTCGAAGCGGGCCGAGCGCATCCGGCTGCTCGCGCAGCCCACCGTCGTGATCGTGATCGTCGGGGCCGTGCTCACGTGGGCGCTGACGAGGGACAACGACGTCATCGAGGCCGAAGCCCTCAACGGGCCGTACCTGTTGACGAAGACGTGGGAGCACCTGCTGCTCACCGGAGTGGTGACCGCGATCGTGGTCGGCCTCGCCCTTCCACTCGGCGTGGTGCTCACCCGCTCGTGGGCACGGCCTGCCGCGCCGTTGTTCATCGGCATCGCCAACATCGGTCAGGCAGCGCCGTCCCTCGGCGTTCTGGTGCTGTTCTTCCTGTGGACGGAGTGGGAGGGCCTGTGGGCCGCGGCGTTGCCGATCGCCTTCTACTCGCTGCTTCCCGTGCTGCGCAACACCATCGTCGGCATCGAGTCGGTTGACCCCGCGCTGGTGGACGCGGGGAGAGGGATCGGGATGTCGTCGGCCTCGGTGTTGTTCCGCATCGAACTGCCGCTGGCCGTCCCCCTCATCCTCGCGGGTCTTCGGACGTCGCTTGTGCTCGCGGTGGGCACGGCGACGCTGGCGTTCTTCGTCAACGGCGGCGGGCTCGGCGAGCTGATCGACGCCGGTTACAAGCTCAACCGCACTTCGATGCTCGTTGTCGGCGCCGTGCTCGCGGTCGGCGTCGCGCTACTCGTGGACTGGCTGGGTGCGGTGCTGGAGAAGTACCTCGGACCGAAGGGACTCTCATGAGGCGTGGCGCCGGCATCCGAGGACGGCGTGCGGTGTGCGCACTTCTCGCAGCGATGTCGCTGGTGGTGAGCGGCTGCGGGCTCAACGTCAACGCGGCTCTGCCCTTCGATGTCGGGCCCGGCAGCATCCGGCCCGTGCCGGAGCTGGAGGGCGTGGAGATCACCGTGGGATCCAAGGACTTCACCGAGAACACGATCCTCGCCTACATCACGCAGCTCGCGTTGAAGGCGGCTGGCGCGAAACCGATCGACTTCACCAACATCACCGGGTCGAACGGCGCGAGGGCGGCGCTGGAGAACGGCCAGATCGACCTGATGTGGGAGTACACGGGAACGGGCTGGCTCTCCTACCTCGGTTACGACCAGCCGCTGCCGACGGAACAGGAGCAGTACGACGCGGTGCGTGAGGCGGACCTTGAGCGCAACGGCATCGTGTGGCTGCCGTACTCCGAGGTCAACAACACCTACGGGTTCGCGACGACGGAGGAGTACGCGAACAAGCACGGGCTCCGCACGATGACCGAGGTCACGGACTTTCTGAAGCGGAACCCGCAGGAGGCCGTGTTCTGCGTTGACACCGAATTCGCCAACCGGCCAGACGGCCTTCCTGGGGTGCGCGAGACGTACGGGTTCCCGACGACCACGACGAAGACGTTCGGGTCGGGCGCGATCTACGCGGCGGTGGTGAACGGCACCTGCAATTTCGGCGAGGTCTTCACAACGGACGGCAGGATCGCGGGGCTGCGCCTGCGGGTCATGGAGGACGACAAGAAGTTCTTCCCGCAGTACAACGCCGCACTCACCCTGCGGGAGGACTTCCACAGGCGGTACCCGGAGATCGCGGAGATCATCGCGCCCATCACCGAGGAGCTCGACAACACCGAGATCATCGAACTGAACAAGCAGGTCGATGTCGATGGGAGGGACGCGGCCGAGGTGGCCCGTGACTGGCTGGTGGCGAAGGGCTTCATCACGGCGGGCTGAGCGATCGTGTCCGCAGTCTGTGCACGGGTGCCGGTATCTCCCGCGCGCGTGTTGGCAGTCTGTGCACGTGTGTCCCCGCGCTGTGTCGCCTCGGGCTCGCCGGGTCGCTGTACCGAACGCAGGGCGCTGAGCGAAGCTGAGCCGCCGCACAAGCCGGGTCGCCGCGCGAAGCCGGTGCGCCACACAGGCGGGGTGCGCCGCGCGAAGCCGGGCCGCCGCGCCGGTCAGCTCGGTCTGCCGATGTCCCGCCGCAGGTCAGGTCGCCGCGCCGGGGACGCCGAGGCGGCGTAGTACCTCGGCCTCGATGGTGTCCAGCTCGGAGGCGACAGCACGATGTGCGGCCTTCCTGCGTGCGGCGGGCATCCGTTCGGCCGCTCGCACCGACGCGGTGAGCTGTTCGAGGGTCGAGCGGCTGCGTTCGACGAAGTCGGTGTCGTCGCGGGTCGCTCGCTCCGGGTGCGCGAGTTGTGACAGAGCTTCCGACGCTCCCGCGATCCGGGCCAGCAGAGCGCCGCCCCTGCCGCTGTACTCGGGCAGCTGTCCGACGTCGATGCCCATGCGGCGGGCCCTGCTGCGGTCGTAGGCCTCCCTCGCGGCGCCAGCGGCCCGCAGCACCAGCGGAGCCAGCGCGGGAACGGCGGCGGGGACAACGACCTTCGCGACGCGCACCACGTTCTTCGCGCGCTTCGGTGTGAAGCCGCTGTCGTCCTCGGTTCCGCGCTGCGTCCGCTCCGTCCTGCGGCCCATCGCCCCAGTCCCCTTCGTCTCGGCCACCGTTACCCGTGAACTTACTGTTCGCGTCTTTCGCAGGCACGTCGGCTCTGTGTCAGTGGGTTCTCATACAGTGAGTGGCATGGCTGTCGAGGTGTTATTGGACGCGGGGGTCGTCACGCGGTGCCGCCGCCGTGTTCACCTCGACCACGACCCGACGATGCGGGGCGCGGAACTCGCGCCGCCGGATCCGACGTCGGAGCAGCGCATCGCGGACGCGCAGGCACATCGGGTTCGCATCGCGGAGTGGCTCCGTACCGAGACGGACGGGAGCTGGGCATCCATCCCCGCCGAGCTTTCCTCGGCGGAGCGCGCCGAGTTGACCCGTGTCGCGCTGCGGGAGGGGGTCACCTTCGTCTGGGGTGCGGTGTTCCCGCTCGACCGCGATGGCGGAAGGCGTGGCGGGATCAATCTGCTCGTGCGCACGCCTGACGGTTACGTTCCCGTGCTCGTGGTGCGGCACCGGATCACCGATCCGGGAGAAGGGGCTCGCACCACCGTGCTCCCCGACGTCGATCCTGATCGGGCCGAGACGGACCCGCGGCGCAAGGTGCGCTCGCATCCGCGCGATCTGTTGCGGCTCGCTCACACGCGGCGGTTGCTCGAAGCGGCGGGACACGCCGAGCGGGACAGAGCGATCGGCGGGGTCGTCGGGCTCGACGCCGACGTCGTCGTCTGGCACGACCTCACGGCGGCGACCTGGCCTGAAGGCCGCACCGCGTTGGAGGAGTACGACGAGAGGTTCGCCGACCGCCTCGCGGTGGCGCGGGCTGCCGCTTCGCGCGAGGAGCCACTCGCGCAGCCGTCGCGCATCCTGGAGTGCAAGCGGTGTCCGTGGTGGCCGGTGTGCGAGGCGGATCTCGCGAAGGCACGCGACGTCAGTCTGGTCGTGCGTGGTGAGGACGCCGCCGAACTCCGCAGGGCCGGAATATCCACTGTGGACCAGCTTGCCGCGCTCGACGCGGGGGACGAGTCGCCGATCCAGTGGACGGGAACCACGTTCGACGACGCCATCGCGCTGGCGAGGGCGTGGCTCGCCGACCTCACGGTGGTGCGCAGGGTCGAGAAGGTGCACGTCCCGCGCGCCGATGTCGAGGTGGACATCGACATGGAGAGCTTCGGCGACTCGGGCGCGTATCTGTGGGGTTGCCTGCTCAGCGGCGCGGACATCGGTGTCGAGCAGGGCTACCGGGCTTTCGTGACGTGGGACCCGCTGCCCACCGACGACGAGGCGCACTCGTTCGCGCGCTTCTGGGCGTGGCTGAGCGATGTGCGGATCAGAGCAGCAGCGCTGGGGCTGAGTTTCCGTGCCTACTGCTACAACGCGCTCGCGGAGAATCGCTGGCTCTACGCGTCGGTCGAGCGGTTCGCGGGCGTTGAGGGCGTGCCGACGCGGGAGGAGGTGCGCCGGTTCGTCGAGTCGGACGAGTGGGTTGACCTCTTCCGCATCGTGTCCGATCAGTTCCTGTGTTCGCGGGGCAAGGGGCTCAAGGTGGTCGCGCCCGTCGCCGGGTTCTCGTGGCGGGACCCCGAGGCGAGCGGGGAGGCGTCGATGCGCTGGTATCGCGACGCCGTCGGCATGGACGGCGGTGTCTCCGACGAACAGCAGCGCGAGAGATTGTTGCAGTACAACGAGGACGACGTGCGGGCCACACACGCGCTCAGGGTGTGGATGAGCGACGAGGCCGCGCACGCCGTCCCGTTCATGGGCGAGCTCTAGCGGGTCGGTGGTTCACCTCGGCGACATGCGCAGAGCGCCGTCGAGGCGGATCACCTCGCCGTTGAGGTAGTCGTGCTCGACGATGTTCACGGCCAGTTGGGCGTACTCGTCGGGGCGGCCGAAGCGCTTGGGGAACGGCACGGACGCCGCGAGGCCGGCCCGGAACTCCTCGGTGACACCGGCCATCATGGGGGTGTCGATGATGCCGGGTGCGATCGTCATGACCCGGATGCCGTGTGACGCGAGGTCTCGTGCCGCGGGAATCGTCATGCCGGCGACGCCACCCTTGGACGCCGAGTACGCGATCTGGCCGATCTGGCCCTCGAAGGCCGCCACGGACGCCGTGTTGACCACAACGCCGCGCTGGCCGTTCTCGTCAACCGGCTCGGTGGTGGCCATGGCCTGCGCGGCCAGCGTCATGACGTTGAACGTGCCGATGAGGTTGATCTCGACGACCTTGCGGAAGAGGCCGAGGTCGTGCGGGCCCTTCTTCGACAGGATGCGGGACGAGTGACCGACGCCCGCGCAGTTGACGACGATGCGCAACGGCGCGCCGGAGTCGGTCGCGGCCTCGACGGCGCGCTGTACCTGGTCGGCGTCGGTGACGTCGGCCTCGACGAGCGTGACGCCGTCGGCGGGTTCGGCCTTCGCGATGGAGCCCGCGAGGTCGGCCGCGATCACGCGGGCGCCCTTCGCGGCCAGCGCCTTCGCCGTCGCGGCGCCGAGGCCGGACGCGCCGCCGGTGACGATGGCGGTGGTGTTGGCGATCTGCATGTTCTCGTCCCTTTCTGTGGTCGAGGAACCTTCGAGGCTTGTCGCCGGAGTGACAGTGACCTTAGGTTAACGGCCGTTCGCGTCAGGTGTGTGAGGCGATTGTCGGTTAGCTGTACGAACGAAGTGATCACCCGTATGGTCGATACCGTGTTCACGTCCAGACCGGAGCTCGCCGGTACGCACGGCATGGTCGCCACGACCCACTGGCTTGCCTCAAGTACCGGTATGGCTGTGCTCGAAGACGGAGGGAACGCCTTCGACGCCGCCGTCGCCGCGGGATTCGTGCTCCAGGTCGCGGAGCCTCACCTCAACGGACCGGCAGGTCAGGTTCCCGCGATCTTCGTGAAGGCCGATGATCGCACGCCGAAGGTGCTGTGCGGGCAGGGCACCTCCCCTGCGGCGGCCACTCCTGCCCACTTCCGTGACCTCGGCCTCGACCTGATCCCCGGCACCGGACTTCTCTCCGCGACGGTCCCCGGTGCGTGGGACGCGTGGTTGCTTCTGCTGCGCGACCACGGCACCAAGTCTCTGCGCGATGTCCTGAAGTACGCGATCTCCTACGCCTGGAAGGGCGTGCCGGTGATCGGCCGGATCACCGACACCATCGACGCGGTGTCCGGCTTGTTCGTGCATCACTGGCCCACCTCGGCGCAGTTGTGGCTGCCCGACGGTGAACCGCCGACGCCGGGCTCGCTGCACCGCAACCGCGCACTGGCACGCACCTGGCAGCGACTGCTCGGGCAGGCCGAGATCCACGCGGGCAGGGAGGCACAGCTCGACGCCGCCCGCAGGGCGTGGTCGCAGGGCTTCGTGGCCGAGGCGATCGACGAGTTCAGCCGCAGGGCGTTCCGCGACGACTCCGGCCGCGACCACGCGGGCCTGCTCACCGGCGACGACCTCGCCTCGTGGGAGGCCACGTACGAGGACGCGGTGATCACCGACTTCGGGGAGTGGAGTCTCGTCAAGTGCGGAGCCTGGACGCAGGGGCCTGTGCTGGCGCAGCAGTTGCGGCTGCTCGAAGGTTTCCGCGACCGACTCCGTTACGTGGACGGCAGGCCGGACGCCGAGACCGTGCACCTGGCCACCGAGTGTGCGAAGCTCGCGTTCGCCGACCGCGAGGCGTACTACGGCGACACCGACGTCGATCTCGGCACGCTGTTGTCGTGGGAGTACGCCGAACGCCGCCGCGCGCTCGTCGGCGAGGAGGCCAGCGCCGAGCTGCGGCCGGGAGGTCCAAATCCGAGGCTTCCCACCGTGCTCGAATACACGCGCGGCGGACAGTCGGGCACCGGGGCGCTCGGGGAGCCGACTGTTGACCCGGTTGGCCGCACGCGCGGTGACACCGTGCACATCGACGTGGTGGACGCCGAGGGCAACATGATCTCGGCGACGCCGTCGGGTGGCTGGCTCCAGTCGTCACCGACGATCCCCGAACTCGGTTTCTGCCTCGACTCCCGCGCGCAGATGTTCTGGCTTGAGGAGGGGCTGCCCAACTCGCTGGCTCCCCGTAAGCGGCCGAGGATCACGCTGTCTCCCTCGATGGCGCTGCGACACGGCGAGCCGACGATCGCCTTCGGCACCCCCGGAGGTGACCAGCAGGACCAGTGGCAGCTCTGCTTCTGGCTGGCTCACACGGTTGGTGGTCTGAACCTTCAGGAGTCGATCGACGCGCCTGCCTGGCACACGACGGCGTTCCCCAGTTCGTTCTACCCGAGGGCGTGGCAGCCGAAGGAGCTGGTCGTCGAGTCCCGCATGGGCGAGGACACCATCCGGGAACTCACCGAGCGGGGCCACGACGTGGTGGACGCGGGCCCGTGGGCGCTCGGCAGGCTTTCCGCCGTGTCGCGCGATGCCGTGACCGGGATTCTGCGAGCGGCGGCGAACCCGAGGGGCATGCAGGGTTACGCCGTCGGCCGGTGACAGGAAGCCATGCGGGCATCCACGGCAGCGCTGCCGTGACGTGCCTCGCGTTCGAGTGCGCGCGGCCTTCTCGATTCGACGACGGCGCGCCCGAGGTGTGGGCGGCGCGCGCGGGTTGCGTGACGCGGTCAGGCGGTGGGGTCCTCCGCGATGACCCAGTACTCGGCGAACCGGTCGCCCTCCACCCGCAGGAGGTCGTGCCCGTGGAAGATCACCCGCTCACCTTGGTGGAGACCGCTGCCGCGCCACCGCGCCGCGACCAGATCGCCGTGCGGCACGGGGCCGAGGACCAGCTCGAACACACTGTCCTCGATCAGCTCTCTGCCTTGCCGCACGATGGCGGCGAGCTGGTCCGGTCCTTGCGCGAGGCCGGGCTGGTTGGGCCAGTGGCCGACGAAGTCGCCGGTCACGATGGTTCTGGCGATCTCGTCGAGGCGGTCAAGGTCGCCGTTCCAGAGTTCGTCGAGCCACCGCCGGTAGAGTGTGGTCGCGTCCATGTCCTCATGATGCCCATGCGGCCGACACTTCGCCGGTCTCTCGCGGACTCCCTCTCAGGAGGGAGGAGCACGCCACTCGTTGGGGAATTGACGGCGGTGCCGGAGCGGAAGACTGCGTGGCATGAGTCCGAACTCCTCGCCCCGGCCAGCGCGGCTTCGCCCGATCTTCGGCTACATCGCGGTGGTCGGCATGCTGCCGTATCTGGTGCTCAAGCTCTTCTGGATCGCCGGTGTCGAGATCGGTGTCACCGAACCGGGAGTGATGACAACGGCGCTGATGCGCGGTGCCAACTCCTTCACGGCATTCATGGAGTTCGTCGCCATTGTCGTCGTGCTCGCGCTCACCCATGGCTGGGGCATGAGGTTCCCTGCGTGGCTCATCGTGTTCCCCATGTGGGTCGGCACGGGCCTGCTGGCTCCGATCGTCGTATCCGCTCCGGCCATCGGAACGGATTTTCTGGCGGCAGGCTCCGCGAACGGCGCGCTCGCGCCGTGGGTCACACCTGTCGTGTATGCGAGCTTCTTCTGGCAGGGCGTCGCGTTGCTCACGGCGTTCGTGCTGCACGCACGAGTGCGGTGGACACATGTGTTCGACACCCGGCCGAGTGCGCGCGGGGTGGGGCCGATCGGGGTGACAGGAGCGGTGCTGGCCTTCGTTGTCGCGGTCGGGGAATTCCGGGACACCTTCGGCGAGGAACGGCTTGCCATGGTGGTGATCGGGATTGTTCAGTCACTCGCCGCGCTGGCTGCTGTCTCGGGTGCGGTGTTGCTCAGTGTGCGGGGAAGGCACTGGCTGACGACGGTGCTGCTGTGGACGGGTTCCTCGACTCTTTTCGCGTCCAATTTCTGGGCGGCGTTCGGCATGGCGGCCATGGGCGCCGACAGCAGTGACACGCTGAGCTGGCTGATGGTGGCGGCGGGGTGCCTTGCGGGGTTGCTGCTGGCTTTCACGTTCCTGTCACGGGTGGCGACGGGGTCTCGGGAACGGCAGGACTCGCGCGACGACCACACCGCGACGAGTGCACGATCCTTGCCGCACGCGTTGTGAAGATCGTCGCGGATATCGCCACGAGCGTGACTTGCGGCCACATTCCGGTCTCCTTTCCATCGGTCGTGAACTCCCGATGGTGAGCCACGCTCGTGGCAGGGCAGGGGAGGAGCCTCGCGCGTCGTCGCCGGTTTCACTCTCCTGCTCGACACCGGCCACCACATCGCGGCTATTCTCACCGTGTGCGACGCGCATTGATCACCGGAATCACCGGGCAGGACGGGCAGTACCTCGCTGAATTGCTGCACAGCGAGAACTACGAGGTGTTCGGCCTGATCAAGGGTCAGAACAACCCGAAACTCGAAGCCCTCCAGACGGAACTACCGTTTGTGGAACTGGTCTCCGGTGATCTGCAGGATCTGTCGAGCCTCGTCGCCGCGCTCGAACAGGTGCAGCCCGACGAGGTCTACAACCTCGGGGCCATCTCGTTCGTCGCGCTGAGCTTCAAGCAGGCCGAACTCACCGCCAACGTGACAGGGCTCGGCGTGCTGCGCCTGCTGGAGGCCATCCGCATGGTCGGGGGCAGCCAGAACAACCCGATCCGTTTCTACCAGGCGTCTTCCTCGGAGATGTTCGGCAAGGTCAGGGAATCGCCGCAGGTCGAGACAACGCCGTTCTATCCGCGATCGCCTTACGGCTGCGCGAAGGTGTTCGGGCACGACATCACGGTGAACTACCGCGACAGCTACGGCCTCTTCGCGTGTTCGGGCATCCTGTTCAACCACGAGAGCCCCCGGCGCGGCATCGAGTTCGTCACGAGGAAGGTGACCAACGCGGTGGCCCGGATCAAGCTCGGACTTCAGGACACGCTGGTGCTCGGGGACCTCGAACCCCGGCGCGACTGGGGCTTCGCGGGCGACTACGTCAAGGCGATGTGGCTGATGCTCCAGCAGGACGAGCCCGGCGACTACGTGGTCGCGACAGGACACACGCACAGTGTCAGGGAGTTCGTTGACGCCGCGTTCCGCCATGTCGGGCTGGACGACTGGGAACGCTTCGTCACCCAGGACGAGCGGTTCTTCCGTCCCGCGGAGGTTGACCTGCTCGTCGGCGATGCCACGAAGGCGAAAACGGAACTCGGCTGGAAGCCGGAGGTCGATTTCGAGTCGCTTGTCGCGATGATGGTTGACCACGATCTCGCGCTCGAAGCGAAGAAGGCGGGAATCCGGCAGCCGTGATCTCCTACGCGCAGAACGCGGAGGACGTCGTACTCGCCAGGCTGTTCCGGCAGCAGGCCGAGGGTCGCTATGTCGATGTCGGGGCGGGTGACCCCGTCGAAGACTCGGTGACCAAGCACTTCTACGACCGCGGCTGGTCGGGCATCAACGTCGAGCCCGTCGGCGAGTTCGCCGCGCGACTTCGCGAGGCGAGGCCGAGGGACGTGACCCTGCCGATCGCGCTGGCAGCCACGGAAGGCAAGGCCACGCTGCACGTCGTCCCCGAAGCCTGGGGCAGGGCCACGCTCGACGAGGTGCTGGCGGAGCGGTACCGCGACGGCGAGCGATGGCAGGTGGACGACGTCGAGGTCGAGACGACCACGCTGGCCGCCGTGCTCGACGAGCACCCTGGGGATATCGACTTCCTGAAGGTGGACGTCGAGGGCGCCGAGCGGGACGTGCTCGCGGGGGCCGACTGGACGAGGCACCGTCCGAGGGTGCTGGTGGTCGAGGCCACCGAACCCGGTTCACCGCGCCCGGCGTTCGAGCAGTGGGAGCCGATGCTGCTCGACGCGGGCTACCGGTGCGCGCTGTTCGACGGCCTCAACCGCTTCTACGCGCAGGCCGACGACGCCGAGGCGCTGGAGTGCCTTTCGGTGCCAGCCAACGTCTTCGACGACTTCGAGCGAGCGGAGGTGGCGCGCATGCGAGAGGAAGCCCGCGAGCGCGCCGCGCTGAGGGCCGGCGAGACCGGCTACATCCGGCGGCTGGAGCAGCGGCTTCGCGAGGAGCAGGCACTCCGTGAGCAGGAGGCCGGCTACATCGCGACGTTGCAGGAGGCCGTCGAGGCGGAGCGCCGGAGAGCCACGGCGGCCGCCCGCTACGCCTCGACGCTGGAGAGCCGCATCGCCGAGCTCGAAGCGGCTCAGACCCCACCCACTGGGAGCGCGCAACCACCGGTGTAGCGAGATCGATGCCGGACGAAAGGCGCCGTGGTTCCCTTCGCTGCGGCCCGGTCCCGCGAAGGCCGAGACCAGCCGACCCTGCGGTGGGTGGTGACCGGCCCGCGAGAAGCGTGTATCGCGACGACTCGTCCCCGGCGGCTCAGACACCGATCTCGCGTAACCGCCTCAGCATCGCGGCTCCGACGGCCTCGGGGCTGCACACGGCCTTCACCGCCTCAGCCCCTCGCGCGCCCATGCCGCGGCGCAGCGTCTCGCTTTCGGCGAGCCTGCGCAGCCAGCGGGCGGCCTGCTCGACGTCGGGTTCGGCCCAGAGCTGTCCCGGCCGGTACCAGTCGCCGAATTCCGCGCCGAAGCGGTGATCGCGTTCGGTGATGGGCCGGATGTCGTACCCGACGACAGCCGCCGCCTGCGGTGGCATGAAGTCGGTGTTGCCGCCGTAGCCCGTGGCGATCACCGGCTTGCCCATCGCCATCGCCTCGGCCATGCCGAGCCCGAAGCCCTCCGAGCGGTGCAACGAGACGTAGACGTCGCAGGTGGCGAGCAGGCAGTCCATGTCAGCCCTCGTGAGGTCACGGCTGATCAACGTGCCGCCGACGCTCGCCACCTCGCGAGCCAGCTCCGCCGCCAGTTCGGGGAAGCGGTGCAGGTCAACCACCTTGATCACGAGGTGCGCGTCCCTGCCGCGTTCGCTCGGCCGGAACGCCCTGCGGAACGCCTCGATCACCGCCCACGGGTTCTTCCTCGCGTCACTGGAGGAGGCGCTGAAGTTGAACAGCACCACGATCCCGTCGTCCGGGAGTCCGAATTTCGCGCGGTCACCCTGGATGTCCGGCCGTTGTGGAACGACACTGGGGACCACGGTGATCGGCATGTCGGTGGCCGTCCTGAACGCGTCGGCAACGAACGACGTCAGCACCCACAGCTCGTCCATCCTCGGCAGCTGAGCCAGCGCGTAGTCGGGGACCTCTGGCAGCTCCCACGCCCACATCGCGATCGTGTAGCGGTCGAGGGCGTGTTCCGGGATCAGCTGGAACTCGTTGACGTTGATGAACCACAGGTCGATGGGGTGGTCCTTGCCGCGCCGGAGGTCGGTGAGGGTTCGCGGTGGTGTCAGCGAGCGGTTGGGCGCCCTGGTGTTGAACTCGGTGAACGTCATGCCCACGCCGGTGTCGGCGAGTGCGAGCGCATGCCGCCGCGCCGACTCGGCGAGCCCCGTGGTGGCTCTCGCGTCGGCGAACACGTTGACACCCGGGATTCCGGTGTCGGCGAGTGTTGCGGAGGGGGTTCGCGAGCCTGTGGTCGCGACGGATTCGACCGCCTTGCGGTACGCCTCGGCCACCACGGGCCACGATGCGTGCTCCCTGACGTACTCCCTGGCCTTCCTGCCTGCCTCGCGCGCCTGTTCGGGATGGCACACGACCTGCTCGATCAGGCGGAAGAGGGCCAGGGCCTCGGTATCGGGCTCG
Source organism: Saccharomonospora xinjiangensis XJ-54 (assembly GCF_000258175.1). Taxonomy (NCBI): domain Bacteria; kingdom Bacillati; phylum Actinomycetota; class Actinomycetes; order Pseudonocardiales; family Pseudonocardiaceae; genus Saccharomonospora; species Saccharomonospora xinjiangensis. The sequence goes on along the minus strand of NZ_JH636049.1, from coordinate 2,224,978 downwards.
GTCGGCACCAGCAGGCAGAATTCGGGGTCGAGGTGCCGGTGCTGGGGGAGATCGCTCGTGATGACGATCTTGCCTGCGCCGAACGCACGCATCATCACGGCACTCGTCTCGCCCGCCGTCGGCCAGCGCAGGTTCAGCACCGCGTCCGTGGCGCTGATCAGTTCCTCGAACTCGTCCTTGCGGGGCGACAGGGCGAGGTGGACCGAGTCGGTGATCCGGAGTTCCGCGATCAGCCTGCGCACGTCATCGACGATCTCGGGGAAGTCGGCGTGCCCTGCGATCACGAGCCGCGCCTGCGGCCACCTGCGCCTGACGTCGGCGAACGCCAGCACAGCCACCGTCGTCCGCTTGATGCGGTTGAAGCCGCCGAAGATCCCGAACACGACGTGGTCGTCGTTCCAGCCGAGCCTGGCCCTGATCTCTGCGCCGTCGGTGTCCTCCCGCACGGGCGCGCCGGACGGCACGGTGTGGACCGGCATCGCGGGGTAGCGCTCACGCAACAGCCGGGCGGAGAACGGGTCGTGCACGATCACGCCCCTGCTGGCGGATGCGAGCCGCCGCTCCATCGTCAGCGTCTGGTTGTCGAGATGCTTGAGACCATCCACCTCGACGGCAGGCCATCCCCTCAGCAACGCGGGATCGTGGAGATCGCCCCAGATCGGCCCGTGGGCGTAGGCGACCTCCTCCCGGAATCCCGCCGAGTCGAGGCCACCGAAGTAGCCGAGGTTGAAGTCCAGCAGCGACGTGTCGTGCAGCACCACGATGCCGGGGGTGGCGAGAGCCTCACGGTAGATCCACGAGTGCACCCCGACGTGGTTGCCCATGTGGTAGATGTTCAGCGTGTCCTGTGCCGATGGGCGGGATTCCGGCCCCGAAACGGAAACTCCTTGGGGCACAAGGCAATTCTCCGGGACTCGGCTCACGGCTGTAACGTCGGCGATCGGCGAGAGCGCTTCGAGCAGCTCGTAGCTGTAGTCGGAGATCCCGCTGCGCTCGGGCGGCAACGGGGTCCACATCCGGTATCTCATGACGGCAGGCTCACCGCCACGCGATCAGCGAGTAGCGGCCAGGCTGCTGTCCCGCGACGGGTTCGGCCTTCCGGATCTCGGTACGGCAGAACCCGGCCGCCTCGACGAGGAACCGCAGGAAATCGGCGTGCACGGGCCGCACGGCGAACGGGTCGAGATGGAAGTCCGTCTCCGAGCCGCTACCCGCCGATGTCTCGACCACGAGCACACCACCCGGTTGCAGGGCCAGCGCGGCCAGTTCGACGAACCGTGCCAGCGCTGTTGGCTGCCTGCGCTCCGCGTACCGGAACGCCGTGACAGCGCGAAGCGTCCGCTTCGGAGTGCGCTCAAGCAGGTCCAGTGCGTTCGTGTCCTCGATGTCGAGTCCCGCCTCCGTGCAGTGAGCGCGAATCGCGCGGTTCTCCGATGCCGCGCGGTAGGGCAGGCCGGCGTCGCGAACGATCTCCAGCCATTCGCCTCGCCCCGGCGCCATGTCGAGCACGGGGCCAGCGGCTTTGCTCTCCGAGGCTGCTTCGATCACGGCAAGGTAGGGGCGTCGTGCGGTGCGGACGCCGTCCACGGGGCCGTCGAGCAGTTCGAGCACCGCGAGTTCGAGAAACGAGTCACGGTCCGCGACGCTGTCGGCGACCGATTCCACGACAGTGTCCGTGCCGGTGTCCGCGACGGAACCCGGCTGTTCCTGCCCTGCCGCGCGGAGTTTATCGAGCAGGAGGTCGAGCTGAGCCTGCCGCAGCCGGTTGCTTCGCGCGGTCGCGTTCAGCGCGGCGACCTGCTCCTCCAGCGCCTTCAACCGCTGTTCGACGGTGTCGTGCTGTTCGGTGGACTCGGCCAGTAGCAGCCGGAGATCCGAAAGCTGGGACTGCACCCGCCCCACCGACGAGTACAACCGCTGGTTCAGCCCGGCCATCAGGTTCTGGTCGCTCTGCCGCAGCGTCGCGACCTCGTGCGCGAGTTGCTCGTTCGTGACCAGTCCGTCGCGATCGGCCAGCTCGTCGATCCGGGCTCGCTGCTGCCGTTCGGTCTCGACGAGACCTTCCAGCGCGTCGCGCACGGCGAGGTTGGTCTCGATCTGCCACTTGATCTGACGCCGCCACAAGAATCGCAGGGCGATTCTGCCCAGCAGATCGGTGCGCCGCAGTGGCAGGTGCAGTTCCTGGTGCTCGGCGAGCCTGGCGAGTGCGTGCGCTATCCGCGTGTGAGACATCGTTCTTCCATCGAATCGGTGGCTGGGGACAGGTCCCGGTCGGTCATCTGGACAGCCTGGCGAGGACGCCGTTGATGACGTCGGGCCTCAGGATCGCGGGCCCGCCGCGTGCGAGTGTGCGCTCGGCGATCTGGAGCACGACGACGTCGCTGCGTGCCAGCAGGTCGCCCGCGACGGTGGCGCCGCCCTTGCCGACGACGCTGTCGTGGTGGAGCACGGTCATGTTGCCGAACGCCGCGGACAGGTACGGCAGCGCCCGGATGGTGAACGAGTCGCCGAGCAGCCCGACGCCGAGCCCGTACGTTCCCGGACCCGACGCGGTGTTCAGTTTCAACGGCTTCCGGTAGTCGTGGCCGACGTCCCTCGTCTGGTCGCTCACCCCGTCCGGCGCGACCGCGTAATGGCGGCCGATGGTCTCGCCGCTGCGTCCCATGAGCGGGGGCAGGTCGGCGGGGACCCGCCAAGCCTCTCCCGGGGTCACGGCCCAGCTTGCCGAGATACCGGGGCGCAGTTTCTCCGCGACGGTGCGGGCCATCAGCACCCCGCCCTCGTCGGACCAGTGCGCGTCCTGAGGACCGTAAACGGGTTCACCGAGCTGCGTGCCCCACGCGGCCAGCTCGTCGCGGAGATCGATCACGTAGTCCTGTGCGCTCATGGTGCGCCAGAACTCGTCCACCGCGCGGCGATGGCAATCCTTGCCCACGTACCGTTCCGGCAGGTGTTCGGGGACGAGCGTGGCCTTGTCGGGTGCGATGACCACGACGAACTTGCGCCCTGTCGCCTCGACGCCGTCGCGGAGTCTGCGGAGCTGGGCGACGGTCTGTGCGAGCGGCTGATCCTGCTCGCAGTGGCTTGCGATCTCCTCACCGAGGTAGAGCCAGCCGTCCTTGCCTTCGAGCACCGTCGGGTAGTGCAGTTCGCGGGGCCGCGAGGGGGGCGATTCGATGGGGTTCGCCTCGTGGTGGTTGTTGCCGAACGGGGCGGGCTCGCCGAACACGCCCCTGCTCACCGCGTCGGCCGCGTGCACAGCCTGTTCGCGGAGCACGAGGTGGTCGGTCGCCCATGGGGCGAGGTCCGTGAAGAACGACCAGCCGTCACCGGGACTCGGGAACGGTGTCAGGGAACGGTTCTCGAACTCGGTCGGCCGTGCCCCGAGTGCGAACGAGAGCGCGGGCGCGGCGAAGAACACGGCGGCGCACACGAGCGCGACGGTCTGCCGCTCGGCATGCCGGGGCCGGTGCAGGGCGTGCTCACGGGGAAGCCAGGACTCGTGAACGGCTGGGAGCGCCGCCGGAGGGCTCGCGGGCCGGTCGTCCGCCGTCATCACTCTGCCCTGCCGGTGCCGTGCCTGTGCTCAAGCTCCTCGATACGGTCGGCGAGCCGGGCGGCGCGGCGGTTCCACCTTGCCTCCACCTCGTCGAGGCGTTGTTCGACCGCCCTCGCGTTGCCGTCGATCCGGCGAGCGAGGATCGAAAGCGCATCCCTCGTTCCGTCCGCGAGCCTTCCGAGGATCTTGCGCTGGTGCTCGTCGTGGTGGTCGAGCGCCCTGCTGACGAGCCTGCGAAGGGCGGGCGCGAACGGCACCCTGTGCGGCGCGCTCGGGTCGGGCGTCCAGTGCAGTGCGGCTCGCGCCTCGTCCAGTGGCACGAGTGCCTCGTGCGTGCCGTCACTCGCCCCGGCGCCGTCCTCGCGGCGGGCACGCCACGTGTCGTAGGCGGCTCTCAGTTCGGTGCGAAGCCACTCCGTCGCCGCGTCCATCGACCGCGTGCGCAGGATGTACTCCCTCGCGGCCTTACCCCGGCGGCGGGCCTCCGCAGGGTCGTCGGCGACGGCGCGCATGGCCCGCGCAGCGGCGTCGAGATCGGGATCGGCCCACACCCCGTCCTTCTGGTACGGCTCCCAACCCGGGCCGACCTCCACCCGCTCGTAGGGGATCGGCCAGCCGACGGTGTCGTCGAAGAACTCCGTCGTCCCCCCGTACGCGGTGGCGATGACAGGCATGCCGCGCACCATGGCCTCCGCGACGGTCAGCCCGAATCCTTCGCTGCGGTGCAGCGAGACGTAGGCGTCGCTGCCAGCGTAGAGGGCGTCGAGTTCGGCGACGCTGAGGTAGCGGTCGAGCAGGTCGATCCTGTGGTCGTCGCCGATGATGTGACGCAGGCGCTCCTCGGCCTCGACGTGCAGGTGACCGTTGGTGGCCTTGATCGTCAGGCGCACGTCGTCGCGGTCGCCGAACGCGCGCCGGAACGCCTCCACCAGCCCCCACGGGTTCTTCCGCTGTCCTGTGCTGTTGAAGTCGAAGGCGAAGAGGAATCGCACGGGCTCACCGGGAGCGCGGTGAGGGCGGGGCCGCTCACCGGGATCGAGTACGGGAACCGGGATCACCTTCACCGGGACAGGCGAGTGCGGCGCGATGGTCCGCGCGCAGAACTCGCTGACCGTCCACACCTCATCGACGAGTGCGAAACCCTCGTGCAGGTGCTCGGGGAAGTCCTCCAGCTCCCACGCCCACAGTCCGATGCGATAGCGCTCGTGACCGACCTCGGGATGGCTGTCCAGCAACAGTTCGGTGTAGTCGGCGTTCACGGCGAGGACGCTCACCGGGAACCGAGGCGTGCCCACCGTGTCCGGCTGGTCCAGCGCGGTGCGGACGGTGCGCGAGAGCGAGTGTTCCTCGACGACGGAGACCACAGGGACGCCCGATTCGCGCACGGCGCGGTGGATGACCCTGCCCATCTCGCCGAGCCCGAGCTCGGCTGTGAGGTAACCGGCGACGTTGACGCCGAACTCGTCGAGCGGCGGGGTCGGGGTGGTCGGCTCACGGGGCAGCGCCCACTCCGGCAGCAGCCCCTCGTCGAGGCCGTGGGTGCGGCACCAGTGCCGGAACGCGGCGTTGTGCGCGTGGCACGGGCGGGGAAAGACGGCTTGGAGATCCACCCTGTCGGCCCAGATCCGCATCACCAGCCGGTTCAGTCCAGCGGCTTTCTCCAACGGCGAGGCAGGGGAGGAGAGCCAGCGCCGGAACGCGGCGCCGCCGTCCTCGCCGAACGGGTGTGGCGGGATTTCCTCGGCCATCCTGCCGAGCGGGTCGTCGGCGAGTTCCGCTGCCGTGGCTTCGAGCCACGAGGTGTGGAACAACCGGCGCATCGAGCCGGTGAGCGGTGTGCCGTCGGGAAGTTCGGCGAATCCGTATTCGGGCGCCGCGCCGTCCTTCTCCGCCACATGACCCGCCGCGAGCAGCCGGTCCCGGTGATCGGCGCACAGCTCGCGAAGCAGGCTGTCCGAGGACAGCCGCACCCGTGGCCGTCGGCAGTGTGTGGTGAGCAGCCACGGCTTCTCGGGCCGGTAGCCGGTGAAGTGTATGAGCCGCAGCGGGACGCCCCCGGCCTCGATCGTGCCGTCCGCGCTGCGGCTCAGAGGACGCTCGTGCAGATTCCGATATCCGGCGCCGAGGCCGGGGTCGCGGAGCACCGTGTGCGGGAAAAGACCGGGAACGAGTTCCAGCGCGGCCACCGGTTCGTCGTCAGAAGTGTCGCGTGTGGACTGATCGGCCCAGAAATCGAGAAACGGGATCGCGGTGCGGCCCACCGCGACGAACCCGCTGTCGAAGGAGGTCGGCTCGGTGCCGGGTTCCTCGCCGTCGCGGGGCAGAGGCGCGAGCAACCGGGAGAGGAGCACGACGCCGTGCCGGTCGGCGAGCCGCGCCACATCCGTCAGCGGAGCCCGCACCTCGGCCTCGGCGGCGAAATACATCGCGACGTCGGCGTCCGTCAGCAGTTGCCGCAGCAGCAGAGGTACGGCGGCCTCGACGAGCCTCGGTCCGGTGAAGCTGGTGGCCAGCCGAAGGTAGTCGTCCTGATCGACGTCGAGCGCCCTGTACCCGAGGACGCGGTAGCCGTCCGAGCGCCCGGTGAATTCCGCGCGATCGACGACGAGTACCACGAAGTCGTGGCCGGGGTGCTGCTCGACGTAGGACCGCGCCAGCACTCGGGCTGCCGGGAGGTGCCGCTCCGTGACGACCGTGCACGCGGCTGCCTGCGGCAACCGGGTACGGACATCAGCCATCGGCCGACAGCGCTTGCAGTTGCGTAGCGATGATCTCCTCGAAGCTTGGTCCGACCTCGGAGAGCTTCGGCGCGGAGACCTGGATACGCACGACGGTCTTGCCGTGCGCGTAGTGCGCGCGCGCCGCGGCAGGGAAGCTGTCGGTCTTGTCGATCTGAGTGCCCTGGACTCCGGCCGGCAGGGTCCCGTCGTACGGGTCCATACCGTTCTTCTCCTGCAACTCCACGAGATCCTCGACCGCGGTCGAGGCGGCGTCCTCCGACGACGCCTCCACCGTCAGGATCACGGCGTCGGCGCCGGAGGGAAGCTCGGCGACGGCCATCCTGGCCTTACCGGCACCGGCCTCCTCGTAGATCTCGTTCTCGTCCTCGGTGAGTACCTGGTTGGCCTTCACGTCCTCGAACATCGAGATGTCCGTGCGCTCACCAGGGCCGCCGGGAAGCACGGCGATCTCGAGGTCGTCCTTGGGCGGGACCGTTGAGGTCGGAGCGACGCTCGACGAAGGGGCAGGGCCGGCTTGCTTGTCGTCGCCCGAGCCGTTGAAGAACAGCAGCCAGCTACCGACACCGAGTGCCGCGACGAGCGCCACGACACCGACGATGACGAGCACCTTCTTGCCGCCGCCCGAGGACGTCTCGAACGAATCGGCGCCCTGACCTGCCCCGTCTTGGTGGGTGGCAGGCGGAAGCGGCGGGAGATCCGAGCCGCCCCACGGCGGGCTCTGGTCGGCCTCGGGGGCGTTCCACGGGTGCGCCTGCTGCGGTGGTAGCGGCATACCGCCTGCCGGGGAGACAGGGCCGGGCTGCTGAAAACCACCGGCGGGCGAGGCGAGGCCCGGCTGGTGGTACTGCGGTTGCTGCGGTGCATGCGGTGGCTGTCCCTGCTGGGTCTGCCAGTGCGACACGACCTGGGTGGCTTCCGAACCGCCGAGGTTCTGCTGAGGATTCGGCTGCGGTGTGCCATGCGGGGGACTGACCGGCGCGATCACCTGGGTGGAGTTCGGGTCCTGCCCCGGCTGCTGGGGTGTCTCCTCCGGATTGTCGCCGTGGTTCACCGCTGACGACAGCACCTGGTCACGGCGAACCCGGTAGTCGTCTGCGGAGAGTCGGCCGGACGCCAGTTCCTCGTCCAGCTTGCGCAACTCTTCCTGCCAGGACACCGTGAAGGCCCCCCATCTCGAACCGGACTTCCGACACCGTCGCCCTTGGCGACACTCGAACTCGAACCATTCTGCACGTCACGGACGGGCCGTGGTGGCGAGGGTCGAATCGTGATCCGACCGCGATCTGCTGAAACAGCGGTGTCATTCGGCTGGCAGGACCCCTCGCAGTGAATTCACCGTGCGCTGCAAGCGCTCCGCCAGCGTGCCGTCACTCTTGTCGTGCGGTTGGGTGACCACGAGAGCCACCGCGTACTCGCCCGAGGCGTACCAGGCTCCGTTCACGTCGGATTTTCCGAATGTTCCGCTCGCCATGCGGATCGGACCTTCACCGTGGTCGGTCTTCTTCGTCAATGTGGTGCGGTAGAGGTGGTCGGCGATGTTCCCTGCCTCGGCAGGGCTTTCGGCGTGCAGCACGAGCAGCAGGTATCCGGTGGAGTCGTCAACCGAGCCCCTGACGATCACCTCCGTGACCCCGTGCGAGGTGAAGTACTCCGCCACGCGCTCGGGATAGAGCCCCAACTCCTCGCCACGCGCGACGGACATCGTGGAGTTGTTCGGGCTCTGCTCGCCGGGCAGAGCGGGCAGCCGGTCAGCGAGCTGTCCGCCTTCCACGGCGGCGTCGGACGACGCGTGAGCCGAGGGCGGCTGAGGCTCGGAGCGGTCCTGCCCCAGCCACCACGCGCCCCCGATCACCGCGCCGAGTGCGAGGAACACGGCGCCGGAGATCGCGACCCAGGTCAGCCCCGTCCTGCGCGAGCCATCGTCCTGCGCCGCCTCGGTCGTGGACGGATCTGGCGGCAGGTCGGGAAGGCGGAGCAGTTCGGTCGGTCGTTCGTCGGCGGGGCTCGGGGCTGTGGTGCGCTTCGTGGTGGCCAGTAGCGCAGCCGCGCTCGTGGTGACCTCGGGCAGGGAGGGCTGAGACGGCTGGGAAGGTGCAGCGGGCTGGGAGGGTACTTCGGCGACGGCCGGTTCGGACCTGTTCTCCGCGTTCGGGCTGCCGGTCGGTGACGCCGCCTGCGCGGGGTTGGCGGCCAGCCAGCCGGAGGTTTCCTGCGCCGCTTCGTGACTCTCGCGCGGCGCTCGGTCGCTTGCGGGCAGGTCCGTGAGGTCGGCCGCGCTGGCGGATTCGGGCCTCTCGATCTCCACGCCTGCGGCTGTGTTCTCGCCGCCTCCAGCCCCGCCGCTGCTGCTGCCGCTACTACCGCTGCTGCTGCCGATGCCACCGGTGCCACCGCTACCGGTGCCGCTGCTGCCGCTACCGCCAGGGCCGCTACCGCCAGGGCCGCGACTGCCGTAGCTGCCACTGGTGCCATCGGTGCCGCTGGTGCTGGTTCCGCTGGTCGTGGCGAGCCCTTGCGTCGTGGAGTGCGGGGTCGCCACCAGGGGTGCGCCCGACACCTCGGCGAGGATGTCCTCGCGACGGCGCCGATGCTCGCTGCTGCTGATGGTGCCCTCGGCCAGCTCGGCGTCGAGACGACGCAACTCTTCCTGCCAAGACATCGTGAACTCCCCTGGCCGTCGCGGCGCTCCACCCTGGTTCGCCGCCCTTTCGCGTGACATTCTGGCGGTAGGATGGACCGTATGGTGTTGCTCGGTCGAAACAAGACGCAGCTGGTGTCCGCCGACGAAGCCCTGCCGGGCCGCCCGGATGCGCTTGTCACGCCCGACCGGCACGCCGTGTTCGCCGATCGGCGGATCAAGCCGCCGTTTCCCGACGGCATGAGCACGGCCGTGTTCGGGCTCGGTTGCTTCTGGGGAGCCGAGCGCCTGTTCTGGCAGACGCCGGGCGTGTACTCGACGGCCGTCGGGTATGCGGGCGGGCACACGCCCAACCCGACGTACGAGGAGGTCTGCACGGGCCGCACCGGGCACGCCGAGGTCGTCCTCGTCGTCTTCGATCCCGAGCAGGTGTCGTTCGAGACGTTGCTGAAGGTCTTCTGGGAGGGCCACGACCCCACCCAGGGCATGCGGCAGGGCAACGACATCGGCACGCAGTACCGCTCGGCCGTCTACTACGCCGACGACCGGCAGCGTGAGGTCGCCGAGGCGTCGCGGGCGTCCTTCCAGAAGGCGCTGACCTCGGCGGGCCATGGCGAGATCACCACGGAGTTCGCGCCGCTGCGCGACTTCTACTACGCCGAGGAGTACCACCAGCAGTACCTGTACAAGGTGCCCAACGGCTACTGCGGTCTCGGCGGTACGGGCGTGAGCTGCCCCGTGGGCATCGCCTCGGCGGGGTGAGCGAAGCGCGCGGAGTCTCACAACTCGCGCTCGCACGTGTAGCGGCGGGTGACTCACGGTACGGGCTTGTCGGAACGGCCCACTACGGTTCGCGCATGAGTGATCAACTCCGGGTCGTCTTCCCCTGCGGGGATGATGACGCGATCCACGCCCTCGCACCCGTCGTCCTTGACGGCGTTCCCTCGGTGATTGGGAAACACGGCGACGGCGCGAGAAAGGGCGAGGCCGTGACGGCGCTCGCCCTTTCGATGTGAGAGCGGACGACGGGATTCGAACCCGCGACCCTCACCTTGGCAAGGTGATGCGCTACCAGCTGCGCTACGTCCGCGTGTGCCCGAGCTTCGCGAGCCCGTGCGAGACACAGTGTATACCCACCCGTTCGGCCGCCGGGCGGAGGGGCCGTTCGGTTACACCCTGAAAACCGAAGGGTGCAGGTGCCGGGATGACTCCGTATTGTGTTCGAGTTCGACCGGAAGGGCTCCGGCCCGGAGGGGGTGCCTGGCTGAATGGCGAACGACTCGGTCTCCGCATCCGACCAGCCGGGTCTTGTCGAGCGCATCCGGCGCGGCGACGACGCTGCTTTCGGTGAGCTGTTCCAGGCTCATGAGGCCGCCGTGCGGCGGTTGGCGCGTGGGCTCTCCTCCGACGCCTCGGAGGCCGAGGACGTCACGGCTGAGACGTTCTTCCGCGTTCTCCAGGCGATCCGCAGGGGCAACGGGCCGAGGGACAATGTGCGGGCCTACCTGCTGACGGTGGCACGGCGGGTGTCGTGGGAGTGGCAGGCCGCCCGTCGTGAGGTGCCGGTGACCGACGAGGAACTCGTCGCGCGGGCCGGGGCCGGGGGCGACGCGCAGAGCCGCACCGCCGAGTCGTCGCTGATCACGCGGGCGTTCACGAGCCTGCCAGAGCGGTGGCGGACCGTGCTGTGGCGCACAGAGGTCGAGGGGCAGCAGCCCGCCGTCGTCGCGCCGCACTTCGGGCTCAGCGCCAACGCCACCGCCGCGCTGGCGCGGCGTGCCAGGATCGGCCTGCGAGCCGCGTACCTCCAGGCTCACCTCGCCACCGACCACTCCTCCGCGGCCTGCCTCGGTGTGGTGCGCAAGCTCGGCGGCTACACGGCAGGCAGCGTGACTGGAGCCGAGGCCCACAAGATCCGCAGCCATCTCAGCGTGTGTTCCTCGTGCCGATCGACGCACGACGAGCTGCGGCGGGTTTGTTCGTCGCTGCGCGCACACGCGAGCGTCCTCGTGCCGCTCGTGCCTCTTTCGGGGCTCACACTGGCAGGCTCCTACGCGGGTTCGGGAGCGGGTGCGGCTGTCGCGGCAGGCGGTTCGGCCACGGCGAGCGGTCTCGCCGTCGGCGGCATGGGCTCCGGCGCCACGACCGCGGCGACTCTCACCGGGAGCAAGCTCGGCCTGACGTTCGCGTCGGCGGCCGCTGTCGTCGGCATGTCGGGTGTGCCGGTGATCGGCGATATGGACGGTGGCCATGGAGACACCCCCACGAACGGCGACGGCGGCGTGGTGACACTGTCGAGCAGCGCGGCCGACGACCGGCGGTCGTCGATGAAAACTGCCGGCTCGCCGGCGATGAAAACTGCCGGCTCGCCGGCCGACGAGGATGCCGGAGGCCGCGACGGCACCGGCTCCATCGCATTGCCTGCCGAGTCGAGCGGCCTCGGCCCCACGGAGTTTCTCCTGCCCGCGGAGGCCGTCACCGGCCCGGGCTCCACCGCCGCCGATCTTCCCTCTGAGGCGTCAAGCCCGCCGGGGCGTGAGCGGCCGTCCGATTCCGCTCCCCCGACGGGACGCGGTACCGGCAGGGAGGTGCGGCAGGAGCCCGCCGTCCCCCGCGACGACACGAGCGCGGATCCGGGCACGCCCGCGATCGGCGACCCAAGGCAGCCTGGCGGATCCGGCCCGCCCGGCCAGCGTCACGACAGGGACGACGGCAGGGACGGAAGCCACCCTTCCGGCACCAAGGACCAGCGAAACGACCAGCGGGAAGGCGAGCGGAAAGACCCGAAGGCGAACCGCGATGCGGCGGCACCCGCCGTCCGCCCGAACGAGTGAGCCCCGGGCGCGAGAGCTGCGGCCGCCCACCCCGGGCGTCTTGCGGACTTCCCGCGACCGCGACGATCACGGTAACGTTGCGGTGACGATCTGCACGGACCGGGCTAGCGGAGGAAGCGATGAACCGGCTTGTCCAGGGATCCGACGGCCGGGAATGGGTCATCCGTGCGCAGATGGAGTGGCGCAAGCCGGCCACGGCCGACGATTTCGAGCACGACGTCGCCGCCAATCAGACTCCCGGCATCGTGATGATGGCCCTCGCTCTGGGGCTCGGCGTCATCCTGCTCGTGTGGATGCCGGAGGACGTCGTGGTGCCGCAGTGGGTTCCCCTCGCGTTGTTGCTGCTGGCGTTGTTCTTCCCGTTGCGCTGGGTATTGCGCAGGCCATGGACTGTGGTGGCCGAGACGGAGGGTGACGCCACGGGCGAGAAGCCGTCGGAGCGGTGGGTCGGCACCGTCATCGGCATGTTCAACGTCAGGGGCGAGGTCATGCGCATCGCCAAGTCCATCCACAAGCACGATCTGCCCGACTTCGACGGGCCCCTCCATCCTGTCGAGTAGCCATGCCCGAGTTGCCCGAGGTCGAAGCGCTCGCGTTCTTCCTGAGGGAGAACGCGGTCGGCCGTGTGGTGACGAGAATCGACGTCGCGTCGCTGACGGTGTTGAAGACCGTTGACCCGCCCCCGACGCAGCTGCACGGCCGGGCGCTGACGGGCGCCGGCCGCCATGGCAAGTACCTCGATCTCGACTGTGAGGGGCTCCACCTCGTTGTCCATCTGGCGAGGGCGGGGTGGTTGCGCTGGTCCGACGCGCTGCCGTCGGCGCCGCCGAGGCCGGGACGCGGTCCCGTCGCACTGAGGGTTCGCCTCTCGGAGACCGCTGCCGATGACACCGCCGCAGACGCTGCCGGTGGAGGAGTAGTCAGGGGCCCGGGGTTCGACCTGACCGAGGCGGGCACGAAGAAGGGCCTCGCGGTGTGGATCGTCCGCGATCCCCCAGAGGTGCCCGGCATAGCGAAACTCGGCCCCGACGCGCTGGACGTCGATCGCGAAGGCTGGGCCCGCATCCTGCACGGCAGCAGCGCGCGGTTGAAGACGGCGCTGGTGGACCAGTCGGTGGTCGCGGGGATCGGCAACGCCTACTCCGACGAGATCCTGCACACCGCGCGGCTCTCGCCGTACGCGACCGCGGGCAAGCTCTCCGGCGAGGCGCTGGACCGGCTCGCCGACGCCGTCAACGATGTCCTCACCAGCGCGGTTGAGCGATCGGTGGGGCAGAAGGCGGCGCGGCTGAAGGGCGAGAAACGTTCCGGACTCCGGGTGCACGGAAGGGCAGGACTGCCGTGTCCCGTTTGCGGTGACACGGTGCGCGAGGTGTCGTTCGCCGACAGGGCGTTCCAGTACTGCCCGACCTGTCAGACGGGCGGGAAGACACTCGCCGACCGGCGGCTCTCCCGGTTGCTGAAGTGATTGCAGCACGTACGTCTACGTCGTGGACGTGCGGTTTCGGGTCTGTTCGATAGCAACGGATAGCTGATCGAATACGTGAGGTGAGGGCTCAGATCTTGCACGTGACGGTGTGAACCCAGAGCATGGACGCTGTGTCAAGTGTGTTGACCACGCATACCGTCGTGGCCTTCGGACTGGGGGCTTGCCTCGTCGGGCTGGTCGCCCTCGGAGTCGTCCTCATCAGACGCCGGAATCCGGGCGGTGCCGTCGATCACGCCGTCCTGGAGGCGGTGCGACTCATGTCGGACTCGCCGCTCGAGTTCCGGCGAGGTCTCGACCAGGACGCTGCCGACCGGATCACGTCCCGGCTGCTGAGGCTGCTGCGGTGTGTCGCGATCGGAATCACCGATCGCGACGGGACGTTGCTGTCGTGGGACGGGGAAGCCAACGACCACTACGTCGATCTCGTCGATCCCGTCGGCACCGCGATCAGGAAGAAGCGGCACGAGGTCGTCTCGCACAACAAGGTGCCGTGCAACCACAGGGGAACCTGCCGGATGCGCACGGCCGTCATCGTCCCGATTCTCATCGAGGACAACACCGAAGCCGTGCTCATCGTCGTGGGCCGCACACGGGGCAGACGCATTGTGCAGATGGCCGAGGCGGTGTCCAAATTCGTCAGGACCCAACTCGAGGCGGCGCGCCTGGAGGAGGCACGGCACGAACTCCAGCAGGCGGAGATCAAGGCTCTGCGGGCGCAGATCTCCCCGCACTTCGTCTACAACGCACTCAACACCATCTCATCGCTGATCCGCACGGACCCTGAGGAAGCGCGGGAGTTGTTGCAGGACTTCGCCGATTTCACGCGGTACTGCTTCAGGGCGGAGGGGACCTACACCACTCTCTCCGACGAGCTGCGCAACATCGATCGCTACCTGACCATCGAGGGCGCCCGCTACGGCAGCAGGCTCAACGTCAGGCTCAAGATCGCGCCGGAGGTGCAGTCTGTTGTGGTGCCGTTCCTGCTGATCCAGCCGCTCGTCGAGAACGCCGTGAAACACGGGATCTCCAAGAAGCCGGGTGGCGGCACGATCACCGTGGTCGCGCAGGACATCGGTACGGAGGCCGAGATCAGCGTCGAGGACGACGGTGTCGGCATGGACCCGGCGCTGTTGGAGGGCATGCGCAATTCACGGAGCAGCGCGCACATCGGCCTCGCGGGCATCAACCATCGAATGCACCAGGTGTACCGCGACCGGTACTCGCTGATGGTGGAGACGGCGGTGGGCGCCGGTATGAAGGTCACCATGCGGGTGCCGAAGTTCGTCAGGGCGGTGCGCCCCGACATGCCGGGCTACGCGGGTGGAGAGCCCGCGGCCCTTCGCAGGGGTCCCGCACAGGCCCGGCCGAGCGCCGCACTCGGTTCCTGATCATCGCTTGGGGCCGCTTCTGCCTGGCGTCGCTTCCGCTCGGCGCTCCCGAGGCACGTTCCGGCAGCCTTTTCCGGCCCGCACTCGCGACCGGTGCATGATCGTCGAACGCCCTCCGCCCCTCGCAACGTCAGTACGCTGGTCTCATGAGCCGCAAGGACACCCTGGTTTCCCGGATTCCCAAGCTCGGCGAGCGGGTCGAGCGCAAGGACGTCGTCTCCGTCGTCAAGCTCCACGGCGTGATCACGCCGCAGGCGTCGCCGCTGGCCGCACGCGGCGTCATCAACCTCGCCACGGTGGAGTCGGCGTTGAAGCGGGCGTTCGCCCCCGAGCGGCTGAAGGCGGTCGCACTCCAGATCAACTCGCCGGGCGGTGCGCCCACCCAGTCCGGCCTTGTCGCGGAGCGCATCCGGCGGCTGGCCGACTCCAAGGGCGTCCCCGTGATCGCGTTCGCCGAGGACGTGGCGGCATCCGGCGGTTACTGGCTGGCGTGCGCGGCCGACGAGATCTACGCACACCGCACGTCGATGGTGGGCTCCATCGGTGTCGTCTCGGGCTCGTTCGGTTTCGCGGGCTTGCTCGAACGTTTCGGCGTCGAGCGCAGGCTCTACACGGCGGGGGAGAACAAGGCGAGGCTCGACCCGTTCAGCCCGGAGAAGCCCGAGGACGTCGAGTGGCTGCGTAAGCTTCATTCCCAGCTGCACGACCTGTTCGTGGAGTGGGTCACGCAGCGCAGGGGTGACCGGCTCCAGGACTCGGAGGACCTGTTCTCGGGAGACGTGTGGCTCGGCGCGAAGGCGCTGGAGCTCGGCCTCGTCGATGGCCTCGGCAATCTCCGGGACGTGATCGAGACGCGGTATCCGGACGCCGAGATCGTGGTGGCCGAACCGAAGAAGCCGCTGCTGGCGAGGCTCGGTGTCGGTTCACCCGCCGCGGCGGTGCTCGACGCGGTGCAACACCGTACGATGTGGTCCCGCTTCGGACTGTGATCGACGCCCTCTACTCTGAGATGAAACGGGTGGCGTTCGATTCGCCCGGCAGCGTAGTGGACATCGACCCTTGCAAGCGGCAGGATGCGTTTCACTGTGAGTGCTCCCCACGACACACCGAAGCTGCTCGTTCTGGCCGTTGACGACGAGCCGCACGGACTTGATCAGCTGAAGCACTGTCTCGAGGCCAACGCCCACGTCGGGCGGGTGCTTCCGGCTGTCGATGCCTCCGAGGCGCTACGGCTCCTCGGCTCCGACGACGACCTCATCAGGGCCCGCAAGCAACGAGGAATGCCGCCCGTGGACGCGGTGTTCGCCGACATCAACATGCCGGGGCTCTCCGGTATGGAGATGTCGCGGGTGTTCGCGTCGCTGAATCCGGCTCCCGTGCTGGTCTTCGTCACGGGACACTCCACGGAGGCCGTCGAGGCGTTCGACCTCGGTGCCGTCGATTACGTGCTCAAGCCAGCGCGGCAGGAACGTATCGACAAGGCCGTGTCGCGGGTCGTGGAGAAGATCGAGGCGGCTTCGGGGCACAGCAGGAAGCCGGAGCCCGACCGAGGGCGCGACGACGAGGTGATCCCCGTCGAACTGGCGGGCACCACCAAACTCATCCCGCGCTCGACGGTGCGGTGGGTGGAGGCGCAGGGCGACTACGCGAGGTTGTTCACCACCGACGGCAGCCACCTCGTGCGCATCCCGCTCGCTCAGCTCGAGGAGCGCTGGGCCAAGGCCGGGTTCGTGCGCATCCACCGGTCGTTCCTCGTCGCGCTGCCGCTCATCACGGAACTGCGCATGGGCCAGGGTGGCTACCAGGTCGTGATCGGCAACGAGGAGAAGGTCCTTCCAGTGAGCCGCAGGCACACCAGGGAGTTGAAGGACAAGCTGGTCGGCTCGTCCAGGCTGGGCTAGCCGGTCATGGCTGACGACGAGGTCTACCGCAGCGTTAGTGGCATCAGGGAGCCGGATCCGACGCTGGGCAAGAAGCCGCGCCCTCTGGAGGTGGAGCGGCCTGCCGTGGCGCTGTCGGCAGGCCCGCCAGCCAACGCCGAGGGCGCCGAGGGCAATGCCAAGCCCCGCAGGAAGAAGGTCGTCCTCGCCGAACCTCGGCGGTCGTCGAGTTCGTCCATGCGGGCGCGGGTGGAGCTCGCCGAGCAGACGAGCTGGGAAAAGCTGCTGGTCAAAGACCTGGTCAAGGTGCAGTTGCGGGCCGGTCTGCTGCTCTTCGGCGTCGTCGTGGTGGCGCTGGGCGCGCTGCCGCTGCTGTTCCACCACCTTCCGCAGCTCGCGACGTGGCGAGTGATCGGGCTACCCGTGCCCTGGATCTTGCTGGGTGTGCTGCCCTTCCCCCTGCTCTTCGGTGTCGGCCTGTGGTACAACCGGCTGGCGGAGCGACACGAACGGGACTTCGTCGCGATGATCGAGAATTGACGCCGTCGGCACGATGTAGCGGGGGAACAGTCCGTGCAGCCGAACCCATGGGCCCTCGCCGCCGTCGTGCTGGTCCTGACGGCGACGTCGTACCTCGGTCATCGACTGTCGCAGTACGCGCGGCCCACCGACGACTTCCTTGTCGCGCGCCGCACGGTGCGGTCGAGGCGGAACGCCTCGGCGATCTCCGGCGAGTACCTTTGCGCCGCTTCCTTCCTCGGCGTTTCGGGATTGGTGCTGAAGGAGGGTGCGGACGCGCTGTGGTATCCCATCGGGTTCACCGTGGGGTTCCTCGCTCTCGGCATCTTCGTGGCCGCTCCGCTTCGCCGCTCGGGCGCGTACACGATCCCCGACTTCCTTGAGGCACGGCTCGGTTCCACCGGCCTTCGGGTGGTCTCGACGGTGTTCGTCGCGGTGCTGGGGCTGGTCTATCTCGTGCCGCAGTTGCAGGGAGCGAGTCTCGCGCTGACGTCGATCGCGCCGGAGGCGGAGACGTGGTGGGGGCCGGCGCTGGTGGCCGCGTTCGTCACGGCCAACGTGTTGTTACGCGGAATGCGGTCGGCGACTCTGGTGCAGGCGTTCTCGCACTGGGTGAAGCTGTTCGCGCTGGCGATTCCCGCATTCGTGCTCAGCATTGTCTTCCTCGGTAGCGGAGGCACGGGAGCCTCGGGCGGGCTCGGTGAGGAGGCGCCGCCGGAGTTCACCGAGGAGACCATGGTCACCGTGGGCACGGACGTCGTCCTGAGGGTCGATGAACCCACGATGGTGCACGAACTGGACGAGGACCCGCCCGGCCCCAGGATGTGGGTTCCCGGCATCGACTATCCGGCGCGCGACGGTGAACGGCTGCTGTTCCCGGCTTCCTCCGCCGTTCCGGTCGTGGTGGACGCCGAGTCGGACAACGCGAGCTGGCTCCAGCCAGCCGAGGACGGCGACGACGTCTGGTGGACCTACTCCGTGATCGTGGCGACTTTCTTCGGCACGATGGGGCTGCCACATGTGCTCGCCCGCTTCTACACCAATCCCGACGGCAGGGCCGCACGCCGCACCACCGTGCAGGTGTTGCTGCTGCTCGGGGTGTTCTACCTCTTTCCCGTGCTGCTCGGGGCGCTGTCGCGGATGTACGTGCCGGAGCTGCTGGTGACGGGGGAGAACGACGCCGCTGTGCTGCGGGTGCCGTCGGCGATGCTGCCGGGTGTGGTGGGCCAGCTCGTGGTCGCGGTGCTCGCGGCTGGCGCGTTCGCCGCGTTCGTGTCCACCTCGTCCGGGCTGGTGGTGAGCGTGTCCGGCATGATCACCAGCGACTTGATGTGGGGTAAGCAGCGGGACTTCATCATCGCGATGGTGGGCCTGTCGGGAGCGGCGGTCGCGGTCGCCGTGGCGTTGCCGCTCGACGACCTCGTCCACACCGTGGGGCTGGCTTTCGCGCTGGCCGCTTCGACGTTCTGCCCGCTGCTGCTGCTCGGCATCTGGTGGCGGCGCCTCACGTGGGTCGGGGCACTGCTCGGCATGCTGGTCGGCGGGATTGGGGCGCTGAGCGCGCTGGCCGGGTACGTGGTGGCCAGAGTGCACGGTGAGGAACCGTCGTGGTTCCTCGCCCAGCCCGCGCTCCTGACCGTGCCTGCCGCGCTGCTCACCACGGTGGTGGTGAGCCTTGCGACGGCCCGCCGTGTCCCCGAGGACGTCGATGTGGTGATGCTCCAGTTGCACGCACCCGACCGGCTCGGGTTCATGCGCGACCCGAGTGGCGCCGACCTGGGTGAGGACGGTGGGCTCGACGGTTTCGCGGGCCGCCACCGAAGGCCGTGACGGCTCACCGGCATCGCACGGCAGCGCATGCGACGATGGAGACGTGAACCACTCCGGCGACATACCCACGATCTCGATCGATGCCCTTCCCTCGGAGGACTACGTGCTGCTCGACGTGAGGGAGCCCGACGAGTGGGCGGCAGGGCACGCGCCTTCGGCCGTTCACATCCCGCTCGGCGAGTTACCTGCGCGGGCAGGCGAGCTGAGTGAACTCGCCGCCGACCGCCCCGTGCATGTCGTCTGCCGCACAGGTGGTCGTTCCGCACGCGCCACGGCCTGGCTGAACGCCGCAGGCGTCGTCGATGCCGTGAACGTGGAGGGTGGCATGAAGACGTGGGAGGCCATGGGGCGTCCGATGGTCTCCGATCGCGCCGACGTGCCTGCCGAGGTGCTGTGAGCCGCGTGTCCGGGAGGTTGGTCGCGTGAATCAGGCGGCACCCGGCTGGGGCCCTGTACCGGGGAACCGGAACGGGCAGCCCCCGCGCGTGCCGGTGCGGTGGGTCGCTTCAGTGCCGGGCAACGCGCTGCCCGGCACTGGTTCGAGGCCGCGCATCCCGTATCAGGGGCCCCCCGCCTACGACGTCCCTCCGCGCTGGGGGTTCCCGCACGTGGTGTGGCGGTGGCCGACGGCCGTGCAGGGCACGAGCGCCGCCGTTCCCGTGCCGTCGCAGCGGCTGCGGCTCATCGCCCGCAACGCGGTGGCGGTGTTGTGGACATTGGTGGCGCTCGCGGCTGTGGCGTCGGGCGCCGAACTCTGGCGCTACGTGCTGCTCGTACTGAGCCGGGACAGCGCGTTGTCGTCCGCCGTCGTGGGCGCGTCCGACGCGCTGGTGCTGACGTTCTCCCTGCTGACGTTCGTGGTGGCGGTGTTCGCGTTCGTCGTGTCCGTGTGGTGGCTTCTCGTCGCGAGGAAAGCCGCGGCCGACGAGGCGGGACAGCATCCGCCCCGTCCGACGTGGCAGGTGCTCGTCGGGCTGCTGGTGCCCGGACTGAATCTGGCGATGGCGGGTTCGATCCTCGCCGAACTCGAACACGCCGCCATCCGCAGGCCCGCCAATCAGCGCCCGAAACCGTCACGGCTCGTGCTGGCGTGGTGGGGAACGTGGATCGCCAACGCGCTGCTGTTGACACTCACTGTGCTGTGGCGTACTCGCGACGGGGTGCAGGCGCAGGTGGACGCCGTGGTGCTCACCGCGTTCTCCGACCTTTCCGCCGTGCTGCTCGCGCTCGCCACCGTGCTCGTCGTCCGCCGCTTCACGCGGCTGCTGGCGCCGATGGACGAGCAGCTCGTCCGCCCGCTGCGGGTGTTGCGGGTTCAGGACGCGCCGGAGCTGCCGCGCAGGGCACGGCCGAGGACAGCGGCGCGCTGAGGAGCGCGGGTCACGCCGTCACGGGCAGCACGCTGAACCCCCGGATCACGAACTCGCCCCTGCGGACGGGCGCGTCCGCCTCCCGGAGTCCGGGAAGGCGCCGGGCGAGCGCGGTGAGCGCCGCCGCGATCTCGATGCGCGCGAGCGGAGCCCCGAGGCAGTAGTGCACGCCCCCACCGAAGCCGAGGTGCGGGTTGGGTGTGCGACCGATGTCGAGGACGTCGGGGTCGGCGAAAACCTCCGGGTCCCTCGCCGCCGCACCGAGCAGCGCGGCGATCTTGTCTCCCTCGGCGATGCGATGCCCGGCGATCTCGACGTCGGTGGTCGCGGTCCGTTCGAACAGTTGCAGCGGCGAGTCGTATCGGATGAGTTCCTCTGTCGCCGTCGGTGCGAGAGCCGGGTCGGCCACCAGCCTGTCCCACTGAGCGCGGTGGGTCAGCAGCGCGTGGACGCCGTTGCCGATCACGTTCACCGTGGCCTCGTGCCCCGCCATGAGCAGCAGCACCGCCGTGGCCACGACCTCGTCGCCCGTGAGGTCGCTCGCGATGAGGTGACTGAGCAGGTCGTCGCCGGGGCGGTCGGCCCTGTGGGCGGCCAGCGCGCGGAGGTAGTCGGCGAACTCGGTCGCCGAGGCCTCCGCCTCCCGCCGCTGCGGTTCGGGCAGCCCGTACTCGTACATTTTGACGATGGCGTTGCTCCAGCCGACCAGCATCGGACCGTCCCGTTCGGGAACACCGAGCAACTCGGTGATCACGGCGACCGGCAGTGGCTGGGCGAGGTGTTCGAGCAGGTCGGCCTGACCTTCGGCGGCGATGTGGTCGGCCAGTTCGGCCACCATGCGGTCGGCGAGCGCCTCCACCGAGGGACGCAAGCGCTCGACGTGTCCCCTGGCGAAAGCGGCCGAGACGAGCCTGCGCAACCGTGTGTGTGCGGGCGGTTCGTTCTCCAGCAGCGAGTTGCGGTGCAGCATGTTGAACGACGCGAACTGCTCCGCCGGTGTGGCGTCCTGCCAGAGCCTGCCCAGCCTGCGATCGCGCAGCACCGCGGAAGCGGCGGCGTGCGAGACGGCGATCGAAAGCCCGAGCCCTTCGTGGTGGTGAACCGCTCCGCGCGAGCGAAGCTCGGCGAATGCCGGGTAAGGGTCGGCGAGGAACTGCGAATCGCGCGGGTCGAACACGAGCCAGAGCCTAGCCCGCGCCACGGCTCATGCCTCGCGAGCCAGCAAGTGGGCTCCTGCCGGACCTGCCTATGTCACCGATGTCCGGGGCTGCGCGGTTGCGCGGATTGCCGATCCCGATCACGGTGGCGATTCGCGGAACTACTCGGGAGAGGTGCCCGTACATGACAACCGAGCACGAGTGGCATAAGCATGCGCGCGAACTCGCCGGCACGATCGTGGCTGACGGGGTGCTCACCGATCCGGCTTGGCGTGCTGCACTGGAGGCGGTACCTCGTCACGTGTTCGTGCCCCGGTTCTCCGTGCAGCGTGCTGACGGTGTGTGGGTGGAGACAACCACCGCCGACGCGGGCTGGTTGCACACGGTCTACAGCGACACGCCACTCGTGACGGCGCTCGCGGAACTGGAGGACGGCCGTCGAGTGCCCCTGTCGTCGTCAACGAAGCCCGGCCTCATGGTGCGCATGCTCGAGGCACTCGATGTGCATGACGGTCACCGGGTGCTCGAGATCGGCACCGGCACGGGCTACAACGCGGGCCTGCTGTCCCATCGTCTCGGCGCTGCTCACGTATTCTCCGTCGAGATCGAGGCCGACCTCGTCGGTCTCGCGCGTGAGCGGCTTGCCGGTCTCGGCCACACACCGACGCTCGTCGCAGGGGACGGGGCCGCCGGATTGCCGAACGCCGCGCCGTACGACCGGATCATCGCGACGTGCTCGGTCTCGATGGTGCCCTCCGCGTGGGCAGCTCAGGTACGCGACGGCGGGCTCGTGCTTGTGGACGTAAAACGCGGTGTGCACGCAGGAAACCTGGTGCTCCTGCGGCGCATCGGTAATCGGCTCGAAGGTCGGTTCCTGCCGAAGTGGGCAGGCTTCATGGCGATGCGCGACGCCACCGGCACGTCATTCGCAGCACCCTCGCTCAGGGTGGACCTCGAATGCGGCAGACGGTCGGTGACCCGGCTCGACCCACGGCCGTGGACGGCTTCGGTTCCGTGGTTTCTGGCTCAGCTGCGGCTTCCCCGGAATATCACGTTCGGCTATCGCGGGGCCGGACCCGAGTGGGCGACCTTCACGGGCGAGGACGGCTCGTGGTGTGCTGTGTCACTCGCGGCCGACGACGAGGGCTTGCGGGAGGTCCGGCAGGGCGGGCCCGTTGCCATCTGGGATCACGTCGAAAGCGTTCACGAGCTCTGGCAGAGATTCGGCAGGCCGGGTTGGGACAGACTCGGCCTCACCGTCCACGACGATGGCCGCCACCGCGTGTGGCTCGACGACCCGGACAGCTCGCAGCAGTGGGTACTGCCTCCGCTGCGCTGACGACTTCGCATCATGCCTCGCGAGCCGTGCGCCACTCCGGGGCGAGCATCGAGTACAGCACCGAATCCCGCCAGGCGCCGTTGGTGTGCACGTGGTCGCGCAGCACGCCTTCCCTGGTGAACCCGACACGCTCGACGAGGGCGAGTCCCGCCCTGTTGTCGGGGCCGACCGCTGCGGTCACCCGGTGCAGCCCGAGCTGCCCGAACGCGAAGTCGAGCACCGTCCGCACCGCGTCCCGCGCGTAGCCTCGGCCCTGGTAGGCGTGGGCGATCGCGTAGACGAGCCTTCCCGAGTGCGGATGGGTCCGCTGCAATCTGGTGATGCCCACGACCTTGTCGCTGCCGGTGGGGTCCACCTGCTCCTGTGGCGTGACGGCGAGGTAGTACTCGGTGCGGGGGCGTCGTCTCGCTTCCTCGACGATCGTGCGGAGGAGTTCCCGCGACTGCTCTTCGCTGCGTGCGGTGAACGAGAGGAAGTGGGTGACGCGGTCGTCCCCGACCAGGCCCCGCACTCCGTCGAGGTCGGCGAGGGTGAACTCGCGCAGCAGGACCGAACGGCCGCTCAGTGCGACCGGTCCCTCAATGTGCCGAGTCGTCACTCACTCAGGCTAAACCGGCGAGCCCGGTGCCGGAAGCCGCCTGCCGGGTCCGCGACGAAGGATCGGCGAGTCGCCGGTGCGCGACCGTGCCGCAGGCCGCGCACCCGACCACCGCCTGTCACCCGGGCGGGATGCACCCGTCACCCCTAGTCTTGATCCGGGTCGAGTAGCGTCGAGCCAACCGAACATCCAGGAGGGCGGCAATGGGCAAGGGCGCACGCAGGAAGGGGCCGGGCAAGGCCGGTAAGCGGAAGGTTCGCGACGTTTTCGTGGCGCGCCCTTTCGAGGGGCTCGCGGCCGAGCCGGAGCTGATCGCGCTGCGCGAATTCGTCCCATCCGCCACGGCGCCGCTGCCCGTGAAGGAGGCCGGCGACCGCACCGTGACACTGGCCTCCGTGCTGCCGGTGGCCGCGGCGGCGATGGTGCGGGGCGAGACCGGCGAGATCCTCATCGGCATGCAGGTGCAGACGCGGTCGTCGGACATCAGCCGCGACCTCGGCCGCGCGCTGCGCTGGGCACTGGACGCCGAGCCGGGTCAGGTGCTCTCGGTGCCCGACACCACCAGCGAACCGCAGCCTGGCGAGAGGTTGCAGGACCTGCTCGACCCGGACGCCGAGTTGGAGGTCGAACTGCACTCCGACTTCGGCTGGTGGCTCGCCGACGACACGCAGGCCACCGGTGAGGTCGCGATGTCGCTCGAACGCGCCAACGCCGCGATCATGCCCACCGAGCGGGTGCGGCAGGGCGCCTACTGGACGCTGGCCGGGTCGAAGGCGCACCTGCGCTGGGTGTGGCCGACCGACGAGAACCGGCTGCTCCAGGCACTCGCCAGGTTGTCGGCGGCCGGTGAACTCTCGCTCGGCGAGGGCTCGCGCTACGCGGGTTCGTTCCGCGCGCACGGACTGCTCGTTCCCGTGTGGGATCTCGACGCCGAGGCTCACGCGCGGGAGTGGGCCGAACCCGCCGAGCAACTCGCGACTCGCCTGGAATCGGCGCTCGCGTCCCTGGACGACAAGCCGCTCGACGCTGCGGAACGCAGGGCCCGCGACGGGCTGATCGGGCGGCAGCTCACCCTGCGCTGACGCCGATGATCCTGCACTTCTGCCCTGCCCGTGACTGGGAGGCGGTGCCGGACGGTGGCTCGTATCGCGCCGCTTCCCTCGACGAGGTGGGGTTCATCCACTGCTCGGACCCCGGCACCGTGCACCTGCCTGCGAACACGCTTGCCTCGGGCAGGAAAGATCTCCTGCTGCTGAGGATCGACCCGGAACTCCTCACCGTGCCCGTCAGGTGGGAGCCCGGCGAGCCCGGCGACGACAACGGTGTGTGGTTCCCCCACGTCTACGGGCCGATCCCCGTATCGGCCGTTGTGGCGGTGGAGCCCTACCTCCCCGGTCCGGACGGTCGGTTCCGTCCTCCGCCCGCGATGCCGGGCGGGTGACGGAGCCCTCCACGGGCAACCTGGTGACTCCCTCGCGCGTGACCACCTCAGGCCGAACACTTGAGGCGTTCACAGCTCTGCGTGAGGGAGGGATTACGGTGACTGCGTTCGTATCCGCAGTGCCCGCGCCTCCTCACGAAAGGGGCGTGGCGGGCATCGTCGGCCACAGGAAGGACACGGTCGTGTCTGGCGACCTCACGGACTTCTCCGAGTTCGTGCAGTCCAGCCTGCCCGGACTCCTGCGTTACGGGCACGCGCTGACAGGCAACCCGCACGACGCGGCCGACCTCGTGCAATCGGTGCTTGAGAAGATCGGGTCGCGCTGGAGTTCGGTGTTGCGCAAGACCGGCGACCCACTCGCCTACGTCCGCAGGTCGATGACCAACGCCCATATCAGCAGGTGGCGGCGCTTCCGGCGGGAGAGTCTCGTTGCCGAGGTTCCCGAGTCGGGCCCTGTGGTCCACACCGATCCCTTCGAGCACGAACCGCTGTGGCGGGCACTACGCGAGCTGCCCCCGAGGCAACGCGCGGTGATCGTGCTGCGGTACTACGAGGGACTCAGCGAGGCCGAGATCGCCGCTGCTCTCGGCGTCAGCCAGGGAACCGTGAAGAGCCAGGCGAGCAAGGCACTCGCCTCACTCCGAGGCAAGTTGCGCCGAGACGAGGGCAGCGAAGGGAGGGAAGTGGTGTGAACACCTCCGGTTCGAAGTCTGAGGGCGGCGACCCCGATGACCACGGCGACCGCGCCGATCTCGGCGACCACGCCAGCCTTGGCAACTCTGGTGACTCCGGCGAGCGCGACGACATGACCACTCGCCACGGCAGCGGCGATATCGATGACCTCGGCGGCATCGATGACATCGACGCGCGCTTGCAGGAGCTGTTCGCCGATTCAAGGCTCGACGTGGCACCCGCGCCCCGCGCCGAGGAGCTGATCGTGGCAGGGGCGCGGCGGCTGCGCAGGCGAAGGGCCGTGCTGGCAGGCGGCGGCACCACGATGGCCGTCGTGGCCGTCACCGCAGCGGCCATCGTGGTCTCCGGCTCTCCACCGTCCGACGAGCCCGGTGAGATCCGGGTCGCTGCCTCACCTGGCTCCCGGCCCGCGTCCGTCTCCGTGTTCGAAACCCCGCAACTGGATCTGCCGACCTACTCCGCGGTCATGGAGAACCCGTCCCCGCCGAGAGCCACCACGCCGCCGGGGCGAATGGAAACCGTGCCCCCCGGCAGCCTCACCTCGCCGAGCACGCCGGCCCACAACGGCAACGTGGTGATCGCCGATGCCGTCCTCCAACCCGACGGCTACCGGGCGCTCAAGCTCGGCATGCCGTACGGCGATGCGGTGGCGACGGACATGCTCATGGTCTCGGGCGAGACCCCGCCGCCCCCGGTGTGCGCCGACTACGAGCTCGTCGAGGGTGACGCCGCGGTGAAGGCGGTGACGATCTCCCGGCAGTACGGGGTCGTCGGCTTCGCCGCCCGCAACGCGGTCACGCCGGAGGGAGCAGGGCCTGGTACACCTGTGGACAGGCTGAAGACGCTCTACCCGAACGGCAAGGCAGAGGACGGAAGCTATGTCGTTGACAACGGCCACGGTCTCTACGAGTTCTCGACGACGGACGGCGCCGTCGTCGCCGTCACGTTGAGGTCGCACACGTCCGACTGCTGAGCCGGCTTCGATGCGGGGAATCCGTGCCGGTGGGCGGCCAGCACGGCGATGAACACCGGCACGAGCAGAACCGCGACACCCAGCGGAAGTTCGGAGGCGTCGAGGAAGCCGAGCAGCACCCCGCCCGCGGCACCTCCTGCGGCCATGGCCCCGTTCCAGACGGTCACCAGCGCGGCTTGAGCCGTGTCCGCGTAAACGCCACCGGCTTTGCCGACGGCGGTCTGGAGCAGCGTCGGCACACCACCCCAGCCGAGGCCCCACAACGCCAGCGCGATGTAGGTGGTCACCACGTCGCCCGATACCAGCGCGAGCGCGGTCGAGGCCACAGCCACCATGATCACGCTCGCGATGGACAGCAGCCGCAGTCGGCGGTCGATGTGGACGCCGACGATCCAGATGCTCACCATCGATGCGATTCCGAACACGAGTAGTGCGACGTCGATGTGCCCCGACATGCCCGCACCCGAGAGGAACGCGGCCACGTAGGTGTAGCCGATGGTGTGCGCGAGCACGAAGACGGTGGTGACCACGAGAACGACCGCGACACCCGGCGTGGCGAGGGTTCGAGCCATCGGGAGCCTGCCGTGTGCGCGGGTCCCCGGCCGGTCGGGCACCACGGCCATGATCCAGGCGATGAGCACGACGGCCACCACGGTGATCGCGCCGAAGGTCAAGCGCCAGCCGAACGCCTCACCGAGGAAGGTCCCCGCCGGAACGCCGAGTGAGAGGGCAGCCGGGATACCGGCCATCACGACGGCGATGGCCCGGCCTTCCTGGCCTTCCGGGGCCAGCCTCCGCGCGTAACCGGCGAGCAGCGCCCACACCAGCCCCGCGGCGATTCCTGCCACGAACCGTGCGCCCATGAGCAGGGGAACGTTGCCCGCTATCGCCGTGACGGTGTTCGCCACAGCGAACCCGGCCGCGCCGATCAGCAGTACCCGCTTGCGCGGCCACCCGGCTGTCAGCGAGCTGAGCGGGATGGCTGACAGTGCGGTGCCGATCGCGTAGACGGTGACGGTCTGGCCTGCCGCCGACTCGGAGATACCGAGATCGCGGCTGATTCCGGGAAGTACACCGGCGGGAAGGGCCTCGGTGAGTACGGTGATGAAGGCTGCCGTCGTCAGCGCGAGAAGAGCGCCGATCGGCAGCCGGTCGGAACGGGGATCGCTTCGCATGGCCGTATGCTGAAACCCTCACATCGATGTGAAGGTCAAGCGCGAGGTCTGTGAAGGCGAGCACATGCGGATCGGGGAACTGGCGGAGCGCACGGGCACACCGCCGAGGCTGCTGCGGTACTACGAGGAGCAGGGTCTGATCAGGGCTTGTCGCCGCCCGAACGGATACCGCGACTACGACGAGGACACCGTCGATCGGGTCGCGCAGATCCGCGGACTGCTGGAAGCCGGACTTCCCACTCGCTTGATCAAAAAAATTCTTCCGTGTCTCGACCAGCCGAGGAATATCTACTTTCCCCGCGCGACACCGGAAACGCTCGCGGAGCTCGAGGGTGAGCGGGAGCGGATGGACAGGCGCATCGAATGCCTCACCAGGAATCGCGACGCTATCTCCGCATACCTTGATCAGGTA
Source organism: Saccharomonospora xinjiangensis XJ-54 (assembly GCF_000258175.1). Classification (NCBI taxonomy): domain Bacteria; kingdom Bacillati; phylum Actinomycetota; class Actinomycetes; order Pseudonocardiales; family Pseudonocardiaceae; genus Saccharomonospora; species Saccharomonospora xinjiangensis. Next base: position 2,196,942 of record NZ_JH636049.1, on the reverse strand, counting down.
CGGCGGTGTCGCGACTGAGGTGAGAGCGCCTCGACGGCGGCTGGCGCGCCGTCGAGGCGTCTCGGGGTCACAGCTTCCCGCCCGCGACCGGCGGCATCGTGGAGTCGGTGTCCTCGCCGACCGACTCGCGGAAGAGGAACTGCTCGACGTCGAAGACGTTGCCCTTGGCCATGTCCACCACGTTGAGCAACCGGTTCATCGAGGCGATCTCCTCAACCTGCTCCTTGAGGAACCACTGCACGAACTGCTCGCCCGTGAAGTCGTCCTCGTCCCTCGCTGCCTTCGCGAGCTGCCTGAAGTCGGCCTCGACCCCGCGCTCCTGTTCCAGCGCGAGGACGATCGGCTCCCGGATGTCGGAGAAGTCGTTGCGGACCTCGGGGACGTCCGGGATCTCGACGTGGTGGCCGGTGTCGAGGAGGTACTGCACCAGTGCCATGGCGTGATTCCGCTCTTCCAGCGACTGCTGGTAGAAGTGCTTGGCGAGCTGGGGCAGGTCCTTACCGTCGAACCACACGGCCACCGCGACGTACTGCTGTGCCGCATGGAATTCGTTCCTGATCTGCGCCTGGAGCAGTTCGTAGAACTTCGACCGGGGATTCTTCTTGAGGCTGACCATGCCTCCACCATACGCGGAAAAACCATTCTAGATCCACTCGGTAATGGTGAGGTCAGTCCCATCGGATGCCATCTTGTGAACCAAGGTTTCGCTAATTCAAGAAAGCCTTCGCTTATTGAGACGAGGCTTGCCTAACCATTCGAGGGAACGGTATCCCGCGCGATCGGGCACGACATGCAGCGGGGCCCACCACGGCCGGAACCCAGCTCGGAGCCCGCGATCCGCACCACCTCGATGCCGGCCTCCTCAAGACGTTCGTTCGTCTCGATGTTGCGTTCGTAGCCGATGACGACGCCGGGAGCGAGGGCCAGCGTGTTGTTGCCGTCGTCCCACTGCTCCCGCTCGGCGGTCACCGGATCGAGGCCCGTGTCGATGACGTGCAGCCGGTCGATGCCCATCGCCTCCGCGGCCGCATCGAGGAACGGGGCAGGCCCTCCGACGCGCACGCCCTTCTCGTCGTCGGGGGTGAGCGTGTAGGCGATGAGGGAATCCCTCGCCAGCGGATACATCACCACCGCGTCAGGGCCGACCATCGTGCACACGGTGTCGAGGTGCATGGTGGCGCGGTCCTGGGCGATGGGCACGGCGAGCACCGTGTGCGCGAGGTTGTCGGCGAACACCGACCTCGCGAGCGACTCCGCCCCAGCCGGAGTGGTGCGCTCGCCGACTCCCACCGCGAGGACACCCGGCGCGAGCAGCAGCACGTCACCACCCTCGACAGGGGCGGAGTGCGCGCCGTAAGCGCGGACCGCTCCCCGGAAGCGGGGGTGATAGGCGTACACGAGGTCAACGAGGGCCGTCTCCCGCTTCCGTGCGGGCATCGCCAGCGAGGAGATGGCGACGCGGTCACCGATCCACACCGACGAGTCGCGGGTGAAGAGCAGATTCGGCAGTGGGTCAACCGCGAAGTCGTGCGGGTGGTGCATGCGCCTCACCAGCGACCCGCCTTCGGACACGGGCAACTCCTCGAACGTCATGCCCGACATGAGCACTTCCGCGAGTTCCGCAGGGGTCGAGCCCGAGAGGTGTGACCGCAGCACGTCCGCGAGTTCGGCGCCCAGCCTCCTGCCATCGACGGCCGTGTGGACACCAGCGGCGTGTGCTCTCGGGTCTTCGAGCGCGGACCGCAGCACATCGGCGAGGAGCAGCACCTCCACGCCCCGGCTGCGGAGCACTGTGGCGAAGGCGTCGTGTTCCTCCTGCGCCCGGTCCACCCACGGGATTGAGTCGAAGAGCAGTTGATCGTTGTTGCGCGGCGTGAGCCGCCGGAGTTCGTTGCCGGGGCGGTGTACCAGCACGGTCCGCAGCGGCCCTACCTCGCTCTCGACGCGGGCGATCGGGCGCTCGGACAGGCCGCTGGAGCTGGGTGAAGTCGATTCGGTCACACGGCGAGACTAATCATCCGCATGCCCCTTCGCGGGACACGAAACGACGCGGCGCGGCGTGGTAGTGCCTTCGCGCAGGGACACCGTTCCCCCGCAACGAAGAGAGCGTCCCGAGCGCGGTTCGTTGCGCCACCGGCCGCCGTGCATGGGCAGCGGCAGCAGGCGTCAAGGGCGAGCACGAACGCCTCAGCGCCGTGCCATGGCCCGTCATGTCCCGGTCAGTGGTGTGCGTCAGGTCGGCACCGTCAGCACGGCGGCAGGAGCCATCACGGGGGCTCGGCCGGTCACGCGGCGTCGGGCCGCAGCAGCCTCTCGTCCGTGCCTGCCGGGTGCCCCGGCCCACCGACGGCGGACACGACGTGAGGACGCGGGTTGCGGTCATCGGTGTCCGGCACCGTTGTGAAGATCCAGTTCTGAACACCGCCGCCCATGATCTCGGCATACCGCTCGGCCGCGTCGCGGTTGGCGAAACGGATCTGCTGGTCGTGCACGCGGTGAGTGATCTTGCAAGCCATGGTCCCCTCCTGACCTCGCCTTACGTCTGCTTCGGGCCGGTCTCGCTCTACGGGCCCGGCCACACCATTAGAACATGTGTTCGAACGCTGGGCAACGTCACGGGAGCCACCCGATGTGGTCACGCAGGGCGGCATAGCCGACGAACGCCACCACGTCGAGCAGCAGGTGCGCCGCCACCAGCGGCCACAACCGGCCGGTGCGTTGCCACACCCTGCCGAAGACGACGCCCATCACGACGTTGCCGACGAAGCCGCCGAGCCCCTGATAGAGGTGGTACGACCCGCGCAGCACCGACGACACCAGCAGCGAGACGTTCTCGGAGAGCCCGAGCTGACGAAGGCGGGTGAGCAGGTAGCCGACGACGAGCACCTCCTCCGCGAAGGAGTTGCCGAAGGCCGAAAGGGTCAGCACGAGAGGGCGCCACCACGTCTGGTCCAAAGTGGATGGCTGAACCGCGAGGTTGAACCCGAGTTTCCATGCCGCGAGGTAGAAGGCCAGTCCGGGAATCCCGATCATCGCGGCGAGCGCGAGGGACCACAGTGTGTCGCTGCGGGGCTTCCACCTGTCGAGCCCGATGCGGGAGAGTCCCACTCCCGCCCTCCACAAGAGATAGATGCCGAGCGCGCCCCAGCCGACGAGTTGAACGACACCGAGCAGTTGCTTGAGTAGATCGATGAGCCCGAGCGTCGCCCGGGAGACGTTGATGGCGACGCTCTGCTGCGCGAGCGGTTCCGGACGGAGCAGAGCGTCCAGTAGCGACAACAGACTGCGCACGCCTGAAAGGCCGAGCGTGATGGAGAAGACGAGCACGACCTCCACCACGACCATGCGGCGCTCGCGGGGATCGCCGATGGGCTCGAAGGAAGCCGGAGGAGGCTGCGGGCTGATCCAATCACGCGCACGAGTGGCCACTGTGGCACGTTACATCAATTCGAATTCGCGCAGGTCAAAGGTGGTGTATGGCCGCTGTTTCGTGGTCAGGACCGCCGGTTTCGGCCAATTCGAGACGTCTGGCCACTAGGGTCTTACGGTCCGAAAATCCCCGAAGAAGGAGGCAAGCCTCGTGACGGCGACGTCCGATACTGAGGCCCGCGTGCCGCCTGGTTCGCGACGACCGTGGTACTCCACGATGGCGCCGCGGGTCTTCTGGCCATCGGCAGTGATCATTCTTGCGTTCGTGTCGGCCACCGTCATCGCGCCAGATGCGATGGGCGACGCGATCAGCGGGATACAGGAAGCGGTCATCGGCGCGTTCAGCTGGTACTACATGCTGATCGTCTCGGTGTTCGTGCTCTTCTCGCTGTGGATCGGGTTGAGCCACTACGGCGACATCAAACTCGGCCCCGACGAGGAGGAAGCCGAATTCGGCCTGAAGTCGTGGTTCGCCATGCTCTTCGCCGCGGGCATGGGCATCGGCCTCGTCTTCTGGGGTGTCGCGGAACCGCTCAACCACTTCGCCGGTCTTCCCAACCGCGCGACGGGGATCACCCAGGACGAGGACGGCGCGCAGGGTGCGATGGTGCAGACGTTCCTGCACTGGGGCCTGCACCCGTGGGCGATCTACGTGGTTGTCGGTGTGGCGATCGCCTACGCCGTGCACCGCAAGAAGCGTCCCGTGTCCATTCGCCACGCGCTGGAACCGCTGATCGGCAAGCGGGTCAACGGCTGGCTCGGAGACGTCATCGACATCGCCGCGATCGTCGGAACACTGTTCGGTGTCGCGACGTCCCTCGGCCTCGGGGTCATCCAGATCGGCGCGGGACTCGACTTCCTCGGTGTGGTGTCCGATCCGGGCAACCTGACCTACGTCGTGCTGATCGGCGGCATCACAGCGCTGGCGATCTTCTCGGTCGTCACAGGGGTGAAGCGGGGCATCAAGTGGCTTTCCACCATCAACATGGGGTTGGCCGCCATCCTGCTGCTCGCCGTGCTGGTACTCGGCCCGACGCTGTTCATCTTCAGGGACCTCGTGCAGTCGATCGGTGACTATCTGCAGAACCTCCTGCGGATGAGCTTCAACACCACCGCTTACGAGGGCGCCGACGGCAACGAGTGGCAGGGCTGGTGGACGGCGTTCTACTGGGGCTGGTGGATTTCGTGGGCGCCCTTCGTCGGCGTGTTCATCGCGCGGATCTCGCGGGGTCGCACGGTGCGCGAGTTCGTCGCGGGTGTGCTGCTGGTGCCCACGGCGGTCACGATGCTGTGGTTCACCGTGTTCGGCGGCACCGCGTTGCACAGGGAACTCTTCGGCGACGGCGGGCTAGTCGGCACCGACGAGGCGGGCGCGGCCACCGTTGACACGGAGTCGTCGCTGTTCGGCATGCTCGACGGAATGCCTGCCGGAACGTTGCTCGCGGTGGGCGCCCTCATCCTCATCGTGCTGTTCTTCGTGACGTCGTCGGACTCCGGCTCGCTGGTGGTGGACATGCTGGCCTCCGGGGGTAATCCGGAGCCGCCGAGGTGGAGCCGGGTGTTCTGGGGTCTGCTGGAAGGTGCGGTCGCCATCGCGCTGCTCCTCGCAGGCGGGCTCGACGTGTTGAAGATCGTGGCGATCCTCATCGCGTTGCCGTTCAGCGTCGTGATGATCGGGATGTGCGTGTCGCTCTGGCGGGACTTCCGCGTGGAGCGGAAGGCGATGCTGCGGGCCCAGCGAAGGCTGCAACGTGATCAGCTCACCGAGCACGTGACCAACAGCCTGATCGACGACGGGCTCGTCGAACCGAACGGCAGGACCGACGCCACGAAGGAGAAGAGAGCCACCACGTCGTGACGATCTCCGGCTGAAGAGCCGTGGCGCCTTTCCGGTGACTTTCCGGGGGCGCCACGGCTCTTCTTCGTGGATCTACGATGCGCCGTCCGTGCCGGGTGCCTGCCGTGGCGCGTGGTGGAACGGGCAGCCCGCGAGCTTGCGGAGTTCGACGGCGAGCTGCGGCGGGTTCTCCACCGCACGGGAGAACGCCAGCCGCACGTCGTGGTCGTCACCTTCACCCTCGACGCGCAGGCGCAGGCCGTGACGGTCGAGGCCGAGCGGACGGATCCGACCGTCCCGCAACTCGGTCGGCAGCAGCCGGGAAAGGCGGGAGACGAGGTCGGAGTGCTCGTGTTCGAGGTGGCGCAGCCAGCGGTCCTCGTAGTCGTGCAGGGGGTCGGGAACGGCGGCGTCGAAGGTGACAGGCGAGAGCGAGTGGGTGCCCTCGCTGTCGGCGAGTGTCACCGAGACCGGGGTGAACCGCAGCAGCGAAAGTCCGTGTCCGACGTCGAGCAGCCGCTCGGGTTCGGCGGCGGTCTCCGCCATGGCCACCGCCCGTGCGCGGGTGGCGCGGTGATCGAGTCCGCGAAGCCATCCGGTGAGCCACAGCAGTCCCCTGACACGCTGGCGCAGGGGGAGCGGGGACTCGTCGGTGATCTCCAGCGTGACCGCGAGTTCGGCCGTGGCTTCCCCGTGCAGGCCCGAGGCGAGCGGTGAGCCGGTCGGCAGCACGATGCTGACGTCGTCGCCCGCGTGCAGGTGCCAGAGCAAGGGCGACGTCCGTTCGTCCCTCGCGTCGTGTCCGACGGCGGGGAGCAGGTGCGCGGGACCACCTCGGACGGCGATGGTCTTGGCCCGTTCTGCGGGGCGGGGTGCCGGTGGGCGGCGGGGGACGGGTTGACTCAACGATTCACCTCCTTGGAGCTCCTGACACGTCGGCCTTCGATCGACAGGCGACGTGGCTGTGCTCTTAGGTAAGGCTAACCTTTCGATCTTGTGAGTGGAACGTGGTGTGCGGCACCCGGCTCGATGTGTCCGGGAATCGAACAGTTTTGTTCGTATTCCGTGCGCTACTAGCGTGGGGGACGTGACAAGCGCTGTGGAACTCCCGCCCCCAGGCCCCCGAGGAATCCCACCCCTGCTCGCCCGGCTTGTCGATGACTCGGCGCTGTTCCCTCCCAGTGAGACGACCATGCCCGATGCGCTGGCCGGTTACCTCGATCACAGGTCCGGGGAGCACGCCGGGGTGCAGGGAGTTTTCCTGTGCCCCGCGTCCCGGCTGCCGGAGATGATCACCGAGTTGATCAAAATTCGGCCGAAGGAGCCGCTGCCGCTTTCGCTGATCATCGATACCGGGCTCGGCGGTGTGCCGAAGGCGATCTCCATCGTCGAATCCCGCGAGGAACTGCTGTCGCTGCGCATGGTCGAGATGCCTGCTCCGTCGGACGTCGATGAGGTCTGGCTCGAACGGGTGTCGGAATTCGTTCCCGAGGACGTCATCAGGGTCGTCGAGCCGCGAAGGGGCGTCGGCTGGCTCGACGGGGTCGGCAACGTCATCGAGCACGGGAGCTGGCCGAAGATCCGGTGTGGTGGGCTGTCCAGCGAGAACTTCCCCAGCATCGACGAGGTGGCCGACTTCCTGGCCGTGGTCAGCGGCGCACCGGGAGCGGCGTTCAAAGCCACCAACAGTCTTCACCGCGCCGTCCGGCACACCGACGCCGAAACGGGCTTCGAACACCACGGGTTCCTCAACCTGCTGGTCGCGTCGGGGCGCAGCCTTGCGGGCGGCAACGTGCGTGAGGCGCTGGCGAGCACGGACGGCGAGGCACTCGCCGCCGAGGCGGCGGGACTCAGTGACGAGGCCGCCAAGGCGGTGCGCTCACTGTTCGCCTGCTACGCCTCCGCGACGTTCCACGAGTCGGTGACCGACCTGTCGGGGCTTGGACTGCTGTGACCAGGGAGAGCTCGCAGACACTCGATCGCGGGCTCGCGCTGTTGCAGGCCGTGGCCGACGCCGAGGGCGCCTCGGCCACGGTGACCGACCTCGCCAAGGTCGTCGGCACGAGCAGGGCGGCCGTGTACCGCCTGCTGGTGCCACTGACCGAGCGGGGACTCGTCTGGCGGGAGGGCAGCCGCGTTCGCCTCGGCGCAGGTGTGCTGCGCCTTGGCGAGCAGATGCTGCCCCAGCTTCGGGCCTCGGCACGTCCGGCGCTGCGCACGCTCGCCGACCGCATCGGCGCAACGGCCCACCTCTCGGTGGCCGAGGGTGACCAGGTGCATGTCGTGGCTGTCGCGGAGCCGACGGCGACGACGTTCCATGTCGCGTACCGCCTCGGCAGCAGGCATCCGGTGTCGCGAGGCGCCGTCGGCAAGGCGCTGAGCCTGCGGCCGAAGGGCAGGGGATGGGCTGCCGCGACCGGCGACCCTCAGCCTGGTATTCACGGTGTCGCGGCTCCCGTGCGGGGCATCGCGGGCGTCAGGGCCGCGTTGGGCGTGGTGTCACTGGTGTCGTTGGACAACGCGACGGTCGGCGCGCAGCTTGTCGAGGCCGCGAGTGAACTTGCCGAGGCGTTGCGGGACTGAGCGGGCTCTAACCGAAGATCGCGGTGCCGAAGGCGATCAACGAGAAGGCCGCGAAGATGAAACCGGCGATCCGTTGCAGGAGCCGGGGCCGTAGTTTCGTGCGGATCTTGCGGCCGAGCAGGACAGCGAGCCCCGCCACGGTGACGAGCGCGGCGAAGGAGCCGAGGCCGACGGCGAGCGGCTGCGCGGAGCGGGCGACGAGGCCGGCTGTCGCGAGCTGGGACGCATCACCCCACTCGGCGGCGAACAGGACGCAGAACGACGTCAGCGCGGCGCGCCGGAAACTCACCTCGCCCGCACCGCCGCGCGCGGCGTCGTGGGAGTCGTGGGAGTCGTCGTCTCCTGTGCGGAAGCCCTCACGAAGGAGCATGGCCGCGCCCGCGCCGAAGAGCATGCCGACGATCACGGAGACGAGCTGGTCGGGAAGGAAGGTCAGAACACTGCCGAAACCGACGGCGATCAGTGCCTGCACGGCGAAGGCGGCGGAGACCCCGGAGAGAACGGCTTTCGGACGGAACCGAGTGGTCAGAACGAGGGTGGCGACGAACGTCTTGTCGGGCAGTTCCACGGCCATGACCAGCGCGAATGTGGTCACGAACGCGATGAGTGCGGCAGACACGGCGGTTTTCCACCCCTTTCGTCTTCAACGATAAAGGGTGAACGGTCGAATACCTAGGGAATCGATTTGTCGAATCGCTTCTTTAGGGATGGTGAGAAATTGTTCGCGCCTGGCCTCACAATTTTCTTCGGGCCGCCGTAACCGGAGCACCGTGAGGGCGACCACGGCGAGCGAAGGGCTGCGGAGGCTACGGCCGCTGTCGGCAGGACGTTGGTCCCGACCTCTCCAGGACCACGGGACCTGACGCAAAAGGGCTGGAAGAGCGCAGAGTCGATCTCGTGGAAGTCCTAGACCTCGCGCGTTGGCAGTTCGGTATCACCACCGTCTACCACTTCTTGATGGTGCCGCTCACCATCGGTCTTTCCGTCCTCGTCGCCGGTATGCAGACGGCGTGGGTGCGCACCGGTGACGAGCGTTACTACCGGATGACCCGGTTCTGGGGGAAGCTCCTGCTCGTCAACTTCGCCATGGGCGTGGTGACGGGCATCGTCCAGGAATTTCAGTTCGGGATGAACTGGAGTGCGTACTCGCGCTTCGTCGGTGACGTCTTCGGGGCGCCGCTGGCGATGGAGGGGCTCGTCGCGTTCTTCGTCGAGTCCACGTTCCTCGGGTTGTGGATCTTCGGCTGGGACCGGTTGCCCAAGCGAGTGCACCTCGCGTGTGCGTGGGCGTTCTCGCTGGCCACCGTCGCGTCGGCCTACTTCATCCTCGCGGCCAACTCGTGGATGCAGCACCCTGTCGGCGCCGAGTTCGTTGACGGCAAGCCGACGATGACGTCGATCTGGGCGGTGCTGACGAACTCCACCGCGCTGGCCGCCATCCCGCACACGATCGCGGGCGCGTTCGCGGTCGCCGCGTCGTTCCTCGTCGGCATCGCGTGCTGGCACCTGTGGCGGAAGCGGCGCACGGAAGACGCGGATCGCCCTGTGTGGCGTTCGTCGGTGAAGCTCGGAGCGTGGACGGGCGCCGTGGCGTTCGTCGTGCTCGCCATCACCGGTGACGTCCAAGGCAAGCTGATGTTCGAGCAGCAGCCGATGAAGATGGCGGCAGCGGAGGCGCTGTGCCACACCGAGCAGCCCGCCAGCTTCTCGATCCTGGCCGTGGGCGATGTGGCCGACGCCGACTGCGAGAACGTGAAGACGTTCAACGTTCCCGCCCTGCTGTCGTTCCTGGCGCACGGTGACTTCAGCACCGAGGTGAAGGGCATCGAGCAGTTGGTGGGCGAGTACCAGGAGCGCTACGGCACCAACTACCCCGACGACCCCGCGCTCGGCGAACTCGCGGGCAAGCCCGTCGATTACGTGCCGAGCCTGCCGGTGACGTACTGGGGTTTCCGGATCATGATCGGCTTCGGCGCGTTGAGTGCCGCGATCGGTCTGGCGGCATTGTGGCTGACCAGGGGCGATCGCATCCCGGATTCCCGGTGGTTCCCACGGCTCGCGCTGGCCGGTATCGCGTTGCCGTTCATCGCCAACAGCGCGGGCTGGATCTTCACGGAGATGGGAAGGCAGCCGTTCGTGGTGGTGCCCAACCCGACGGGCGTCGATGGCGTGTGGATGTACACGGCGACGGCGGTGTCGGAGCTGACCACCGGTGAGGTGTGGACGTCGCTGATCGCGCTCACCTCGGTCTATGCGGTGCTCGCCGCCGTCGAGGTGTTCCTGATCGTGCGCTACGTGCGCGGAGGAGTGGAGGCCGCGTTGCCTCCTGGTGACGGCCCCCGTGGTCCTGGCGGTCCTGACGACCCTGACGGCCCTGACGGCAAGCGCGGTTCGGGCGACGCACTCGCCTTCGCGTACTGAGGTGGAAGGGACAGCAGGCATGACACCCGCCCAAGATCAAGTTTTCCACGGCCGACAATGCCGCCGACCTGGGATTTGTGGACAACTTCTCTGGCTGTCCACAGGCTGTGGATCAATTGTTTCACGTGAAATGCTGATCTTCAGGGAAGAGGTTCTCTGATGGACCTGCCCACGCTCTGGTTCTGCATCATCGCCCTGTTCTGGCTTGGCTACCTCTTCCTCGAAGGCTTCGACTTCGGAGTCGGGATGCTGCTGCCGGTTCTCGGCCGTGACGACACCGAACGCCGAGTCATGATCAACACGATCGGGCCGGTCTGGGACGGCAACGAGGTGTGGCTGATCGTCGCGGGTGGCGCCACCTTCGCGGCGTTCCCCGCCTGGTACGCGAGCCTCTTCTCCGCCGCCTACCTGCCGTTGCTCCTCCTGTTGCTCGCGCTGATCGGCAGGGGCGTGGCCTTCGAGTACCGGGGCAAGGTGGACTCGCGTCGCTGGCGCGCTGTCTGGGACACCGTGATCGTGATCGGCTCATGGATTCCGCCGCTGGGCGTCGGGCTCGTCCTGACCACGACGGTGCTGGGGCTGCCGCTCGACGCAGACGGCAACAGGGTCGGTTCGGTGTTGGAGGCCGTCAGCTGGGAAACGGTGCTCGGCGGGGTGGCTGTCGCGGCGTTCTCGCTGGTCCACGGTGCGGTGTTCCTTTCGCTGAAGACCGAGGGCGAACTGCGTCATCGTGCCCGCGCGTTCGCCGTCCGGTTCGCGCCGCTGGCGTTGCTTCCCGTGCTCGCGCTCCTGTTGCTGGTGCAGTGGGAGGAGGGCCTCACGTGGACGTTGGTCCCGATGCTGGTCGTTCCCGTCGCGGGTGTGGTGGCGTTGTGGCGGCTGCTGCTCGGAAGGGAGGGGCAGGCGTTCGCCGCGCTGGGAGTCGTGATCACGGCGGCGGTGGTGGCGCTGTTCGGCTCGCTTTACCCCGACGTTCTGCCGTCCACACTGGACGCGGCGAACTCGCTCACCGTCGAGAACGCCTCGTCGAGCCCGTACACGTTGAAGATCATGAGCTGGGTCGGTCTTTTCGGCGCGCCCGCCGTGCTGGTCTACCAGGGCTGGACGTACTGGGTGTTCCGCAAGCGCATCGGCATCCACCACATCCCGAAGGCACACGCACCCCGATGAACGCGCTCACCCACGGTCCCCTTACCGCCACGGTGTCCTCGACAGGGCAGTCCGAAGAGGACACCGCGTGGGTGAGCCGTGGCCCGCTCGGCGCGCTGCCCGCCCTTTCGTCGGCGGCGCGCCGAGCGCTGGCCTTCTCGGCAGTGCTGGCGCTGCTCAACGCCGCAGCGCTCGTGGCGCAGGCATTCCTGCTCGCGTCGGTCCTCGCCGACCTCGTGGCAGGCGAGGTCACCGGACACGAGAAAGTCGTGGCCGCTCTCGCTGGGTCGGTGGTCCTGCGGGCTGTGCTCGGCTGGGCGATGCGGGTCGTGGCGGCCCGTGCGGCGGCGGGAGCCAAGGAGGAACTGCGGGCCAGGGTTGTGGACCATGCGCTGCGGCTGGGGCCGGAGTGGATCGAGAAGCGAGGCGCGGGCGAACTCACCTCGCTCACCACGAAGGGCCTCGACGCCCTCGACGCCTACTTCACGGAGTACCTTCCCGCGCTGGTCACGGCCGCCGTCGTGCCGTTCGCGGCAGGACTCGCCGTGCTGGTGGCCGACTGGCCCTCCGCCGTGCTCATCGTGGTGACGCTGCCGTTGCTCCCCCTGTTCGCCGTGTTGATCGGCAAGCAGACGGCCGAGCGCGTCGAGCAGGCCACGGACGCTGTTCACCGCATGTCAGGCCACCTGCTTGAACTGGTGCGCGCGCTGCCTGTGCTCACCGCCTTCCGCAGGGCGGAGGCGCAGGCCGACGCCGTGCGCAGGGTGAGTGACGGCCACCGCAGGACCACGCTCGCGACGTTGCGGCTGGCGTTCGCGTCGGCGTTCGCGCTGGAGCTCGCGGCCACGCTGTCGGTGGCGCTGGTGGCCGTGGTGATCGGCGTGCGGCTCGTGTCGGGAGACCTCTCGCTCGCCGTCGGCCTCGGCGTTCTGATTCTCGCGCCGGAGTGTTACCAGCCGTTGCGGTCGGTCGGCTCGGCCTTCCACGCCAGTCAGGACGGGGTCGAAGCGGTCCGCAAGGTGGCAGGCGTGTTGTCCGTCGAGCCTCCGCGACACGGTGTGCGAGAGCCGGGGCAAGGCGCCGTCCGGGTTGACGCGCTGCGAGTGCGGCGCCGGGGCGGCTTCGCGCCGGACGGTGAGACGTTCACGGTGCGGCCCGGAGAGCGGGTGCGGCTGGCAGGGCGCAGCGGCACGGGTAAGACCACGACGCTATCGGTGTTGCTCGGGTTCGTGACGCCCGACTCGGGGTCGGTGACGGTGGATGGGGTGCCACTGAGCGAACTCGATATGTCGATGTGGCGAGATGTCGTCGCGTGGGTTCCGCAGTCACCGGCGTTCGCCGGGGGCACCGTGCGGGCCGAATTGGCGTTGACCGGCGCCGACGCCCCCGAGATCGACGCGATGCTGGCGCGGCTGGACCTCACGGGGCTGGCCGAACGGCCGGTGCACAGGTTGTCGGTGGGGCAGCGCCAGCGCGTCGCCGTGGCGAGGGCACTTCTGCGGCTCTGGCACGGCGCGTGGCTGCTGCTGCTCGACGAGCCGACCGCGCACCTCGACAGGGCCAGCGCCGAGTTGGTGTGGCTGGCCGTGCGCGAGGCACAGGACGCCGGTGCGGCCGTGGTGATCGCAGCGCATGCCAGGGGCGGCATCGAGGCACCGAGCAGGAACGCGGCCGAGGAACGGAGTGTCGGCACGAAGGCCCGCCCAGCGGCTCGGACGGCTGCCCGGCCGGTTCCGCTGCGGGAGCTTGGGGACCGCAGGCTCGTTCGCGGCGTGGCTCTCGGCGCGGCGGCGTTGCTGGCAGGCATCGCGCTCACGGCGACGTCGGGCTGGCTCATCGCCAAGGCGTCGCAGCAACCGCCGATTCTCACGCTGACCGTGGCCGTCGTCGGTGTGCGCACGTTCGGCCTCGCCCGCGCGGCACTCCGCTATGTCGAGCGCCTCGTGACCCACGACGGAGCCTTCCGGGTCGCCGCGCGGCTCCGGGAGAGATTGTGGCGGTCGCTCGTGCGCCTCGGCCCCGCGCGGGTGCGGTCGCGGCACGGCGAGGACCTCGCCAAGCTCGTCGATGACGTGGACACGGTGCGAGATCTGCTGCCGAGGGCGGTGACGCCTCCGGTCGTCGCCGGGCTGGTGGTCGCAGGGGCGATCGCGGTGCAGACGGCCGTCCTGCCTTCGGCGGGGCTGGCGCTGGCCGGTGCCGTCGTGGTGGCTGCCGTGGTCGCCCCCGCCCTGGCTGTGTTGCTCGACAGGCGTGCCACGGCCACGTTGTCGGAAGGGCGGCGGGACGTCGCCGCGCGCGTGCTGTCGTTGTTCGACGGTGCCGCCGAACTCATCGCCTTCGGCGCGCACGTCGAGCGCAGGGCCCGGCTGGCGGAGCGCGACGCGCAGCTCGCCGCGCTCGCGCGGCGGCAGGCGTGGGGTGCGGGCGCGGCCGACGCGGTGGTCACCGCGGCGACGGGACTCGCCGCCGTGACCGGTGTGGTGTTCGCCGCTCGCGCGATCGCGGAGGGGACGCTCGACCCCGTGCTCGCGCCGGTGCTCGCGCTCGTGCCGCTCGCGCTGGCCGAGGCACTGTCGATGCTGCCGCCCGCCGCTCAGCACTGGGCCGCCCTTCGCAGGGCGAGGATGCGGCTTTCGGCCATGCTCGACACGGCACAGGACCAGCCGCGACAGCTGGGAACCGTGACCCGGGTGAAGGACGGTGCCGTTCGACTGTCCGCAGTGGACGTCCGCTGGCCGGGTGGTTCCGGACCCGCCCTGCGAGGGGCGGATCTCGACATACCGGCCGGTGCGCGGGTGGCCGTCGTCGGCCCTTCGGGCGCGGGCAAGTCGTCGCTGCTGGCGACCGTGCTGGGGTTTCTCCGCCCTGAACGCGGTGCCGCCGTGCTCCCCGACCGGGTGGCGTGGGCGCCGCAGGAGCCGCAACTCGTGTCCACGACCGTCGCGGAGAACCTGCGCCTCGCCGACCCGCACGCCTCCGACGCGCGACTGCGGGAGGTTCTGCGCATCGCGTGCCTCGCCGACCTGCCTCTCGACGTCGTGCTCGGTGACGCCGGACGCGGGCTGTCCGGCGGGCAGGCGCACAGGGTGGCGCTCGCCCGCGCGGTACTGGCAGCGCAGGACGCGGACGTGGTGCTGCTCGACGAGCCCACCGCGCACCTCGACGAGGCCACAGCCGATGCGGTGCTGGCCAATCTGCGCACCGCGCTGGACGGCCGGACGGTGTTCCACGTGACTCACCGGCCCGAGGAGGCCGCCGACGCCGATATCGTGGTGGAGGTCACCGGCGGCAGGGTGGAAGTCGTGCGGGGCACATTCGCCGGTGCCCGCACCGCGATGAGGGCGGGTGAGCGGAGATAAACTGGGCACTGCTCATGGAACCGACCCTGGCAGCGCGCGCACTCGCCGCGGCGACCGAGATCACGGCGTCGGCGTTGTCCGACGTCGATCCGGAAACGGTGCTGGCCACGGTCGTGCGGCATGCCGTCGAACTCACCGACGCCGACCTCGGGCTCGTGATGGTGCGCTCCGACGACGGCAGCGTCACCGTCGAAGCCGCACACGGTGCGGACCGTCAGGACGTGCTCGGACTCGTGCTGCCTGCCGAGTCGGCGGCTGGCAGGGTGGCGGCAGGTGGCGAGACCGTGGTGACCGACGACGTCACGAGTGACCCCCGCACCTCGCGTTTCGTGCCGGAGGTCTTGCAGTCGTTCGGGCCGTTCGCCGCCGCGTCGTTCGGCCAGGGCGGCCGGTTACTCGGCTCGCTCACCGTCTACCGCGACAAGGGTTCGCTGGGGTTCTCGCCGGGGACGGTGGAGCTGTTGACGGCGTTCGCGGGGCAGGCCGGGGTGGTGCTCGCGCTCGCCGAAGGTGCCAACGCCCGCCACCGGCTTTCGCTGTACGAGGAGCGCGAACGCATCGCGCGTGAGCTGCACGACGTCATCGTGCAGCGCCTCTACGCGGCGGGCATGCAGCTCGACCGGGTGCGCAGGAGGATGCGGTGGCGGTTCGCGCAGGCGGACGGTGCCCGCCTCGGCGAGGCGATCGATCAGCTCGACGCCACCATCGAGGAGATCAGGGGCACGGTGAGGGAACTGCGCACCACCGAGCTGGAGCCGAGCGAACCCGCCGTCGCCGAGACCGACCTCGCGGAGTCGGCGAGGGGCGAGGTGCGCATCGCGGGCGAGTTGCTCGGCTACCCGCCGATTCTCGAACTGTCCGGTGAGCTGGCGGACATCCCGGCCGAGCGTGCCGACCACATCCGTGCGGCCCTGCGCGAAGCTCTGTCCAATGTGGTCCGCCATTCCGGGGCGAGCGAGACGCGCGTCACGCTACATCGCGACGACGGTGGTGTGCGGCTGAGGGTCAGGGACAACGGCTGCGGGGTCCCGCGTGACGTCGCCAAACGCGGGCTGAGGCACCTGGCCGAAAGGGCCGAGGCGGCGGGAGGCACGTTCACGATCAATTCGTCGCCCAGCATGGGCACGCTGGTCGCGTTCGACCTCCCCTTGAAGTCTGAAGAGGACTGACGTCAGTCCTTCCTGCCTCCGTACCTCGCGACCCACGCGGCGGCCTGCGTCCTGCGTTGCATGCCGAGCTTGGCCAGCAGCGAGGTGACGTAGTTCTTCACGGTCTTCTCCGCGAGGAAGAGCCGCTCGGCGATCTCCCTGTTGGAGAGGCCCTGGCCGATGAGTTCGAGCACGCTGCGCTCGCGGTCGCTGAGTTTCGCGAGTGGGTCTGGTCGCGCGGGGTTGCGCATTTTGTCGAGCAGCCGGGCGGTGGTGAGCGGGTCGAGCAGCGACCGCCCCGCCGCGACCTCGCGCACCGCGTTGACGACGTCCTGCCCGCGTACTTGCTTGAGCAGGTAGCCCGACGCGCCTGCCATGATGGCGCCGACCATGGCTTCCTCGTCGTCGAAGGCGGTGAGCACGAGGCAGCGGGGAGCGCCGGGCCGTGACCGCAGCTCGCGGCACAGCTCGATGCCGTCGGTCTCCCTCTCGCCGAGCCGCACGTCCACGACGGCGACGTCGGGCTCGACGTGCATGGCGACGGCCAAAGCCTCGTCGGCACTGCCTGCCTCGGCGACCACCTCGATGTCGGGCTCGTCGCTCAGCAGTTCCTTCAGCCCGCGACGAACGACCTCGTGGTCATCGACGAGGAGCACCTCGATCGCCATGACGTCGAGCCTAGCCGTGCGATGCGAGGCCGGAATAACCACACGGCTCGCACTCGTTGTTGTGATCGTGGACACATATGGGGATCTCAAAGCTCGGAATCGTGGACGGATCGAACGGGGTGCCAAACGTGTGCGCGCCGTGTTCGCCGGCGAGGTGGTGGCTGACACGACACGGCCACTGCTCGTGTGGGAGGTGCCGTACTTCCCGACCTACTACCTCCCTCGGGAGGACGTCAGAACGGACCTTTTCGTGCCGACGGGCCGGACACGGAGGTCGCGGCAGCGGGGCGTCGGCACGGTCTCGCACCTGCGGGTCGGGGACAAGGAGGCCGTCGATGCCGTCACCGAGTATCCGGACTCGGAGGTCGAGATCCTGCGCGACCACGTCCGGCTCGCCTGGAGCGCCATGGACACGTGGTTCGAGGAGGACGAGGAGGTCTACACGCACCCGAGGGACCCGTATGTGCGGGTCGATGTGCTGGCCAGCTCCCGGCATGTCCGGGTGGTCGTGGACGGCGTCACGGTGGCCGAAACGCGCTCGCCGCGGCTGCTGTTCGAGACGAACCTCCCGGTGCGCTACTACCTGCCCAAGATCGATGTGCGGCTCGACCTGCTCGAACCGAGCGACACGATCACCCACTGCCCCTACAAGGGACAGGCGGAGTACTGGTCGGTGAGGGTGAACGGCAAGCTCGTCGAGGACCTGGTGTGGACCTACCGCGCACCGCTGCGGGAGAGCGAACCCATCGCGGGCTACGTCGCCTTCCCGCAGGAACGCGCGGAGGTGTACGTGGACGGCGTGCTGGACCGAGGGTGACTGCTCGTCTCCAGTGGCAACCTCACCCAGCCAGGAGTTTCCGAGAACGTCGAGGCAGGACTGCTCGTACGAGGTGGTGCCGCGCCCCAGAAGGTGGCGGAGCATCTCGACAAACTCCGGGCGGCCGGGTCGGCAACCGTCCGCCCGGAGGAGCGCTTCCAAGAGGCCGAGGCGAAGCGTCCGGGTGTGCTCACCTGCCAGTGGATTCCGGCGGACCGAACGCTGTGGCGGGTGAACCGTTATCTTGACGTTCTCGCGGCCCGCCGCGAACTGCTCGCGGAGGCTGCGCAGTCGTTCCCGGACGATCTCCGGTCCGGTTCCTCGGCAGGTGCGGCAGCAGCGCTGCGGCCGTTCACCGTTGAGTCGGAGGAGGCCGACGACGCCCGCGCCGTTCTGGTGAAGGAGCTCGCGAGGGTCTCCTCCACCACCGTGACCATGACACCGCGCTCGACAGCCGAGGCGAGCGCGGAACGGATGCCGACATGGGGCCGGGCGGAGTACGTCATCAACGTCAGTTCCCTGTCTGCTTCCGCGATCACCTCGTGCGCCACGACTCCCCACTCATCGTGGGGCATTCATCGTGAGGCTCCCGCCCGGTGCTCCCCCCCCCCCGGGGTGTGGGCTGATGTCGGGGGCAACGGACCGGCCCCTGACGATCTCGGGCATCGGGCCAGCGTGCCCGCAGGGGTACTCGCTGACCGTGTGGCGATCAGGGGCCGTTTTCGTGAAGTAGTTGCTGCTCGAAGTAGTCCGCCCAGCTCAGCCACTTGTGGTGTTCAAATAGCGGCTTACTGATCTGCACTTCACAAATTGAGTACTCGGAATACTTGTATCCCGGGGTTATGGGCGTTACTGTGGGCACACACGGTCAGCGACCGTTACTGGTGGGAGTTCGCGGGAGCCGATCCGCGCTGGGGAATTCGTCGCGGCTCTCGGCGAGCAAAGCAATGCCCCGGGCGGCATGCCGAAGCAGAGGCTGTCCCGGGGCGTACACGGACAGGCTAGCACATCTGGTGTGCGCGCCTGAAGCACGTGAATGGGGGACATCATGGACGAGATGCCGGACTGGGTTCACGACTTCGTGTCGCCGCCCAGATTCAAGCCTTACCTCAAGGCCGCGAGTGGTGATGTGGCTACGGCAGTTCGGCTGTACTGGTGGAACATCGAGGTCTCGAGCGCCTTCTACCCGTCCTTGCATTTCCTGGAGGTGGCTCTGCGCAACGCCATGCACCGGCAGTTGGCCGGCACCTTCGCGCGGGATGACTGGTGGGAGACGGCGTCCTTGCTCAAGGTCAGCCTGAGCAAGGTCTACGCTGCTCGCGCGAAGCTGACCGAACGTGGCCGACCGCCGAAGCCGCTGACGGCCGACGACGTGATGGCTCAGCTGTCTCTCGGCTTCTGGACTTCGCTCACCAGCAAGCGGCATGACCAAATTCTGTGGGTGCCCTGCCTGCACCGGGCGTTTCCTCACTACCGAGGCGCGCGGGAGCGACTGCATCGTGAACTCGACACGGTGCGGTTGTTCCGTAACCGGATCATGCACCACGAGCCGATCTTCCATCGTGACCTCGGCGCCGACCGCCGGACCATCCTGCGTCTGTTGGGCTACCTTTCGCCCCGCCTGCTGGAGCAGTTGACGCCGTACGACAGGGTCGAGGCGGTGCTGGAGCAACGTCCGGTGTTCCGGCCGGACCCGGGGGAGGGAGATCGGTGACCGAGGAAGCCCACTGGGTGTCGCTCAAAGACATCGCAGGTCGTGCCGGCGTCAGCGCCAGCGCCGTCAGCAACTGGCGCGCCCGGAACCGTGATTTCCCGGCATCGCACATCGTTGCTGGTCAGGAGACGTTCGACGCACGCGAGGTCGCCCGGTGGTTGAGCAAGCGGCGGATTCCGAAAAACCGGCTCGAACCCGTGGAGGCGCCGGGCACCAGCTACGGTGACCGTTTCCTGCGCGCCGCCGCTCCGGCGGCCACGCAGGAGGCCCCCGCGTGGCCCCGGGATGAGCCACAGGAGCCTTGGGAGAAGAAGCTGTGGGAGGCGGCGGCGGTTCTGCGAGGCGCTTATGACCACGCCACGTCGCTGGAGCTGCTGCTCGCCCTCGTCTACATCAAGGCCGTCAAAAAGGACGTGTGGCGGTCGATGCTCGCAGCCCGGGATTCGCGAGGTGTCAGCGATGTGCTGTCCGACGTGAAGTTGGCCGAGAACGGTGACAGGCTGCCGCTTCCGATCCTTCGCGCAGCAGACCACACGTCTGATTCTCTGCTGGTCAGGGTGGTGAAACTCGTTGACGAGATAGACCTGGGAGAATCTGTGGGCCCGGAGTCGGTCGCCGCGAAGGTCTGTGACAGCCTTCTTGACCACCTCGGCCGTGCCATGGGCAGGAGGGGTGGCCGATTCACGCCACCGGAGGTCACCCGGCTCCTCGCTGAGGTGCTTCGTCCACAGCCATCGGACACGGTCTACGATCCGTTTTGCGGATCAGGTGAGTTGTTGACTGCCGCAGCGGCTCGCTCCAACCCCCGGATCTTTGGGCAGACCCTGCACAAATGGTCCCACGGGATCACCGCGATCAACCTGAGCCTCCACGGGGTTGAGGCCGATCTCAACTTCGGTAACGCACTTCAGGCGGACAAGTACGAGCACCGCCGGTTCGGTCGTATCGTGGCGAATCCGCCGTTCAATCTCAGTGATTACCTTGCTCCTGGAGACTCTCGAAGCTGGTTGTTCGGTGAGCCTCCTGAAAACAATGCCAACTTCGCGTGGCTCCAGTACGCGGTGGCCAAACTGGAGCCCGGCGGTCGGGCGGTGATGATCATGCCTGTTGGTACGGCGTCCAGTCAGAATCAGCGGGAGTCCACCATCCGCAAGCGGATGGTGGAAGCGGGAGTCGTCGAGTGCGTCATCGCATTGCCGCCGCAGCTGTTCCGGTTCACCAAGATCCCGACGATGGTGTGGGTACTGGGGGACGTCGAACCCGCCCGAGGTCCGGCGGAGATACTGTTCATCGACGCGAGGGACGCGGGTCAGGTGATCGAGCGGTCCAGGCGGCAGCTCACCCCGGACGATGTCGAGCGCATCGTGACCGAGTACCAAACCTGGCGGGACCGGCGAGGACTCGGACAGTACAAGGGAGTGGACGGATTCTCCCGCGCCGTTTCTCCTGGGGAGATCAAGGAGAACAAGTATGTCCTCACGCCCGCCCGCTATGTGCGTTCGTCCGCCAAGCAGCCGAACGCTGCGAGGACAGCCGAAAGACTCGCAGTCCTGCGTGGAGAGCTGGACAAGCTCAACGCGCAAGCCGTGCAGGTGCGGGCCGCGCTGAGCGCACGGCTGGCCCACCTCGAAAGCGGGCAGCGGCCGAGCGGCGAGGGGCGAGAAGCCTTGCTGGGCGAGGTGTGTGACGTGCTGCTCGGGCCCGGCACCGTGCGCAGGAGGGGCGACGAGTCGTCCGGGACGCCGTTGGTCTTGCCACGCAACCTCCGGGATAACCGGATCACGTCCGACAACTTGGACGTCGTGCCGCCGGACACGGCGAAGGAGCTGTTCCGGTACCGACTTCGCGTGGGCGACGTCGTCAGCGTGCGTGCCGGAACGCTCGGCAAGTACGGGCGAGTCGGCGAGAAGCAGGCCGACTGGTTGCTCGGACCCGGTTGTGCGCGGTTCCGGCCGGACCCGGAGGTAGTGGACCCCGACTACCTGGTCCACTACCTGAGCAGCGCGCAAGCCCGCCGCTGGATCGCGGAGAACGCGACAGGCTCGGCGATCAAGCACGTCAACTCGGCGACGTTGCGGAGGATGCCGGTCTGGCTGCCTCCCCTGCCGGTGCAGCGCGAGATCGCCGAGGCCCTGCGGCCGTTCGAGGAGGCGGAAACCGTTCACGGCCGGATCAGCGCCACGGCCAAGGAACTCCGGGAACTACTGGTACCGGGGCTGATTTTTCCCGGCGACACTCGGTGAGCTCGGTTCGTCACCAGCCATCGCAGAGGCGGTGCGCAAGGCCACCGTTGTTCCTTCGCCAGGTAAGAGCCTGGCGAGCTGCCCGTATGAACCAGCGGTCATACGTTGTGGCCGTCGTCACCAGGGCCTGCTGTGACGAGGCGTCGCGGTGCCCGGCAAACGCACCCGGGTCGCCCGCGACGCCTTGGTCTCAGCGCGACGGTTTCGCTTCGTCAGCCTCACTCACGGTTGCCCAGCGTTCGCCGGATGACTTCGGAGCCACGTTCGACGAAGTCGGTGATCGGTGCGGCCAGCGGGCCGGGGAGAACGTCGGTGTGCCAGACGAACCTTGTCCGGCCGTCCTCGGTCCGCACCGCCTGCATCCAGGCGTTGTGGTGGGACGGGTGGAGGTCGCCGCCGACGACCGTGTACGCGATCCGCCTGTGCTCGGCGTCCAGATCGACGAGACGTTCGGCGACCACGGTGCCGTCGGCGAACGTCACCGTGCGGGTGTCCGCGCACAGCCGCGTGTCGGTGACGAAGCCGGGGGCGAGTCGCCGGTGCACCGCGCCGAAGTCCCGCAGCACCTCCCAGACCACCTCGGGGTCGGCGTCGAGGACGAATTCCTTGTGAATGGAGGCCATGGCGTGCTCCTGTTCAGGCCTTGGCGATGCAGAACGGGTGGCCTTCCGGGTCGAGGAGAACAGTCCACTCCTCCTGGCCCGGCTGGAACGGGGGTTTGGTCGCCCCGAGCGAGAGCAGCCGTTCGGTCGCGGCATCGACGTCGGCGACCGCGAGGTCGAGGTGCGCGTGCGCGCGGTCTTCGGGCCACCGAAGGCTCTCGTAGCCGTCGATCCGCTGGAAGGCGAGCTGGATCGGGCCGTCTCCCACACCGGCGGAGTCGGCGTCGCTGTGGGTGATCTCCCAGCCGGTGAGGTCACGGTAGAACTGGGCCAGCACCTTCGGGGCTGCGCAGTCGATGGTGATCGTTGTGAGTCGTGCGTGGACGGTCATGTCGTTGTCTCCCAGCACTGAATTGCTTACCCTGCAAGCTTTCCTCGCGGGAGCCTTCCGGTCTTGAAGATTCTTGCGGGCCGTTTTCGTCGGACGTGCCGCGTAGGGTCACATGCGTGCTGACCACCAAGACGCTCGCCGCGCGGGAGGGATTCGCCGTCACCTCGGCTGCCTGTGGTGGCGGCCGTGCCAGGTGGTCCGAGGTGGAAGCGCACGGCGAGTATCGCCTCGTGCTGGTCCGGCGAGGCAGGTTCCGGCGAAGCGCAGCAGGCACGGAGGCCGATCTCGATCCCACGCTGGGCTACCTGGCCGCGCCGGGAGAGGAGGAACGGTTCGCACACCCGGCCGGCGGCGATGTCTGCACGTCGGTGACGTTCTTACCTTCGCTCTGGGAGGCGCGCCCCCGCGCGCGAGTGGTGTACGTCGATGCCCGGGTCGATCTGGCACATCGCAGGGTGCTGGCCTCGGCAGCCGGTGGCGACCTCGACTACGCCGTGACGGAGGAGTTGCTGACCCTCGTCGCGGTGGCCGCCGAGCAACAGGCGCTACCGAGGCGCGCCGCTGACCGGGCGCTCGTCGCGGCGGCAAGGGAAGCGATCATGGAAGGCGCGCGGGAGGCGGAGTCGCTGTGCACGCTCGCGACTCTGCTCAAGGTCTCCCCGTACCGCTTGAGCAGGTCGTTCTCCCGGCAGATGGGGCTCTCACTGACCCGCTACCGGAACCGGGTCCGGGTCGCCGGTGCCATGGACCGGCTCGCCGACGGCGAGGTCAGCCTCGCGGCGCTAGCCGCAGACCTCGGCTTCTCCGACCAGGCACACCTCACCCGTACGGTCCGCGAACACCTCGGACACACCCCGACTGCGCTGCGGCGGTTGCTCGTCACTTCCCGCTGAGCCGTCGAACGCCTTGAGAGCCGTCCGACCAGCTGTTTTTCCCCCGGTACAGGGGTATCGCTCCCCACCGGCGACGTGCCTCGCCGCCACTTCACGCACCCGGATGCAGGTCGTAACCCGCAGGGATTACTCAAAGCGCTGGTCAGGCCCACCCTTGGTTTACTCGGCCTTGACCGAAAGGGGTGGCATGACCGAGTGGCGTCAGCAGGCCGCCGGCGCGGTCGAGGCCGAGCTCGAACACGCGCGGCAGGCCGACGAGTGGAGCGTGCTGGGCCCGTTGCGGCGCACTGAGGACGGCGACCTCGTCGTCGATCTTCGGGGACGCCGGGTCCGGCCGCTGATCGATGTCAGGGTGTCCGGGTGTCAGAACCCGAGGCACGGAACGGCGGTGCCGGTGAGCACCGAGTTCGCCCGAGGCGTCCTGTGGTTGCACGATGTCGGGCCGCTGCCGTCCGAGTGTGATCGGGTGTGGGCGCGTGAGGTCACGCAAGGCAGGGTGCTCGCGCGGCTGGCGCACGGGCTGCGGGAGCTGGGCGACGCGCCGCTGGCCGATCGGCTCGCCGAAGGCAGGCTCGACGCCGCGGGTGAGGACGCCTACTCCACGTGCTTCGTTCCGGGACTGCACCTGGTCTGGGGGCCACCGGGCAGCGGGAAGACACAGCTCGCCGCGAAGGCCGCGGCCGAGCTGGCACGGAAGGGAAAGCGCGTCCTTCTCATCACCGACGAAGCCACCGCGGCGCGAGCGTCGATCCACGCCGTCGGCGACGGCGAGCGGCTGGCCCTTCAACGTGACCTCGCAGACCTTTCCGAAGTGGAGTGCGAACTCGAACGGCTCGACGCCGAGCTTCGCGACTACGACCACGACGCGTTTCTCGCGGCAGAGCGCAGAGTCGAGAACGCCCAGCGCGCCGCCGCGTTGCGCGACGACTTCGACGTCCTGCGCGAACGGCACTGGGAGCTGGTCAGGGACGCGGCGGAGGCCGAGGAGGCGGCGCGGCTGGCTCGGCGTTGTCACGACAGGGTGGCGGGTGAGCACGCGCGCAGGGTCGAGGCTCGTGTGCTGACCAACCGGCTCGCCAAGGTGGAGGAGCAGCTCGGCGAGCTGCGGGAGCGAATGCGCAACCGGAGCCTGCTCTATCGAGGCAGGAAGAACGACCGGAACGAACTGCGGGTCGTGGAGGAGGAACGCCGCAGGCTCGTTTCGCGCATCGAGGAATGCAGGCAGCGCGTCAACACGGTTTCCGACGACGTGCGGAAGCTCGAATCCGATCTCGACCGGATGCGGGCGAAGGCCCGTGAGCTGGAGCGCGAGGAGTCGGACACGCGGACACAGCTCGAACTGGTCCGTGACGAGCTCATGCGACTGACGGCCGCTGGGCTGGGCGACGAGGCCGATCACCGCTTCTACGCCGACTGTCTCAACCGCGAACTGCCCCGGCTGCACGCCGAGCGGGAGGCGCTGCGGGAACGCGCCAGGCACAGGGCGGCGCTGCGGGGCCGGTTCCAGGAACGCCTGTGGTGGATCGGCGAGCGCGGGCACGAGCTGCGGCTGGAGGACGAGGCGTGGTGGTGGGAGTCCGAACCCGTCGTCGTCACCACCATGACCGGCATCCCGCATACCGAAGGCGCCTTCGACGTGGTGCTGGTGGATGACGCGGGCTCGGCCCGCCTCTGCGACGTGCTGCTCGCCGTGGCGCAGGCCCGCGAGACGGCAGTCGTTTTCGGTGATCTCGCGCAGCCGTGGCCGCAGGTGTCGCCGGTGGAGCTGGAGCGCCTTCCCGAGGTTCAGAGGTGGGTTCTGGCCACACCCTTCGCGCACTGCGGCATCCTCACGCCCTCCGACGCGCACGCCCATCCGGGTTGCGCCGTGCTGAACCGGCAGTACCGCGTCGGGCCCTCCGTCCAGGCGATCGCCGAGAACATCGGGTACAAAGCGCTGGTCGCGGCGGAGGGCAGGCACACGGAGGTCGTGCTCCTCGACACGGCAGGCGAGCCGGTGGAGCGAGCCGCGCTGGTGGGGCTGATCCCCGAGGACGGCGGGGCCATCCTCGTCCCGACGCCTGACCAGGTGGAGCCGTGGCGAGAGGTGCTGCGCGACACTCTCACGGTGGATGTGGGCACCGTGGGCACCGTGACCGGCCACGAGTTCGGCACGGTGGTGCTCGATCTGACCATCGACGGCTGGTACGACAGGGTGCGTTCCTTCATCTCCGGTATCGCCCGTGCCCGTGACCGGCTGTTTCTGCTGGCGGATCTGAACGCTGTGCGGTGCGCGCCGAAGGGGACACCACTCGGTGCCGTGAACGCACTGCACCACCAGGGCGGTCTGCTGGTGAGACGCCTCGGTGAGGTGCTGATTCCTCGCCAGCGGCAACAGTCCGCCACGGAGTGGACCGTGACCGTGACCGACCGGACAGCGGCGGATGGCACGATAGCCGGGTGACCCGCCGACCGGAGCTGCGCGCGTTCCTTCTGACGTTGGATACCGAGACGCTGGTCCACATCCTGTGCGAGCAGGCCGATCGGGACGAGGAGCTACGGCAGCGGTTGATCGAGCTCCGGGGTTCCCGCAGGCTCGGGAGCGCGGAAGGAACCTCCTCGTCCGGAGTGGAGGACGCAGCCGCCGGCGCGAGACCCGCCGACGATGCTCCCGGCACCGCCCGATCCGCACGGTCGGACACGGTGCAGCTGGACTCGGTGCTCGACACGGTGCAGCGGCTCCTCGACGCGGGAACATCGGCCGACGTCACACCGCTGGCCAGAAGAACCGCCGACCGCCTCGTCGCGGCAGCGCGTGAGAGCGGCGATCCCTCGGCACGGTTGCTCGAACAGCTCGGCAGGGCGGTTTCGCTGTATTCGAGGGCGTGCGCGGCTCACCCGCAGCCGAGCCGTGAACTCGCCGAGTGGATCATCCAGCTCGTGTTCGACAGCCCGGTCCGGTCCGCCGTGCGGCTCGCGGATTTCGCAGAGGCACTCGGCGACGACGGACTGGCATGGGTGCGGTCGGCCGTGGACGCGGTGCTCGCCGACGGCGGCGACAGTGACCGCGTGCGTGCGGCGCGGGCGGTGCGGCTGGAGATCGCGGAGATCACCTCGGACGTGGACACGGTGGTGGGTCTGCTGTCGGAGGAACTGCCCAGGCTCGATGTGAGTCTGCGCATCGTGCGCGTGTTGAGGGCGGCGGGACGGCACTCCGAGGCCATCGCCCACGCCGCGAAGGCGCTGGGCAACGGTCCGGTGGGGCACGACGGTGGCTCGGCGCCTGTGGTGGAGGCGCTCGAACGGGTTCGCACCCGGCAGCCGCCCTCCGACACCTCCGACGTCGAACAGCTGCTGGGCGCGGACCGCTACGACGAGGCGTGGAAAGTCGCGGCAGACCACGATCCCTCCGACGTCATCCCGCTTTACCGCCAGTGCGTCGAGCAGCTCATCGACTCCCGTAACGCGCAGAACTACGAGCTTGCCGCCGTGCAACTGCGACGACTTCGGCTGCTCTACCGTCGCGCTGGCATCTCACAGGAGTTCTCCACCTACCTGGCTGGCCTGCTCGGCCGCCACCGCCGCAAGACCCGGTTGCTGGACGAGCTGCGCAAGGCGCGGGTGGCCTTGCCGAAGGTTCTCGCGGGATGAGTCACCGGGCAGGTGTGTCGGAGCGTTCGGCCCTTCGCGAGCCTCGCTTGTCGCCGTAGTCGAGGGCGACGGCTCCGAAAGCCATCGCGAACAGCACCGCGATGCCCAGCACCGCGCCCACCCAGGTCAGAATGTCCGCAAGCATCGTGGCCGCCTTCCGAGCCGATGGTCATTTCTCCTCCAGGGTCACCGGCGGAAGATCACGCTGGTATCGGCCAAGTGGTTAGAGCTCCCGTCGGGACTCACCCGATCGACTGACGCTGGGCGATGCGGATGAGCGGAGCCGAAGGTGGCCCCGAGTGATATCGCGGCGGCTCGTGCCGTCCTGACCAGCACCAGAGTCTCCGACGTGCTGCGTTCCTCCTGGTCACGGACCAGCGCCTCCGCTGTGCCTTTCCCGCTCGCGGAGGCCACACAGTGCACGGCGACGTCCACGCACGCTCGGAGCTGCCTCGGCGCCCGCATGCGAAGCCAGTCGTCGAGCGTGAGCTGGAGCAGCTTGGCGGCCTCCGGCACGCGGCCGAGCGCGAGCAGTGTCCCGGCCAGCGCGGTGCCTGCCGAGGCTGTGATCCAGTCGGCCCCCGCGGCTCTCGCCTTGATGCGTGCTCTCGCGAGGTGGGTCGCACCCGCGACGGGATCGGTCAGGGCGGTGGCGGTCGCGTCCGCGTACGCGGCGAGTGCGCGGAGACAGGCCGAACCGGACTCGCGGGCGAGCCGGGTGGCCAGTTCGGCGCGCCGTGTCGCCTCGTGCCGGTGCCCGCCGCGAGCGGCGACAAGTGACAGGAAGGCGTGGGCTTCGGCCTCGTACCCGTCGGGCAGGTCGGGCAGCGCGAGCAATTCGTGGCAGGTGGTGGCCGTCCTGTCGTCGTCGCCGAGATCGTGGTAGGCACAGACCAGCGCCCGCACGGCCGACCAGCGGTGTTCGGGCGCCGAGGCGAGTTCCGCGGCTCTCGCGGCGAGCCGCAGCCCCTCCTCGGGAAGCCCGCAGCGCAGCGCCGCCGTCGCGCCCGATACCGCCGCGAGCACGTGCCGGGACAGCCGGGCGTCGGGATGGCGTGCCACGGCGAGCCGCCACGGCGACAGCTTCGGCAGGCAACGGTAGGTGGTGAGCGAGCCGATCAGCCCCGTCAGCTCCGCCGCGACGGCAGGCTCCTCCGAGGTGGCCCAGCGCAGCGCGGAACACACGTCGTCCTGCACCCCGCGAAGTGACTCGAAACCGGCCACGTCCTCGGCCGTGGTCGCCGCCTCGGTGACCACGTCAACACACCACAGCGCATGCCGTTGCCTGGCCTTGTGCTCGCCGTCCGTGCCCGCGAACCACCGCGCGGCATGCCTGCGAACGAGGTCCGGCAAGCGGTGGTGACCGGTTTCCGTGGTCCCGAGCAGCCCCGTTCTCGTGAGCTGGGTCAGTGCCTCGGCCACGACGCCGCCGGTGGAGGCGACCCGCTCTGCCGCGCCGAGGGACACGTCACCGGCGAAGACCGTCAGCGCACCGAGTAGGTCGCGCCTGGCGGCGGAGAGCTGGGAGAACGCCCACTCGACGAGGTCGGTCGGCAGTTCGGGGGGCATCGGGCGGTGGCTGTCCTCCCCGCGGGCTGTGTCGAGGTCAGTGGGGGCGGCGGGACTGGTGCCGCTGTTGCTGTTGGCATCAGCGATGTTCTCCGGCGTGCCGGCAGGTATGGCATGGTCGGTCGTGCCGTTGCCGCCTGCGTCGTCATCGGTGCGCGTGGCAGGGGTGCTGGTGCCGCCGTTCTCCGTGGCTCCAGTGCTCTCGGTGCTCTCGGTGCCCTCGGTAGGCGCGGCGGCTCCGGCCTTCCCGGACTCACCTGCACTGTGGGCTGCGACGATCTCCACGGCCAGCGGCAGGCAGTCCACCCGCCGCAACATCGCCCTGCCTGCCTCGGCTTCGACGTCGTCGCGAGGGTAGCCGGGGTCGATCCTGCGAGCGCGGTCGCGGAACAACGTTCCGGCGCGGGAGGCCAGCGGGTCGCGAACACCGTCGCGGGCCAGCGGTCCCAGCGGCAGCACCTGCTCGCCCACGAGCCCCAGCCGCACGCGGCTCGTCGCGACGACGGTGAGATCCGCACACCGTGAGGCGAGCTTCCTGACGAGGGTTCGCACGGCCGTCAACTGGAGTTCGCAGCCGTCGAGCACGAGCACGTGCCTGCGACCGCACAGGTACTCGGCGAGCATGGTGGGAAATTCGGCCGCCGCATCGTCACGGCCCCGGTAATGCACTCCCAGCTCGGTTGCCACAGCACCGTACAGATCGCCCGCGTCGCACGTGGACAGCGGGAGGACGGTGGCTGGTATGTCCGTAATGGACAGTACTTCGAGTACGAGCCTGGTCTTGCCGCTTCCCGGAGCGCCCGTCACGGTGACCAGCCGGTCGCGGTGCAGCATTGTGGACAGTCGCGCGAGTTCGTGGCCTCGGCCGGTGAACGTCGTGCCGAAACGAGGAGTCCCGGCGCGGGCCACCGCCGACGTGGTCCCCGTGACGGCTCGATACGTCTCACGCAGTTCGCTGCCGACTCCCTCACCAAGCTCGTCCTCCAGCCGCTCGACGAGCTGGTCGTAACAGGCGACGGCGTCGCCTGTCATACCGAGTCTGTGCAGCGCCCACATCGCGTAGCCGCAGGCGCGCTCCCTCAACGGCTCCGACGAGAGCAGGGCCAGCAACCTTCCCGCAGCGTCCTCGACGGAACCGATGTCGAGCTCACATGCGGCAAGGTCCTCGACGGCTCGGGCGCGCAGTTGCCGGAGGCGCACCGCCTCGGGGTGCTCGACGCCGTCCCGCCGCAGATCAGGAAAGGGCTCCCCCCGCCACATCGCGAGCGCGCGTTCCAGCGTGGAGATCGCATCCCTCGGCGTACACCAGCGGGCGGCCTCGGCCATGCGTTCGAAACACACCGCATCGACCCGCTCGGCATCGACGGAGAGCACACACCCGCCTGCCGTCCACACCAGCTCCGCCGCAGGCGCCAGCAGCGTGCGCAGCCGCGTGATCCGGGTCTCCAGCGCGTCGAGCGGGTTCGCGGGCCGTTCGTGCGGTGCCCACGCCAGTTCGACGAGAGTGTCGGCAGGCACGCCGCGATTGAGGTCGGCGACCAGCGCGGACAGTACGACGCGCATGGCCCTGTCCGTGACCGGTTGCTCGGCCCCACGCCTGGTGATGCGCAGTGGACCGAGAACGCCGACGAGCGGGTGAGGTGGGCTCTTGCTCACACGGGCCATGGTCGAGCCCTACCCGGGTGCCGACCACTCGGAGGTCACCGGATGAGGTGATTTCCTACAGTTTGCGCAGGCGCACCCGGTTGATCGAGTGGTCGAAGTCCTTTCGCAACACCAGAGTCGCGCGGGGACGGGTCGGCCGGATGTTCTCGACGAGGTTCGGCTCGTTGATCGTCTTCCACAGGTGCAGTGCCTCGGACCTCGCCTCGCTGTCGGGAAGACCTGCGAAGTGGTGGAAGTGCGACGCGGGGTCGGCGAACGCGGTGTGCCGCAGTTCGAGGAACCGCTCGACGTACCAGCGCTCGATGTCGGCGGTGTGGGCGTCTACGTAGATGGAGAAGTCGAAAAGGTCGGAGACCGTGAGCCTGGGCCCCGGTTGCAGGACGTTGAGCCCTTCGACGATCAGGATGTCGGGCCTGCGCACCACCTGTTCCTCGCCGGGGAGGATGTCGTAGGCGAGGTGGGAGTAGACGGGGGCTCTGACCTCCTCGGCGCCCGACTTCACCTCGGTGACGAATCGCAGCAGTGCACGGCGGTCGTAGCTCTCGGGGAAGCCCTTGCGGTGCATGAGGCCACGGCGAATCAACTCCGCGCGCGGGTAGAGGAAGCCGTCGGTGGTGACCAGATCGACCCTCGGATGGTCGGGCCAGCGCGCCAGCAGCGTCCGCAGGATGCGTGCGGTGGTCGATTTGCCGACCGCCACGCTACCCGCGACACCGATGACGAAAGGGACCTTGGTGGCGTGCGCGTCCTCGCCGAGGAAGGTGGTCGTGGCCTCGTAGAGGCGTTGGCGGGCCGCCACCTGGAGGTTGATCAAGCGGGACAGCGGAAGGTACACCTCCGCGACCTCTCTGAGGTCGATCTGCTCTCCGAGGCCGCGCAGCCGCGCCAGCTCGTCGGCCGTCAGCGGCAACGGGGTGGAGCGACGCAGCTCGCGCCACTGGTCCCGCTGGAGTTCGACGTAGGGACTGCGCTCACGGACCCGTGGTGGCATTCGCTCACTCCTCGCCCTTCGATGGGCCTGGCGCGTACATCTGCTCTTAACGCGCATTCAACGGTAGGTCTTCTGAATGCGTGGCGGACTGTGACGTTCTACACCTGTCACCGTGACCCGAACGGGTGCAAGTCCGTTAATCTCTGCCACCGGTTCTCTCAGCAAGGGGGTTTCACCGTGAGCACACCCGATCGGCCGTCCGATCCCATGGCCTTTGCCAACGACCTGACCGAATGGGCGAAGAACCTGGAGCGGAAGGCGGCGCGGTATTCGGAGCTCAAGGGCCGTCTCGTCGGGATGTCGGTGACCGCACAGTCACCGGACGGTATGGCGAGGGTCACCGTGGACTCCAACGGTGTCCCGACGGAGTTGACGATTACCGAACGGGGCAGGGGAGCCGACCCCGCGCAGCTCTCACACGCGTTGACGCAGACGATGCGGCAGGCACAGGCGAAACTGCGGGACCAGGTGGCCCAGCTCACCGAGGCGACCGTCGGCGACGACGCGGCAGGAAGGGACATCGTCCAGAACTACCGCGAGCGATTCACCGAACCGGTCATGGACGAACCACCTGCTTCGGGGCCGCGCACCCTGAACCTCGGCGCGCCTGCCGAGGAACCCGCACCGTCGCGGCCGTCGGAACCGCGACCCTCACGTCCGCGTCCCAGCTCAGACGGTGACGACGGTTCCGACGGCGACGACTACTTCGGCGGTTCGGTACTGCGGCGCTGAGCAGCGTCGAACGAGCTCTGTGACGAGGAGGACGAACATGGGTGCGCCCGGGTACCAGGTCGATCCACAGAAGTTGCGCGACCACGCCGGAACCATCGCGACGATCAAGGCGGAGGTGGCCGAGGCGGGGCAGGCGGGGCATTACGTGTCCGGCCTCGACGACGCCTACGGGGCCATTCTGCGGATGATGTACCTGCCCACCGCGCTGAAGGACGCGCAGGAACGGGTCGCGGGTCTCATCGATTCCGTCGGCACACAGCTGGAAGGACTCTCCGACAAGCTCTCCACCGCTGCCGAGAAGTACGAGACAGGCGAGAAGGAAAGCCAGGAGCGGCTCAAGCGGCCGAAGGACGACATCGACCGCACCGACATCATCGCGGTCTGACGGAGGCGACGAGTATGGGAATCCTGGACGACAAGCCGAGCAAGGAAGTCGCCGACAGCGGGTTGATCGCCGAGGGGACAACGGCGCGCGACACCTACGACTCGCTCCAGAGTCCGGCCAAGGCCGCCGCCGGTGGCGCGTTGATGCTGGGTCTCGCGAATCCCGCGTTACTGCCCGTCGGCATCGCGGCAGGGGCCATGGGCGGCCAGTTCGACAACATGGGCTCGGCCTACGAACTCACGGCGGGAACGTCCATCGGGACGGCGTGGGACGCCTACAACCAGATCAGCAGCGGCGACTACGCGGCGGGTATCCCCAATGCGCTCATCGTGGGAGCCGACGTGGTTGGCGCCATCGGCGACCCGATCGCCGCCGTGGCAGGCCAGCTCGTCGGCTGGATGATGGAGCACCTCGAACCGCTGAGGATGGTGCTGCACGGGCTGACCGGTGAGCCAGCCATCGTGCAGGGCTACGCGGATTCGTGGGGCAACATCGCCGACCGCCTCGAAAGCCAGTACGCGGCGATCGGCGAGGCCGTGAACGGCCAGGAGCACTGGAAGGGCGACGCCTCCGACGCCTACCGCAAGGCGGCGGCCAACACCCAGGGCGCCATGTCGGGCGCGTACGCGGGCGCGATGGCCGTCAAGGACGCGGCCCTCAAGATGAAGGACGTCGTCGCGTCGGTGCGCAACATGGTGCGCGACATCCTCGCCGACCTCGCGGGCGGCCTCGTCAGCCTGGCCGTGAAGTGCCTGATCCCGCCGCTGGCCGTGACGGCGATCCCCGCCGCCATCTCCACGATCGCCAAGGCGGCGATGGACATCGCGGGCAAGGTGTCCCGCCTCGCCCTCGTGGTCACCCGCTTGATCGCCGTGCTCCTCGACCTCGGCGAGGCGTTGAACCAGATCGAGCAGTCGAACGGGCAGAACCCGGGTTCGGCGAAACCCAAGGGCGAGGCCGTCACGACGTGAGGTGTTCGGCGCTCGCTGTCAGCGGGCGCCGAACACCTCGTCCCAGGCCGCGGCGATCTGCCGCGCGCACGTCTTCGGGGACACCCCGGCGACTCCCGTGCCGAGGCCCGGCATGGCGATGGTCTCGACGACGTCGCGGAAGCGTGTGCCGTGTTCGAACTGGCCGTCGCGCCACAGCAGGAACACGGCCCGCGCGGCGAGGTAGGGATGCACGGTGTCGTCGGGGAGTCGTTCACCTGGCTCGCGCACGGTCGGGGCGCTGATCAACCACTCGGGCAGCGCCTCACCGGTGGGGACGACGACAGCCTCGCCGATGGGCAGCTCGCCGCCGTGATAGGCGAGGATCGTGCTCCTCACCTGCTGCTCGATGCCGGGGAACGCCTGTGCGTAGACGGCATCGACACCGCCGCGCATCCAGCCGTGGCCGTTACCGGGGCTCACCACCGCCTGCGCCCGGATGTCGAGTACCGAACCTCGATGCACTCGCACGAACCCGCTCGCGGCTTCGGCGACGCTGTGCCAGGCTGTCGCGAGAGAGTCGTCGAGTGCGCACAACACCAGCTCCGGAGCCCTTGTCGTCGCGCCTGTGCCGTTCCACGTGTGCGTGCCTGATTCGGCGGTCACATCTGACAGCATGGCAAAAATCCCGTTCCGGGGTAACCACGTATCCATATGGCTGGACGCGAGTGCCGGGTGAGGATCGTCTCACTCTCGACCCCGCGTAGCCTCTGACGCATGTCGCGCATCGCCTATTTCGGCCCTGCTGGGACGTTCACGGAGCAGGCCGCCCGCAGCCTCGCCGACGGCAGGGAGCTCGTGCCGGTGGAGACGATCCCCGCCG
Organism: Saccharomonospora xinjiangensis XJ-54; assembly: GCF_000258175.1. Taxonomy (NCBI): domain Bacteria; kingdom Bacillati; phylum Actinomycetota; class Actinomycetes; order Pseudonocardiales; family Pseudonocardiaceae; genus Saccharomonospora; species Saccharomonospora xinjiangensis. Next base: position 2,162,901 of record NZ_JH636049.1, on the reverse strand, counting down.
CGATGGCCGCCGTGCGCGGGGGCGAGGCCGAGCTGGCGTGCGTTCCTGTGGAGAACTCCGTCGAGGGGCCCGTGACCGCCACGCTCGACGGCCTCGCCGAGGATTCGCCGCTCGTGGCGGTGGCCGAGGCACTGCTGCCGGTGCACTTCACGGTGCTGACGAGGCCGGGCACGGAAACCGTGCGCACGGTCGCGAGTCATCCTCATGCACTCGCGCAGGTCAGGCACTGGCTGGAGCTCAACCTTCCCGAGGCGACCACCGTCGCGGCGTCCTCGACGGCCGCGGCAGCCGTTGCCGTGTGCGAGGGCGAGTACGACGCGGCCGTCACCGCTCCCGTTGCCGCGCGGACCTATCCTCTTCGCGTGCTGGCGGAGGGCGTGGCCGACGTGCCCGACGCGCGAACGCGGTTCCTGCTGCTGGCCACGCCGGGGACATTGCCTGCCCCGACGGGCGCCGACAGGACGTCGATCGTCGCCTCGACGGCCAACCGCACCGGAGCGCTCGCCGAACTACTCACCGAACTGGCCTCTCGCGGCATCAACCTCACCCGTATCGACGCCCGCCCGATCAAGGGCAACTTCGGGTTCTACCGCTTCTTCCTCGATATCGAGGGCCATGTCGCCGAGGCCAGGATCGGTGACGCGCTCGCCGCACTGAAACGGCGGTGCGACGTGCGTTTCCTCGGTTCGCACCCGAGGGCAGATGGGGTGCGCGCCACGGTTGGCGAGATGGCGACCGACGAGGACTTCGCCGAGGCGGCGACGTGGGTCGAGGCGGTCAGGAGCGGTCGGCAGGCATGAGGCCGTCGGTGCGTACCGTGCCGAGAGCCACCAGCGCCACCACAAGCAGTCCGGCTCCCGAGAGCACGAACGTCGCGCTCGGCGAGCCGAGCCAGCGGGTGGTGACTCCGCCGAGCAGAGCGCCGACGGGCAGAGCGCCCCACGCCACCGTGCGCCAGACCCCGATCACCCTGCCGAGCAACTCACCGGGAACGAGCATGTGCCGCGCTGTCGCGAGCATGACGTTCACGACCACGATGGCTGAGGCGAAAAGACCGAAGAGCATGCTCGACGCGACGGGGTTCGAGCTGAGACCCATCGCGAGGAACGCGGCCCCGCTTGCCACGACCCCGCTCACGAGCGTGACCGTGCCGCCGAAACGGCCGAGCAGCTTCGACGCGACGGCAGCTCCGAGCAGCCCGCCGATGCCGCCCGCGAAGGCGAACGCGCCGAAGGCGGCCTCGCTGAGGTGAAGGTCCTCAAGCGCGTAGAGCACGAGCTGGGCCTGCGCCATCTCGCTGACGAGGCTGACCAGGCAGACGACGAGAACGAGCCGCCGCACCAGCCGGTGGCCGCGTACCCAGCGGATGCCCTGGACGATATCCGCGCGAACGCCGGCGGCCGTGGAGGAAGCCCCGCCGTCGCCGCGTTGTGGCCGGTAGCTTCCCGGCAGCGCGGCCAGCAGGACGGCCCCCAGCACGAAGGCCACCGAGTCGATGAGGAAGGGGAAGGCGGCGAACAGCGCGAACGTCAGACTGCCCACGGGGCCGCCGAGGAAGGTCTGGCCCACGATCTCCGTGGCCTGGAGCTTGCTGTTGGCGCTCGCGAGACCGCTGCGCTCCACAACGGACGGAATCAACACGTTCGTCGCGCTGTCCGCGACGGTCTCGGCGAGCCCCACGAGCAAGGCCGCCGCGTAGATCAGCCAGATGTTCGCGGCATCGAGGTGGACGAGCAGACCGAGGAGCCCGACCACCACGGCGCGCACGGTGTTGGCCACGACGACGGCTCTGCGACGGTCGATGCGATCGAGCAGCGCACCCGCCAGCACGCCGAACAGCAGCCACGGCAGGAACTGTGCGGCGGAAAGACCCGCGATGAGCACCGGATCGCGGGTCGCGGTGGCCGCGAGCAGTGGAAAGGCCACCTTCGCGATGCCGTCGCCGAGGTTGGCGAACGCACTGGAACCCAGTAGCCGGTTGAGCCGTTTGTGGGCGCCTTCCGGGGTGACGAGGCCTTCACTCATGGCAGGACCTGCGAGGTGCCCGGTGCGCAGAGGACGACGTCAGGACCCGGAATGAGGCCCATGCCTGTTACCCCCAGCCGAGTTCGTGTAGGCGGGCGTCGTCGATGCCGAAGTGGTGCGCCACCTCGTGGACGACGGTGATCAGCACTTCCTCGACGACATCCTCCTCCGTCTCGCAGATCGCCAGGATCGGTTCACGATAAATCGAGATCCGGTCGGGCAGCACGCCTCCGTAGTCGTGGCCGCGTTCGGTGAGTGCGACGCCGTGGTAGAGCCCGAGCAGATCGCGCTCCTCAGCGTTGCGGTCCTCGACGAGGATCACGACGTTGTCCATCGCGGAGGCGAACTCCGGTGGTAATTGGTCGAGGGCGTCGGCGACGAGTTCCTCGAACCGCATCCTGCTCATCCGGACCGGCATGGCTCACCCACCGGTTCCCTGGTCACCAGCCGCCCCGGTCTGTTCGGCCGACCCGCCGTCCCGCGGTTGCTCGGCGTCCCCGGTCGTACCAGGCGTCCCGGACGTTCCGTCGTCCTCAGTGTCGTTGCCGCTCTCCTCACCGCCGTCCTTGCCGTCCTTGCCGCTGTCGTCCTTGCCGCTGCCGTCGGTCTTGCCGTCCTTGCTGTTCTTGTCGTCGCTGCCTTCCTTGACGCTTCCGCGAACTGGGGCGAGCCCACTCCGGTCTTCGAGCGTCGCGCCGACCTTGCAGTTGACGAGGGTGGAACCCGCCTCCCAGCTCTCCTCCGAGCGCGTGTCCCAGCTCAGGATCAGCCCGTCCTCGGCCAGCGCCTCGACGTCCTTTCCTCCGGTGTACTCCTCCACCAGTTCGGCGCACGTCGGCTCGAGCCACTCCTTCTGCTCGTCCTCATCGGGATAGGAGTCGAACTCGTCGGCGAGATCCACCATCGCGACGATCTCGTAGGAGTGCTGTGTGTCACAGGTGACCGGGTCGCCGACGCTCTTATCGACGAGAGCGAGGCAGGTGCCCGGCTCCCAGACGTTGGACTGGTCGATCTCCTTCGCGGACTCCGTCAGCACCTGAAGGCCGCCGCCGGGGCCGACCCATTGGAGCCCGCAGTGCAATGCGCGGTCGCCGTCCGCCCACTGGTTCTCGTCCGGCCGCAGCACGCCGATGGTGAGCTTGCCCTCGGGGTCGAGTGGGCCGTCGAGATAGTCCTCGACGAGCTGTCCGCAGTGTTCCTCCGTGAGTTCCCGCCAGGTCTCGTCGTCCGGCATGGCGGCCTCCGGGCCGTGCTCGGGAGCGAGGTCGGCCAGCCCGACGACCTCGAAGAGGTGCTCCTCGTCACACGACACCTTCTGCACGTCTCCCGCGTCCGCGGACGTCCAGTTCAAGCAGCTACCCGGCGGCGAGCGGAAAGCCCGCTCGCGCGCCTTCGCCACCTGCTCGGACTTCTCCTGCTCCTGCTGCTGCTGCGACGTCACCTGCGGACTTTCGGGAACCCACGAGAGCGTCCAGCTGAGGGTCATGGCGACGAGGGCGCCGAGGAAGGCACCCCCCATCAACACGCGGGTACGCAGCGCCGGATTGGTCGGCTGGCGGTCAGGCTGGTCGGACATCGGCTCCATCATGCCTGTTCCGCCGCTCCCTACTCGACTGCCAGCGTCTCAGGAGCTCTAAGGTGACATACCGCATGGTCCGCGGTCTTGGAGTGCGCGATGACGGATGAGAAGAACAAGGATGAACGACGGCGCGGCTCTATGCGCTTTCAGGATTCCGAGACCACCACCCCCCGGGAACCGACGCTCGCCGAGAAACGTGCGCGGTTGAAGGCCGAGGAGGAGAACCGGCGTCGCGCCGAGGAAGAGGAGAAGGCACTCCAGGAAGCCGAGGCGAAGTCCCGTTCGCGGCGCAAGGTGCTGGCAGGCGGCGGTGTGACCGTCGGTCTCGTCGGTCTCGTCGCGGCCTGGTACGTCGTGGCCGCGCCGGAGGACGTCACCGCGGTCTGCACGACGGCGGACGGCACGGTCGTTGACGACGACTACTGCGACGACGACTACGTGAACTCCCACCACGGCTACCACAGCGGCGGCTGGATCTTTCTTCCTTCGCCCGGCGGCGGCTACCAGCAGTACCGCTACAACTACGGGGGCTCCGGTGCCGTCGGCCAGCGGGTGAACGGCGGAACGTACACGCGCCCCGCCAACGCGTCCATCTCGACGAAGTCGGGCACCACGGTCCAGCGCGGCGGTTTCGGGATCAGCGGAGGCGGTTTCGGCAAGGGCGGGGGCTCGTAACGTGCGCAGGGAACAGGGGAAACCACGCGCCGAGTGGGAGAGGATCGTCGCCGAGCAGGGGCTCGTGTTCGGCACCCCGGCGCGGTACGCGTCGGGGCAGCCTCGCCCTTACTGGGACGAATCCGTGCACTACGTCCTCGACATGTCGGAAGTCCTCTCGGTCGAGGCCGACGTGGAATTACTGCACTCGATGTGTCTCGAAGCCGTCGATCACGTCGTCACGGCGGAGCGGTACGCGGAGTTCGGCCTGCCCGAGTGGGTGTGGCCGCACGTCGCGGAGTCGTGGCGTCGCTCCGATCCGCATCTCTACGGCCGGTTCGACCTGCGCTACGACGGCAGTGGGCCCGCGAAGCTGCTCGAGTACAACGCGGACACGCCGACCTCGCTGCTGGAGGCGGCCATCGTGCAGTGGTACTGGAAGACCGACGTCCATCCCGACGACGACCAGTGGAACTCCCTGCACGAGCAGCTCGTGGAGCGCTGGCAGACCGTCGGCGGCGCGCTCCCGTCCTCGGAGGTTCATTTCACCTGGTCCAGCGCCGACCCGACAGGTGAGGACCACCTGACAGTCACCTATCTTCAGGAGACGGCGGCAGAGGCCGGGCTCGACACGGTCGGCCTCGCCATCGAGGAGATCGGCTGGGACCCGCTGCTGAAGCGCTTCGTCGATCTGGAGGAAGCGCCCATGAACACCGTGGTGAAGCTGTACCCGTGGGAATGGGTGGTCGATGAGGAGTTCGGCCGCCACGCCGTCGAGTCGCTGCCACAGACACTGTGGATAGAGCCGCTGTGGAAGATGCTGCTGTCCAACAAAGCCATCCTCGGCATCCTGTGGGAGAACTACCCAGGACATCCCAACCTGCTTCCGGCCTTCAACGACCAGCCCGGCGTGCTCACGGAGTACGTGCGCAAACCGAAGCTCGGAAGGGAAGGCGCGAACGTGAAGATCGTCGCGCCGGGGTACGAGACCGAGACCGGTGGCGTCTACGGGTCCGAGGGCTACGTCTACCAGGCTTTCGAGCCGCTCCCCGAGTTCGACGGCTACCGCCCTGTGCTGGGGGCGTGGATCGTCGGTGACAACGCGGCCGGACTCGGGATCAGGGAGACGTCCGGGCTTGTGACCGACGACGGCGCTGCCTTCGTCCCCCACCGCATCCCGCAGTCGTGATAGGACTCGCCCGCAACCCGCTCACTCGATCTGGGAGACCCTTGTGCTCGTAGCACTGTCCGACACCTTCGGTACCGACCTTGCCAGGGGCATCGGGGCGATCATGCTCTACGCGATCGTCGGCCTCATCCTCATGCTGCTCGGTTTCCACGCCATCGACCTCACCACCCCCGGCAAGCTCTCCGAGCTGGTGCGCAGGGGCCTGCCGAACGCCGTGGTGATCACCGCGTCCGGGTTGCTCTCGATGGCGTTCATCGTGGTGGTGGCCATCTGGACGTCGTCGAGCGATCTCGTCGAGGGGCTCATCACCTCACTCGTGTACGGCCTTGTCGGCATTGTCGCCCAGGTGCTCGCCGTGCGGCTTCTGGAATGGGCCACCCGAATCGACGTTCGCTCCACCATCGAGAGCGACAGGTACACGCCCGCGAGTTTCATCGTGGCCGCGGCGCACCTCGCGCTCGGGCTCGTCGTCGCGGTCGCCATCTCCTGACGAATCGGCCCCCGGGCCCTCGCTTTCGGGGGCCCGCGGGGTGAACGGGTCCATATCGCCTTGATTCCGGCCACCCGCCGCGGCGTCGTCCTGCACTAGCGTGTGGCGCGTGCGGATACTGCGGACACCCGAGGACCGGTTCGACGACCTGCCAGACTTCGACTTCCCCGCGCTGTACGCGGACGTGGACCACCCGTTGCACGGCATCGTGAGAATCGGGTACGTCGAGGCAGGGCCGCCCGACGGGCCCACCGTGCTGCTGCTGCACGGCGAGCCGAGCTGGTCGTACCTCTACCGGACGATGCTCGGTGTACTCGCCGAAGCGGGTATCAGGGCCGTCGCACCCGACCTCGTCGGTTTCGGCAGGTCCGACAAACCCGCCGAGGTCGCCGATCACACGTACGCACGGCACGTCGAGTGGATGCGTGCTTTCGCCTTCGACGCGCTGGATCTGCGTGATGTCGTCCTGGTCGGCCAGGACTGGGGCGGGTTGATCGGCCTTCGTCTCGTTGCGGAAAACCTCGACCGGTTCGCAGGGGTCGTCGCCGCGAACACCGGACTGCCAACGGGGGACACGGACATGCCCTCGGCGTGGTGGAGGTTCCACGACGCCGTGCGCGACGCACCGGTTCTCGACATCGCCAGGTTCGTGCAGGCGGGTTGCCGCCGCGGGCTGACCGACGCGGAGCGGGCCGCCTACGAAGCGCCGTTTCCCAACGAGACGTACAAAGCGGGTCCGCGTGCGCTGCCATCCCTGGTGCCGACCCGCCCCGACGACGAAGCCTCCGAGCCCAACAGGGCGGCGTGGAACACGCTTTCCGCCTCGTCGTTGCCGTTCCTGTGCGCGTTCTCCGACGGAGATCCGATCACCGCGGCCATGGAGCCGATCCTGCGCGAGACGATGCCGGGCGCGCGGGGCAGGGAACATCCGACCATCGAGGGCGCTGGTCACTTCCTCCAGGAGGACGCGGGAGAGGAGCTGGCGCGCGTGGTGGCAGCGTTCGTGCACGGGCTGAGCTGAGGGCACCGGCAACGAGCGACCGAAGTTCACCGGCGAGCCCGGCCCGGTCTAGGCTGGCTAACCGTGATTGACCTGAGGACCCTGCGCGAGGAACCGGACGTCGTGCGCGCTTCGCAGCGCGCCCGAGGTGAGGATGTCGGTGTCGTGGACAGGCTGCTGTCCCTCGACGCCCAGCGCAGGTCCGCCATCGCGAAGGCCGACAACCTCCGCGCCGAGCAGAAGCAGCTCGGCAAGCGCATCGGCAAGGCGTCCGGCGACGAGCGGCAGGAACTCCTCGCGCGTGGCAAGGAACTCGCGGCCGAGGTCAAGGAGGCCGAAGCGGAGCAGAGCCGCGCCAGCGAGGAGTTCGAGCAGCTCCACCGCGTCGTGCCGAACGTCGTGCACCCCGAGGTACCGGAGGGTGGTGAGGAGGACTTCGCCGTCCTGCGGCACGTCGGCACGCCGAGGGAGTTCGACTTCACGCCGAAGGACCATCTCGAACTTGGTGAGGCGCTCGGCGCCATCGACATGGAACGCGGCGCCAAGGTGTCGGGCGCGCGGTTCTACTTCCTCACCGGAATCGGTGCCCGGTTGCAGCTCGCGCTGCTCACCATGGCGGCGGCACAGGCCACGGAGAACGGCTTTCAGCTCATGATCCCGCCGGTGCTGGTCCGGCCGGAGATCATGGCGGGCACCGGGTTCCTCGGTGCGCACTCGTCGGAGGTGTACCACCTCGCCGACGACGACCTCTACCTCGTCGGCACGTCGGAGGTGCCGCTCGCCGGCTACCACGCCGACGAGATCCTCGACCTGACCGGCGGGCCGCTGCGCTACGCGGGCTGGTCGTCGTGCTTCCGCCGCGAAGCGGGTTCCTACGGCAAGGACACCAGGGGCATCATCCGCGTCCACCAGTTCGACAAGGTGGAGATGTTCGTCTTCTGCGACCCGTCCGACGCCGAGGCCGAGCACGAGAGGCTGCTCGCCTGGGAGGAGGAGATGCTCGCGAAGATCGAGGTGCCCTACCGGGTGATCGACACCGCGGCAGGCGATCTCGGTACCAGCGCGGCGCGCAAGTACGACTGCGAGGCATGGGTTCCCACGCAGCAGGCGTACCGCGAGCTGACCTCGACGTCGAACTGCACGACCTACCAGGCGCGCAGGCTCTCAGTGCGTTACCGCGACGCCGAAGGCCGTCCGCAGACGGCGGCGACCCTCAACGGCACGCTCGCCACCACCCGGTGGATCGTCGCGATCCTGGAGAACCACCAGCAGCCCGACGGTTCTGTGCGTGTGCCGGAGGCGCTTCGCCCGTTCCTCGGTGGACTGTCGGTGCTCGAACCCCGATCCTGAGCACGCCACACCGCCACACCGCCGAGCCGTCGTCGGCCGCTACTCTGTCGGCGTCGGCTCGGACGGCGACCCGGGAGGTCACTGTGCGCGGGAGAGCTCTCGTCGTTCTCGGGTGCGCGTTGCTGATGGCGGGGTGCGCCACCACGGTGGGCGGCACCGCGTCCCCTGCCTCGCCGCCGAGCGAGGCGAAGGACATCGCGGCGGGGGAGCCCTGCGAGCTGCTGACACCGGAGCAGGCCGCCGCCCTCTACTACGAGGAGAAGGGCCAGTTCACTCCGGGGAAACCTGGTCAACTGGTGCCTGCGGCGTGCTCGTTCACGCCCGCCTACAGCGACCAGAGCATGGACCTGCTGGACATCTACTTCTCCGTGGACATCCCGCTCGGCGACTACGTGGCGGGCGTCGAGCCGGAATGGGAGAAGGAGATCGGAGGACTGACGTGGGCCCGCTATCCCGACCCTTTCGGTGGCGAGTCGATGTGCACGATCGCCACAGAGCTGTCCCCTTCGTCGTTCGTGGCCATCATGAGCAGCAACTTCTCGGACGAGTCGAAATCCTGCGAGCAGGCTGAGGCCGCGGCGCCGTTCGTGTCGTCCCACCTGCCGGGCGGGGCACCGGCGACGGTGGAGCCGAGAAAGCCGAGCCCGCTGGAATCGGTGAACCCGTGCTCGCTGCTCACCCCGGAACATGCGGAGAAACTCGGCAGGCGCGGGCACGGCGAGTACCTTGAGCCGGGCGATCTGCTACCCGCACGCTGCAACTGGATCAACGCCGACGGCGACGACCGCAACACCACCATCGTGGGCGTCGAGACGAAACGACCGGCGCCGGACCCGGAAACACGCGCGGAAGGCGAACCGAAGAAGGTCGAGGCCGACGGCCGCGAGTGGGTGGTGTACGGGGCGAGCATTCCCGGTATGTGCGTCGCCGATCTCGCTGTCACCGACAGGTCGTACGTGAGCATCACCGTCACGGACGGCGTCGCCGAGACGGACGAGGTGTGCGCCAAGGTCGAGGACGCGATCCCGCTCGTGACGAAGAACCTGCCGAAGGAATAGCCCGTCAGCCGGTCGCGGTGACGCGGTCGGCGACGTACGCGGCGATCTCCAGTGCGCTCGTCGCAGCGGGTGACGGCGCGTTGAGCACATGAATCTGGTCGCGGGCCTCTTCGATGACGAAGTCGTCGGCGAGCCTTCCGTCCGGCAGCAGGGCCTGCGCGCGCACGCCGGAGCCGTGGCGCACGATGTCCTCCCTCCGGATGGCCGGAACGAGGCGGGCGAGGCTCGCGGCGAAGCGGCGTTTCGACAGCGACCGGGTCACCTCGTTCCAGCCCGCGGGGAAGGCGTGGCGCCGCGCGAGCCGCCACGTGCCGGGAAAGGCCAGCACCTCGGCGAGGTCGCGCACGGAGACGTCCCTTCCGCGGTAACCCTCCCGCCGCGACGCGAGCACGGCGTTGGGTCCCGCGTGGACACTGCCGTCGAGCATGCGAGTGAGGTGGACACCCAAAAACGGCAGTGTCGGGTCGGGAACCGGGTAGATCAGACCACGCACGAGATGGCGCCGCCCCGGCCGCAGTTCGTAGTACTCGCCCCTGAAGGGCACGATCCTGGTTTCCGGTGTGAGCCCCGCGAGCCTGGCCACGCGGTCGGAATGCAGCCCCGCACAGTTGACGAGGGTGTCCGCCTTCACGACGTCGTGCGGTGTGGCCACCTCGACACCGCCGTTGCTCCCCGCGCGGACGGCGAGCGCGGGCGTGCCCAGCCGCAGGTCGGCCCCGGCTTCACGCAGCAGCGACACGAGAACTCGGCACACGGCAGGGAAGTCGATCACAGCGGTGGAGTGCACCCGCAGCGCGCGCACGCACGACACCTCGGGCTCGTACTCCCTGGCCTGCGCGGCGTCGAGCAGTGTGGCGCCGACACCGCAGGCTCGCGCCCGCTCGGCGAGCAGGCCGAGGGCGGGCAACTCGGCGACGGAGGTGGCCACCACCAGCTTGCCGCACACGTCGTAGGGCACGCCGTGCTCGCGGGCGAAGGCGATCATCGAGCGGTTGCCAGCCACCGAGAGCCGCGCTTTGAGCGAACCCGGCCGGTAGTACAGCCCCGCGTGGACGACGCCCGAGTTGTGGCCGGACTGGTGCGCGGCCCAGTGGTTCTCCTTCTCCAGCACGGTGACGTGGCAGCCGCGCGCGGTGAGTTCCCTCGCGACGGCGAGACCGATGATCCCGCCACCGATGACGGTCACGTGACGCACGGTGTGGCAGCTTACGCCTCGCGAGTCCTCAAGAACGCGGAGCCGAGAACCGCGAGGTGGAAAGGCGAAACGCGGTCCGCGTTCGGTCGCGCGAGGGTGGAAAGCGGGTAGCTTGCCCACCGAGGGGTGGAGATCGGGTCGAGTGGGGTGTGGTGTTGACAGCGGTCACGGTCGGTGCGTGGCTCGTGCTGGCGGCGTTCGTGGTCACCTGGTGGCCGCGGATCAACGCCCGCCGGTCGTGGCGGTACGCCGCGCTGGGACTCACACTGCTGCTGTCGCTGTTCCACCAGCTTCTCTACTCGACCGTCGCCGGTGACGCCTACGTCACCTTCCGCTACGCGCGCAACGTCGCCGAGGGTTACGGGCCCGTCTACAACACCGGCGAGTACGTCGAGGGCTACGCCAACTTCCTGTGGATGATCCTCGTGGCACTGCCCGGCGCCGTGTTCGGCGACTCCGACGTCATCGTCGTGACCGCCGTCCTGCTGGGGATCGCGGCCACTCTCGGCAGTGTGCTGCTGGCCTACCGGCTCACGAACCGGATCGTGCGCATCGCCACCCCCGACGGTCCTGCTCTGCCCGGCCTCGGGGTGCTCGCGGCAGCGCTGACCGCCGCCGCGAGCACGCCTGCCGCGTACGGTGCTTCGGGCCTCGAAGCGCCACTGTTCGTGCTCCTCACGCTCACCTTCTGCCTCGCGATCACCTCGGGCAGGGCGGTGGTCGCGGGAGTCACGGTCGCACTGGCGGTCATGACCAGGCCGGAAGGGCTCGTGATGAGCGTGATCGGACTGGCGTGGTTCGTGGTGGAGGCGGCGCGCCGCAGACGCACGGCGTCGGCGGCCGTCGCGTACCTGGCGGGGGCGGCCGTGCTGCTCGTGCCGTGGACCGTGTGGCGGCTCACCGTCTACGACCACCTGCTGCCCAACCTCGTCCTGTCGCGCTGGAGAGGAAGCTGGTCAGGCCGTCTCGCGGCAGGCGGGGACTACGTCGCCGAGTTCACGCTCGCCTACCAGGCGTTCGTGGCGCTCGCCGTGGCCGCGATCGCTCTGCTGCTGACGCGTCGAAGGGTGTCGGCCGCCGTCGCGCGCGCCCGTTCCGTGGTGTGGTTGCTCGTCGTGCTCGCGGTGGGACACGTCCTCGCCGTCCTCGTGGCAGGCGGTGGCTGGATGCCCGTGTGGCGGCTGCTCGCTCCGGTGCCGGTGCTGCTCGCGGTCGTGGGTACGGCGGCGTACGGGCTCTTCGTCGTGACCAGCCCCGCGAACGACGCGGCCACAGCGGATCGGGGTGTTCCGCTCGTGCGCGGTCGCACCGTGCCCGTGGTCGCCACGGCACTCTGCGGCTTGTCACTGGTGGTGACCATGGTCCACCCAGGTGCCCTTCCCGCGATGCACGACCTGCGCACGGCGGCGGGCCAGCGCGCCGAGATCGGGAGATGGCTCGACGAGTCGCTTCCGGCGGGGACGGTGATCAGTACCCACAACACGGGTTCGATGGCGTACGAGGCGGGACCGTCCATCGTCGTGATCGACGTCTTCGGGCGAACGGACGAACACATCGCCAGGGAAGGCGAGCCGATGCGGGTCGAGGACAGCGGCGTGTACGCGGCAAGAGACTTCGACTACGTGGTCAACGAACGCGCACCCGCCGTCGCGGTCGAGGAATCGAGCTACACCAGGGTGCGGGAATGCGGCATCAACCCGGCCTACGCGGGGCTCTACGAGGTGGCGAGTTTCCGGCGCGCCGGAACGCCGTACTGGGTCTCGGTGTACGTGAGGCGGGTGCGCGCCGCCCACCTCATCGAACTTCTCGACGCGCACCCGGACTTCACGTACGTCTCTTGCCCGTGACGCCGGAGGTCAGAACCAGCGCTCCAGCACCTGCGCCACACCGTGTTCGGCGTTGGACGCGGTGATCTCGTCGGCTGCGTCGAGCACCCTCGGGTGGGCGTTGGCGACGGCGACACCGTGTCCTGCCCAGGTGAGCATCGGCAGGTCGTTGGGCATGTCGCCGAACGAGATCGTCTCGTCGGCGCCTGCGCCGAACCGCTGCGCGACGTCGGCGAGGCCGGTCGCCTTCGTGACTCCGGGTGAGGCGATCTCGATGAGCCCACCGGTGGAGGAGAACGTGATGTGGACGCTGTCACCCAGCACGCTGTGTGCTGCGGCCGCCATCTCGTCCGAGGTCATCTTCCGGTGGCTGACCAGCAGTTTCACCGCGGGATGGCCGAGCACCTCCGCGCGTGGGACCACGAAACCCTCACCGTCGCCCCACGGGTTGTGGTAGTCGGTTTCGATCACGAAGTTGTGCAGATCGTGCTCCACGGCCTTCGTACCGATGCGTTCGGCGGCCAGCCTGCATCCCGGCAGGGCGTGGTCAAGTGCCTGCGCCACGTCCATGAGCCGCAGTGGATCGAGCAGGCCGTGCACGTCCACGACGCGGTCGGCGCCGATGTCGTACAGCACGGCGCCGTTCGCGCACACGGCGTATCCGGTGAGTCCGGTGGTCTCGGCGACGGGCGGGATCCAGCGCGGCGGGCGTCCCGTCACGAGCACGACGGGCACGCCGTCGGCGACGGCGCGATTCACCACGTCGGCAGTGCGGGGCGCCACCTGCTCAAGCGGGGTGAGCAGGGTGCCGTCCACATCCGAGGCGATCAGGCGGGGCTTCTCCACGCCAACCAGTTTCCCAGATCATGCCCGCGCTGCGGGGTGTCGTCGTTCACCGCTAGCGTCGGGGCGTGCGCGTAGGCATTGTGATCCTTCCCGAGGACAGGTGGTGGGCCGCCGAGCCGAAGTGGCGGGCCGCCGAGGAGTACGGATTCGACCACGCCTGGACGTACGACCATCTCGGTTGGCGTTCGCTGGTCGATGGGCCGTGGTTCGGCGCGGTTCCCACGCTCGCCGCCGCGGCCATGGTGACCTCGACCATCAGACTGGGCACGTTCGTCGCCTCGCCGAACTTCCGGCACCCTGTTCCGTTCGCGAGAGAGGTCATCACGCTCGACGACCTCGCCGACGGCCGCCTCGTGCTCGGTGTCGGCGCGGGCGGGCAGGGCTACGACGCCTCGGTGCTCGGCGGGCCGGAGCTGTCGCCTGCGCAGCGGGCCGACCGCTACATCGAGTTCGTCGAGACGCTCGACGGGTTGCTGCGCACCGACAACTTCGACCGTTCCGGCACCTACTACTCGGCCAAGGGGGCGCGCAACCTTCCCGGTTGTGTGCAGAAACCGCGATCGCCCCTGCTGCTCGCGGCCGACGGCCCGAGGACCATGGCCTTCGCCGCCCGTGCGGGCGACGGCTGGATCACCACGGGCCGCCCCGAGGACGGCCAGACGCAGGACGACTGGTGGAACCGGGTCGGGGAGTTGTCCGGCCGGTTCGACGACGCTCTCGCCGAGGCGGGCCGCGAGCGGGTGGTGCGCTGCTTGAGCCTGGATTCCGCGCCGGTGTTCTCCCTGTCGAGCACGGAGGCGTTCGCGGACGCCGTCGGCAGGGCGGGGGAGCTGGGCTTCACGGACGTCGTGGTGCACTGGCCGCGCAGTGGCACGCCCTATCAGGGCAGGGAATCGGTGCTGGAGGAGGTCGCCGCGGATCTCCTGCCGACGATTCAGGGCCGGGACCAGACCACCTGATTCGTTCGAACGGGTGAATCACGCTCCGTGAGGAACCAGCGGGACCTGGGGGTGGTCCGATGCGGCGACAAGCGAACCCGGACAACCGGCGCCTGCCCGGGGGAACCGGGCACGGCAGGGGCACACCGGGCCTCGTGCGACGGGGTGTGAGCGGCGTGGAGCAGACCCACTTAACGGGGTTTTCATAACCACGGCCTCACCGCACGAGGGCCCGTGCGCGTCGGTAGCCTTTCGCTCGTGAGCGCGGACACGAACACCACAGACATCACAGACGGCGCATACACCGGTTTCGATTTGGTCGTCGTCGGCTCCGGCTTCTTCGGCCTCACCGTGGCCGAGCGCGCCGCGAGCCAGCTCGACAAGCGCGTGCTGGTCCTCGAGCGGCGCGACCACATCGGTGGCAACGCGTACTCGGAGGCCGAGCCCGAGACCGGCATCGAGGTGCACCGCTACGGCGCCCACCTCTTCCACACGTCGAACAAGCGGGTCTGGGACTACGTCAACCAGTTCACCGACTTCACCGGCTACCAGCACCGGGTGTTCGCGAAGTACCAGGGTCAGGTCTACACGTTCCCGATGAACCTGCACCTGATCAACCAGTTCTTCGGCAAGTCGCACTCGCCGGACGAGGCCCGTGAGCTGATCGCGGACCAGGCGAGCGAGATCGACACCAAGGATGCGAAGAACCTTGAGGAGAAGGCCGTCTCCCTCATCGGGCGCCCGCTGTACGAGGCGTTCGTGAAGGGTTACACGGCCAAGCAGTGGCAGACCGACCCGAAGGAGCTCTCGCCTTCGATCATCACGCGGCTGCCGGTGCGCTACAACTTCAACAACCGGTACTTCAACGACACCTACGAGGGTCTTCCCGTCGATGGCTACACCGCGTGGCTGGAGCGGATGGCCGACCACCCGAACATCGAGGTGCGCACGGGTGTCGATTACTTCGAGGTGCGCGACGAGATCCCGGAGGGGACGCCGACGGTCTACACCGGGCCGCTCGACCGGTACTTCGGCTACTCCGAGGGCAGGCTCGGCTGGCGCACGCTGGACTTCGAGCAGGAGGTCGTGCCGACCGGTGACTACCAGGGCACGGCTGTCATGAACTACAACGACGCCGACGTTCCGTACACCCGGATCCACGAGTTCCGGCACTTCCACCCGGAGCGGGAGTACCCGACCGACAAGACGGTCATCGTGCGGGAGTACTCGCGGTTCGCCGAGGACGACGACGAGCCGTACTACCCGATCAACACGCCCGAGAACAGGGACAAGCTGGAGCGCTACCGCGAGCTGGCGAAGAAGGAAGCCGCCGAGCGCAACGTCCTCTTCGGCGGTCGTCTCGGTACCTACAAGTACCTCGACATGCACATGGCCATCGGGTCGGCGCTCTCGGCGTTCGACAACAAGATCGCGCCGCATCTGACGGAGGGCGCTCCGCTCGACGGGTCGATCGATGCTTGAGAAGAGACCCGTCGAGAGGGCCGTGGAGGAGCAGCTTCCACGGCCCTCCGGGGAGCTGGCCGTTCTCGCCGGTGTGCAGCGGGCCATCGCACGCCCCGCGGTCGTGAAGGCGGCGCGCGGGCTCTCGCACTTCGGCGAGCACAGCGCGGGCTGGTTCGCGCTGGGGCTCGTCGGTGCGGCCGTGGACTCGCGGCGGCGCAGGGAGTGGCTCACAGCGGCGGCTGGAGCCGTCGGAGCGCATGCGGCGTCGATCGCGGTCAAGCGCGTGGTGCGGCGGCGCAGGCCGGAGCACCCGGCGATCACGGTGGGTGTCGGTACCCCCAGCAGGCTGAGCTTTCCGTCGTCGCATGCCACGTCCACCACGGCAGCCGCCGTGCTGTACTCGGGGCTGTTCGGGCGTAACCTCGTGCCCGCACTGGTGCCGCCGATGCTCGTCTCGCGTCTCGTGCTCGGTGTGCACTACCCGACCGACGTACTCGCAGGCGCTGCCCTCGGTGGTGCCGTCGGCGGCGTCGTGCGCCGCAGGATGACCTCACGGAAGCGGACCTGACGATGAGTGAGACGACCGAGCATGCCGACGTCGAGGGCGGTGCCTCCACCCGGAAGGGACCGATCCCGACCCTCTTCGGCGTGGTCCGGACAGCCCGGCCACGCCAGTGGGTGAAGAACGTTCTCGTCTTCGCGGCGCCGTTCACCGCAGGACAGATCACCAACGTGGACGTCCTCGTGGACGCCGCGGTGGCGTTCGTGGCGTTCTCGCTCGTCGCAAGCTCGGTCTATCTCGTCAACGACGCGGTGGACGTCGAGGCGGATCGCGCGCACCCGACCAAGCGCAACCGGCCGATCGCCGCCGGGATCGTGCCGATCCCCCTCGCGTACGCCGCCGCCGTGTTGTTCTTCGGCGCCGGTGTCGGCGTGAGCTTCCTCGCCGACTGGCGGCTGCTCATCGTGCTCGTCGTGTACGAGGCGGTGCAGCTCGGCTACTGCTTCGGGATGAAGCACCAGCCGGTGATCGACCTGGTCATCGTCGGGTCTGGTTTCCTCATGCGCCTCATCGCGGGCGGTGTGGCGACCGGTATCAGCCTTTCGCAGTGGTTCCTGCTGGTCACCGCGTTCGGCTCCCTGTTCATGGTGGCGGGGAAGCGGTACGCCGAGGTGATGCTCTTCGAGCGCACCGGGGCGAAGATCCGGTCGTCGCTCAAGAAGTACTCGGCCAGCTACCTGCGGTTCGTCTGGGCCACCTCAGCGGCGATACTGATCATGACGTATTGCCTGTGGGCCTTCGAACAGCAGCAGCGGGTTCCCGGCACCGTGTGGAGCGTCATCTCCATCGTGCCGTTCGTGGTGGCCGTGCTGCGGTACGCCGTTGACGTGGACGGCGGCAACGCGGGCGAACCGGAGGAGATCGCCCTGCGCGACCGCGTGCTCCAGGTGCTCGGCGCGAGCTGGGTCGTCACGCTGGCCTGCTCGTACTACCTCTGAAACGGTCACCTCGGTAGGCTTTCGAGCGGCGGTGCCACGTAGTCGAAGCGGAACACGCTGATCGGTTCCCTGAGCTTGTCGCCTCTGAGGTAGGTGGGCACGGCAACCAGCTCCGCGACGTCCAGCAGCGGCGCGTAGGGCCCGCCTGACTCGGGGGCGTAGGACATGCCGGTGAGCCACCGGCTGTCAGGGCCCGTAGCGAAGAGGTGCGTCACCGGCTGCGTCACGCCGTGTGCGACGGCGGCCGGTTGCCTGCACGGCAGGAAGAACGCGTTGACCCAGTCGAGCGCGACGGGTCGCGAGGCGGGAACGTACTCGGTGACCGGAACGACCTTCGGCAGCCGGGGCAGTCCCACCGCGAGCCAGCCGTCCCCTTCCCTTCGGTCCACGGCCACCACCCGCACTCGCTCGGCATCTCGTGGATCGAGCCTCGCTTCCCGCCAGGTCCCCTCGCCGACCCGGAGGCGCACCTCGCGGGAGACGGTGTCGCCACCGTCGCCGCCGCCGTCACGGGAGAACTGGACGGTCGCCGACACCGCACCGCGCCCCACGACGGGCACGACCAGCGGCGGCGAGCCGGGTGCACCCGCCCCGGCAGGCAGTGGAAACCACGGGCTCGTCCACGACGCCGCGTCCCCGCCGCTGCCCCACACCGGCGCGTCGTCCGTTCCGTAAGGGGCAGGGGGAGGCGTGTCGCCGGGGTAGCCCGCGTTGCGCTTGAAGCCGTGTCCCGAGCCCTCACCCTGCTCGGCAGGCAGGAGGCCCGCGCGGACATCGGGTTCCACGTCGAGCCAATCCTCGATACCGCAGCTTCCCGAGAACGACGCCAGTGTGGAACGCGCGACGCTGTAGGTGCCGGCTCTGGAATGCAGCGGGTAGGCCATCGACACCAGTTCGAGCACCACGGTGCCCACCGCGAGTGCGGGAAGGAGCCAGGCGGGGGACGGCAGCCGCCGCCACGCGCCGAGCAGTCCCGCGACGGCCAGCGCCAGCCCGCCGACGAGCACGACGCCGGCGAGGTCGATGCCGCCGACGTCCGGCTGCTCCCGCGACCACGGCACGCCGAGGTCGGCGACGAACCACCACCGCAGTGGCGCGTTCAGTGCGTAGGCCGCTGTCGCGGCGACGGCGACGACGAACAGCGAACGTTCCACGGGCCGCCGCAGCGCGCCCGACCGGACCGTGTGCACGACGGCGGCGAACAACACCGCAGCGATACCGCCGATGGCGCCGAAGTGATGGGTGTACTTGGTCGGGGTGAAGGCCAGCGCGACGAAGAACAGCAGCGCCACCAGCAGCGCCCGCAGCGTGGGCCTTCGCGCGAGCCCGGCTGCGCGGCGAGTGAGCAGCAGCAGCGCCAGGACGAGCATCGACAGCCACAGCAGCACGAGCGGCATCCGGCGGTTGAGCCCACCCTGCACGGGGCTGAGGAGGTCGGCGTAGCGCATCGGCTCGTCGGAAACCCCGAACGCGGGCCCGATCGCGGTCCGTACCTCCGTCGAGTACGCCACGGCGGCGAGCGATTGGTCGGCGAACATCACCAGCAACGGGGTCGCGCACGCGCCGAGTGCGACGGGCACCAGCACAGGTCCGTGCCGCCGCAGCAGCCGCCACAACCCGCCGGAGGCGGCGACGAACGGTGCGAGCGCCAGCACGCCGGTCGGCGTGACGGCGACGGTGAGCCCCGCCGCGAGGACGGCCACGGCGAGCGCGGTGAGGCTCCGCAGCGCGACGGCGCGTTCCACCAGGAGAAACACCACGACGGTCCCGATCATCACCCACGGCTCGGGGCGCAGGCCGACGCCGAACTGGACGTACCACAGCGCGAAGGCTCCTGCCGCGCCGAACCGCACCAGGGCGCCCGGACGCCGGGCCAGCCGGGGAAGCAGCAGGCGATCCACGAGCAGCCACCCGAGTAGTCCGAGAAGGACCGAGGGAAGGCGCAACCACCACACGGCGTCGCTTGCGTCGGCGAAACCCCGGTACAGCTCGTAGAACCAGCTGAACGGTGCCTCGGGAGCGTTGAACCAGCGGAAGTAGTTGCCGATGAAACCGCTGTCGCCCTCGGCTTTCAGCATGGTGACGATGTAGCCGTCGTCCACCGTCGGCGCACCGACGACGAGCCAGCCTGCCAGCGCACCGGCCACCACGGCGTCCGGCCACCTCGGCCGCCACCACCCCTGCGGCAGCAGCCGCACCCGCCGCGCGCGGGTGGATCGGTTTCGCGCCAGCAGGACGAACATCGCCGCCGCCGACACCAGCGCCACAGCGGCGAGCACACCCCGGATCGGGCCAGGAGTGCTTTCGAACCGCGTGTCCGGCACCACTGTCACGCGCAGATCGGTTTGGCTCGCCGCCTCGGTGAACATCCCCGACACCACAGGAGTGGTACCGGTGCGAGCCACCGGGTCGCCGTCAAGGGAGACGACAGTGCCGTGCGGACCGGAGGAGATGGACCACTCGCAGTCGCGGCCGACATCGGAGGTGAGGACCCGCTGACCTCCCACATCGACCGTGACGGCTCCGCTTTCGACGTGCACGGCGAGCCCGGCGCCCATGCGGTTCCCAACAGGCGTTTCACGGGTGGACGTGGTAGACAGCAGCAGGCCATCACTGATCGTGTTCGCATCACTACAACCGAAGGTGACGTCCAGCCGGTGGGGTTCGTACGGGAGGAGCGGCAGCACGCGCGAAACACCGTCGGTTACCCCCGCGTGCGGCCACTCGTACCTCGACGGCTGCGCGTCCACGGGTGCGAGCACGAACAGCCCGGCTGACACCGTGGCCAGCAGGGCACAGATCGTGATCAACCAAGTACGGAAGGTCACCGTTGGAGCGTAAAGAACGGATCATCGACCCCGCCCGGCGGGCCACCTGGGTGTTCGTGGCCGTGTCGGCGGTACTCGCGGCAGGCGTGTTCGTCACCGTCAAGGACAGCCTCATCGACGACGCCTACATCACGTTGTCCTACGCCAAGAACCTCGCCGTGAACGGTGAGTGGGGGCTCGTGCCAGGCATGCGGGCGAACTCGGCCACGTCGCCGTTGAACGTACTGCTGCTCGGCGCGCTGACCCTGCTGACGCGGGTGTCGGGTGCCGCCCACCCCGTCGTCGCGCTGGGCGCGCTGACCGTGCTGGCGACGGCCATGCTCGCGTGGGGCTGGGCGCGGCTCGCGAGGGCGTACCGGTTTCCGTGGCCGGTGGCGTTCCTCGGTGTCCTCGTCGTGCTGGCCAACCCGTTCGTGCTTTCCGCCATCGGCCTCGAGGTGCTGCTCATCCCCGCGGTCCTCGTGCTGCTCACCGTGTTCGCCGTCGAGGGACGTCCCGTTGCCTTCGGCGTCGCCGCCGCGCTCGCCGTGCTCACCCGCCTCGATCTGATCGTGTTCGTGCTGGCGGTGGCGTTGTGCTCGACCGCGATCCGGCAGCGCATCGGCAAGGCCGCGCTCACCGCCGCCGTTGTGGCCGCTCCCTGGTACGTGTTCAGCTGGGTGGTCCTCGGCTCCGCCGTGCCCGACACACTGGTCATCAAGCAGGAGCAGGAAGGACTCTTCGGCAAGTGGACCTACGCGACCGGCCCGGTGATGTACTACTTCGGCGAGGAGTTCGCCGTGCTGATGGCGTTCGCCCCCGCCGTCGTCGGGCTCGTCACCTGGTTCGCGCTGGTCGGGTTGCGGCTGGCCAGGCGCTGGACGCGGTTCCCCTCCGTCTCCGCGCTCGTCGGGCTCGGCGGCGGCGCCATCGCCTACTACCTGGTCTACACGGCGTTGGGCGTGGGTCCGTACCACTGGTACTACGTCGCGCCAACCACGGCGCTCGGCATGTTCGCGGTGGCGGCGCTGGGAGTGTGGCTGGTGAGGGCGAAGGAGGCCGCGACGCTGGTCGAGCGGACTCCGGTGGCCGCGCTCGGCCTCGTGGCGGTGTTCGTGGCCGGTGCCGTGGCCGTGGACACGACGAGGGGCGTTCCGTGGCGCTCGCCGGTGATTTTCGGTAACTGGGCGAGCGCGTCCGACTACGCACACGTGGGGCGGCAGCTCGGCGAGCGAGTGGGTGAGGCGACGGTTCTGTCACCCGGCGAGATCGGAACCCTCGCCTACCACTGCGAGTGCAGGATCGTGGACGTGTTCTCCGATCGGGGAAGGGCGGCGGAACTCGTCAGGGAACGCATCGCCGAAGCTGGGCCGGTCTCCTCCGCGCTGTTGCGGCTGAACTACCTCTTCTTCGACGAGAACGCCGAACCGGTGAAGACCGATCACAAGCTGCGTTACCGGAGGGGAGAAGGCAGCGGCGAGAACACCTGGCAGGTGTACTCCGACGCGCTGGGAGTGGGGCACTTCAAGCTCAGCGAGGCTCAGGAGAGTGCGCCGCTCACCCACAGTGCCACGCGGTGATCCGACGGTCCGGTGCGGGCAGCGACGCGCACTGCGCCTCCGCTCTCTCCCTCGCTCTGCGCACCTTCATCACGGCGTGGACGTCGCGCGTGTACAGCACGGAACCGTCGGTGAACCGGAACGCGATCACGGAGCGAGGGGGGACGCTGCGGCCGAGGAACGGCGCGTCGAGCGCGGCGAGCCTGCAAGCCTCCATCTCCTCGAACGTGGTCAGTACCTCCTGGCCGGGGGCGCCTGCGAGACAGTTCGCCGGGTACACGACCGCGATCCTGCGGTCGGTGACCACGACCCGAGCCTCGCCGTGGCTCACGGCGAGGTGGTCGGCCAGCTGTACGGCGATCCGGCCGTCGTGGTCCGCGACGGCCCAGTGCCCGAGCGTCGGGTCGTCGGTCCAGTCCTCGCCGGGCAGATCAGCCATCGGCAGCGGCCACCGGGGCGGCCCCAATCGGACCACGGGGAGCTGCTGCCTGCCTGGCACGTGAGGCGCGCGGCGGCGGCCACCGACGAGCGACCCGACGTGCGCACGCACCGGAGGGCAGCCGAGGAGCAGCCGTTCACCTTCGGCGAGCCAGTGCCTCGCCAGTTCGGTTTCGACGATCTCGTCGATCTGCGCCGCCTTCCTGGGGTCCTCCTCCATCAACGGCCTCCTCCGCTCAACGCGAGCATCCACTCGAAAACACCGACGTCATCGATGCCGAGCAACAGGTCGATCCCCGAGCTGTCCATGAACGAGAGGCGCAGACACGGCCGTGTCCGCATGCGGAGTCTGCGCCGCGACACGGTGATGTCGTCGATGTGACGGCGATCGACGGACGCGACGACCTCCATTGGGGGGCACGTGACGGGGACGTCGGAGACGTTGCCGCCGTACTTCCGTATGCGGTCGGTGACGAGATCGACGATGTCCCTGCCGAACTCGATGCTCCTGCGCAGCAGTGACCCCTGCCCGGCACAGTCGCGCTCCTTGACGTCGAGGACCAGCAGCCTCGACGAGGTCAGCGCCCAGGTGCGCCCCCTGCCTCGTCCCGTGGGAGGAACGTCGCGCAATGCCGTGCGGGCGAGGCCGTCCGCGCCGCCGAACACGACCACGTCCGGATTCCCGGCCTCGTCGTCCTCGACGTCAGCGGTCATCCTCTCCGCCACTGACACCGCGCCTCGGTCGAACGCGCCGCTCACCCGGAGTCCTGCCATCGCCGTGACCGGGCTCTGCTCGCCCGCATCGGCCGCGTCGTAGACGAACCGGTCGCCGCTCGCGGCCCAGAGAACCGTCTCGTCGGCCGAGATCACCTGCCGCGCTCGCGTGGCAGGACCGGGTGCATCGGAGAAGGCCATCAGACGGATTCCTCGCTGCCCACGACGCTCCTCTCGTGGTGCGTGCCTACTCTGCCTGCTCGGACGTGCGCGGTGAGTAATTGGTTCCGGGCGGGTGAGTGACTCTCGCCCCAGGTACATCAGGGGCCGCTGCGCTGGGTAGCTTACGAAGCGAAGCCCGACGAGACAGGCGGCCATGACTGCGGAGACGGACAGAGAGACCACCGAACACCGAGCAGGCGACGACGAACCCGGTGCCGACTCGGGGGTCAGAACCTCCACCGGCTCCGCGTCGCCGAAGCCGTCGCCACAGAGCGACAGTGTCGGGCGCGCACCCATACGCGACGAGCGAGGTGCCTGGCTCGTCGGAGCGCTCGCGCTGGTACTCGGCGGGGTGTTCGTCGCGGTGGACCTCGCGTTCAACCAGGGCAAGCTGATCGCGCCGATCGACGACGCCTACATCCACCTGCACTACGCAGCCCAGTTGGGTTCGGGGCATCCGTTCGAGTACAACACCGGCGATCCCGTCTCGACGGGCGCGAGCAGCCTCCTGTACGCCTTTGTGCTCGCCGTTGCCCACGCCGCCGGGCTCACCGGCACGGCTCTGCTGGCGTTCGCTGTGGCGTTCGGCGTCGGCTGCTTCGCTCTCACTGCCGTGCTCGTCGTCAAGCTGGGCGCCGCTCTCACAGGGCGGGTCGTCGGCGTCTGGGCCGGTGTGCTCACGGCCGTGAGCGGGCCGCTGCTGTGGGGTGCGGCCAGCGGCATGGAGGTCGGGCTCACCGCGGTGCTGGTCACCGGCTCCGTGCTGGCGTTCGTGCGTGAGTGGGGGGCGGCGTCGTTCAGGTGGACGCCCGCGCTCGCCGCGCTACTCGCCCTCGTCCGCCCCGAAGGTTTGTTCTTCGCCGCCATGCTGAGCGTGGCGATGGTGTGGACCGTCCGGCGCGTGCACGGCGTGCGGCTCGGCAGCATGGCACTGTCCTGCCTGCCGCTGCTGATCGGCGTGGTGCAGTACACCTTCTACCGGCTCGCCACGGGAACGTTCAGCGCCAACGGTGTGCAGTCGAAGTCCCACCTCTACGACCGGCCGATCTTCTACGCCGGTGAGTTCCTCGACAGGACCTTCGCCAACATCAGGGGCGTCGTCGATCACTTCAACGGTCTCAACAACACCGACTTCGTCTTCCCGCTCGCGCTGCTGTTCTTCCTCGGCGGCATCGGCTACCTGCTGGTGACCCGCCCGGAGTGGCGGGCACTGTGCGTCGCCGTCGTCGCGGGCTACGCGCTGGTCGTGCTGTCCGCCTCGACGCTGAGCACGGCGCTCGTCCACGAGTTGCGGTATTTCCAGCCGTTCCTGCCCCTGTTCCTGGTGTTCGCGGCCACCGGCGGCTACGCACTCACCCGCCTGGTTCCCCGCGAGCGCGAGCGCAGGGCGACCCTGCACGCGGTGCTGCTGGTGATGGTGCTGTTCACCGTGGTGGCCACTCCGACGTGGGCGGTCCGCCTCGGACGGCAGGCGGCCACCATCCGCGACACCGACGTGTCGGTTGGCGCGTGGATCAGCGGCAATCTCCCTCCCCGCGCCGTCGTGGGGGTCAAGGACGTCGGAGCCATCGCCTACTTCGGGAAGCGTCGGGTGGTGGACACCATCGGCCTCGCCACCAACGGGCTCGCCGAGGCCAGCAACAACGGCACCGGCAGCCTCTACGAGGCCATGAGGGCGTTGCCGGAAGGGCAGCGGCCCACCCACTTCGCCGTGTACGAACCGTGGCCGGGCACGGCCATGCAACCGTTCGTGGACACGGGCGTGTTCGCCTCACCGCCCATGATCACTTTCCCTGTGCGGACGCCACCCGACCTGAACAATCAGCGCATCGTGCCGTTCACCGACCAGCGCGTGTACCGCGCGGATTGGACCCTCGCAGGCAGCGGTGACAGCGCGCCGGTCGAGGGCACCGTCAGGGACTACCTCAACGTGGGCTCGCTGCACAGCGAGCAGCGGCACGCCTACGAGGTGAACTCCCCGCAGCCGGGTTGGCAGCCGTACACGGTGCTGCGGCGGCAGGGCGATGTCCTCGACAGCGGGCGCACCGTCATCGGAGGGGAGAGCTTCACGGCGGGTGGTCTCACACCGGGACAGCCGGTGCGGATCGCGACGCGGGTGCTGTCGGCCGAGGAGAACCGCGAGGTGCGAGTGCGGATCGACGGCAGGGACGCGGGGGTGTGGCGGCTGCCCGCCTCTCCCGGTGTGTGGGAGACCGCCGAGTTCACCGTGCCCGCCGACCTCGTGTCGTCTCCGGACGTCACCGTGGAGTTGGAGCCGACGAGGCCGCTGCTGTCGCCGTATCCGGAGTACACGTCGTTCGGGTACTGGTTCGTGCAGTGACACCCGCGCCGCCGACACGGAGTGTCCGCACTTCCTGCACCCGTGTCCGCAGTTCTCGTACGGGTGTCTGCACTTCCTGCACGGGTGTCCCCAGTCTGAGGGCTTGGGGTCCGGTCAGATCGGCAGCTTGCGGAAGATCGGTCGCGGCACGTGGCGCAACACCGACATGACAAGCCGGAAAGCGCCCGGCGCCCACACCAGGTCCTTGCCTTCGCCGACGGCCTTCACGGCGATGTCGGCCACCTGCTGGGCGGTCTGCTCCAGCGGAGCCTTGCCGAGGCCCTCGGTCATCTTCGTGCGGACCTGACCGGGCCGGACCACCGTCACCGTCACGCCGTGCGGTCGCAGCGCCTCACCGAGTCCGAGGTAGAAGCCGTCGAACCCGGCCTTGGTGGAGCCGTAGACGAAGTTCGAGCGGCGAACGCGCTCACCGGCCACGGACGACAACGCGATCACCTTGCCGTGCCCCTGCACGCGCAGCCTGGCCGCCAGCGGCACGCCGACCGACACGGCGGCGGTGTAGTTCACCGTGGCCAGGCGCACGGCGGTGGTGTGGTCCTGCCACGCCTGCTCCGGGTCGCCGAGCAGCCCGAACGCCACCACGGTCACGTCGATGTCGCCGTCGGCGAACGCCTGGTCGAGCACGGCGGGGTGCGAGTCGGTGTCGGCGGCGTCGAAGTCGATGCTCGTGACGTCGGCCCCCGCGGCCTTGAGCCGCTCGGCGGCCTCGTCACGTCGCTGTGACGGCCGGGCCGCCAGCACGACCCGCAGCGGGCGGGCGGACAGGTACTTCTCCGCGATCGCGAGTGCGATGTCCGACGTGCCGCCGAGCAGCAGCAGCGACTGGGGGTTGCCCACGGCGTCGATCACAGTTCGAGCCTCCTGGCCATGTCGGAGATGAAGATGCGGTCGGGGTCAACGGCGTCCCGGATCTTGCGCCACTCCTCCAGCCGCGGGTACATGCGGTGGAAGGTCTCGGCCGTGGTGCGGGAGTCCTTGGCCGTGTAGAGGCGGCCACCCGCGGCCAGCACCTCGACGTCGAGCTGGTCGCAGAACTCGGCGAGGCCCCGCTTCACCGGAAAGTCCACGCTCAGCATCCACCCCGGCGACGGCCACGACAGCGGGGCGGGGTTCGCCTCACCCATCCGTTTGACGACGTTGAGGAAGGAGTAGTGCCCCGACTGCGCGATGCGGCGGCACAGGTCCCTCAGCGCGTCCTCGCGCCCGAACGGCACCGAGAACTGGTACTGGAGGAAACCACGGGTTCCGTAGGCGCGGTTCCACTCACCCAGCATGTCGAGCGGGTGGTAGAACTGCGTCAGGTTCTGGATCTTTCCCCGTGCGCCCTTCTTAGGCACCGTTCGTTGCCACAACGCGTTGATGGCCCCGAACGTCAGCTTGTTGCCGAGCCCGTTCGGGAAGAGGTCGGGCAGCGTCATCAGCACGGGCGCGTCGAACTTCAGCGGGTCGGCCTTCAGCTTCTCGGGAAGCTGGTCCACGGTGGCCAGTGAGCCACGCGAGAACGTCGCCCTGCCCAGCTTGCCGTCCCGTGAGATCAGGTCGGGCACGGCCATCGAGTAGTCGTAGTCGAGGTCGGAGCCGTTGGTGAACAGCTCCAGCGTCTCGTCGAGGTCCGCCGTGCGGTCGGCGTCCACCACGAAGTACGCCGTCTCGGTCTTCTTCATGCGGATGATGGCCCTGACCACGATGCCGGTGAGCCCGATGCCGCCGACGGTGGCCCAGAACAGGTCCTGCTCCGGGCCCTCCGGGGTCAGCGTGCGCACCGAACCGTCGGCCGTGAGCAGGTCCATCGACACGACGTGGTTGCCGAAGCTGCCCGCGCTGTGGTGGTTCTTGCCGTGGATGTCGTTGGCGATCGCACCGCCGATCGTCACCTGGCGGGTGCCAGGCAGCACCGGCACCCACAACCCGTACGGCAAGGCGGCGCGCATCAGCGCGTCGAGACTCACACCCGCGTCCACCTCGACGAGTGCGGTGTTCGGATCGATCGAGTGGATGCGGCCGAGAGCCGTCATGTCGATCACGAGGCCACCCGCGTTCTGAGCCGGGTCGCCGTAGGAGCGGCCGAGACCTCTGGCGATCACGCCGCGCTCTCCAGCCTCGCTGACGGCGCGGGCGATGACGTCCACATCGGGCGTGCTCAGGACATCGGCCGTGGTCGGCGCCGTGCGGCCCCATCCGGTCAGTGTTCGCCGTTCGGTGCTCACCCGGACCAGAGTAGCGCCGCCGTGATGCCTAGACTCGGACGGGACGACTCAGGTCGCGCGGACACGAAGCTTTCGCGAAGAACCCCGGCTGCCCGCCGCGACCTCACACTGCCGACGAGGTAATGCATGGTGGCAACGAGTTCGCAGGATTCGCAGGCGAGCGGGACGCAGAACGGCGCGCCGAGGGCGGCATCGCCGGGCCTGCTGGCCCAGATCTCGCGATTCGTGCTCATCGGCGGCTTCTGCGCTCTCGTGGACTTCGGCCTCTACTGGCTGTTGCTCCAGGCAGGACTGTGGGTGCACCTTGCCAAGGCGTTGAGTTTCGTCGCAGGCACCACCACGGCGTATTTCCTTAACAGACGCTTTACGTTTACCGCGGCACAAAAGGGTGGAGCCGGGCAGCTCGGCGGATTCATGCTGCTCTACACAGTGACGTTCTTCGTCAATGTGGGTACGAACGCACTGGCCCTGCACCTGTTGCCGGACCTGCGGTGGCAGGTGGCGATCGCGTGGATCGTCGCGCAGGGCACCGCGACCACCATCAATTTCATCATGCTCAAGTGGGTTGTCTTCAGGGAACCGCGTGCGTGACGGGCAGGCGTCGGGATCATTCGATCGGCCTGTACCTTACTTGGCGACTCCCGCGTGATTGCTTTTATTTGGAGGACTGAGGTCTCATGCCCGGTAAAGCGGCACCGGCCACCGCACCAGAGCAGGCCAAAACCGGCAAAACCGCCGCGAGCAAGGCCACGAGCACAGAGAAGGCCCTGTTCTCCGAGCACGCAGGCAGCGGCACACTGCTCGCGCAGCGGGGCCTGTTCGCCGGTCCGTCCGAGGTGGTGAGCAAGGACCTCTACTCGGAGATCGTCGAAGGCGTTGCCACGCGGCAGCGGCACAGTGTCTCTCTCGAACCGTCGGCGCGGGTCTCCGGCAACACGTACTTCGGCCGGTTCCCCGCCAGCTACTGGCAGCGCTGGACCACGGCGAAGAACGTCTCCGTCGAGGCCGACGTGACCGGGTCGGGCAGGCTCGCGGTTCGAGCCTCCGACATGGAGGGTGAGTCGAGGACGATCGCCGTTCGCGAGGTGAGCGGCGCGGACAATGAGCACGTGGTGCTCGAAGCCCCGCTGGACAAGTTCCTCGACGGCGGCGCACTGTGGCTGGACCTGGAAAGCGAGGGGCAGCAGCTCACGGTGTCGGACGTGCGCTGGACCGTGGATTCGCCTGAGAAGATCCGGCCCACCGCGGTCACCATCTGCACGATGAACCGCGCGGACGACTGCCTGAAGAACTTGTACGCGCTGGCCGACTCGCTGCCCGCGCTCGACACCCTCGACGCCATCTACGTCGCCGACCAGGGCACCGACACCGTCGATTCTCGTGAGGGCTTCGCAGAGGTCGCCGAGCGTCTCGGCGACAAACTGCACTACATCAAGCAGCCGAACCTCGGCGGCGCGGGCGGTTTCACCCGTGGTCTGTACGAGGTGGCGGGTCACACCGAGACCGAGCACGCGAACGTGCTGTTCATGGACGACGACGTGCTCCTCGAACCGGACCTGATCATCCGGTTGACGGCGTTCTCCAACAGGGCGGCCAGCCCGATGATCGTCGGTGGGCAGATGCTCAACCTGCTGCACCCCAACCAGCTCCACGTCGGCGCCGAGTACGCCCGCCTCAACACGCTGGAGCCGGGTCAGCCGGTGCCGCACAGCCTCACGACGGCCGACCTGCTCGACGTCGATCCCGAAAGCGGCAAGCCGAACCGCCAGGAGCGCAGGCTCGACGCGGGCTACAACGGCTGGTGGTCCTGTCTGATCCCGTACGAGGTGGTCAAGGCCATCGGCTATCCGCTGCCGTTCTTCTTCCAGTGGGACGACGCCGAGTACAGCTACCGGGCCAGGGCGCACGGCTTCCCGACCGTGACGCTGCCCGGCGCGGGTGTGTGGCACGCGGACTTCCACTGGAAGGACTGGGACGAGTGGCACCGGTACTTCAACCTGCGTAACTCGATCATCACGGCCGCGCTGCACAGCCCGTTCGACCTGAACCTGCTCTCGCGTGTCCTGATGGCGCAGCTCGTGCGCTACCTGCTGGGTATGCAGTACGGCCTTTCCGCGACCCTGATCACCGCGGTGGAGGACTTCCTGAAGGGGCCGGAGGTGCTGCACGACGGTGGTGTGGCCGCGATGAAGCGCATCAGGGAGATCCGGGCGCAGTACCCGGAGACCAAGCGTTACGCGCCCACCGAGGTGCCCGGCATCGCGTCGAACGACATCGGCATCATCAACACAGCGCCGAGGCCGAGCATGCAGCGGTTGGTGCTGCTCAAGAGGATCATCTACCGGCTCCTCGGCAAGCACCGTTTCGAGCTCGGTGCCATCCCGAGCGATGAGGCGCACTGGTGGCACGTGTCGCAGTTCGAGACGGCGATCGTCACCGACGCCTCGCAGGAGGGTGTGCGCGTGCGCCGCTACGACCGGCAGCGCATGTTCGAACTCGCCAAGCAGGGCGTGCAGGTGATCAACCGCCTGCGTAAGGAAGGCAAGCTCGTGCAGGAGGAGTACAAGCGCGCCATGCCGAGGCTCACCAGCAGGGAGAACTGGAAGCGCCTCTACCGGCTCTGATACGCGACCGTCGGCGGGGCCGTGGGTGGAGACACCCCCGGCCCCGTCGGCGTGTCCGGTCAGTGTTTGTTGAAGACGGCGGTGACGCGGTGTGTGGCACCGCCGCCCCGGCGCGTCAGCGCAGCCCGAAGACTTTGCCCTGACGTTGCAGGTCGTCGATGTAGGCGGCGGCCACGTGTGCGAAGTTGACGATCACGGCTCTGTCCTCTGCGGTGTGGACGGTCTCGACGGCGCCGTGTTCCAGGTGCAGGTGAAGCTGTGTGCGCAACTCGGGCACGTCGTCGGCGCGCAGGGTGAAGACGAGCGGGTCGCCGCCGCTCACGAGGTGGAGGACGAGCGCGGGTTTCTGTTCGGCCATGCGTCAAGACCAGCAGTTCAGGGCGGTGGCCGCAATGGGGTTCGCTGAGGGCGAGACAAACACCGCTACCCATTTGGGTGAACGTCTGAGGTGGGGGCGGCTGACTGCTACCGTGCCTGTGCGGTACGTCTTTTTCAGTGGGGGAGCTGAGAATGGTGCAGTCGTTCTCGTTGTCGTTGGCCGCGGTTGACATTCTTTTCGAGCAGTTGAACCTGGGGCACGCGCCGTTTCCGTTCGAGGTGCCGCATCTGGGCACCACACACACGGAGCGCGCGCAGATCAGGGACGCGGTGTTCCGCGACCTCGAAGGACGTGGCCTGAGGAGAAGGGACAGGCTCGATCCGGATGTGGAAGCGGCGCTGGTGACGATCGCGCGTGGGCGGGTGGCCCTGACGGCGGCGGCGAAGCTGGGCGGTGGGGAGAAGCTGTTCGCCCGCTCAGCGTGTGACGGGCAGTTCGCGGTGCTCGCGAAGCGGGACAGCAACCACCTCGTGTTCACGATCCTGCGCGTCGAGGGGCTCGTCCCCGAGATCGTCAATCTCATCCCGGCGGCCCGCCCCGCGCCGGGAACGTCGGTCACCGTGGCGAAGCCGAAGCCGAGGGACCCACGTAGGAGGGAACCCGACTCCTACGATCCTTTCGCCGACGTGTCGGCGCCCGCGTCGCGGTTGTCCGTGCAGGAGCGTGCGGTGCAGCGCATGTTCGAGAGGCCGACGGGGCGAATGGGCCAGTTCACGGCGTTCGCGCAAAGCCGAAGAGGCGGGCACCGTCATCTCGACCCCGTGGTGTGGTTCGACACCGAGGACGGTCGCATCTTCAGCACCAGTCGCAAAGCCGAGGACGGCCAGACGTGGCTGACGTACGCGCCCGCGGACAACGCGCGCATCGCACAGCAGCTCTCGGCGCAGATCCAGCCCTTCCTCCAGTAGCCGCCGACGCTCGCGGAGCCGAGGAATGGGTAGAACTGCCTGTCTTGGGTGAAACGGCCGTAAGGCACGATGGGTGACCGCTAGACTGCGCGCGGTCGTTGTTACGAAGGGGGTAACGGGATGCCGGTCTGGGAGGACGAGCCCGCGAAGAGCGGCAGCGTGGGTGGCGCTGCCGCCGCGATGGCCGCCAGCTTCAACACGAAGGACGTCAGCGCGATGGCGTCCGGAGCCAAGGAAATGCTCAAGTCGGCGAAGTCCGGCGGCTTCCGGGTGAGCGAGGAAGCGGCGAAGCCGATCCGAGAGGTACTCCAAAAGCACGTCGAAGAGGTCGAGCGAATGGCGCACGACTTCTCTCTCTTGGCGTTGGCACCACCTGCTCTGGGCCATCACGACTATGGCAAGCGAGTGGCTGAATTCCAACTACGTGCCACTGCGGTTGACCCTAACTCGCCAGCCGAGGTGCTCAAGAAGTTGCGGCAAGTCCTGGTCGATGCGGACAAAGCCCTCGAGATCGCAGTCCAGAAGTATCAGGAAGCGGAAGATGCCGCAGCTTCGTCGGTCAAGTCTAGGCAGGTTTGAGCATGAGGACGTGTAGGTGTGGACGGTCGAGGGTGCTACTCACTCTCGCGCTGGCCGCAGCGACTGTGGCGGGATGCGAACAAGCGGAAGTCGGCACCGCCTATCCCGAGACAGAAAATTCCCACTCTGCGCAGTTGAGTGAGCAGATTTCGTCGAGTAGCGCACCACCGATCTCGGTAGAGCCCTGTTCGTTGCTTGCCGAAAGCCAAATTGATCAATACGGTGAATTCAGCGGACCGGAAAAGCGATCGTATCAAGGATACTCTGTATGTTCTTGGGCTGTTCAAAAAGACTCCGCTTCCGATGTCGAGGCGCCGCTCGTTGATCTAGTCTTTCGTCATGATCTCGGGCTAGAAGAAGTTATCGATCTTGGCGATGGTCTGCAGGCTGGCCAAACGGACGATTCTGGTCGCGAACTGATAAAAACATCAGGTATAGAACCGGTCACCAATACTCGAAGTTGCCTCATCGCAATGAAGATATCTGATGATTCGCGTCTCGACGTGACTGTGGGGCGAACCGAGGATTCCTGTGAGCTTGCTGGGAAGGTTGTTGAAATGGTTGATTCGAAGCTTCCTCGGAGTTGAGAACCGCCTGTTTTGGACGGAACGGCCTGACAGCATCATGTTCGGACGTTAGCCTGCGCGCGGTCGTTGTTACGAAGGGGGTAACGGGATGCCAGTCTGGGAAGACGAGCCCACGAAGAGCGGCAGCGTGGGTGGCGCTGCCGCCGCGATAGCCGCGAGCTTCAACACGAAGGACGTCAGCGCGATGGCGTCCGGAGCCAAGGAAATGCTCAAGTCGGCGAAGTCCGGTGGCTTTCGGGTGAGCGAGGAAGCGGCGAAGCCGATTCGGGAGGTGCTCAAGGATTACGTCGAATAAGTCGAAGCCATGGCACAGAGGTTTCGGCAACTCGCCCAGAGGGACCTGGCTTTAGGGGAGCACGATTATGGGAGACGAATGGCCGCATTCCAGCGGCGTTCCGCCACGATGGATCCCAACTCTCCAGCTGAAGTCCTCGCGAAATTGCTCGACGTATTGATCAATGCCGACAAAGCTTTGGGGATAGCAGTTCAAAAGTATCGTGAGCGGAACATTCTGCAGTTTCTTCGATCGAATCCGGGCAGGTCTGATTATGAGGGCTGATGGTTTCAGGCTACCTTGTGTGGTGTTCAGCTCGGTCCTCGCTGCGGTGATTGTGGCAGGATGCAGCCCAACAGAGACTGGTTCTACTGGTGCCACAACCGGGGGCAGTAAGTCGATACCGACTTCTCGGAGCGACTCCAGTATCGTTCGTGACGAGCTTGATGTCCCCGTCGATCCCTGCTCTTTACTCAACGAAGAACAAATCTCAAAGTATGGAGAGTTTATCGGGCCGAAGGATAGCTTCCTGAAGGGCGATCCTGTTTGTTCCTGGAGGGTTCCGAAGGAAACTGCGTCTGATTCGGATGCGCCACTGGTCGATCTAATATATCTGGACGACTTGGGAACCGGTGATGTCGTAGATCTAGGTGACGGGTTGACGTCGGGGACGACCGAGGCTACTGGACGTGAGCTGGTGAAGACATCTGGTGTCAACCCGGTAACGGGAACACCGGATTGCCTTGTTTCGATGAGAGTAAGCGACAGAGCACGGCTTGACGTAATGGTCGGTTTCACCTCAGATCCTTGTGAGCTTGCTGGGAAGATCGTTGAAATGGTTGATTCAAAGCTTCCTCGGAGTTGAGTAGAACTGCCTGTTTTGGGCGAAACGGATTGGCGGCTCGGTGGGTGGCCGTTAGACTGTGATCGGTTGTTGTAACGAGGGGGGGCGGGATGCCGGTCTGCGACGAAGAGTCTCCGGGAAGCGGCGGCGCGGACAGGCTTGAGCGATGGAAACTCTTGCATCCCTCCAGATGAAAGCGGCCATCTCGGTGACTTTCAGTGTGATCGCGTTGGCTGGATGTGGTCACGCGGAGACTGGTTCCGCTACTGCCACCCCTGAGAGCGTGTCCTCTCCGCATTCGGTTGAAGAAAACTCGGCCGAGAAAGATGTTCCGGTTGACTCAATGGACATTTGCGCGTTGTTGGATAAAAATGAGATTTCCCGGTACGGTAAGTTTGAGGGGCCTGAAGAGAGGTCTTTGAAGGGAAATTTTGTTTGTTCCTGGACGGTTCCGGTGGGATCGGTCAACGATACCGAGGCGCCACAGGTAGATTTGGTGCTACTGGGCGACAAGGGTACTGGGGACGTTGTTGATCTCGGTGATGGTGTTACCTCGGGGCGGACAGAGGCTACTGGTCGGACGGTGACCAAAACCTCTGGCGTCAACCCTGTGATGGGAACACCTGAGTGTCTGATTGCAATGAAAATTAGCGAACGTTCTCGGATCGACGTTTTGGTGGGTCGGACTGCGGACCCTTGTGAACTCGCCGGGAGAATTGTTGAAATTGTTGACTCGAAGCTTCCTCGGGGGTGATTAAGGTGTCCGATTATCGGCCGCCAAATTCGGAAGAGTTCCTCAGTATGCCCGCTCAGGAGATACGTGATTATCTCGCTGAAGGGAAGATTCCCCCGGCTCTCAGTGAAGAGCAGATGGCTCAGCTTCCGCCCGGGACAGAATATTCCTATGCGCAGGCGCGGGCCTCGGTGGGCGACCCAACTTGGATTGGGCGCATTAATTCATGGGCCGCAGGAACAGCGATCGCAGTGGGGGCAGAAAAGGAGCGTGAAAGGCAGCTCGCGGCTTATGAGGTCGAGTATCGCGACGGTGTGCCTGCTTCCGACTCCAATTATTGGGGGTACGACCACGGTGCCTTGAAAGCCTATGTGGAACCCATTCGAGCTGAGGACATCACGGTCTATTCGGATTCCTATCACGACCTCCACAACCTTTTTCAACGCTTGTCGGACGGGATGCGGGAGGCCGTCGGTAAGTCCAAGGCTGAGTGGGAGGGCGGCGCTGCTGACAGCGCGCATGGCTATTTTACGACTCTCTCGGACTGGTCGGACGGCAACTCACAAAACGCGCGCATGGCTTCCGACATCATCGCCGCCGAGAGCGAGGCCGCCGTTCGGGCGAAGAACAGTATGCCCGAGCCGATCCCGTTCAACATGGACCAGGAGATGGCGAACTGGGGCAGCGACCCGTTCTCCTTTCACGAGCAGGTCGAGCGGACCATCGTGAAGCAGCAGGAGAGCCAGGCCGCGCACGACGAGGCCGTGCGGGTCATGACACAGTACGACTTCGATCTGCAGGAGAGCGGCAACAAGCAGCCCGTCTTCGCCGAGCCGCCGCAGTTCGGTGGTTCCGGTGGCTCCGGAGACGGCGGCGCGAGCGGCGTCATCCGGTTCGACGAGAGCACCAGCGCGTCCGGGTTCGCGGGTGGTCCCGCAGGGATCGCCGGAGGTGGCGCCTCGTCCGTTCCGTCGGGCACCGGTTCGGTGGGCGTGCTGCCGGGCGGTGGCTCGGGCACCGGACTCTCCGGTGGTGGCTCGGGCACGGGACCATCGGGTGGGTCCTTCACGCCGATCGCGCCAGGTCCGACCACCGGATCGGGCGTGAGGCCGGGGACGACGCGGCCTTCGGGTCTCCAACCGGCCGGGTGGCGTCCACCCGCGCTCGGTGGCCGCAACAACACCTCCGGCCCCAACGCCTTCGGGCCGGGCGGTAACCCCGGGATCGGCCCGATGCCCATGGGGCCGGGATTCGGTCCTGGCGGCGGCCCTGGCGGCGGTGCCAGTGGAGGCAGCTACAGCGGGCGGCTTCCTGGCGGGGGTTTCGGCCCCGGCGGTGGTGCCGGTGCGGGGCCGGGCGCGGGCGCGGGCGCGGGAGCGGCTACCGGGGCCAAGCCGATGGGCGGTCCCGGCGCTGCTGCGGGGCCCGGCGCGGCAGCACCGGGGGCGGCCTCAGCCGCGCGTGGCGGCATGGGCGGCGCACCGATGGGCGGCGGCGCAGGAGCGGGCAAGGGCCAGGGCGGCGAGGACAGCGACCACCAGCGTCCCACCTATCTCGTGGAGGCCGACCCCGACGACGTGTTCGGCACCAACGAGCGCACCGCACCCCCGGTGATCGGCGCCTGACTCAGCGGGCAGCGGACACGCACACTCGCGGTGTGTGTCCGCTGCCCCGCGTCAGCGGCCTTCGACAGGTCATCCATGGCGAACCGCCGACGCGACGATTGCTTCGTTTCTCGTCTCCGGCGCGCAGGTCACCGATCACTCTTCAACTCCACCCTTGCCGCTCCGGCCGGTCCAGGATGCTCTGAAGGCCAGCAATCTCTCCTCACTGTCGGCCGACTCGTCGATGATCTTTTGCTGTTCCAGGGAAGTTGGCCTGCGCAGCTGTATGTCGATGGAGGTGGCCGTCGTGCTGGATCGTGAGCACGCCCTTACCGCCCCGGCCCTGCGCTCGACGGCGGCACGGCATCGACCGGTGTGAGGTTCTGATCCTTCGTCGGCTCGCGTCGTGCGACAACTACCGGGAGCCGAAGTGGAGAAGCTGGAACTGGCCGGTCTCATCGCCACGAAGTTGCGCTGAAAGCACACGGTGGCGTGGTCACGAGTTACGACCACGCCACCGTCGAATGCTTACCTCAGTACCGGAAGAAGCGCTCCCTGCGGCCTTGCCGCACAAGCCTGAGCCACTGCGCGAACGCCTTCGGGTCGCGCTTGACGCCCATGAAATACAGGCCGAACCGGATGAGTTCCAGCGCCCCGATCTTGCGCATGCCCGGCTGCGACAACAGGTAACCCCGGTTGCGGTAGGTGTAGTACCGCTTGACCTCGTTCTCCGGGTCCTGGGCGTGGAACCGGCCGCCGAGCATGGGCTTGAACTCGTCGGAGCCGTTCGGGTGCAGGTACGCCGTTCGCAGCGAGGTGCCGAACGGCAGACCGGAACGCACCAGCCTGCGGTGCATCTCCACCTCGTCGCCCCTGACGAACAACCTCAGGTCGGGGACGCCCGTCACTTCGAGCGTCGAGGCGCGGAACAGCGCGCCGTTCATCAGCGACGCGATACCGGGCAGGAAGTCGGTGCCGAGTTCGGATGCCGACCGCTTCCAGGTGAGACCCCGGCGGAGCGGGAACGCGAGCTTTCCCGGCGCGTCGATGCTCGCCACTACAGGAGACACCTCGGCGAGATTGCGCCGGTCCGCCTCTTCGAGCAGCACCTTGAGCACGTTCTCGTCGGCAGGCCTTCCGTCGTCGTCGGCCAGCCACACCCAGTCGGCGCCCATCGCGAGCGCGTGCAGCATTCCCAGCGCGAACCCGCCTGCCCCGCCGAGGTTGTGGTGGGAGGGCAGGTAGGTCGAAGGCACTCCGCAGTCGGACACCACGTCGCGTGCGGGCTGGTCGGGGCCGTTGTCCACCACGACGAGGTGATCCACCGGCCTGCTCTGCGCGGCGATGATCTTCAGCGATTCCGCGAGCAGGTCACGACGGTGCCTGGTGACCACGACGGCCACCACCGCACCCTCCGGCAAGCGCTTCGCCTCCACGTCAGGCACCACTCGGGGCCGAGGACTGCTGGAGCCGGTCGAGTGTCTCCTGGCTGACGTTCTCGAAAGGGTCCCTGCCCTTGTAGGCGGTGAGGACCTCCCGGAGCGAACCCTGCATCTTCATGGTCCCCTCGTCCATCCAGATGGCGGACGTGCACAGTTCCAGCAGCAGGTCGTCCTGGTGGGACGCGAACACCAGAAGACCGGAGCGGTTCACGAGGTCCACGAGCCGGTCGCGGGCCTTGTTGAGGAACGCGGCGTCCACCGCGCCGATGCCCTCGTCCAGTAGCAGGATCTCCGGGTCGATGGAGGTCACGACGCCGAGCGCGAGCCGCACCCGCATACCCGTTGAGTAGGTGCGCAGCGGCATCGAAAGGTAGTCGCCGAGTTCGGTGAAGTCGGCGATGTCGTCGATGCGCTTCTCCATCTCCTTGCGCGACATGCCCAGGTAGAGGCCGCGGATCAGGATGTTCTCGTAGCCGGAGATCTCCTGGTCCATACCGACGCCGAGGTCGAAGACGGGCGCGACCCTTCCCCGCACCTTCGCCGAACCCCGCGTGGGTTCGTAGATGCCGGACAGCAGTCGCAGCAGCGTCGATTTGCCCGCGCCGTTGTGGCCGACGAGCGCGACCCGGTCACCGCTTTTCAGTGAAAGGTTGATGTCGTGCAGCGCCTCGATGATGGGCACGCGGCTCTCGGTGCCGATCTTGCCGCCGACCTTGCCGAGGACCCGTTTCTTCAGTGACCGCGTCTTGGCGTCGAAGATCGGGAAATCGACGTAGGCGTTCCGAACGTCAATGCTGATCATGAATTGTCACACCCAATACGAGACGCGGGCACGGTAGTTGCGCATGACCACGAGAGCGAGTGCCCAGCCGACGACCGTGATGCCGCCGACGACGGCGTAGTGGTGCCAGCTCACCGCGTTGCCGATGAGAGGCGCCCTCACCACCTGGATGAAGTGGTAGAGCGGGTTCAACTCGGCGACGTAGTCCCTCCAGTCGGCGGTTCCGCCGAACTTGTCCTTCAGGATGTCCGTGGTCCACACGATCGGCGTCATGAAGAACAGCAGGTTGATCAGGCTGGACACGACCTGGGGGATGTCGCGGAAACGGGTGGAGGCGATGCCGAACAGCACCACAACCCAGCCCGCGTTGATGGCCAGCAGAGCGAAGCCGGGAATGGCGAGCAGAACGTCCCAGTTCAGGCCGGGGTGCGTCATGCCGCCTTCGGTCATCGTGTAGTTCGGTGTCGTGACGTCGTTCCAGAAGATCACGATCACGATCAGGTAGATGACCATGTTGTGGGCGAACATGATGCACTGTCGCCACACCGTGCGCAGCGCGTACACCGACAACGGCGCGGGCAGATGCTTGATCAGGCCCTCGTTGGCGATGAACGTGTCCGTGCCGTCGGTGAGGCAGCCGAGGATGAAGTTCCAGACGATGAAGCCCGTGGTGATGTACGGCAGGAAGGTGCCCACGGCGGCACCGAAGAGTTGCGAGTACAGCAGCCCGAGCCCCAGCGCGGTGATCCCCATGCTGATGGTGATCCACAGCGGCCCCAGTACGGAACGCCGGTAGCGTTGCTTGATGTCCTGCCAGGCCAGATGGCCCCAGAGCTCGGGTTGCTTGAAGCCGTTTCTGATATCTGACAGCGCGCGGCCGAAGGTCCGGCTGTCCGAGGAGGGCGGTGCCGACGTCATCGTTGTCGTCTCTGTGGAATCGACGGTGCTTGTGGCGTGCACGGCATATGAGGGTACTTGCGTCCGCGGAACGCGATCGCGCGGTCTGCCCGAAGGCCGCGTCGGACCGTTTCCGCTCGCGTTGTCGCAGGCAGATCGCCTGCGGCCAGGGCTGCCGTTGCGACGTGAGATCGGCGTGAGGTGCGTGGCGCCGGGTGTGGCGGGCTTCGGGTAACCACGCTGTGTCGATCCTGGGTATACGTGCCGCACACGGGTGACGATCCTGATAACTTCCGCCGCATGACTTCTGGTGTCCTCACGTCCAGCCTGATGGTGAATCTGCTTCAGGTGTACGCGGACCGCCCGCGGCCACGATCCGTGGCCGTCGTGGGGAACCAGCCGCTCGCTCCGGACGCCGACCGCGCCAAGGCCATCGACTCGTGCGACCTGGTGATCCGGGTCAACGGGTTCGTGTGCGACGAGCCTGGTGCGCCGCCGACCGTGGGGACGAGGACCCACGTCGTGGTCTTCAACCGCGCGCTGCGTGCGACGAAGTGGGTCTTCGCGGACTACCGGTCGAAGCTCTACCTGATGGTGGAGCCGGGCAGGCTGCACTGGGAGCCTGAGAACATCCCCGGGTGGTGGCCTGCCGACCTCGGTTTCGTTCCGGTGTCGAACCGCGAGGTGACGCTGCCGCTCTCGGAGGCGATGGGTCTCGCCAGCCGTGAGGAGGCGGCCTGGGCGACGACGGGCACGATGGCCGCGTGGATCGCGAGGTCGTCGTTCCCCGGCGCCGACCTCGTGCTGTCCGGCTTCTCCTTCGTGGACGACCCGCACCAGACCTCGTGGCAGCACGCGGCAGGTGACGCGTGCATCGTCGGTCCCGAACACCGTATCGCGCTGGAGGGAAGGCTTCTCCAGTCGTGGATCGACGCGGGCTCGGCCCGGCTGCTCCGCTGAACCCCCACGCTGAACCCCCACCTCACGCACCGAAGGAACCTTTCGCCCATGATTTCGACGAACCCGCTCGCCATGCTCCGTGCCCGCCTCGGCGACAGACTCGCCCGCCTCGTGGACTACCGCGTCGGGGAACTCACCCGAGGCCGGCTGGACGAGCACGCCGAGCGCATCACCGAGCAGGAGCACTGCACCGTCGATCACCGTCGGAGGCTGGACGCGCTGGAGTCCGGGCTCGACAAGGTGCGTGGTGACCTGCTGTGGACGACGGGAGAGGTGCAGCGCCTCATCCCGCACGTCGCCGCGCAGGAGGCGCAGTTGGAGGACCTCCGTGAGCGGATCGCGCTGACCCCGCCGGGCGACGACAAGCAGGCGGCCGAGGCACGGACGTTGATCGAGGAGATCCAGCGGCAGCACGCGCAGATCCGCGTGCGGTTGTCCGGGATCGCGCGGTACGAGGACAGACTGAGGGCGCTGGAGGAGCGGGCGGCGGAGACGGCGCGTGACTGAACGGGTGCCCTCGCTGCTGGGGCGCCTGCGGCTCGCGGGGGAGCGGGACGCCGATGCGTTGCTGGCCTGGCGCAACGACCCCGAGACCCGGCGCTGGTCGCGGAACGCCGGTGAAATCGCGCTCGCCGATCACCTCGCATGGCTGCGTGGCGTGCTGGCTTCCGACGACAGGCTGCTGCTGGTGGGGGAGAGCGAGGAGACCGAGCGGGTCGGCATGGTCCGGTTCGACCGGATCGGCGCGGAGGAGTGGGAGGTCAGTATCGCGGTCGCCCCCGAGCACAGGGGACGCGGGCTGGCAGGCCCCCTGCTCGCCGAGGGTGAACGGCAGCTCTGCCTCCGCCGGTCACCGGGTACGGTGCTGGCGACCGTGCACCGCGACAACACGGCGTCGGTGTCGCTCTTCCGCTCGGCCGGGTACCAGCAGGACGGCACGACCCCGGCCGACGGCACCGGGTTCCTCCGGTTCGTCAAGGCAGTCTCGTGGGGAGATGAGTGATGGCACCGACGACACCGATCCGCATCGGCGCCCGCGAGATCGGGCCGGACCACCCGCCCTTCGTGATCGCGGAGGTGTCCGGCAACCACAACGGCAGCCTCGATCGGGCGTTCGCCATCGTGGACGCCGTGGCGGAAGCCGGTGCGCACGCCGTGAAGTTCCAGACCTACCGGCCCGACACGATCACCATCGACGTGGACACCCCCGCGTTCCGGCTGAGTGACGACCACGAGCTGTGGAGCGGCGAGAACCTCTACCGGCTCTACGAGCGCGCGCACACGCCGTGGGAGTGGCACGGCAAGCTCTTCGCCCGCGCCCGCGAACTGGGCCTTGCGGTCTTCTCCAGCCCGTTCGACCCGACGGCCGTGGAGTTGCTGGAGTCGCTGGACGCACCCGCCTACAAGATCGCGTCGTCGGAGATCGTGGACCTGCCGCTCATCGAGTTGTGCGCGCGGACGGGCAAACCGCTGGTGATCTCCACCGGCATGGCGAGTGTCGGCGAGATCGACGCGGCCGTGCGCACGGCTCGCGAGGCCGGTAACGAGCAGGTGCTGCTGCTGGGCTGCACGGCGTCGTACCCCGCGCCGCCGAGCGACAGCAACCTGCGGTCGCTGCCCGTGCTGGCACAGACCTTCGGCACGCCTGTCGGGTTGTCCGACCACACGATGGGCATCGGTGCGCCCGTCGCGGCCGTGGCGCTGGGTGCGTGCGCCGTCGAGAAGCATGTCACGCTGGCCCGTGACGACGGCGGGGTGGACTCTGCGTTCTCGCTGGAGCCGCACGAACTGGCGGCTCTGGTCACCGAGACGCGGCGTGCGTGGGAGGCGCTGGGGACGGCGTCGATCGGGCCGACGACCAGCGAGCGGGAGGGGCTGCGCCTGCGCCGTTCGCTGTACGTGGTGGAGGACGTCGAGGCGGGCGAACCCGTGACGGCGCGTAATGTGCGCTCGATCCGGCCTGCGGGCGGACTGCCGCCCTCGGAGATCACCACGGTGCTCGGCCGCACGTTCAGGGCCGATGCGGCGAAGGGCACGCCGCTGACTTGGGACTTGATCTAGGTCAGCGCCGTGCGTCCTCAGACGCCGAAGAACGACCGCACGGCGTCGATCACCCTGTCCGCGTCGGAGTCGGTGAGATCGGCGAAAAGCGGCAGCGACAGCTCCTGTGAGTAGTACGTCTCGGCGTTGGGGCACAGCCCTCGCCGGTAGCCGAGGTCGGCGAAGACGGGGTGCCAGTAGGCCGGAATATAGTTGACCTGCACACCGATGCCCTGTCCTCGCAGGTGGTCG
This sequence comes from Saccharomonospora xinjiangensis XJ-54, assembly GCF_000258175.1. Lineage (NCBI taxonomy): Bacteria > Bacillati > Actinomycetota > Actinomycetes > Pseudonocardiales > Pseudonocardiaceae > Saccharomonospora > Saccharomonospora xinjiangensis. The sequence goes on along the minus strand of NZ_JH636049.1, from coordinate 2,120,574 downwards.
TAGAGCGCCTTCCGCCTGCCGCCGAGCACGCGAAGCGGGTAGAGGTGCCACATCGGGTCGGCCTCGGCCCTGCGCATAGGTGTGAGCACGTCGGCGACGTCCTTGAGGCCCGCGTCGTACCTGGCGTGCAGTTCGGCCCTGCGCCGCTTGAACGCGGAGAGCCTGCGAAGCTGGCTCGACCCCAGCGCGCACAGCACGTCGGGAAGGCGGTAGTTGAGCCCGAAGGCGTGCACTTCCTGGTGCCAGCCGCCCTCGTCGGGGTGGCGCTGGCTGTCGCGGTCGCGCACGAGCCCGTGGTTGCGGAACGCCCTCGCGCGGTCGAGGAGGCGCGCGGAGGGGCTGACCACGGCGCCGCCCTCGGCTGTGGTGAGGTTCTTCGTGGCGAAGAACGAGAACGTCGTCAGGTCGGCCAGCGTCCCGACGGGCTTTCCCCGCCACGTGCTGCCGATGGAGTGGGCCGCGTCTTCGAGGAGCAGCGCGCCGGCCTCGTCGGCCACGTCACGCAGGGCGTCGAGTTCGGCAGGGTGTCCCGCGTAGTCCACGGCCGCGACCACCCTGGTGCGCTTGGTGACGGCGGCTCGCGCCGCGGCCGGATCGAGGTTGCCGGTGTCGGGTTCGGTATCGGCGAAGACGATCTTCGCGCCGTGCAGTGCCGCCGCCGCAGCCGTGGCCACGAACGTCAGCGGGCTGGTGACCACCTCGTCGCCGTTACCGACGCCCGCGGCGGCGTAGGCGACGTGCAGTGCGGCCGTCCCCGAGGTGACAGCCACGGCGGGAACACCGCCGGTGTGCTCGGCGAGGTCGCTCTCGAACCGGGTCACGGCTGGCCCCGTGGTCAGCCAGTCGCCGCGCAGCACCTCGGTGACGGCGGCGATGTCCTCGTCACTGACGGACTGGCGGCCGTAGGGCAGGAACTCACTCATGGTCGGCGATCAGCTTCTTGATGTCCTCGGTTGACAGCCACAGGTCGTTGGTGTCGGACCGGTAGGCGAAGCCGTCGGGTACCGGAACGCCGTCCTCCGGCGGTTCGTAGCCCCAGCCCGCGATGTGGGGCTGCACGACGTAGCGGTCGCCGACGCGCACGGTGCGGCGTGAGTCGTCGGGGGCGATCATCTCCTCGTGCAGCTTCTCGCCGGGGCGGACGCCGACCTCGTGCATGGGGCTGCCCGGTGCGATCGCCTGAGCCAGATCGACGAGCCGCATGCTCGGGATACGCGGCACGTAGAGTTCACCGCCGCGCATGAGGTCGAAGGAATCGACCACGAACTTCACCGCCTGCGGCAGCGTGATCCAGAACCGCGTCATGTCCTTGTGTGTGATGGGCAGCGACTCGCCCCGCTCGGCGAGCGAACGGAAGAACGGGATCACGCTGCCCCTCGACGCCATCACGTTGCCGTAGCGGACGACGGCGAACCTGGCGGGATGCGCGGCGGCGTAGTGGTTGGCGCTGATGAACATGCGGTCGGCGCACAGCTTCGTGGCGCCGTAGAGGTTGATGGGGCTCGACGCCTTGTCGGTTGACAGGGCGACGACCTTCTTCACACCCGTGTCGATGGCCGCCTCGATGACGTTCTGCGAACCCATCACGTTGGTCTGCACGAATTCGAACGGGTTGTACTCGCCGGTGTCCACCTGCTTCAGCGCGGCGGCGTGGACCACGTAGTCCACTCCGCGCATGGCGCGTTCGAGCCTGCGCCGGTCGCGAACGTCACCGATGAACCACCGCAGCCGCGGGTCGTCGCCGAACCGCTGTCGCACCTCGTACTGCTTCAGCTCGTCCCGCGAGAGCACCACGAGCCTGCGCGGGTTCAGTTCGGCGAGCGCGTACTCGATGAACGCCTTCCCGAACGAGCCCGTCCCCCCGGTGAGCAGAATGCTTGACCCGTCGAGCTCGGTCATCCCTACCTCCGCGGTCTTCGCGTTGTTGCCGACCGACATCATGTCACTCATGCCGTCTTCGCCGACCGTGAACGTCGTGATTCAGGCTCGGGCCTCGTCGGCCCGGCTGCCGGGGAAGGTGTTGCGCAGACTGGGCGATCGGTCCGTGCTCGGGTGGGTGGTGCGTGCTGCGCTGCGGACCCCAGGGGTGGACGGGGTGGTGGTGGCCACCTCGGACGCCGGGGACGACGACGCCGTGGCAGAGGAGGCACGCCGCCACGGCGCCGAGGTGGTGCGCGGTCCCCTCGACGACGTTCTCGCGCGGTTCCTCGTGGCGTGCGAGACGTATCCGGCCGATGCCGTGCTGCGGCTGACGGCCGACTGCCCGCTGCACGACCCGGCGTTGCTCGCGCAGGTGGTCGCGTTGTGGCGGGCGCAGCCTGAACTCGACTACGTCAGCACCACGCTGGTGCGCACCCTGCCGAGGGGGTTCGACGCTGAGCTGGTGCGGGTGCCCGTGCTCGAAGAGCAGGCGCGGCGCCCTGGCGGTCCTCACCGCGAGCACGTCACTTACGGTGTGGTCTGCGATCCCGGCAGTTACGCCTGCGCCGGTGTCGTCGTGGCGCCACGCGCCGACGATCTGCGCGTGACGCTGGACACGGAGGACGACTGGGCGTTGCTCGACGCCCTCGTGCGCGAGCTTCGCGTCCGGCACGATGAAGGGCCGTTCGCGTGGCGCGACGTGGTGGCGCTGCTGCGGGAACGCGATGATCTCGTGGCCATGAACGCACACGTCGAGCAGAAGAAGGTCACCGGATGACACACCTGTTGCTGCGCGCGGACGCCTCGCCGACCATCGGTGTCGGTCATGTCTCCCGGATGGTGGCCTTCGCCGAACAGGCATCCTCACGCGGCTGGTCCGTGACCTTCTCCGGCACGCTGACCTCGGCGGGCTGGTTCGCCGCGCAGCTGGATGAACTCGGCGTCGGCGTGGTGCCCCCGACCGATCCCGGTGACGCCTCCGCGCTGCCCCGGCTCGCCTCGGCCGTCGAAGCGGACGTGGTCCTCGTCGATCACTACGGGATCGGTGAGCAGCGTGCCGCCGTCAATGCGGAAGGCGCGGTGCTGGTGTCGCTGGAGAGCCGGGAGTTCGGCCGCAGGCAGGCCGACGTCGTCGTCGAGTCGGAGTTGCACGACCTTCCCAGACCCGAGGACGGCTCCCCTGTGGTGTTGCGCGGCCCCCGCTACGCCCCGCTGCGCGAGCAGGTGCGAAGGGCGCGGCGAAGGAGGGCGCGGCGGCGTTCGGAGGCCGCCGGCAGCGGTTCGGCGCCGAAGGTCGTCGTGGTGCTCGGCGGCGGTGCGGTGTGGCGCGAGGAGGTCACGCGGACGATGTGCGCCCTGCGGGACACCGGCATGGCCTTCGACGCGGAGGTCGTCGCCCACGGCGACCCCGAGGTGCCAGAGACGGTTCCGGGACAGCGTTTCACCGTGTCGGCGCCGGACACGCGCCTCCCCGAGCGGCTCGCCGACGCGGACCTCGCCGTGAGCGCGGCGGGGGTGACCCTGCTGGAGGCGTGCTGCATCGGGGTTCCCACCGCGCTGCTGCTGCTGGTCGATAACCAGGAGGCCGGATACACCGCGGCCGTCGATGCCGGACTCGCCGCAGGGCTCGGGTGGGCGAGCGACCTCGCCTCGCCCCATGCTCTCGACGGTGCGGCGAAGGCGCTGCGCGCACTGCTCGCCGAGCCGGGAAGGCGCGGCAGGATGGCGTCGTCGGCGGCCTCCGCCGTGGACGGGCTCGGCGCGGCAAGGGTGCTCGACGTGGCGGTGGAGGCGAAGGCGGCTGCCCCGTGACCGCACCGGAGCGGGCCCGCACCGGCCGCAGGAGGGTGGTCGCACAGGCCGCGCTGATTCTCGGCCTCGTCGCGGTGTTTCTCGTCGGCACCTGGGCGGCGATCGAGTTCACCGTGGACAACGCCTACATCACCTTCCGGTACAGCGAGAACCTCGCAGACGGCCACGGCCCGGTGTGGAACGTGGGTGAGGACCCGGTCGAGGGGTTCACCAACTTCGGCTGGATGCTGCTGCTCTCCGTTTTCGCGGCGCTCGACTGGAACCTCGACGACGTGGCGAAACTGCTGTCGGCGTTGATCGGTCTCGCCACGGGGGGAATGCTGGTGCGCCACGGACACCGGCTCGGCTCGTGGCCCGCCGCGCTGATCGCCGGCACGACTTTCGTGGTGTTCCTCCCCACCTATTTCCACGTCGCCGCGGGACTGGAGACGGTGGCGTTCGCGGCGGTCGTGTTGCGCGCCACGCTGGTCGGCCTCGACGCGCTGGCTGGGCGGACGGTGAGGGTGTGGGAGCCGCCGCTGCTCGTGCTGGTCGCCGGGATGCTGCGTCCCGAGGGCGCGTTCGTGGCCGCGTTACCGCTGGCGGTGTGGTTGTGGCAGCGTCGCCGTGACCGCGTCGCGTGGTTCTGGACCGGCCTGACCGCTGCCGTCGGTCTCGGCTACTTCGCCTGGCGCTGGTCGTTCTACGGGTATCCGCTGCCGAACACGTTCTCCGTGCAGTTCGGCAAGCTCGACTCCGGACTGCGCTGGGTCGAGGACACGGCCGTGGTGTTCGGCCCCCTGGTGTTGCTCACCGGCGTACTGCTCGTTCCTCGCGCGACACGGCGTGCCGCAACGCTGCTGCTCGCGGTGGTCGGAGCCACCTACCTCACGTACGCGCTCTCGGGCCCGAGCATGGACTACCTGCACCGATTCGCCTACCACGCCTTCCCCGTGCTGTGCCTGGGAGCGGGCCTCGGGGTGAGTGCGATCGCGACGAGGCTGGGCGGTCGAGCGTCGCTCCAGCGTGCCCTCGCGGCGGCGACCGGCGCGCTCACGGTGGCGTGGGCGGGGTTGTGGGGCGTGCTGTCCGGCGAGTTGCCGCTGATCGCCAACTACGGCGTCGATCTGGAACGCACGCACGTCGCCATCGGCAAGGCACTCGCCGACACGGATGTGCCGCAGCGGGCTCGCAGCCTCGCCGTCCACGACCCGGGCGCGATCCCGTACTTCAGCGGGTGGAGGACCGTCGATTACCTCGGCCTCAACGACGAGGCGGTGGCGCACGGCGCCGACCCGACGGCGGTGGTGCGCGAGGCGGAGCCGACGGTCATCGTGGTGACAGCGTCAGGTCCGTACGTGCCGGGGACTGTCCACGGATTGCGGGTCGTCGAAGCGACCTCGGGCTACGAATACGTGGGCAAGGTGCAGATGCGGGACGGCTACTGGCTCAACCTGTTCGTGCTGCCGGAATGGGCGGAGCCGGTGGCCACCTCGGTGGAGCGCCACGCCACCTACGCGCAGGCGACCTACGACCCCGGCCGCTACGACCTCACCCTCGACCGCTGGTTCGACAGGCTCGCCGAGCGCCTCGGCATGCGGTGAGCACTCGGTGAGCACTCGGTGAGGAGAGGTCCGGCTCGCGGAGCGCCCTCCTTACCGATCGGCTCTACAGGTACTGGCCGGTGCTGCCGAGGCCGTGTCCCTGCTGCTCACCACCGCCGTGGGTGCCCTGCGGGAGACCCCTGCGCATGTGTTCCAACTGCACGCGCGCGGCCATCTGCTGCGCGAACAGTGCGGTCTGGATGCCGTGGAACAGCCCTTCGAGCCAGCCGACGAGCTGAGCCTGAGCGATCCGCAGTTCGGCGTCGGACGGCGTGCGCTCCGTGGTGAACGGCGAGACGAGCCGTTCCAGCTCCGCCTGGAGTTCCGGCGCGAGCGCCTGCTCCAGCTCCTTGATCGACGTCTCGTGGATCTCGCGGAGCCGGTCGCGACTGGCGTCGTCGAGGGGCGCGGCCCGCACCTCCTCCAGCAGTTGCTTGATCATGGTGCCGATGCGCATGACCTTGGCGGGTTCCTCCACCATGTCGCCGACCGACTCCGCCCTGTCCTGGTCGGGGTCGATGCGCGCGGCCCCCACGGGGGATCCGTCCGGCCCGACCACGACGACGTGTTGCGACCCGTCCAGCTGAGTGCTGTCTGTTGCCTTCGGCTCCGTCATGGGCTCCATCCTGGTAGTTGCGCGACGACTCGCTCCGGAAGCCAAGGGTAGTGCGCCTCACCTGAGAGACAGCCCGGTGAGGCCAACCCCGGACGCGCTGCGAAATTACTGGTCCGTACGGTGTCGGCATGGCGTTCGACGTCGCTCGCATACGTGGGTTGTTTCCCGCCCTGGGTGACGGCTGGATCCACTTCGACGGTTCGGCCGGCATGCTGGTGCCGGAGCAGGTGGCCTCGGTGGTGGCGACGGCGATGCGAGCGCCAGTCTCGGGACCCGGTGGGGTGTTCCCCGCCTCCCAGCGCGCCGAGACGATCGTGGCAGCCGCCCGGCGAGCCGTGGCCGACCTCGCGGGAGCGGAACCGGACGCTGTGGTGCTCGGTCCCAACGCGACGGTGTTGCTCGACCGGCTCGTTGACGCGCTGTCGGAGACGTGGACGCTCGGTGACGAGGTCGTGCTGTCGCGGCTCGACGAGCAGGCCAACATCGCACCATGGAGCAGGGCGATGAAGCGCGTCGGCGGGAAGGTCCGCTGGGGCGAGATCGACATCGAGACCTGCGAGCTTCCCGCCTGGCAGTACGACGACCTTGTCGGGTCACGCACGAGGGCCGTCTCGATCACCTACGCCTCCGGTTCCGTCGGCACGCGGCCGGACGTGGCGACCGTGGTGGAGATCGCGAAGAAGGCCGGGGCGCTGGTGGTCGTCGATGCCACCTACGCGGCGCCGTTCGTTCCTCTCGACATCGCAGACCTCGGTGCCGACGTCATGGTGGTGTCGGCGCAGGCGTGGGGCGGTCCTTCCGTCGGTGCGCTCGTCTTCCGCGACCGGAAGCTGCTCGACCGCATTCCCTCCGTGGCTCTCGACCCGTTCGCCGCGGGGCCTGAGCGGCTGGAACTCGGCCCGCATGCGTACCCGCTCCTGGCAGGCGTCGTGGCGTCGGTGGACTACCTCGCCGGGCTGGACGACGCCGCGTCGGGCTCCCGCAGGGAACGCCTGCTCACATCGCTCGGCTCGGCGAAGTCCTACCACACCGGGTTACTCGCCCAGCTCTCGACGGAGCTGTGCGCGCTGCCCCGCGTCACGGTGATCGGGGACGCCACGCGGCGTATCCCTGTCGTCGCGTTCACGGTGGCCGGTCGCAAGGCAGCCGACGTGGTCAGGCAGCTCGCGGCACAAAACATCTGCGCGTTCGCCGACGAGGGCACGGCAGGCGTGTTCGCCGCACTCGGCGTGGGTGAGGTGGGCGGAGCCGTGCGGATCGGCCTCGCCCACTATTCGAACGTCTTCGAGGTCAACCAGCTCGTGCGCGTTCTGGAAGAACTCGGCTAGCGCGCCGTCAGCAGGATCTTGCCGAAGATCCCGCCCTCCTCGAGAGCGCGGTGCGCGTCGCCTGCGCGGGAGAGCGGGAACGCCTCTCCGATCACCGGCTGCACGATGCCCTGCTCCACGAGCGGCCACAGGTTCTCGCGAACCTCGGCCACGATCGCGGCCTTCTCGGCGAGGGGCCGGGCGCGCAGTGTGGTGGCTGTGACGCTGGCTCGCTTGGCGATCAGTTTGCCGAGGTCCAGCTCGCCCTTCCTGCCGCCCTGCATGCCGATGACCACGAGCCGTCCGCCTGTGGCCAGTGCGTCGAGATTGCGGTCGAGGTAGACGGCGCCCATGTTGTCGAGGATCACGTCGGCCCCGTCGGTCTCGGCGCGCACGATCTCGACGAAGTCCTGCTCCCGGTAGTTGATCGCGATGTCGGCGCCGAGCTGCCTGCATCGCTCGGCGCGGTCATCCGAGCCGACGGTGACGATCACGGTGGCGCCCAGTGCCTTGCCGAGAAGGATCGCGTGGGTGCCGATGCCGCCTGCTCCGCCGTGCACGAGCAGCGTCTCCCCTTCGGTGAGGCGCGCGGTCATGACGACGTTCGACCAGACGGTGCAGGCCACCTCGGGTAGCGCGGCCGCCGCGACGAGTTCCACCTCGCCAGGCACGGGAAGGAGCTGCCCTGCCGGAACGGCGACCTTCTGCGCGTAGCCGCCACCGGCGAGCAGTGCGCACACGTGGTCACCGACCTGCCAGCCCTCCACGCCGTCACCCACCTCGGCGACAGTGCCCGAACATTCGAGACCGAGGATGTCGCTCGCGCCGGGAGGCGGCGGGTACTTGCCCTGCCGCTGCAACAGATCCGCCCTGTTCACGGCGCTCGCCGCGATATCGATGACGACCTCACCGGGGCCAGCGCTGGGGTCATCGACCTCGGTCCACTCCAGATTGTCTGGATCGCCCGGTTCGTGGAGCATGATCGCGCGCATGCGCCGACTGTATGTCAACGTACGAGGGCCGGACCAACACGTCCTACTAACGATGCTTGATTTCCCGGTCAAAACGAACAAAAGTGACCCGGCACCTGTGACGAAGGGGAATTGCACATGTCATCTCTGCGAAAAAGGTTGACACCGGCTGTTGCTGTCGCGGCGTGCGCGAGCCTCGCGCTGGCCGGTGCGGGAACGGCTGTCGCCGATCCGGTGGCCAACCCCAACCTGCCCGACCGGCTGACCAAGCAGGTCGATATCAGGAAGATGGACCGCCACCTCGTCGCGTTGCAGCGGATCGCCGACACGCACGACGGGAACAGGGCTGCGAGCACGGAAGGCTACAACGCCTCGGCCGAATACGTCGCGACCAAGCTGGAGAAGGCGGGCTTCGACGTTACCCGCCAGGAGTTCCCGTTCGTCTACTCGGAGACGCTGGCCGAGAAGCTCGTTGCCGGTGGGACCGAGATCCCCGTGACCATCATGAGCTACAGCCCGTCCACTGAGGAGGGTGGCGTCACGGCGCCACTCGCGGCGATCACTCCTGACGAGACCCCGGGCTGCGAGGCAGCCGACTACGGCGACGTGACCGGCAAGATCGCGCTGGTGCAGCGCGGCGCGTGCGCGTTCGCGGAGAAGAGCCTCGCGGCAGGAGAAGCCGGGGCTGTCGCCGTCCTCGTCTACAACAACGCCGATGGGCCTGTGAACGGCACGCTCGGTGAGGTGAACGAGAACTACGTCCCCGCAGGCGGCATCACGCGCGCCGACGGCGAGGCACTGGCCGCGATGGACGGCCAGGAGATCACTCTCGAACTGCGTGCGCTGATGGAGGAGCGCACCACCTACAACGTGATCGCCGAGACGCGGACCGGCCGCAAGGACAACGTCGTGATGGCGGGTGCGCACCTCGACAGTGCCACGGAAGGCCCCGGCATCAACGACAACGGCACCGGTTCGGTGGCGTTGCTGGAGACGGCGCTGTCGATGGGCTCGAAGCCGAAAGTCAGCAACGCGGTGCGGTTCGCGTGGTGGGGTGCCGAGGAGTTCGGCCTCGTCGGCTCGACCCACTACGTCAACTCGCTGAGCTTCGAGCAGCAGCTCGACATCGCGCTGTACCTCAACTTCGACATGATCGGCTCGCCGAATGCGGGCTACTTCGTCTACGACGGTGACGACTCCGCAGGTGAGGGTGCAGGCCCCGGCCCCTACGGTTCGGCCCAGATCGAGCAGGCCTTCACGGACTACTTCGAGGGCAGCATCGGCATCCCGACCGGCGAGAAGGACTTCGACGGCCGTTCCGACTACGGCGAGTTCATCGCCGTCGGCATCCCGGCCGGTGGCCTTTTCACCGGCGCCGAGGGGATCAAGACCGAGGAGGAGGCCGCGCAGTGGGGCGGAACGGCCGGTGAAGCGTACGACTCCTGCTACCACCAGACGTGTGACGACCTCGGCAACGTGGACCGCCTCGCACTCGACCGCAACGCGGACGCGATGGCGTACGTGACCGGCAAGTACGCGCTGAGCACCGAGGACGTCAACGGGGTCGCCCCGGCGAGCCCGAAGGACAAGGCCGAGGTCGCGAAGCACCGCAAGGGCCACTCGGCGCTGTCCGCTTCCTCGAAGCACGGTGACAGGGTGACCGCCTGATCGTCGCGAACGTAGACCCGGGTGCGGGAAGGCACGTTGACGCCGTTGCGCGTCGTGTGCCGCCCGCACCCGGGCTGCTTACCGAGGTTTCGTGCGGATGCGGTTGAACCGCGAGGGGCCGACATCCACCCGGAGCCGGAGGCGGAACCGGTTGAGATGTCGTCAGCGCGAAGACGAGCACTTCTCGCGCCCCGGACTGCCCTTCTTCACGACCGGCCGGATCGAGCCACCTCGGTCGTGGGGATACAGTTCCCGCCGCGTGGCGGGGCGGTCAACCGCGTGGAATCGTTCGTCACCACATCACCTGACCTTTCCCGGGGGCGCATCGAGCCGGGGCTCCGGGCGGAAAGCCCCGTCACCCGGATGCGGCCCGCGTGCCCTCCGGCATTCCCGGTTCAAGGCGTGTTCACACCGGTGTAACTCGACGTTTTTCTGCGAGTTCGCGCCGGGGACGCCGTGCTGACGGTGTGATCCGGAGTGTCTACTCTGCGTGTTCATGAGTGACGAGTCCGGCGAGGTGCGCTGGCTGACCGACGCGGAAATGCTCGTCTGGCGGTCCTACATCGTTTCGACGTTGATGCTGCGGCAGCGGCTGCACAGGGAACTCGCCGAGCGGCAGGACGTTTCGCTGATCGACTACGAGGTCCTGGTGTGTCTGTCCGCAGCCGAGGGTGGCGCGATGCGCATGAGCGAACTCGCCACGATGCTCGGATCGACGAAGAGCAGGCTGTCCCACCAGGTCGCGCGCATGGAGGCCGCGGGCTACGTCAAGAGGGTGCCTCTCGCCGGCGACAGGAGAGGGGTGGCCGCGGAGTTGACCGAGCAGGGCGCGGCGTTGCTGCGCCGCTCCGCGCCGATTCACGTCGAAGGCGTTCGCGCCCACTTCGTGGACCTGCTGACCGAGCAGGAGCAGCAGATCATGGGCCGCGCGTTCTCGCGCATCCTCACACACCTGTCGGAGCTGGCGGACTGAGACGTTAAGCTAGGGCCCACAGGGAAGCGTGGCAGAGCGGCCGAATGCACTCGCCTTGAAAGCGAGCGACGGGCAACCGTCCGGGGGTTCAAATCCCTCCGCTTCCGCCAGTGTTGACCAGCGACGACGCCGGGTGGCCCGCATGAGGCTCCCGGCGTCGTTTCTGTTGCCGCGCCGGAAGTGTCACGAGGTGCGCGGCAGCGTGAGTCAGTGGTCCCAGGAGATGTCGCGACCCAGATAGCGGGGCTGCTGGAAGGGCTGGACGAAGTCGTCAGGTAACCAGCTCATCAGGGCTTCGAGACTGCTGCCGATCGGCGAGACCACCGCATGAGAATCGGCGCGGGCCCGGTGAGCGGCTGCCGGAGGAAACGCGGGAGCGGGTGTTACCGCGCCGGTCGCGCGCGTCAGTCGTCGGCGGGCGATACACCGAGCGCGCGGGCCAGCACGGCCCTGATGTGCTCCGGGTCCGGATCGGCGTATTCCAGCAGGATCGCCGCGCAGAGCCCGTCCGCCGCGGCGACCAGCGCCTCGACGTGCATCGGGTCGGACGTGTACCGCAGGCCGATATCGTTGACCGCCTCCCGCCAGTAGCGGGCCTTCGGCCGCAGCGCGGGACGGCGGGCGGCCAATGTGGACAGTTCGCGTTCCGCGACGGCGCGGCAGCGGCCTGTGGTGCCCGTGCTGGCGATGAGTTCGGCGAACCCGGTCAGCGGGTCGGCGCTCGCGGCGATCTCTTCCAGCTGTGCCACGTACTCGTCGGCCACGGCGGACAGCGCCGCGACGAGTAGTTCTTCGAGGCTGGCGAAGTAATACGTGAGCAGGCCGGGGGGGACATCGGCTTCGCGGGCGACACTGCGGTGGGTCACGCCGTCCGCGCCGTCACGCTCGACGACCCGCAGCGTGGCGTCGATGATCTCGGCCTTGCGCCGCTCGCCCCGGGCACGCCTGCCATCGGTGCCCGGGGGACTCTCCCGCTTCGCCGCCTGCTGACCCACGCCAACACCATATCCGTCGGTCCGCGGCCGACCGGCTCTATCCGTGCCTCGCGTCGAGCGGTGCGTCCGCGTTGTCGGGTTCCTCTGCGGGGGAGTGACGGAGCGTGGTGGCCGCGAGGACGGCCACGGCCACGGTGATGACGCAGGCGACGACAGCGGTCGCGTTGAGCCCGGACGTGAACGCGAGTTTCGCCTGAGCCAGCAGTTGTTCGGGAAGCGAGATCGCGGTGGCCTCGGCGAGGCTTTCCCGGACGGCCGCCTCGGCCGCGTTCGGCAGGTCCGCGGGCAGGTGGTCGGCGACCTGGCCTCGGTAGACGGCCGTGGTGAGCGTGCCGAGGAAGGCGACCCCAACGGCGATACCGAGTTCCTGGACGGTCTCCGACAGCGCGGCGGCCGATCCCGCCTTGCCCTGTGGCGCCGCGCCGACCACGAGGTCGGTGCCGAGCGCGGCGATGGCACCGAGCCCGAGGTAGACGAGCCCGAAACCGGACACGGCGAGCAACGTCCGGCCGGGGCCGTCCACCTGGGTCAGCAGGATGTGGCCGATCGCGGAAAGGCCAAGTGCCCCCGCGACGACGTGGCCGGGAGCGAAGCGGCGCGCGACCAGTGGCGCGACGATCGCGGCCACGAACATCATCAGGGCCGGTGGGCCGAGCCAGGCTCCTGCCGCGAAGGGGCTCAGCCCGTCAACGAGCTGGAGGTACTGCGTCACCACGTACATCACGCCGCCGACGGTGACGAGCCCGAGCAGCAGCACGGTGAGTGCCGAGGCCAGCGCCCTGTTCCTGAGCAGGCCGAGATCGAGCAGCGGCTCGGCGAGTTTCCGTTGCCGCCTCGTGAACAGGACGGCGCAGAGCAGGCCGCCCGCGAGAAGCGCCAGTGTCAGCGGCTGAACACCGTCGGCCGCCAGGTGCTTCACCGTGTAGACCAGCGGAAGCATCGCGCCGAGGGAGAGCGCCACGCTGACCAGGTCGATGCGGCCCTCGTGAGGCGTGCGGTGCTCCGGCAGCAGGATCGGGGCGAGCAGGACCACGACTCCGACGACGGGGAGCGCGACGAGGAAGGCCGAGCCCCACCAGAAGTGTTCGAGGAGCGCTCCTCCCACGACGGGCCCTGCCGCCATGCCCAGCGCGAACATCGTCGCCCAGATTCCGATCGCCACTCCTCGCTGGCGTGGATCGGTGAACATGGTTCGCACCAGCGCGAGTGTGGACGGCATCAGGGTCGCGCCCGCGATGCCGAGCGCGGCTCTCGCGGCGATGAGCATGCCCGCGTTGACCGAGAACGCCGCGACGACGGACATCGCGCCGAAGGCCAGGGTTCCGACGATCAGCATCCGGCGATGCCCGAAACGGTCCGCCAGCGATCCCATGGTGATCAGGAAGCCCGCGATCAGCAGACCGTAGGCGTCCATGATCCACAGCGTCTGGGTTCCGCTGGGACGCAGATCCACGGCCAGGACGGGCACCGCCTGGTAGAGCAGGGTGACGTCAAGGCCGAGCAGCACGGTCGGCAGGGCTAGGACGCCGAGACCGGCCCATTCCCTGCGGCCCGCTCTTCCGGCGGTTCCCGGTGTCATTCCATGCCTCCCGCGATGATGTTTGGACGTTCGTACAATTAGTACGTTAGTACAAACTCCATGATGGTGTCGAGATGTTCCCCGGGTGTGGCTCGGTTGTGTGACGAGGACCTGCCGCATGCGGTGGGGAAGCCGGGAGTTCAGCGACGGCACCGCGCGATGCGTGGGCGGCGCGGACCTGTGAAAACATGCGCGGGTGCCACATGATGCCGCCCGAGAGGTCACCGCCAGTCTCCTCGCCACCGTCGAGGCTCCGCTGGAACCCGGCTCGGCGGACGCTCCGCAGGTACTGCACGGGCCGGGGGGCAGGGTGCTGGTGCAACGCGGGGATACCGAGCTGGTGGTGCGTGAACTCGACGGTGAGGGACGGCAGACCCGCTTCCCCGCGCCGTGGCCTCGCCGCTACGGCTCGGTCGCGGTCGCCCCCGGAGGAGATCTCGCCGTGTTCGCCGGCGTCCACGCGCTCAGGGCCGTGGACGCCGGCGAGCCGACCGGCGCCGTGCGGTGGGAGATCCGGCACGGTTGCTGGTCCGCCGCCGTGTGCACGGAGGCTCACTCCTCGTTCTCCGAGTACGCAGAGGACCCCGATCACGACTCCGCCGACAGAGGGTCGGCGGCCTTCTCCCCGGACGGCTCGTTGCTGTGGGCTCACGTCCGCTCGGCAGCACGGGAGGAGACGGAGGAGGAGTGGCTCGTTCTCGACTCCACGAACGGCACGGTGCTGGGCAGGGCCGCGACGGACACCGTGGGTTCGGGCTCCATCCACTTCCCTCATCCGGACTCCGCGTCCATGGGCCTGACCATCCTCGGAGGGGAGGAGAACTCGCCGGTGCTGTGGGGACACTGGGACGGTGCGACGGTGACGATCCGCCGGTTCGACGAAGAGGTCCTCCTCGACGTGAGCCCCTCGGGGGAGTATTTCGTGACCACGGACCCCGGTCAGTGGTCGCTCTACCTGCACCCGGTTGCCGAGGACGGCGGCGGATCGCGGAGTCTGGGCGCCGAGCAGGTCGTGTCCGGTTCGGACGGTGGAGCCGCCGACCGCGAACGCTGGGAATACGAGGCGGCGTTTCCCTACGACGACACGGTTGTGGCCGGTTTCGAAGGGAAGAACGCGCGCCACTGGCTCGTCGAGCCACGCACGATGAGTGTGCGTGGCAGGCTCGGCTACCCGTTTCCCGTGCAGGGAGCGCCCCACTCGGCCGGGCCGGGAGCGTGGTACACGGTTTCGGAGGACGGGGCGAGCGTCCACCTGTGGACGCTGCCGCGCGAGCAGTGAGCGTGATCGGCACGCCGTTCGGGCCGCACGTGTCCGATCATTCGTCGAGCAGCCCGAGTTCCCTCGCCCTGCGGACGGCGGCGTAGCGCCGGTTGACCCCGAGCTTGCGGAGGATGCCACGCACGTGCGTGCGGACGGTGTTGACGGACACCACCATGGCTTCGGCGATCTCCTCGGTGGTGAGCAGGTCGGTGAGGTGGCCCAGCACCTCGCGTTCCCTGGCCGTGAGGGCTTCCACAGGGCCTGCCCCGTTCGCCTCGCCCGTACCGCCGAGCCAGCGCCGATGGCGCAGGGAGTCATTGGCGAGCAGGTGGCGCACATCGGGCTCCGCCTGCCGGAACGGCAACCGGAGCCGTTCCGGTTCGGCGAGCCGCAGTGAGGCGTCCAGTGCGGTCGCCGCGCGCGACGGCGAGTGATGACGCAGGCGTCGCTCCGCCTCGACCAGCAGGGCCTCCACGCGGGGACGCAGGGGCGAGTAGCTCTCGGTCACGTCGGCAAGGGCGCGCTGTGCGCGGCTGTCCTCGTCGCGCCGGGTGAAGGCGGCGGCCCGCACCGCCGCGGCTTCGGGATGGGCGCCGGAGCGGGGGCCGTCGAGGGGGCCGAGTTCGTTGAGCGCGAGGCCGGGGTTCCCTTCGAGTAAGGCGAGGCGCGCGATCTCGACACGCAGGTGGCCTGCCGCCCATGGGTCGGTCACCGTGGCCTGCGCGAGCACGGCGTGGAGGCGGCTCGCGGCAGCAGTGGGATGTCCTTCCGCCGCCTCCACTCCCGCGATGACCTGCTGGGCGAGGTAGCGGGTGAGCGGCTCCCGTGCGGATCCTGCCGCCATGGCATGCCTGTGTGCGGCTTCCGGGTCGCAGCGGTCGAGCGCCACGAGGCCGAGCGCGACCCGCGCAGCCGCGTGCGCGCCGAACGGGGATGGCGGTGCGCTCAGCGCGAGCGCCTCGGTGGCCGCCTGCTCCGCTCTCGCGAGGTAGCCCTCCAGCGCGTCCGTCAACGCGAGATGCGCGAGGCGGTCGGCGTGCACGACGGCGAGGTGACGCGTGCCGAGTGGTGGCGCGGGTTCCTCGAACACGGCGCGGGCGAGGTCGAACGACCCGTGCCGCAGCAGCGCGACTCCTCGCGCGAGGTGGACGAGCGCCGGTAGCGATCGCGCGGAGTGGACCGTCGTGCTCTCGCCGAGCACTCGCCACGCCGCTTCGGCCGAGACGAGTGCGCTGTCCGCGTCGTCAGCCAGCCGCGCCCGCACTGCGTCGAGGGCGGCCACGCAACTCCGCAACGCGGGATCGCCTGCCGTCACGCCTGCCGTCACGTCGGTCAGCGCGTCGGCGCAGCCTGCCACGTCACCGTCCGTGAGCCGGAGTGCGGCCTTCACCACCGGCCCCGCCCTGCTCTCGGTGGGAGGGAGGGTCGCGCAGAGCGCATGCAGTTCGCCGCACTGCCCTTCCTGAAGCAGCCGTGCGACGAGCTGCTCCTCGATCAGCAGTGCCGACGCCTCCTCCCAGGCACCGGCCTTCGCGAACTGCCGTAGTGCCTCGACGGGCTCGCCGTGGCGGTGAAGCCAGCGCCCCGCTGTCGTCCGCACGTTCTTCCGCAACGAGGCGTCGGAGTGGGCGAGTTGCCTGCGCAGAGCGTCGCGGAACACGCCGGGGTAGCGGTGCCCGTCCCCTGCGGGAAGCGCGAAGGCCCATGTCTCGGCGAGGCGCACGAGGTCCTCCGCTTCCACACCCGCGAGGTCGAGCGCCAGTTCCGCGTCGAACCGCTCGGTCACGCAGGTGCCGAGCAGGAACCGGCGTGCCTGCGCGGGCAGTGGATCGAGCACTTCGCGGCGCACGTAGTCGTCGATGTCACCGAGGTCCCCGGCCGCATCCTGCGCGGTGCCCTCACCGGTGGTGCCGCCACGCGAAGGCAGGCCCGACAGCACGAGACCGGCCGCCCAACCGCCGTGATAGTCGTTCACCTCGCCGACCATGGCGTGGCGCGGCGGCTCACCGGGCTCGCTCAGCAGGGCCGCCGCTTCGCGGTCGTCGAAGGCAAGCTCGCGGAAGCCGAGTTCGACCACCGTGCCTGCCAGCCGGTACTGGTACAGGGGCAGCGCGGGGGCTCCCCTGCCGCAGAACACCAGCCGGAGGCTGCCGTTCGCCAGGCGCAGCAGCAGGCCGACGTCCTCGGCGACGTCCGCAGCGATGAGGTGATGGTTGTCGAGCACGACCGTCAGCCGCCGTCCCGCGCAGGTCACCGCCGAGGCCAGAGCTGATAACCACCCCGGCGTGCTGCTTTCCGGTGCCGGGACCGCCACGCCGAGCTCCGTCAGGCAGCGAACAAGGCAGGCCCAGAACACGTCGGGCCCGCGCGAGTCGGTCGCCCTCGCCTCGAACGTGACCCAGGCGGCGTCGCCTGCCCGCCCCTCGGCTTTCACCCATTCCGCGACCAGCGTGGTCTTCCCCGTGCCCGCAGGCCCGCCCACCACAACGAGCGGAACCTGGTCCGCCTCGGCGAGCAGGTGCAGCGCCCGCGTGCGGGGCACGTGGTTGCGGGGCAGGTCGGGGACGTCGAACCGGCACGCCGCCATCGCGTCCGCCGTCCCGGCGGGGAACGTGTCGAGTGGCGTGGTGGGCTTCACCCTTGACCTTTCCTGAGGAACCTCGCAGGGCAGGTGCTTGCCGAGGCCGTCCAACCGAACGTAACGACGCGGGGCTTCCGGCCACCACGGACCAAAGACCCACCTCGGCGAGTAGGTGGCCCCGAAGTTCATCCGCTGTGCATGATGTGCGACCCGCATCGTCCGGCTCACCGTGGAGAGGACAAACGTGTCGTCGGCGGGAGGAAGCATGAGCGAGACGTCACAGGCGCGGTCCAGGGCACAGGAAGCGACCGGAACCGAACGGGTACCGCCTCAGCGTGCCGGAGCGGAGCCCGAGTATCGGCAGAGGGCCGACGAGTACACGCAGCCGTACGGCCAGGTCCCTGGCGGCACGGTGTTCGCGTCAACCGTGCTGGTCCTTGCCGGTGCGTTCCACATCATCGTGGGACTGACCGCGATCTTCAACAGCGATTTCTACGTCGTGACCGAGTCCGGTCTCGCCCTCAACGTCGATTTCGCGGCGTGGGGCTGGGTGCACTTCGGTCTCGGCATCGTGGCCGTGGCCGCGGGGCTCGGCCTGCTCACGGGACAGATGTGGGCTCGTGTCACGGGTATCGCCATGGCGGCGGTGAGCGCGGTCGTGAGCCTCGCGTTTATCCCGGCGTACCCGCTGTGGGCGCTGGTGGTGATCGCACTCGACATCGTGGTGATCTACGCGATCGCCGTGCACGGCAGCAGGGCAGGCGCGACACGGTGATGCTGGGCCACGCCGGGCGGTCTTCGACGGCCGCCCGGTTCCGGCTGTCGCGAGCCGCACCGTCGGCCACGAGCGCGTTGCTTCAAGCCGCTCGCGAACCGCCCAATCGTCGTTGCTACACAGGCTCGGCCTTCGCACGCTCTGGCGTGGTCGGTCTCCCGGCCGACCGGCCAGGTCGTCGGCTGAATCCGGCTGAATCCGGCCCGAACCCAGCGGGCCGCCCTGGCTGCCGCACTTCCCGGCCGCCTCAGGCTCTTGCGGCCACGGGCTGCGGACCGCGCTCCCGCGAGCGAAGGGCGATGCGGCGAGCCCCTGTGACGTTCATGCGCCACCTGGCCATTCGCTCGCTGATCCGGAAGTAGCGCGCGACGCTCGCGTCGGTCCAGCCCCTGAACGCAGCCGTGCGCGCGGCATCGGACGGGAGCAGCAGCTCGCCCGACAACTCCGCGGCCTCCTGCTCCACGCAGGCGTGCGCGGTGCCGATGCCGGATCGGCACGCCCTCCCGTTGGTGACCAGCACACCGAACTCGTGCTCCAAGATCACGTGGGCCATCTCGTGCGCCACGGTCGAGCGCCGCCGGTTCCGCTCGTGCGCATGGTTCTCGACGATCACGCACCCTGTGCCGATGCGGATCAGGGCACCGGAGAACGACTCGGCTGCCGGGCCGGTGAAGTGGGCGGCGGCGCGGGCGGGCAGCCAGGGTTCGTCGAGGGTGAACACCTCGACGCCGTAGAGGCGGGCGAGCGCGTACGGGTCGAGGGGCTGGAAGGTGCGGATGCCGAGCTCCTCGCGCACCTCGGCGGCGAGCCGCCGTGCTTCCGCCTTGAAGCCGTGCCGCAGCGCCACGTCACCTGTCCCTTCGGTCCGCCTTGATGTGCCGCATTGTGGCGTTCACGATGTCGAGAAGGTAGTTCCTGTCGGCCTCACTCAGGTCGTCCCTCGCGCGCAGCAGCAGCGCGAGCTGCGTCTCCAGCGAGGGCTGCCTGTCTGACCGCGCGGTGCCGTCCGGCCACACCATGAACTCCTCGGCAGGCGCTCCGAGCCACTGCACGAGGGCGATGAAGCCGTCCAGGTCAGGCCGCTGGCCGTTGCCCATCCTGCTGAGCAGCGAGGGGCTCACCCCGGCCTGTTCGGCGAGCTGCCTCCACGAGAGGTCGCGTGCCCGCCGACCCGCGTCGAGCGCCTCGTAGAGACGCCTCGCGTCCATCCGGCCTTCCATGTCGTCGCCCTCCACGCCCACTGCTGTCCGTGCGTCCCCTTTCACTATCACAGGGGTGTGTCACACGTGCCACAGCGTTGCTCTGGCGATAGCGTATTCCTCAACTGCAACAGTCGAGGGGGTTCGCTCGTGTGCACGTCCTACTCCGTGGTCTTCCGGTTCTCGCCCGACTCGCTGACCTGGTTGGTGAGCAGGGAAGGGATCGTGCTGTCGCGGTTCTGCCGCAAGCGGGACGCCGTCCGCGAGGCGGCGCGACTCGCGCGCGGGTCAGGCGGCGAGGGGCCGACCGTGGTCACGGTCGAACGCATGGATGGAACCGTTCAGTGCGTGCGCCGGTACGGGCGGACAGCGGTCCTGCCGGGCGATGAGCGAGCGGGGGAGGACGGCGATAGCGTGACGGGGTGATGAAGCGAACGGTGCTCGCGGCGATGTGTGTCGCCGCTATGGCCGCGGCGGCGTGCGGCGGCGACCAGGAGGGCGGCGACAACGCGGGCAACACGCGTGACACCGCCACTCCGAGGCAGACGGGCACGGCACAGGGCTCGCCCGAGCCGTCACCCTCGGCCACGCAGCCGGGCGGGGAATGCGCGGGGGTGATCGAGCGACTTTCGCCCCGGCAACGCGCGGCGCAACTCCTCGTCGTGGGCGTGGACCCGAGCGATCCGGCCGCCGCCGTCGCTGTCGTCCGCGACGACCAGGTCGGCGGGATCTTCATCGGCGGCAACGACACCGCCCTGTTCACGGGAGGCGCATTGGAACAGATCCAGGAGGCGGCCGACCTCCCCGTGTCCGTGGCCGTGGACGACGAGGGCGGGCGCGTCCAGCGCATCGACGACCTGGTCGGGTCCATCCCGAGTGCCAGGGAAATGGCGGCCATGATGACACCGGATCAAGTGCGGGAACTCGCCGCCGAACGCGGCAGGCAGTTGCGGGAACTGGGCGTCACGGTGGACTACGCGCCGGTGGTTGACCTCACCGACGGCCCCGCAGGCGGGGTGATCGGCGACCGTTCGTACAGCGCCGACCCGCAGGTCGCCACCGAGTACGCCGCCGCGTTCGCCCACGGCCTTTCGGAATCCGGCGTCCATCCCGTGATCAAACACTTCCCCGGGCACGGCCGGGCCAGCGGTGACTCCCATCAGGGGCTGGTGCGGACGCCGCCGCTGGACGACCTCCGCGAGTCCGACCTCGTTCCCTACGACGACCTCGGTGTCTACCCGGACGACACCGAGGTCATGGTGGGTCACCTCGACGTTCCCGGCCTCACCGAGGGTCAGCCGGCCTCGCTGTCTCCCTCGGCGTATCGCCTGCTGCGGGAGGACTACGGCTACGAAGGCGCGGTGCTCACCGACGACCTGGGGGCGATGAAGGCCATCTCGGACACCTACACCCTCGACGAGGCGGTGCTACTCGCATTGAAGGCGGGTGCTGACCAGCCGCTGTGGTCGGACGGCGGCGACGTCGGCCCCGTGCTCGACCGGCTCGAGGCAGCCATGAACGACGGTGAGTTGCCGCAGGAGCGGGTCACCGAGGCACTCACCAGGGTGCTCAAGGCCAAGGGCGCCTGCGGCTAAGGGCTCGTCGTTCAGGGACGCGCGGTGGTCAGGTTGGTGATCACCGCGTCGATGTCCATCCACCTCGACTCGTACCCGAGCGGTACCCGCGACAGCGTGGCGTCGAGGAAGGACGTCACGTCGCTCCTCGCGATCTCCACGGCCGCGTAGCCGTCCGGCGACTCCAGCTCGATGACGAGCAGATCGACGTCGGACGGCGAAAGGTCGGGCCGGATGCGGATGTCGCCGATTCCCGCTGGCGCGTGGAGGCCGGTGATGAGCAGGTCGCGGGCGAACTCCCACTCGACCCACTCGCCGGGCTCCACCCTGAAGGCGAGCGCGACGGTGAACGGCGCGCTCGGCGCGTAGGTCAGCCTGGACAACACGGCTGTCTCGCATCCGCTGAGATACACGAACTGGGTTTGATGTACGGCGTTGTTGTCAGCGTTGTTGTCCACGGCACGCTCCCGTCCATCCGTGCCGCCCGCGTGGCGCGTGCGGTCCTTCCCTTGAAGAAGACGTCCATCTGCCACCAAAGTGATGCGCCATTCGGGCGAATCTTGATGATCGAGACGGACAGTAGAGCAAACTGGTCCGAGGCTGTGGGGGCGGGTGCCCTTTGTGGGCCGAGCGGGGGTTCGCCGGTAGGCCGAATGTACCGAGAGTGTCACACGATCGAGTCGTCTTGGAGCGAGACGGTGCTCGGCTGATGACACGACACCGCCCGGCGCGGTAGACACCAGTGAGATCGATCTTGCTGTGGGTGATCGCGCTGAGGGACCGTTGATGGAGGGACGACGCTGATGGCCCCCGACGTCCTGCGCCGCACGCCGCACGATGCCGGAGTACTCGACCGCACGGGGATCGTTTCCGCGAGCGCGCCGCTCACGTTCGACGACGGCTTGGCGGATGACAGCGGCGACGTTCCACCGGACGCCTTCCAGTTCCGGCCCTTCCGGTCCCAGTTCGCCGCGATGGTGGCGGTCGGGCTGATGGTGGCGGCCGCCGTGACGGGTACCCAGGAGCGGGAAGGCAATCCGGTCGAGGTCGCGCGAGGTTCCGCTGACGACTCCCCTGCGGCAGGGCACATCCCTGCCGCGCCGAACCCCCGGCAGGCGGAGCCCGCGCCGCGCGAAGGCGAACAGGGTGTGCCCCTGCGTACTCCGCCGTCCGCGTCCGGGGTGCCCGAAACGAGCTCCGTGGTCACGTCCGTGGAACCGACCCTGCGAACCGTGGTGCCTTCGGTCGTCCCACCGGCTCCAGGCAAGGAGGAGGGACGGGACGAGGTGCCCGTTTCGGTCGAGATCCCAAGCGAGCCGGATGTCCCCGGCGAGATCGTGGAGTTGCCGATGACGGCGGTCGTCGGCTCGCTGCGCCCGCCGGACGCGGAGCGACTGAGGGCGCGCGACGACGAGTGGCACGGGGAGTGCCGCGACAGCGACGAGGACCAGTGGCGCGGGGGCCAGCGGGCCGGGGACTGCGGCAGCCCCCGGTAGCGACGGCCGCGGCAACCCCGGTAACGACGGGAGCGACGCGCCGGCATCACCACCACCACCCGCCTGCGCGTCAGCTTCGCGTCTTCACCACGACGTCGCCGTCGTCCACTTCGGAGAAGCGCAGCAGGCGCCCGCCCTCGTCCTCAAGGTCGCGTATGTCCGCGCGGGTCAGTGGCCGGAACGGTTCGATCTCCAGCGTGGCGTGCTTCTTGTCGCGGATCAATTTCCAGCGGCCTGCCGCGAAACCGTCCACGAGGAAGAGGCCGGGTTGGATCGCGTTGCGGGTTCGGATGCGCAGCCGGTCGTCATCGCTGATGATCCTGGTGCGGTCGGCGTGGGAGACCAGCAGGTTGTCGAAGTCGGGGAGGAAACGCGCGGGCGCGGGGACGTCGGGGTCGGGACGCGGTGCGCCCGGCAGGTCGAACAGCTCCCGGCCCGCTTCGTCGCGGAAGGTCGCGAGCACCGGCCGCAGGCGGTCGATCACTGTCGCGAGCCGGGTGAGCCCGCACCAGGTCTGGAGGTCGCGCACCGTGGCAGGGCCGAACGCGCCGAGGTAGCGGAGGACGATCTCCTCCACGTCCGGGTGCTCGACCGGCGTGCGGTCCAGGTAGTCGTGCGCGACGGCGTAGGTGGGAAGTCCGCTGCGGCCCCACACCGCCCTCGGCGGAACCTGGACGAGCGGCTGGGTGTTCCGCGCCGCGAACACCAGGCTGGCCGGTTCGACGCCGGGCCACCGCTGCGCGAGCCTTCGGCCGAGTCTCCGGTAGTCGAGCGGACCTTCGGCGAGCACGTCGCCGACCAATGCGGTGAGCTCACCGAGGTCCACCCCGGCGAGTCTCGGGGTGTGGGTCGTGTTGCCCCGCAGGTCGGCGTCCATCACCGGTTGCGTGAAGGCCCTTAGCGCGAGTGCGTCGTCGGCCGTGACGAGGTGCACGGTGCCGCGAAGGCAGACGAGCCGCGCCACGGCGCGGTCGAGCAGCAGGTTCGACAATTCCTCTTGCCGGAAGTCCGCGAGCCGGGTCCACAGGCCGTAGTACGGCGAGAACGGAGCCTGTGCCTGCATGCCGACGAGGTGCCGCACCGCGTCGAGTGCGGGTATCTCCGCCCGTTCGAGCAGGAACTGGCGGGCGAGCAGGGCGCGGTTGAGGGCGCGGGTGCCGAGGACGGTCATGTCCGAAGTTCTATCCCCTAATTAGGTAAGTTTCGTTCCGCAATCACCCAACTGGAGCTGGTCGCTGAGACAACAATCACATGTAAATCTCTTACCCTTTGGTAGCCCATAGAAGTTGAGACGGGCCGTTTCACCCCTCGTTGTTCCCGTCGCGGCCCGTGGAGGAATGCAGGTGTCCACACAGGACACGCGAGGTGCGGCTGTGCTGGCCGGCCTCGGTGGCTGGCTGCCGCCTCGTGTTGTCGATAACGACGAACTCAGCCGACGTCTCGACACGTCGGACTCGTGGATTCGCACCAGGACGGGAATCGCCGCTCGCCACGTCGTCACACCCGGGACGTCCACGGTTGACATGGCTGTGGAAGCCGGCAGGAGGGCGCTGGACTCCGCAGGCCGGTACGGCGAGGAGATCGACGCCGTCGTCCTCGCGACGAGCACGCCCGACCACGTGTGCCCTGCGAGCGCCCCGCAGGTCGCGGCCAGGCTCGGACTTTCCGGCGCCGCCGCGTTCGATGTCAACGCGGTGTGCAGCGGCTTCGTCTATGCGCTGGCGACGGCGTGCGGGTTCATCGCCGGCGGTATGGCCAAGCGAATACTGCTCGTCGGTGCCGACGCTTTCACGACACTGCTCGATCCCGAAGACCGCACCACCGTTCCTATCTTCGGCGACGGCGCGGGCGCCGTGGTGCTCCGCGAGGGCGATCGGGACGAACTCGGCGCGGTCGGCCCCTTCGACCTGCACAGCGAGGGTGAGCTCGCCGACCTGCTCATCGTGCCCGCAGGTGGGTCGCGCCAGAAGACGTCGGACAATCCGGGCGACTACTTCCTGAAGATGCAGGGGCCGACCGTGTTCCGGCACGCGACGGCCAGGATGGCGGCCTCGTCGGAGGCCGTGCTCCAGCGTGCGGGGTGGACGACCTCGGACGTCGATCGGTTCGTCGGGCACCAGGCCAACATCCGCATTCTCACGGCAACGGCCAAGAAGCTCGGGCTTCCCGCCGACAGCCTCGTCGTCAACATCGGGCACACGGGCAACACGAGCGCCGCGTCGATCCCGCTCGCCATGGTGGACGGTGCTGTCGATGGAACGCTGCGCGGCGGCGACCGCGTCCTGGTGACCGCGTTCGGTGCGGGTTTGACGTGGGGTTCGACGGTGCTTCGCTGGCCCGAGCTGGAGTGTGCGCCGCTGTAGGCGGTGTCAGGGACCACCGCGCGCAGTCCGGGCGCCGGACGGGCGAAGCGGGGCTTTCAGGCGGTCCAGGACGTCGTTGGTGCGGGCCTGCCACGCAGGTGGATGTCCGCGTGCTCCGTCCAGTGGTCCCGTTCGGATCGCACGGCCGCCTCGATGGTGAGCCCGCTCGCGAGCACCCTGCCAGGGACACCTTTGGCGTGCTCGGTGAGCCGGGCGGCTTCGTTCACGGCGTCGCCGATCACGGTGTATTCCAGCCTGCTCCGTGAACCGAGCTGGCCTGCGAAGACCTGCCCGGTGGCTACCCCGATGCCGAGATCCAGCTCGCCGCGCTCGCGGACGGCGTCGCGGATGGCTCTGGCGGTGCGCAGGGCCGACGTCGCGGGATCGGCGTGGCGGGCAGGCGCGCCGAACACGCAGAGCGCGGCGTCGCCCTGGAACTTGTTGACAAGCCCGCCGTTGCTGTTGGTGGCGGCGACGACCACTTCGAACAACCGGTTGAGCCTGCGCACCACCTCGTCCGGTGGCAGCTCGGAGGCCAGCGCGGTCGAGTCGGCCACGTCCACGAACAGCGCGCACACCTCGCGCATGTCGCCGGACAGCGAGACGCCGTGTTCGAGCGCGTGCCGGACGACGTCGTCGCCGACGTGGCGCCCGAAGAGGTCGCGCAACCGCTCCTGCTCCCGCAGCCCGGTGGCGAGGTCGTTGACCGAGGTCTGGAGCATGCCGATCTCGCCTGCGTCGTCGATGGGTACGGCGACGTCACGGCGGCCTGCGCGAATGTCGTCGAGCACCGCCCTCAACCGCTGGAGCGGCGCGGCCACCGCTCGCGCGAACAACGCCGTCGCCAGCGCGCCGAGCACCAACCCGATCAGCGAAAGCACCAGAAGACTCGACGTGGGATCGGTGTCGCCGATGTTGGGCGGCAGCACGAGAAACAGCACGCCGACGAGTGGGACGCCGCTGGACAGCCCCCAGGTCACCACAAGCCGGGTGAGCACGGTGGTCGGGCCGCGCGGACCGGCCACGGTGAGTGATGCCGACAGCAGCGGCCGGGCGACCCGTTCGGCCGCGAGGTAGGTCAGGCCGACTGTCGCCAGACCGCCGAGCACGATCGTCAGAACCACGGCAAGCGCATCGATCCAGGTGCCGAACACCGCGGTGAGCACGCCGAAGAACACAGCACCGCCCGCCCACAGGGTGCCGCTGACCACGGCGAGGTCAACGGGGATGCGCAGGGCCCTCGTCGCCTCCTGAGGGGTCGGGCCGCGTCCGGCGAGAAACCACACCACGGTTCGCCGCTGGAGGTAAGCGGCCCACACCGCGCCGACGAGGAACGCGAGCAGCACGTAGCCGATCGCGCACACGAGAATGATCCAGCGGCCCTGCCCGAGCCCTTCGGGAAGGCCCTGCAACCACAACAGCAGCAACACCAGCCCCGCGCCGCAGAAGCTGGTACCCAGGCCGATCGTGGCGAACCCGAGGCTGGCACGGAGCACGGTACGCACCCGTGTGGAGACTCGCCCTGTTGCCACCTCAGGATCGTAGGGGCCCACGTGCGGGGACGGTATGTCCGGACGCGAGATCGCTCGCCTCACCTCACGAGGCGCGACGCCGCTCCTGCCTCCTGCTCGCGGCCCTGACCGCCTTCTCCAGCTCGGCTCGGTTCATCTTCGAACGGCCCTTGACGTCGAGATCGCGGGCCATCCGGTCGAGTTCGCTCTTGGTGAGGTCCGAAAGGTCGGGGCCGGCCGCGCCTTTCGACTTCGGTGCCTCGCCCTCGGCCTTCTTGTCCGAGGCGCGGCCACGGCGGGGTTTCTCCCGCTCCGCTTCGCCTGCGCGCTCGCGCGGTTTCCCCGGTTTCTCCGCACCGCGTTTGCGGCCCTCGACGCTGCGGGAGAGTGCTTCGAACAGGTCAACCACCTTCGTGGCCTCGCGCGGCTCCTCGGCGGGAGTGACGGTGCGGCCTGCCCGCTTGTCCTCGATGAGCTGCATGACCCGCTCCGTGTAGGTGTCGCGGTACTCGTCGGGCTGCCAGTCCTCCGCCATCGACTCGATGAGGCTGACGGCCATATCGACCTCCTTCTCCCTGGCCTGGCCGACCTCGGGGAGTTTGGAGATCTCCTTCCTCGGTTCCCTGATGTCCTCGGGGAACAGCAGCGTGTTGAGCACCAGGACGCCGTCGCCCGCCCGCACCGCCGCGATGTATTCCTTGCCGCGCATCACGAACCTGGCCAGCCCCGCCCTGTTGGTCTTCGCCATGGCCTCGATGAGCAGTGAGTAGGCCCTGCCGAACTCCTCCTTGGCGGGAGCGAGCCAGTAGGTCTTCTGGAAGTAGATCGGATCGATCTCCTCGAGGTCCACGAAGGCGTCGATGTCGATGGTCCTCGAGCGGCCTGGCGCGATCTCGTCCAGTTCCTCGGGTTCGATGATCACGTACTCGTCGCCGCCGAGGTCGTAGCCCTTGACGATCTCGTCGTACGGCACTTCCTCACCCGTGCGCTCGTTGACCCTGCGGTACCGGATGCGGTCGGACGTTCCGCGCTGGAACTGCCTGAAGTGGATCGTGTGGTCCTGGGTGGCGCTGTACAGCTCGACGGGCACCGTCACAAGGCCGAAGTTGAGGGCTCCGCTCCAGATCGCTCGTGCCACAGCTCCTCCTGCCACCCACCTCAGGCCACGGTCCACGGCTCGTCGGCGACCGTGGCCGCCGAACGTGGCCCCGGAACGCGGTCGCCACCGGTCGCTTTCGTGACGAGCAGCCACTGTTCGTGGTCGGGGCTGCGGTGGGCGCGGACCAGGACGAACACCCCGTCGAGCCGTCCGCCGCGCAGGTGGAGCGAGAGCCGTCCCTCGGCGAGCGCGGGTTCCCACGGGCGGTCACCGAGATTGCCCACCGTGCCCGTGTCCCAGACCTGGGACTCCTCGCCCCGGCGTGCCTTGGAGTCCGGGATGCGGATGGCGAGCAGCTTGCCGCCGGGAGCGGGCGAAGGAGGTTCGGGAATCACCCAGCACGACGTCACGTCGCCGAGCCGCAACCGGAGTTCGTAGTGAGGGCCACCCTCCTGGCGCTCGACTACGTACAGTGACTGCTGTGGCCGTGACTCGGTCAACCCACGAGTTTCTGCCGACTGCCGTGGGCTGGGTGTCGCGGGCATGTCGCCACGCGCGTCCCGGTCCGCCATGCACGCGAACATACCCGCTTGTGAACTGCGAAAACACGGCACCCCTCCGGTGTTGTGCGGATGAACCGCGAGTGCGCCCCCACCGGGGTACACCCACCGCCCGTCGAGAGACAGCGGCCTGTCGTGGAAATTCGCCGTTCAGTGCATCAAGAAGAGAGCGTGTCACGATATGTGACAACTCGGGCGGGTGACGGCGCGCCGAAACCCCCGGCTACGCCGTTCGGGTGGGTCAGCAGCGGAAGCCGAACCGGCGCGGCCAGGGACCACCTGACCGCCCGGATCGCTCAACCGTCGCTCAACCGATGTTGTCCTCTTCGACGAGTCCCTCGCGCAGCTTCTTCAGCGTGCGGGCGAGGAGCCGGGAGACGTGCATCTGCGAGATCCCGACCCGTTCCGCGATCTGGGTCTGGGTCATGTTGTGCACGAACCGCAACGCCAGGATGGTCCGTTCCCGCTCGGGAAGCTGCCTGACCAGCGGCTGGAGGGTTTCGTGGTTCTCGACGCCAGCGAGAGCCGCGTCTTCCTCGCCGAGCGTGTCGCCGAGCGCGAGGTTCTCGGTGTCCGCGGAGAGGACCTCGTCCAGCGACATCGAGTGGTAGGCGTTGCCGGCCTCGAGCCCCTCGTAGACCTCTTCGGGGGTGAGCCCGAGGTGCTCGGCGATCTCACTGGGAGTAGGTGCCCTCCCGAGCCGCTGGGAGAGCTGGGTGCTGGCGTTGTTGATCGAGAGGTGCAGTTCCTTCAGCCGCCGGGGCACCCGGATGACCCACCCGGTGTCCCTGAAGTGCCTTCGCACCTCTCCCATCACCGTGGGAACGGCGAACGAGAGGAAATCCGACCCGCGCGCGGGGTCGAAGCGGTCAACCGCGTTGATCAGACCTACCCGCGCCACCTGCACGAGGTCTTCCTTCGCGACACCTCTGCCGGAGAACCGTTGCGCGATGTGCTCGGCGAGCGGGAGGTGTCCCGTCACCAGCTTGTCCCGCAGCTCACCTCGGCGAGGGTCGTCCTCGGGGAGGGAGGCGAACTCCTTGAAGAGCGGCGTCAGGTGCTGGTAGTCGTCCGACGCGGCCCGCGATCCTTGTGTGGTCGATTCGGTCACGTAAAAGCCGGCTTCCGTTTCGCGAGCTCGATGTGGATCCAGGTCCCCTGCCCGTCCTCGGTGTTCTCCTCCGCCCAAGCCGAGGCCGAGTCCGCCAGCGTGGTGAGCACCTTCCAGCCGAACGACGTGGTGCTGGGGGCTTCCGCCTCGCCCGAGGTGACGGCGCCCCGGAACAGCAATTGGTTCTCGTCGATCGTGAAGCGGCAGACCATCGTGCTGCCCGGGACGGCGCGGGTGATGAGCGTCGAGCACGCCTCGTCAACCGCGAGCCGCAGATCGGCGATGGAATCCAGGTCGAAATCCACTCGCATCGCGATGCTCGCGGCGACCGACCGGATGATGGGTAGGTGCACCAGGCTCGCGCCGAGCCGGAGTTCGATGTCGTCCTGCGCGCCGATGCTGCTCGTCGGCGGCTTGGTCTCGGTCACTGTCACCTCGGTGTTCTGCCGACCGTTCAAAGTTCCCCGCTCACATTAGCGATCGTCGTAGTCATTCCTGCTTCTTCTTCCGTGTGCCGTGTGCCGTGTGCCGTGTGCCGTGTGCCGTGTGTCTAGTCGTGTCGCAGGATGGCGCCGAATCCGTCGGCGAGTGTCGCGCTGCCGCCAACCGACACCACGTCGGCGCTGACGGTCGCCGCCGCCACCACGAGGGCCTCGTCGGCGCGTGCCCGCCCGACCTCGGCGACCCCGTGTTCCTGCCTGAGCTCTTCCTCCTGCACGGCGACGAGTGAGGGATCGGGGCCTGTGAGGACCTCCGCGTCCCCTGGGTCGCCGACGAGAAGGGTCTCGACGTTGCGTTCCCGCAGCGCCGAGGTGACGGCCTCCAAGCCCTGCACTGCCAGTCCCTGCGGCATGGAGTAGGCCGACTCGAACCGCTCGGTCACCTCGTCCCTGCGTCGGCGAGTGGCCTCGGCGACAAGGTCGTCGATACGTGATTCGAGTTCGTGGTGACCAACGCTCTCCCTGCGCGCGCCGGGCCCGACCTCCTCGGCATGATGCCGCACCGTGGGCGGCAGCGCATCGAGGAGCGCCTTGCGAGCAGGCGCCTGACCCGCGATGACGACGAGCGTGGCGCCGATGCGGCGGGCGATCGACCCGACGTGCTCGGCGGCTTTCTCGATGTTGCGCCTGATGACTTCCTCGACGTGCGCCTGGATGTTGCGGTGCGCCCATGCACCGCCCGGCACCTTGTGGACCTGGGTGTCGTCCCCCTCCACCGTACGCGCATCGACGACGGTGCCGTGCTCGTCAACGGCTGTGACGTCGGCCCCCACGTGGTCCACGACCACGACCACGTGCGGGGGAGGGTGCTCACCGTGTTCGGCGAGGGGAAGCAGGTACGGCAGCTCCGAGACCCTGGCCACGGGGCGGGCGGGAGGTTCGGTGAGCTGCTGTTCGAGGAGGACCTTCCCCTCGGCGGCCACGACCGCGCGCCCACCGGGGCCCACGGGCGGAGCGCTGCCGAAGACGGCGCCCTCCATCGCGTCGAGCAACCGCTCACCCGCGCCCTGCTCCGCGAGGTCGTCGCGCAGCTCCCGCCAGATCAGCTCACGCTGTTTGGCCGCGTCTTCGGTGTTGTGGGTGTCGTCGAAGTAGACCGAGGCGAACGGGCCATCGGCCGTGATCAGCTCGCGCAACCTCGTGGTCTTCACTCGTGCCTCCTCGGTGCCCACGACTGCCCGGCCGACGGGGCCGACCGACTGGCCGGTGACTACCCGAATGGGGGTGAGGTGAAACGTGGTTGGAGATCCACAACGCCGACCTGTGCGGTGACTCCGCCCACGCTTTCCATGCCTGGAAGAGCCTTTTCCCTCCGGGTTGCCTATCGTCTGCCCGCGTGGGTGCAGCATGATCTGGTGGCATGCCGTCGTGATCACCGTGGCCGGTGTGTGGGCGGGAATGATCAATGCGGTTGTCGGCTCGGGAACGCTCGTGACGTTCCCCGTACTGGTGGCGCTCGGCTACCCGCCGGTGACGGCCACGACGTCGAACGCGATCGGGCTCGCCCCGGGCAGCATCAGCGGTGCCGTCGGCTACCGGCACGAGTTGCGCGGACAGCGGACGCGGCTGCTGCGCTTCACACCCGCGTCACTGATCGGCGCGCTCTGCGGGGCTGTCCTGCTGCTGTCGTTGCCGGCCGATGCCTTCGAGACCGTGGTGCCCGCGCTCGTCGGTCTCGCCGTGGTGCTCGTCATCGTGCAGCCGAAGGTGTCGAGCTGGGTCCTCCGCAGGCGTGAGGAGCGCGAGCAGTCGGGTGCGGCGGAGGCAGCCTACGGCGGATGGCTCGTGCTCGGCCTGATCTTCCTGATCGGCGTGTACGGCGGCTACTTCACCGCAGCCCAGGGCGTCATGTTGATGGCTGTGATGGGCATGCTGCTCAACGAGACGCTCCAGCGGCTCAACGCCGTGAAGAACGTGCTGTCGGCCGTGGTCAACGTCGTGGCAGGCACCGTCTACGCCTTCGTGGCGCCCGTGAACTGGATCGTCGTCGCGCTGCTGGCCGTCGGCTCCGTCGCGGGAGGGCTGCTCGGCGCCAAGGTCGGACGCAGGCTCTCGCCCACCGCGCTTCGGGCCGTCATCGTGATCGTCGGTCTTGCCGCGATGGTGCAGCTCGTCGTCAGACAGCTGTGAATCGTCAGACAGCTGTGAAAGGGCGGCGGCCGGAGTCCTCGCCCGCCGCCCCGGCCGCCGGGGAAGCGACTCACGCCAGGTAGGCGCGCGCGGCTTCCAGGAAGACGTCGTTCTCCTCGGCCGTGCCGATGGTGACCCGCACTCCCTCGCCCGCGAACGGGCGCACCACGATCTTGTGGTCGAGGGCGTGCTCGGCGAACTCGGCCGTGCGCTCGCGAAGCGGCAGCCACACGAAGTTCGCCATCGTCTCGGGAACCTCGTATCCCATGCCGAGAAGCGCGTCGCGCACGCGCGTGCGTTCGCCGACGATCTCGGCGCACCTGGCGAGCAGCTCGTCCTTCGCGTCGAGGGAGGCGAGCGCGGCCGACTGGGCGAGCGCGTTGACGCTGAACGCCACGTACACCTTGCGGAGCGCCTCGATCACCGGCTCCGACGCCACCGCGTACCCGACCCGCAGACCGGCCAGCCCGTACGCCTTCGAGAACGTGCGCAGCGCAGCCACGTTGGGCCTGGTGCGGGCGAACTCCATGCCGTCAGGCACGTCGGGGTCGGTGACGAATTCGCGATACGCCTCGTCGAGCACCACGAGAACATCGGAGGGAACGGCGTCGAGGAAGCGCGTCAGCTCCTCGGTGCGCACCGCCGTGCCCGTGGGGTTGTTCGGGTTGCACACGAACACGAGCCGGGTCTTCGGCGTGATGGCCGCGAGCATGGCGTCGAGGTCGTGGGTGTGCGACGGCGTCAGTGGAACGCGCACCGGTGTGGCGTTACCGACCTGCGTGACGATCGGGTACGCCTCGAAGGAACGCCACGCGAACAGCACCTCGTCGCCAGGGGCGCACAGTGCCTGCACGAACTGCTGGCACAGCGACACCGAGCCACAGCCGACGGCCACCTGGGAGGTCGGCACGTCGAACTCGCTCGCAAGGCGCTCGACGAGAGCCCATGCGCCCATGTCGGGGTAACGGTTGATCTCCCTGCTCGCCCTGGTGATGGCCTCGGCCACGCTCGGCAGTGGCCCGCCGGGGACCTCGTTGCTGGCGAGTTTGATGGCCCCGGGGACGGTCCGTCCCGGAACGTAGGCGGGAAGGGCGGCGAGGTCGGCGCGTGTCGGGATCGCGGACATGACGGCTCCTCGGCATCGAGAACGGGTCGCGACAAACCTACCCTGCTCGCCGCCGGTATCTGCCAGCTCACGTTGACCTGGGGTGTACCCACGGTGGTTGAGTAGGCACATGACGCAGACGCACACGCACACGCAGGACTACGAGCGAGAAGACGGGCGCGCGCTGAGGTTGACCTATGCAGAACCGGACGGCGCCGTGCGTGGCGGGCTTGTTGTCCTTCACGAGGTGGGCGGCGTGACCGATGCCGCGCGGCTGCTGGTCGCCTCGCTCGCGGCCGAGGGCTGGCTCGCGGCAGCGCCGCACATCGACGGTGACGGCCCCGACGGCGTCCTCGGCGCGTCCCTGCTCGCCGCCACGGACACCACACTGGCGTGGTTGGTCGATCGAGGTGTGCGTGGTGATCAGGTGGGCGTCGTCGGTTTCGACCTCGGTGGCACGGCGGCGTTGGTGGTGGCAGCGAATCGCGAGCTCGGTGCCGCCGTGAGCGTCGGTGGCCGGGGCATCAGCTCGCCCGCCACCACGGGGCTGCCGGCACTCGTGGACATCGCGGGCTCGCTCGTCAGCCCGTGGCTCGGCCTCTACGGCGACAACGGCGACGAGGCGGGGCAGGCGGAGCTGAACACGTTGAAGGAGGAGGCCGGGAAGTCGAAGGTCGCCACCAACGTCGTGTGCTACGCGGGCGCGAGCCACCGTTTCGACACCGATCCCGAGGCGGCGGCCGAGGCGTGGCAGCGGACGCTGTCCTGGTTCGACGCGCACCTGCGCTGAACCGAAAGTGCAGCGGACGCGCCCCGCGAACGGCGCTCTCGGGTGCCCACGACACCGTGTCCGGGACACATCTCAGCCGGGGCGAATGTGTGCCGAACAGACGACGCGATCAGTGCCTGACCTGACCTAGTCTGCGGCCATGAGTGCTGACGACGCTGACGTTGCCGAGGGCCTCTCCGGCGTTCCCGAGGTTCTGTGGCGGCCTGCACCTGAGCAGGTCGAGGGCAGTCGCATCGCGGACTTCCGGCGCTGGCTCGGCGAAACGCGCGGGGTGAGCGTCGCCGACTACGGCGAGTTGTGGTCGTACTCGGTGGACTCGCTGCCCGGATTCTGGTCGGCGGTGGCGGAGTACTTCGGTGTGCGGTGGCACGACGCCCCCGGCGAGGTGCTGAAGGACCAGCGCATGCCGGGCGCGCGCTGGTTTCCCGGCGGCACACTCAACTACGCCGAGCACGCGCTGCGCGGGCTCGCGGGCGCGGAGAAGGGCGACGACGAACTCGCTGTCGTCTTTCGGCGTGAGGACGGCGTCGAACGGCTGATCACCTACGGCAGGTTGCGCGCCGAGGTGGCCTCGGCGAGAGCCGCGCTGCGCGAACTCGGTGTCGGCAAGGGCGATCGGGTGGTCGCGCTGGCGCCGAACTGCCCGCAGACGCTGGTGGCGTTCCTCGCCGCCGCGAGCCTCGGCGCCACGTGGTCCTCGTGCTCGCCCGACTTCGGGGTACGCGCGGTTACCGACCGCTTCGCGCAGATCGCACCGAAGGTGCTGATCGCCGTCAACGGCTACGTCTACAACGGGCGGTCGTTCGACGTTCGGCCCACCATCGAACGGCTGCGGTCGCAGCTACCCGGCCTCGAAGCCACGGTCGTCGTGGACTACGAAGGCGGTGGGCGTGTGCAGGGCGCCCTCGACTGGAACACGCTGCTCGCCCGGCACGTCGGCGCGGAGCTGGAGTTCGACCCTGTCGAGTTCGATCACCCGCTGTGGGTGCTGTATTCGTCCGGCACGACCGGCTTGCCGAAGGGCATCGTGCAGGGGCACGGCGGCATCACGGTCGAGCACTTGAAGACGCTGGCCCTGCACTGCGACCTCGGTGAAGGCGAGCGGTTCTTCTGGTTCACGACAACGGGCTGGATGATGTGGAACTTCCTCGTCTCCGGCCTGCTCGTCGGTTCGACCGTCGTCCTCTACGACGGCAGCCCCGCTCACCCGGATCCACGGACACTGTGGCGGCTGGCCGAGCAGCACCGGATCACCTACTTCGGCACGTCGGCGCCGTTCGTGCAGACCTGCCTCAAGGAGCGGCTGCGCCCTGCCGAGGAGTTCGACCTTTCCTCGATGCGCGCACTCGGCTCGACGGGCGCGCCGCTGACAGTGGAAGGATTCCGCTGGATCGCCGACGAGGTGGGGCGCGACGTGCAGATCTGCTCGGTCTCCGGTGGCACGGACGTGTGCACGGCGTTCCTGGGTGCGGCGCCCGACGTGCCGGTGTGGCTGGGCGAGCTGTCGTGCCGGATGCTCGGCGCCGCGGTGGAGGCGTACGACGAGGCGGGCCGCCCCGTCGTGGACGAGGTCGGCGAGCTGGTGCTCACCAAGCCGATGCCGTCGATGCCGGTGTTCTTCTGGAACGACCCTGACGGCAAGAAGCTGCGCGAGGCGTACTTCGACGACTTCCCAGGCGTGTGGCGGCACGGAGACTGGGTCAAGGTCACCGAAAGGGGCTCGGCGATCATCTACGGTCGCAGCGACTCGACGCTCAACCGAGGTGGCGTCCGCATGGGCACCGCCGAGTTCTACCGGGTCGTCGAGGGCTTCGACGAGGTACTCGACTCGCTGGTGATCGACACGTCGGCAGGGGAGGAAGGGGAGCTGCTGTGCTTCCTCGTCCTGGCCGAAGGGGCGTCGCTCCGCGTCCTGGAGCCGCGGTTGCGCGGCGAGCTGCGCAAGGCACTGTCACCGCGCCACGTGCCCGACCGATTCGTGCCCGTGGACGCCGTGCCGAGAACACTGAACGGCAAGAAGTGCGAGGTACCGGTGAAGAAGATCCTCAAAGGCGTCGATCCTGACCGCGCCGTGAGCCGGGACGCACTCGCGAACCCCGAGGCGTTGCGGCCGTTCGTGGCGTACGCGAGCCGCGAATGACCAGGTCATCCCCAAGAAGGGGGTGGGTGAAACGGTGGTCGCGGGGGTGTGTAACCTATGTACGCAGTGGTCGCGACCTGGGAGGCTTCGCCTAGTCTGGTCTATGGCGCCGCACTGCTAATGCGGTTGGGGGTAACCCCCCCTCCCGGGTTCAAATCCCGGAGCCTCCGCCGGGGCTCGGCACCCGCCGAGCACCACCCCGACCTCGGTCGGGTATAACTGAAGATGATGCGCCCGTAGCTCAACGGATAGAGCATCTGACTACGGATCAGAAGGTTAGGGGTTCGAATCCCTTCGGGCGCGCCACAGTCCCAGGTCATACGGCCTGGGATTTTTGTTTTGGTGCCCCGTTGCCAACGATCA
Source organism: Saccharomonospora xinjiangensis XJ-54 (assembly GCF_000258175.1). Lineage (NCBI taxonomy): Bacteria > Bacillati > Actinomycetota > Actinomycetes > Pseudonocardiales > Pseudonocardiaceae > Saccharomonospora > Saccharomonospora xinjiangensis. Next base: position 2,084,592 of record NZ_JH636049.1, on the reverse strand, counting down.
GTTCGCCGTGGAACGAACACCGAGTCGAGGTCGGACGGCACTGGGGTTGGGATGCGGGCCCGTCGTCTTCGTCGTCACCGGTGGGTGTGAGTGACCCGCCACGTCGGCGACCGGCTCCGTGCCGTCCCCGCCGACCACGGCCACGATCGGAGGCGCGGCCACGACAGCAGGCGACCCGTTCCAGGTCTTGGTCTACGCCACCGAACTCGACGCCGACACCACGAATGCCGTCGAGGAGGTATTCCGGAAAGCGGAAATCGAAGCGGTCACCAAGGTCACTGCTTGACATAGTAACTGAGATCCTGGCGGGATTCCCGGAGATTTTCGCGACGAACACGATACAAGACGTGAATCGTGGAACTCATTGACTTTTTTGCTCTTTGGTGTGGCATGGTAAAGATGGTGCAGTTTTGCTGTTGGATACCGATTGGCGGGGCTGGTGCTCGACGACTCAACGGACATCGTGACTGCTCTTCTCTCGCCTTCTCGCGTCTTCTCTCGCGACGAGGTGCTCGGGCGGCCGAGTGCTGTGCCGAAAGTCCCCGGGGTGTACGCCTGGTACTTCGACGAGGTGCCCCCTGGCGTACCGACCGGCGGATGCCACAGTGGTCCTGCGGGCGTGCTGCTGTACATCGGCATTGCCCCGAGCGAGCCGCCCCGCAACGGCAAGGCTCCGAGCCGACAGACGGTCCGGCATCGTCTTCGCTACCACTACCGCGGTAATGCCTACGGCTCGACCCTACGGCTGACGCTCGGTTGTCTCCTTGCTGATCAGATCGGTCTCAGGCTGCGACGCGTTGGAAGCGGTACGCGGTTGACGTTCACCTCCGAAGGGGAACAGAAGCTGAGTGACTGGATGGCCTCGCACGCTCGGGTGACGTGGACTGAGCACCACCGGCCTTGGGAACCAGAGTCCGAAGCGATCCAACGGTTGAACCTACCGCTGAACCTTCAGGGAAACAGCCACAACGCGCATTACTCGACGCTGAAGGCATTGAGAGCCGAGCACCGGGCTATGGCGAGGGCTTTGCCTGTCGCGTAGATGCACGTTGCCGGCGAGTCGCCAGAAATTGACGGTGGACGACGGCGATACGCGAGGCAGGTCGGCACCGTATCAGCGCAGATGGCAAGACATATCGGCGAACAACGGAAAGCGTCGATGTTCATGGAGACTGCTTTTCGATGGCCGAGCTTCTCACATAATTTCCTACCCCAGGAGGAGGGCGACGAGGCTGACGATCATGCCGCCACCGAACAGGACGAGGAAGCCGCCCGCGAGTCTGGTGAGCCACGGCAGAACACGGCCCATCCTGGCGAGAGCGCGCCTGGAACCGAGCACGACAGCGACGAAAACGTCCCAGACGAGCACGACCGTGAACATCCACGTGCCGTAGAACACCAGTGCCGGAGGTGAGGCAGTGGAGACGGCCGCGGCGAGGCTGACATAGAACAGCGCGTTCTTCGGGTTCAGCAGCCCGGAGGCGATACCGAGCCCGAAGTTCCTCAACCACGTGGTGCGCTCGGCGCTGGGGTCTTGTTCGAGGTCGATGGATGCTTTCGAGCTGAGGAACGCGACTCCGACGAAGACGAGGAAGCTCCCGCCCGCCAGTTGGATCGCGTTCAGCAGCACCGGGTGGGAGACCAGCGCGACGCCGGAGAACGCCGCGATGATGAAGATCCCGTTCGACGTGGCGATGCCGAGGCATGCGCCGGTGGCGTTGCGCCAGCCACTGGTCATCGCGGTGCGGGCGATGAGAAAGAAGTCAACACCAGGAATCAGCAGGGCCAAAAAGTGCGCGATGGCGACGGCGAGGAACTGCTCCATCTCTCCCCTCGATGCTCGACGACGAACCTGTCGAGCATCGAGGCAGGCGCTGTCGGGGTCTTGTACGTTCTTGCGGTCAGCTCCGGTAGACGCCCGGCGAGGCGGCGACGTGCGCCCGGAAGACGCGGTGGAAATGGCTCTGGTCGGTGAATCCCAGCGCGTGAGCGGTCTCCGCGATGGGCCTGCCCTCGCGGAGCAGGTGCCGTGCCCGGATGATGCGGGCGTTCTGCCGCCAGGCCAAAGGGGCGAGCCCCGTCGCTCGCCTCATCGCGCGCACGAGCTGGTACTTCGTCATGCCGACCGACTCGGCCAGCTCGCTCAGCGCGGGATTGGACTCGTCATGGCGGAGCCGGTGCAGGACCGGCCGCAGCAGGGTGAGAAGTTCGGGGTCGGCATCGCTCGTCACCACATGCGTGGGGGAGGCGGTGCCGAGCGCCTCGAACAGCGCAGCGAACCCCGCTTCGAGCGGGTCGCGGCCCTCGCCGGCGAAGATCGCGTCGTTCAGAGCAATGATTCGCTCATGCAGGTCGCGGCGGCGCAGCACACGGATTCCGGCGAACAGGTGGCAGGCATCCCGGCGTGGCGCGAGTGAGGCGACCCAGCCTTGGTCCACGTGGATCATCTGGTAGAGCCATTTGCCTGCGTCGGGATTGCAGGCGTGAACCTGTCCCGAGGGGATGACGACGACGTCGCCTGCCGCCAGACGGACAGGCCCTTCGAGCGGGCCGGTGAGCACTGAGGTCCCCGCGTCGATCAGGCCGATCGAGAACGCGTCATGGGTGTGCGGCCGATAGCAGGAGTTCTTCTGGCACGACCGCCGTGTCTCCAGGTGAGGTAGTGCGGCACTACGCCGGAATTCCGCCACGCAGCCTCCCACGACACCTCTCGCCACGCGCACCTGACGCCGGCTACTCGCCGCGGATTGTGCCACGGGCACGGACGACCAACTGCCGTGGACGTTCCCCTGCGCTGACACCGCACGAACTCCGTCGCGGCGGCGGGAGCCGATCGCAGGCCGCAGGCCGGAACGAGACGAAAGCGGGCATCGGCGCAGTACTCCGGACTGCGCCGACAGCAGTGGACGGCGACGAGGCGGTGAAGAGCAGCGGGCGCTACTAGGGTGCTCGGCGTGATCGATGGTCGCGTTTTCGATGGACTCACCGCTCAAGCCGCGAACGACGGGGTGGGGCAACTCGTCGTCGGGGCCGTCGTGCGGGCCGGCGGCAAGATCTTGCTGCTCAAGCGGCCGGCGGATGACTTCATGGGCGGAATCTACGAGTTGCCGAGCGGCAAGGTGGAAGGGGAGGAGACGCTCGACGCCGCGCTGGTCCGGGAGGTCGCCGAGGAGACCGGCCTGACCGTGACCGGCATCGTCGCCTACCTCGGCAGTTTCGACTACACCTCGGGTAGCGGGAAGAAGAGCCGCCAGTTCACCTTCGCCGCCCATGTGGAGAAGTCCGAGCCGGTTCGCCTGACCGAACACGACTCGTATCTGTGGGCCCCGCTCGACGAACAGCCCCCGGTGACGGACGCGGTCAAGGAGATCCTCCACGCCTACCGGGGGCTGCACCAGGTGTGACCGGCTGTCGCGATCGCTTCTCCGGTCCGCCTACCGAACGGGAGATCGGGGGCTAACCGACGACCGACTCCGGCCACTTGCCTCCCGGCAGAGCGCTGTTGTCGCTCGTAATACTGTCGATCTTTCGTTCGTCGGACACCGCTGCCATGAACCTGGACGCGACGTCGGTCAACAGGTCCACCATGTCGGCAAAGAGCTGAGCGACCATATCTGCCGCATCGCCGATAGCCTCGGCAATGCCGATCAGCGTGCCCGCAGCAGCCGCTGCGCCCACATATTGGCCGAGTATCACCCCGAGCTTATCGACGAATTCGAGCATGTAATCGACGTTGCGTTCCGCGATGTCCATCAGCCATGCGCTGATTTTGTCCGCGTTCTGCCAGGCGTCGTCGATCGCGGCTCTCTGCTGGCCGGTCTTCTCGATCAGGTAAGCCCTGCCCGCGCCGCCCTTCCAACTGGACAAGTTCTGGTCGCGCCAGATGGTGACCTTCGGGGAAAGATCAGATATCGGGCTCTTGACACTGTCGAGCCAGGCGAAGCTCTGCCTCATCAACGAGATCACCGGCAATTGATGAGCTTCGGCTTCGTTGTACATGGCAACGAGATCGTCCTTGATCTCCCCCAGCTTCTTGACGCCTTCCTTCACAGCGGAAGAGAGGGTTTCGACGACCACGCTCGTGGCGTCGTCGATCTGCCTGAAATAGTCTTCGATGTCACCGACGGCGTCTTTGGCTTCGGAGAACAAGTCGTTCCACGACGTCTCCAGTTCCTCAAGGGTGGGCGGCACGGCTGACTCCTCGGTCAGTTGATTCGGTCATGCTGGGTGGCGGTCGTATTTGTCGCCTGCGGAAGCGCCGACGGCTCGGCGCGATAGTCAAGAAGCTCGAACGAGCGGAACCTACCTCGGCCCCTTCGCGGGCTTGTGGTAGTCGTTTTCTATGTTCCAGATCTCGTTGAGGTCGAATTCGACCTCTTCTTCTGCCTCGTCGTACTTGTTGGCTGCTTTGACCAAGGCGTCACCGATTTGCGGGAATTCCCTTTCCGCCCCCTGGAGGACGGATTCCATGTAGGCGCGGACCTTCTCGTACGCCCGCTGATGGGTCTCCGGGGCGAGGTTGATCTCGATGCCCGCCGTGGGGGTCAGAACGAAGAAGGCGGACGTGTCCAGTGTGGCGCCCTGGATGAATGTCAGGGTCGATTTCACCACGTCGGTGAACTCGTCCCATTTCGGTGCTTCGGCGCGCACCGCTGAGCTGATGACCTCATACCCAGGCATGATGGCTCCTTTCCAAGTTCTCGTTGTTTCTTGGTCGGCAGGGTCTGTCAGAGTTCGGCGGCCAGGTTCGCCGCGCGAAATGCTGTCATCGCATCCTCACGGAGCAAATCGGTGCTCGCGGACCGCAACGCGGGAGCCGCCGCTGTCACGCCGACCAGAACGCCACGTTGCACCTGGAAGGTGAGATATCCGTTCGGGCCGCGAACCTCTCGGTCGAGCAAGCCGCCCCTGGCTTCGGCGGCATATTCCTTGATGGCCTTCCGGCGCTGCCTGATGCGATCGAGTTTCGCGCGGACGCCGGTGTACCAGTCCGCGTGGGCGTCATCGTCGTCGTAGTCGCGCAGAATTTTCGCTATGGCCTGGTTCGCCGGTCGCCCGGAGTCTCCGGGCGTGACCGCTGCCGAGACCGCCGTTTCGAACGCCTCCCGATACGCGCCGAGTAGCGCATCGGCGAACTGGTCCGGCGCCAGCTTCTTGCGCCAGCCCTCGGTGATACTCACGCTGAGCACGAGTGCCCGCCGGTTCACCGCGATATGAATGGAACCCGTGGCGTCGGCGGCCTCGTAACGACTCGCCGAGCCAACCATCTGGTTCATCACTCCGTCACCTGCTTCCCTAGTTCCCCACGCCCGGGCCGACACGCCGCGTCGCTTCACCGTTGCCGTGCTGCCGCGACGGCGTGTGTTCCGCCATCGCTCGGCGTTGTCGTCGCCGTCGGCCGATCACCCTGCGCCCGCTCCTCGGTGTGGTCACGGTCCGCCGCTCACGCTGCTGCTCCCCGCACTGCCGGACAAGGCCACAGGGGCGGCCAAGAGTGGCCGGTGCCTGTGAGCAGCGGCAAGGTTGTCGTGCTGCCAGGAATGGCCGGTGCCCGTCAACGGCGAGAACCCACTTGTCAGCGGGGAGGCACGCACTCGCCACGAGGTGTGCGGAAGAGGGACCGAGGCGGCCCACACAGCCGGTAGGCGGGACGCGGAGAATGCGGTGTCAGCTTGCCAGCACGTCGAGGAAGAACCCGACGAGGAACAGCAGGAACGCGAGTTTGCGCAGCGGTCGGCCGGGTGAGGGGTGGTCCAGTAGTCGCACCACGCCCGCGAGCGCGATGGAGACGATCCGCCACCCGCCCGCGGCGAACAGGATCGGCAGCGCCGAGGGCGACATCGCAGCGAACGTCCGCGAGAGGAAGCTTCGGAAGGCTCCGTGGGTCTCGCTGTAGCCGTATGACGAGGCGATGCCGCTCAGCATGATCAGCATCATGATCCCAGTCGAGAGGAGCATGCCGAGCAGTTGGGCATCCAGCAGTTCCCAGAAGAGCAGGGCGGGAGCCATGGACAACAGCGTGCTGGAGAAGACGAACGAGAACAGCCGGAACGTGGACTGGTCGAGCATGCGGCGGGCCACTCTCTCGTCGGGGCTGAGGTCCCGGTGCAGGAAGTCCTCCACGTGCGTGTGGAACGCGAGTGCCCCGTGTTCGCAGTCCCACAGCCGTTTCCTTCCACCCCCGGCGGCCGTGTACGGGGATGTGGCCACCACGTTCTCGACGCACGTGCCGCAGAGGGACTTCCCGCCGTAGGCGTGGTGCAGCTTCGCCAGGAGCTCGGCGTAGCGGGGGTGCCGCGCGAACGAGTGCTCGAACGGGCCGAGTTTGACCTCGCCATCGCCGGGTGGGGGATCGTCGTGTGCGGCCTCGCCGAGATCGTGGTGGAGCGCGGTCCTGAGATGCTCCTCGCGGTGATACACCCGCCGACCGATCCGAGCCAGCCGGATCATCTTCCTGGCATTGCGTGCACGTTTCGCGGTGCGGTTCGCCAGCCGCGCCAGGCGTTCGGGTCCGTAGATGTCCAGCAGAGCCGCCAGCCCGGCCGCGAACTGGAGGAACTTCCCGATCCTGCCCCACCACAGCATCGGGAGTCCCCAGAGCGTTTCCTGCCCGGCTGCCTCGCCCCGCCGCCACCAGTGCACGATGCTGTCCCAGAGCCCGTGGCGGAACCCGACGACGAGCGCGGCCACGGCGACAAGCCCGGCGAGCCACCTCGCGAATTTCCTGCGGTTCCGGGGATTCTTCCAACCCCTGCGTGTGTCGGGAGGGAGACCGAGCGCGGCAAGCCCCCGCTCGTTGAACGCGGAGATCACATACCGCACGTAGTCCTCGTCGGTGGACATCGCCCTGGCGATCTCCGGCACCGGCAATCCCCGCGAGGAGTACAGAACGATCGCCACTCGCTTCGTGCTGAAGAGCTCCTGCCGAACCCTGCGGAGCGAACCTCCTCCTCGCGGTTGGTACTCCCGCATGCGACGTCGCTCGTAGTCGGTCAATCGCCGTACCCGGGCCGACTCGGCCATCAGCACTCCCCAGTACCCGCGAACGTCGGCACTTCCCGTCCCCGGCGCCGTTCTCACCGGATGGAGTCCGCGTGCCTTCCGCTCGAATTCCCGCACGCTAGCAGGAACATCGCGGCCGACGGCTACAGCGCGAGCATCGCCGACGCCACCTCGTCAGCCGCCGCGTCGGGGATCGCGGTCGCGGCCTGTTCGAGCACGAGCAGTCGCGCGCCGGGGATCTCACGCGCCAGCGCTTCGCCGTTGCCGACAGGGAAGAACGGGTCGCGACGACCGTGCACCACGAGCGTCGGCATCGCGAGCTCGGGCAGGCGCTCACGCCAGCGTGGTGCGCAGTCGAGTCTGGCGAACACCATGCCCAACTGATTGGCCAGGTGTACTTCGGGCTCGGTTCCCTGCGTCCGGTCGTAGACACGTCCGGCGGTTCGGCGCGCCGCATCGGGGTCGTCGCCGAGGATTGCCGCTCTGGCCGCGGCGAATTCCGTCACCGCGGCGCGGTCGGACCAGCCGGGCATCGGGAGCGCGAACAACCGGCCTATCGTGCCGGGGTCGTGGTCGGGAAGATCCTCGTCGATCGGACCCGGTGCGACGGGGCGTGTCCCGGCGAGGGTGAGTGCCGAGAACGCGTCCGGACGGTCGAGCACGGCGACCTGGGCGACCATCCCGCTGACGCCGATGCCTGCCAGGTGTGCGGGCCAGTGGCCGAGTGCTCGCGCGAGCGCGGCGGCGTCGGCGGCGAGATCTCGCAACGTGTAGCTCGGCGCGCCGGGGTCCACCGTGGTCGATGCGCCGGAGTCACGAAGGTCGTATCGAACGACGTGGCGTCCCCCGCGAGCGAGTGCTTCGCAGAGGGCGTCGGGCCACGAGAACATGGTCGGTCCGCCTGCGAGGAGCACGAGAGGTGCTGCCACAGCACCGAAATGCTCGACCCCGAGCGTGACGCCGCAGGGCAGGCGGACCGAGTCGATCTCCGAATGCATCGTCGGCCTCCAGTGCGGTAGCGTGCCGGAAGCCACGCTACGCGCGAACCCCTGCCTGCCGCACGGAGTTGCCTTCCTCGTCCTGCACCGGCCCGACAGAACTCACAGCACAAGCAGGTTGTGCGAAACGATCATCCAGACGAACGCCGCTCCACCGGCGAGCAGCAATGCTGTGCACACGAAGCCGACGCGCCGGGCGGTCGCGGCCGCGACGCCCTTGTCGAGGGCATAGCGGCGGGCGCTGAGAAGCAGGCACATCCCCATGGTGACGAACCACGGCTCGTAGAAGAACAGCTCCCACCAGGACATTGTGGACGAGTCGAGATTCAGCCACGCATCCGCGGGAATCGGGATTTCGGCGAAACCGAGCACCGAGAGCAGATTCGCGCCGAAACCACCGAGCCCGTGGATCACGGCGTACACGCCGCCGACCAGCACGGGCACTCCACACAGGGTGGCCATGAGCGCGGTCGGCAGCTCACGCCCGCCGAGCACCGGCACCCACGCAGGGACACGGCGCAGCGCGGGCCTGGTGAGCATCAGGCAGGCGACTCCGCCGAGGAGAATGATGAGGCCAGCGACGAACGACGCGAACTGGAAGGTGGGCAGATCGCGGGGCACCAGACCGCCCATGCCGATCGTTCCACCTGCCGCGTGGTAGAAGCGCACGAAAATCGCGTAGAAAACGGCGAGGGCGAACCCCAGCACACCGACAGCGGCGGGCGTGTTTGCTTCGCGAGTGGTCATGCGCTCCAGCCTCGCGGCAGGAGCGCATGACTCTCCTCCCGCTACGAGGGGGAACTCCTCCCACGGAGGTGGGAAAGGCGGCGCGAGTCACGCCTCCGAGTGCGTGGTCACGGCCGTTGTGAGGAGTACGACGGCGTCCTCGACGGCTTCGAGATCGTGTTGCTGTGCGGGAAGAACGAGGTACTCGCCTTCGGTGCCCTCCCACACGCCGTCGTCGGTCGAGAGCACTACCTTGCCACGCAACACCTGGAGGGTGGCCTCACCGGGGCTTTCGTGCTTGCCCGTCCGCTTCCCCGCCGCGAAGGCGAGGAGTGTCTGCCGGAGCGCGTGGTCGCGTCCTCCGTGGAGGGTTTTCGCGCTGCGTCCGGTGTGAGCGGCGCGCGCGTCGGCGAGCAATTCGTCAGCGAGCGAAACCAGTGAGTGCGACAGCATGGCTGTGCCATCCTTTCCGATCGGTCAGAGCATCAGGAGCAGAACGCCGGTTGTGATGAGGGCGATGGTCTTGACCCCTTCGAGCGCGACGTAGACGTAGTGGCTTCGCGACCTCGGGACATCCTCGCCCGCGAGTACCCGGTCGGAACGGCGGGTCAACCTCGGGCGCACGGCGACGAGTTGCACGGCGAGTGCCGCGAGCGCCACGGAGCCCGCCACCAGGACGGACGACTCCGGCGGGTGGACCGCCGAAGCGATCACGGCTGTGATCGCGAGAACGGCCTCGGAGATGTTGAGCGCGCGGAAGACGAGCCTGCCGATACCGAGCCCGATGGGGATCGTCACACCGGGGGCCCTGAACTTCAACGGCGCTTCGAGGAACGAGATCGCCAGCACCATGCCCAGCCATACGAACACTGCCGCTGTCGCCACCGCGAGCCCGGGAGCCATGGACGTTCCTTCCGCTGGGGAATCCGTCGCTTGCGAGTTTAGCCGAAGCCGATCGTCACAAATCTCGGCCCTCTGAACTGCGCAGGTCGGATGAGTCGGACGACGCGACGTCGATAGCACGATGGCGTTGGGGTTTACGATTGAGCGCATGCACCGGAAGCCGCTGATCGACTCCGCGTCTGGCCCCGCGCTCGGAGAGAGCAGAGCGCGGGTGCTGGAGTTGCTGCGCGTGGCAGGGGCTCCGCTCGGGGTGCGGGAGGTGGCCGAGCGGGCCGGTCTGCACCTCAACACCGCCCGGTTTCACCTCGACGGCCTCGTGGAGGCTGGGCTTGCCGAGCGCCGCGCGGAGGACCGGCAGCGGCCCGGCCGCCCCAGGGTGGTGTACGCGGCGGTGGCCACGGAACAGGCCGGTCCGCGCAGCTACCGGCTTCTCGCCGCCATGCTCAGTACCCTGGTCGATCACGTGGTGCCCGACCCGCGAGAGGCCGCACTCGCGGCGGGAGAGCAGTGGGGGCGTTACCTGGCGGAGCGTCCTGCCCCGTTCGAGCGGATCGACGCGGAGGCGGCGATCCGGCGCCTGACGACTGTGCTCGCCGATCTGGGTTTCACAACGGGCGAGGTGGACGAGCATCTCCCCCGGACGTTGCCGCTGCGGCACTGCCCGTTCCGGGAGATCGCCGAGTCACACACCGACGTGGTGTGCTCACTGCACCTCGGCTTGATGCGGGGCGTGCTGTCCGAAGTCGGCGCGCCCGTCACGGCGGAACGTCTCGAACCCTTCGTGGAGCCGTCGCTGTGTGTGGCTCACCTGGCAGCCCGCGACTCCTCGGATGCCGCAGGACCCGGCTGAGTGGTCGTCCTCCTCCGAGCGAGAACCTCGAAAGGGACTCCTGGTGCGGTTCCTTGTCGTCCGAGTGGACACAGTGGACGCGGTGGACACTGTGGACGCGGTGGACACTGTGGACGCCTCCGCGTGGGTGTCGCCTGATGCGGTAACCGCACGGCAGGAAGCGGATTCGCTGATTAGCGTTCGACATCGCAGGCTCAGTGCACTGCGAAAGACGACCAAGGAGGCACCATGATTCGTACTCGGCGTGTGCTGGCGAGCGCATTCCTTGCCGCTGCGGCGCTGTCGGTGGGTTCGGGCGTCGCATTGGCGGCCCCGCCGGAGACCGCGGCCACTCCCGGCCAGATGCCCCAGGCCGAGCTGGTTCCGCAGCAGGCGGAGGCGGTCACGCCGGCCGAGCAGCAGAGCGAGGGCGCGGCGCAGGAGGCTCAGCCCGCCGACCAGCAGGCTCAGCAGGCTCAGCCCGCGCAGGAGTCGCTCCCGCAGTTCTCCCTTTCGGCCGACATGCTGCCGATGGGTTCCTTCGACATGCTCTTCGGCTCGGACCTGCTCGGAGGCACCATGAACCTCGGCGAGGAGGCGACGCCGACGGCCTGATCCCCGACGCGAGGCACCGCGAGCCGGTGCCGGCCTGCTCGATCCCGCGCGCGTGCGCGTGATGCGAACGCCCCGTCCGGACCAACCCGGGCGGGGCGTTCGTCGTCGCGGAGTTCCGCTGACCCTCGGAGGGAAGACGTCACCAGCCCGCGAAGCGGCCGACGAGATGTGCGGGATCGACGCCCGTGAGTTCCCTCTGGAACAGGCGGTAGTACGCGAGTTCCTCCCTCGACCGCAGTGGCGGGTCGAGCACATCGCGTTCGGCCTCGAACTCCTCGTCCCGCACCGTCCCCGCGTAGTACTCGCCGAGGACGTCTCTGGCGCCGGTGCCCTGGCCGAACTGCTGTTTCGGCCGCCACAGCACGTTCTCGGGCAGCCAGCCCTCGAACGCCTTGCGCAGCAACCATTTCTCGGCTCGGTCGTCGCTGAGTTTCCAGCGGGCAGGCAGGCTGAGGCCGAGTCGCACGACGTCGAGGTCGAGGAACGGGGTTCTGGGTTCGAGCCCCGTCGCACCGGCGACGCGATCGACCCTTTGCAGACCACCGATGTGAAGGCCGTGGATGGTGGAGAGCAACTCCTCGTGCAGTTCGGTGTCGCTCTCGATCTCGCTGTAGTAGCCGTAGCCCGCGAAGAGTTCGTCGGCACCCTCGCCGATGAGCACCACCTTCACCGTGCGCGCCGCGAGCTTGGACACCAGCAGGTTGGGCACGGAACTGTGCACCAGCGAGGGGTCGAACGACTCGATCACCCTGATCACCTCGGGCACCCAGTCGATGAGCTCGTCGTCGGTGTAGACCCGTTCGTGATGGTCGGTGCCGAGTTCCTCGGCGACCTGGCGTGCGGCGGCGAGGTCGGCGCTGCCTGCGAGACCGACGGAGAAAGTGGGGAAACGCCGTCCCGCGCGGTGGGCGTGCCTTGCCGCGATGGCGGTGACGATGCTGGAGTCGAGACCACCGGAGAGCAGGGCGCCCACCGGCACGTCGGCGACGAGGAGCCGCTCGACCGCCCTGATCAGGGTGTCCCGGATGTCGGCGAGGACCTCTTCCGGCGGATCGGCTTCGTGCTGCGCGGCGGCACCGGGTGCTGCGGCGTCGGTGAGCACGTCGAACGGCCTCAGCCCGTCCTCCGGGGTCCAGACGTGGCCGGGAGGGAAGGGCTCGACGTCGGGGCGGCGGTTCGGGTCGAATGCCTTGAGTTCGCTCGCGAAGACCGCCGTGTCGTGGTGGCGGGCCCAGTACAGCGGCGCGATGCCCAGCGTGTCGCGGGCGGCGAAGAACCGCCCGTCCAGCGCGGCGCCCGCGAGCGCGAACATGCCCCACAGCCGCGACAGCGCCGTGAGTCCGTCCGCTTCGATGAGGTGAAGGGCGCTTTCCTGGTCGGTGCGTGTGCGGAAGACGTGGCCCTTGTCCTCGAGTTCCGTGCGCAGCCGCTCGTGGTTGTAGATCTCGCCGTCGCCGACGAGCCAGTACCTGCCCGCCGGGTCGCGCAGCGGCTGCGCGCCGCCTTCCAGGTCAACGACGGCGAGCCTGCGATGGCCGAGCCAGGCGTCGTCGAGCGCGTGGCTGCCCTGCCCGTCGGGGCCGCGATGGGCCAGCCGGTCGAGCATGCGCATGCCTTCGAGCGGATCGAAGGGGCCGTGTGCGGCGACGATGCCGGAGATGGTTCCCACCTGCCCTCGTAGCCTGGTGCTATCGCCGAGTCTAGGAGCACACGGCATCGCCCGCCGGGCTTCGTCACGCGCTGCAGAGCACGCGGTCGGAGTCACCCGCCGAGGGCCGGACCGTGACGCAACCCGGTGAGCGCGATGTCGAGGCAGCGGGAAATGGTGGGGAGGTCGAGTTCGACGAGCCTGCCGAGAGCGGCGAGCAGGCCGAGGACGTCCTCGGCTGTGACGCCTTCCCTGAGCGCTTTCTCGGCGTGTGCGGCGGCGACGAGCTCGGCCACGAGGGGGCGCAGCGACCTCTGGCACACGGAGAGCCCCGCCGCGTCGGTCGTCGCCGAGGCCAGGTTCTCCAGCAGCGCCCGGTCGCGCCGCTGGTAGGTGAGGGCTTCGGAGACGAAGCCCTCCAGTGCCTCCCATGCTGTGGGGCGTTCCCGTGCCGAGCGTCGCGCTTCCTCGACCCAGCGCGCGTAGCTGTCGGCGAGCAGTGTCTCGATGAGGGCGTCCTTGGAGGGGAAATGCCGGTACAGCGTGCCCATGCCGACCCCGGCGCAGCGGGCGATCTCCCTGACGTCCACAGCTCGGCCACGCTCGGAGAACACGGCAGCAGCCGCCGAGAGGATCGCCTCTCGATTGCCGAGGGCATCCCGACGTCTCGGCTGTGTTCCGCGCCTCCCGAGCTGCTGAGTCATGGCTCTCATCGTAGGTGCTTACCGGAGCGGGTGCTCCGGTTGCCGGTACAGTGGAGCGGAGCACTTGCTCCGCATCGTCGTGCCGAAGGGATGCCCCGTGACCGTCAACTACTCGATCCTGGATCTCGCCACGTTCGGCAGGAACGAGACGCCGAGGCAGGCATTGGAGGCGAGCGTTGCGCTGGCCCGGCGCGCCGAGGAGACCGGGTACCGCAGGGTCTGGTACGCCGAGCACCACAACTTCCCCTCCATCGCGTCCTCGGCCACCAGCGTGGTCATCGCCCACGTCGCCGCGCACACGAGCAGCATCCGCCTCGGCGCGGGTGGCGTCATGCTGCCCAACCACTCGCCGCTCACGATCGCCGAGCAGTTCGGCACACTGGAGGCGCTGCATCCGGGGCGCATCGACCTCGGACTCGGCCGCGCGCCCGGCACCGATCAGAAGACCCTGCGCGCGCTCCGCCGTGACCCGATGTCGGCGGACGCCTTCCCGCAGGACGTGCGGGAACTCGCGGGGTACCTGCGTGGCGAGTCGCTCATTCCCGGCGTTGACGCGATCCCCGGCAAGGGCACGAACGTGCCGCTCTACATCCTCGGGTCGTCGCTCTTCGGCGCACAGCTCGCCGCCGCGCTCGGTCTTCCATACTCCTTCGCGTCGCACTTCGCGCCGGACGCTCTGCGGCAGGCCGTGGCCGTGTACCGGGAGCAGTTCCAGCCGTCGGAGCAGCTCGCCGAGCCCTACGTCATCGCGGGGGTCAACGTGATCGCGGCCGACGACGAGGAGTCGGCGCAGGAGCAGTTCCTCACCATGAAGCGCCAGCGGGTGAGCCTGCTGCTGGGCAGGGGTCGCACGTTCACCGACGAGGAGGCGGACATGGTGCTCGCCTCGCCACAGGGTGCGCAGCTGCTCAACATGGTGAAGTACACGGCCGTGGGTGTGCCCGACCAGGTCAGGGCATTCCTTGAGGACTTCGCTTTGCACGCGGACGCCGACGAGTTGATCACGGCACACCAGTCGCCTTCCGTCACCCAGCGGCTTCGCTCGGTGGAACTCCTCGCCAAGGCGGTGGGGCTCACGTCGTGATCCGGTAACGGTCCTCGCCCATCCCGGCCCCGAAGGCGGTCCTCGTGTGCTGAGGTGCTGGGTGGGATGAGCGAACGACGCGACGAACAGGATGACGACATGGCGACACACGAGGAGACGTTGGCTCAGCTCTACCTGGGTGTGGAGAACTGTACGAACATCCACAACGCTATCCAGCATGCGCTGTCGATGGCGTCGGGGCTGTCCGAGCTGCTTCAGAACAGCCTTGGTGGCACGGGAGCGTACGACGAGGTCGGCGGCTACAGCGAGAGTGTGCGGACGCAGTTGGAGCTGTCGGCGCAGACGGTGGAGCAGACCAAGCACGCCATCGAGACTCTGATGGTGCGGTTCGACGTCGTGTACTGAAACCGGGGCCGATGTGTGCCGCCTGCTCGCGCGGCTCCGGCTTTCTCGTCAACGGTGTCAACGGGAATCGTTTTCATCTAGAGTGGGTCATGACACACCGGTTCGGGGTTGTCCCGTCTCACTGAATTGGTAATGATTTTCATGTGCTGAGAACGGCGTCCCGGATCGGGGCCTCCTCGTCGCCCTGGCCGGAACCCGGCCTGCGCGCCGACTTCCATCGATACCTCGCGGCGAGAGTCGTCACGGTGGCCGGTGGTCTGATCTGTGTTGTCGTGCTCCCCGTTCTCACCTACCGGCTGACCGGATCGGCAGGCTGGACCTCGGCGGTCGCCGCTGCCGAGGCGCTGCCGTACTTGGTTTTCGGACTCGCTGCGGGAGCCGTCGCCGACAGAATTCCCAGGCGCGCGGTGCTCATCGCCGCCGATCTGCTCGCCGCCGCGTTGCTCGCGAGTCTGGCCATCGCCTGGTGGGCGGACGTGCTGACGGCTGCGCACGTGCTGGCCGTGGGATTCGCCGTGCAGTCGTTGTTCGTGTTCGCCGACGCCGCCGGTTTCGCAGCACTGACCACTTTGGTGGGTCGAGAACGGCTGACAGACGCCTACTCCACCGTGTTCTCGGCAACGGCGATCACCGAGATAGCTGTGCCACCGCTGGTGGGACTCGCCGTCGCTGTGGTGGCACCCGCACCTCTGCTTGCATTGAACGCCCTGCTCGCGGTGGCGTCCGCGCTGCTGTTGAGAGCTGTTGTCCGGCCGCTTTCCGTGAAGCGCGCGGGTGAACGTTCTTCGCATGCGCCGCGACAGGGCGGCCGGGTGGGGACCTCGGCCGGTGCCGTGGTCGCCGACGTCCGCGCCGGACTCGCGTTCGTCGCGCGGCATCCGGTCGTGCGCGTACTGACCCTTACCGGGGCCACGCATGCGGCAGCGGGCGGGGCCTGGGTGGCGCTGCTTGTGCCGTTCGCCGATCACGCGCTCGGCATCGCGCCGTCGGGCGATGTCCGGCTGGCGGTACTGCTCACGTGCTGGGGCGTCGGTGGTGTGCTCGCGGGCAAGGTGACCCCGAGGCTGGTCACGCGGTTCGGCCACGCGCGACTCGCGCTGGCGGGACTGCCGTGTTCGCTGACGTTCGCGCTGGCCACGGCGCTGTCCCCGCACTGGATCGTGGCCGCGGTGTCGGTGGCCTGCTGGGGGCTCTCCCACAGCGTGGTGGTCGTCGGCGCCGTCACCTATCGGGCGCTGCTCAGCCCCGACGACATGCAGGCCAGGGTCAACACCACAGGACGCATGCTCGCGTGGGGAGTGGGCCACCCCGCCGGAGCCGCACTCGCCGGAGCCGTCGCGGTCACGGGCGCCGGAGTGCGCGGCGGGCTGCTCGCCGCCTGCGCGCTGCTCGCCGCCGGTGTCGTCATCGCGTGGTCGAGTTCCTCACTGAGGTCCAGGACCGCCTCGCCATCCCACCACTGACTGTCCCACCCACCGTTGAAAGGACGCCCCGTGCCTGGACGTAGCGCCATCGCCGTGCTGGCCGCACTCGCCGTCACCTCGTGCATCGCCTGCTCGCCGACCTCGTCGGACTCCCGCGAGCGCGGTGAGAACCACCTGCCCGGCATCGAACGCGAGGCGGCGCCGCTCGATGCCTCGCTGACCGTCACCGACCCGCAGGGCGACACGGTGACGCTGGACGCGCCGCCGGAACGCATCGTGTGTCTCAGCGGACTCTGCGACGACCTCGTCGTCGCCCTGGGCATGACCCCTGTCGGCACGAGCAACCCTGACGTGCTCACCAATCCCGCGTTGCTCGGTGAGGACGGCGAGAAGGTGCCCGTGATCGCGGGAACGTTCGGCAACGAGGACGTCGAGAGCATCGCCGCACTGGAGCCGGACCTCGTCATCGGACTGTCCGGTGTGCACGACGGTCTCGCGCCGACCGTGGAGCGGTTCGCGCCGCTGTGGCTCACCGAACCCGCCACCTGGCAGGAGTCGGTCGGCTACCTGCGTGCGCTCGGCGCGCTCACCGGCAGGGTGGAGGAGGCCGTCGCGGAGGAGGAGCGATTCCGCGCGAAGCTCGCCGACGCCGCCGCGACGACGCGCCGCGACGGCCGCTCCGAACGCACGGCCGTACTCGTGTACGGCAGCGTTGACGCCATCGGCGTTGACACGACCGCGTCACTCAAGGGCGACCTCTTGCGCCACCTCTTCCGCTACCCGTTCCCGGCACGGGGTTCCGATGCGGAAACGGCATCGAACTACAGCGTCGAGGAGTTGCTCGCCAAGGAGCCCGACGTCGTGTTCGTGTACTCGTTGCTGTTCTCCGACGCGGACCGCCCGTTGTCGGAGCAGCTCGCAGGCAACCCGGTGTGGTCGCGCATCCCTGCGGTCGAGAAGGACGCCGTCCACGAGATGGACCCGGCGCTGTGGGGCAAGGCCAGGGGCACGCGCGGACTCGCGGCGGTGGTGGAGCAGGCGCTCGGCGCGGTGCCTGCCGCGTGAGGAGACGGCGCTCGTGGTCGCTGGCGGCCGTCGTCATGCTCGGCGTGCTGACGGCCGCCGTGTGCCTCGGTGAACCGGTCGTCGCGCCTGCCCGGTTGCTCGACGTGCTCACGGGTGCCGACTCGCTGGAACGGGTCGTGGTGCTGGAGCTGCGCCTGCCTCGGCTGGTGCTCGGGTTGTTCGCGGGCGCCGTGCTGGGCGCGGCGGGACTGCTGCTTCAGGAGTCGCTGCGGAATCCGCTCGCTGTGCCCGAATTCCTCGGGGTGTCCAGCGGCGCGGCGGCGTGTGTCGCGTTGACCGTCGTGTTCGCGCTCTCCGTTCCGGGCGCTCCGCTGGTGCCCGCGCTCGCGGGCGCGCTGGCGGGCGGCGGTCTCACGCTGCTCGCCGCTCGCGGCGTCGCGGGGCCTGCCGCCGTGCTCCTCGTGGGCGCGGCCGTCAGTGCCGCGCTCACGGCCGTGCTGCTGTCCGGAGTCGCCCTGTCGGATTCGCGCGAGCAGGGCGTCCTCGTGCGTTACCTGCTCGGCTCGTTGACCGGCACGACCTGGGACACCGTGGCCGCCGCGCTGCCCGGAGCCGTGCTGGCGCTGCTGCTGGCCGTGCCCGCGTTACCCGCGCTCGCTGTGCTGCGGCTCGGGGACGACACCGCCACGGCTCTGGGGCTGTCGGCGGGACGGGCGCGTCTGGCTGTGCTCGCGGTGGCGTGTGCGCTGGTGGCGACCGTGGTGGGGCCCTGCGGCCCTGTGGCGTGGGTGGGTTTCCTCGCGCCGCACATCGCTCGCGGGCTGCGTCCCACCGCGGACCCGAAGGTGTGGTTCGGCTGGTCGATGGTCGTCGGCGCACTCGTGGTGGTGGTGGCCGACCTCGTTGCGAGGACTCTTTTGTATCCCGTGGAACTTCCGGTGGGCGGTATCACCGCGCTGGTCGGGGTGGCAGGCGGAGCGGTGCTGGCCGCACGACGCCGTGCGGCGCGGAGGGCGGTGGCATGAAGGCCCGGTCGTTGGTGGTCTTCGGCGTTCTGGCAGGTCTGCTGCCGGTTGCGGCGATGGTGCAGCTCGCGACGGGAACCTCCGGCGCCGACAGCCTCGCCGTACTCGCGGGTGGTGGCGACGACCTGATGCGCGGGATAGTGCTGGAACTTCGCCTTCCCAGGGTGCTGGTGGCCATCGGCGCTGGTGCGTGCCTCGGGGTGGCGGGGTGTGTGCTCCAGGCCGTCCTGCGCAATCCGCTCGCCTCACCCGAGGTCACCGGCATCGGCTCCGGCGCGGTACTCGGTGCCGTCGCGGCCACCGTGTTCGGAGCAGGTGGCGAGCACGGGCCGTCGGCACTCCTGGTGTGGGCGATCGCGGGCGGCATCGCCGGTGGCGGGCTGTTGTGGCTGGTCACCGCACACAGCGCGCGGGACGAGGGACGGCTCGTGGTCGTGGGCGTGCTGGTGTCGGCCGTGTTGTCGGGGGCGGCGCTCGTGCTGCTCACCGCGCGGCCACAGCTCGCCGGAGCCATCACCCAGTGGTTGATCGGGTCGCTGACCGGCAGGGGCTGGGAGCACTGGCACCTGCTGTGGCCGTGGGTGATCGGCGTGCTTGTCGCGGCCGTGGCGATCGCGGGAGTGCTCGACATCCTCTCGGTGGGGGCGGAGCACGCCACCGTGGTGGGTGTTGCCGTGCGCCCTTGGCAGGGCGTGGCGGTGCTCGTGGCGGTGGTGTCCGCCTCGGTGGCCATCGCCACCGTCGGAGCGCTCGCCTTCGTCGGGCTCCTCGCCCCGCACGGTGCGAGGTACCTCGTCGGCACCTCGCATCGCACCACCATCCCGGCGAGCGCACTGCTGGGCGCCATCACGGTGTCGGCCGCGGACACCGTGGCCACCCGCGTCACGGCATGGGTGGCCGGCTCGGAACGGCAGTTCGGCCTTCCGGCTGGGGCGATCACCGCGGTGTTGGGCGCGGTGGTGCTGATCCGCGTCGCCCGCAGAGTCACGACGTCGAAAGGACAGTGAGGACAGTGATTTCGCCGAACCCGCCAGGGTCTCCGGGGTCTCCGGAGTCACCGAGTCCACCGACGTCTCCGGAGTCGTTGGGGTCGCCGAAGGTGCGGAAATCACCGGAATCGTCCGGGCCGCCGACCTCGCTGGGGTCGCCGAAGCCTCCGGAGTCACCGAAGCCTCCGGAGTCACCGGGGCAGCCGACGGAACCGCTCGGTGCTCGCGGCCTGTGCCACGCCTTCGGCGACCGCACCGTGCTCCGGGGCATCGACCTCGACGTGCGGCGAGGGGAATGGCTCGCGCTGGTCGGCCGCAACGGTTGCGGTAAGTCCACGCTGCTCCGGATGTTCGCGGGCCTGCAACGGCCGGACACCGGTTCGGTGACGTTGCGGGGCAGACCACTGCCGTCCTACTCGCGAAGGCAGATCGCTCGCGAGCTGGCGATGCTGCCGCAATCCACGGCCACGGTGCCGTCGCTCACGGTGCGGCAGCTCGTGCGCCAGGGCCGCTACGCGACGCGCGGCCCGCTCGGGATGCTCGCCGAGGGCGACGACGACCACGTCCTGCTTGCGATGGCCGACACCGGTGTCGAGCCACTCGCGGACACCCCTGTTGACCGGCTCTCCGGCGGCGAACGTCAACGGGCCCGGCTCGCGCTCGCGCTGGCTCAGGACGCGCCGTTGTTGCTGCTCGACGAGCCGACCACCTACCTCGACGTCCGGCACCAGATCGAAGTGCTCGACCTCGTGGCCCGCCTGCGCGCCGAACGCGGGCTCACCGTGGTGACCGTGCTGCACGACCTCGCGCAGGCCGCCCGCTACGCCGACCGCGTCGTTGCGTTGAAGGACGGCGGGGTGTACGCCGAAGGGCCCGCTGAGGAGGTCGTCGATGCGGACCTGCTGTATGCGGTGTTCGGGGTCCGTGGCCGGGTGTGGCACGACGATGTGACAGGACGCCCCCTGTGTTCCTACGATGCCCTGGCCTGACCTGACGCCGTGTCCGCACTTCCCGCACGCGTGTCGGCACTTCCTGCACGCGTGTTCGCACTTCCCGTACGGGTGTCGGCACGTCTCGGCTCGCTGCGTCACGACGGCAGCAACCGCGCGGTGTAGCCGGCGTCCACGAGACGTCGGAAGGCGGCATCGACCTCGGGTGGCATGTCCTGAGCGACCGTGAACCCACGCTTGGCGTAGGCGGTGACGCGCTGGGTCTCGCCGACGAGCATGTGCACGACCTGTTCAGGATCGCCGATCGCAGCAAGGTAGTCGTCCAGCTCGGTATGCGATGCCGAGCAGCGAACATCAAGCTCCGGCCACAGCCTGAGGCACGTGGCGTAGGCCCTGCGTTGCTGGTACGGCTTGCACACCAGGGTCGCCGTCAGCGCGGCGACATCCTGGTCGGCGAGCAACGCGCGCGTGAGCGTGATGTTGTCACCGGTGTTGCGAGCGTGCGGCTCCACCAGCACGGCGTCGGCAGGCACACCCAGCGCGAGCGCGCGTTCCCGGTAGTGCACGGCCTCCCCGCGTGGGAAGCGACCGACCGTTGTCGGGGTGGCCGCGCCCGTGAACACCACCAGCGGGAACCAGCCGTCCAGGTAGAGGGCCGCCGTGTGATCGGCCACCCCGAGGTCGTGGCTGCCGAGGCCGATACCGACGTCGGTATGGCGCGGGGGGTGGTCGAGAACGTGGTAGCGCCACAACGTGTCGGCGTCGGCGCGCACGGCGGCGGGCAGGGCGGTGGATTGTCGTGCCATGCCACAGGGGTACCGCGAAAAGCGGATGCGTCACGAGGAGGGCCGCGCGACGATGCGGTGATGCTGGTCGAACACTTCCCCGTGCTCGGACTCTGGCTTCGGACATCGAGGCTGGAGCTGCGCGTGCCCGACGACGCCGACCTGGCCGCGCTCGTCGAAGTGGCGTTGCGGGGGGGCGTCCGCCCGAGGTAATGCCATTCCTTCACGCCTGGACCGACCAGGAGCCGGGCGCGCTCGCTCTCGACCTGCTCCAGCACCAGTGGCGGACGCTGGCGGAGTGGAGTCCCGACGATTGGTGCCTCAACCTCTGTGTCGTGCGCGGCGGAACCGTGGTGGGGATGCAGTCGCTGCGCGCACGGCAGTTCGTTGTGACACGGGAGGTCGGCACCGGGTCGTGGCTCGGTCTCGCACACCAGGGGCAGGGCATCGGCACCGAGATGAGGGCGGCGGTGCTGCATCTCGCCTTCGCCTGCCTCGGCGCGGAAGACGCTGTGTCCGGAGCCTCAGAGCCCCCAACGCATTGGTCTGTTCGGCTCGCGGCGCCCGGGCGGCGCCTCACTGCGTTGGAAGACCGCCCACGTACTTCCAGTACGCGGACGCCCCTCCGCCTTGCGATCCATCCACCTGGCCGCCGCTCCCTGATCGAACGCCAATGCGTTAGAGGCTCTCAGAGCACAACACCGCGTCGCTGACCGTGTCACGCAGAGTCGGCTACCGGCCCGACGGCGTGTTTCGCAGGGTGGTGCGGTCAGCGCCGGTGGTCGAGCAGCGGATGCGGCTGAGCCGGGCGGAGTGGGCGAGCCGCCAGGCGGTGGACGTCGCGGTCGAGGGGATCACGCCTGCTCTGCCCTTGTTCGGCGTCGAGGGTCACGCGCGAGACGTCGCGAGCGTCTCCAGCGCAGAGCGCACCTCGGAAAGGTGAGTGGGCCAGGCGTCCTTCACCGACTGCCACGCGGCGCGCAGCGACACGTTCTCGGCGAGCACGTACACCGGTCCCTCGCCCCAATGGCTGGCCACCACGTTGCCGACGCGGTCGGCCTCGTCGGGCAGCGGCGCCCCTCCCGGAAGGAAATCCACGGTGAGCGACGTGCGTGAGTCCGCACCCGTGACGTCGTCGGTGACACCTCGCATGGCGGCGCGGTAGCCGCGCAGCACACCTCGCTTGTGGCGGTCTGCCGGGAAAGGGCTGGCGGGATGGGCGGCGTTGTAAGCCTCCACGGACTCGAACATCTCAGGTGTCACAGAGGTGAATCCTACCCTGACGTTAGGGCAGGTTTGCGTGCACTCCTCGGGCCCGCCGGTGGACTTTCAGTCCGTTGTGGACTGTCGGCGCTCAAGATCGAGAAGGAGTACGGTGATCATGTCACCGGCCGAGGAAGTGAGGGTTCATCACGTGGATGAGCACATGCGCATCGGTGAAGTGTCCGCGAGGACGGGCCTCTCGCTGCGCACCATCCGCTACTACGAGGAAGTCGGACTGGTGGCCCCCAGCGCACGCAGCCAGGGAGGGTTCCGGCTCTACACGGAGCCGGACGTTGCCCGCCTGCAACTCGTCCGCAGGATGAAGCCCCTGGGTTTTCAGCTCGACGAGATGAGGGAGTTGCTCGATCTGCTCCATCCCGCGCCACGGGGCGGTGGCGGCACGGCGACGCTCGACGAGGGCGAGCTGCGCCGGTTGCGTGAGTTCACCGAGCGAGCCGAGCGCCGCTGTGCGGAACTCGCGGCCACCCTCGACACGGCGGAGGACTTCGCCGCCATGCTCAGGGAGAGTCTCGCGCGCCACCTGGAACGAGCCCGCCGCCCCTGACGCCGTGTCCGCACCTCCTGCACGCGTGTCCGCACTTCCCGTACGCGGGTCCGCGCCGTGAGATGCAAACACCCGTGCACAGACTGCGGACACGACACCCTGCGTCTCGTGTCCGCACTTCACGTACGCGTGTCCGCACTTCCCGCGCGGCCAAGCGTTGCGTCACCCCGAGGTTGGTGACGGTTCGACACCGAGCCGCGACGGGTGTCGCGGGCTCACGTGCGATCACGCCAGGTGTTCGGCATAGAGGTGGAGCTGCTTCGCGGCTTCGAGCCTGCTGACGGCCGGGGTCGGCAGCGCGGCGTACCCGCTGTGGGCGCCGGCGAGCGCGCCCGCCATGGCCGCCACGGTGTCGGTGTCCCCGCCCGCGCGGATGGCGAACCTGATGGCGGCGTCCGGCCTTCGCGGGTGGCGTAGGAACGACAGCAGAGCGAGCGGTACCGATCCCGGAGCGGACACGTCGTTGCCCAGTGCCGCCGAGGCCTCCGCCGGGTCGGTGTCCCGTTCGGCCAGCTCGGCGACGATGTCGAACTTCTTCGCCCACAGTGTCGAGGGGACCGCGTCGCGGACGGTCTCGACGAAGGCACCTGCACTGAGTGGCTGAGCGGGGTCGAGCTGGATGGCAAGGTGGGCCGCCACCGCCTGACACACAGCGCCGTGCAGCGCGTCGTCGTGTGCGTGGGTGACCTCCGCGCTGCGGCGCGCCAGCTCCGTGACCTCCCGCACACCCGCGCCGACGAGCGCGACCGGCGCCACACGCATCGCGCCACCGTTTCCGAAGGAGCCGTCGGGGAACACGGCGCGGATCGCGTTGCGCCAGTGGGTGCCAGCCACGATGAGCCCGAAGGACTTCGTGACGCCGCCGCCATATCCTCGCCACGGTTCGGCCTGCCATGCCTCGGCGAACTCCCGCGCCAGCACGTCGGCGTCGATGCAGCCGTCCACCTTCCTCGGCCTGCCACCGAGCCGGTGTGCGAGGTGCCGGGCCAGCACGAGCGCCAGCGCGGTGTCGTCGGTGTGCCGTAGCGCGCCGGTGCCGTTCTGCGCCGCGACGATGTCGGAGTCGGTGACGCCCTCCTTGCCCTCGAACGGGGCGCCGAGGCAGTCACCGAGGGCGAGGCCGAACAGCAGGCCGCGCGCCTTGTCGATGCGGGACGTGTGATCCATCTCTGGGCATCCTCGCTGTCTCGCCGACACACCCCGGCAGGGCGCCGGTACCCTGGTCCGGGTATGTGCACTTCCGATCAGGACAGCTTGGCATGAGTTCTCGTGCGGGCGCAGCCGCTTCTTCGGGCAATGACGTCGTGGCGCAGGCGCGCCGACGGCGATCTTTTGCCGTCATCAGTCACCCGGATGCGGGCAAATCGACGCTGACGGAGGCACTCGCGCTGCACGCGCGGGTGATCTCCGAGGCAGGCGCCGTGCACGGCAAGGCGGGCAGGCAGGGTGTCGTCTCCGACTGGATGGAGATGGAGCGCGCCCGCGGCATCTCCATCACCTCGGCGGCGTTGCAGTTCGCCTACCGCGACGCGGTGGTGAACCTGCTGGACACGCCGGGTCACGCGGACTTCTCGGAGGACACCTACCGCGTGCTGTCCGCGGTCGATTCCGCGGTGATGCTGCTCGACGCCGCGAAGGGTCTTGAGCCGCAGACGCTGAAGCTGTTCGACGTGTGCCGCCATCGCGGCATCCCGGTGATCACGTTCATCAACAAGTGGGACCGCCCCGGCAGGGAGGCGCTCGAACTCTGTGACGAGCTGACCGAGCGGATCGGGCTGGCGCCGATGCCGTTGACGTGGCCGGTCGGTGAGGCGGGCCGGTTCAGGGGCGTCCTCGACGTCACGGACGGCTCGTTCGTCGCGTTCGAGCGGACGGCCGGAGGCGCGACGGTGGCTGAGGAGACCCGGCTTGCCGCCGACCGCGCCGAGGCGGAGCTGGGGGAGGACTTCTCCCGCGCGAAGGAGGAGTGGGAGCTCGTCGCCGCGTCGGGAGGGGAGTTCGACCTCGCCGCGTACCTGAGTGGGACGGCGACCCCGGTGCTGTTCGGTTCCGCTGTCCTGAACTTCGGTGTGCGCCACCTGCTGGACTTGCTCGTCGATCTCGCTCCGAGGCCGGAGCCGAGGACTGACGTTGACGGCAACGACCGCAGCCTCGACGACGAGTTCTCCGCGTTCGTGTTCAAGGTGCAGACGGGCATGGATCCGGCCCACCGCGACCAGGTGGCGTTCGCTCGGGTGTGTTCCGGCGTGTTCGAGCGGGGCATGGTGGTCACCAACGCCACCACGAAGCGGCCGTTCGCCACCAAGTACGCACACCAGGTCTTCGGGCAGCAACGATCCACTGTGGACGTCGCGTATCCCGGGGATGTCGTCGGCCTCGTCAACGCCTCCGCGCTGAGGGTCGGCGACACGCTCTACGCGGGCAAGCCTGCCGTGCGCTTTCCTGGGTTGCCGAGTTTCGCGCCCGCCCACTTCGCGGTGGCGCGGCCCGCGGACCTCAGCAAGGCCAAGCAGTTCCGCAAGGGTGTCGAGCAGTTGTCGTCCGAAGGCGTCGTGCAGTTGCTGACCTCCGAGACGCGGGGCGACGCCGCGCCGGTGTTCGCGGCTGTGGGGCCGATGCAGTTCGAGGTCGCCGCACACCGGATGGAACACGAGTTCAACTCGCCGGTGAAGCTCGACCGGCTGCCGTACTCGACGGTGCGCAGGCTGGCCGATCCGGCGCAGCGCGCACTCGTTGACGCCGGCCGCAACAGTGAGGTCCTGACCCGCAGCGATGGCACCGATCTCGCGCTGTTCGCCGACGACATGAGCATGCGCCTGCTCGTGCGAAGGCACCCGGAACTCCGCCTGGAGAACCTGGTCGCGACGGGCGGCTGACCGTTCGTCCCGCCGCAGTCGCCTCCACCGTGCGGGCGGTGAACGTGGACGGCGTCGTGTCGGGGAGGTCACGCTCATGGTGGAGCGGTTTCCCACGTTGCCCGACGCCACCTGCGACGTCGAGGCGCTCGCTGCGGGTTACCCGGTGCGTGGCGCCGTTTCAGCCAGGCAGCGCCGTGCAGAGGTAGCAGCCTGCCGTGGCACTGCGCACGTGGATGTAGTCCACCTCGGGAAGTGCGAGGAGTTCGCCGAGTGCGTCCTCGGCGTCGGCGTGGTCGATGCGCCGTGCCCGCACGAGTTGCCGTCCCTCGCGGTAGCAGTTGAGCAGCAGCCCGCTCCTGCCGAGCCTCGCGGGATAGGTGCCTGAACCGGTGTAGGGCTCGCAGTGTCGTTCGTGGACGAAGACAGGGCCGGGCAGGGATGGGTCCCCGGTGAGCTGGAACGGGTCGTAGGTGAACCCGATCAGCGCTTCCCTGCCCGGCTGGATGGCGTCGAGGCAGACGCGGCACGGCGCAGCCTCCTCTGGGATCTCGCGCCACGCGGGATGCCCGTAGCCTGGCGCTCGTAGCGTGGTACGAACCTCGTCGGCAACGGCGGTGGCCATCGGTACGATCCGAAAGTTCATGTGCCGAATCTGCCGCGCGCGCGGGGTGGTCACCGGCGGTTTTCGGACGCGGACCTGACGTTGTCGATGGCCCAGCGGCCCGGCCCGAACACCGCGAGCAGCAGGAAGATCCAACTGTACAGCGCGGCGGGCTCACCGAGGTTCTCCAATGGAAACAGTGCTTCCGGCTGGTGCACGACGAAGTAGGCATAAGCCATCGTGCCCGAGCACACCAGCGCCGCGAGCCTGGTGAAGAGACCGGCGAACACCAGGACGCTGCCCGCCACCTCGATCAGGCTCGCCCACCAGCCGGGCCACGAGCCGAGCGGCACAGCCGTGCCTGCGCCGTCGATCCCGCCGAACGCACCGAACCCTTGGAGCCCGTGGCACAGGAAGAGGAAGGCCACGACGAACCGGAAGAGCGCGAGAACGGTGTCCTCCGCGCGAGTCCGCCGAACCCGCTTCGTCTCGGTGTGGGTCGCGAGGTCAACCATGGGTCTGCTCCCTTGCCGTTTCTTGCGTTGCCGTCACTCTGGCGTCGAACGGCGCAGGCGGGATTCGACAGGCTTCGACATCGGCGAGTGGAGTTTTTCTCCCGAAGCCGGGGTGCGCTTTCAGATCCAGCCTCGTTCGCGGGCGATCTTGGCGGCGTCGGTGCGGTTGCGGGCGTGCAGTTTGGCCATGGCCGTGGACAGGTAGTTGCGGACGGTTCCCTCCGCGAGGTGCAGCCGCCGCGCGATGTCGCGGTTGGACGCTCCTTCGGCGACCTCGCGCAGCAGTTGCCTTTCGCGGTCGGTGAGCTGGTCGTCCGTGTGGTCCCACGCCGCGAGGGCGAGTTCCTTCGAGATGACCTTCTCCCCTGCCCTGACCTTGCGCAGCGCGTCGGCCAGCTCGCTGATCGGCGAGTCCTTCAGCAGGTATCCGGATACGCCTGCGTTCAGCGCGCGCCGCAGGTAGCCGCTTCGCGCGAACGTCGTGACGATGAGAACGCCGGTCCGGCTGCCCCTGCGGTGCAGCTCGGCTGCGACGTCGAGGCCGCTCGTTCCCGGCATCTCGATGTCGGTGACGAGGACGTCGGGGTCGTGTTCGGTCACGGAGGTCAGCGCGTCGGGACCGTTCGTGGCGGTGGCGAGCACCGTGATGTCGGGTTGAAGCCCGAGCAGTTCGGCGAACGCCTCGAGAACCATCGTCTGGTCCTCCGCGAGCACCACCGTGATCTCGTCGCGGTCGCCGGACGTCATGTCGCCACCTTGA
This sequence comes from Saccharomonospora xinjiangensis XJ-54, assembly GCF_000258175.1. NCBI lineage: Bacteria > Bacillati > Actinomycetota > Actinomycetes > Pseudonocardiales > Pseudonocardiaceae > Saccharomonospora > Saccharomonospora xinjiangensis. The sequence goes on along the minus strand of NZ_JH636049.1, from coordinate 2,056,956 downwards.
GGGGCACCGCGATCGTGAGTGTCGTTCCTGCCGAGCCGGAGTACTCCACGCGCCCGCCGAGTACGCTGATCCGCTCCCTCGTGCCCGTGAGCCCGTTGCCTGGCCGGTGCCACCCGCCGATCCCGTCGTCGGCGACGACCATTCGCAGCTCACCGTCCTTCGCCGAGAGATCGACCCGGCAGGTGCTCGCCCGTGCGTGCCGCGCGACGTTGGTGACCGCCTCACGCAGGGCCAGTGCGAGTTCGTGTTCTGTGGAGCCGACCAGCCGCAGTTCCGGGTCGCGCCGCGTGAACAGCTCCACTCCCGCGCTGGACAGCGTTTCCCTCGCCGACTCCAGTTCGGTGTCGAGGTTCGCCTGCCGGAGACCGCTGACGGCGGCGCGGACCTCGGAAAGTGCGGCACGCGCGGTCTTCTCGGCCTTGGCAGCGGCATCCCTTGCTCGATCGGGGTCCGAATCGACGAGGTGGTGACACAACTGCGCGTGCATGATCACCGAGGTGAGCGAGTGGCCGAGCAGGTCGTGCAGTTCCCTCGCGATGCGTTCCCGTTCGGACACGACGGCGAGGTGCTCGACCCTCGCGTTGCGCAGCCGCAGCTCGGCAGCCTGGTGATCACGTTCGGCCTGCTCGATCTGGGTGAGCCCGATGATCCACGTGAACACCAGTGACGGTCCGATGCCCCACAGTCGCCACGGCAGGGGAACGGGGGAGAGCAACAGCAGCAGGCACATCAGCACCGTGAGCCCGACGAACCAGCGCAGCGCGTTGCGGCGGGACTCCCGCACCCCCGCCGCGGCCGCGGCGTAGACGAACAGCACCGCAGCGCCGGAGTTCAACGGGGTCGTGACGACGGCGAGCGCCGTCATGGGCACGATCGAGCCCCAGCGGGCCAGTTCGGGGCGCCTCCACGAGAGTACGTAGAGGGGGAGGAACACCACGACGAGGCCGACGACCAGAACCCAGTCCCACAGCCCCGAAGCCGGGTCGTTGATCGGCTGGAAGAACGGGAAGACGAGGTAGACGAGGTGGATCCAGCCGATCTCCGACCACGGCGAGGAGCCGACTGCCGGCGCGGTCGGCTCCTCACGGCGGGCTGTTCCGGTCGTACTCATAACCGGGCACGACGATAGGACAGCCCTGCCACGGCAGCCATGACGACCGTCCATCCGGCCAGCGCAGCGACGTGCCCCGCGACCTGGCCCCCGTCCAGCTGGGCCACTGCCAGCTCACCGAGGTGGTAGGTCGGCAGGAAATGTGCGATCGAGCCGAAGAAGCCGGGCAGGATCTCCAGCGGCATCCACAGGCCGGAGACCACGGCGGCGGGCATCAGAATCGCGTTCAGCACCGCCGTCGTCGCGTTCGGCCTTGCCTGGCAGCCCACAGCCAGTCCGAGCAGCGCGAAGGGCACCGCGCCAAGCAGCAGGACGCCGTAGAGGCGCAGCAGGTCGAGGGCCGACGTGTGCAGGTTGCCGGTCACCGCGGCGGTCGCGGTCATCGCGAGCAGCACGCCCATCGCGTAGGGCAGGGTGGCGATCACCTTCGCCACGAGCGTCACCGGTAACGGCACCGCCTGCACACGCTTCACCCGCAACCAGCCGATCTCCCTGTCCTGCGCCACGCTGATGCCCGGGTTCATCAAGGTCACGGCAAGGACACCGAAGGTGCCGAAGGTGCCGATCATGCGGGTGCCCGCCGTCAGATCCCCGGAGTTGTAGCCGCCGAACATCGAGACGAACAGGGCGAAGAAACCCACGGGCATCACGATGGAGAAGAACAGCGCAGTGGGTTCCCGCACGATCGTCCGCAACTCGTCCAGCAGCTCGATGCCGAGCAGTCGCGCGGTCACCGGAGCACCTCCTCGCCTGTGTCCTCCGGATGTCCGGTCAACGTCATGACCGCCTCGGCGAGGCTCGCGCCCTCCACGAGGAGACCGCTCAGCTCGGGGTCCTCGGCGAATAGCCGCCGCAACAGGGCCTCAGGGGAGCGGGTGCCGATGCGCACACCTTCGTCGTCCCGTGAGAACGACGCCACCTCGGGCAGCCGCCTGATCAGGTCGTCGTCGAGGTTCGTCTGCGCGAGGACCGTGCGGTCGGGCAACCGGGAGACCAGCTCTGCCGGTGTTCCGGCGGCCACCATCCTGCCCCTGTCGAGCACCACGACCCGGTCGGCCACCGTGGCCGCCTCGTCGGTGAGGTGCGTGGTCAACAGAATGCCCGCACCCTTCGCCCTGCGTTCCGCCAGTATCTGCCAGAACCGCTTTCGCGTGGCCACGTCGAGCCCGACGGTCGGTTCGTCGAGCACCAGCAGCGCCGGGTCGTTGACCAGCGCCATGGCGAGCCGGACACGTTGCTTCTGGCCTCCTGACAGCTTCGCGGCGCGGCGGCCTGCCAAATCGGTCAGCTCCAGCTCCGCGAGGACGGGCCCCGCGCTCGATCGCGAACGTCCTCCTCGGACGGCCGCGCCGGTGACCAGCTCGCCGACCTTCAGGGTCGCGGGGTGGTCCAGTTCCTGCTGCACGACTCCCAGTCGCCGCCTGGTCGCCGCGTTCCTCGGATCGCCGCCCGCCAGCCGGACCTCGCCCCGCTGGGGCCGCAGCAGCCCGACGACCAGGTTCACCAGCGTGGTCTTGCCCGCGCCGTTGGGGCCGAGCAGCGCCACACACTCGCCAGCCTCGACGGTGAGATCGACACCGTCGAGGGCGGTGGTCGTGCCGTAGCGGTGCCCGAGCCCCTTCGCACTCAGTACTTCTCGCACTGTCCCTCCACTGTTGCCTTCGGAGGAAACGGTGCCCTTCGCGGTAGGGGGCCGGGTAGTGGAGTCGGCCATGTCGCGACGGTGACGAATGTCAGCCGAGGGTGGTCATCGACCGTCCAGCGCCGACGCCGCACACCACGCTGCCGCCGCGACGAGGCCCGCGGCGAGCGCAGCCGGCCACCATTCCGATGTGGAGAACGCGAGAAATGCGTGAACGGCCGCCGTCGTCGCGAACGTCAGCGCGAGTGCGAACAGAATGCCGCGGGCACTCGCCCACGGTCTCGTGACACGTCTCGGCATCGACACCGGCCTCCTCGGTGCGGGACATGCGAGGTATCGCCGTGCCCGCACCGGGAGTTACTCCGAAGCTTCGGAGATCACACGTGCCGGTCAGAAGTCGCTGCACGAGGCGGTGTTGTAGGCGCCGCTCGCGGTGGCCGTCTTGGCTTCCTTGCCATCGACGATCACGGTGCACTCCACGGTGCCACCGTCGGCGCCGAGCGTGACGCTGAGCGAGCCACCCTTGAGAAGACCACTTGTCTCCGTGGTCTTCTCCCACGGCAGCTCCGTGACGTCCTCGGTCGCGGAACTCACGCTGTCGCCGTAGGTGGTGTAGGAGATGGATGCCTCGGGCGCGTCGCCGGTCACCTGGTAGGTGATCTTCACTGCGCGGTTGGCCTCCTCGGTGACCTCCCTCGCCGCGCTGTCGTAGACGAGGTACATCACCACGCTGATCACGACGCCGATGACCGAGAGCACGAGACCGGCGATCGACAGTCCCTTGTTGGTGGCCTTCCTCGCCTTCACCCTCGCGATGCCGACGGCGGAGAAGATCACGCCCAGTGCCACCAGCGGCCAGGCCAGGATGCCGATGAAGGGCAGCGGCGACAGGACCAGTCCGATGAGCCCGACGACGAATCCCGCGGTGCCGAGCCCGTTGCGGGCCTCAGTCGGAGCCGCCGTGTTCGTGTCCAGTTGTGTTGCCATGTCGAGTCCTCCCTGCTCGGGCAGTCCGTTCGGTGCAGATCGACATGGAACTGCCTGAGGTGCCTCCCTCGCGTCGCCCGAGGGTCGGTGATCTTGTACGACTAAAGTCGTCCCCTGCGGCTCGCCCCGCAGCCGATCCGTTGATCACCCGACGTGCGATGCCGCCGTACTCTCAGCCAATGCGCGAGTCCGTCTCACGAGCCAGGTCCGTGCTCGGCGTTCTGGTCACGGCGCTTGCTGTCGGCACGAGTCTGCTGAGCAGCCTCTACGTCTTCGCGGCTGAGAGCTACGTCCCGAACTCGGAGGAACTCGACGTCACGTGGCGGCCCGCGCTCGGGTTTGTCGCCGCACTCGCCGCTGCCGTCCTGCTGTGCTGGCGGCACACCCAACCCGTCGTGGTGACGGGAGTGTCCGTCGCCGGGCCTCTTGTGTTCGTCACCGACGCGCTGGCCGCGCTGATCTCCCTCGCCGCGCTGACCGCGCACCGGCGTGACCGCGTCGGCTGGCTCGGGGCCGCGGCGGTGTTCGCCGCCACCACCGCAGGAGTCGCTCACGACGCGCACCGGCACGCCGACGTCTCCATCATCAAGATCCTCTTCGGCGCGGACGGGGTTCCGTTCGTGGTGGTCGTCCTCATCGCGGCACTGCTGACGGCCGTGCCTGCCGGCATCGGTGTATACCGGGGCACCAAGCGCGAACTGGCCAGGCACACGAACGCGGAAAGGGCGTTGCAGGCGGAGATGGCCCGCAAGGACGAGCGTTCGCGCATCGCGAGGGAGATGCACGACGTCCTCGGACATCGGCTGTCGCTGCTGTCGCTGCATGCCGGAGCCCTCGAAGTCACAGCACAGCAGGAGTCCGGCCGCGCGGCGGAGGTGGCGCGCACGGTCCGCACAACCGCGCGTCAGTCGCTGGAGGATCTGCGGCAGGTGATCGGCGTGCTCAGGGACGGCAGGGGATTCGTGTCCCTCGGCCACGAGCGGTCAAGTCGGCCGGGGCCTCCCGGGCTGACAGACCTGCCGACGTTGATCGGCAACACCAGGGATGCCGGTCTGCCCGTCAACGTCACCGTGCTCGTGGACGACACGGCCGCAGCGCCGGAACCGCTGGCCACGACCACCTACCGCGTCGTGCAGGAATCGCTGACCAACGTCCTCAAACACGCCCCTTCGACGACCGTTGACGTGACGGTGCGCGGCGGCCCGGGCGTGGGACTCACGGTGGAGATCCGCAACCCGCTGCCTGCCTCCGCCCCCGCCGAGACGCCGATCGGCTCGGGCAGCGGACTGGCCGGACTCGCCGAGCGGGTGACGCGATTGGAAGGAACCATCAGCTACGGCCCCACCGAGCAGGGCCATTTCGCCGTCAAGGCATGGCTTCCGTGGGAGCATGGTGAGGCTCGGTCGGTGTAAGGGCCCTGTGAAAGGCGGCCTAGCATGATCGGGTGCCGCTGCGTGTTGTGCTCGTCGATGACGATCCGCTGGTCCGTACCGGACTCGCGATGATCCTCGACAGCACGCCCGAGATCGAGGTCGTCGGGCAGGCGAGTGACGGTGACGAGGCCGTCCCTCTGGTCAACCGGCACGCACCCGACGTCGTTGTCATGGACATCCGGATGAGCCGCATGGACGGGCTCGCGGCGACCGCGGCCGTCCGAGCGCTCGCCCGGCCCCCGAAAGTGCTTGTTCTCACCACTTTCGACCTCGACGAGTACGTGTTCGACGCGCTCACGGCGGGCGCGAACGGTTTTCTGCTCAAGGAAAGCTCACCGCAAGAGATCATCGACGCGGTGCGGGTTGTCGCACGCGGTGAGTCGATGTTGTCGCCCCGCAGCACTACGCAATTGATCGGTCACTTCGTGTCGTTGAAGGCCAACCCCCGGCGAAGGGAGGCGGCGGTGAAGCTGAGCACACTCACCGACCGCGAGCGCGAGGTCGTCACCGCCGTTGCGCAGGGGAAATCCAACGCGGGCATCGCCGAGGAGCTGTACATGAGCGAGGCCACAGTGAAGACCCACATCACACGCACCTTTGCCAAACTCGACGTCACAAATAGAGTCCAGCTGACAATTTTCGCCTACGAGGCGGGTCTCGTGACTCCGTGATCGGCGCGTCCGGCGCGATCCGGCGGGCACACGTCATATTGACTCACGCGAACGCGACTGCTTAACCTCGCGCTAAGCGACGGCTTAGCGTGGCCGGAGTCTCTCGTGAAGTCCGTCGCGCGGGTTGGGGGCCCAAGGAAATACGTGTCGCTGGAAGGGCCTTGAGCGCGTTGTTGAACAAGAGTGCCGCCCCACGCCGTGGGCGTTCGACCATTCGCACCCGAGTGCTCGCCATCGCCTTCATCCCGAGCCTGGTGTTCCTGCTGACCGGTGTCGCGGTCGCGAGCTACCTCGTCTTCGACGCGGTGAAGGTCCGGTCCTTCAGCACCGACGTCCACGAGGCGGCCAAACCTGCCGGCGTGCTCTTCGCGAACGTGCGCGAGGAACGAAGGCTGACGTTGCAGGAGATCGCCACCACCCGGTCGCTGCGGGTGGAACTGGCCGAGCAGCGCACGCGGACCGACTCCGCGGCGGGGGCCATGGCGGGTGCGCTCGACACCGTCGCCGAGGACGCCCCTGACAACGTGCGGCGCGCTGTCCAGGTCGCGGCGGAGCGGACCGCGCAGCTCGGCGAGTTCCGCGAGCGCGTTGACTCGGGCGACGTGTCGCTCCAGGAGGCGTACGACTTCTACAACGGGATCATCGACGCCTACGTGGTCGGTCTCAACGGTGTCGCGCAGGAGACCCCGAACGCCGAGACGGCGTACCTGCGCATGGTGGCGATGCCGCTGTTCGTCAGCGCGGACGGCATGTCCCGTGGCGACGCGCTCGCCGCGGCGGGACTCGACGGGGGCGGGCTGACCGAGCAGGAGTTCCGCACCTACATCGGTCAGGTCGGTGCGTACCACTCCACGCTGCAACAAGCGGTGCCGGACATGATCCCGTCGGTGCGCGAGAAGTACGAGGCGCTCACCTCCGGTGAGGCGTGGCAGACGTTGACCAGCGTCGAGAACGCCTTCCTTCGCGGCAACACCACCGAGCTCCCCGTGGCGGAGCCCGCCTGGCGGGCTGCGGCGACCCAGGTCGGTGCCACTCTGTGGGCGCTCTACGTCGAGCAGAGCACAGCGGCCACCGAAGTGGCGCTCGACGAGGCGGACTCGACGCTCTACACCTCCATCGCGGCAGGCGCGGCCGTCATCGTCATCGCGCTCGCCGTGTTCCTGCTGGCCTGGCGGTTGTCCGACCGGCTCGTCAAACGGCTCGTGTCACTGCGCGAGGCCACCCTCGACGTCGCCGAGGAGCGCATGCCCCGGATCGTCGAACGACTCCGCAAGGGCGAGCAGGTCGATCTCGCCACCGAGGTCTCCTACCTCGACCACGGCGACGACGAGATCGGTCAGGTCGCCGAGGCGTTCAACCAGGCTCAGCGCACCGCTATCGCAGCGGCCGTGGACGAGGCCAAGACCAGGGAAGGTACCCAGAAGGTCTTCCTCAACATCGCCCACCGCAGCCAGGTGATCGTCCACCGGCAGCTTTCGGCGCTGGATGCCGCGGAGCGCAAACAGGAGGACCCCGACCAGCTCGACCTGCTGTTTAAGCTCGACCACCTGTCAACCCGCGCGAGGCGCAACGCCGAGAACCTGATCATCCTGGGTGGCGAGCAGCCGGGACGGCAGTTCCGCAACCCGGTGCCTGTCGGCGACATCGTGCGTGGCGCGATCGCCGAGACCGAGGACTACAAGCGCGTCAGCATGGGCAGGTTACCTGCCTCGGCCGTGGCAGGCCCTGCCGTGAGCGACCTGGTGCACCTGCTGGCCGAGCTGATCGACAACGCGACATCGTTCTCACCGCCGCAGTCGCGTGTCGAGGTACGCGGCGAGCTGGTGGGCCGTGGCGTGGTCATCGAGATCGAGGATCAGGGCATCGGCATGGAGCCGGAGGAGCTCGACCGGCTCAACGAGATGCTCAAGAACCCACCGGACTTCAGCTTCATGGCGCTGTCCGAGGAACCGAGACTCGGCCTGTTCGTGGTCGCGAGACTCTCGGCGAAGCACGGATTCACCGTCACCCTGCGGGACTCGGCCTACGGTGGCACGAGGGCGATCGTGCTGGTCAGGGCCGATCTGCTGAGCGAAGTGCGTGACGATGCCAAGGACGGCCCCTCGGGTGCCGCCACAGCCCAGCGCGTGACCGCGCGGGGCAGCGAGGGCGGTATGGCCGGGGGCAGTGAGGTCGGCGGGGTCGGCGAAGTCGGCGAGGAAGGCGCTGCGACCGCTGCCGTGAGCCGCAGGCCGAGGGCCCTTCCGCAGCGAAACGGCAGCGACAAGGTCAACGGCACGACTACGGTGGCAATGACGACCACGTTCGAACCGTCAGCCTCGCAGAATTCGGCGGCCGAGACCGTGCGCCGCGCGCCCGTGTCGCCGCAAGGTGAACGCCCTCAGTTGCCTCCCGGCGAAGGTGACCGGCCCGAACTGCCCCGTCGTTCCGGCCGCGACAACCAGCCGCGAAGCCAGGAACAGGGCAGGGCGGAGAGCACGGTCGAGGGCGTGCAGGGCGAACTTCCGGGGGACGCTGTGCTGGAGTGGACGCAGGATCTTGACCGCAACGGTCGGGGAAGGCATGCACAGGCCGGGGCGGATTCCGAGCCGACGCAGTACGTGCCCAAGCTGCCGAGGGAGCTGCCGAGGGGGAGCAAGCCGGCCGTGGAGCCGGGGGAGCGCAGGGACTCCCGTGCGCGGCATCAGGCAGGTCCGGCGCAGGATCGGCATGGCGGTACGCGAGCCGACACCCGGCCGCCGTCCGCGCAGAACGGGCTCGACGGCGGCAGGCCACCTCTCCCGCGCCGTCGCCGTCAGGAGAGCCTCGCGCCCCAGCTCAGGGACGACACGCGCACCCTCGGCGTCGTGGGTGGCGGTGATTCCGAAGGCAGGGGTGACGACTACGACACCACGCCCGAACAGGCGCGCAGCAGGCTCTCGGCGTTCCAGCAGGGCACCCGCCGCGCACGTAAGCACGAACCAGGCCCCGACGATTCCGGAAACTGAGGAACACCATGGCGAACTCGGTAGTCAACGAACTCGACTGGCTGCTCGACGATTTGGTGAGCCAGGTCGCGGGAGCAGACCGTGCTGTCGTCCTCTCCGCCGACGGCCTGCTGATCGGCCGATCGAGCAACTTGTCCGAAGAGGACGGTGAGCATCTCTCGGCCGTCGCGTCCGCGTTCCAGAGCCTCGCGAGGGGCACAGGACGGCACTTCGGCGGGGGGCAGGTGAGGCAGACGGTGGTCGAGATGGACCACGCGTTCCTGTTCGTCACGGCGGCAGGGCGCGGCGCGTGCCTCGCGCTGCTCACGTCGGAGGACGCGGACATGGGCATGGTGGCGTACTCGATGAACATGATGGTCAAGCGTGTCGGTGCGGTGCTGAGCGCCGCGCCCCGCGTGGAGCCCCACACCACACCATGAGCGCCGACGAGGAGATGTGGTCCGACGAGGATGCGGGCCTTGTGCGCTCATACGTCGTGACGGGCGGCCGGACCCGTTCCGACAACTACGGCCTCGACATGATGACGCTGGTGGTGGCGCTGTGCACCCCTGCCGAGGCCACGCATCTCCCCGAGGAGTACGCGAAGATCGTCCGGCTGTGCCAGCATCCGATGTCCGTGGCGGAGGTCGGAGGTCACATCGACCTACCCCTGCCCGTCGTGAAGGTTCTACTCAGTGATTTGATCGAGCAGAACTACGTGATCTTCCGTAAGGCCGCGCCCCCGAGCGAAGCACCCAACAAGCACGTATTGCAGGCGGTTCTCGATGGTATCCGCAAACTCTGACGACCGGCGCCTGCGGGCGACGGCGGTGAAACTGCTGATCGCCGGTGGTTTCGGTGTCGGTAAGACGACGATGGTGGGCTCGGTGAGCGAGGTACCGCCGCTGCGCACCGAGGAGATGCTCACCTCGGCGTCGGAAGGCGTCGATGATCTGTCCGGTGTGGAGACCAAGACCACCACCACCGTGGCACTCGACTTCGGACGTATCACGATCAGCCCCGAACTCATCCTGTACCTGTTCGGCACGCCGGGGCAGGACCGGTTCTGGTTCATGTGGGACGAACTGGCGCAGGGTGCGCTGGGGGCTGTGGTCCTCGCCGACACGCGCAGGCTGGAGTCGTGTTTCCCCGCCGTTGACTTCTTCGAACGGCGCGGGCTGCCGTTCGTCGTCGGCGTGAACTGCTTCGACAACGCCTACCGGTACGGCACCGAGGAGGTGCGCGCGGCCCTCGACGTGGGGCCGGGCGTGCCAGTGCTGCTGTGTGACGCGCGCGACCGCGAGTCCACGAAGCAGGTCCTCGTCACGCTGATCCAGCATGTGATGGCGTCGGCGAACATGGTCCCGGCCTCCCGCTGACCTGGTCTGGTAGCGCCAAGGCTGTACGGCTGCCCGCAGTTCCTGCACCCGTGTCCGCAGTTCCTGCACGGGTGTCTGCACTTCCTGCACCCGTGTCCGCACTTCCTGCACGGGTGTCCGCAGTACGTCGTGCCGGTGTCCGCAGGCTACGTGCGTGAATCGGCAGGCGGCGCCATGATGGTCAGCCGGTTGGGCGCGCGGTCACCTGGATCATGGGGCTGGCCGGAACCCATCGGGGTATCTCGGAGAACTCCTCCACCTCGTCGATCTCGAACTCGCCGCGACGACGGAGGGTGGAGAGGGTGTCCCGATTGGGGTGACAGCCCGCGCCGAAGAACTTCCACACGGGCGTGATCCGATCCTGCACACGGGCGAGGCGCCCTTCGCCCCTGACGTGTTCGAGAAGCACCAACTTCCCGTCGTCGCGCAACACGCGCCGGGCCTCGCTCAGCGCCGCGTCAGGGTCGGCGACGGTGCAGAGAACCAGTGTGAACACCACCGCGTCGAAGGAGTCGTCGGCGAACGGCAGCGCCTCGGCCGACGCATCGGAGACCTCGACCGGGACGGCTGCCGCCGCAGCGCGAGGAGCGAGACGGGCACGCATGGCAGGGTCCGGCTCAACGGCCACGATCCGTTCGGCGGAGCGAAGGTGGGGCAGATTTGCTCCGGTACCGGCGCCGACGTCGAGAACCGACCCTGTCAGGTCGTGCAGCAACGCCTCCCGCCGACGTCCGAGAAAGCTCCGCTCGGCGGCACCGTTCATCCGGTCGTAGCACGCGGCGAAGATTCGATGAGCTCGCACGCGTCCAGGCTAGCCCGGTGAGGCGGGCTGGTCTCCCTTCGCGCGCCGATTTCAGGCAGGAAGGCCGGGTTCGTGTCCGCACCTGAGGGACAGGCGCCTGCATTTCTGGTACGTGTCCGCGCCGGAGGCTGCGGACACGGGTGCGGGAAGTGCGGACACGGGTGCGGGAAGTGCGGACACGGGTGCGGGAAGTGCGGACACGGGTGCGGGAAGTGCGGACACGGGTGCGGGAAGTGCGGACACGGGTGCGGGTGGGTGACGGCTGGTCCCAGCTCCGCTTACCCTGCTACATCCGTTTACCCCTCGGTTCCGTTGATCGACCGGTCCAGCAGTTGGACGGGGTGCAGCAGCGGGATGGCGTCGCCGAGGTACCGGCGGATCTGCAACAGGCAGCCGGGGTTAGCCGTCACCAGCAGGTCGGGCGCGACGGCGCGGACGTTGCCTGCCTTACGTTCACCGAGTTCGGCGGCTGCGTCCGGCTGGACGAGGTTGTAGATGCCTGCTGAACCGCAGCACAGTTCGGCATCCGGCAGATCCACCACCTCTACCCCGGGAATGGTGCGCAGCACCGCCCTCGGCTGCTCGCGCACGCCCTGTGCGTGGCCGAGGTGGCAGGCGTCGTGGTAGGCGACTCTGGCCTCCATTCGCCGCCTCGGCGCGCGCGGTTCCAGCTCAGCGAGCAGCTCGCTGACGTCGCGCACCTTGGCGCTGAACTCCCGTGCGCGGTCGCCCCACTCGGGGTCGTCGGCAAGCAGGTGTGCGTACTCCTTCATCGACGACCCGCACCCGGCCACATTGACGACGATCGCGTCCACCGGCAGTTTCTCGAACGTGGCGATGGTGCGCTTCGCACGGTCAACGGCATGTTCCTCGCGGCCCGCGTGCAGCCCCAGCGCGCCGCAGCAGCCCTGCTGCCTCGGCGTGAGAACCTCGCATCCCTCGGCCGCGAGCACGCGTTGCGTGGCGGCGTTGACCTCGTGGAAGAACACGTCCTGCACGCAACCGGTGAGCATGGCGACCCGGCGCCGCGCCGGTTCTTTCGGCTTGACCCGCCGGGGCAGGGTGGCGAACGCCGAACGCAGCCGCACGGGGGGGAGCAGTGCCTGTGCCGCCCGCAACCGGGGCGGGAGGAGGTGTTCGACGAGTTTCGGCAAACCCGACCTCTGGTATGCCAGCCCGAACACCGCCGCGGCGCGCAGCCTGCGCCGGTAGGGGAACAGCGCGAAGATCGCGTCGCGGAACAGCCGGTCGGAAGTCCGGCGCTCGACGTTGCGCTCGATCTGCGGCCGCGTGGCCTCCAACAGCCGGTCGTACTGCACGCCGGACGGGCACGCCGTCACGCAGGCCATGCAGCCGAGGCACGCGTCGATGTGCTGGGTGAACGAACCTTCCAGTCCGATCTCGCCGCGTTCCGCGAGGTCCATCAGGTAGATCCGGCCGCGAGGAGAGTCCATCTCCTCGCCCCACAGCTGGTAGGTGGGACACGTCGGCAGGCAGAACCCGCAGTGCACGCAGTCGTCGAGCAGCTCACGCGACGGCGGGTCGTGCGAGTCGAAACTCGACTGTCCGAAAAGCTCGGTCATGCTGTCGCCTCCCCGTCCAACCACGACCCGAGGCGGCCGGGACACAGTCGGCCGCTCGGATCGAGTTCGTCCTTCACAGCTCGCAGCACCCGCACGGCGGAGGGAATCTGGCCCCAGGCGCGCACGCCGGGGGCCACGGCGCGCCGAACCACGGATGTTCCGCCGACCGCCGTCACGGCGTCGTGCACCGCCTCGATTCCCGAGCCGGGAACGGACAGCGTCGCCACTCCCGTGCCGAGTCCGACGGCCGCTCCGGCGCCCTCGGGACCGGGCGTGCCGCATGCTTCGAGCACGGCGGGAAGCCTGCTCGGCCGCACCCCGATCCGGACGTTCGCCGCCCGCACCGACTCGTCGTGGCGCTTCCACAGTGCAGCGGCGGTGTCCTCGTCGAGCACCGTCCCCTTCAGGTCGTTCGCGAGCTGACGCGCTCGTGCGCCCGTGCCCTCTGGTGTGCCTTCCACTCGCACGAGCAACATCCCGTCCAGCCATTCCAGCGCCACCGGCTCGCTGTGCCCGCGCAGCAACGACACGACGTGCCCTGCCGCGTCCCGCAGCGGGGCATCGACGCGCACGGTGCGGGTGGTCGCGGGTATCGGATGCAGTCGAAGCACCACCTCGGCGATCAGACCGAACACCCCGTAGGAGCCGTGAACGAGTTTCGCCAGGTCGTAGCCCGCGACGTTCTTGATGACGTGACCTCCCGTGCGGGCCACCGTGCCGTCGGCGAGCACGAGCGTCGCGCCGATCACGAGGTCGCGAAGGGAACCGTAGGCGAGGGACAGCGGTCCGGAGTCGGCCGTCGCGACGAGGCCGCCCACCGTGGCACCGCGCCGCACCCTTGCCGCGTCGAACGCGACGCGTTGCCCGTGGGCGGCGAGTTCGTCGGCGAGGTCACGCAGCGGCGTTCCCGCCCTCACCGACACGGTCATGTCGGCCGGGTTGTAGGCGAGGATCCCCGTCATCCGCGTCGTGTCGAGGACGGTGGCGACGGGGCGCGGGGCGTCGGCCCAGCCCGACGCCGTCGCCGCTCCCCGGATGTCGATCTCACCCCGCGCCTCGGCGAGTGCCGCGTGTGCTTCGCCGAGGTCGGTGGGTGCGAGGACGGTCGGTGCGGTCGGGGTCATAGCCGTTCGATCACTCCAGCCTGCTCCAGCGGGTGTGGGCGGTAGGGGCCGGGGGCCTCGCCGCACAGCCTCGGCGTCGGCAGCAGTTTGCCCGGGTTGCACAGCCGTCGCGGGTCGAATGCGGAACGCACCCTGTCCATCGTGGTCAGGTCGTCGGTGCCGAACATGCGCGGCATCGAACATGCCTTGTCGGTGCCGATGCCGTGTTCGCCCGACAGCGAGCCGCCCAACTCGACGCAGAGTTCCGCGATCCGCTTGGACAACTCCTCGGCCCTGTCCTGCTCACCTTCCTCGGCGTTGTAGAGGACGAGCGGATGCAGGTTCCCGTCGCCTGCGTGGAAGACGTTGGCCACCCGCAGCCCTTCCGCGCGGCCCATGTCCTCGATGCGGCCGAGCACCTCGGCGAGGCGCGTGCGGGGCACGACGCCGTCCTGCACGAAGTAGTCGGGGCTGATGCGGCCCATCGCGGCGAAGGCCGCTTTGCGGCCCTTCCAGATTCTGGCGCGCTCGGCTGTGTTGCCCGCGATGTGCAGCCGAGTGCAGTTGTGCCGCTCGCAGATCTGCCGCACCTGCTCGAACTGCGCGGCACACTCGCCGGCCGGTCCGTCCAGTTCCACGACGAGTGCCGCAGCGGTGCTCAGCGTGTATCCCGCGTTGACGGCCCGTTCCGCGGCCTGGATGGCGAGGTTGTCCATCATCTCCACTGCGGCGGGCACGATGCCCGCGGCCACGATGTCGCTGACCACCTCACCGGCCTCGCGGACGGAGTCGAAGTCGGCGAGCAGCGTACGCACGGTCTCCGGCACTGGAAGCAGCCGCACCGTGACCTCGCAGACGATGCCGAGCGTGCCTTCGGAGCCGATGAACACGCCGCGCAGGTCGGGTCCGAGTTGTTCGTTCGTGTCGCCGCCGAGGGTGACCACCTCGCCGTCGGGCAGCACGATGGTCATCGAGAGTACGTGGTTGGTGGTGAAGCCGTACTTGAGGCAGTGTGCGCCACCGGAGTTCTCGGCCACGTTGCCGCCGATCGTGCAGACCTGCTGGCTCGAAGGGTCCGGCGCGAAGTACAGCCCGTGCGGTGCCGCGGCCTTGGTGATGTCGAGGTTTGTCACGCCTGGTTGCAGGGTGGCGCGCCGGTCGATCGGGTCGATCTCCACCACGTCGCGCAGCCGTTGGAGGGAGATCACCACGCCGTCGGCGACGGGAAGAGCGCCACCGGACAGTCCCGTTCCCGCTCCTCGTGCCACGAACGGAACACCGTGCTCGTGGCACGCCCGCACGGCTGCGGCCACCCCTGCGGTATCGACGGGAAGCACGACAAGGTCGGGGACCACGCGGAAGCCGGTGAGCCCGTCACACTCGTAACTGCGCAGACCCACCGGGTCGGAGATCACGTTGCTCTCGCCGACCGCGGCGGCCAGAGCTGAACGCAACGTCGCGTTGCCCATGCAGCGCCACCTGCTTTCCGCGTTACGGAACGTCGTTGTCGCTCTAAGGAAACGTTACCGTTCGGTCGGCTGTGGTCAAGAAGGCTCGACCGCGCCAAGTCCGTATCCCCGGCCTCGTTGTGGGCGTGTCGCCCGCGATGGCGCGACGGCCGAGTGGTACCAAAGGCGGCATGAGGTGCATGAGCTGCCGGACGGGTCTCGACCACTGCCACGGCACGGTGGTGCTGCACATCGACGCGGAGTGCACCGACGCGGAGTGCACCGACGCGGAGTGCACCGACGTGCAGCTCCTGCGGCACACCCTGATCATCCGGTGCGACGATGTCGAAGGTGGCTGCGGCTGCCAGGCCGAGCGCTACGAGGAACTTGGGCGAGCCTCGTGAGCGGTGACGGCGAACCGCAGCGCGAAGTTGTCCAGGGTCGCCGGTAAACGGTCGTGCGCGTGCGTGCGCGAACGGAGTGTCCTCGGCGCGAGTAGCGTGAAGTCGCCCGCACCGAGTAGTTCCGCCAGCAGCGTGCTCGTGACCAGCAGCACCAGGTTCTCGCCAGGGCACCGGCCAGGGCCGTCGCTGAACGGGATCAATGCTGGGACGTTCGTCGCACGTCCGTCGAGCCACGCCTCGGGCGCGAACCTGTCCGCGAACGCGACACGGTCAGGATCGCGATGGAAGAAGGGCGCGAACACCACGAACAGTGTGTTGGGCGCAAGCTGAGTGCCGTCCCAGGACGTGGCCGTGGTGCTTTCGCGCAGCACGATCGGCGTTGTCGGCCACAGTCGCACGGTGTCCAGCACGCACGCCCTGAGGAACGGCAGGGTGGGATCGCCGCTCGCGATGTCGTCGCGCGCCGCTTCCGCCCGCTCGGGGTGGATCGCCAGCAGCGCGAGCGTTCGAAGTGTCACCATGCCGGCCGCGTCGAACGCGAACAGCCAATGCGGAACCTGGCCGTGTGGATCGATCTCCTCGTCCGAGGGCAGCCGCGAGATCACGGCCGCGAGGCTGCCCGGCTCGGCCCTGGTGAGGTGAGCGTCGAGACGTTCACGGAAACGGTCGCTGCGCCGCTGGGCCTTGGGCAGGAGGAAAGCCCAGTTGCCTCGAAGGCGAAGGGCCGCGAGTGTGTCGGTGAGTTCGGTGTCGTCCCTGGCGCCGTCGCCGAGCACGATCCTTCGCACTACGCGCCACCACGACTGCTCGAACCGGCTCCAGCCGAGCTCGCGGAGATCACCGAGCAGGTCCGCTGCCTCCTCTTTGACGACGGCGCGGATGTGCGTGGCAAGGGAATGCTCCTCGCGGGAGGTCTCCAGGACCGTTTCGTTGTATCGGCGACGCGGCTTTCGTAGCGGCATCGGCGTCGCGAGCACGGCGTGGGGCTGAAAGTGCCCGAGGGCCATGCGTTTCTCCCACGCGGCGGGACTGAACGGAGAGGGAGTGCCGGAGAGAACGCGGGCCACCTGGCCCTCTTCGAGCAACACAGCCACCCTGCGTCCCGGCAACCGCAGAAGAACGGGCCCGGAGCCGTACCGGGCCCGCAGCCGCCGCAGCGCGCTCACCGCCACCTTGTCGAGTTGGAGGCGGTCGATGAGCGCCATGATCTTCGGCCTGCGCTTGAGCACGCCGCCCGCGAGTGTGGGTCCCACCACCTCACCGGCGAACCTGGCCGTGTCGAGAACGCCGGCGCGGCGGGTCATCGAGTGCGCTGGGTGGGGACCGACCGGCCCTCCTCGGGCGCCAGCCCGAGTGCGTCGAGCAGTTCGGCGCAGTCCTCGGCGTCGAGAGCAGCCGAGGCGACCGCGCGGACGGCTCGGCGGCGTTGCTCCGGGTCGGGCTCCTCGGTGTACGGCAGCACGGGCCGCGGATTCTGGCTGGGAGCCGTCGAATGAGTCGTTTTCACGGAATTCTCCTGATTCGTCTTCGGGCTCTCGTCCTCAGTGGCCGGCGGGGTCGGGTGGGGCCTTCGGGTGGCGGCTTTCGCGCCGTGGGCGAGGCATACCCGCTGGGTGGCGGCGTTACACGTTTGGTTTCCCGCAGCAGGTGACTGGGTACGAGCGGTGAGGTGACTCGCCGGTCACGGAAAGGAGGCTGACGTGGGTACCGACGCTTACCTCGCGTTCATCGGCCTGGGTCTGATCATGATCGTGTCGGACGGTCAGGTGCTCTACCGCAGTGGAAAGCGCTATCTGTCCGATGTGGATTCAGAGGGTGACTCGGTCCACTCGATGGCCAAACTCGTCACCGTTCTGTTCCACCTCGTCATGTTCGGTTTCCTGGCTCTGCTCTCGGTGTTGAACTTCGATTTCGGTGGGCACAACCTTCGCGCGATCGTCGGCAACCTCGGCATCCTGTTGTTGCTGCTGGCTCTCGTGCATGCGGTGACGATGGCTGTCATGTCCCAGATGCACGACGCCCGTGCCACCGAGGAACGCTTCGCGCGTCCGAGGCCGAGTCCGGCCACCACCACCAGCACGAACATCCAACTGCAGCGCGGCCCTGTCGTGACGCCCGTTCCGGGCCAGCAGGGCAGGGACCCCAGGCTGAGTCCGAGCATCGAGGATCAGCTCAACTGATCGCCGCAGAACAGCCACGGCGTCGGGCTGTTGCCGGGTTCTCCCGGGAACAGCCGACTCCGGAAAGGCGCAGGTCGCGACGTCGGTGAAGCCCACAGGGCCATGCTGCCCGCTGTGAGCGGGTGGTCGCGAATCGGATACGAGCGGACGGGCGACACGGGTCCGTCGATCGGGTTACCCGCGGCCCGCCCGCGAGATCGCGGTCCGGTTCGCGAGGGTCAGCAAGGTGGCGAGCAGGGCGAAGTCCACGACGAACACCAGGCGTTGGAGCGCAGCCTCCGGCAGCGAGCCGATCAGTGCGGGCAACGACGACAACGACGACGCTGCGAGCGCCATCTTGCCTGCGAGGTAGCTCGCCCCGAAGAGGATGAGCAGGCCGATCGCCGCCGATGTGAACCACACCAGCACGCGCCGCGTGCCACGCGACGATTCATCGGTGTCGCGAAGCTGGTCGAGTACGCACAGCGCGACACCGGGAACGGCGAGGAAGGCGACCAGGCTCGCGTACTGGTGGATCAGGCCGCTGACCGGGGCGATGTCCGAGGTGAACGTTGCGGGAAAGAGCGCGGCAGCGGCCAGCCCCAGTGCTGCGGCGAAGAAGAGAATCGTCGCGGTGCGGCCGAGTCGCAGCCCCGAGGCGAGGAGCGCGCCGCGCACCGCGACGACACCCACGGCGAAGGACAGCAGGCTGGCCTCCAACATCCCCTTGCCGCTGTCGGTGAAGGCGTAGCGGCTGACCGGGTCGGTGATCGGGTCGAACGAGCTGACGAGGTGCAGGACGGTCAACGTGAAGAGCGCCCACCCCAGCGCGGCGGTGGCCGCGAAGGTCCACGTACGTACCCGAGCGGAGTTGAATTCGACGGTTCCCGCTGGAACCGTGTCCGGTATCCCCTTTGCGCCCAGTCGCCCCATAACAGCGAGTTTTCTCGCCGCTCGGGGCGTTGTCCTCAGGGATCGTCCCTGATTGTCCCCTGGTCGTCGCTGAAGTCGATCAGGACGAGTGCCTGATCGTCGTGTCGTTTCGAACGCGGCCAGCGGCGGCATTCGGAGTCTTCTGCCTCCGCCCTCCTTACCGCGTCGAGTACCGCTTCAGCGCCCTCGGTGCGGCTGAGCCGCAGCAAGGACGGCCAATCGAGCACGCCATAGGTGTCAACACCGACCGAAACGCCATCCGTGGCGAGCACCGCCGCTTCGACGGTGTCGCGGGGCCAGCGGCGGCGCAGAGCCCGCGAAGCCGCCTCCGGCACGGCTTCGGCCACCCAGAAGCCTCCCTCGCTGTTGCGTAGCCGGTCCACCTCGCTCCGCGAGCGCAGCGCGCCCGCTGCGCGGAGCTTGTCGAGCCTGTCGTCGTGCACCACATCCGGTCCCTCCTCCGTGAAGGCGACGACAGGGCTGTCGGCGAGCACGAGCGCCTCGACGTGGTCGGCGTTCCAGCGCAGCATCGCCACCGTGCTCGACGGCGCGTGGCGCGGGGTGAGGCCCTGTTCGCCCGCGACACCGCTGATCGACTCGGCCAGCAGCACGCCGAGGTCTTCCGAAGGATCAGTCCGTAGCCGATCCTCGATCTTCTCGGCGAGCAGGCGCGAGTACCAGCCTCCGCTCGGTAGTCCTCGGCGGAGTTCAGTGGCGCCGTCCAGAACGACCGCCGTGTCGGCGGTGATGACGATCCGGTCCTCGGTCGGGCGAGGCAGGCCGTCGATGCCGACGCCGGGTCGCTCTGCGAGGTCGATGCGGGGCACGAGTTGACGGTAGCCGACGTCAACTCTAGTTGACACAATCCGCGTGTCAACCTATGTTGACAGCATGGTCGAGGCAACAGAACTCGCCGCGCGAGCGGGCGATCGTGACCCGAAGACCGGGCTCCGTGCCGTGGCGGCGCTGCGGCGCCTGCTCGAGCAACTCGAAGCGATCCAGGTGCGCAGCGCGCGGGCACAGGGATGGTCCTGGCAGGAGATCGCCGACGCGTTGGGTGTGAGCAAGCAAGCGGTCCACAAGAAGCATGGGAGGCGCTGATGTTCGAAAGGTTCGACCGGGCGGTGAAGGCCGTTGTCGTGGGATCGCAGGCCATCGCCGTGGAGAAGAGCTGCACACACGTCGATTCGAGCCACCTGACTTCTGCGCTCCTGCGGCAGCCCGTCGGCGCGTTGAATCGCGTGCTCGCCGAGAACGGGGTGGAACCCGATGAGGTCGAGGCGGAACTCGACACGATGCGCAGGCGAGGAGGCGTCAGCGATGCAGAGGTCGAGGCGCTGGCCGCCATAGGAATCGATGTTGAGGACATGCTTGACCGGCTGAGCAAGGACAGCGGCGAGTCCTCAGGGTCCCGTCGTCGAGGCTTCTTCGGCGGCCACCTGCCTTTTTCCGACGCGGCGCGGCGTGTGCTGCTTCGCTCACTGGAGGAGGCGAAGGAACTCGGCGAGAAGCGGATCACCGTGGACCACGTTCTGCTGGCCGTGCTGGGGGTTCAGGGTCCGGTGGCAGACGTGCTCGCGGACGCGGGCGTTACCCGCAGCGCCGTTCGCAGGCACCTGGGAGCCACCTGACGGCGATCCTCACGCACGCTTCGGCGACCACGTGACATACGGCAGGAACAGCTGTGTCAGCGGGCCGATGGCCAGCGCGAACAGCACTGTGCCCACGCCGACGGTGCCGCCGAGCAGCCATCCCACCGCGAGCACCACGACCTCGATGGCCGTGCGCACCAGCCGCACAGACCAGTTCGTGCGTGCCGACAGCCCGGTCATGAGCCCGTCCCGTGGTCCCGGCCCGAGGCGCGCCCCGACATAGACGGCCGTCGCGAAGCCGTTCAGCACGATGCCACCGAGCAGCAACCCCACCTGCCACGCCAGGTGATGCGCGTCGGGAAGCACCCATCTCACCAGGTCCACGACCACGGCGATGACGGCGACGTTCGCCACGGTGCCGACGCCCGGCCTCTGCCGCAGGGGAATCCACAGCGCCAGCACGGCAACCGCCGTCAGTGCGGTGACGGTACCGAAACTGAGGGCGGTGCGGTCGGCCACGCCCTCATGCAACACGTCCCACGGATTCAACCCCAGTCCCGAGCGGGTCATCATCGCCATGCTGGTGCCGAAGCACACCAAACCGACGAAGAGCTGGGTCAGTCGCAGAGCGGGAGCCGTCGTGACAGGCACGGGGCTGAGTTCGACGGAGGTCTTCACCGAAGCCACCCCGCCACTATGACGAGCGAGCCCTCCCGCTGGACAGAGCCAATTCACCGGTCCATTGGGCGGCACGGGCGTGGGGTGCGACACAAGGAGGAGCCGGTGCGCCGGATGCCAGGCATAGCCGTCACTCCAGGGAAAAGGACGGTGTGCATCCGGCGCACCAGCTCGTCACCGTGCCCTGGGTAGGGCACGGGCGCCGAAGGTCTTTCCCGGCATCGCCCCTCGCCATGCCGGGAAGACCCATCGGCTCAGGTGCGTATCGGTGCGGGGCTTCCGCCCGGCGCGGTGGGTGGAAGCCGCCGACACACACCCGGTGGGCCTCATCACCACTGGGGCACTGTGGGATCGAGGCCATGACCCGTCACGGCCAGGCGCGGTCGGCCGGGCGGGAAGAGTGGAATACACGAGACAACCTCTCGGTAAACGACAGTCGAGGGACATGACCGTCGCCGGTGGGACCCGCGCATGCGGGGACCGGCTACCGGGGAGGTGTCGTCAGTCAGGAGATGTCGTCGGTAACGCGGCGGCTCTGCCCGCGCCCACGACGTCGTGATCGCGACTGTTACCGAGCAGGCGGAGTTGCGTCACCGTGGGGACGTCACTGAGGATTCCGTGCTCGCCCCGATGCGGGTGGTGCGAGTTGTCCTGTGAGGAAGCCCCGGCGCTGGACGGAGTCGCGAAGGAAGCCGGAGCCGACGGCGACGGCGCGACCGGTCCGAACGGACGTGACGAACCGCGGCCCTTCGCCTCGGTGTCGTTGTCGATGTCCTGGGTCGTCCAGCCGGAACCGTGGGAGGTGTCCCACACCGGTTCGGTCTCGCCCGCGGCGAGGAGGGCGGTGTGCTCTTCTTTCGGCTTCCGCGTTTCCGACGTCTCCGACGTCTCCGGCGACGTCCCCGGCGAGGCGACAGGCCCGACTCGGGCATCGCCATCCGGCAGCGCGGGACGCTCGCCGGGGTTCACCGGAAGAAGCTCACCGATTCCGATGGGAAGCCGGGGGATGGTGATGCCGGGAAGCAGGTCCAGCGGCGAGTCATCGCCGGGAAGAGTGCCGGGCGCATCGACGACGTCCTCGATCGTGTCGCCGATCGGGCCGGTGACCTCGGGCAGCGCATCGAACAGCAGCCCGGTGAGGCTGCGTGTGTTGTCGAGGAGGCCGGACGTGGTGGACAGCAGCCTGTTCGTGGTCGCATCGAGCAGCGGCTCGACGGGTTCGAGCAGACCCGCTTCCGGTGCTGCCACCGGCTTCTCGGGAGCTGTGGCGGCGTCCTCGCCGGGCACGTCGGAGGTCCGGTCGGTGCTGCCGGTGTCCCCTGTGCCGTCCGTTGGCTCCGTGCCACCGGTGTTGCTGACGCTGTCGGTGCTGTCGGTGCTGTCGGTACTGCCGTCCCGGTTGCTCCCCGAACCCCTGGAGCACTCGGTGTTCTCGGCGTCGTGGGAGTCGGTGGGGTCGGTGGGGTCGGCGGAGTCGGTGCCGGAATCCGGGACAGGGCCTTCGGAGTCCTCGTGCTCGGTCGGAACGGTGTGCTCCGGCGAACCCGCGTGCTCCGGCGAGCTGGTGGTCTGCGACTCACCGGTGCCGTGCGGGCTCGCGCCGGATGACGTCGGGCAGAAGCCGGGGCCGGGCGCCGCGTGCGATTTCCCAAGCATCGGCCGCTCGCTGCCGACGGCGCCGCTCGCTTCGGAGCAGTCCCACATCTCGCGCGCGTTCTCGACAGCGGGTGGTTCCTCGTCTGCGGTCGCGGTTCCGGCGATGAGCGCTGAGAAGAGCCAGCCACCGAACGCGAGAGCGACGACGAGCAGGACGCGGTGGAGTGGCGAGATCCGCTCGGCCGCGAGGCGGGCGTACGCAGAGGAGGTCGCCGGAGAGCCCGTAGCTCCCACCTCTACCACCACCTGCCATGCCTCGTTCGTTGCCGTTTCAGTGCCGCCGGATCGTCGAGTGAGCGGGGCCCGGCTACCCCTGTGCGTGCCATTCTTAGCATTGCGGCCGTCTGTTTCACCCCGTCGGTGTGCGATCTGCCCCGGACGGCGCAACCCATCACAAGGTACGCAACCGCTCAATCGCTTCGTCGAGCACCTCCTCGCGTTTACAGAAAGCAAAACGGAGCAGGTGTTGCCACTCTTCCGGGTGGTCGGTGAACACACTGACGGGTACTGCCGCGACCCCAATCGCCTCTGGTAGACGCCAGGCGAGTTCCTCCGCATTGGTGAATCCCAGCGGCCGAACGTCGGCACACACGAAATACGTTCCCGCGCCAGGCCTTACGGCGAAGCCGGCGTCGGCCAGTCCCGCACACAGCCGATCGCGCCTCGCCTGGAGTGACTGCCTGAGCGATTCCACCCAGGGCAGTTCGTGCCGCAATGCGTGGGCGACGGCGGGCTGAAATGGCCCCCCTGAGACGAACGTGAGGAACTGTTTCGCCGCACGCACCGCGGAGGTGAGTTGCCTCTCCGCGCAAACCCAGCCGATCTTCCACCCCGTGCAGTTGAACGTCTTGCCAGCACTCGAGATGGACACAGTGCGCTCCGGCATACCGGGAAATGCGGCGAGTGGGAGGTGCTGGACGCCGTCGAAGACCAGATGTTCGTAGACCTCGTCGGTGATGGCGAGCAAATCGTGCTCGACGCACAACTCGGCGAGCGCGGCGAGTTCGGTCTTCGTGAACACCGTGCCCGTGGGATTGTGCGGGGAGTTCACCAGAATCACCCTGGTTTTCGGGGTGACGGCGGCGCGAACGGCCTCGAGATCGAGAGCGAAACGGTCACCGTCCGGTACCAGCGACACCACTCGCCGAGTGGCGCCAGACATCGCCACCGCCGCCGCGTAGGAGTCGTAGTACGGCTCGATGACGATCACTTCGTCGCCGGGGCCCGTGAGCGCGAGCAGGCTCGCCGCGATGGCTTCGGTGGCTCCCGTCGTGACGAGGATCTCGCCGTCGGGGTCGTACTCGGTGCCGTAGCGCAGCCGGTGCTCGGAGATCGCTTCGCGCAGCTCGGGCGTTCCCGGGCCAGGCGGGTACTGGTTGGCGCCGCCGAACAGTGCGTTCCGCGCAGCCTGGAGCATGCCGTCGGGGCCGTCGGTGTCGGGGAAGCCCTGGCCGAGGTTGACAGCCGAGGCCCGGTTGGCGAGCGCGGTCATCTCGGCGAAGATCGTGGAAGCGAACGGCCTCAGGCGTTCGACGAGTACAGGTTCACGCACGATGGCCCATCCTCACGGACAATCGCGGTATGGAGCAACCAAGGTCCACCGCCGTTCCGATCGGCCCGCCCGGCGCGCTGGAGCGGGAGGAGAGTAAACGGCGGGGCCTTCGCAGGATGAAGCTCGTCGCACTGAGCTTTCTGCTTGGCGCGACGGTGATCTTCCTGCTGACCAGTTGGGCGCAGGCGGAGGGCTGGCCAGCCTGGGTCGGCTACGTCAGGGCGGCGGCGGAGGCAGGCATGGTGGGTGCGCTCGCCGACTGGTTCGCGGTGACGGCGTTGTTCCGGTATCCGCTCGGCCTGAAGATCCCGCACACCGCGATCATCCCGAACAAGAAGGACGTGCTCGGCGGCAGCCTCGGCGACTTCGTGGGCACGAACTTCCTCTCCGAGCCCGTGGTGCGCGACAAGCTCCGCAGGGTGGAGACGTCGAGGCGGGCCGGCGAATGGCTGTCCACGCGGGATAACGCGGACAGGGTGACGGCCGAACTGGCCACCGTCGTGCGCGGTGTCGTGACGGTGCTCCGCGACGAGGACGTGCAGGCCGTCATGGAACAGGCCGTCGTCAAACGGGTTCTCGACCGCCAGTGGGGTCCGCCGCTCGGTAAGTTGCTACGGCAGGTGCTCGCCGACGGCGCGCACTACCGGCTGGTTGACCTGGTGGTGGATCGGGTCTATGAGTGGGTTCGCGACAACCACGACACGGTGTTGAGGGTGGTTTCGGACCGCGCGCCGTCGTGGTCGCCGAGGTTCGTTGACACGATGCTCGCCGACCGGGTCTACGGCGAGGTGCTGTCCTTCACCTGGGCGGTGAAGACGGATGTCAATCATCCGATGCGGCTCGCGCTGGACCGCTTCCTCGTGGAGTTCGCGGGGGATCTGGAGAAGGACCCGGACACGATGGCACGGGCGGAGGCCGTCAAGCAGCAACTGGTGGAGCACCCTGAGGTGCGCAAGGTGATCGACTCGGCGTGGACGACGGCGAAGGAGATGCTGCTGACCGCGGCCGAAGACCCTTCGAGCGAACTCCGCAGGCGGGTGTCCACCGGCCTGGCGTCGCTGGGCGAGCGACTCCAGTCGGACGCCGCGCTGGCGGCGAAGGTGGATGGCTGGGTGGAGGGCACGGCGGCGTACGTCGTGACGCATTACTCCGAGGAGATCACCACGATCATCACCGACACGGTCGAGCGCTGGGACGCCGACGAGACGTCGCGCAAGATCGAGCTTCAGGTCGGGCGGGATCTCCAGTTCATCCGGATCAACGGCACGGTGGTCGGCGCGCTGGCTGGACTGGCGATCTACTCGGTGGCGCAAGCGTTGTTCTGACGGTCGCGGAAACTCCTTGCGCCCTGGCCCTCGCCGTCGTGCTGACCGGGTGAACGCGCAAGTTATCCACAGATTCGCGAGTTATCCACCGGGTTATCCACAGGATTGCTCCGTTCGAGTGGTGGATTGTGTGGAGCGCTGCCGGAACGAGCGAGCTTTCTGCCGGTTGCCGCACACCCGCATCGAGCACCACGTGCGCGACCGGTTGCGGGACCGATCGTGGAACGCCCAGCGGCAGTCGTCGGCGGGGCAGATCTTGATGCGGTCCCATTCTCCGAGCAGAGTGAGCCGCGCGGCGGCGGTGAAAACGGCCGCCACGGCGGTGGTCGCTTTGAGCGCGACGCCGTCCGCGGAGGATTCCGCTGCCACGGGCGCGCGGAAGCGGGATGCGTGAGCATCGTGATCACCGGCCGCGGCGCGCAGCGCATCGCGGGCCCGCACGGCGTCGGACAGCGGATCAGCCGCAAGACCCCGTGCGATGGCCCAGCCCCACCAGCCCTCCTCGGTGTCGAGCACGTCCGCACCCGCCTCGACGTCCAGGGTGTTGAGGAAGTCGAGCACCAGCACAACGTCGGCGGTCACGTCGCCAGTCTAGGGTCCTTGCCTGCTCATTGCATAACCCTCATACTGCTTTAGCCGGTTACTAGGAGGTTGTGATGAGCCCGTCGATCAGGTTGAGCTGTGTGGTGCTGGACTGTCCGGATCCGGCCGTGCTGGCTCGCTTCTACGGTGAGCTGCTCGGCTGGCAGGCGGACGAGCCCAGGGATGAGGGCCGGTGGGTGACGCTCCGGAATCCGGAGGGTGGTGTGCATCTCGCATTCCAGCGCGATCCCGATTTCCAGCCGCCGACGTGGCCGTCCCGTGAACGGCCGCAGATGCTGCACCTCGACCTCGACGTGACGGACGTCGAGACCTACCACCGCAGGGCGCTGGAACTCGGCGCCACGTTGTTGCAGGACCCGCCGAGGGACTTCGCGGTCTACGCCGACCCGGCCGGTCACCCGTTCTGCCTGTGCCGGATCGACGGCTAGGTCCGGCTAGGTCCGGCTAGGTGGTGGAGTGGCTCGCGTGTCCGCAGCCTGTGCGCAGGTGCCCGCACTTCTCGTGTGCGGGAAGTGCCAATTCACGTGCGAGAAGTGCGGACACGCGTGCGGGAAGTGCGGACACGAGACGCAGGGTGTCGTGTCCGCAGTCTGTGCACGGGTGTTTGCACCTCGCGGTGCGGACACGGGTGCGGGAGGTGCCAACACTCGTGCGGGAAGTGCGGACACGGGTTTGCCGCTGCGGAGCGGTTTGTGCGTAGGCTGTGATCCGTGAATTGTCCCAAGTGCCAGAACGTGATGACGACGTTGGACAAGAACGGCATCCACATCGAGCAGTGCAGTGGCTGCCGGGGCATTTTCCTGGATCGGGGTGAACTCGAACAGATCGTGCGCGCGGAGACCTCGTTCTACGGGTCCGCCCCGCCGCCGCCCTACACTCCCGCGTCGCAGCCCCCGCCCCCGCCAGTGGCCCACACGCCGCCGCCGACGCAGCACTACGGCGCTCACGGCGCTCACGGCGCTCACGGCGCTCACTATGGCGACTCGCCCCGCCCGTATCACGGCGGCCACCCCGGCCACTACGCGGATTCGCCGCGTCCGTACCACGGTGGCGGATACCACGACTCGCCCCGCCCCTACGGACATCGGCGCAGGAAGAGCTTCCTGGAAAGCCTGTTTGACTGACGCCGGGCGTGCTGGATCTCAAGATCTGCCCCGGCTGTGGTGACAGGGCGGAACTACCCGTCGTCGAGGGGGAGCGGCTGGTGTGCGCGGTGTGCGGACACCGCGCCGCCTTCCACCGGCTGCCCCTGCTCGCGCTCACCGGCCCGAGCGGGGCAGGCAAGTCCACGGTGGGGCCCGAGCTCGCGCGTCGGCTTCAGGGCGAGGTCGTGGTGCTGGAGCAGGACGTCCTGTGGACGGGGGCGTTGCGCGACGACGTGGACGGCCATCCCGCCTTCCGTTCGACGTGGCTGCGAATGGCGGCCATGATCCATCAGAGTGGTAGGCCGGTTGTGCTCTGCGGGACCGTCGTGCCCGCCGAGTTCGAGCCGTTGCCTGAGCGGGTCTTCTTCTCCGGAATCCACTACCTCGCGCTCGTCGCGGACTCCGGCGTACTGGCCCGGCGGCTGCGGGGCCGTCCCGCGTGGCGCGGCTGGGACGAGCCGAGGATCGCGGAGATGCTGGCGTTCAACGAGTGGCTGCGCCGCGAGGGGCGGTCGATGTCGCCGCCGGTCGAGCTGTACGACACCACCACCGTGTCGCTCGCCGACTCCGTCGAGCATGCGGTGCGGTGGGTGCGGCGTGTGCTCAGCCGCGAAATCGCCCGATCGAGTGCGAGCTGACTGCTTGCAACAGTTAGCACCTCGGCGTACCGTCGAACCCGGAGGTGTGGGGACGTCATGACACAGACGTCGGAGCGAGACGACCACGCGGGCGGCCCGATGGACAGGGTCGCCGATCTGGGCAAGGACATCGGCTCCTACATCCGTCAGCAGCGCAACAACGCCAAGATCTCGTTGCGGCAGCTCTCCAAGCTGGCCGGGGTGTCGAATCCGTATCTGAGCCAGATCGAGCGGGGGCTGAGAAAGCCGAGCGCGGAGATCCTGCAACAGATCGCGAAGGGTCTGCGCATCTCCGCCGAGGCGCTGTACGTGCAGGCGGGGATTCTCGACCACCCCGTCGGCGGCCCCGTTGTCGAGGCGGTCCGTGCCGACACCTCACTGACCGAGCGGCAGAAGCAGGTGCTGCTCGACGTGTACGAGTCGTTCCGCAGGGAGAACCGGGGAACGCATCTCGCAGGTGATTCGAGCGCAAGCCGAGACCACAAGGAGTGAGCATGGCCACCACACGCACCGAGGACGTTCGCAAGGTGATGAACACGGCGATGGAGCAGGTGAGGACGTCGTTGCTCGCCGCGCTCGGCGCGGGCAGCCTCGCGAGCCAGGCCGTCGCCGACGCGGTGTCGAAGGCGCGTACGCGCGTCAGCGCCAGCAGCGACGCGGCCAAGAAGAACATCGAGGAGCTGCCGTCGGAGTTCGAACAGATCAAGGATCGGCTCGACCCAGCGGAGCTGCGCAAACTGCTCGACGACTACACCGAGGCCGCGACGAAGCTCTACCAGAAGCTGGTCTCCTCGGGGGAGCAGACCTGGGAGCAGGCGGTGGAGCCGCAGGTCAAGCGCGGGATCGAGCAGTTCGAGGAGGCGTTGCGCGCCGCGCAGGAGCGGGTTGACGTCGTCACCACCGACGCGCGCGAGCGGGTTGACGAGATGGTGGCGCTGCTGACCCGCAGGGCGCGCGAGGCGGAGCAGAAGGTGGACGAGGTGGCGACCGGCGAGGTGTCGGAGGACAAGCCCGGCCCTGTGAAGGCCGCCTCGACGAGGGTTCCCGCGAAGACCACCGCCGAGCGTTCGCCTGCCCGTGGCGCGAAGACCGGCGAGAGCAAGCAGGCCGCCTCGGGGACGGCGACCGATCAGGCCGCCAAGGCCGCCTCGGCGCGGAAGAAGGCCATGAAGCCGGATACTCGTGCGGCGAAGGGGCGCGCCACGACCAAGCGGCAGAGCGCCAACGGTTCCAAGCAGTCGTGACCGTCGTGGCGGTCGGCAGGCACCGCTGTGCCGTGCCGCCGCATGTGGTCGTCGGAACCTCGGCTCAGTTGGTCGCCTGACGTAGGCTGGTGTCGTGCCGCCTCTCGCCTTCTACATCGTCATGGTCATCGACTGGGCCGGGGTGCTCGTTGGCCTCGTCGCGTTCGCCCACGCCGTGATGCAGCGCTCGGACGCCTACACGGCCGCCGACCGGCTGACGAAGCCCGCGTGGCTCGCCATCACGGGTGGCGCGACGGTCGCGATGCTGCTGTTCCAGTTCTACGGCCCCGGCATGATCTTCTGGCTGGCCGCGCTCGTCGCCAGCCTGGTCTACATCGTGGACGTTAGACCGAAGCTGATCGAGGTGCAGCGCGGTGGGTCGAGTTGGTGAGCCCCGCCTAGGCTGGTGGCGTGAGTAGCTGGACCATTGCCGGAACGCTCACGCCCGTTCCGGCCGCCGACCATCCCGACCTCGTGGCCGAGCCCGTCGCGAAGGCCCTGTCGTCGCTCGAAGGTCCCGTCGGTCTCGTCGAGATCGACCCGAACCTCGCCGACACCGCGGAGTTCTGCGAGGCGTACTCGTCGCCGCTGGCCGCGTCCGCCAACTGTGTCGTCGTGTCGGGCAAGCGGGCAGGCGAGGTGCGCTACGCCGCGGCGCTCGTGCTGGCCACCACGCGAGCGGACGTCAACAACGTCATCCGCCGCAGGCTCGACGTGCGTAAGGCGTCGTTCGCTCCCATGGACGAGGCCGTGGCACTCACCGGCATGGCCTACGGCGGCATCACGCCTGTGGGGCTCCCCTCCGACTGGCCCATCCTGATCGACAGCGCCGTCGCCGCTTCACCGGAACTGATCATCGGCAGCGGTATCCGGGGGAGCAAGCTTCTGGTCACCGGATCGGCGCTGGCGGCGCTGCCCGGCGCGGAAGTGATCGACGGGCTCGCAAGGTGAGCGGACACCACCGGGAAAGGCAGGTTTCATGGGCAGGGTCACGGCCACCGCACAGCGCACGATCGACGCGCAGGCCGAGACGGTGATCGAGCGGCTCGCCGACTACCGCCACGTGCGGCCCCGCATCCTCACCGAGCACTACCGCGACTACGAGGTGGTCGAGGGAGGAACCGGCGAGGACACGGTGGTGCGCTTCATGTTGCAGGCGACGCGGAAGCGGGTGCGTGACGTGCTGGCCACCGTGAGCAGGCCGGAGCCGGGCACGCTCGTGGAAACCGATGCGAATTCGAGCATGGTCACCACGTGGGCGGTGCGGCAGGACGGCGACCGGAGCGTGGTGCGGGTGGAGACCACGTGGCAGGGCGCGAGCGGCGTCGGTGGTTTCTTCGAGAGAACGTTCGCGCCGAAGGGGCTGCGGCGGATCTACGACGGTGTGCTGGCGAAGCTCGCGGAGGAGGTGCGAGCCCGGTGACGGCGGCGGAGACAGCGAAGGAGGTGCGGCTCGCGTCGCGTCCCGAGGGGACGCCGACGCTCGACAACTTCGCGGTGGCCGAGGTCGAGGTGCCGAAGCCGGGCGCCGGGCAGATCCTCGTGCGCAACACGTGGCTGTCGGTGGACCCCTACATGCGGGGCCGGATGAGTTCCGCCAGGTCGTACGTCGCCCCGTTCGAGGTCGGCAAGGTGATGGACGGCGGCGCGATCGGCGAGGTCGTCGAGTCGAACGCGGACGGTGTGGCGGTCGGTGATGTGGTGCTGCACGGCCTCGGCTGGCGGACGCACGCCGTGCTCGACCCCTCCAGGGTGCGGGTTCTCGACCCGGAGGCCGCGCCGGTGCAAGCACACCTGAGTGTGCTCGGCATGCCGGGTCTCACGGCGTACGCGGGGTTGTTCGACGTGGCAGGCATGCGCGAGGGCGACACGGTGTTCGTCTCGGGGGCCGCCGGTGCGGTCGGGTCGATCGTGGGGCAGCTCGCCAGACTGCGCGGCGCGGGGAGGGTCATCGGCAGTGCCGGTTCGGCTGAGAAGGTGCGCTGGCTGCGGGACGATCTCGGCTTCGACGTCGCGTTCAACTACAAGGACGGCCCCGTGCGCGACCAGCTCCGTGAAGCGGCGCCCGACGGGGTGGACGTGTACTTCGACAATGTCGGCGGCGACCACCTCGAAGCCGCGATCAGCGCGCTGAACGTGCACGGCCGCATCGCGGTCTGCGGCATGATCTCGCAGTACAACGCCACCGAACCGGCACCGGCTCCCCGTAACCTCGCGCAGATCATCGCGAAGCGGTTCACGATGCGCGGTTTCCTCGTCGGCGACCACGAGCACCTGCGTCAGGAGTTCCTCGACGAGGTGGGCCCGCTGGTGCGGGACGGCGGGATCGCCTACACCGAGACGGTGGTGCGGGGCATCGAACGCGCACCGCACGCCTTCCTCGACCTGCTCTCCGGTGGCAACACCGGCAAGATGCTCGTCCGGCTGTGACCGCGTCGCGGCTACCTCAGCCGGTGGGATACCGGGTGAGGTAGCCGCCCATCGCGCGGAAGTACTCCGTCGCATCGTGTTCGGCACCATCGTCGGTGCGCAGGCGTTCGATGGCGAGGCCGGGATTGCGGCCGTACCGGGCGTCGGCCCCAGCGACGATCACCACGCCGTTGCCCTCGCGGATGAAGACCCTGCCCGGCGTGCCGCCGTACGCCCTCTCGGTCACGAACGACTTCGTGATCCGCAGTCGCTCTCCCCTGTAGTACGTGAAGGCGTTGGGGTAGGGGTCTGATTGGGCGCGGACGAGCCGTTCGATGTCGGAGGCAGGCCACGTCCAGTCGATGCGACGGTCCTCGATGGACCGCTTGTGGAAGAAGCTCGCCAGCTTCCTTTCCTGTGGACGGAGAAGGGCACGGCCTGACGAGATGGCGTCGAGTGATTCGGTGACCAGCGGTTCGATGAGTTCCACGGTCTTGTGGAAGAGGTCGGTCGCGGTGTCGTGGGGGCCGACCTCGACCGCCTTCTGCGCCAGGATCGGGCCCGCGTCCAGTTCGGAGTCCATCAGGTGTGCGGTGACCCCGACCTCCTTCTCCCCGTTCAGCAGCGCCCAGATCAGGGGCGAGAACCCGGCGTAGGCGGGGAGCAGCGAGTCGTGGACGTTGAGCGTGCCGTGTTCCGGCAGCTCGAAGATCTCGGGAGGCAGCCAGGTGCGCCAGTTGTTGGCGACGATGAGGTCGGGCGCGACGTCGGCCAGCCGTGCGGCGAGTTCGGAGTCGGGCCTCTCCCGCACCTCGACGGGGATTCCCGCTTCGGTGGCGAGGTCCGCGACGGAGTCCGCCCAGATGCGCTCGTAGGCGT
Source organism: Saccharomonospora xinjiangensis XJ-54 (assembly GCF_000258175.1). NCBI lineage: Bacteria > Bacillati > Actinomycetota > Actinomycetes > Pseudonocardiales > Pseudonocardiaceae > Saccharomonospora > Saccharomonospora xinjiangensis. Next base: position 2,024,614 of record NZ_JH636049.1, on the reverse strand, counting down.
GGTCGGACGGCGGGTGGGTCACGGCGAGCACCACTTCGTGTCCGGATCGGATCAGCGCGCGCAGGGTTCGATGGCCCCACGTCTGGTATCCGAACATCGCGATCCGCATCGATTCTCCAGGCGTTCGACGGCAAACGGGGCACAGTTAAGCAAGGCTTGCCTAACTCGCGCAAGCCCTCGGCCGGGGGACGTGAATCACCCACGAATGGGCTAACTAAGGCAGGGCTAACTTAGGTTAGGGTTGCCTACGTTCTGAGCTGTCGATCGATGGGGCGCGTGAATGTCCGAGGTGCAGCGAGGCGAGCGAGAGATCCTTGACCTGCTCGGAGTCGGGTTCGGTCCGTCCAATCTGGCGCTCGCGATCGCCGTGTCCGAACGCAACTCCTCGGTGCCGGCGCGGTCGCGACTTCGCGCCCGGTTTCTCGAGCGGCAGGAGTCCTTCGGCTGGCACAGGGGAATGCTGATCGACGACGCGACCATGCAGGTCTCGTTCCTCAAAGACCTGGTGACCCTTCGCGACCCGGCCAGCGACTTCAGCTTCCTGTCCTACCTGCACGCGAAGGGCCGTCTTGTGGATTTCGTCAACCACAAGACCTTGTTCCCGCTACGCGTGGAGTTCCACGACTACTTCGGCTGGGCCGCCGAGCGCGTCGGTGACCTCGTCGAGTACGGCACGGAGGTCACGGCGGTGCGGCCCGTTGCCGAGGGCCGTGAGATCACGCGGTTCGACGTGCTCACCGGTGACGGCGAGGTGTACTCCGCGCGCAACGTCGTGATCGCCACGGGCCTTGTGCCGTCGCTTCCGGAAGGGCTGCGCGCGTCGGACAGGGTGTGGCACAACGCCGAACTGCTGGACAAACTCGACGGTTTGGACGATTCGGCGCGGTTCGTCGTCATCGGTGCGGGGCAGAGCGCGGCGGAGACGACGGCGCTGCTGCACGAGCGCTTCACCGGAGCACAGGTGTGTGCCGTCTTCTCCCGGTACGGGTACAGCCCTTCTGACGACAGCCCTTTCGCCAACCGGGTCTTCGACCCTTTGGCCGTCGATGAGTTCCACGGCGCGCCGCAGGACGTGCGCGACCGCCTGCTGGCCTATCACGCGAACACGAACTACTCGGTCGTCGATCTCGATCTCATCGAGGACCTCTACCGCAGGTACTACCGCGAGAAGGTGCTCGGAGAGCGACGGTTGCGCGTGTTCAACGCATCGAGGGTGACCGGCGTGGTGGAGGACGGCGACGGCGTGCGCGTCACCGTGGAGTCGCTGACGACGGGGCGACGCACGGTGCTCGACGCCGACGCCGTCGTCTGCGCCACCGGCTACCGCCACGGCGACGTGACGGCCCTCCTCGGCGACACCGCATCGATGCTGCGCCGGGACGAGGCGGGAAGGCCGCTCGTGGCACGGGACTACCGCCTGCTCACCGAGCCCGCCTGCGGTGCGGCTCTCTACGTCCAGGGTGGCGCGACCGAACACAGCCACGGCATTACGTCGTCGCTGCTGTCGAACAACGCCGTGCGGTCCAAGGAGATCCTCGACTCGATCGCCGCGAGCGCATCGTCCACATCGAACAGAAAGGACCACATCGATGTCACCCACTCGCACTGCGGGAACGCGGAGACGCGGCCGGTTGCCGGCATGGGTGCCGGTCTGGGTGCTGGCGCTCGTGGTGGTAGGATGCGGCGCTCCGGCTGACGACGCGCGCGGAGCCGAAACGCCCCCCGTACCGGCGGCGGAACCAGGCGCTTTTCCCGTCACCATCGAGCACAAGTACGGCAGCACCGAGATCACCGAGGCGCCGAAGAGGGTCGTCACACTCGGCCTCTCCGACCAGGACGCCGCACTCGCGCTCGGGGTCAGGCCGGTGGGAGTCATCGACTGGTTCGGCGAACGCCCCTACGGCGCGTGGCCGTGGACCGAGAAGCGGTGGGGTTCCTACCAGCCCACGATCGTCGGCGAGCGCGACGAGTACGCCATGGAGCGGATCGCCGAGCTGGAGCCGGACCTCATCGTCGCGCAGTACTCCGGCATGAGCAGGCAGCAGTACGACTCGCTGTCCCGGATCGCTGACGTGGTGGCCCAACCGGGTCGCTACCCCGACTACGCCGCCCCGTGGCAGGAGATGACCAGGCGCATCGGCACCGCGCTGGGCTTTCCCGCCCGCACGGAGCGGCTGATCGAAGAGACCGAGGAGCAGTTCGCCGAGGTGCGCGAGGAACATCCCGAGTTCGCGCAGCAGACGGTGGCGGTGGCCGACAGCTTCGAACCCGGCAAGTACTCGGCGTTCACCAGCAGCGATCCCAAGGCGATCTTCTTCGAGGAGCTGGGTTTCAAACTGCACGACCGCATCGACGACATCGCCGAGGACGGAGCGAACGTCGCCGAGCTGAGTGCGGAGCGACTCGACGTGCTCGACGTGGACCGGCTGATCTGGGTGACCTCCAGCGAGGAGGCGAACGAGCGCATCAGGGCGGAGCCGATGTACCAGCGGCTCGCCGTGCACACGGCAGGCAGGGACGTGTTCGTGCCGTACGAGGACCCGGACATCGGCGCGGCGTTCTCGTTCAACACGGTGCTGTCCATTCCGTACGCCATCGACGAGATGGTGCCGAGGTTGGTGGCGGGTAACCCATGAGCTTTCCCCTGACCCGCGCGCAGTCCGGGATCTGGACGGCGCAGCAGCTCTCGCCGGACGATCCCGTGTACAACATCGCCTGGTACCTGGACCTTCGCGCGGACGTGGACACGAAGCGGCTGCGGTCGGCGATCGCCGACACGGTGAGCGAGGCGGAGTGCCTGCACGTCCGGTTCCGGATCGACGGCGGCGGAGTCAGGCAGTGGCGTCTGCCGGCGAAAGTGCGCGTCGATGAGGTGGACGTCAGCGCGGAGCCGGACCCGGAGGCGGCGGCGATTCGCTGGATGGACGCCGATCGCGCCCGGGTCGGCGACCTCGCGAGTGAGCCGCCGTATCGGCAGGCACTGTTGCGGCTGGCAGCCGACCGCGTGTGGTGGTACCAGCGCTATCACCACCTCGTGCTCGACGCCTACGGCTGCCAGCTGCTGACGCGCAGGGCGGGGCAGCGGTATGCGGGCCGCGACGGCGCGGGCTTCGGGCCTTTTGAGGCGTTGACGAGGGCCGATGTGGAGTATCGCGGCGGCGAGCGGTACGAGGCCGACCGCGAGTACTGGCTCGCGCGGCTCGCCGACCGGCCACAGGCTGTGCGGCTCGTGCGAAGGCGGACGGGCACCCGGAACCGGCGGGCCGTGCTGCTCGACCGGCACCGGTCGTCGGCGCTGCGGGAGTTCGCCGACGGTACCGGACAGCGGGTCTCCGGTGCGGTGCTCGCCGCCGTCGCCGCCTACACCCACCGGGCGACCGGCGCCACGGATGTGCTGCTCAGCGTTCCGATCACCGCTCGTGACGCCGCGGTCAGGGACGTGCCGGGCATGGCGTCGAACGTGCTGCCGCTGCGGGTCACGGTGCGGCCGTGGACGAGTGCCGGGGAACTGGCGGCCGAGGTCGGTGGCGCGGTGGCGGAGCTGCTGCGCCACGGGCGCTACCGGGGCGAGGACCTCGCGCGCGACCTCGGATACGCCGATGGGCTCGCCGGTCTCGCGGGGCCTGCGGTGAACGTGCTCGGATTCCTGCGGTCGCTGCGGTTCGGCGACCTGCCGCCCGAGGTAGTGGAGTTGCGTGACCTCGCACTCGGGCCCGTTCCGGACCTGTCGGTGGCCGTGTACGAGCGGGCGGGCGATGAGCGACTCCTCGTGCAACTCGACGCCGCGTGCGCCGCCGACGAGTTGGAGGAGCACGAGGGGCGACTGCTCACCGTGTTCGACACGCTGACCGAGCACCCGAGCAGGCCGCTCGGCGCGATCGACCTGCTGCGGGCCAGCGAACGGCGGCGCTTGCTGACCGACTTCGCCGGGGCGACACGCGACGTGGCCGAACGCGGCTGGCCGCAGGCGTTCGAGGCGCGGGTCGCGTGCGCACCCGACGCCGTGGCCGTGGTGTGCGAGGACGAAAGGCTCACCTACGCCGAACTCAACGCTGCGGCGAACCGCTTCGCGCGGTGGCTGCGCGCCGACGGAGTCCGAGCCGGTGACGTGGTGGGCGTCGCGGTGCCCCGCTCGGCCGACCTCGTGGTGGCGTTGCTCGGGGTGCTCAAGGCTGGCGCCGCCTACCTGCCGCTCGACCCGGGTTTGCCTGCCGAGCGGCTGGACTTCCTCGTCACCGACTCGCGCGCGCGGACCGTCGTCGAGGCGGTGGATCACCGGAAGCTCGCCGCGTATGACGCGGGCGACCTCGACGTCGAGATACCGCTCTCCTCCGCCGCGTACGTGATCTACACGTCGGGCTCGACGGGCGTGCCGAAAGGTGTCGTGGTGTCGCACGAGGGCATCGGCAGCCTCGTCGCCACCGCCGTCGATCGTCTCGGCGTCAACGCGGACAGCAGGGTGGCGCAGTTCGCGTCGGTGGGCTTCGACGTCGCCGTGTGGGACCTGACCATGTCGTTGTGCGTCGGCGGGTGCGCCGTCGTCGTGCCGGAGTGGCGCCGCGTTCCGGGAAGGGAACTCACCGGCTACCTCACCGAGCACGGCGTGACGCACATGATCCTGCCGCCGTCACTGGTGGTGGCGTTGCCTGACGACGCGGAGCTGCCCGAGGGAGCGGTGCTTGTGGTGGGCACCGAGACGGTGCCGCCGGAGCTGGTCGCGCGCTGGTCGAAGCGGCTGCGGGTCGTGGCGGCCTACGGGCTCACCGAGGCCACCGTGAACTCGACGCTCTGGCACGCGGAACCGGGCTGGAGTGAGCCGGTGCCCATCGGCAGGCCGGACCCGAACACTCGCGTGTACGTGCTCGACACCGCGTTGCGGCCGGTCGGCATCGGGGAGGCCGGCGAGCTCTACGTGGGGGGACGTGGCCTCGCGCTCGGCTATCTGGGCCGGTCCGCGCTCACGGCGCAGCGGTTCGTCGCCGACCCGTTCGGTGTGGCGGGGGCACGCATGTACCGCACCGGCGACCGCGTGCGCTGGCGCGCGGACGGGGTCCTCGACTTCCTCGGCAGGACGGATGACCAGGTGAAGATCCGGGGACACCGGGTCGAACCGGCCGAGGTGGAGCGCGCACTGCTCGCGCATCCCGAGGTGCGGCAGGCCGTCGTGGTGGCCCGCGAGGACCAGCGCGGCGTGCGCAGGCTTGTCGCGTACACGGTCGGTGAGGCGAAACCCCGTGCGGTGCGTGACTTCGTGGCAGAGCGGCTTCCTGCTCACCTTGTGCCGGGCGTGGTGCTGCCGGTGGAGGTCCTGCCGCTGACGGCCAACGGCAAGGTGGACCGGCGCGCCCTTCCCGACCCGGACTGGACGGCGCTCGCCTCGTCGGGCCAACCCACGACGCCGCGGCAGCGGGAACTCGCCGCGCTCATGGCCGAGGTGCTCGGCCTGCCCGAGGTGGGGGTGGACGACGACTTCTTCGCGCTCGGCGGCGACAGCCTCGTGGCCGTCCGGTTCGTGCGGCGCGCGAGAGAGCTGGGCACGGAACTGAGTCCCCGCGACGTCTTCGAGCGGCCCACGGTGGCCGGGCTGGCGAGCGTCGCACGTCCGGTTCGATCCGGGTCCATTGTGGACGCAGGAGCTGTGCGCTCGGGTGCTTCGGGTGCCGTGGACTCGGGCACTGTGTACTCGGGCACTGTGGGCGTCGCCGGCGTGAGCGCCGTGGAACTCGGGGCCAGGCGCATCGACACCACCGGCCTCGGCGGCGAGTTGCCGGTGTCGCCGTTGCAGGAGGGCTTCTTCTTCCACGCAGCCTTCCGTGCCGAAGGGGAGGACGACCCCTACGTGGTCCGGGTGGTGGCCGAGCTGGCCGAGGGCACGTCACCGGAGCTGGTCAGGGCGCGGCTGGCGCGCCTGCTCGACCGGCATCCACTGCTGCGCGCGGGATTCCGGCAGTCGGGCGAGGGACGCGTGACCCAACACATCCCCGAGCACGTGGAGCTTCCGTGGCGGGAGGTGGCCGATCTTTCCGGGGACGGAGGCACAGCCGCGCCCACGTCGGTACCGGACAACACGCCCACGATCGGGAACCCGGCCATCGCCGCCGCTGCGGCTGAGGCCGCCGCCCTTGACGCCGTCGAGGCCGTCGCAGCCGATCCCGCTGACGCCGCCGTCGCCGAAGGTGCTGATGCCGCTGCCGCCGATGACGGCGACTTCGACCTGTCGCAGCCGCCGTTGCTGCGCGCGACCCTGGTGGGTTCCTCGACACTCGTGCTGAGGTTGCACCACCTCGTGGTGGATGGCTGGTCGCTGGCCCTGCTACTGCGTGAACTCGGTGAGCCCGACCTCGCGCTCCCGCCACCGCCGGACGTCCGGCCCTACCTCGCATGGCTCGCGCGGCTGGACACCACCGAGGCCGCGTCGGTGTGGCGCACCGCGCTGGCCGGGGCCGAGCCGACGAGGGTGTTCACCGGCCGGTTCGGGGCGACCAACGGGCTCGGGACCCACCTTCGGGCCGGTGAGGAGAACCTTGGCCAGGTCGGCGACCTCGACGTCCGGATCGACGCCGGGCTGACCCACCGGCTCACCATGCTGGCCCGCGAGCGGGGGCTTACCCTCGGCACGCTCGTGCACGGCGTGTGGGGGTTGCTACTCACCGAGCTGACAGGGCGTACCGACGTGGTGTTCGGCAGCACCGTCGCGGGCCGTCACGTGCTGGTGGACGGCATCGAGGCCATGGCCGGATTGTTCGCCAACACGGTGCCTGCCCGGTTCCGGGTTCGTGGCGAGGACACCCTGTGTTCGGCGCTCACCCGCTGGCAGCGCGAGCAGTCGGCGTTGCTCGACCACCAGCAGGTGCGGCTCACCGACCTGCACAGGGACGCCGGGGAGCTGTTCGACACGCTCGTCGTCGTCGAGAACCAGCCCCGGACCGGCGACTCGTTTCTATTGGCCGCCGTGGCGGTCCACGACACCGTGCATTACCCGCTGGCGCTGGTGGCGTACCCGGCGCCGCGGCTGCTGCTGCGGTTCAAGTACCGCATCGGAGAGTCCGCGACGCGCCGGATCGCCGACCGCTACGTGGCGATCCTGCGTGCGCTGGCCGACGACCCGGACACCGGGATCGCCGCACTGCGTCCGGCATCCACAAAGGACTCCGAAGGGCACGCCACGGCCGAGCGCCGGATTCGCGCGAGGACGCTGGTGCGGGCCTTCGCCGATCAGGTCGCGGACACGCCTGATGCCGTCGCGGTGAGCGCGTGGGACGGTCACCTCACCTATGCCGCGCTCGATCGCGAGTCCCGTGGACTCGCCGAGGTGCTGCGGGCGCGCGGCGCGGGCCCGGGGCAGGTGGTGGCCGTGGCGGTCGCGAGGTCCGCCGACCTACTGGTGGCGTTGCTCGCCGTGTTGCGCACGGGTGCCGCGTACCTGCCGCTCGACCCGGACCACCCTCGGCAGCGCCGTGACTACCTGCTCTCCGACTCGGGCGCGCGGCTCGTCGTCACCGACGGCAGTGCGGCGGTGGCCTGCGATGCGGCGTGCGACCTGGAGTACGTCGCGGTGGGCGAGCGGGGCGAGCCCTGCGGAGTCCCGCTTCCGGAACCGGCGCTCGACGACCCCGCCTACGTCATCCACACCTCCGGTTCGACGGGCCTGCCGAAGGGCGTCGTGGTGACGCATCGGGCCGTTGACAACCGGCTGGAGTGGATGCGGTGCCACTACGGATTCGACAGCGACGACCGGGTGCTTCAGAAGACCCCGATCAGCTTCGACGTGTCGGTGTGGGAGTTGTTCCTGCCACTGCGTGTCGGCGCGCGGGTGGTGATGGCCCGGCCCGGTGGCCATCGCGACCCCGCGTACCTCGCCGACGTCGTGCGCGCCGAAGGTGTCACGACACTGCATTTCGTGCCGTCGATGCTGGCGGCGTTCGTGACAGCCGTGCGGGAAGGAGGCTGGGCGGCGAGCCTGCGCAGGGCCTTCGCCAGCGGTGAGGCGTTGCCGGGGGACGTGGCGCGCCGGTGGCGGGAGCTCACGGGTGTGCCGCTGCACAACCTGTACGGGCCGACGGAGGCGGCGATCGACGTCACCTGGCACCGCGCGCCGGTAGTGCCGCTCTCGGGGAACCGGGTCGCCGACGACGAGGCGACCGTGCCCATCGGCAAGCCGGTGTGGAACACACGGACATACGTCCTCGACCCGCTGCTGCGGCCGGTCGCCGACGGCGTCGCGGGTGAGCTGTACCTCGCCGGGGTGCAACTCGCGCTCGGCTACCACGGGCGTTCCGGGTTGACGGCCGAGCGGTTCGTGGCGAATCCGTTCGGCCAGCCCGGTTCCGTCATGTACCGCACCGGCGATCTGGTGCTGCGAAGGCCGGACGGCGTACTCGTCTACCTCGGTCGCACCGACCGGCAGGTGAAGGTGCGGGGCAACCGGGTCGAGCCCGGTGAGGTGGAGGCCGCGCTGACGCGGGTGGCCGGTGTGTCGAGGGCCGCGGTGGCCGTCGCGGACGGAACGCTGGTCGGCTACGTCGTGCCGTCCGCGCCGGGGTTGTCGCAGGGTGTGGTGCGGGACGCGGTGGCGCGGATGCTCCCGCAGGCACTCGTGCCCGGCGCGATCGTGCTGCTCGATGACCTGCCGCTGACGCCGAGCGGGAAGCTCGACCTCGCGGCGCTGCCCGCCCCTGAGGCGGCCACCTCGCCGGATGAGCCCCGCACCGAGCGGGAGCGCGTGCTGTGCGAGGCGATGGCCGACGTTCTCGGGCTGCGGGCGGTCGGCCCTGACGACGACTTCTTCGTCGTCGGCGGCGACAGTCTCACCGCCATCGCCGTGTCGAGCCGCGCTCGCGAGTCCGGGTTGTTGATCGGGCCTCGGGAGGTCTTCGAGCTGCGCACCCCGTCCGCGCTGGCGGCGAGGGCGAGCGAACTCGGCGCACTCGACACGGCGGATCGCACACCCGCGCCGGTGGCGGTCGAGCTGACCGAGGCTCAGCTCGCCCACCTCACCGCGCTGGCGGGGCACCCGATCAGCGACGTATGGCCGCTGTCGCCGTTGCAGGAAGGGCTGTACTTCCACGCCACCTACGACGCGGCGGAACTCGACGTCTACGTGTCGCAGGAGCGTCTCGACCTCGACCGTCGTATCGAGCTGCCCCGGCTGCGGGCGGCGTGCGCGGCGCTGCTCGACCGGCATCCCGTCCTGCGCGCCGGGTTCACCGGGGACGGGGCGGCACGTCCCGTGCAGTACCTGGCCGACGGCGTGGAGGTGCCGATCATCGAGCACGTCGTGGACGGCGAGGACGAGGCTTCGGAAACCCTCGCGCTCGACCGCAGGCGGCGGTTCGATCTCACCCAACCTCCGCTGTTCCGGCTGCTCGTGCTGCGGATGCCGGACGGGCGCGACCGGCTGGTGGTGACCCACCACCTCGTGCTCTGGGACGGCTGGTCGGCCTGGTTGGTGCTTGAGGACTTGCTGTCGCTCTACGAGGGGCAGCGCGATCTGCCGAGGCCGGGGTCGTACCGCGATTACCTCGCCTGGCTCGCCACCCAGGACGACGGCGCCGCGCTCGACGCCTGGCGCGCGACGCTGGCGGGTCTCACCGAACCGACGCTGCTCGGGGGCGAGAATGCGAGGCCGAGCATCCCCGCCGACGTGCATGCCACGTTGTCGCGCCAGGACAGTGACCTGATTCGGGTGTGGGCGCGTGAGCGCGGCCTGACCCTCGGCACCGTGCTGAGCACCGCGTGGGCACTTCTGCTCTGCACGGTCACGGGTCGCGACGACGTCGTGTTCGGGGCGGTGGTGTCGGGCCGCCCCGCCGAGGTACCCGGCGCGGACACGGCAGTGGGGATGTTCCTCAACACCGTGCCGCAGCGGGTGCGGCTCGACCCCGACGAGCGGGTGGGGGCGCTGCTGCGCCGAGTGCAGGCAGAACGCGCCGCGACTCTGCCGTATTCGCATGCTGGGCTCGCGGACATCCAGCGCGCGGTGGGCACCCGCACGTTGTTCGACACGTTGTTCGTGCTGCGCGCCGACGACGGCGAGCGCAGGACCGAGCGGCTCAGGACGCGGCACGGGGTCCTCGGCATATCCAATGTGGACGGCACGCATTACGCGGCGAGCCTCATCGTGACGCCGGGGCAGCGGCTGCGGGTCACGCTCGCCGTCCGGCCCGACGCGCTGGACACCGAGGCCGCGAACCGCCTCCTCGACAGGTTCGTCACCGTGGTACGGCGGCTGGCGGACGGCGAGGACGTGCGGGTTGGCGCGCTCGACCTGCTGACGCGAGACGAGCAGGCCGCCGTCGTGGAGAGCTGGCGGGGGCCCTGCGCCGACGTCGGAACCGAGACCGTGGCCGATCTGCTGGCGCACACCGCGGCGAGGAATCCGGGAGCGACGGCGCTCGTGTGCGGCGACGACACGGTGACCTACGCCGAACTCGACGGGCGCGTCAACCGCATGGCCCGGCTGCTGCTCGCCCGAGGTGCCGCGCCGGAACGGATCGTGGCACTGGCGTTGCCGAGGTCCGTGGACCTGGTCGTGGCGTTGTTCGCCGTGCTGCGCACAGGTGCCGCGTACCTGCCGCTCGATCTCGACCACCCGGCCGAACGACTGGCCTGGATGGTCGGGGAATGCGACCCGGTGTGTGTGCTCACCTCCTCGCACGGACCCGCCGTGCCGAAACTTTCCGGTCGCACCGTGGACCTCGCCGACGACGCCGTGTCGGCTGAGCTGGCCGGATTCTCCGAGGGCCCGATCCACGACGACGAGTGCCCCGCCTTCGCGGCCGATCGGCCCGGCAGGCTCGGCCACCCCGCCTACGTCATCCACACTTCAGGTTCGACCGGCAGACCCAAGGGCGTGGTCACGCCCTACCTGGGGCTGACGAACATGGTGATCAACCACAGGGAGCGCATCTTCGCTCCCGTCGTCGCGTCGGCGGGAGGGCGAAGACTGCGCGTCGCACACACCGTGTCGTTCGCGTTCGACATGTCGTGGGAGGAACTGCTGTGGCTCGTCGAGGGCCACGAGGTGCACATCTGCGACGAGGATCTGCGCCGGGACGCCGAAGCGCTCGTGGCCTACTGCGAGAAGCACCGCGTTGACGTCGTCAACGTGACGCCGACGTATGCCGAACTGCTCATCGAGGCCGGGCTGCTGGACGGCCACGTGCCACCGCTGGTGTTGCTGGGCGGCGAGGCGGTGCCGGATTCGCTGTGGCGCACGCTGAACACCACCGAGGGCACCGAGGGCTACAACCTCTACGGGCCGACCGAGTACACCATCAACACGCTCGGCGCATCGACGCGCGACAGCACCACGCCCACCGTGGGAACGCCGATTCTCAATACACGCGCGTACGTGCTCGACACGCACCTGCGGCCGGTGCCGGACGGCACACCCGGTGAGTTGTACATCGCGGGTGCCGGGCTCGCCCGCGGCTACCACCGGCGTCCCGCGTTGACGGCGGAGAGGTTCGTCGCCGACCCGTTCGGCCCTCCGGGAGGCCGTATGTACCGCACCGGTGATCTGGTGCGCAGGCGATCGAACGGGATGCTCGACTTCCTCGGCCGCACCGACGACCAGGTGAAAATCAGGGGCCACCGTGTCGAGCCGGGCGAGGTGGCCTGTGTGTTGCGCGAGCACGCGGACGTCGCACATGCCGCCGTGGTGGCGCGCGACGGCCGCCTCGTCGGCTACGTCGTGCGGCGAGGCAGGGAAGGCAGGGAAGGTGCGCGAGGCACCGGCAACGGCGAAGTCACCGAAGACATCGGACTGTCGTTGCGGGCCTGGTTGCGGACCCGGCTGCCCGAGTACCTCGTGCCGGGCGCCGTCGTCGAGGTCGGCGCGCTGCCACTCACCGTCAACGGCAAACTCGACGTCGCCGCCCTGCCGCTCCCGGAGCGCGACCCTGCGAGCGGGAGCAGAGCAAGCCGCGCGCCGAGCACCCACGAGCAACGTGTGCTGTGTGAACTGTTCGCCGAGTTGCTCGACGCGCCCGGGGTCGGCATCGACGACGATTTCTTCGACCTCGGCGGGCATTCGCTGGTGGCGACGAGGCTCATCGGCAGGGCGAGGGCCGCGCTGAGCGCGGAGCTGTCCTTGCGCGATCTCTTCGAGGCACCGACGGTCGCCGCGCTCGCCGGGCGGCTCCGTGAGCGCGTGCGTCCCCCGCTCGTCCCGCTGAGTGCGGAGCCGGAAGCCCGGCAGGAGTGGCCCGCCTCTCCCGCGCAGCGGCGGTTGTGGCTGCTCCACACCGGTTACGGGGCAGGGGCCGCCTACCACTTCCCGCTCGTGCTGCGGCTTGCCGGCACCTTCGACGTCGCGGCATGGCGGGAGGCGGTCGCGGACGTCGTGGGCAGGCACGAGGCGTTGCGCACCGTGTTCGCCGAACGGGACGGCGAACCGGTGCAGCGGGTGCTCACCTCGGTGAGTCTCGACGTGGAGTTCACCGAGGTGGCCGACGGAGCCGACCTCGCCGCGCGCGTGCGGCACGCGGTCGCACGGCCGTTCGACCTGACGCGGGAGCTGCCGATCCGCTGTTCGGTGCTGCGGGTCTCGGAGCGGGAGCACGTCGTCGCGCTGGTGCTGCACCACATCACCACCGACGAATGGTCCGACCGGCCGCTGCTGCGCGACCTCGCCACCGCCTACGCGGCTCGCCACAGCGGTGAGCTGCCGGACTGGCCGCCGCTGCCCGTTCGCTACGTCGATTACACGCTCTGGCAGAGGCGGCTGCTCGACGCCGTGGAGGAACGGCAGCTGCGGTACTGGCAGGACACGCTCGCCTCGGCACCCGAGGAGATCGACCTGCCCTACGACCGGCCACGTCCGGCGCGGCCCACCTTCCGAGGCGCAGCCGTGGAGTTCGACCTCGACCCGGCGGCGTGCGCGCGGTTGCGGGAACTCGGCCGCGACAGCGGGGCCACGATGTTCATGGTGCTCCACGCCGCCGTGGCCACCCTCCTCACGCGACTCGGCGCCGGTACCGACCTCCCGCTGGGCACACCCGTCGCCGGCCGCGACGAGGCCGCACTCGACGAGGTCGTCGGCTTCTTCGTCAACACACTCGTGCTGCGCACCGACACCGGAGGCGATCCGACGTTCACCGAGCTGGTGCGGCGGGTGGTCGAGACCGACCTCGCCGCGTTCGCCAACGCCGACGTGCCGTTCGAGGCCGTCGTCCGGCGGCTGCGGCCGTCCCGCTCGCTCGCGCGCAACCCGCTGTTCGACGTGATGATCGGCTACCACGACCGGGTCGGCGCCGATTTCGCGCTCGAAGGGCTCGACGCGGAGTTCGTGCGGCACGAGGGAGGCACGGCGAAGTTCGACCTCGTGTTCGCCTTCACCGAATGGGACAGCCGGGTGTCGTGCCGCATCGAGTACAGCACCGACCTCTTCGACGCCGCGACGGTGTCCGCGCTCGCGGGCCGCCTCGGCCGTGTCGTCGTGGAGGCCGCGCGACGCCCCGACGTGCCGATCGGTGACCTCGACGTGATGTCCGGCAGCGAACGCGCACTGGTGTGCGGGCAGTTCGCGACAGCGCCGCGCGACGTCGTGGAGCTGTCGCTTCCCGCGCTGTTCGTGCGGGCGGCCGAGGAAAGGGCCGGCGCCGTGGCCGTCGTGGACGGCGATCGCGTGCTGACGTACGCGGAGCTCGACGCCCGCGTCAACCGCATCGCCCGGCAGCTCGCCGATCTCGGTGTCGGCGTGGGCAGTGTGGTGGGAGTCGCGGTGCCGAGGTCGGCCGAGACCGTCGCCGCGGTGCTGGCGACGGCGAAGCTCGGGGCCGCGTTCCTGCCGATCGACGTCGCCCACCCTCGGGACCGCCTCGCATACGTGATCTCCGACGCGGGAGCCGACGTGGTGGTGGCCACCGACGAGGCGCGCCACCGGCTGCCGTCGGGGATTTCCGTCGTGGCCCCGGCCGCGCTGTCCGAGGCAGGACAGGACGACCGGCCCGTCGAGGTCGCGGTGTCGTCGCTCGACCAAGCCGCCTACGTGATCTACACGTCCGGTTCGACGGGCAGGCCCAAGGGCGTCGTGCTCACCCACGACGGCATCGCCAGCCTGCTGGCCACCGCGATCGACCGCATGGACCTCACCCAGGAATCCCGGGTGTTGCAGTTCGCCTCGATCGGCTTCGACGTGTTCGTGTTCGAACTCGTCATGGCGTTGTGCCACGGCGGGCGCCTCGTCATCGCGCCCGACCACACGAGAGCACCCGAAGCCGCGCTCACCGAATTCCTGACCGCGCAGGGCATCACGCACGCGATCCTGCCGCCGTCACTGCTGTCGGCGCTGCCGGACGACTGCCGCCTGCCGCGCGGCTGCACCGTCCTCGTTGGAACCGAGACGGTGTCTCCCGAACTGGTGCGCAGGCGGGCAGGCGAGGTGAACCTCATCGCCGCGTACGGGCTGACCGAGGCCACGGTGAACTCGACACTGTGGCAGGCGAAGCAGGACCTGCGCGGGCCGGTGCCCATCGGAAGGCCGGACCCCGGCACCGAGTGTTTCGTGCTCGACACCCGGCTTCGGCCGGTGCCTGTCGGTGTGGTCGGCGAGCTGTACGTCGCGGGGCGCGGGCTGGCGCGCGGCTACCTCGGCAAGCCGGGGCTGACGGCGGAAAGGTTCGTCGCCAACCCGTTCGGAGCCGGCGGAGCGCGCATGTACCGCACGGGAGATCGCGTGCGGTGGCGCGCCGACGGCACTCTCGACTTCCTCGGGCGCGGCGACGACCAGGTGAAGATCCGAGGTTTCCGCGTCGAGCCCGGCGAGGTCGAGGCCGCGCTCGCCGAGCACGCGTCCGTGCGGCAGGCCGCCGTCGTGCCGCACCGGGACGGCGACGTGGTGCGGCTCGTCGGCTACGTCGTCACCGAAGGGAGCACTCCCGACCTCGACTGGCGTGAGCACCTGCGGTCGCGGCTGCCCGACTACCTGATTCCCGCCACGGTGGTGCGGCTCGAAGGACCGCTGCCGCTGACTCCCAACGGCAAGCTCGACCGCACGGCACTGCCGCTGCCCGACTGGAACGCGCTCACCGGCGACGACCGGCCCCGCGACGAGCGCGAACGCGTGCTCGCCGCGCTGTTCGCCCAGGTGCTCGGGCTGGACGACGTCGGAGTGCGCGACGACTTCTTCCGGCTCGGCGGGCACTCGCTGGCGGTGATGCGGCTGCTCGGGCGGCTGCGTGCGGCCTTCGCCGTCGAGATCACGGTGGCGGACTTCTTCGACTCTCCGACCGTGGCGGGGCTCGCCGAACTGCTCCGCAACAGGGCAGGTGACCGCGTGCGACACCAGGTGCCGGTCCGCCGTCGCGGCCACGACACCGCGCTCGCGCCGCCACAGCGCTGGCAGTGGGCACAGTACCGGCGCCACGGCGGCTTCGACCACGCGCTGGCGTTGCGCTCGAACGCGCGGTTCGACGTCGAGGCGATGGAGCGCGCACTCGCCGACGTCGCCCAGCGGCACGAGCCGTTGCGCACCCGGTTCGTGGTGGGGCACAACGGGGTCGAGCGGCACCTCGGGGCGGCGCCCTGCCTCCTTGTCGAGTCCGATGTGGACAAAGTCGGTCCGGTGCTACGGAGGCTCGCGCGTTCCGGCTGCTCGCTCGCCGACGAACCGCCGCTGCGGGCGACGCTGGTGCGAGGAGCGGAGGAGGATGTGCTGCTGCTCGCCATGCACTACCTCGCTGTGGACGAGTGGTCGGTGGTGCCGCTGCTGCGGGACCTGAACACGGCGTACTCGGCACGGCTCTCCGGAACGTCACCGTGCTGGGAGCCGCTGCCCCTCTCCTACGGTGACTACGCCGCCTGGGCCGGGGAGGTCACCGCGAAAGAGGTGACGGACACGAGCCTGGACCACTGGCGCGAGACGTTGGCGGGTGTCGGCGACCTCGCGTTGCCGCAGCGCACCGGCGAAGAAGGCAACGTCGTGCCGTTCACCGTCGGCGCGGACCTCGCGAACGCGCTGGCACGAGTGGCCAGGGCCAACGGCGTGAGCCGGTTCATGATGATGCTGGCCGCGACGGTGAGGGCGCTCGCGGCGCGCGGCGCGGGCGCGGACGTGCCGCTGGCGGCCCTCGTGGCAGGCAGGCCCGAGGAACGGCTCACCGATCTGGTCGGCTGCTTCGCTGATCCCGTCGTCCTGCGCACGGATCTCTCGGATCGGCCGGGCACGGGAGAGTTGCTCGCCAGGGTGCGTGGCGCGACCCTCACCGCGCTCGCGCACGCAGGCGTGCCGTTCGCCGACGTTGTAGAGGCGACGGGCGTGCGGCCGAGGGTGCTGCTCGTCCAGCACGAACAGGCCCACCTCCCCGAACTGGAAGGCGGCCTCGGCGCGCTGGAGGCCGTTCCGACGGCGATGGCGACGTGGGACCTGACGCTGAGCTTCTACGAGCCCCGCCAGAGGGAGGGCGGCGACCTCCACTGCTACCTCGCCCACGCGGGCGGCGTGCTCGACGGGGCGGGGGCGGAGTCGCTCGTGACCGAGTTGACCGCCGCACTGACCGAACTGGCTGAGCCAGCCGAATCGGCCGCACCGGCCGACGACCGGAAGGACGAAAATCGATGACGAATCCGTTCGACGACGCAGAGGGGCGCTTCCTCGTGCTGGTGAACGACGAGGACCAGCACTCGCTGTGGCCGTCGTTCGCCGACGTGCCCGATGGCTGGCGCGTGGTGTTCGGCGAGGACAGTAGGCAAGCCTGCCTCGACTACGTGGAGACCAACTGGACCGACCTGCGCCCGGCCAGCCTGAGGTAACCGAAACCGTCCCGGGCGTGTCCGCACTTCCTGTACGTGTGTCCGCACTTGCTGTACGCCAGTCCGCACTTCCTGTACGTGTGTCCGCACTTCTCGCACGTGTGTTTGCACTTCTCGCACGTGTGCCGCAGGCCGGAACGCCGCTGCCACGTCTCGCGCGGACGAACCCGGAGGCGGTCTTGTGTCACCTCCTCACCCGGCACCGTCCTGCTGACGTCGGGGCCGGTCGCGGGTATGCGCCGTGCGTAGCGGCCCGGCGTCCGACCTGGTCTCGTCCGGTGGCAGGCCCCAGAGCCAACTCACGCCGTCTGTGGTCGCGCGGTGTCTTCGACGTGTTCCGCAGCCTCGTTGATCAACTGTGCCACGACATGCGGCGTGCTGAACGACAGGAGGTGGCCGACCTTGGGCACGATCACCAGTCGTCCGTCCACACAGGCTTCGAGGAACCGCTGCTCATCGACCCTGAAGTGATCACGGCTGCCGTTGACGAGCCACACGGGTCCGGTGAACCGTGCGAGTTCCTCCACGGGGTCGAACGCGAGAAGAGCGTCGAGCACGTCGGAGACCGCGTCGGTGGCGAAGCCGCGCTCGCCGATGGCCGCCGCAGCCGTCCGCCCCGCCGCAGCGGCGAAGATCTGCCGGTTGAGCCAGGCGCCACCGTCGGGAAGAGCGTTGAACAGGCGGCTTGTCAACCGATACGGCACCGTCAACGAGGGGCGGTGTGCCGCCGTGCAGCCCATGGCGACCAGCCCGGCGACACGTTCACCTAGGCGAGAGGCTGCCGCGATACCGATGTAGCCGCCCATCGACAGCCCTGCGACGAGAGCGCGACCACCGAGCGCGTCGATCTCCTCGGCGACCGTTTCGACCGCGGAACGCATCGTGAACCGTTCCCCGCGCCGGTGCCCGTGCCCTGGCATGTCGGGGGCCGACACAGGACGATGCCGACCGACCTCGCGTAGCTGCGGTCGCCACATCGTGCCGCTGACGCGGATGCCGTGCAAGAACACCACGGGGAGTGGAGTGCCGATCATGAGATCTCCTTAAATGCAACGCAACGTTGCGTTGTATTAAACCCTCACAGTGCGACCTAACACAACGCTACGTTGCGTTGTGGCTCGGTGCGTACGCTGCGGGGTGTGGACGACAAACTTCCCGGAAGCCGGCGGGCAGGCCGCGGCCCTCGTCAGGCGCAGGCGATCTACCAAGTCACGCTGGAGCTGCTTGCCGAAGGCGGCTACGACGGGGTCACGATCGAGGGCGTGGCAGCCCGGTCGGGTGTGAACAAGACGACCATCTACCGTTGGTGGGCCGACAAGGATGCGCTGCTTGGTGCGGCGATCATCCAGTCGTCGCTCCTGCGGTTCGAGGTGCCCGACACCGGAAGCCTTCGCGGTGATCTGCGAGTTCTGGTGCGCCGTGTGGTGCGTTTGCTGACCGAAGATTCGACGTCCCGTGTCGTGGCCGCCGCGTTGTCCGCCGTCGCGGGGCGGCCGAGACTGGCGTGGTTGGCGCGGGAGTTCTTCGCCGACCGGCTGTCCGGCGAACGTGCCGTGTTCGGCCGCGCCGCCGAGCGCGGGGAACTGTCCGATTCGGTGGACCCGGCTTTGGTGCTCGACCTCTTGGCTGGCGCGGTGTGGTCACGGGTGATCCTGCGGCAGATGCCGGTGACCGGCGAGTTCGCCGATCAGGTCGTGGACGTCGTTCTGGAGGGGTGTGGCGCGCGGTCGTGACCGCGTGAGGCCGTACATGGCGTGCGGACATTCGTGCGTGAGGTGCGGACACGTGTGCATGAGGTGCCGACGCTTGTTCTAGAAGTGCCAACGCCCGTGCACGAAGTGCCGACGCTTGTGCGTGAGGTGCCAACGCTTGTTCTAGAAGTGCCAACGCCCGTGCACAGGGTGCGGACACGGCGTCAGCGGCCCCACGCCTTCCACAGTTCGGCGTAGCGGCCCTGCCTCGCCAGGAGTTCGGCGTGGGTTCCGGTCTCCACGACCCGACCGGCCTCGACCACGACGACCCGGTCGGCGGCCTCCGCCTGGGTGAGCCGGTGGGCCACCACGATTGCCGTGCGGCCCTCCACCGCCCTGGCCGCCGCGCGCTGGAGGACTCGCGCTCCCGCGCTGCCCGCGTCGGCGCCTGCTTCGTCCAGGATCGCGATGGCGGGGTCGGCGAGCACCAGCCTGGCGAGGGCGAGTTGCTGCGCTTGCGTGACGGTCAGCCGATGCCCACCCTCACCGACCACTGTGGACAGGCCATCAGGCAGTGTGCGCACCCATGGCAGTGCGCCGACCCGGTCCAGGGCCGCGACCAGCTCGTCGTCTCCCGCGCCCGGTTTCGCGAGCCGGAGGTCGTCGGAGAGCGGGCCCGCGAAGACGTGCACCTCCTGACTGATGAGGGCCACCGTGCGGCGCAGCGCCCGGGGAGGGAGGTCCGGCACGGCCACGCCGCCGAGCGTCACGGTGCCGCGAGTCGGCACGTGCACGCCCGCGACCAGTTTCGCCAGTGTCGTCTTGCCCGCCCCGCTGGCGCCGACGAGGGCGACGTGCTCACCGGCGGCGATCTCCAGGTGCACGTCGGCGAGCACATCGTGGCCAGACACGTAGGCGTGGCCGACGTCGGCGAGCTTCACCGAGGAATCCGAGGGTGAATGGCCCCGCGGCGGCACCGGAGGTCCTGGCGACCCTGGCAGCTCCGCCGATTCCGGAGGGAAGGGCGTCCCTGGCGTCCCCGAGTCCGGTAGTGCCGGCAGGCCCGACGTCCCTGTCAGCCTTGTCAGCCCTGGCGGCCCCGGGAGGTCCGACACGCCCACGAGCCGGGCAAGCCCAGCCGCCGCCGACTGCGCGTCGTCCACAAGGGACAACGCGGCGTTCACGGGATTGAAGAGGCTGTGGAAGTAGAGTGCGGCGGCCGTGGCAGTGCCTATCGTCGTCGCACCCCCGGCGACCAGCACGAATCCGGTGCCCAGCACGGCGGACAGTCCCACGAACTCGGCCGCGTTGAGGCGGGAGAAGAACCGCGTCGCGAGGCGGGTGGCCGACAGTGTCGTGCCGACGACCTCCCGCGAGCGCCGGTCGATACGCCCGACGTGATCGTCGCCGAGCCCGAAAGCGCGGACGGTTCGCGCTCCGCCGAGGGTGCCGAGCAGTTGCTGTTGCAGTGCGCCGTCCGCCCTGCGCTGCCGCGCGTACAGCGGCCCTGACCGCCGCACGTACCAGCGGGCCGTGGCGAACTGGATGGGCGCGGCCAGCAGCGCGGCGAGCAGGAATCGCCAGTCGAGCACCGCGAGGCCGCCGAGCGTCAGCACGATCGTCAGCGCCGAGCGGCCCAGTTCGGGTAATGCTTCCCGCACCGAACGGGCGATCATGGTGACGTCGTTGGTGACGCGTGAGGTGAGGTCGCCGGACCCGGCGCGTTCGAGGTGGTCGAGCGGCAGCGCGAGTGCCTTCTCCACGAACCGTTCTCTCACCTCGGCGAGCATGGTCTCGCCAAGCCGGGACACCAGCGCGAGTCCCCATGCCGTCGTCGCTCCTCCGGCGAGCGCCACGCAGGCCAGCAGGAGCACCGGCACGGTGAAGTCGGTGTCGCCCGCGACGACGAGGTCCACCAGCTGGCCGAGCAGCGGCGCCGTCAGCAGCCCGATCGCGGTGCCGGAGGCGAGGACGGCGAACGCGAACACCGCGAGGGGCCACACCCGGCGCAGCAGTTCGCCGACGGCCGCCGCGGTGCGCCGTCCCGAGGCGACGGGCAGCAACTCGTCCCCGCTCACGACAGCACCGTCTCGCGGTAGCCGGCGTCGGTGTCCACGAGGTCGGCGTGCGTCGCGATCTTCTCGACGCGGCCGTCGCGCAGCAGCAGGACGCGGTCGGTGACGGCGAGCAGGGCGGGACTCGTGGTGACGAGGATCGTGGTGCGACCCGCTCGCGCGCCGCGCAGCGCGGCGGCGATGCGTGACTCCGTGACCGCATCGACGGCGGTGGTCGGGTCGTGCAGGACGAGCACGGGACTGTTCCTGGCGAGCGCGCGGGCGAGCGCGATCCGCTGACGTTGCCCTCCGGAGAGCGAGCGGCCCCTTTCGGAGACCGCCGTGTGGGCCCCGTGGGGCAGCGACGAGACGACCTCGTCGGCACACGAGGCGGCCAGTGCCGTGCGGAGCGCGGTGCCAGCACCGCCGATGTTGTCGGCAACGGTGCCCTCGAACAGGTCGGCGTCGTGTGCGGCGGTCAGCACGGTCGCGCGAACGGCACCGGCGTCGAGGTTCCGCAGCGGCACGCCGTCGAGGACGATCTCGCCCGAGGTTGGCTCGACCTCACGGCCGAGGCACAGCACGAGGTCATGCGCCGAGGCCGGGTCGGCGACGACCCCGACGAACTCGCCGGGGGAGACGTCGAGGTCGAGACCATCGAGAGCGCCATGAGTCACGCCGTGAAGGCGCAGTGCTGACCCTGCACCACGGAGCGTCGCACCAGCCGCTCCGCCTCCTGCGGCGGAAGGCACGGCCGCAGGCGCGGCGAGCACGGCTTCGACCCGGCAGGCCGACGCGCGGCCCTGCGCGATCCTGCCGCCTGCCCACGCGAAGATCTGGAACGGCCCGAGAAGGTACTGCGCGAGCCCGACGGCCGACACGAGCTGGCCGATGCTGATCGCGCCCGAGGCGGCGAGCTGCGCTCCCACCAGGGCCACCGCGGCGATGAACACGCCGGTCGCGGCCAGGATCGTGCCGTCGTGGCCAGCGTGAGCGCGGGCGGCTCGCAGCGTCGCCGCGAGCGCCGAACGGCTGATGCGCCGGTAACGCTCCACCGCGGCGGCCTCGGCCCCGATTCCCTTGAGCACCCGCAGGCCCGACACGAGGTCGGCGGCGAGCCCGGAGGCGTCGGCGGCGCGTTCGGCCTCCTGCGCGCTGCGCCGCTCCAGTGGTTTGCCGACGAGGTGCGACAACCACAGCAGCGGTGGCGTGCCGAGCAGCACGAGGAGCCCCAGCGGGATCGAGATCCGCAGCAGTGCGACGCCGCTCACGACGAGTCCGGCCAGCGCGGCCACCGCGAACGGCAGGGCACCGTTCACCGCGCCGACCCGCCGCGTGTCGGAGACGGCGATGGAGACGAGCTCGCCGGGGAGGCGGCCCGCATCGGCCGTGCCACGGGGGTCGAGGACTCGGCGGCTCACGCGCAGCCGCAGTTCGTGGGCGGCCTCCTCGGCGGCCAGCTCCGCGCGGCGGGCCGCGAAGCGGTAGCTCAGCGAAAGGGCGACGAACACGGCGGCGAGTGTGGCGAGCAGACCGGCGAGCGCGGGCCATGATCCCGTCGCGACGGCTTCGTCGATCACGACGCCGACGAGAAGGGGAACGGCGGCCTCGCAGCCTTGGTGTGTGGCGGCGAGAGCCGAGGCCGTGAGGAGGTGACGCCGCTGGCTCGTGATCGCCTGACGCAACACCTTCCCGGACACGAAGGCGAGGCTAACCTACTCTGGACCACTCGTCATCGGTTCGGTTAGCCTCACCTTATGCCGTTGGCCGTGTCCGTCGATCCCGATTCGGAAACCGAACCGGGCGATCACGCCGTTGCGGACCGGCGATGGGCGCACGCGCTTCGCGCAGGGGGCCTCGTCGCCTTCACGGTCGCGCTCGCCTTCGTCGCGCTGCTCAGCATCTGGCTCGGGTCGAGGGACATTCCCTTCATCGAGACCTGGGACGTGCTGGTGAACAGGGCCGCCTTCGCGAATTCGGACACGGCGGTCGTCATCCACGACTATCGCATCCCCAGAACGCTGCTGGGCATCACGGCGGGTGTCGCACTCGGACTGTCCGGTGCGCTGATGCAGGCGCTGACCCGCAATCCGCTCGCCGAACCGGGGCTTCTCGGCGTCAACACCGGCGCGTCGGCTGGCATGGTGGTGGCGATCGCCTTCCTCGGTGTCACGTCGGTGCTCGGCTACGTGTGGTTCGCCCTCGCAGGCGCCGCCGTCGCGTCGCTGGCCGTCTACGTGCTCGGCGCGACGGGGCGGGGGGCCGCGAGCCCGGAACGTCTTGTGCTGGCAGGCGCCGCGATCACCGCCGTGCTCTACGCCTTCAACACGGCCGTGCTCCTCTCGGACCCCGAAGCCTACGACGAGTACCGGTTCTGGATGGTCGGCTCGCTCGCGGGCCGCTACTACGACGTGCTACTGCCGCTGCTGCCGTTCGTCGCGGTGGGGGCGGTGATCGCGCTGCTGTTGATGCGCCCGCTGAACGCACTGTCCATGGGCGACGATCTCGCGGGCGCGCTCGGTGCCAGACCCGGCCTCATCAGGGCGTTCGGGGCGATCGCGGTGACGCTGCTGTGTGGCGCGGCCACCGCGGCCATCGGGCCGATCGGTTTCGTCGGGCTCGCCGTCCCGCACGCGGCGCGCCTTCTCGTCGGTCCGGACCACCGCTGGGTGCTGCCGTACTCGCTGGTGCTCGCACCGCTGCTGCTGGTGGCCGCAGACGTGGTCGGCCGCGTGATCGCGCCGCCGGGCGAGGTGCAGGTCGGCATCGTCACCGCCGCCATCGGGGTGCCCGTGTTCGTAATGCTGTGCAGGCGACGGAGGCTGGCAGGCCTGTGAACGTCGAGACCGTCACCGGAACACGGAGCGCGGACACCGCGGGCCGTCCGGTCACCGGCAAGGTGCTGCGAACCCGCCGAGAGGCGGTCGCGCTGCGGCTGCCCACCCGCACGATCCTCGTCGGCGCCGCACTCGCGCTCGCCGTCCTCGTCACGGCCACGATCACGCTCACCACGGGCGAGTTCGAGCTGTCCATCCCCGAGGTGCTCGCCGTGCTGGTGGGCAACGGCGAGGGAGCCGCCGACTTCATCGTGGGCACGCTTCGCCTTCCCCGCCTGCTCACGGCGCTGTTCGTGGGTGCCGCGCTGGCTGTGAGCGGGGCGGTTCTGCAAAGCCTCATGCGCAACCCGCTCGGCAGCCCGGACTTCGTGGGATTCACCAACGGCGCCTCGACGGGCGCGCTCGTGGTGCTCATCACCATCGGTGGCGGCATGACGCAGGTGGCTCTCGGCGCGCTGGTGGGCGGAATCTCCACGGCGCTGCTCGTCTACCTGCTGTCGTATCGGCGCGGCGTGCAGGGCTACCGGTTCGTGCTGATGGGGGTCGGCATCAACGCGCTGGCGCTGTCGGTCAACTCCTACCTGATCACCCGTGCGAACATCTACGACGCCGTGAGCGCGCAGGCGTGGCTGATCGGTAGCGTCAACAGCAGGGGCTGGGAACACGTCGCCGCGTCAGGACTCGCGCTGGCCGTGTTGCTGCCCGTCGCGGCAAGCCAGGTTCGCGCGCTGTCGATGCTCGAACTCGGTGACCACGCCGCAGGTGCGCTCGGCGTCGGCGTGCAGCGCACCAGAGCCGTCCTGATCACGGTGAGTGTCCTGCTGGCGGGCTTCGCCACGGCCGCGGCGGGGCCGATCTGGTTCGTGGCGCTGGCAGCGCCGCAACTCGCGCGAAGGCTGACGCGAGGAGCGGCTCCCGGGCTGATCACCTCGGCACTGATGGGCGGTCTGCTGCTGACCGTGAGCGACCTGGCGATGGACCGCCTTTTCGCCGCACAGCAACTGCCGGTCGGCACCGCGA
Organism: Saccharomonospora xinjiangensis XJ-54; assembly: GCF_000258175.1. Lineage (NCBI taxonomy): Bacteria > Bacillati > Actinomycetota > Actinomycetes > Pseudonocardiales > Pseudonocardiaceae > Saccharomonospora > Saccharomonospora xinjiangensis. The sequence goes on along the minus strand of NZ_JH636049.1, from coordinate 2,000,257 downwards.
CGGGCTTGCTCGGTGGTCTGTACCTGATGTGGCTACTGGCGTCCGAGTGGCGCGGGAAAGGCAGGTATGCGTGACGGGATCGACCGTGATCTCCGCTGAGCCCGGCGGTTCGGAGGGGCGGGCGGCGAGCAGGCTGCGCGCCGAGAACCTCACGCTGGCCTACGACGGCACCGTGGTGGCGCGCGAACTCGGTGTCTCGGTGCCCGACGGCTCGTTCACCGTCATCGTCGGGCCGAACGCGTCCGGCAAATCGACGCTGCTGAAGGCGCTCGCCAGGATGCTCGAACCGGACACCGGCGCGGTGTATCTCGACGGGAAGGTGATCACCGAGTACCGCTCGCGCGAGGTGGCGCGGCGGCTCGGCCTGCTGCCGCAGAGTTCCGTCGCACCCAGCGGCATCACGGTCGGCGACCTGGTGGCGCGGGGCCGATACCCGCACCAGCGGCTGCTGCGCCAGTGGTCGTCGCAGGACGAGGCCGTCGTGGTGGACGCGATGCGCCGCACAGGGGTCGCCGAGCTGGCGAGCAGGCTCGTTGACGAGCTGTCGGGAGGGCAGCGGCAGCGGGTGTGGCTCGCGATGGTGCTGGCGCAACAGACGCCGATCCTGCTGCTCGACGAGCCGACGACGTTCCTCGACATCGCCCACCAGACCGAGGTGCTGGAACTCTGCGCCGACCTCAACGCGGAGTCGGGGCACACGCTGGTGGCGGTGCTGCACGACCTCAACCAGGCGTGCCGCTACGCGACCAACCTGATCGTGCTCGCGCCGGGAGGACGCATCGCGGCGCAAGGTGACCCGTGCGAGATCGTCACGGCCGACCTCGTCGGCGAGGTGTTCGGGCTGCCGTGCCGGGTCGTGGACGATCCCGAGTCGGGAACGCCAATGATCGTGCCGAGCGCCCGGCGGCGCAGGCGGCAGGCGCGGTCAGAAGACGACGGTGCGGTTCCCGTGCACGAGCACGCGGCTCTCTAGGTGCCACCGGAGACCGCGCGCGAGAGTGACCTTCTCGATGTCGCGGCCCTTGCGCACCATGTCGGACACGGTGTCGCGGTGGTCCACCCTGATGACGTCCTGCTCGATGATCGGCCCCGCGTCGAGGTCCGCCGTCACGTAGTGGCAGGTGGCGCCCACGAGTTTGACGCCTCTCGCGTATGCCTGGTGGTAGGGGCGCGCGCCGATGAACGACGGCAGGAAGCTGTGGTGGATGTTGATCGCCCTGCCTGCCCATGCCTCGCACAGCTCGGGCGGCAGGATGCGCATGAACCGGGCCAGCACCACGGCGTGCGGGTCGTGCTCGTCCACGAGCTTCGCGATCTCAGCGAACGCGGCGGTGTTGTCTGTGCCCTCCCCGCCGTCGCGGTCGAACGGCACGTGATGGAACGGGATGCCGTGTGCGCGGGTGATGTCGGCCAGCACGTCGTGGTTGCCGATCACGGCCCTGACGTCGGCGTCGAGTTCGCCGGACGCCACCCTGCCCAGCAGGTCGTAAAGGCAGTGGCCGTCCTTGGACACCAGGATCACGACGCGGCGGCGTTCGCCGGTGTCGGCAACGCTCCAGTCGGTCTCCTCGCCGAGCGACCGGGCCACGCCCGCGAACCGGGCACGCAGCTCATCGACGTCGAAAGGGACGGACTCCGCCCTCACCGCCTGCCGGGTGAAGAACCAGCCCGTGTCGGGGTCGGTGTGGTAGGCGGCCTCGACGATCCACCCTCCGATCTCGGCGAGGAAGGACGAGATCCGGGAGACGATGCCCTTGCGGTCGGGGCAACCGAAGGTGATGACGTACTGGCGTTCCTGCACGGGTTGCCATTATCGCTGGTCATGGTGGGGCCGAGCCCGGTGGGCCGGTGATTCGTGACGTGGGAGACGTCGCGGGCCGACAAAACCCGCCGGACGACTTCCGCGACGCCCACCGCGACGAACCCGGTGCCGATCGCGACCAGCATCGCCACGGCGGGGGCCGAGAACGCGGCGCCCGCGACGCTGCCCACGACGACGGCGTAGCAGGCCCACACGGCCGCGCCGACGGCGTCGAGCGCGACGAACCGTCTGAGCGGGAAGCCGACGCTCCCGGTGGCGAGGCCCGCGGCCACGCGGCCTCCGGGAACGTACCGGGCGGCGATGACCACAGCGGTCGCGTGCCGGTGGATCGCGGCTTTCGCCCATTCGTAGCGGCGCCTGCCCTTGTCCCTGCCCAGCACCCGCTGGAGTGTGCGCGGACCCGCGAGCCTCCCGATGCCGTGACCGGCCACGTCCCCTGCGAGTGCGCCACCCGCCGCGACGACGGCGAGCAGCGCCAGCGCGGCCGGGTCGGGGCCGAGTAGCACGGCGACGGCCATCACCGTGCCCTCGCTCGGCATGAACGGCGCCAGCGCGTCGAGCGCGGCGACCGCGAACACGACCACCCACAACCACGGCGAGCCGGTCAGCCCGGCCAGGTTCGTCATGAGGCTGTCGAGCCACTCAAACATCCACGCGCTCCCCGCTCGTCACGGCGCGTTGGGCCTGACAGGCGAGCTCCCGGCGATCACCCACGGGTTCCAGCGCGGGATGGAGGCGCACGCGAAGTGAGAGATCGTCCGCTCTCAGCACGCGCGCCATCGAGCGTGCGAGCGTGTCGTCACCCACGAACGCGGGCACGGTGCTCTCGCGCCCGCATTGGCGGTACGACAGCGAAACCGGCCGGATGGGCGCGCCGGCGTCGAGCGCGGCCTGGAACGCCGCGGGCCGGAATCGCCCTCCCTTGTCCGAACAGAAGGTGGTGGCCTCGGGGAACACGACCACAGAGCGGCCGGAACGGAGCCGGTCTGCCACGGCGGCGACGGCTTCCGGCAGTGTTCGCAGCGCCCAGCGGTCAACGAAAACCGTGCCGTGCCTGCTCGCGATCGAGGACACCCACGGCCAGCTCTCGACCTCGCGTTTGGCGAGGAACGCCACCGGTTCGATCGCGAGCAGGCCCACGATGTCCAGCCACGAACGGTGGTTGGCGACGATCAGGGTGCCGACGGGGCCGGGTTCGCTGAGTGCGGGCGCGGGTGCCGCCCCCGCGACCCCTGTGACGTCGATGGTCACACCGAGGGCCGCGAGCACATCTGCCGCCCGCACCGGCAGGGGGCCTCCGCCGCCGAGCGCGCGCACGAGCGCGGCGACCCTGCGGGCCGTCACCGAAGCCGGAACCGGCGGAACACCGTGCCGCACACAGCCTGCCGGGGTACACGGCGAGTACGCGCGGTAGGGGTTCATCGCCGATCCTCGCCGAGGAAGCGGCGCAGGTAACGGTCGTCGATCCGGTCGAGCGGCAGCAGGACGAAGAAGTCCGCGACATCGAACTCCGGGTCGTGGGCAGGCGGCCCGCACACCCACGCGCCCAGCCGCAGGTAGCCGCGCAGCAGCGGTGGGACGCCGTTGTGGGACACCGGTCCCTCATCGGACACGTGCTCGACCTGCCACGGCCGGTGTGGTCGCACCCGCCACGGTTTGGGGGCGAGGTAGCGCTGCCGCACGAGCCGCCAGGTGTCGGCGGCCGAGGTGCCGCCGTCGCTCAGCGGAACCGAGGCGCACCCCGCGAGGTACCGGTGACCGGACAGCAGCGTGTAGCGCGCGAGCGCCGCCCACATGAGGGTGATGACGGTGCCGTTGCGGTGGTCGGGATGAACGCAGGATCGGCCTGCCTCCACCGTCGCGTCGCGCAGGGGACGCAGTGCCGTGAGATCGAACTCCCCAGCCGAGTACAGCGTGTCGCCCCGCCCAGGTGGCAGGAGCCGGTAGGTCCCGACGGCCTCACCGGTCGAGGTCTCGGTGATGAGCAGGTGGTCGCAGTACCGGTCGAGGTCGTCGGCTTCGAGCCCGGGATCGTGGGCGTCCGAAGAGGACGGCCGGGCCCCGAGTTCGCCGACGAAGACCCGGTGGCGCAGCCGCTGTGCCGCTCGGATCTGGCCGGGGGTGTGGGCTATCGAGGTCGTGTAGGTGCGTGGAGGGGCCGCGCTCGTCGTCGCGCTCGTCGCCGCGCTCGTCGCCGCGCTTGTCATCGCGCTTGTCATCGCGCTTGTCATCGTGCTCATCCCCGCGCTCATGAGGTCTCCTTGTCGTCGGACCTCGCCGAGACTGGCGCGTGCCGGACATCACGGGGAAGGCCGCGAGAGACATTTCCGGGAGAACTCAGGGCTGCCCGCACCGACTTCGCGACGACCCTTACCGGTGCCCCCTACGTCGTCTGGTGGAGTCAGTGCCCCGACACGGCGTGCCACGGCAGCGTCAGCTCACCGAGCCGCCAGCGGTCGCGCCTGCCGAGCACCGGCCACCCCCGCTCGGCGAGCAGCCGCACCGTCTCCGTCCACCTGGCGCGCTGCCCGAAAGCGCCGTAGGGAGCCGCAGCGGCCCAGCAGGAGTCCAGAGCGGACATCAGCACGTGCACGGGTTCGCCCTCGACGTTGCGGTGGATGAGGGCCTTCGGCAGGCGTTGCGCCAAAGTGGACGGACGCTCCAGGCTCGCCGTCCGGCAGGCCAGTGTGAGGGTTCGGGGGCCGTCGTGGGTGAGCGTGACCCACGCGCAGAGCCTGCCGATCTCGTCGCAGGTGCCCTCGACGAGCACACCACCCGGCGCGATGCCCGACAGCATCGCCTCCCACGACGGCACGACGTCCTCCTCGGCGTACTGCCGGAGCACGTTGAAGGCGCGCACCACGGCGGGCCGCGTACCGGCGAGCTCGAACCCTCCCCTGCGGAAATCGAGCAGGGGAGGCTCCGCCACAGCTTTCCCCGCCGCCACCCGGTCAGGGTCGAGTTCCAGTCCCAGCACCCGCACGCCCGGCCGCACGACAGCCAGCCGCCGCGCGAGCTCCACCGTGGTCACGGGCGATGCGCCGTAGCCGAGATCGACGACGAGCGGCTGCTCCCCGGCGGACAGCGCGCCGCGCACCAGCGGCTCCGACACCATCCAGCGGTCGATCCTGCGGAGCCGGTTGGGGTTGGTGGTGCCTCGTGTCGGCGAGCCGACCGGCTTCAGCGCGCCAGCCATTGCTCCGTGGCGCGCGCCTCGGACTCCAGCAGCCGTGTCACCTGGTCCACGACGAAACTCTCGATCTTGCCGCCGACGAAGGGCACCCTGACGGACACCTCGCCGCGCGTGGTCTGGACGGACCCCGCGCCACTCGGCACCAGTTCGACGTCCGCGGTGATCCGGCCGGGGATGTCGGCGACCTCCACCGTGACCGTGCCCGTGAACCGATCGCCCTCCCGGTTCCACACGTGCGTGCGCCGCACGGTGAGATCGCCCGAACGGAGGGTGCGCACGAGAGAGGGCAGCTTGTCGGAGGGGACGGCCTGCAACAGCGTGTACCTGGCGCCGTGTTCGGTCACCTGGTGGTCACGCAGCTCGGCGTGTTCGCCCCCGACCAGCTCAAGCCGTGCCAGCAGCGCCTGCTCCTCGGTCTGCGCGGCGTAGGCATCCTCGGCGCCGCTCGTGAACGTCGCCCGGTGGTCGATACGGGTCGCCATGCCGGGGACAGTACCGTCTGAGGTCGTGAGCACTGTCGAAACGGTCGGCCGGACGTGGCTGCGTGAGCACACCACCCTGCGGCTCGGCGGGCCCGCGCGCCGGTTCGCCGTGGCCGAGACCACCGACGAACTCGTGGCCATCGTGCGGAAGCTCGACGAGGCGGGGGAGCCCGTGCTGCTGGTGGGCGGCGGCTCGAACCTCGTCGTCGGCGACGAGGGCTTCGACGGCACCGTCGTGCGCATCGCCACCGGCGGCTGGAGTGACGACTTCACGACGGTGGCGGCGGGGCAGGACTGGGACGCCTACGTCGGCGCCACCGTCGAGGCGGGGCTCGGCGGGCTGGAGTGCCTCTCCGGCATCCCCGGCCGTGCGGGCGCGACGCCCATCCAGAACGTCGGCGCGTACGGGTGCGAGATCAGCCAGGTGCTCGAATCGATCGAGCTGTACGACAGGGCGGCCCGCGAGGTGAGGACCGTCACGGCGGCCGAACTCGGCTTCGCCTACCGCACGAGCGTGCTCAAGGGCACCGACTCGGGCGTCGTGCTGTCGGTCCGGTTCCGCCTCGCGGGCGACGGCCTCTCCGCGCCCGTCCGCTACGCAGAACTGGCGCGCAGGCTCGGCGCCCACGTCGGCGCGCGGGTACCGGCGAGCGAGGCCCGCGAGGCCGTGCTCGCGCTGCGCAGGGGCAAGGGCATGGTGCTCGACGCCGGGGACCACGACACCTGGAGCGCGGGTTCGTTCTTCACCAACCCGATCGTCGCCGAGCCCGACGTGCCGAACGTGCTCGCCCGGATCACCGACGTGGTCGGCGCCGACGCGGCCGTGCCGACGTATCCGGCCGACGGCGGGGTGAAGCTGTCCGCCGCGTGGCTCATCGAGCGGGCCGGGTTCGCCAAGGGGCACCCCGGCCCGGGAGGCCGGGTCTCGCTGTCCACGAAGCACACGCTGGCGCTCACCAACAGGGGCGGGGCGACCACAGCCGACCTGCTCGCGTTGGCGAGGCAGGTCCGCGACGGCGTGTTCGAGCGGTTCGGAGTCGAACTGCGGCCCGAACCGCTGCTGGTGAACTGCGCGCTCTGAAACCGCAAGGCGACTACTGCCGGTGTACGCGGCTGCCGCTGTACTGCGCCGTCGGCTTGAGGACGATCTGGTCGAGATTGACGTGCGGGGGGCGGGTCGCGGCGAACGCGACAACGTCGGCCACGTCCTCCGCGGTCAGCGGCGTGAGCCCCTCGTAGACCTTGGCCGCGCGCTCGGTGTCGCCGCCGAACCGGTTCACGGAGAAGTCGGTCTCCACCATCCCCGGGATGATCTCGGTGAGCCGCAGCGGATCGCCGAGGTGTTCCGATCGCAGCGTCCTGTGCAGTGCCGACTGGGCGTGTTTCGCGGAGGTGTAGCCCGCGCCGCCGTCGTAGACCTCGTGGCCAGCGATGGAGGTGATGGTGATGATGTGCCCGTCACCCGACGCGAGCAGCTTCGGCAGCAACGCCTTGGTGACCCGCAGCGTGCCGAGCACGTTCGTCTGCCACATCCACCGCCAGTGCTCCTCGTCGGCATCGGCGATCCGGTCGAGCCCCTTGGCGCCACCGGCGTTGTTGACCAGCACGTGGCACTCCGGGACCTGCTCGGCGAAGGAGGCCACCTGCTCGGCGTCGGTGACGTCGAGCAGGTGGGCGGTGCCCGAAAGCTCCTCGGCGAGCGGGCGCAGCCGCTCAAGCCGCCTCGCGCCGAGGACGACGTGGAATCCCGCCGAGGCGAGTGCGCGTGCGGTGGCCTCGCCGATGCCGGCGCTGGCTCCTGTGATGACTGCCGTTCGGGTGTTCATGACGCCTGATGCTGCCAGGTAGTGTTGGCGTGCTCATCGGCGGTTCGCGGTGTGGGAAACGGTTTCTCGCGAAGGGATTTGACGGGGCGGATGGGGTCGGAGGTCGTCGGCGCGTCGGGTGTCCGGATCGGGGTTCGGATCGGCGGTGAGCGGGATCGTCCCGCGCTCGTGTTCGTCCACGGCTGGGCGCAGTCGGCGCGGGTCTGGGACACGCAGTTCGCCGACCCCGCACTCCGCGAGCGATTCCGGCTGATCGCGCCCGATCTGCGGGGACACGGTGAATCCGAGGCGCCGGAGACGGGCTACGACGATCCGGAGACCTGGGCCGCCGACCTCGCGGCCGTGCTCGACCTCGCGGGCGGCGACGCGGTCGTGATCGGCTGGTCCTACGGCGGTCTCGTCATCGCCGACTACCTGCGCGTCCACGGCACGCGAGGGCTGGCAGGCGTCGTCTTCGCGGGCGCCATCACGGAGATCGGCAGGGGCCGCCCCGGCGGGAAGATCGGCCCCGCGATGGTGGGCGCGCTGCCGGCCGCGCTGTCGGACGATCTCGACGTCGCGCTCCCCGCACTCGCCTCGCTTGCCAAGGGGATGGCGCACCGGCCGATCCCCGGCGCGCTGTCGCAGGCACTGCTCGGCGCGAGCCTCGCCGTGCCACCGGCGGTGCGCACGGCGCTGTTCCGCCGCGATGCCGGCAACGCCGACGTGCTCGCCGCCGTCGATGTGCCCGCGCTCGTGATCCACGGCACCGACGACGCCGTCGTGGACGTCACGGCGGGCGAGTACACGGCAGGGAAGATCGCGGGGGCTTCCGCGCGTTGGTTGCGAGGGGTGGGCCATCTCCCGTTCGTCGAGGCCGCCGACGAGTTCGACACCACGCTGCGAGCCTTCGCCGAACAGGCCCTCGAAGAGCGCTGAACGCGCGTCCCGGCCGAGCAGAAAGGTGATTCGGTGACGATCTCCCGGCACCGGGCGGCCCCGTGGCCGCGCCGGATCGCGGTGCTGTCCGTACACACCTCGCCGCTGGAACAACCCGGCACGAACGATGCGGGCGGCATGAACGTCTATATCTTCCACACGGCGGTGGAGATGGCGCGTCGTGGAACGAACGTCGAGGTGTTCACGCGGGCGACGTCGTCCGATCAACCACCGGTGGCGGAACTCGCGCCGGGAGTCCTCGTCCGGCACATCCAGGCAGGGCCTTTCGAGCCGTTGACCCGTGGCGAGTTGCCGTCCCAGCTCTGCGCCTTCACATCGGGTGTATTGCGTACGGAGGCGTTTCAGGAGCCGGGCCACTATGACCTGATTCACTCGCACTACTGGCTGTCCGGCCAGGTCGGCTGGCTGGCCCGCGAACGATGGGGCGTGCCGCTGGTGCACACGGCGCACACGCTCGCGAAGGTGAAGAACGCCGCGCTCGCCGACGGCGACACCCCGGAGCCGCGAACGCGGGTCATCGGCGAGGAACAGGTGGTCGCCGAGGCCGACCGGCTGGTCGTGAACACCGACGTGGAGGCGGATCAGCTCGTGCGCCTCTACGACGCCGATCCCGGCGCCGTTCGCACGGTCTCGCCAGGGGTTGACCTCGACCGGTTCCGCCCCGGCAGCAAGGCCGAGGCCAGGGCCGCGCTCGGATTGCCTGGCGACGCGGTGGTGTTCGCGTTCGCGGGCCGCATCCAGCCGTTGAAGGCCCCCGACGTGCTCCTTCGCGCAGCCGCCGCGCTCGCGCGCCGTGACGCGGAGCTGCGACGGCGGCTCGTGGTGCTCGTGGCCGGCGGTCCTTCCGGCACCGGTCTCGATCAGCCGACGTCGCTGCGGCAGCTCGCGGGCGAACTCGGCATCGGTGATCTCGTCAGGTTCCTGCCGCCGCAGGGCGGCGAGGACCTCGTCAACGTCTACCGTGCCGCCGATGTCGTGGCGGTGCCCAGCCACAACGAGTCGTTCGGGCTGGTGGCGCTCGAAGCGCAGGCCACCGGTACCCCCGTGGTGGCGGCCAGGGTCGGAGGCCTTCCCGTCGCCGTCGCCGACGGCGAGTCAGGGGTGCTGGTGCCCACTCACTCGCCGGACGACTGGGCCGACGCACTCGCCGGAGTCGTGCTGCGCCCCGGAGTGCGGGAAGCCCTGGCGCGCGGCGCTCGCCGCCATGCGGCACGGTTCTCGTGGGAGCGCACGACAGAGGCGCTGCTCGACACCTACGCGGAGGCGACGAGGGCCTTCAGTGCGACGTCGTTGGAGGTGGCGGTGTGAGCATGCTTTCCGAACAAGGCAAGCGGGTCGATGCCCTGGTCAGGGCGACGTTGGACGCGGCAGGTCTCGACTACGACCGGCGGAGGGAAGGCGTGTACTTCGTCACCCTGCCCGGCACGAGGAAGCTACAGACGAACTGCTGGTTGATCGCCAGGGAGCACTCGCTCGCGGTGGAGGCGTTCGTGTGCAGGCGGCCCGACGAGGCACATGAGGACGTCTACCGGTTCCTGCTGCGCCGCAACGCGAAGCTCTACGGCGTCCACTACACCATCGACTCGGCAGGGGACATCTACCTCGTGGGCCGGTTCGGCCTTGACGCCGTCACGGAGCCGGAACTCGACAAGGTGCTCGGTCAGGTCCTCGAAGCCGCCGACGGTGATTTCAACACGCTGCTCGAGCTGGGCTTCGCGACGTCCATCCGCAAGGAGTGGGACTGGCGGGTCTCCCGGGGCGAGTCGCTGGCGAACCTCAAGCCCTTCGAGCACCTGGTGCGGCCGGAGAGCCCGCACACCCCCGGATCGCTCACGTCCGACTGAGGCGGCGCTGATCACACCGGGAACCGGCGGATCGTCGTGCTCGTTGGACGGCGTAAGACGCGGTGGTGAGGGAGTGTCGCGGGGCGGCTCGAGGGAGGGGGGAGTCGCGAACTCGAGCCGCCCCGCTGACGTTCCCGCCGCGTGGACCCGGTGGCGAGGGGGATGCCAACGGGGCCGGCGGGCCGCAGCTCGGCAGGGGGGAGACGAGCTGCGCCTACGCCCGCGTCCGGCCGGGGAGTGCGTGGTGACCGACCGGGCGGGTTGTAGCCAACTTGTCAGACCAAGGTCTGTAATCACAAGACTACGCACTACCCCGATAGGGTGAAATTCGCCCCCTCGGTTAACGCCCCGCATTTCTCTGGGCGGGAACGTCATGTTGTTGGCAGCACGCTTGGGGCATGGGTGAAGTTCCGCCCGCCGCCATGCAACTCACAGTAGAAAACGCAGGTCGATTCCCGCTGCCCCGTTCCGGAGAACAGCGGCATGGCAGGCTTGTGGCATGTCCGAACTTGGAACCCTTGTGCTGCTTCGCCACGGGCAGAGCACGTGGAACGCGGAGAACCTGTTCACGGGCTGGGTCGATGTCCCGCTGTCCGAGCAGGGCGAGGCCGAAGCCCGGCGCGGTGGCGAACTCCTCGCCGAAGCGGACCTTCTGCCCGACGTCGTCCACACCTCGCTGCTGCGGCGCGCGATCTCCACGGCGAACATCGCACTCGACGTCGCAGAAAGGCACTGGATCGACGTGCGGCGGGACTGGCGGCTCAACGAACGGCACTACGGCGCGCTTCAGGGCAAGAACAAGAAGCAGACGCTCGAGGAGTTCGGCGAGGAGCAGTTCATGCTCTGGCGCCGCTCGTACGACACGCCGCCGCCGCCCATCGACGCGGACAGCGAGTACAGCCAGGACGGCGACGCGCGCTATACCGGACTCGGTGACGCGATGCCGAGGACCGAATGCCTCAAGGACGTCGTCGCGCGGCTGCTGCCGTACTGGGAGTCGGCGATCGTGCCCGACCTCAGGGCGGGAAAGACGGTGCTGGTCGCCGCGCACGGCAACTCGCTCCGAGCCCTCGTCAAGCACCTCGACGACATCTCCGACGCGGACATCGCCGGTCTCAACATCCCGACGGGCATCCCGCTTCGCTACGACCTGCGTGACTCCGGGGGCGAACTGCGGCCGGTCAACCCCGGCGGCACCTACCTCGATCCCGAACAGGCGGCCAAGGCCGCGGCGGCAGTGGCGAGCCAGGGCCGTTGACGCCTGCCGCGCTGCCGGTGCGACAGGCTGGGGAAGGTGAGCCCTTCCCCAGCCTGCGGGGGCCAGGTGGTGAACGGCCGGTGACACGGTGGCGAACAAGTGCCCGGAAGATGTCACGGCTGTCACGACAAGGCTTCGAGTACTGGTCTTCGGGGCCACCTCCGTGCCTACGATGCCACCCGTGACGGCGCCCGCTACGTTCGCGCTGGCCATCGCCACCGCGGTGATCGGCCTCCTCATCGGTATCGCCGTCGGCAGGTCCGGGATCGCTCGCAGACGCACTGCGGCGCAGGGCCCGACGGCCGCCGAGCTGCTCGACAGGTTCGTGCGCTCCTCCAACAACGGTGTGCTGATCCTCAACCGTTTCGGCGATCTCGTGTTGCACAACCGCAGGGCGGAGGCACTGGGGCTCGTGCGGCTGAACCAGGCCGACGCCAGGGCCCGCAAGGCCGCCGAGCAGGTCGCCGAGACCGGCGAACCCACAGAGATCGACCTCTCCCCGCTCGCGGTGCGGGGCAGGGGGCCGGAGGCTGTGCTCGGCGAGGTGCGGCCACTCGGGGACGGATACGCCGTCGTCGAAGCCGTTGACCACTCCGAGGTTGTGCGCCTCGAAGCCACGCGAAGGGACTTCGTGGCCAACGTCAGCCACGAGCTGAAGACACCGGTCGGCGCCATCGCGCTGCTCGCCGAGGCGGTCCTCGACGCGGCCGACGACACAGCCGAGGTCCGGCGCTTCGGCGAGAAGATCCTGCGAGAGTCCACCCGGCTCGGCAAGCTCGTCACCGAGCTGATCGCGCTGTCGCGGTTGCAGGGCGCGGAGAAGCTGCCGGAACTCACCGTGGTCGATGTGGACGCGGTGGTGGCCGAGGCGTTGGGCCGCACGAGGCTCGCCGCCGAGTCGGCCGACATCGAGATCACCACCGACAACGCGAGCGAACTGCGTGTCGAGGGCGACCGCACGCTGCTCGTCACCGCGTTGTCGAACCTGCTCGACAACGCCGTCGCCTACTCGCAGGCGGGAAGCCCCGTGTCGATCAGCCGCAAACTGGTGGACGGGCACGTGGAGATCGCCGTCACCGACCGGGGCATCGGCATCGCCGAGGTGGACCAGCAGCGGGTGTTCGAACGGTTCTACCGGGCGGACAAGGCGCGGTCCAGGGCGACCGGAGGCACGGGGCTCGGACTGGCCATCGTCAAACACGTCGCAGCGAACCACGGCGGCGAGGTCCGGTTGTGGAGCAGGCCGGGGATCGGTTCCACGTTCACGCTGCGCATACCGGCGCACCCGAACGCAGCCGAAGAGCGTGGCGATGCGGTTCCGGCCGCACTGTCCGCCGCCAAGCCCGCCGCCAAGCCTGACGCCAAGCCCGCCGCACTGCCCGCCGCCAAGCCTGACGCCGCCGCGCTGCCGGAGCAGGGCGCGCGGAGCGCGCACACCGTGCCTGCGTCAGCGCAGGAAAGCCCCCGAGGAGGAGAAACGTCGTGACCAGGGTTCTGATCGTGGAGGACGAGGAGTCGTTCGCCGACCCGTTGGCCTTCCTGTTGCGGAAGGAGGGGTTCACGGCCGCCGTCGCCACCGACGGCAGGCAGGCCCTCGAAGAGTTCGACCGCAACGGCGCCGACATCGTCCTGCTCGATCTCATGCTGCCTGGCATGAGCGGCACGGACGTGTGCAAGCAGTTGCGCCAGCGCTCCAGCGTTCCGGTGATCATGGTGACGGCAAGGGACAGCGAGATCGACAAGGTCGTCGGTCTCGAACTGGGGGCCGACGACTACGTCACGAAGCCCTACTCGGCCCGTGAACTGATCGCGCGCGTCAGGGCGGTACTCAGGCGAGGCGAGAAGCCGGCGGTCGAAGGCCAGCAGGCCCAGCCCGTGCTGACAGGCGGCCCCGTGCGCATGGACGTCGAGCGGCACGTGGTCACGGTGGACGGCACGGAGGTCCCGCTGCCGCTGAAGGAGTTCGATCTCCTCGAGTACCTGCTGCGCAACGTCGGCCGCGTGCTCACGCGCGGCCAGCTCATCGACCGGGTGTGGGGCGCGGACTACGTCGGTGACACCAAGACGCTCGACGTTCATGTCAAGCGTCTTCGCTCCAAGATCGAACCAGACCCCGGTTCGCCTCGGCATCTGGTCACCGTCCGTGGGCTGGGCTATAAATTCGAGGCCTGAAACGGGACGTTCGGCGCAGAGTGGCGACCGCCGAACGGTTCCCCGTCCGATGTCACAGTGGAAGCACGCCGGCGAACGGTACCGTAGGACTTTGTGCGCCTAGGGGTACTCGACGTCGGTTCCAACACCGTTCACCTTCTCGTGGTGGACGCGCATCGTGGTGCCCACCCCACGCCGATGCACTCCGAGAAGTCGGTGCTGCGTCTCGTCGAGCAGATCGACGAGGGCGGCGAGCTGGACAAGAAGGCGGCCGACGAGCTGGTGATCGCGGTAGCCGAGGCCCGTGACGCGGCCGAGCGGCTGGGGTGCGAGGAGGTCATGTCGTTCGCGACGTCGGCGATCAGGGACGCGGTCAACGCCGCCGAGGTGTTGCGGAGGGTCGCCGACGAGACGGGCATCGAACTCCAGGTGCTGACGGGCGAGCAGGAGGCCACCCTCACCTTCCTTGCCGTGCGACGGTGGTTCGGCTGGTCGGCGGGGCGGTTGCTGGTGCTCGACATCGGTGGCGGTTCCCTCGAGGTCGCGATGGGTATCGACGAGGAGCCGGAATTCGCGGAGTCGCTGCCGCTCGGTGCGGGCCGCATCACGCGCACGCGCTTCGCCAACGACCCGCCCACCCGCTCGGAGGTCGTCGCCACTTCGGCCTGGCTGGAGGACCAGCTCGCCGATCTCGCCGACCGCGTCGCGAGCACGGGCGTGCCCGACCGTGTCGTGGCCACGTCGAAGACGTTCCGGACGCTGGCGAGGCTGACGGGTGCCGCGCCGTCGTCGGCAGGCCCTCGGGTGAGCAGGGTGCTGACGCGCGCAGGTCTCCGGCAGCTGATCGCGTTCATCTCACGCATGTCGTCGGACGACTTGGCGCAGCTTGAGGGTGTGAGTCCCAGCAGGGCACACCAACTCGTCGCGGGCGCGCTTGTGGCGGAGGCCACGATGCGGGCGCTGTCACTGGAATCCCTGGAAATCTGTCCCTGGGCGCTCAGGGAGGGTGTCATCCTGCAACGGTTGGACCGCTCCGACGGCACAGAACAGACCGCTTTGCTGACCGGCCGGAGGCGGCACGCATGATGCCTGGGTTCAGACTGGACGTAACGAACGGGCGACGGGCACGGTGGAAAGGATGACGCGAGACAGCGACGGCGGGCGGCCGCAGAAGACCGTGGCCGAACTCCTCGCCGAACACGGCGGAAAGGTCGGCGACACACCGCGTCGCCGACGGCGCCGTGCTGCCGAGGACGACGCGCCCGGCGCGCGGCAGCCCGGGCTCACCGACACGGCGCCTCAGGCGATCATCGAGAGAGTCCGTTCCGAGGGGCCGCCACCCGGCGCGGCGGCACAGAGCAGCAGGCCGAAGGGACGCTCTCCCGAGGGGGACGAGCAGGCACGTGGCCGTTCGGCTGCGCCTCGCACAGGCCCGCAGAAGGTGCCTGCGCCACCACGGACGCCGCAGGGGTCCGGTGCGTATCCCGCGCCGGGCGCCGGTGAGGGGTCCACTCGCCAGCCGCTCCCACCGCGCGGCCAGGCGCGGTCGGCGCCTGCACCGGCGAGTTCCGCGCCCCCCACGCAGTCGAGCCTGCCCCCGAGCACGGCCCACAGCACCGGATACGGCAAGCCGACGACGAACGGTTTCCGGCTGCCACCGAAGCAGCAGAACAGCGGGGCGAACCCGGTGCCGCCGGGTGGTGCGCCCCAGGGCGGCGGAACGACGGGGGGCCTACCGGTCCCGCCGAGTCCGCAGACGTCGGCGAACCCTTCGCAGCAGACACCGCAGCCCGACGCGGCGAGCCGGATGGCGGCCACCCGCAGGGTCCCCGCGCCCCCGCCACCGCCTGCGGCGCAGGAGGGAACGCTCGCGGCCCGGCTCGACGGGCTCGGCGACGTCGAAGAACAGGAGCAGGCCGCCGCACCGCCTGCACCACCTGCGAGCGGTCCCCCACAACGCTCCAGCCGGTTCGCCCTGCCGCCGCGACGGCGAAGGCCACCGAGGGGCGCCCCGGCGCCGGACCCCGAGCCGCACACCGAGCAGCTTCCCGCGGTCGGGGTCAGCGATGCGGAGCAAACGGCACTGTCCGAGCCCGTGCGTGCCGACGCCCCACCGGCCGGATTGGCGAGCTGGCCGGGGCATCCGGGACCGGCAGGACCGGTCCCGGGCCGCGCCGAGCGTCAGGGGGGCCCCGATCCTTCCGTCGAGGAGACGCAGGTCCACGCCCCAGCGACACTGGACGACGACGGCAGCGGAGAAGGCCCGGACACCGGGTACTACGTCCCGGACTTCGACGACGATTCCGACGACTCCGAGGACCTGGACGCGGCCACCAGGGTGGGAGCTCTCGCCGACGACCCACTCGCCGACGGCACCTACGGCGCCTACGGCGACGAGCCGTACGCCGACCACCCGGACGCCGCCTACGACGACTACGACGGCGACTACGACGACTACGACCAGGACCACGACGTCGAGTACGACGGCTCCGAAGGGAACGGGCAGAACGACCGGAGAAACGGCGACACCGGCGCATCAGGCATCGAGGCAGGCGACGCCGCCGAGGAGGAATCGCCCGCGAAGCAGTGGCTTCTGCTCGCGGGGCAGCTCGCGCTCGGAGTCGCGGGCGGAGCGGGGGTGTGGCTCGGCTTCAACTGGCTGTGGGGCCAACTCCCGGCTGCCGCGTTGATCGCCGCGCTGCTGGTCACCGTCGGCCTGGTCTGGATTGTGCGCAAGGTCCGGAAGGCGGAGGACACGCAGACCACCGTGCTGGCACTGCTCGTCGGCCTTGTGGTGACCGTGTCGCCCGCGGCGTTGCTACTGGTGTCCCGCTAGCGTGGCCACCCCGGCGATTCCGGTCGCGCTGTCCACGGCGTCGGTGTGGCCGCTCCGCGCGCACAGGGCCTTCGAGCTGGCAGCCGACCTCGGCTTCGACGGTGTCGAGGTCATGGTGTGGGTCGATCCGGACAGCCAGAACGTCGAGGCACTGCGCAAACACAGCGTCGCGACGGGGGTGCCCGTGCTGTCGGTGCACTCACCGTCGCTGCTGATCACCCAGCGCGTGTGGTCGCCAGACCCGGTCGTGCGGCTCCGCCGCTCGGTCGAGGCCGCGCTCGAACTGGAGGCGACGACCGTCGTCGTGCACCCGCCGTTCCGCTGGCAACGCAGGTACGGGGACGCCTTCTCCGACCTCGTCGCCGCGTTGGAGCAGGAGAGCGGGGTGGTGATCGCGGTGGAGAACATGTTCAAGGTGCGTCCTCCTGGAGGGCGGCGCAACGCGCGGGTATCGGCGTTCCGCCCCTCCATCGATCCCACCGACGTCGGCTACGCGCATTACACGCTCGACCTCTCCCACACCGCGGCTGCCGGCATGGACGCGCTGGCGCTGGCCGACCGGATGGGGGACGGCCTCGCGCACGTGCACCTCGCCGACGGCACGGGAATCCCCAAGGATCAGCACCTCGTCCCCGGCCGTGGCGATCAGCCGTGCGCGGAACTGCTGGAAAGACTCGTGGCGAAAGGCTACGAGGGCACCGTCGTGCTGGAGATCAACACGCGGGGTGCGAGGTACCCGGCCAACCGTGTCGCCGACCTCGCCGAAGGGCTCTTGTTCACCCGCCTTCATCTCGGTCAGTGATCGGAAGAGTGCACGGGGAAACCGGAAGAAAAACCGGATCATCCTCAGGGTAGCCATAGCTTTCCCGCGTCCGACCCGTAAAGTTTGCGTCGTGGAGCCGCTGCGATCGTTGATCCTCGCCGCCGCGGGCAACGACGTGATCCGGCGTGCGGTGGCCAGGTCCTTCACGGTGCCGGGTGCCCGGCGGATCGTCGCCCGGTTCGTGCCGGGTGAGACCGTGGCGGACGCGCTGGCCGCCGTGAGGGCCCTCGCCACCGACGGCCGCTACGCGACCCTCGATTACCTGGGCGAGTGGACCCGCGATCGCGGGCAGGTCGAGCGGGCTGTCCGCACGTACCTGCGGTTGCTCGACGGCCTCGCCGAGCAGGGCCTCTCCGGCCACGCCGAGGTGAGTGTGAAGCTGTCGGCCCTGACCGTGGACGGTGATCCCGCGCTCGCCTCGCTGAGCCTCGGCCGCATCTGTGAGGCTGCGCAGCGGTGCGGCACCACTGTCACCGTGGACATGGAGGACCACACCACGACCGACAGCACGCTCGCCGTGGTGAACGACGCGCGCCGCACGTGGCCCTGGGTCGGAGCAGTGGTCCAGTCCTACCTTCGCCGCAGCGAAACCGATGTCGCCGCGCTGGCACACAAGGGGTCTCGTGTGCGGCTGTGTAAGGGCGCCTACGCTGAGCCGGGCGATGTCGCGCACAGCGATGCCCACGCTGTCGATCTCAGCTACGTGCGATGTGCCAACCTGCTCCTCGAGGGTGGCGCGTACGCGATGTTCGCCACCCACGATCCCCGGCTTGTGGGGGTATTGCGGCAGCGCACGCGCTGGTACGGCAGGCGACCAGGGACCTACGAGTACCAGATGCTGTACGGAGTCCGGCCGGACGAGCAGCGCCGGCTGGCCGCGGAAGGGGAGACCGTGCGTGTGTACGTGCCGTTCGGTGAGCAGTGGTACGGCTACCTGATGCGAAGGCTCGCGGAGCGGCCCGCGAACCTCGCGTTGTTCCTGCGAGCACTGGTCAGTCGTTCGTGAGCACGATCGACTCGGAGCCGCTGTCGTTCGCGGCGGCCTGCGAGATCCGTTCGCTGGGCGACGGCACCTTCACCGCCGACCTCCGCCAGGAGTGGGCGATCGGAAGGCATCCGCACGGGGGATTCCTGCTCGCCCTCGTGGCGAAGGCCGGGATCAGGGCGCTGTTCGAGGCGGGTGAGCCACCCTCCGAGCCGCTCGCTGTGAGTGCCGAGTTCCTGCACGCGCTCGCGCTGGGCCCTGTGCTCCTGCGCGCCGAGGTGCGCAAGGTGGGCAGGAGGGCCACGGTGGTGGCCGTGAGCATGGAGCAGCGGGGTCGAAGCTGTGTGGAGGCGAGGGTGACGGCAGGCAGACTCCCGCTGCGCCCTCCCGTGTGGAACGACGTGCCCGCGCTGCCCGTCGAGCCGCCTGCGGGGGCGATCGCGCTGGCGGGCCGCACAGCCGAGGGGCTGTTCCACCTCGCCAAGGGCTGTGATGTCCGGATCGACCCCGCGACGGCCGGTTATCTCGCCGGAAGGCGGGACGACCCGCCTCGCCTCCGGTTGTGGGTGCGTCCGCGCCACGGTGAACCCGACCCGTACTTCCTGCTCCTCGCCGGTGATCTCAACCCGCCGGTGGTGTTCAACCTCGGAGGCACAGGGTGGGCGCCGACCGTGCAGCTCACCACGTTGGTGCGGACCCGCCCGCATCCAGGCTGGCTGCGGATACAGGTGGACTGCCGTGCCGTCCACGAGGGCTGGTTCGACTCCGACGCCGTGGTGGTGGACAGCCACGGTCGTCTCGTCTGCCAGGCGAGGCAACTGGCGCTGGCCCCCCTGCCGTGACACCCGCCCGCCCGCGGGCGCACGGGATCCCTCCGTGGCCGACCGAGGTCAGTCCTGTGACACCGCCCGCGCGGGCTCACGGCTGGCTGCCCCGGCAGGTCAGCGCTCCGCGCCGGCACGTGGGCGTCGTGCGACGCGGCCAAGGCGGTGTTCGACACGTTCTCTCCGCGCGGTACGCGGGAGTCGTGAAAGAGGGCCTGGCTTAGTGTTGCTGGCATGGGAACCATCGCTGTACTGGGTGCCGGCAAGATCGGAGAAGCGCTGCTGTCCGGGCTGCTCAGCGGAGGGCGCGCTCCGGAGGATCTGCTGTTCACCGAGCGGCACCCTGAGCGGGCGACCGAGTTGCAGGAGCGTTACGGGATCACCGGCGTCACCGTGAAGGAGGCGGCAGAGCGGGCCGACCTGCTGGTCGTCGCGGTAAAGCCGCAGGACATCGAGCCCGTGCTCGCCGACCTCGCGCCGCTGCTGCGACCGCAGTCCCTCGTGGTGTCGCTGTGCGCGGGCCTGCCGACGGCACTGTTCGAGCGCAGGCTCCCTTCGGGAACACCCGTGGTCAGGGTGATGCCCAACACGCCGATGCTCGTGGGCGAGGCGATGAGCGCCGTGTCCGCGGGCAAGTACGCGGGGCCCGAGCACATCGAGATCGTCACCGACCTGCTCGGCTGCGTCGGCAAGGTGGTCGAGGTTCCCGAGTCGCAGCAGGACGCGGTCACCGCCCTGTCGGGCTCCGGTCCGGCGTACTTCTTCTACCTCGTCGAGGCCATGATCGACGCGGGCATCCTCCTGGGGCTGCCTCGCGCCGTCGCCGAGCAGCTCATCGTGCAGTCGGCCGTCGGGGCGGCCAAGATGCTCGCCGAGGGCGAGAGCCACCCCGTGTTGCTGAGGGAGGCCGTGACCTCCCCGGCGGGTACGACGATCAACGCGATCCGAGAGCTGGAGAAGCATGGGGTCAGGGCCGCGCTTCTCGCGGCCATCGAGGCGGCGCGCGACCGCTCCGTCGAACTCGGCCGCGCCCACGAGGACTGACAGCGTGCCCGCGTGGGTTGGTGACCCGATACGGCAGAATCGCCACGCGCAGGCACCCGCGAGGGTGGTGACCGGCGGTGTTGCCTCCGTCCGGGTGCCCCGTTTCGCCTCGACAGGCGTCGCACGAGCCCCAGAAGTCCCGCTACCCTCGGGGGAAGCACGCGCGTGTCGGTACCGCTCGGTGGGGAAGCCGGGCGGCGCGGCGCGTGGCAAAGGACACGGTGAATCGCTATGCCGCCGAACAATGACCAGGACGTGCCGGGGCGGCAGGTCCAGTTCCTGACAGTCGCCGAGGTGGCCGCTCTGATGCGAGTCTCCAAGATGACGGTCTACCGACTGGTGCACTCCGGGGAGTTGCCCGCCGTGCGGGTCGGCAAGTCGTTCCGGGTGCCGGAGCAGGCCGTTCACTCCTACCTGGACAACGCCTACTTCGACGTGGGGTAGGCCGGATCCCATGCCTCCCTCGTATCCGCTCGCGAGGAGAGGACCTGTGAATCACGACCGAGGTGCGGGAGGGCCACGCACGCCACGCGGAGGTGCCCGGGTAACCTGGAGAGCCGTTCGCGACCGACCGTTAGGAGCGTGGTGTGGGCTCGGTAATCAAGAAGCGTCGTAAGCGCATGTCCAAGAAGAAGCACCGCAAGCTGCTTCGCCGCACGCGGGTGCAGCGCCGCAAGCAGGGTAAGTGAGGCCGCAGGCCCGCGCGTGTCGGCACGGCCGCGACGAGGGGATCGTCCGGCTGGGCGAGTGTGAGATTCCGCCCCGGCACCGACGTGTCGGGGTAGCATCCACCCTGGTGTACACAGTCAGGGGTCGCGACCGCGCCTGTCACACGGGGGTCTGATGCCGTCGAACGTCGTCCTCGTCACCGGGGTATCCGGTGAGCTGGGCGGACGGTTGCTGGCGAGGTTGGGCGCGCGGTCCGACCTCGAACGGGTCGTCGGGGTGGACACCGCACCACCCGTTCCCGGTGTGCTGCGAGAGCCGGGAAGGGCCGAATTCGTGCGGGTGGACATCCGGAACCCGCTGATCGCCAAGATCATGACCTCCGCGAGGGTGGACACGGTGGTACACGCCGGTCCCACGTGTCACCCCGCGGGTTCGGGTGGACATTCGGCGATCAAGGAAGCCAACGTCATCGGCACCATGCGGCTGCTCGCCGCGTGCCAGAACTCGCCGCACCTTCGCAAGCTCGTCGTCATCTCGACCACGGCCGTCTACGGTGCGTCGTCGCGTTCCAGGGCCGTGTTCACGGAGGACGCGGAGCTGATCCCGGCCGTGGCGACCGGCTACTCCAAGGACGCCGTCGAGTTGGAGGGCTACGTTCGCGGTTTCTCCCGGCGGCGTCCCGACGTCGGGGTGACCACGCTGAGGTTCGCCGATCTCGTTACCCCCGACTTCGACACCGTCTTCACCAGGTACTTCTCGCTGCCGCTCGTGCCGACCGTGCTCGGATTCGACGGCAGGCTCCAGTTCCTGCACGCCGACGACGCCCTCGCCGTGCTGGAACGCGCCACCGTTCTCGACCGTCCCGGAGTGTTCAACGTCGCGGGAGACGGGGTGCTGTCGCTGTCGCAGGCCATCCGGCTTGCCGGTCGCGTCGGTGTCGGTGTTCCGCGCCCCGCCATGTCGCCCATCGGAACGGCACTACGTCTCGCCAGGCGGGTGCGGTTGTCGGCCGACCTCGTGCGGTTGCTGAACTTCGGGCGGGTCGTCGATACGGAGCGGCTGATCCGGGAGTTCGGGTACACCCCTCGCTGGACGACACGTGAGGCGTTCGACGACGCGGTTGCCGGGCGGCGGGGGCGCGTGACAGCGTGACTGCGATGGAGGGTTCACCGTGACCTCACGAGGTTCGGCGCGAGTGGTTCCGTTGCGTCCCGGCGACGGCGAGCCCGACACTTCGTCGAGCGTGGTTCCACTGCCTGTGCGGAAAGCGGAGCGACGTTCCCCTTCGGGCGGCCTGCTCGACTTCCTTCGTCGCAGGCTTAGCGGTGACTACGAGATCGACGAGTTCGGTTTCGACCAGGAATTCACCGAGGCCGTGCTCATCCCGCTGCTGCGGCCGTTGTACGAGCGGTGGTTCCGCGTGAGCGCGCACGGCGTCGAGCACATTCCCGGCGAGGGCGGGGCTCTGCTCGTCTCCAACCATTCCGGTGTGGTGCCGATCGACGCCGTGATGACGGCCTTCGCCGTGCACGACGAGCATCCAGAGCATCGGTTCCTGCGCATGCTGGGGGCCGACCTTGTGTTCGACACCCCTGTTCTCGGGTCGCTGGCGCGCAAGAGCGGCCAGACACTGGCCTGCCATCCCGACGCCGAAAGGCTGCTGCGGGAAGGCGAACTCGTCGGTGTGTGGCCCGAGGGATACAAGGGGGTCGGCAAACCGTTCTCGGCGCGGTACAAGTTGCAGCGCTTCGGGCGCGGGGGTTTCGTGTCGGCGGCGTTGCGGACGGGGGCACCGATCATCCCGTGTGCCGTCGTGGGCGCCGAGGAGATCTACCCGAAGATCGGAGACATCAAGCCGTTGGCCAGGCTGCTGCGCCTGCCGTACTTTCCCGTGACGCCGTTCTTCCCGCTGCTCGGGCCGCTGGGCACGGTGCCGCTGCCGACGAAGTGGCACATCGAGTTCGGTGAGCCCATTCCCACCGACTGCTATGCCGAGGGCGCGGAGGACGACCAGATGCTGGTGCTGACCCTCACCGACCGGGTCAGGGAGAGCATTCAGGACATGCTGTACCGCAGGCTGGCCCACCGCAGGGGAATCTTCACCGGCTGAGCCGCAGCCCCAACCGCCGTGTCCGCACTTCCTGCACGGGTGTTGGCACTTCCCGCACGGTTGTTTGCACCTCCTGTCCGTGTCCGCGCTTCCTGCACGGTTGTTGGCACTTCCTGCACGGGTGTGGCACCTCGTCGGGTGTGCGAGGGAGCGGAAATCAAGGCACGAGTGCGGGCTCGCCCGTCGAGGGGCGGCTAACGTACCCAGAGTGCGGACACGGGTGCACAAAGTGTGGACACGAGTGCGCAAAGTGCGAGCATGCGTGCATAAGGTGCGGACACGGGTGCGCAAAGTGCAAGGACCTGTGCATGAAGTGCGGACACGGTCAGACCAGGCGTTTGCGGTAGGCCAGGCCCGCTGCCACGGCACCGGCGAGCGCGCCTGCGCCGAGGACAGAGGGGACGCCGATCTTCGCGGCCTTGCGTCCCGTGCGGAAGTCCCTGATCTCCCATCCCCTCGCCCTTGCGACGTCGCGCAGGCCCGAATCGGGGTTGACGGCGACGGCGGTGCCGACGACCGAGAGCATCGGGACGTCGTTCTGCGAGTCCGAGTACGCAGTGCACCGGCGCAGGTTGAGCCCTTCCCTCGCGGCGAGTGCTCGCACGGCGTGCGCCTTGGCTCTGCCGTGCAGGAGGTCACCGACAAGCCTGCCCGTGTAAACGCCGTCCACGCTCTCGGCGACGGTGCCGAGCGCGCCGGTGAGCCCGAGCCTTCGGGCGATGATCGCCGCGAGCTCCACGGGGGTGGCGGTCACCAGCCAGACCCGCTGACCCGCGTCGAGATGCATCTGAGCGAGTGCTCGCGTGCCTGCCCAGATCTTGTCGGCCATGAGCTCGTCGTAGATTTCCTCGCCGATGGAGACCATCTCGTCAACGGTGCGGCCAGCGACGAACGACAGCGCCTGCTCCCTGCTGGACTGCACTCCCTGGTGGCTCTCCCTGCCACCGACCCTGAATTTGACCTGCTGCCAGGCGAAACCGGCGAGGTCGGAGGTGCTGAAGTACTTGCGCGCGGCGAGCCCCCTCGCGAAGTGGAAGATCGACGCGCCCATCATCATCGTGTTGTCCACGTCGAAGAACGCCGCTGCCGTGAGGTCTTGGGGAATGGCAGGCCGCTCGACCTCAGGTGCTTCGGGTTCCGTGACTGGTGCGGCCGTGGCCACCGCGGTGGCCTCCATCGCGACGGCCGCTTCGGCCGACGCCTCGCCTGCCAGTGCTGCGAGCCGCTCGCGTTCCCGCTTACTGCGGCTCCGCCACAGAGACACGCACACCGCCTCCATACGTATGGTCCGCCTCCGGCGCTTGGTCACAGAGTAACGAGCGTGGCGTGAACACCGGAGAGCTATCCGCCGGGTGATCCCGGGCAGTTCCTGGGGGTGCGGACCCACGTGCACGGCGGTGGGCGTACCGAGTCACGAACTGTCCTCGCGGGGGTTGCCGCCACCGCGTCGCGGCCGGGCGTCGTGCCGCAGGGCACTCCGCCTGCTCCGAGGACGGATAACAACTCCGTGATCCGCGGCGTCGTGCCGCAGGGCTATCTCCGCCTGCTCCGAGGGCGGGTCCACTCGGAGCCTGCGTCTGCTCGACCTCAACCGTGGACGGCACCAGGATCGGCGCCTCCCGCGAGCCGGGGCCAGCGCGGTGGGTCCGGCTGCGCCCCTTCTCAGAGCGAGGCGGCGACCGACCCGGAGTGGGCCTGCGGTCCCCTGGCCCTGAGCGCCATGCGTTCGCGTGCCTCCGGCTCCACCGTGACGGAGTCGCCGAGCCGGTGAAGTGCCTCCACGACGGCGAGTTCGGCGCCGAATTCGCGAATGCCGCCGCAGTCGTCGGCGGTGTCCGCATCGACGAAACGTGCGAACCGCTCGGCGTCGCGTCTCCGGGAACGCGGCCACCACGGGAACCTCCGGGATCTCTGCGATCTCTGGGATCTCCCTGACCCCTTTGACCCCATGGACCACGCAGCCTCGCCCACCGCGCCAGCCTCCACGAACGTCGCCATCTCGTCGCCGGAGCAACGAGCCACGCCCCTGGCGGTTACGCGAGCATGATCACCTGATGCCCCGTGGTAGCAGGGTCGCGAGCCGCCGCACAGCGCGGTGCTGGAGTGCTTTCACAGCGCCCTCGTTCCGCTGCATGATCGCCGCGGTCTCGGAGACCGAGTAGCCCTGGATGAATCGCAGGATGATGCAGTCGCGCTGGTCGTCGCCGAGGCCCGCGATGCAGCGCAGCAGTTCGTCGTTGGTGGTCCGGGTGATGACCTGCTGTTCCGGTCCGGGTGGCGCGCCGGAGCCCGCGCCGGGCTCCGCGATCTCGTCGGTAACGACCTCAAGCCGGAACCGACTGGATTTGACGTGGTCGAAGACGAGGTTGCGGGCGATGGTGGTGAACCACGCGCCGACGTCCCGCCCCTGGTACGAGATCGACGTGATGCGGCGCAGCGCGCGCAGAAAGGTCTCGCTGGTGACGTCCTCGGCGAGATGACGGTCGCCGACGCGGAGCAGCACGTACCGGAAGACGCCGTCCACATGCCGGTCGTACAGCGTCGCGAACGCCGAGGTGTCGCCGCGCTGTGCCGCGCGGACCAGTTCCCAGTTCTCGTCAACGGCCGAGTCGGCCTGCGAGGCCCTCCGCCTCGCCTTTCCCAGCGTCGCGGGTGCTGGACCAGCCGCAACAGCGATCGGCATGCTCACGTGTCGCACCTCCTCCGGGCCCGTTCCCGGCCTCCGCGTGATCACCGCCACTACATCGCCCGATGGAGCATACGGGTTGTTACCGCTAAGTAGGTAGTGGTGTTGTTGTTGCGAATCGGCGACGGCCCCCGTCGGTGGCCGCGTGGCCGGAAGGCGTGCCGACGTTGCTGGGAGACTGTCGGTGAAGGGAAAGGGGCAGGTTGTGGGTGAGAGCAGCAACGTCGCCGATCTCGCCGCTGAGGCGGCAAGGGCCAGGCCGGACGCGCTCGCATTGATCGATACAGCGACGGGCGCCACGTTGACCTGGCGCGAGGTGGATCTCGCTGTGCGGGACACCGCGCGCCGGTTGAGGGAGAGCGGGGTCGAACCTGGCGACAGGGTGGGCATCCGGTTGCCGACGTCGGCGGCGTTCGCCGTGGCGTTCTACGCCGTGTTGCGAGCCGACGGAGTCGCGGTGCCGCTGAACCCGTACGAACCCGCGCAAGCCTCGCAGGAGGTGCTCGACCACTGCGGAGCGAAGACCGTGCTCACCGACCAGCCGTTCGGTTCGGCGACACCGATCGAGCCGGTGCTCGATGTCGCCGTCGCCGACGCAGGCAGCGACACCGAACCGGCCAGGGGTGGTGAGGACATCGCGGCCCTGCTCTACACCTCGGGCACCGCGGGCGCACCGAGGGGTGCGATGCTCTCGCACCGGGCTCTGCTGGCCGGTGTCGCGCAGTTGCGCTCGCTCACCCCGCCCGTGGCCGAGCCGTCGGACCGGGTGTTCGTCTCGGTTCCCATGCATCACGTCTACGGGCTCGGCCCCGGCCTGCTCACGGTGACGGCCGCAGGAGCCACCGTCGTGTGCGCGCCCCGCTTCGAGGTGCGGTCGGCGCTGTCGGACTGCTTGAACCACCGGGTCACCGTGGTCATCGCGGTGCCTGCGATGTATTCGGAGATGGGGGCTCGGCCCGCCGACGAACTCGGCGAGAGCTTGTCCACCGTGCGGCTGCTGATCTCGGGGGCAGCGCCCCTGCGGCCGAAGCTGCTCGCCGACATCCGCGCCGCCACGGGCCTTTCGGTGTTCGAGGGCTACGGGCTCACGGAGACGGCCCCCGTGGTGACCTCGACGCTGGTGACCGGATACGCGAAGCCGGGCTCCGTCGGGAGGCCGCTGCCCGGTGTCGAGCTGCGGCTCGTGGACAGTGACGGCTCCGAGAGCGGTGTGCCGCTGGACCCGGGGGACCCCGACGACACCTTCGACGACGCGGACGGCACAGGGCTCGTTGCCGTGCGCGGGGCGAACCTGTTCTCCGGGTACTGGCCCGACGGTGCTCACGGACCGGACGCTGAAGGCTGGTTCCGCACCGGTGACGTCGGCTACATCGACACCGACGGCGATCTGCACCTCGTGGACCGCGCGGGCGACGTGGTGATCGTCAACGGTTTCAACGTCTACCCGCACGAGGTCGAGGACGTGATCTCGGAGTTGCCCGGCGTGCGGGAGGTCGCGGTCGTGGGTGTGCTCGACGCGCGCAGTGGCGAGGCGGTCAAGGCCGTGGTGGTGCCCGAGGAGGGTGTGGGACTGTCCGAGCAGCAGGTGATCGAGCACTGCGCCGCGAGGCTGGCCGGGTACAAGGTGCCCACGGTGGTGGCCTTCGCGGAGAGCCTGCCGCACACCGCCACCGGCAAGGTGCGCCGGGTTGGGCTCAGGGACGCGGGACCGCTGCGGGAGGATGGGACTCATGCCTGAGGAGCAGCACACCGTCGTGGTGATGACCCGTGTCGGCTGTTCGGCGTGTGAGAAGGCCGAGCAGGACGTCGAACGCATCTGCGGCGAGTTGGGTGTGCCGTGGTCGGCGGCCGACGTGGACACCGATCCGGAATGGCGTGCCGAGTACGGCGACAGGGTGCCGGTGATCCTCGTGGATGGTGACGAACACGGCTACTGGTCGGTTGACGAGGAACGGCTCAGGTCGGCACTGCGGTCGTGACCGCTCCGGCACCGGGGGACGAGGGGTGGTGTGGCCTGCGTCAACGTCCTAACCAGGCGCTTTGTGCCTACGTTCACAAGTGGCTACCGTAGTGCCAGCACCCGCGCGGAGCCCGGCATCGAACACTACACGTGCCCGCTCGGTCAAGAGTTGATTTTTTCGCTATCTGGTGACAGGAGTCCAGCGTGGTGGCACAGCGGGGTCGGCGCAATGGGTCCGCACCCGCGCCGAGGCGCGCCCCCGAGGCCGGTGGCGCTTCGGAGGCCGGCGGCGCTTCGGCCACCGGGGAAGGCGGCGACGTTTCGGCAGCGCATCCGGCGAAGGGCGCCGACGCCACCGGTACGACCACCGTGGCGACCGAGAACTCGCAGGCGGCGAATTCGACCCGCGCGATCCCGGAGGCGGCCGTCGCCCGTCTCGCCGTCTACCTGCGCGTGCTGTCCGCGATGGCCGAGCAGGCGGCCACCACGGTCTCCAGCGAGGAACTGTCGGCCGCGGCCGGTGTGAACTCGGCCAAGCTGCGCAAGGACCTCTCCTACATCGGCTCGTACGGCACGCGGGGTGTCGGCTACGAGGTTCAGGTTTTGATCGGGCAGATCGAGCGGACACTCGGCCTGACCCGCCAGCACAAGGTCGCCGTCGTGGGAATCGGGAACCTCGGTCACGCGCTGGCGAACTACGGTGGATTCCCAGGGCGCGGATTCCCCGTGGACGCCCTGTTCGACATCGACCCCGACCTGATCGGTGTGCCGGTGGGCGGGGTTCCGGTGTCACACCTCGACGACATCCCGTCGGTGTGCGCCGAGCGAGGCATCTCCATCGGGGTCATCGCGACGCCGCCGACAGCCGCGCAGTCGGTGTGCGACCGGCTCGTCGAGGGCGGGGTGCAGTGCATTCTGAACTTCGCCCCCGTGGTGTTGCAGGTGCCCGAGCAGGTCGAGGTGCGGAAGGTCGATCTCGCGGTGGAGTTGCAGATCCTGTCGTTCCACGTGGCGCGGAGGGCGGCGCCGGAGGCGGAACAGAGCGGCGGTGCGGTCGAGGCCGGTGGCACCGACGGCGCGAAGGGCGTGAAGGCTATGAAGGGCATGAGGGGCGCCGGGGACGTGAAGGACATGGTGGTGTCGTGATGAGCGTGCTCGCGATCGGGCTGTCACACCGCACCGCAGGCCTGGCGATCCTCGAACGGGCCGCGATCCCCTCCGCCGAGGTGGAGAAGGTGCTGCACGAGCTCCAGCAGGCCGACGACGTCTCCGAGGTCATGCTGCTGTCCACCTGCAACCGCATCGAGGTCTACGCCGTCGTCGAGACCTTCCACGGTGGTCTCGCCGGTATCACCGAGGTGCTGGCGAGGCAGGCAGGCATGGAGCCGGGTCAGCTGTACGAGCACTTCTACGTCCACTACGCGGGCGCGGCGGTGGAGCACGTGTTCTCCGTCGCGTCGGGGCTGGACTCGATGGTGGTCGGCGAGACGCAGATTCTCGGCCAGGTGCGTGCGGCCTACGCCGCCGCTCGCCAGGCGGGCACCGTCGGCAGCACCCTGCACGAGCTGGTGCAGACGACGTTGCGTGTTGGCAAACGGGTGCACAGCGAGACCGGTCTCGACCGCCTCGGCGCTTCCGTGGTGTCCGAGGCTCTGGCCGCCGCGGGTGAGCTGGAGGGCAGGAAAGCCCTCGTCGTGGGCGCGGGTTCCATGGGCGCGCTGTCGGCGTCGCAGCTGCGCAAGTCCGGTGTCGGCGAGATCGCCGTGGTGAACCGGACGCCGGAGCGCGCGATGCGACTGGCCGCCTCGATCAGCGAGCAGGGAGTGGCGGCGAGAGCCGTTCCGATGTCCGACCTCGCCGACGAGGTGCTGCGTGCCGACGTCGTCGTGGTGTGTACCGGGTCGAAGATTCCCGTTCTCGGCTCGGAGCACGTCGCGCCACGCGCCGAGCGTCCCGTCGTGATCTGCGACCTCGGTCTGCCGAGGGACGTCGAGCCCGGCGTCGAGAGCGTGCCCGGCGTGACGCTGGTGGATCTCGAAACGCTGCGCAGGCGCATGGCCGAATCGGGAACGGCCACCACGGAGAAGCAGATCGCCAAGGCGTCCGGCATTGTCCTCGACGAGGTGCGGGCCTACCTGGCAGGCCAGCGCAGCGCCGCGGTGACACCCACCGTGACCGCGTTGCGCAAGCGCGCGACCGAGGTGGTGAACGCCGAACTGCTGAGGCTGGACCGGCGCCTTCCCGGCCTCGACGCCGCCGTCCGCGACGAACTGGGCCGCACGGTCAACAGGGTTGTGGACAAGCTGCTGCACGCGCCGACCGTGCGCGTCAAACAACTCGCCGCCGAGAAGGCCGACACCGATTACGCCAACGCACTGCGGGAGTTGTTCGGACTCGACCCGCAAGCACCCACGGCGGTGTCGAGCCCGTCGGCGGCATCCAGGCACGAGCAGATCGACGGTGAATAAAGTGACTGACACGGCTGACAGGAACGTCGGCAGGACCATCCGCATCGGCACGCGCGGCAGCAGGCTCGCCATGGCACAGACGGGCACGATCGCGGCGATGCTTCAGAGCGCGGGATGCCGGGTTGAACTGGTCCCCATCTCCACCCCCGGCGACCGCTCGTCCGCTCCGATCGCCGAGATCGGAGTCGGCGTGTTCACCTCCGCTGTGCGGGAGGCACTGCTGGAGGGACAGGTCGATGTGGCCGTGCACTCCTACAAGGACCTGCCGACAGCGCCCGAGCCCGGTATCGCGCTCGCGGCCGTGTCGAAACGTGAGGACCCGCGTGACGCACTCGTGGCGCGGGACGGGCTCACGCTCGGTGAACTGCCGCCGGGGTCGCGCGTCGGTACCGGTTCGCCCCGCAGGATGGCCCAGCTCCGCGCGCTCGGTCTCGGGCTGGACGTCGTGCCGATTCGTGGCAACATCGACACCCGGCTCAGCAAGGTGACCTCGGGGGAACTGGACGCCGTCGTGCTGGCGAGGGCAGGGTTGGCGCGGACGGACAGGCTCGGGCTGGTGACGGAGGTTCTCGACCCGATCCAGATGGTTCCGGCGCCAGCGCAGGGGGCGCTGGCCGTCGAGACCCGCGCCGACGACGTGGACACCGAACACCTGCTCCACACCGTCGTGGACGACGCGGCGACGCGAGTGGCCGTGACGGCGGAGAGGGCGTTGCTCGCGGCGCTCGAGGCAGGATGCAGCGCGCCCGTCGGTGCGCTCGCCGAGGTCGTCGAGGATCTGAACGGCGAGGGGGCTGTGGTCGAACGCCTTTCGATGGTGGGCGTCGCCGCGACCGCCGTCGAGGGCGACGCCGTGCAGATGCTTCGGGCTTCGGCGACCGCCGACACCTCCGAGGCGGACAAGCTCGGCCGCATGCTGGCCGCCGAGCTGCTCGACCTCGGTGCTGGCGCGGTGTCACGCTGACAAATCCGGACAGGTAAGAACGAACGCTCGGCCGTGGACGCGGCCGATGACGAGGAGAGACGACGTAATGACCCGCGCACGCAAAACCACGGGGCGTGTCGCTTTCGTGGGCTCGGGCCCAGGGGACACCGGGCTGTTGACGGTCCGTGCCCAGGAGCTGCTCACGAAGGCCGACCTCGTGGTGACCGACCCCGATGTGCCTTCCGGTGTGCTGGCTTTCGCCAGCGCCGACGCGGAGGTACGTCCCGCCGTGGGCGAGCCAGGTGACGTCGCGAGAGACCTGGCCACGGAGGCCAAGGCGGGCAGGCTGGTCCTGCGGTTGACGGCGGGCGATCCGCTGACGCAGCAGGCCGTCGTCGCCGAAGTGCAGGCGGTGTCGCGCACCAGCGCGGTTTTCGACGTGGTTCCCGGTGTTTCCGCAGGCACGGCCGTTCCCGCGTACGCGGGTGTGGCGCTCGGCGCCGCGCACGCCGAGGTGGATCTGCGTGCGGGGGAGACCGACTGGGCGAAGCTCGCGGCGACCCCCGGCGCCATCGTGTTGCACGCGACGTCGAGTCACCTCGCCGAGGCCGCGTCGGCACTGGTCGAGCATGGGCTCTCGCCGCAGTTGCCCGTCGCCGTGACCTCCAACGGCACGAGCAACACGCAGCGCACGCTCGACTCGACACTGGCCACGCTGGCCGCAGACGCGGGTGAGCTCGTCGGTCCGCTCGTCGTGAGCATCGGCGAGGCCGTGAGCAACCGCGCGAAGCTGTCGTGGTGGGAGTCGCGGGCGCTGTACGGCTGGAAGGTCCTCGTGCCGCGCACGAAGGAGCAGGCAGGCGACATGGCCGAGCGGCTCCGCAGCCACGGCGCGACCTCCCACGAGGTCCCCACGATCTCGGTGGAGCCGCCGCGCAGCCCCGCGCAGATGGAACGCGCTGTGAAGGGCCTCGTGGACGGCCGCTACCAGTGGATCGTGTTCACGTCGGCCAACGCCGTGCGTGCGGTGTGGGAGAAATTCGGCGAGTTCGGGCTCGACGCCAGGGCGTTCTCCGGCGTGAAGATCGCCTGCGTCGGCGAGTCCACCGCGGAGAGGGTGCGCTCGTTCGGCATCATTCCCGAACTCGTGCCGAAGGGTGAGCAGTCGAGCGAGGGCCTGCTGGACGAGTTCCCGCCCTACGACGACATCCTCGACCCGGTGAACCGCGTGCTGCTGCCGAGGGCGGACATCGCCACCGAGACGCTGTCCGCGGGAATGCAGGAGCGTGGCTGGGAGGTCGATGACGTGACGGCCTACCGCACCGTGCGTGCCGCGCCGCCACCGGCCGAGACCCGTGAGATGATCAAGACGGGCGGTTTCGACGCGGTGTGTTTCACGTCGTCGTCCACGGTGCGCAACCTCGTCGGCATCGCGGGCAAGCCGCACGCGCGGACGCTCGTGGCGTGCATCGGCCCGAAGACCGCGGAGACGGCCACCGAGTTCGGTCTTCGCGTTGACGTGCGTCCCGAGAAGCCCAACGCGGTCATGCTCGTGGACGCTCTCGCCGAGCACGCGGCGAAGCTGCGCGCCGAGGGCGCGTTGCCGCCGCCGCGTAAGGCCAAGCGCACGCGTCGTTCCTGACGCGTGACGAGGGGCCGCTCATCCCGTTCGGGGTGGGCGGCCCTTTGCCACGGCTCGACTTCCCTGGCGCTCACCGCCGTGTCCGCACCTGGTGTACGCGTGTCCGCACCTGGTGTACGTGTGTTTGCACTTGGTGTACCTGGCCCTTCGTTCATCGTCCTCGGACGAACCGAGCACCGCCTTGCTTCGTCGCACCGAAGACCAAGCCCAGCGCCACCTGGCGCACAATGCTGTCCGTCACCTGCGGACGCGCGTGCGGGAACTACAAGCATGCGTGCGGGAAGTGCGGACGCGCCCGGGTCACACCCCGCGAGACTCAGCTCAGAATGCTTCTCGCGTTCTACCAACGAGCTGCGCCTGGCAGGGCCCGGCACGGCGGTAGGCTCGGAAGCGTGTTTCCCGAGCATCGTCCTCGCCGGTTACGCAGCACTCCCGCCATGCGGCGGATGGTGAGTGAGACCACGCTGCGACCGCGCCAGCTGATCCTGCCCCTCTTCGTCGCCGAAGGCGCGTCGGAGCCACGCCCCATCAGCAGCATGCCGGGGGTCGTGCAGCACACGAGGGAGACGGTTCGCAAGACCGCGGCCGATGCGGTGGAGGCCGGGGTCGGCGGCCTGATGCTCTTCGGAGTCCCCGAGACGCGCGACGCGACAGGCAGCGCGGCCACCGACGCCGACGGCATCCTCAACGCGACACTGCGCGATCTTCGGTCCGATCTCGGCGACGACACCGTGCTGATGGCCGACACCTGCCTCGACGAGTTCACCGACCACGGCCACTGCGGTGTGCTCGACTCTGCCGGTGCCGTTGACAACGACGCGACGCTGGAGCGGTACGCCGAGATGGCGCTCGCGCAGGCCGAGGCAGGGGCACACCTGCTGGGGCCGAGCGGGATGATGGACGGCCAGGTCGGGGTGATCCGCCGTGCCCTCGACGACGCCGGGTACAGCGAGACCGGCATCCTCGCCTACTCCGCGAAGTACGCCAGCGCGTTCTACGGCCCGTTCCGCGAGGCCGTCGATTCGCAGCTTCGAGGCGACCGCAAGACCTACCAGCAGGACCCCGCCAACGCGAGGGAGGCGCTGCGCGAGATCGAGCTCGACATCGCGGAGGGCGCCGACATCGTGATGGTGAAACCGGCTCTCGCCTACCTCGACATCGTGAAGGCCGCGGCCGAGGTCTCTCCGGTTCCGGTGGCCGCCTACAACATCTCGGGCGAGTACTCGATGGTCGAGGGCGCCGCGGCGAACGGCTGGATCGACCGCGAGCGCACGATCCTGGAGGTGCTCACGTCCATCCGCAGGGCGGGAGCCGATCTCGTGCTGACGTATTGGGCGGCTGAAGTGGCAGGCTGGCTCGACTAGTCTCGGGGTTGTGACTGAGTCAGGCGAACCGGACGAAGGGCGAGAGCTTCCCGAGTCGGATGAGGCGCGCAGGGCGCGAGGGTTGCCGCCCGAACCGAGCATTCCAGGGAAGGCGCCGAGCGTGAGACCGCCGAAGCCGGTCTCGGTGGCCTTCTGGTTGTACGTGCTGGCAGGGCTCGTTCTCATCGCCGCGTTCGGTTACACGCTGACGCAGCAGGAGACCGTGGCGCAGGCGTTGATCGACCTCAACACCACGGAGAACCTCGACGAGGAACAGATCAGGTCCGGCGTCAGCACGCTGTTGTGGACGCTGTTCGTCGGCGCGGTGGTGTTCGCGGTCCTGTTCGCACTGTTCGGCTGGAAGGCGAGGGAGGGCGCGCGCTCGGCACGCACCATCCTGACCGTGCTCGCCGCGATCACCCTGCTGCTACAGGTGCTGCTCTTCCCCACCAGCGTGCCGATGCTTGCCGCCTCGTTCCTGGCCGTGGTGGCCACGGCACTGCTGTACCTGCCGAGTGTGACCGGGTACTTCCCCCGCCAGGGGCCGCCTGCCGGAGGGCAGCGCTGAGCGCGGACGTGCGCTACCACGAGAACGGTGCGAGCGGGTGGGCGCTGACCTGGGGCCCGCTGTTCGCGCTGTCGGGTTACGGCCTCGAACTGTTCTCGGGAGCGGGAACCAACGCGGTGCTGTGGCTCTCGGTGGGAGCGGGCCTGGCCGCGCTGACGGCACTGTGGGTGTACGCGCGGCGCAGGTTTCTGAGTGTGCGCGTCACCGACGACGCGTTGTGGCTGGGTGGCGAGCGCCTTGCTCTCGCCGACATCGCCGAGGTGGACGACGTGGACGCACCGCTGGGCACGCGCGTGCTCGGCGGCGCGCTCGGAGTGCCGCGCACGTTCTGCGAGGTCCCGCTGCGGCTTTCCGACGGTGCGGTGGTGCTCGCCTGGGCACGCGACGGTGCCGCCCTGCGCGAGGCGTTGCGGGAAGCGGCGGGCCGGACCGAGGGCACCGGGAACTCGGCTGATCGAGAGGCTTCGGGGGACGGCGGGACCGAGACCGGGACCGCGTGACCCGGCGTGAGAAACTGCCCGCCGTGACCGACGCTGCCGACTCCGACCGCCTGCACCAGCCGTGGCGCCTCGCGGTGGCAGCGGTGGAGGCGGTGCTCGCGCTGGCGGCGGGCTGGGCCGCGACGTGGTGCTGGCGAGCCGCTGTGACACCTGTGACGGTTCACGCCGACGACGGCACCGAGTTGGTGTCGCACGTGTACGAGGGCAGTTGGGTCGGGCTCGCCTTCGCCTCCGCCGCCGTCGCGGGTGTGCTGCTCGTGGACGGCTCGCGGCAGACCGTTCTCGGAGTGCGGACCAGGCGGCGCCGGAGGAGACGTCCGTCTCGCCGTGCCATGACAGCCGACACACCAGCGGACACCCGCTGAGGAGCCTTTGCGAGACTGGGGGGCGTGACAGGAGCAGTCGAGCAGTCCAAGTCCTGGTTCGCGCGGGCGAGCGCCGTCACACCGGGCGGGGTGAACTCGCCGGTGCGGGCGTTCGCGGCGGTCGGCGGAACCCCGAGGTTCATGGTGCGCGGCGAGGGTGCGTACCTGTGGGACGCCGACGGCAACCGCTATGTCGATCTGGTGGCCTCCTGGGGCCCGATGATCCTCGGCCACGCGCACCCCGAGGTGGTGGAGGCCGCGAGGACGGCCGCGTCGTCCGGACTGTCGTTCGGCACGCCGACGTCGGGTGAGGTGGAACTCGCCGAGGAGATCGTCAGGCGTGTCGAGCCGGTGCAGCGGGTGCGGCTCGTGAACTCGGGCACCGAGGCCACGATGAGCGCCATCCGGCTGGCCAGGGGATTCACCGGCCGCAGCAAGATCATCAAGTTCGCGGGCTGCTACCACGGGCACGTGGATGCCCTGCTGGCACAGGCTGGATCCGGGGTCGCCACGCTGGGACTGCCGACCTCGCCCGGTGTCACGGGCGCGCAGGCGGCGGACACTCTGGTGCTCCCCTACAACGACCTCGACGCCGTGCGGGCGGCGTTCGCGGAGAACCCGGACTCGATCGCGGCGGTGATCACGGAGGCTGCGGCAGGCAACATGGGCGCCGTCGCCCCGAAGGAGGGCTTCAACGCCGGGTTGCGCGAAGAGGCCCACGAACACGGCGCGCTGCTCATCATGGACGAGGTGATGACCGGCTTCCGCGTCTCGGCCTCGGGCTGGTACGGCCGCGAAGGCGTCGCCGGTGACCTCTACACCTTCGGCAAGGTGATGTCGGGCGGCCTGCCCGCGGCCGCGTTCGGCGGAAGGGCCGACGTGATGGAGCGGCTCGCACCGACCGGGCCGGTGTACCAGGCGGGCACGCTGTCCGGAAACCCTGTCGCCGTCGCGACCGGATTGACGACGCTGCGGCTCGCAGGCGAGTCCACCTACCGTGCGCTTGACGCCAACGCCGAACGCCTCGGCACCCTGCTGGGCGGCGCACTGGACGCGGCAGGGGTCGCGCACACCGTCTCGTATGCGGGCAACCTCGTCGGCGTGTTCTTCACTGACCAGCCGGTGACCGACTACGCCGGTGCAGCGGCGTCGGAGACCTGGCGCTTCAAGCCTTTCTTCCACGCGCTGCTCGATGCGGGCGTGTACCCGCCGCCGAGTGCCTTCGAGGCGTGGTTCGTCAACGCCGCCATGGACGACGCCGCCTTCGAGATCATCGAGGCGGCGCTGCCGGGAGCCGCGGAGGCCGCTGCGAAGGCGGAGCGCCCGTGAGCACGACCGTGAACCGGGGCACCCGCACCGTCGTCCACCTGCTGCGGCACGGCGAGGTGCACAATCCGGACGGCGTGCTGTACGGCCGCATGCCCGGATACCGGCTTTCCGAGCGGGGACGGCAGCAGGCGCTGCTCGTCGCGGAGGCCCTTTCGTCTCACCGGCTCGCGCACGTGGTCGCGTCGCCGCTGGAGAGAGCGCAGGAGACGGCGACGCCCTCGGCTGCGGCGCATCGGCTGGACG
This sequence comes from Saccharomonospora xinjiangensis XJ-54, assembly GCF_000258175.1. Lineage (NCBI taxonomy): Bacteria > Bacillati > Actinomycetota > Actinomycetes > Pseudonocardiales > Pseudonocardiaceae > Saccharomonospora > Saccharomonospora xinjiangensis. The sequence continues at coordinate 1,963,401 of NZ_JH636049.1, read as the reverse complement.
TCGCCACCGATGAGCGTCTCATCGAGGCGGACAACCAGTTCGAGGGGCTGAAGGTCAGTGTCGGTGACGGCGCGCTGCGCAGGCCGGAACACTGGCCGAAGCTGCGGAACCCGCTGCTGCCGTCGTGGGGAGAGCCCTATCTGGAGATCGCCCACCGCATGCTGGGCGCCGTGCACGCGGCCCGCGCCGCAGCCGAGGGACAGGAGGCGCTGTGTGTGTCGCACCAGCTTCCGATCTGGACCCTTCGCCGGTACCTGGAGGGCAAGCGGCTATGGCACGACCCGAGGCGGCGGCAGTGCTCGCTGGCCTCGCTCACCAGCTTGGTGTTCTCGGACGAGCAGCTCGTGGACATCGTCTACAGCGAACCGGCAGGCAGTACCGACCCGAGGGTGACCGGAGCATGAGATCGGGGCGCGTCAGGGCCGGGCTGGTCGCCGCTGTGACGGCGATGGCCGTGGCGCTCACCGGCTGCGCCACGGGCGACGACGCCGTGGCGAGTGGCGGTGACTTCAGTTTCGTCGCTCCCGGAGGCAAGTCCGACATCTACTACGAGGGCGAGCAGCGTCAGCGACTGCCCGAGGTGGCTGGTGAGGACCTGTTCGACGAGGGCAAGCGCCTTTCGGCGGCGGACTACAAGGGCAAGGTCCTCGTCATCAACATCTGGGGCCAGTGGTGTGGTCCGTGCCGCACGGAGGCGCCCGAGATGCAGAAGCTCTACGAGGAGCACGCCGACGACGGCGTTGTCGTGCTCGGCATCGACGTGCGCGACCACGACCGTTCGGCCCCGCAGGACTTCATGCGCGACCGTGGGCTGACCTATCCGTCGATCTACGATCCGTCCGGCCGGTCACTGGTGAATCTCTCCGGCTACCCGCGCAGTGTCGTGCCGTCCACCATCGTGGTGGATCGGCAGGGACGGGTCGCCGCCGTGTTCCTGCGAGACCTGCTCGCCGAGGACCTGCGCCCGCTCGTCACGCGGCTCGCCGGGGAGAAACCGTCCTGACGGTCGCGGCCGGTCTTTCTCCGCGCTGCCTGCCTCGCCGCGGGGCCATGGGCGGACCGGCTGGTGGGACCGTGACATCGGTGTTCGCGGTCGTCCAGCTCACTCGCCGCACCAGCCAGTGGGCTCGGCACGAACCCCATTCCCTACGCTGAGGCGCGTGAATGCGGTAACCGAGCTGGCGACGACCGGGCCGCTGCTGCTCGCCGCCGGGCTTTCGCTGCTCGCCGGCGCGATCTCGTTCGCCTCGCCCTGCGTGGTCCCCCTCGTGCCCGGCTACCTCGCCTATCTGGCGGCACTCGTCGGTGCCGACGCCCCCGCCGTCAGCGTGGATGAGGAGCGCAAGAAGGGACGACTCGCCGTCGTCGGCGCCGCAGGGCTGTTCGTGCTCGGGTTCACCGTGGTGTTCACCGCAGGCGTCGGCGGGCTGGTGTGGCTGGCCGATTCCCTGTGGGCCAACCAGGAATTGTTGCAGCGCGTCGGCGGTGTGGTGATCATCGCGATGGCGTTCGTGTTCCTCGGCTTCATCCCGATGCTCCAGCGCGACGTCCGCATCCACCGGATTCCCAGGGCGGGACTGTGGGGCGCGCCCGTGCTCGGCGCCGTGTTCGGTCTCGGGTGGACCCCGTGCATCGGCCCCACCCTCTCCGGCGTTCTGATGATCGCCACCAGCAGCGGCGCGACGGGAGCGAGGGGAGTGTTCCTCGTCCTGCTGTACTGCCTGGGGCTCGGCCTGCCGTTCGTGCTGCTCGCGGCGGGAGCCCGCTGGGCGGTGGGCGCCACCGACTGGCTTCGCCGCAACGGCCGCACGGTGCAGATCTTCGGCGGTGTGCTGCTGCTCGTCGTCGGGGTGCTCCTGGTGACCGGCCTGTGGGCCGATCTCACGAGCTGGATGCGGGACGCCTTCATCACGGACACGAGGTTGCCGCTGTGAGCGACGAGACCATCACGACGAGGTCGGAGACCTCGGAGTTCTCGGAGACGTCGGAGATGTCGAAGACGTCGGAGCCCTCGACGGAGTCCGGACGGGAGCGGCCCGCCTACCGCAGGACGCCGGTTCGCGCGGCGCTCGCCTTCCTGCGCAACACCTGGCGCGGGCTCACATCCATGCGCACGGCGCTGGTGCTGCTGTTCCTGCTGGCTGTGGCGGCACTGCCCGGCGCGTTGCTGCCGCAGTGGGACCTCAACGCCGCCAAGACCGAGTCCTACATCGCCGAGCGCGGCTGGTGGGGCGAGCTGCTCGACCGGCTCCAGTTCTTCGATGTCTACTCCAGCGCCTGGTTCTCGGCCATCTACCTGCTGCTGATGGTGTCGCTGATCGGCTGTCTCGTGCCGAGGACGGGCGAGTACCTCCGCGCCATGCGCGCGGGCCCCGTACTGACGCCGAGGAACCTGTCGAGGCTGCCTCACCACCTCAGGACCGAGGTCGAGGCCGATCCCGACGAGGTGCTCGACGCGGCGCGGCGCAGGCTGCGCGGCTGGCGGATCTCGGAGCGAACGGAGCCAGATGGTGCCCGCACGATCAGTGCCGAGCGCGGCTACCTGAGGGAGACCGGCAACCTGCTCTTCCACTTCGGGATGCTCGGCCTCATCGCCACGTTCGCGATCGGCGCGATGTACTCGTACGAGGGTCAGGTCATCGTCCACGCCGACGGTCACGAGTTCTGCAACTCCGGCGTCTTCGCCTACGACTCGTTCGACCCCGGCCTCCGGGTGGACGGCACCCAGCTCTCGCCGTTCTGCGTGCGTGTGAACGACTTCGACGCGACCTTCACCGACGCGGGCCAGCCGATCAGCTACGAGGCCGACATCCAGTACCAGGCGGGCGGGGACCTGACCACGGGAGCCTGGCGCGACTACCACCTTGAGGTCAACGAGCCGCTGCGCACGGCAGGCGACCGCGTGTACCTGCTGGGACACGGCTACGCGCCGACGTTCACGGTGACCTGGCCCGGCGGCGAGTCGCGCACACAGACCATCCAGTGGCGTCCCACCGACCAGACGACGCTGCTCTCCCAGGGCGCGACGAAGTTCGACCCGCCCGGTGTCACCGACTCGGAGCAGCGCAGGAAGAACCAGTTGGCGATCACGGGCCTCTTCGCCCCGACCGCCGCTTTCCACGGCACGATCCTCTCGTCGTCGTTTCCGGACCTCACCGACCCTGCGGTGGCGATCGATGTCATGCGTGGCGAACTCGGGGTTGACTCGGGGCGTTCGCAGTCCATCTTCGAGATCGATCAGCGCATGGTGGACAGCGGCAGGTTGAGCCGCGTGGCCCGCGAGAATCTGCGGGTCGGGGAGAGCGTCACGCTCGACGACGGCACCACGATCAGCTTCGACGGCGTGCGGCGGTGGGTGTCCCTCCAGGTGTCGCACGATCCGACGCAGGGCTGGATGCTCGCGTTCTCCATCGTCATGTTCGCGGGCCTCGGCGCGTCGCTGGCCGTCAAACGGCGCCGATTCTGGGTCAGGGTGAGGCAGGACGACACCGCGAACACCGCCGAAACCGACAGCACCGCCGCCGAGCCCGATCTCCGACGCGCTGTAGTAGAGTTGGGCGGGCTCGCCCGCACCGACCAGGCCGGGTACGGCGAGGAGTTCGCCGTCCTCGCGCGGGACGTCCTCCAACGCCTGCCACAGGAGAGAAAGGCACGCTGATGCCGGTGAACGAGACGCTGTCGCAGTACAGCGACTGGTCCTACACCACATCCGTCGTGGTGTACGTGCTGGCGATGATTTTCTTCCTCGTCGAGCAGTCCTTCGGCAAGCACGGCGTTCGCGCGGCCGAACGGACCCGGACCAGGCAGCTCGTCGGCGCCGGTGGGGGCTCGGTCCCCGGGTCTCCTGTGGACTCCCCAGCTCAGGCGGGCACCGGCGGGCCGGGCACTCCGCCGAGGAGCAGGACAGAGCGCATCGGCCGCATGGGCGCCGCACTCGCGATTCTCGGCGTCGCCCTGCATCTGACGGCGTTCGTGCTTCGCGGCCTCGCCACCAGCCGCATGCCGCTCGGCAACATGTACGAGTACATGATGGCCATCACGCTGGTGACCGTGGCCGCGTGGCTGGTGATGATGCGCAAATACCGCATCCGGCACCTCTCGGCGTTCTTGCTGCTGCCCGTCGTGATCCTCATGTTCATCGGCGGCACCATGCTGTACGCCGTCGCCGCTCCCGTGCAGCCCGCGTTGCAGTCCTACTGGCTCGTGATCCACGTCACGGCGGCCGCGGTGAGTTCGGGTGTCTTCCTCGTGCCCGGTGTGGCGAGCATCCTGTACCTGATCCGGTCGGCGTACGACAGGGACCCGGTGAAGTTCGGCAAGCTCGGCCCCAAGCTTCCCGCCGCCGATGTGCTCGACAGGGTCGCCTACCGGACCACCGTGTTCGCGTTCCCGGTGTTCACCTTCGGCATCCTGTGCGGCGCCGTGTGGGCGGAGGCCGCGTGGGGCCGCTTCTGGGGCTGGGACCCGAAGGAGACGGTCGCCTTCATCGCCTGGGTGGTCTACGCCGCCTATCTGCACTCCCGCGCCACAGCGGGCTGGCGGGGTACCCGCGCCGCGGTGATCAACGTGATCGGTTTCGCGGTGACCGTGTTCAACCTGTTCTTCGTCAACCTCGTCTCGACGGGTCTTCACTCGTATGCCGGAGTCGGCTGACGTTCTCGCGCCGCTGCGGCTACCGTCGCACGTGTGAAGCGTGAGGGGGACGCTCGGCAACCCATCGGAGGACTGACGCGGTGACCGCATCCCACGAACGCGGCGGGCAGGATCATCCGCTTTATTCCGACGCGAGCACGGACTCGACGCCCCACCCGGCGATGGCGAGCGGGCAGCAGCCGCAGCAGGCCGGGTGGCCCGGCGCCATGCCGCCTGCTCCGCCGCAAGCTCCGTACGGAGTGCAGGCACAACAGGCACAACAGGCGCAGCAAGGGCCGCCACTCCCACAGCCACAGCATCCGCCACCGCCACCGCATCCGGCAGGCTATCCGTATCCCGGGCTCGACAGTGCGCGGTTCGTGCGCAAGCCGAAGCGCGCACCCCGGTCGGGCTGGCGCAAGGCGCTGTACCTGGCGTCGGGCACCCTGATCAACCCCGGTGAGAGCCCCGAGGAACGGCGGCGCGGGGAACTCGTGTCGCGGGTGAACCAGCCGCTGCGTGGCTGCCACCGCATCGCGATGCTGAGCTTGAAGGGCGGGGTGGGAAAGACCACCACCACGACGACGCTGGGGTCCACGTTCGCGTCACTGCGGGGCGACCGCGTCGTGGCGATCGACGCCAACCCCGACGCTGGCACTTTGTCACAGAAGATCCCGATCGAGACCACGGCGACGGTGCGGCACCTGCTCCGCGACGCGGACCGCGTCACGCGCTACAGCGACGTGCGCTCCTACACCTCGCAGGGGCCGAGCAGGCTGGAGATCCTGGCATCCGACGCCGATCCCGCAGCCTCCGAGGCATTCTCCGAGCAGGACTACCTGCGTGTGGTGTCGGTGCTGGAGCGCTTCTACAACATCGTGCTCACCGACTGCGGCACCGGCCTGATGCACTCGGCGATGAAGGGTGTGCTGGACAGCGCCGACACGCTCGTGGTGGTGTCCTCGGGTTCGCTGGACGGCGCGCGCAGCGCCTCGGCGACACTCGACTGGCTCGATGCGCACGGGTACGGCGACCTCGTAGCGCGCTCGGTCGCGGTCATCAACTCGGTGCGCCCCAAGGCGGGCTCGGTTGATCTGGACAAGCTGGCCGCGCACTTCGCGGCGCGCGTGCGCGCGGTGGTGCGTATCCCGTTCGATCCGCATCTCGAAGAGGGCGCGGAGATCGAACTCGACCGGCTTTCTGGGGGTACTCGGGCGGCGCTGCTGGAACTCGCCGCGACGATCGCCGACGGCTTCGGGCCAGAGGCGATGCCGCTGCTGCGCTGATCCGGACGGCGGCGAAGCCGGTGTTCGGGGTGAGTGTCAGCTCCCGCCGTGCTCGCCGTCCTTACGCTTCTTCTTCTGCTGTTCGGAGAGACGACGCAGGAACTCGGGGTCGTCGTCCGGCGCGACCGGGGCCTGCCGCGTGGTCACGCCGACGCGGTCGGCACCGAGAATGCGCCACAACAGGACAGCGATAGTGACGGCGCCGATCGCCGCGAGCAGGTAGATCATGCTCGCTCCCTTCGGTGTGTCGCGCAGGTGACCACACTAGCGCACCCGAGATTAACCCTTTTGTCCATTGCGCGTGCCGGGTGCTGCTCGGGGTGTCCTTCGCGGCGGCAGGGACCGGCGAGGCAGGCGAAGGACACCCCGAGCAGGGTCAGTTCCGAGGACGTTCACTCGCGTCCGTGGTCAGCTCGGCAAGGAGCTGGTTGACCTCGGACTCGCGAAAACGACGATGGCCCCCAGGGGTGCGAATCGATCCGATCCGGCCCGCGGTAGCCCAGCGCGTCACCGTCTTCGGATCGACTCGGAACAAAGCGGCGACTTCGCCCGGCGTCAGAAGCCGGCCTCCAGTGCTCGCGGTCACTCTTCGCCTCCTTCACTCTCGGAGATCACAATCGTGTCACTTCACCCGCTGAGTACTCGAACGGTTGTCCATGAGTAAAGAGGTAGTAAGGGACAAACGGTGCTGTTCGGGCGCCACCGGTGTCGTCGGGAAGACGGCGTAGCCTCTGAAAGCGTGAGCGACCGCCCATCCGACACGCTTGTCCGTGATCTCACCCTGTACGTGCTCGCCCGGTTCGTGCTCGTCGCGGTGATCGCGGCGATCCTCGTGGTGGCCAGGGTTCCTCTGCTCGTCGGCCTCGTCATCGGGCTGGTCGTCGGGCTTCCTCTCGGCCTGCTGCTCTTCCGGTCCCTCAACGCGAGGGTGACCGAGGGCCTCGCAGCGCGTAACGCGCACCGGGCCGCTGAGCGCGCGCGCTTGCGTGCCGAGTTGCGTGGCGAGACGTTCGAGGCGGGCGGTGACGACGAGCCCTCGGGAGAAACCGAGCGCAGTGACACCGCGGGCGCCGCCGACACCACAGGTCGCGCCGACACCGCCGAACGCGCGGGCACCGCCGAGCGCATCGACAACGGTGACGCCGGTGACGCCGCTGACGCCGGTGACGCCGCTGACGCCGGTGACGCCGCTGACGCCGGTGACGCCGCTGACGCCGGTGACGCCGCTGATTCCCCTGACTCCGCTGGCCACACCGGCGACACCGACGGTGCCGGCCGCAGCGGCACGGAGACCGACGAGACGCCGGGGACACGGTGATGGTGAACACAGGCAACGATGACTGGGTGCGCGAGGCGGTCCGCATCATCGAGGCGGACGCCAACCGCAGTGCGGACACTCACCTGCACGTCTTCCCGCTGCCTCCCGAATGGGGCATCGACCTCTACCTCAAGGACGAGTCCGTACACCCGACGGGCTCGCTCAAACACCGGTTGGCGCGGTCGCTGCTGCTCTACGGGCTGGTGAACGGCCGGATCGGTCCCGAAACGGTGCTCGTCGAGGCGTCGAGCGGCTCGACGGCGGTGTCGGAGGCGTACTTCGCGCGGATGCTCGGACTCGACTTCATCACCGTGGTGCCGAGGAAGACGAGCCGCGAGAAGATCGAGCTGATCGAGTTCTACGGCGGGCGCTGCCATTACGTCGATCGGGCTCCCGACATGTACCCCGAGGCCGAGCGGCTCGCCGCCGAATGCGGCGGCCACTACCTCGACCAGTTCACCTACGCCGAGCGGGCCACCGACTGGCGCGGCAACAACAACATCGCGGAGTCGGTGTTCACACAGTTGCGTTCCGAGCGGCACCCCGTGCCGTCCTGGATCGTGGTCGGGGCAGGCACGGGCGGAACGAGCGCGACGTTCGGCCGGTACGTCCGGTATCGCAGGCACGCCACGAAGGTCGCCGTCGTTGACCCCGAGAATTCCGCGTTCTACGGCGCGTGGCAGACGGGAGTCCGCGACTACCAGACGGGCATGCCGTCACGCATCGAAGGCATCGGAAGGCCGAGGGTGGAGCCGTCGTTCGTCCCCGAGGTGATCGACGAGATGATCCAGGTCCCCGACGCGGGGTCGCTGGCGGCGATCCGGTTCCTGCGAGGCCACACCGGTCACTGGGCGGGTGGCTCGACGGGCACCAACCTCTACGGCGCGTTCACGCTCATCTCGCGGATGCTGGAGCGCGGTGAGCACGGCAGTGTGGTGACGTTGCTGTGTGACGGTGGCGAGCGCTATGCCGGGACCTACTACGACGACACGTGGCTCGCCGAGCGAGGCCTCGACATCGAGCCGCACCTGAAGGCGTGCGAGCGGTTCCTGGAAACCGGGGTGTTTCCCGGCTGACACAGTCAGTGATGGGGTGGTGAACACGGCTGACGCGGCGCCTTCCCCGGTCAGCCGTGTTCAGCGATGAAAGGCCTACAACGGTGAACCCGCCACCGCGAGCGCGGCGCCGGTGAGCACCGCCCAGGCGAGCATGGCGAAACCCGTGTCCCTCAACACCGGGATGAGGTCGAGCCCGTCCCGCCCTCGTGTGATCGTGCGTACCGGTGTGATCAGCAACGCTCCGGCCAGCAGGCCGATGAGTGTGACGGGGTGCGCGAGGCCGAGCGTGACCGTGACGACGAACGGCGCGGTGACGAGTATCAGGTACAACCGGCGGGTGCCCGCGTCGCCGAGCCGGACGGCGAGGGTGATCTTGCCGGCGACGCGGTCGGTGGGAATGTCGCGCAGATTGTTGGCCACGAGCACCGCCATGGACAGCGACCCGACGGCGACCGCAGCGCCGAGAGCCTCCCAGCTCACCCCGCCTGCCTGCACGTACACGGTGCCGAGCACGGCGGCAAGGCCGAAGAAGACGAACACCGCGACCTCGCCGAACCCGGCGTAGCCGTAGGGGCGCGAACCTCCCGTGTAGAACCACGCTCCGGCAAGGCACGCGGCCCCGGCCGCGATCAGCCACCACTGGCCGGTCACCAGCACCAGCACGAGCCCGAACAGCGCGGCAGCCGCGAACGACGCCAGCGCGGCGGCCAGAACCGCCTTTGGTGACGCGGCACCCGAGCCCACCAGCCGCAACGGGCCGACGCGCTCCGCATCGGTTCCCCTGACGCCGTCGGAGTAGTCGTTGGCGAAGTTCACACCCACGATCAGCCCCAGCGCGACGAGCAGCGCCAGCAAGGAACGCCACCACGAGAAGGCGTCGAGTTGTGCCGCCGCGCCACAGCCTGCCAGCACGGGGGCGACGGCGTTGGGCAGCGTGCGCGGTCGTGCCCCCTCGATCCACTCACCGACGGTTGCCATGCGGGTCATTCTTCGGCATCGGCGCTTTCGTGATCGACGTGGCCGAGCAGAAGGCGGCGCACAGCACTCCGGTCCACCTTGCCCGGACCGAGCAGCGGCAGTTCGGCGACCGCGCGGATCTGCTTCGGTGTGGCGGCACCGCCGAGTTCGGCGCGCACCGCGTCGCGGAGCCGCTCGCCGGTGACCTCGGCGGTGTCGGCGTCGGCGACATTCCGGGTGATGGCGACGACAGCGGCGACCCGATGCCCCCACTCCGGGTCGGGCAACCCGACGACGCAGGCCGCGCTGACCCCGGGACAGCGGGTCAGCACGTCTTCGACGTCGCGGGCCGCCACCTTGACCCCACCGGTGTTGATCACGTCGTCGAGGCGGCCGAGTACCTCAAGCCTGCCGTCGCCGGTGAACCGGCCGACGTCGCTGGTACGGAACCAGCCGTCCACGAACGACGCCGCCGTGAGTTCGGGATCGAGCCGGTAGCCGTCGGCGAGCATGGGCCCGGAGATCTCGATCCGGTCGGCGTCGCCGAGGCGGACGCGCACGCCGTCGAGCGGGATGCCGTCGTAGACGCACCCGCTCGCGGTCTCGCTCATCCCGTACGACGGCACCACGGAAAGCCCCGCATGCTCGGCTCGACGACGCAGCGGCTCGGGGCAGGCGGCACCGCCGAGGACGATCGCGTCGAGCGAGGCCGCCAACTCGACAGGGTCCGCTCCGGTGCCGTCGGTGCCGTCGGTGTCGTTGGCGCCGCTGGTGTCTTCGGTGTCCGTCGGGTCTGTCGTGCCTCGCGTGCCTGTCGTGTCTCGCATGTCGAGCAGCCGGGCAAGCTGCGTCGGTACCAGTGCGGTGTAGTGCGGCCCCGGAGAAGCCAGAAGTTCGCGAGCGGCCTGCGCGAAGGCCTCGGGCCGGAAGCCGCGGCTCAGATCGCAGACCACGGGTGTGGTGCCTGCCAGGTGTGAACGGACGAGTACCTGGAGCCCACCGATGTAGGCGGGCGGGGTCGCGAGCAGCCACCGGCCGGGGCCGCCGAGCCTGGCGTGAGTGGCGTCGGCGGAGGCCAGCAGCGCGCGGGCCGAGAGCACTGTGCCCTTCGGTCGCCCCGTCGAGCCGGAGGTGGGGATGATCACGGCGGTGCCCGGTTCCACGGCCTCGCCGGGGCGCATGGCGGCCCGGACGGCGTCGGCCGAGGGGTTGCGCGGGTCCAGTGGGAGCACGGTCGGGCCACCGTCGAGCGCGTCGAGCACAGCGCGGGTGAGTTCGGCCACCGACCCGGCGCTGCCGTCCGACCAGACCACCCGCATGCTTTACGGTCCCTTCACATGGCAACTTTTCCTGGAGTACTGACGTATGTCGCGTTCGCCGCGGTGTTCTTCTTCATCCTCTACTTGGTTGTGAAAGCTGCCGTTCGCGACGGTATCCGGGAGGCCCGCAACGTCCAGGCTGTGCCGAAGCCGGAGGTCTGACGGCGGCTTCGGCACTGCCTGTTGACACGCGTGAAGTGCCAACTCCCGTGCACAGGGTGCGGACATGCGTGCGGGAAGTGCGGACACGCGGGTCGGCTTTAGTAGTAGTACGGGTAGTCCGACCAGTCCGGGTCACGTTTCTGAAGGAAGGCGTCGCGGCCCTCGACGGCTTCGTCCTGCATGTAGGCGAGGCGTGTGGTCTCCCCCGCGAACACCTGCTGGCCGACAAGGCCGTCGTCGATGAGGTTGAAGGCGTACTTGAGCATGCGTTGCGCCGTCGGTGACTTGCCGAGCACATCCCACGCCCACTCCAGCGCCTCGGCCTCGAGCCGCTCGTGGGGGACGGCCTTGTTCACCGCGCCCATCGCGTGTGCCTCCTCCGCGGAGTAGGGCCGGCCGAGGAAGAAGATCTCGCGCGCGAACTTCTGGCCCACCTGCCGCGCCAGGTACGCCGAACCGAACCCGCCGTCGAACGACCCCACGTCGGCGTCGGTCTGCTTGAACCGCGCGTGTTCGGCCGAGGCCAGCGTGAGGTCGCACACCACATGCAGTGAGTGCCCTCCACCGGCGGCCCACCCCGGAACGACGGCGATCACGACCTTCGGCATGAATCTGATCAGGCGCTGGACTTCGAGGATGTGCAGCCTGCCCGCCCTGGCGGGGTCGATGGTGTCGGACGTCTCGCCACTGGCGTACTGATAGCCGGAACGGCCGCGAATACGCTGGTCACCACCGGAGCAGAAAGCCCAGCCGCCGTCCTTGGGAGATGGTCCGTTGCCGGTGAGCAGGACACACCCCACGTCGGAGCTCATCCGGGCGTGGTCGAGCGCGCGGTACAGCTCGTCCACGGTGTGGGGGCGGAAGGCGTTGCGCACCTCCGGCCGGTCGAACGCCACACGCACGACGCGCTTGCCGGACCGGGTTCTCCTCGAACGGTGGTATGTGATGTCGGTGAAGTCGAAGCCGGGGACCTCGTCCCACTCGGCGGGGTCGAACAGCTCCGAAACCTGGGTGTGGTGCACGCCTGGGAGAATAGGCCGTGTGCTTCCCCTCAGCGACACCCCGGCGCGGCGTGACCGCCGTCCGCGGTCTCGTGGGGACATCGACGTCCAGGGGGCTGCCAGGTGAATCCATCCACGGCACAGGCCCGCGTTCTCGTGGACGAACTCGTGCGCAACACGGTGTCGCACGTGGTGCTCAGCCCCGGTTCCCGCAACGCGCCGCTGTCGTTCGCGCTCCACGACGCCGCCGCGGAGGGCAGGCTCAGCCTGCATGTGCGCATCGACGAGCGGAGTGCCGCGTTCCTCGCTCTCGGCATTGCCGCGCGCACGGGAAGACCTGTCGCCGTGGTGTGCACGTCGGGTACGGCGGCGGCCAATTTCCATCCGGCCGTTCTCGAAGCCGACAGGGCAGGCGTTCCGTTGATCGTGCTGACGGCCGACCGGCCGCCCGAGTTGCGCGCTGCCGGTGCGAACCAGGTCATCGACCAGCGCGACCTCTACGGCGGTGCGGTCAGGTATTTCGACGAGCTGGCCGTGGCGGAACGCAAAGCGGGCCAGAACGCGTACTGGCGCAGCCAGATCTGCCGGGCCTGGAACGCCGCGTACGGCGAGTGGCGGTGCGGTCCGGTACACCTCAACATCCCGTTCCGCGAACCGCTCGTACCCGACGCCAGCAGCACCAGCGGCACCAGCGGCACCGATGACACCAGGGGCGCTGACGGCACCGACTGGCCCGAGTCTCTCGAAGGAAGACCACAGGGAGCGCGCTGGACGGAGCTGCCCGACTTCGGCGCGTTGCCGTCGTTCGTGGTGCCCTCGGCGCGCCACGGTCTCGTGATCGCGTGTGACGCGGGCGTGAGAGCTGCGGCCGAATGGGCCGAACTGCACGGCTGGCCGGTCATCGCGGAGACGGGTGGTCTCGGGCTCGGCGGCACGACGGCGATCGCGGGAGGGGTGTGGCTGCTCGGCCTCGACGAGTTCGTCGAGGAACACAAGCCCGAGCAGGTGCTGTGTATCGGGAGGCCCACCGTGTTCCGGCAGGTGCAGCGGGTACTGTCCGACCCGGACGTCGAGGTGCTGTTGGTGCGGCCCGACTCCGACTGGCCCGCTCCCGCCCACAATGTGCGGCAGGTGGGGCAGTGGTTCGACGAACCCGCGAAGCCCGCCGATCCCGACTGGTTGCTCCGCTGGCGCAGGGCGGACGCCGCGGCCACCGCCGCGGTGCGTGACACGCTCGCCGCGCAGCCGTGGCCGAGCGGCCTGAGCGTGGCAGGCGAGCTGGTGGAGTCACTGCCGGAGGAGTCACTGCTGGTGGTCGGCTCGTCCAACCCGGCCAGGGACGTCGCACTCGTCGGCGGGTGCAGGCCCGACGTGCTGGTGCACCGCAACCGGGGGGTCGCGGGCATCGACGGGACGCTCTCCACCGCGCTGGGCGCGGCACTCGTGCACTCGGGCCCTTCGTACGCCTTCGTCGGCGACCTGACCTTCCTGCACGACATCAACGGCCTGCTCACCGGTCCACAGGAACAGCGCCCCAACCTGACCATCGTGGTGCTCAACGACGACGGCGGCGGCATCTTCTCCCTTCTCGAACAGGGCGAGGACCAGCACGAAAGCAGCTTCGAACGGATTTTCGGTACTCCGCACGGCGCCGACCTCGCCGCGCTCTGCGCGGGGTATCGCGTTCCGCACACGGCGGTCGAATCGCGGACGGCACTGCGCGAGGCGCTTCGTCCCTCACCCGGCCTCAGGGTCGTGGAGGTGCGGGTCGATCGATCGCGCCACCGTGATCTCCACGCACGCGTGCGCGCGGCGGTGGCGAGAGCGGTCGGCACCCGGTAGGGGGGCAGGCGGCGCGAACGGCAGCACGAACAGCGGAGGCCGACTTTCTCCCGTGTCCATGGGGTGTCCGGAGCGCTACTGTTCGTGAACATGCGCATTCCAACACGTGCTTGCCTCGGCGGTGTCGCCGCGAGCCTGGTCACGGTGCTCACAGCCACGACGGCGAGCGCCGCGCCCATGCCGGGTGCCCCCGGGGTCGGTGATCCGTACTATCCCGGCGACGGCAACGGCGGCTACGACGTCTCGCACTACGACATCCGGCTCACCTACACACCGGAGAGCGACCGCCTCTCCGGCACGACGACGATCCTCGCGACCCCCACCGCCGAGCTGTCGAGTTTCAACCTCGACTTCGCGCTGGACATCCGGTGGGTGAGGGTCAACAACCACCCGGCCCGCGTCGAACGCGACGCCGCCGACCCCACCGAGGTGGTCGTCACCCCGAAGGCGGCCTTGCGCGAGGGGGAACCGGTGACGGTGGTGGTCCGCTACGCCGGAACGCCGTCCGAGGTGGCCGTGGACGGTTTCACCGCGTGGAAGCGCACCGCGACGGGCGCACTGGCCGTCGATGAACCGCACATCGCCGAGTGGTGGTTCCCCTCGAACGACCATCCGACCGACAAGGCGACCTACGACGTGTCGGTCGAGGTGCCCGACGACGTCGTCGCGCTCTCGAACGGCGTGCTCGAAGGCACGGGCACGCAGCGTGCGGGCTGGACGCGCTGGAACTGGCGCAGCACCGAACCGCAGGCCACCTACCTCGCCTTCCTCGCCATCGGTGACTACGACGTGCGGCATTCCACGGCGCCGAGCGGCCTTCCCGTGGTGAACGCCTACGACACCGCGCTCGGCGACCTCCGGCCCTCGGCGGAGGCCAGTGTGGAGCGCACACCCGAGGTGGTGGAGTTCCTGGAGAGCCTCTTCGGTCCGTATCCGTTCGAGGCGCAGGGCGGCGTCGTCACCAGGGATCTCGGGTTCGCGCTGGAGAATCAGACCCGCTCCGTCTACGACGCCGGGTTCTTCAGCCGTGGCACCAACCTGTCGGTTGTGGTGCACGAGAACGCCCACCAGTGGTTCGGCGATTCCGTCGCGCTCGGCAAGTGGAGCGACATCTGGCTCAACGAGGGCTTCGCCTCCTACGCCGAATTCCTGTGGTCGGAGCACTCGGGGGAGGGCACGGCGGCTGAACTGGCGCAGTACCTCTACGACTCGATTCCCGCCGGCGACGAGTTCTGGCAGGTGCTTCCCGGTGACCCCGGTCCCGAGAACCAGTTCCACTCCGCCGTCTACGACCGGGGAGCCCTCGCCGTCCACGCGCTGCGCACGGCGGTGGGTGACGAGGTGTTCTTCGAGATCCTCAGGACGTGGCTCGATGCCAAGCGCGGCGGCCACGGGACGATCGAGGAGTTCGTCGAGCTGGCCGAGCGGCTGTCAGGGCGGCAGCTCGACGAGGTGTTCGAGGTGTGGTTGTTCACGAAGGGCAAGCCGCAGGCAGGGCCCAACGGTGCCGAAGGAGCAGAGGCGAGGGCCGCGGTCGCCGAACCCGAGTCCTACCGGGAGATCTCCTTCACCCACGAACAACTGGCGAAGCGCCGGTAGGCGGCTCGATATGCTCGCGAGGTGAACATCGTCGGCCCCGGGCTCGTCAGGACAGCGCAGGCACCCGAGTCGCGGCGCGACCACGCGCTGAGACTCGGTTTCCTCGGCGTGCTCGGGGTCGCGTCGGTGATCACGTTGCTCGGCGTCGTGCTCGTGCTGGGTGCCTTCCGGAACGACCAGGTGATCGCCGAGCACCACGGCACGGCGACGGCGCTCGTCGAGCAGACGACGTTCGACCGCACGCTCATCAGGTACGAGACGCCCGACGGCGTGTCGCACAGCCCCGAGAACGGGGTGCTCTACCCGGACGGCCTCACCGAGGGACAACTCGTCCGTATCGAGTACGACACCACCGATCCCGCACTGGCCAAGGTGGCGGAGCGGACGTGGCTGCTCACCCTGCTCCCCGTGACCACGACGCTGCTGTTCACGTGGCTGGTCGCCGCACCGTTGCTGTGGGGCCTGCGGTCGCGCCTTCGCGCGAGAATCGCGACCCCGGTCGTCGCCTGACTTTCCGGCAGGGCGGAATAGACGCGAACGACGCTCAGTCGCGCAGCCACGACAGCAGTGTCGGCGCCAGCGCGGGAGCGCAAACCAGCAGGGAGCCCTCCGGAAGCCCGCTGTCGCTCTCCGCCACCACGGCGGCCGCCTCGACGGCCAGCGCCAGTGCTCCCGCGACCTCCGACTCGCTGTAGCTCGGCAGGATCGCCGCCCCCGCCCTGCCCAGCGCCACCTGCGTCACCGATAGCGCCGCCGAACCCAGCACCCGCACCCGTGCTCCGGCCGCCGTGGCGCGCAGGGCGAACCGGGTCATGCCGGGCCACGGCAGTTCCGCCACCGGCTCCACGCACACGATCGCTCCCTCCGGAGCGTGGCGGTGCTGGGTGCGTACGGGACCGTCGTCCGTGCGAACCCCGAGACCACGGGCGGCCGCGTACGTCTGGCCGCCGCACGGATCGGCGACCACACCGACCACCGGCCCTGAGTCGTCCATCAACGCGAGGCTGTAGGCGTACCAGGGCAGCCCGGCGACGTAGTTCGCCGCGCCTTCCACCGGTGCGACCAGCCAGCGGTAGGGCGCGGTGCTGTCCTTCGCGGCCGTGGTGCCGCGCCCCAGCACGGGGATGCCGGGGAACTCGGTCGCGAGTACCCGCCGGGTGTGCCGTTCGAGGGTGGCGTCCGTGTCGCGAACCCACTCGAACGGCGAGGCTCCGCCGCCGGTTCTCGCCGCGCTCCCCGCCGTAGCCGCGATGACGTCGTTCGCATCGTCGGCGAGACGCGCGGCGACGTCCAGTGCGCGGGACACGAGACCGGGCTCGACGGGCCGCGTGGACGCTGACGACAGGAGTGCCATGCCGGTCCAGTGTGGCCCGTGCTGGTGTCGGCAACGCGACACCGAGGTGACGACCCGGCGCGACCTGCGTGAACCTTGATATCTGACGTGCGCCGGAAAGGAAGGCTCGCACCTGCCCTTTCCGGTCCTCGGGGAGGCCGCCGCGCCTGCTCGGCATCGGCGAACGGAAAGGGTGCGGGGTCGAGGCGAACGGAAGGCGAACACAGCACGACTAGACTCCCGGCATGGCCAGAGCGAGCCTGGACAAGGACCCAGCCGACGTCGCGGCGATGTTCGACGACGTCGGGAAGCGCTACGACCGCACCAACTCCGTGATGACGTTCGGCTTCGACCGCCGATGGCGCTTCATCACGGGCAGGGTGCTCGACGCCCGCCCCGGCGAGAAGGTGCTCGACCTGGCCGCGGGAACCGGCGTGTCCACCGAGGAGTACTCACGCAGTGGCGCGTGGTGTGTCGCCGCCGACTTCTCGCTCGGCATGCTCAGAGGCGGGTCTCACCGCAAGGTGCCGAAAGTGGCGGCCGACGCGCTGCGGCTGCCGTTCGCCGACTCCTCCTTCGACGCCGTCACGATCTCGTTCGGTATCAGGAACTTCGTGGACACCAAGGCCGCGCTCGTCGAGATCGCCCGCGTCGTGAAGCCGGGCGGAAGGCTCGTGGTGTGCGAGATGTCCACGCCGACGTTCCCGCCGATCCGCTTCGTCTACCGCAAGGTGATGCTGCCCCTGCTCACCTGGGTCGGCAGGAGGGTGTCGTCGAACCCGGACGCCTACGTCTATCTGTTCGAGTCGGCGCTGACCTGGCCCAACCAGCGCAGGCTCGCCGAGATCATCGCCGACTCCGGCTGGCGCGGCGTCGAGTGGATGAACCTCATGTTCGGCGCTGTGGCCATTCACCGTGCGTGGAAGCCAGGTGACGATCCGGCGGCTCGTAGACTCACCGCATGACTCACGACGCCGAGGTCATCGTCGTCGGTGCGGGCCCTGCGGGCTCCACCGCGGCCACCTATCTCGCCCGCGCGGGCGTCGATGTGCTCCTGCTGGAGAAGACGAGTTTCCCGCGCGAGAAGGTGTGTGGTGACGGACTCACGCCGCGTGGCGTGAAGCAGCTCATCGACCTCGGCATCGACACCAGCAGGGAAGCGGGCTGGGTCCACAGCAGGGGGCTGCGCATCCTCACCGGCGAGCTGACCCTCGAACTGGACTGGCCCGATCTCACGGCGTACCCGCCTTACGGGGTGGCGCGCACGCGCCAGGACTTCGACGACCTGCTCGCCAGAACCGCCGTGAAGTCGGGCGCGCGGCTTTTCGAACGCACCACCGTCACCGGCGCGATCACCGACGAGCGCACCGGGCGCGTCGTCGGTGTCGAGGCGCGGCAAGGCCCCGAGCGGACACCGGTCTCCTACCGCGCACCGCTGGTGCTGGCGTGCGACGGCGTGTCTGCGCGCCTCGCTCTGTCCGTGGGCATCCAGAAGGACGACAGCAGGCCGATGGGCGTCGCGGTGCGCCGCTACTACCGCAGCCCCCGGCACGACGACGCCTACATCGAGGGCCACCTCGAACTGTGGGACCGCAGCGACCCTCGCGACCCCACGCTGCTTCCCGGTTACGGCTGGGCGTTCCCGCTCGGCGACGGCACGGTGAACGTGGGATTGGGGATGCTCTCCACGTCGAAGTCGTTCCGCAACATCGACTACCGCGCGTTGCTGCGGTCGTGGCTCGACTCGACGCCGGAGGAATGGGGCTACCGCGAGGAGAACGCCGTGGGGCGTATCGGCGGCGCCGGTATCCCGATGGGCTTCAACCGCACGCCGCACTATCGCGACGGGCTGCTGCTGCTCGGCGACGCGGGCGGCATGGTGAGCCCCTTCAACGGCGAGGGAATCGCGGCGGCGATGGAGTCGGCGAAGGTGGCCGCCGAACACGTGGTGCAAGCTCTCGCCCGTCCCGAGGGGCCGTCTCGCGAACGCGCGCTGCGCGGCTACCCACGCGCGGTTGCCGACCTGATGGGCGGCTATTACCGCCTCGGCAACCTCTTCGCCAAGGCCATCGGCAACCCGAAGGTCATGCGCGCGGCCACGAAGTACGGGCTGCGGGTGAGTCCCCTGATCCCGCTGGTGTTCAAGGGGCTCTCCGGGTGCTACGACCCGAAGGGCGGCGACGTCGTCGATCGCCTCGTCGCGACGCTGGCGCGCATCACGCCTTCGCCGCGCTGACCGTCCGCCTGGTCAGTGGGAAACATCACAGTACGCGCGTACTCTTAAGCGTCCTCGGCTGTGTCCCCCGGGTTTCTACCCAGGTCACGCAGGGTGCCCGCGCGAGAGCCTCAGGGGGCCGGGCGCGCCCTGAACGTCGCAGGCGGGTAACTGGTTGCGCCGGGGGCTAGCGACAAGGTGTGAGTTGCGTCTTACACTGCACCCATGTTTTGTGAAGGGCTTCACAACCGCGCAGGCGAGTTTGTGAACTGTTTCACAAGCCGCGTTGGTTGCGCCGTTCGTGACAGAGGTGGTCGAGAACACAAAGTAAGGCGGTCCTTACCCGCAGCGGTGTGGTGAAGGTCGCCTAGAGTCTCGCCACGGCAAGACAGTTGTCGAACCATGTCCGTTACGCAGCGGCGCGTGAAAGGATGGTGCCGCAGTGATCTCCTCGGTGTCCGCGGTGGAGGTTCTGGCGCAGGAGAGCGCGGATTCCGGCCTCGGCGTTTTCCTGCCGCTCGTGTTGCTGTTCGGGCTCGCGCTCGCATTCGCGCTCTTCTCCGTCCTACTTGGACCATTGCTCGGGCCGAGCCGGTACAACAAGGCCAAGCTGTCCGCGTACGAGTGCGGTATCGAACCGTCCCCCCAGCCGCTCGTCGGCGCAGGCCGGATGCCCATCGCCTACTACGTGACGGCGATGCTGTTCATCCTCTTCGACATCGAGATGGTGTTCCTCTTCCCCTACGCCGTCTCGGCCGACTTCCTGGGGTTGTGGGGAGTCGCGGCCGTCTCGGTGTTCATCGCGACGTTCTTCATCGCCGACATCTACGTGTGGCGGCGCGGCGGGCTGGATTGGAACTGATCGAACCATGGGTCTCGAAGAGAAACTCCCCAACGGAATCCTGCTGACGACGCTGGAAGGCGTGGTCAACTGGGCGCGCAAGAACTCGCTGTGGCCTGCCACGTTCGGTCTCGCCTGCTGTGCGATCGAGATGATGACGACGGGCGGATCGCGCTACGACATCGCGCGGTTCGGCATGGAGCGGTTCAGCGCGACGCCGAGGCAGGCCGATCTCATGATCGTCGCGGGGAGGGTCACGCAGAAAATGGCCCCGGTGCTGCGGCAGATCTACGACCAGATGGCCGAGCCGAAGTGGGTGCTCGCCATGGGCGTGTGCGCGTCCTCGGGAGGGATGTTCAACAACTACGCCGTGGTGCAGGGCGTTGACCACATCGTTCCGGTCGATATGTACCTGCCCGGCTGCCCGCCGAGGCCGGAAATGCTGCTCGACGCGATCCTCAAGCTGCACGCCAAGATCCAGGACGAGCCGATGGGGCCGAGGCGGGCGGCATTGCGTGCCGAGAGCGGGAAGCAGACGGAGATCATCCCGTCTTCGATCAAGTACGCGAAGAAGTGATGGGCATGCCTGACGAGAAGCCAGAGACCGGCGGCGAGCTGTCGAGTGCCGAGCGCAGCGAGAACGGCCTTCGCCCTCAAGGTTCCGAGCCGGCGCGGCCGGCCGCGCCGGTGGTGGCGGGACGGCAGCGCCACGGCATGTTCGGAGTGTCGGGCAGCGGCGACACCTCGGGGTACGGCGGTCTTGCGCTCCCCGCGTACTCACCGCCTCCTGCCGAACGGCCCTACGGCGGCTGGTTCGACGACTTCGCCGACGAGTTCTTCGCGGCGATGTCGGACAACGGAATTCCGGCCGAGGCGATCCAGCAGGTCACCATCGACCGCGGGGAGATCACGTTTTACGTCCGGCGCGAGCACCTCGTCGAACTCTGCCGCACGCTGCGCGACGACGCGGGCCTGCGATTCGAGTTGTGCGTCTCTGTGTCCGGTGTGGACTACGGCCCCGAGGTCCCCCAACGGCTGCACTCCGTGTACCACCTGCTGTCGATGACCTACCGGCGCCGCATCCGCCTCGAGGTCTCGCTGGACATCGACGACCCGCACGTGCCGTCCGTCGTGGAGGTCTACCCGACGGCCGACTGGCACGAGCGGGAGGCCTACGACATGTTCGGGATCGTCTACGACGGGCACCCGGCGCTGACGCGCATTCTCATGCCCGACGACTGGGACGGCCACCCGCAGCGCAAGGACTATCCACTCGGCGGAATCCCGGTGGAGTACAAGGGCGCGGAAATCCCGCCGCCCGACACGCGGAGGTCTTACTCATGACCACGAGCGACCGCATCGCCGAGGCGAGCACAGGCACCGACACCACGGCCGAGGGCAGCGAAAGCGCCCCTTACGCCGAGCACCGCGAGACCACGGAAGGCCGGGTCTACACGGTCTCGGGCGGCGACTGGGACGACGTCCTCTCCGACGCCACCCATGCCGAGCGCATGGTCATCAACATGGGGCCGCAGCACCCTTCGACGCACGGTGTGCTTCGCCTCGTACTGGAGATGGAGGGCGAGACCGTCACCCAGCTCCGTTCGGTGATCGGCTACCTCCACACCGGCATCGAGAAGAACTGCGAATACCGGACGTGGACCCAGGGCGTCACATTCGTGACCCGCATGGACTACCTCTCGCCGCTGTTCAACGAGATGGGCTACTGCATGGCGGTGGAGAAGCTCCTCGGCATCGAGGTTCCCCGCCGCGCGCAACTTCTGCGGATCATGCTCATGGAGCTGAACCGCATCGCCTCCCACCTCGTCTACATCGCCACCGGAGGCATGGAACTCGGCGCCACAACGGCGATGACGCTCGGGTTCCGTGAGCGCGAAGAGGTACTGCACCTGCTCGAACACCTGACGGGTCTGCGCATGAACCACGCGTTCATCCGGCCTGGAGGGCTCGCGCAGGACATGCCGGAGGACTTCCACGAGAAGGTCACCGAGTTCTGCAAGGTGATGGACAAACGCCTCCCGCTGTACGACAAGCTGTTCACAGGGCAGCCGATCTGGCGCAACAGGCTCAAGGGCGTGGGATTCCTGCCGCTGGACGCCTGCCTCGCGCTGGGCGTCACGGGACCGGTGCTCCGGTCGGCGGGCATTCCGTGGGACCTGCGCAAGGTGGAGCCGTACTCAGGCTACGACGAGATCGAGTTCGAGGTGCCCACCTCAACCGACGCCGACTGCTGGGCCCGCTACCTGCTGCGGGTCGAGGAGATGCACCAGTCGCTTCGCATCGTCCGGCAGGTGCTGACCATGCTGGAACCCGGCCCCGTGATGGTGGAGGACCGCAAGATCGCGTGGCCAGCCCAGTTGTCGATCTCCAGCGACGGCATGGGCAACTCCCTCGAACACGTCCGCAAGATCATGGGGCAGTCGATGGAGTCGCTCATCCACCACTTCAAGCTGGTCACCGAGGGCTTCCGGGTCCCGCCGGGCCAGGTGTACAGCCCCGTGGAATCACCGCGAGGCGAACTCGGCTTCCACCTTGTCTCCGACGGCGGAACACGGCCGCTGCGGGTACACGTCAGGGAACCGAGCTTCGTGAACCTGCAAGCGATGCCTGCCATGGCGGAAGGCGGCCTCGTCGCCGACGTCATCGCGGCCATCGCCTCGATCGACCCGGTGATGGGGGGAGTGGACCGATGACCACACCGTCGCAACAGCCTTCGGAGACACCGCGGCCAGGTTCGCGGCCTGCCGAGAGGACCTACGCCGCCGCGTCGCCCGACGTGGACGTCAAGGCGATCTCGCCGGTCGCCGATGAGGTGACATCGCCGCCGACACAGCCTTCGGTCGCCGAGGAGTTCGGCCCGGAGATCGAGGCGAAGGCGGGTGAACTCGCCGCGCGCTACCCGCAGTCGCGTTCGGCGCTGCTGCCGATGCTGCACCTCGTGCAGTCGGTACAGGGTTACGTGAGCCAGGAGGGCATCGCGTTCTGCGCGAGGCAGCTCGACCTCACGGAGGCCGAGGTCAGCGCGGTCGCCACCTTCTACACGATGTACAAGCGCAGGCCGTGCGGGCAGCATCTCGTGAGCGTGTGCACCAACACGTTGTGCGCCGTGCTCGGCGGTGACGACATCTACAAGCGACTGTCGGAGCACCTCGGTGAGGACGGCAAGCCGCTCGGCCACGAGGAGACCGCGGGCGAGCCGGGCGAACCCGGTTCCATCACGCTCGAACACGCGGAATGCCTCGCTGCCTGCGATCTCGGCCCCGTCATCCAGGTGAACTACGAGTACTTCGACAACCAGACGCCGGAGAAGGCCGTCGAACTCGTCGATGCGCTGCGCAGGGGCGAGAAGCCGCAGCCGACACGAGGCGCGCCGCTGACCGACTTCAAGTCCGTGGAACGCCAGCTCGCCGGGTTCTTCCCCGAGGAGGAGGACGTGTTCCGCTCCGATGTGGACGCTCCATCACAGGCGGTCGAGACGCTGCGGGGAGCGCAGCTCGCGGCGGATCGCGGTTGGACGGCGCCGGTGATGCCGGAGAACGCCCCGTTGCCGGAGGTGGAGGCGAAATGAACGACGCTGGTTTGTCGCGTTCGTGGAGCCGACCGGGTGCGGGTGTCCCGCAGTGGGAGGTGGAGGCGAAATGAACGACGCTGGTTTGTCGCGTTCGTGGAGCCGACCGGGTGCGGGTGTCCCGCAGTGGGAGGTGGAGGCGAAATGAACGACGCTGGTTTGTCGCGTTCGTGGAGCCGACCGGGGTCGGCCCCCGCTGCGGCAGGTGCTTCTGCCGCAGTAGGGGAGAGTGTCCCGCAGTGGGAGGTTCAGAAATGACAGCCGATCCGTTGACGCCGGTTCTGACGAAGCGGTGGCTCTCACCGCAGTCGTGGCGTCTGGCGACGTACGAGAAGCTGGAGGGCTACACGGCCCTTCGCAAGGCGCTGTCCGGAACGCCGGAACAACTCGTGGAGCTCGTCAAGGCCGCGGGCCTGCGTGGCCGTGGCGGTGCGGGATTCCCGGCAGGCGTGAAGTGGTCGTTCATGCCGCCGAACGAGGACAAGCCCCACTACCTCGTGATCAACGCCGACGAGGGGGAACCGGGTACCTGCAAGGACATCCCGCTGATGATGGCCGACCCTCACTCGCTCATCGAGGGTTGTGTCATCGCCTCCTACGCCATGCGGTCGCATCGCTGCTTCATCTACGTGCGTGGCGAGGCACTGCACCCGATCCGCAGGCTCAACGCGGCTGTGCGCGAGGCGTACAAGGCGGGGTACCTCGGCAAGAACATCCTCGGCTCAGGGTTCGACCTCGACATCACTGTGCACGCGGGTGCTGGCGCCTACATCTGTGGTGAGGAGACGGCGCTGCTCGACTCGCTGGAAGGCCGCCGTGGCCAGCCGAGGCTGAAGCCGCCCTTCCCCGCGGCAGCGGGCCTCTACGCCGCACCCACCACGGTGAACAACGTCGAGACCATCGCCAGTGTTCCCTACATCGTCAACGGTGGGGCCGACTGGTTCCGGCAGATGGGCACCGAGAAGTCGCCCGGCCCGAAGATCTACTCGATCTCCGGCCACGTGGAGAAGCCGGGTCAGTACGAGGCGCCACTCGGCACCACGCTGCGTCAGCTGCTGGAGATGGCCGGCGGCATGAAGGACGGTATCCCGCTGAAGTTCTGGACGCCGGGTGGTTCTTCGACGCCGTTGTTCACGGCCGAACACCTCGACGTGCCACTGGACTTCGAGGGCGCGGCCGAGGCGGGGTCGATGCTCGGAACCACGGCCGTACAGGTGTTCAACGAGACCGTGTCCGTGCCGTGGGCCGTGATGAAGTGGACCCAGTTCTACGAGCACGAGTCCTGCGGCAAGTGCACCCCGTGCAGGGAGGGCACCTACTGGCTGGCGCAGATCCTCGAACGCATGGTGGACGGCCACGGCACCACCGAGGACATCGACACGTTGCTCGACATCTGCGACAACATCCTCGGCCGCTCGTTCTGCGCGCTCGGCGACGGTGCCACGAGCCCCATCACCAGCGCCATCAAGTACTTCCGCGACGAGTTCGTCGAACTGTGTGAGAAGAACCGGGCGCACTCGCCCGAATTGGTGGGAGCATCATGACCATCGCACCCGAGGCGGCCTCGGACGAGACACCGGTTCCGGAGGGCCACGTCAAGCTCACCATCGACGGTGAAGAGGTCATCGCCCCCAAGGGCGAGTTGCTGATCCGCACCGCCGAGCGGCTGGGCACTGTCATCCCCCGGTTCTGCGACCACCCGCTGCTCGACCCCGCAGGCGCGTGCAGGCAATGCCTCGTCGAGGTCGAGATGAACGGCCGCCCCATGCCGAAGCCGCAGGCTTCGTGCACGATGACCGTCGCGGACGGCATGGTCGTGAAGACCCAGCGGACCTCGCCCGTCGCGGACAAGGCACAGCAGGGTGTGATGGAGCTGCTGCTCATCAATCACCCGCTGGACTGCCCGATCTGCGACAAGGGCGGCGAGTGCCCTTTGCAGAACCAGGCGATGGCCCACGGGAGGGCCGAATCCCGCTTCCGCGACCGCAAGCGCACGTTCCCGAAACCGCTGCCGATCTCCACGCAGGTGCTGCTCGACCGCGAGCGGTGCGTGCTGTGCCAGCGGTGCACGCGCTTCTCGGCCCAGATCGCGGGCGACCCGTTCATCGAACTGCTCGAACGCGGTGCGCAGCAACAGATCGGGACCTCGGAGACGGCCGACGTTCTTGATCTCGCTTCCCGCACCAGCAGCGGGACGCCGTTCCAGTCGTACTTCTCCGGCAACACCATCCAGATCTGCCCCGTCGGCGCGCTGACCAGCGCTCAGTACCGGTTCCGCTCGCGGCCGTTCGACCTCGTGTCGTCGCCGAGCGTGTGCGAGCACTGCTCGGTGGGCTGCGCGATGCGGACTGACTTCCGGCGCGGCAAGGTGATGCGCCGCCTCGCCGGTGACGACCCCGAGGTCAACGAGGAATGGCTCTGCGACAAGGGCCGCTTCGCCTTCCGGTACGCGGGTGCGGCCGACCGCATCCGCCACCCGCTCGTGCGCAACCCCGAGACAGGGGAGCTGGAGCGGACGTCGTGGACACAGGCACTGCGCGTGGCGGCGGAGGGACTGGCGAAGGCCCGCGACGGCCGTGGCGCAGGAGTGCTGCCCGGCGGCAGGCTGACAGTCGAGGACGCCTACGCCTACAGCAAGTTCGCCAGGATGGCGTTGCGGACCAACGACATCGACTTCAGGGCGAGGGCGCACTCTCCTGAGGAGCTGGACTTCCTCGCCTCCCACGTCGTCGGAACCACACCGGACACCGGCGTCACGTTCGGCCAGCTCGAAACGGCGCCGCTGGTGCTGTGCGTGGCGTTCGAGCCGGAGGAGGAAGCGCCCGTGCTGTTCCTGCGGCTGCGCAAGGGCGCACGCAAGAACGGCACGAAGGTCGTCCACATCGGTCAGTGGACTACCCCGGCCGTCCGAAGGACTTTCGGGGAGCTCCTCGCCTGCGTTCCCGGTGCCGAGGCCGAGGCGGTGGACGGGCTCGCCGAGCACGCGAGCGACGTCGATGAGCTGCTGCGTGCCGAGGGCTCGGTGGTGCTCGTCGGGGAGAGGGCGGCCGAGGTGCCCGGCCTCTACTCCGCGCTCCACCGGCTCTCCGAACGCACGGGAGCGCCGATCGCGTGGGTGCCGCGCAGGGCGGGCGAGCGCGGGGCGATCGACGCCGGTGCTCTGCCGAACCTGCTGCCCGGCGGTGCCGCCGTCACCGACGCGGAGGCCCGCGCGGCGCTGGAGCGGGCGTGGAATCTCGAAGCGGGATCGCTGCCGTCCGTTGCGGGCAGGGACACCACCGGAATCCTGACCGCCGCCCGCAACGGCGATCTCGACGCACTTCTCGTCGGCGGGGTCGAGCTGTCCGACCTCCCCGACCCCGGACTGGCGCTCGAAGCGGTGCGGCGCTGCGGGTTCGTGGTCAGCCTCGAACTGCTGCGCAGCGAGGTCACCGACCACGCCGACGTGGTGCTGCCCATCGCCCCCGTTGACGAGAAGCCGGGCAGCTTCGTCAACTGGGAGGGCCGCAGGCGCGAGTTCTCGGTGACGCTCGACGGCACAGGGGCGCTGCCCGACTGCCGTGTCCTCGACACGCTCGCCGTCGAGATGGACGCCGACCTCTTCACCCAGACACCCACCGCTGCGGCCGGCGACTTCGCACGGAGCATCGACGGCCTCGATCGCGGTCACCGGCCTGCGGCGCCGGACGTCCCCAGCGCGCCGGTTCCGAAGGTCGGAGAGGGACAGGCACTGCTGGCGACGTGGCGGCAGTTGCTCGACGAGGGCGCGCTCCAGAGGGACGAGCCGCACCTCGCGGGCACCGCGCGGCGGGTGGTCGCCAAGATCTCCAAGGCCATGGCGGCGTCACTCGGCGAATCGCCCACGGTGACGGTGTCCACCAGTCGTGGCTCGATCACGCTGCCCTTCGAGGTCGCCGACCTCCCCGACGGTGTCGTGTGGCTTCCGGGCAACTCGCCGGGTTCCACGCTCCGCGCCACGCTCGGTGCGGGGCACGGCGCCGTGGTCTCGATCGCTGCCGGAGGTGAACGGTGAGCCCAGCGACCTCGATGGTTCCCTTCCTCGCGCAGGCACAGGAGCCGATGACGAGGGCGGAACTGCTGGCGGATGACCCGCTGTGGTTGATCCTGATGAAGGCCGTCGTCGTCCTGCTGATCGGCCCGATCCTGACGGTGTTCCTCATCGTCGGCGAGCGCAAGATCATCGGTCGGATGCAGAATCGACCGGGGCCCAACCGCGTCGGCCCCGGTGGCTGGTTCCAGTCGTTCGCCGACGCGATCAAGCTGCCGTTCAAGGAACAGATCATCCCTGACACGGCCGACCGCAAGGTCTACTTCCTCGCGCCGGTGATCGTGGTGGTGCCCGCACTGATCGGGCTCGCGGCGATCCCGTTCGGGCCCGAGGTGACGATCTTCGGCGAGCGCACCGTGTTGCAGCTGATCGAGCTGCCCGTCAGCGTGCTGCTCATCCTCGCGGGCGCGTCCGTCGGTGTGTACGGCATCGTGCTCGCGGGGTGGTCGTCAGGGTCGCCGTACCCGCTGCTGGGTGGCCTCCGCTCGGCGGCACAGGTGATCTCCTACGAGATCGCGATGGGCCTTTCGATCGTCGGCGTGGCGCTGTACGCGCAGTCGCTCTCCACCGGCGAGATCGTGGACGCTCAGGCGAGCGGCTGGTACTTCTACCTGCTGCTGCCGAGTTTCGTCATCTACCTGATCTCGATGGTCGGGGAGACCAACCGCGCGCCGTTCGACCTTCCCGAGGCGGAGTCCGAGCTGGTCGGTGGCTTCCACACCGAGTACAGCTCGATGAAGTTCGCGATGTTCTTCCTCGCCGAGTACACCAACATGGTCATCGTCTCGGCGTTCGCGACCACGCTGTTCCTCGGCGGGTGGATGTTCCCGTTCGTCGGCCTCGACTCACCGCTCAACCAGGGCTGGTGGCCGGTGCTGTGGTTCTTCGGCAAGATGTTCGTCCTGCTGTTCGGCTTCATCTGGCTGCGGGGAACGCTGCCGAGGTTCCGCTACGACCAGTTCATGAAGCTCGGCTGGAAGGTGCTCATCCCGGTCGGGCTGGTGTGGATCCTGGTCATCTCCGCGATCAGGGCGCTGCGCACCGACGGGAACGTCTCGACGGGACAGATTCTCGTCGTCGGCGCCATCATCATCGCCGTCCTCGTGCTGCTGACGCTGCTGCTGCCGGAGAAGCAGGTTCCCGAGTCGGACTCGGTGCCCGTCACCGGAAGCGACTACCCGTTGCCGCCGCTCGACCTCGCCGTCCCGAAGACGACGCCCCGGCAGAAGGCGCTCAAGGCGAAGCAGCGGTCCTCGCGGCAAGCCGTCGATGCGGGCAAGGCGGGGGAGCACGGGGAGCAGGAGCCCAGCGGCCAGTCCGAACCGGCTGCGGTCACCTCAGGTAAGGAGAACGCCGATGGGGATGTTTGATCCGCTGAAGGGCTTCGGCGTCACCTTCTCGATGATGTTCAAGAAGGTGGCGACGGAGGAGTACCCGGAGATCGGAGCGCCTGCCGCGCCGCGATACCACGGCCGCCACCAGCTCAACCGGCATCCCGACGGGCTTGAGAAATGCGTCGGCTGCGAGCTGTGTGCCTGGGCGTGCCCCGCCGACGCGATCTTCGTCGAGGGCGGGGACAACACCGACGAGGCCCGCTACTCGCCCGGTGAGCGGTACGGGAAGGACTACCAGATCAACTACCTGCGGTGCATCGGCTGCGGCCTGTGCGTCGAGGCGTGCCCGACCCGATCCCTCACGATGATCAACTTCTATGAGCTGGCCGACGACGACCGGCAGAAGCTGATCTACACGAAGGAGGATCTGCTCGCGCCGTTGCTGCCGGGCATGGAACAGCCGCCGCACCCCATGCGGCTGGGTGACGACGAGCAGGACTACTACGTCAGGGGACCCGAGCTGGCCCGGCAGCGCGGTGTGCCCTCCGGCGAGGCGGTCGAGACGTCCGGAGAGAAGGCAGTGTGATGACCGGCATGACCGGGATGACTCTGACGGCGCTGACGACGCCGCTGAACGGCGTGATCGTCGCGCAGGCCGAGGCAGGCGCGAGCGTGTCAACGGGTGAGGCGGTCGCGTTCTGGATCCTCGGCCCCATCGCGTTGGCAGGCGCGCTGGGCATGGTCTTCGCCCGCAACGCGGTGCACTCCGCGTTGTGGCTCGTACTGACGATGCTCTCGCTCGGGTTGCTCTACCTGACCCAGCAGGCGCAGTTCCTGGGATTCACCCAGATCATCGTCTACACCGGCGCGATCATGATGCTGTTCCTGTTCGTGCTCATGCTGGTGGGGCGCGAGTCGTCCGACTCGGTGGTCGAGGTGCTGCGAGGGCAACGCCTGATGGCCGGCCTCGTCGGCATCGGCGTCGCCGTGCTCCTCGCCGCCACGCTGGCCCGCGCGGTCGCGGACGTCACGCCTGCGGCTCCGCTCGACCCGTGGAGTGACGCGGGTGGTGGCGCGGCAGGCCTCGGCCGCCTGATCTTCACCGACTATCTGTTCCCGTTCGAGCTGACGGCAGCACTGCTGATCACCGCCGCGATGGCGGGCATGGTGCTGTCGTTCACCACCCGCCACATGAAGGGCGGCAAGCGCAGCCAGCGCGAACTGGTCGTCGCACGGTTCAGGGGCGAGTACGAACGGCCTTCCCCGAAGCCCGGTCCCGGCGTGTTCGCGACGTCCAGCTCGGTGGCCACACCCGCGCTGTTGCCCGACGGCTCGGTGGCGCCGGAGTCGCTCTCCGAACTCATCGAGGCCACTCCGACGGCGCGGTTGCAGGCGCACCGCGAGCAGGTCGAGGGGAAGAAGGGCGAACCGGGCGCGAAGGCTCTCGTCGGTCAAGGCACCGCGAGTGAGACCGGCGCAGGCTCCGACGAGGGGGAGGACAAGTGAGCCCCACGTACTACCTGCTTCTGTCGGCTCTGCTGTTCACGATCGGCGCCGTCGGCGTCCTCGTGCGCCGCAACGCCGTCGTGGTGTTCATGTGCATCGAGTTGATGCTGAACGCTGTGAACCTATCGCTGGTGACCTTCTCCAGGATCAACGGCTCGATCGACGGTCAGGTGATGGCGTTCTTCGTGATGGTCGTGGCCGCGGCCGAGGTCGTGGTCGGTCTGGCGATCATCATGTCGATCTTCAGGACCCGGCGTTCCGCCTCGGTCGATGACTCCAACCTGCTGAAGTACTAGCCTCCAACCACAGGGAACTACCTTGATCGCTCAATCGTGGCTGCTGGTCGCGTTCCCCGCGCTCGGCGCCCTCGTCCTGTTGGTCGGTGGTAACCGCACCAACGCATGGGGGCACCTGCTGGGCTGCGCGACGGTCATCGCGTCGTTCGTCTACGGCTTGGCGCTGTTCTTCGGCGAGTCACTGTCCGAGGCCGCTGACACGACGGTCTACTCGTGGATTCCCGTCGAGTCGTTGCAGGTCGATTTCGGACTGCGCATCGATCCGCTCTCGGTGACGTTCGTCCTGCTGATCACGGGTGTGGGCGCGCTGATCCACATCTACTCGATCGGCTACATGTCGAACGACGCCTCGCGGCGTCGCTTCTTCGGCTACCTCAACCTCTTCGTCGCCTCGATGCTGGTGCTGGTGCTCGGCAACAGCTTCGTGATGCTGTACCTGGGCTGGGAAGGTGTCGGCCTCGCTTCGTACCTGCTGATCGGCTGGTACCAGGACCGGCCTTCGGCGGCCACAGCCGCGAAGAAGGCGTTCCTGATGAACCGCGTCGGTGACGTCGGGCTCGCGCTGGCGATCTTCTTGATGTTCAAGCACATCGGCAGCACGAACTACGCCGAGGTGTTCGCGGGCATCGGTGACCTCTCGCCCG
Organism: Saccharomonospora xinjiangensis XJ-54; assembly: GCF_000258175.1. NCBI lineage: Bacteria > Bacillati > Actinomycetota > Actinomycetes > Pseudonocardiales > Pseudonocardiaceae > Saccharomonospora > Saccharomonospora xinjiangensis. Next base: position 1,932,400 of record NZ_JH636049.1, on the reverse strand, counting down.
GCGTGATCACCGCGATCGCGCTGCTGCTCCTGCTCGGGGCGTGCGGCAAGTCGGGTCAGTTCCCGCTCCAGGCGTGGTTGCCCGACGCGATGGAGGGTCCGACCCCGGTTTCGGCCCTGATCCACGCGGCCACGATGGTCACCGCAGGTGTGTACCTCATCGCCCGCTCCTCGCCGATCTACAACCTCACCGAGGACGGGAGGCTGGTCGTCACCATCGTCGGTGCGTTCACCCTTCTCCTCGGGGCGATCATCGGTTGTGCCTACGACGACATCAAGAAGGTGCTCGCCTATTCGACCGTGAGCCAGATCGGGTACATGATGCTGGCCGTCGGTCTCGGGCCGATGGGATACGCACTCGGCATCGCCCACCTGCTCACGCACGGCTTTTTCAAGGCGGGACTGTTCCTCGGTGCGGGGTCGGTCATGCATGCCATGAACGACGAGGTCGATATGCGCAAGTTCGGTGGCCTCGCGAAGAAGATGCCGATCACGGCGGCCACCTTCGGCCTCGGTTACCTCGCGATCATCGGTTTCCCCTTCCTCTCCGGGTACTGGACGAAGGACGCCATCATCGAGGCGGCGTTCGGGCAGGAAGGCTGGCGCGGCTGGGTGTTCGGCGGCGCGGCGCTGCTCGCGGCAGGCATCACCGGCTTCTACATGACCCGGCTGGTGCTGCTGACGTTCTTCGGCAGCCAACGCTGGCGGGAGACGACGTCGGCCGACGGAAGGCAGTTCCACCCGCACGAGTCGCCACCGGTGATGACCGTGCCGATGATCGTGCTGTCGGTCGGCTCCGTCGCCGCGGGCTTCCTGTTGATGGCGGGCGACACGCTGACCGAGTTCCTCGTTCCCTCGGTGGGTGCGCTGGCCGAGCCCGAGCACGGCGTACTCCCGCACGCACTCGTGCCGTGGTTGACCGTGGGCCTCTCGGCGCTCGGTGTGCTGCTCGCGTGGATGTTGTTCGGCAGGCGGCCGACCCCGGTCGAGCGGCCGGAGAACGTGGCCTGGCCCGTCCGCGCCGCCCGCAAGGACCTGTACGGCAACGCCCTCAACGAGGCGCTCGTCGCCACGCCGGGGCTGTGGCTCACCCGCTTCGCGGTGTTCCTCGACAACCGCGGCGTTGACGGCGCGGTGAACGGGCTCGCCGCGGCATTCGGCGGTGGGTCCAGCCGCCTTCGCAGGATGCAGACCGGGTTCGTGCGGTCGTATGCGTTGTCGATGCTCGGCGGGTCGTTCCTGCTCGTCGCCGCACTGCTGTTGGTGAGGTTCTCATGAGTTGGCTCATTGCCCTGATCCTCCTGCCGCTGGCAGGCGCCCTCGTGGTGGCCGGCCTGCGGAACAACGACCGGGCGGCGACACTGGCAGCGCTCGCGGTGTCCGTTGTGGAGCTGCTGCTGATCGTGCCGGCCTGGCTGGCCTACGACCCCGGCGGCGACCGCATCCAGCTCGCCACGTCGGTGGACTGGATTCCCGCTCTGGGCGTGCACCTCTCGTTCGGCATCGACGGCATCGCGCTCGTCATGATCGCGGTGATCGCACTGCTGGTGCCGGTGGTGATCGGTCTGCTGAACTCCACCGACCGCTTGCCCGAGGGACGTTCGGCAGGTGGGTTCCTCTCGCTGATCCTGGTGCAGGAGGCACTCACCATCGCCGTGTTCGCGGCGACCGACGTCTTCCTGTTCTACGTGCTCTTCGAGATCATGCTCGTACCGATGTACTTCCTCATCGGCTTCTACGGCGGTCCGAAGCGGCAGTACGCGGCCGTCAAGTTCTTCCTCTACTCGTTCCTCGGCGGCCTGATCATGCTCGCCTCCGCCATCGGGGCGTACGTGCTGGCTGTTGATGAACTCGGTGAGGGCACGTTCGACTGGGCCACGCTGGTGTCCGTGGTGAGCAACGCACCCCTTGAGACACAGATCTGGCTGTTCCTCGGGTTCTTCCTCGCCTTCGCCGTCAAGGCGCCGCTCGTGCCGTTCCACACGTGGCTTCCCGACGCGGCAGGCCAGGCGCCGATCGCCGTCACGGTGCTGCTGGTCGGTGTACTCGACAAGGTCGGCACGTTCGGGTTCCTGCGTTACAGCCTCCCGATGTTCCCCGACGCGAGCGCGCAGCTCGCCCCGCTCGTGCTGGTGCTCGCCGTCCTCGGCGTGATCTACGGCTCCATCCTCGCCGCGGGCCAGCAGGATCTGAAGCGGTTCGTGGCCTACGTTTCGATCGCCCACTTCGGATTCATCGCACTCGGAATCTTCGCTTTCACGCCGCAGGCCACCGTTGGTTCGGCGACGTACATGCTCAACCACAGCCTCGCGACGGGCATGCTCATCCTCGTGATCGGCATCGTCGCACAGCGCGGCGGTTCGACGAGGATCTCCGACTACGGCGGCATGTTCAAGCTCACGCCGATCCTCGGCGGCATGCTGCTGCTGGCTGGAATGTCCACATTGTCGTTGCCGGGCACGAACTCGTTCGTCAGCGAGTTCCTCGTGCTGCTGGGCGCTTTCGACACACAACCGGTCTACGCCACCATCGCCACCGTGGGCATGGTGCTCGCCGCCGCGTACGTGCTCTGGCTGTACCAGCGGATCATGACGGGTCCGGTGCGCGGGGCCGCGCTCGTCGAGGTATCCGGTGAAACACTATCCGGTGCCACGCCCGCGAGCGCGGGAAGCGGGGAGCGCGGTACGGCGACGGCCGTGGCCCCCGAACGAACCGAGACCACGACTCGCAAGGCGATCCGTGACCTCTCCGGCAAGGAAATCGCGGTGCTCGCACCGCTCGTCGTGCTGATCATCGGCCTCGGTCTCTACCCGAAGCCGGTGCTCGACACGGTGACACCGTCGGTGGAAGCGACACTGCAAGCGGTGCAGGAAAGGTAATGCAGCCGTGTTGAACCTTCATCTCGCCCAGCAGGGCCCGGTCGAGGCACCCGCCATCGACTACCCGGCCATCATGCCGTTGGTGATCGTGCTCGGTGTGGCGTGCGCCGGAGTGCTGATCGAGGCGTTCCTGCCGAAGCGCCGGCGGTGGACGGCGCAGGTCTCGTTGAGCCTGCTCGCTGTCGCGGGTGCGGGCGTCGCGCTCGCGCTGTACATCCCGGACGCTCCCGAGCACGGCACCACGACGTTGAGCGGAACACTCGCCGTCGATTCCCCCGCACTGTTCCTGTGGGGCACGCTGCTCGCCCTCACCGTCGCCGCGCTGCTGTTGATCGCCGACCGGACGGTGGAGCGAGGCGGCGCCTTCGTGGCCGAAGCCGGTATCAGCCCAGGCACGTTCCAGGACAAGGAACAGGCCAGGACCGAGTCGATGTCCACCGAGGTCTTCCCGCTCACGCTGTTCGCACTGGGCGGCATGATGGCCTTCACGGCGGCCAACGATCTGCTGACCATGTTCGTGGCACTGGAGGTGCTGAGCCTCCCGCTGTACCTGATGTGCGGGCTCGCGCGACGGCGGCGGCTGCTGTCACAGGAAGCGGCGGTGAAGTACTTCCTCCTCGGTGCCTTCGCCAGCGCCATCTTCCTGTACGGCCTCGCACTCCTCTACGGCTACGCCGGTTCGGTGCGGCTCTCGGACATCGCGAACGCCACCGCGGGCACCGACCGTTCCGACACGCTGCTGTTCGCCGGTCTCGGGCTCCTCATGGTCGGTCTGTTGTTCAAGGCGTCGGTCGGCCCGTTCCACGCCTGGACCCCCGACGTCTACCAGGGGGCGCCGACCCCGGTCACCGCGTTCATGGCCGCCTGCACCAAGGTCGCGGCGTTCGGCGGGATGCTGCGGGTGCTGACGGTCGCCTTCGAATCCACCCACTGGGAGTGGCGCGGTGTGCTGTGGGGTGTTGCCATCGTGTCGATGCTCATCGGCGCCGTGCTGGGCCTCACGCAGACCGACGTCAAGCGCATGATTGCCTACTCCTCCGTGGCGCACGCCGGGTTCCTGCTCATTGGCACGATGGCGCTGACAGACGCCGGTCTCTCCGGCACCCTGTTCTACCTGCTCGCGTACGGTTTCACGACGCTGGCGGCGTTCGGGGTGATCTCGCTGGTCCGTGACGGCAGCGGCGAGGCGACTCACCTTTCGGCGTGGGCGGGGCTCGCGAAGCGTTCCCCCGTGCTGGCCGCGGTGTTCACGTTCCTGCTCTTCGCACTCGCTGGGATTCCGTTGACCAGCGGGTTCGTCGGCAAGTTCGTGGTGTTCTCCGCCGCGCTGTCCGACGGGATGGCGCCGCTGGTGGTGATCGGGCTGGTGTTCAGCGCGGTCGCGGCGTTCTTCTACCTGCGCGTGGTCGTGTTGATGTACTTCTCGAAGCCCGCGGACGACGGCCCCACGGTGAGCGTGCCCGGCACGTTCACCACGGCGGCCATCACGCTGGGCGTCGTGGTGACCCTCCTGCTCGGTGTCGCGCCGACGTTCGCGCTCGACTGGGCGGGCGCGGGCGGTTTCTCGATCACGTCGTGAGCGGGTTCAGGCCAGGGTGGCGCGCAGGGCGGCCACCTTGGCCGCGAGCAGGTCGGGGCGGCCGGGGAACACGGTGACGCGGTCGCACTCGCGGTGCAGGCCGACCCTGCCCAGGTCGGCGTCGAGGTAGTACACGGTGCCGTCGGCCTCCACCCGTGGCCCGCGGCCGGGACGCCGCGCGACATGCAGGTAGCCGATCCCGCGTTCCGGCAGGGAGAGCAGGCGGCGGAGATCCCCGGTGGCGTCGAGGGAATCAGGGCTTTCGCCGGATCGGCGGGTGTGCACGAGGAACGGCTCGAACATCGCGGCGCTGGACTGCGGCAGGCTTCTCACGAGAAGGCCGGGCAGGTCGCGTGTGGTGGCGGTGTCGAGGCGCACTCGCTCTCCGGTCCTGACCGCGACGACGACCGACCTGCCGCGCGCGGCGACGAGCGAGTGGTGTTGTTCCCCGCCAGCGCGTACGTGCGCGAAGTACTCGGTGTGCGGTTTGCCGAGCACGTGGAGGACGTCCTCGAACTCGGGCGTGAGCCGGGTCCCCGCGACAAGTCCGGCTGCGGCGAGTTCGACGGTGGTCTCGGCCGCGACCCGCGCTGTCGCGGACGGCGGCACATACCGGGCGCCGCCCGCGAAGACCGCGTGGGGCGTGTGGCAGCCGACGACCGCCAGCGCGTCGAGGAGAGTGTGGAGGGTCAGTGCGACCGTCACGTTCCACCCCGGGGTGTCTGGTCGGTGTGGCCGATGACCGGTGGCGGGGTCTTGGGCAGTGGGTCGCTGAAGGTGTCCTCCGGGTCGGGTTCGCGCAGGTAGCCGGGCCGGCGACGGTCCTTGTCGTCCCCTCCGCCGCGACCCGCGGTTCCCACGGGTGCCGGCCCTGCCGCGGTTCGGGCGCTGGTGCTGCCTGCGCCGCCCGCCGTGGGTGGTGTGCCACCACGGGCGACGTCGCCGCCGGGCCTTTCGGCCGTGCCGGCCCCGCTGCCGCGGCCGGGTAGGGGCTGCTGGCCGGGCGGTGCGGCCGGAGTGCGCCCGTGTGCGTTCGGGGGCAGGTTCGTCTGCCTGTTCGAGCGCGAGGCAGGGCCGCCTGCGCCGGGCGTGTCGCGCTGGCCGGAACCGGGGCCTCTTCCCTGAGCGGCGAGACGCCCGGTGGGCTCGATGCCGGTGGGTGTCGGCGACACGGTGTGCCGTCCGGGAGGACCGGAGGGGCCGCTGTGGTGCTCACTCGGCGCCGGTGGCGGGGGCGTGTGTGCCGCCGCGTGCGTGCTTTCGGGCTCTGGTTCGGTTGTGCCCTTTGGCGTCCTTGGGATGTCGGTGTTCCGCTCGGAGGCGTAGGTCGGCGCGGAACTCGCCGGGGTGGACGCGGGCTCGACGGTGAACAGGCCGGGGGAGCTGGTCTGCCCGCTCGTCCGGGTCTGTGCCACGGAAACGCCGGTCGTCTCGTTCGCGTCGGACAGGGTGATCTCGGCGGCGTCGGCGCTCAGCGGGGCGTAGCGGGCGGGTATCGCTCCGCTGTTGACGGTGCTGGCCTGGTGATAGGAGCGGAACGCGGCGACGTTGGTGGCGGCATCCCGTTCGTAGGCGTCGAGTTTCGTCCGGTAGGAGTCGCCGCCGAGCAGGTCGCGGACCAGGTCTTCCTTGGTGGGTGCCGGAGGCTGTGGCGGCACGGGCACGACGCTGTCGCGGGTCCCGGCGAAGGCGGTGATCTGGTCGCTGAGCGTGCGATCGACGTCCCGCAGCAGGGCCTCGTCGGTCTCGGAAGCCAAGGCGAGCGGCATCGCGAGCAGGGCTGCGCGGCGGCCCGCTTCACCTTCCCAACCGCGGTCGGCCTGCCCTGCGGCGCCGCGCACATCGGCGGCGAGGTCGGCGAGTGCCCTGCGCAGTCGCGCAGTGGCCTCCGCAGCGGTGGACAGCCTCCCAGGACCGTTGCCGCCGGTGACCTGCTCGTAGATCTCGGCGGCTGTGAGCGGTCTTTCAGCAACCATGATCACTTGCCTCCGTTGGCTGCCTTGATGTTGCCGATGACGGCGGTGGCGACCTCGTGAGCGGCCTCGCACGGATCGACCTTCCCGACGGAGCCGTCGCCGAGATACGCGCGAACACTCACATAGCTGGTGTTGCTCGTTCCGACAAGAAGGTGGCATTCGCCCTCGTCGCGAGCGTCGATCATGCTGGACGCGACAGCGGGGTAACCATCCACGTCCGGCAGCTCGGTGAAATACGCGGCCTCGTTCTTGTTGCGGTAGATCGCGGTCAGTCCCTCGTCGGTGACCTGGGGATAGGTGATCGAAATCTTGGCGTCGCTGTGCATGTCGGAACGCCACGAGCAGGCCGGACCCGCGGCCCCATCCTTGCGCGGGTTTGTTTTGGTTTCCTCGCCGAGATATTTGGTGATTTGTTCGTTCGTCAACGAGTGGCATGGCTCTGTCACGAAGGAGTCGATGTCCAGGGGACTTTCGATCGAAGGGACTCCAGTCACGGTGCCGATGGTGGACGCTGGGGAGGCGGGCGGGAAGGAGGAGCCCGCGGCAATGCCGACGTGCGGCGTGCGCGAACAGCCTGTGGCAACCACGGCGGCGATGATCAGTGTGATGGTAGGCCAAGCAGGTCTCATTCCATCTCGCCCTTCACTTTCGAGAGAGTGGTCTCGGCGTCGCCCTCGGTGCTGAGGTGATCGCCGAGCGCTGCGCGGAATTTGTCCCTCATTTCCTCGCAGTACCTGATGCGTTCCTGCAACGCGTCTCTCAAGGCCCTGCCGGACGCTCGCAGTTTCTCCGCGTGCCCGGCACTCGCGTACTCGATCCCCGGTCCCTCTGCCGAGGCAATGAGGTCGGCGTCGGAGAGTGCGTCTTCGTAGCGACTGGCGAAGTCGGCCCATTGGTTGGCGAGGTGTTGGAGGGTTTCGGTGTCGAAGGCGAAGCCTTCGTCGCCAATCACCTCGTCGAGCGCGGCGTCGGTGCGCGCGGCGCGGTGGAGAAGAAGATCATGTGAAGGTGGTGTGGGTGGCGGTGAGGCCTGGGGTGTGTAGACCGCGCCGCCGACCGGATGGGCGACTCCTCTGATCTCCCTGGCCATTACCGGCCCCCTGATGTCGTCAGCCGAGGCTCGTTCCCCGCGTCCAGCCGTTGGGCCGCAGGACCCAGCGATGTCGGCGGTGGCGTCCGATTCGACCTCGATCCGGACAGGCCCTCCATCGGCGTACACGTCGGCTCGGCGCGAACTCGGCTATCCGCCATGATCACTTGCCTCCGTTGGCTGTCTTGATGTTGCCGATGACGGCGGTGGCGACCTCGTGAGCGGCCTCGCACGGATCGAGTTTCCCGACGGAGCCGTCGCCGAGATACATGTCGATGTTGACGTAGTCGGAGTCACTGGTGCCGACCGTGACGAGGCATTCGCCTTCGTCGCGGTTGTCGATGGTGCTGGAGGCGATGGTGGGATAGCCGTCCACGGAATCCATTTCCGTGAAATAGGCGGCCTTGTCCCTGTTTCGGTAAATCGAGGTCAAGCCCTCGTCGCCCAGCTGGGGATAGGTGACCGAGATTTGAGCGTCGCTCAATACGTCCGAGTGCCAGGCACAGGACGGTCCCGCACTGCGATCCGTCTTGGGTCGGGTCTCGGCGTCCGCACCGAGATACTCGGTGACCTGCTTTTCGGTCAGTGAGGTGCAGGGCTTCTGGAGGAAGGGGTCGATGGCGAGTGGGTCGGTAACTCTGGGCGCACCGTGGGTTTGGTTGCCGGTGGAGTGGGGTGGGTTGGTCGGTGGTGAGGACGGCGTCGGTGTGCCGTCGCTGGGTGTCGAGGAGCAGCCTGTGAGGAATGCTGTGGCGACGAGTGCGGCGGCGAGTCCAGGGTTCCTCATTCGAATCTGCCCTTGTCGATCGTGGTCTCGGCTTCGTCCTCGGCTGCGATGTACTTGCCCAGCGCCGCGAGGAATCTGTCGCGCATGTCCTCGCAGTAGCGAACCCGTTCGTCGAGCGCGGCCTTCAGCGCCTGGCCGGACGCCACGAGCGTCTCCGCGTGTCCGACGCTCGCGTAGTCGAGCCCGGGGCCCTCCGCTCGTGTGAGGTGGTTGGCGAGATCGCGTGCGTCCCTGTAGCGGCGGGCGAAGTCGGCCCATTGGTTGGCGAGGTGTTGGAGGGTTTCGGTGTCGAAGGCGAAGCCTTCGTCGCCAATCACCTCGTCGAGCGCGGCGTCGGTGCGCGCGGCGCGGTGGAGAAGAAGATCATGTGGAGGTGGTGAAGACGGTTGCGCGGTTTCGGGAATGTAGACGGCGCCAGCGGCTGGGTGGGCAAATCCCCTGATCTTTCTTGCCACCTCGAACCCCCCGGTTTCTGTGGCTTTCCTCCCGCGCGAAGCGGCTTGACGTTAGCATTCGATTATGTGATTCGCAGCAATTTCGCCCGTTTGGGCCAAAGATTCCCTCCTATCGAAAAGGCTGTTTCGGAAAACAGTTTTGATCAAAATGATGTTCGAAACCCGGTGCATGACGCGGGGTAGCGCGGCACGATGTAGAAGGATACAGGGTCGTGCTGCCGTGTGTCGCCCGCGTCACGAAGTGGGGAGTGACCTGCGGGTCGTCGCCGCGCGACCTCCGCCCATTAGGCTGGTGAGGACCGTGACCGACAGGGCCGAAAGGGCGGAGCCGACGTGTCAGTGCGTGATGGCACCATCGACGAGTTGCGCGCTGCAGTCGGGCTGCAGATCGCGGACGAGGAGCTGCTGCGGACGCTCGTCGCGGGGCTCGACGACGTCGAGGAGGTTCTTCGTGGCGTCGTCAGCAGTGACGTCGCGGCCATTGACGAGGCCGCGCGCCACCTCGTCGATGCCGGTGGCAAACGCTTCCGCCCCATGTTCACGTTGCTCGCCTCCCAGTTCGGCGAGGGGGGAAGCCGGGACGCCGTGATCACCGCGGCCGCCGCGGTGGAACTGGTGCACCTCGCCACGCTCTACCACGACGACGTGATGGACGAGGCCACGATGCGCCGGGGCGCCCCCAGCGTCAACGCCCGCTGGGACAACAGCGTCGCCATCCTGACGGGCGACTACCTCTTCGCCCACGCCTCGCGTCTGGTGGCAGACCTGGGCACAGACGCCGCCCGCATCATCGCCGAGACGTTCGGCGAACTCGTGACGGGGCAGATGCGCGAGACGGTCGGACCGCAGGGTGGGGACGACCCTGTCGAGCACTACCTGTCCGTCATCGGCCAGAAGACCGGGTCCCTGATCGCGACGGCGGGACGTTTCGGCGGCATGTTCTCCGACGCCGCTCCCGAACACGTCGAGGCTCTTCACCGGTTCGGCGAGATCGTGGGCACGGCGTTCCAGATCTCCGACGACATCATCGACATCGCCTCACCGCCCGACACCTCGGGCAAGGCGCAGGGAACGGACCTGCGCGAGGGCGTGCGAACCCTGCCGATGCACTACGCGCTGTCCTGTGATCCCGATCCGCGCCTCGTGGCGTTGCTGGCGGGGCCGCTCACCGACGACGCGCTGGTGGCGGAGGCACTCGACCTGCTACGCCGATCGGGTGGGCTCGAACGCACGCGCGCCACCCTCGCCGACTACGCTCGGCGCGCACGAGAGGAGCTCGCCGTGTTGCCGCAGTCCCCGGCGAGGGTGGCCTGCGAGTCGGTCGCCGACTACCTCGTCGCACGCACCCACTAAGGAGGGCAGCCGTCATGTCCGTTTTCGGCCAGGTCTGGGTGTTCAGTGCGGTCGCGTTCGTGCTCGGCGCCTTCCTCGCCTGGCTGTTCCTCGTCCGTCCCGCGCAGAAGCGCATCGGCGAACTTCAGCGCAGGCTCGCCGCCGCGGAGGGCTCGCCGAGGCCGCGGACCGGCCCTCACAGCACACGTATCGCCCCCGCACTGGGCACGACGGGTGGAGACCGTGGCGACCTCACCGACCGCGAAGACACACCGGCGACATCCCCGACACGGCACTTCGAGCCGGCTGCCGAACCGAGGCCGGGGGAGGTGACCGAGCACATCGCGCCGTCGCCGAGCTGGCTGGAGCGCGACAGCCTCCAGGGGCGCTCCGGCGCGGGGCCATCGGAGATCGACTCTCTCGACGAGGAGTTCCTCCGCGCCGACGACCTCGACGACCGGGACGCCGAGCACGGCAGCTCCATCGACGGCACCCTCGACGACCTTCGCGGCAGCACGGGCGGCGTGCTCGACGCTCCTCCACCGTCCGATCCCGGTGAGCCCACCCAGATCCGGGGTAGGGACGGCGAGCTCGACCTCGGCGGCGAGCGCAGCGACACCGGGAGCGGTAAACGCAAGGGCACCAGCCTGTTCGAACCCGCCCCGCTGGACGATGAGCCGGAGGAGAAGCCACCCGCCTTCGGCCAGGGCGGGCAGGGAGCCGACGAACCGAGGGTGGAGAGCGCCACCGCGCTGCCGAAGCGGCAGCCGGGGCGTTCGCAGTTGGAGAGCTTCGACTCGGCGAAGCCCTTGAAGCCGTCGATGCGCCAGGTGGAGCGCCGCGACCCCGAGCCGAGCCGCAGCGGATCGCTGTTCGAGCCCGCCGTGCCGCCGTCAAACTCGGCGCCGCCCGCGAGGGACGTCTCTGCCGCCTCCGACCTTCCGCCGGGACCATTCGGGCCGGGATCGGCGATGCCGGAGCCGGGAGGCGGGCGCCCTTCGGACGAGTTCACCGTCAAGGCCAGCGTTACCGCACTGCGCTACTGCGCCGAGGGCTCGCCGGAGTATCCGCGCATGGTCGCCGAGGTCTGGTTCCGCACACCCGCCGACGCGGAGCGGGTCGGATTCCGCCCCCTCTCGGCACCCTGACCCCAGACCCCGGAGCAGGGAAGCGGGGGCACCACACGCACTCGCGGGTGCCCCTCGTCCACGGGTCAGTGAACCGTCCAGGTGTCCTTTCCGGTGAGCAGCGCCTGCAGGTCGGCTGGGCGGCTCTCCGAAGCCTCTCGCACCTGAGCACGCGCGAGGTCGTCGTAGGTGGGGCGGCCGACCTGCCGGAAGATCCCCGTCGGGGTGTAGCCAAGGTTCTCGTCGCTCAGCCGGGAGAGGGCGAACGCGTAGGTGCTGTCGGCGATGGCCGGATCGTGGACGACGACGTTCTCCTCGCCGATCTCGCTGACCTTGCCGACCTCGAACCCGCCCCAGCCCGAGCGGCCGACCCCGAACTCGCCTTCGGGACCGAAGCGGATCGGTTCACCCGGCACGAGAGGGATGATGCGCCGGGATGCCTCGTCGGCGTCCTTCAGCGCGTCGAACGCTCCGTCGTTGAAGATTGGGCAGTTCTGGTAGATCTCCACGAACGCCGAGCCCCTGTGCTGTGCCGCGGCGGTGAGCACCTCCGTGAGGCCCTTGCGGTCGGAGTCGAGCGCGCGCCCCACGAACGACGCCTCGGCGCCGAGTGCGAGCGAGATCGGGTTGAACGGCGTGTCGAGCGAGCCCATCGGCGTGGACTTCGTGACCTTGCCTGGCTCGCTGGTTGGCGAGTACTGGCCCTTCGTCAGCCCGTAGATCCGGTTGTTGAACAGCAGGATCTTCAGGTTCACGTTGCGGCGCAGCGCGTGGATGAGGTGATTGCCTCCGATGGAGAGCGCGTCGCCGTCACCGGTGACCACCCACACGGAGAGGTCGGGGCGAGTGGTCGCGAGCCCGGTCGCGATGGCGGGGGCGCGCCCGTGGATCGAGTGCATCCCGTAGGTGTTCATGTAGTACGGGAAGCGGCTCGAACACCCGATGCCGGAGACGAAGACGATGTTCTCCGGTTTCAGCCCCAGCGTCGGCAGGAACGACTGGACGGTATTGAGCACGACGTAGTCGCCGCAGCCGGGGCACCACCGGACCTCCTGGTCCGACTTGTAGTCCTTGGCCTTCTGCTTCTCATCGCTCGTGGGGACGAGGTCGAGCCCGCCGAGGGCCGGCAAACCCAGGTTGACTTGGGTCACTTGACCACGGCCTCCTTGTTCGCTGTGCGGTGGGCGATGTCGGTGAACACGTGCTCCAGCTCCTCGGCCTTGAACGGAAGGCCCGCGATCTTCGTGTGGGAGTGGACGTCCACGAGGTACTTCGCGCGCAGCATCGTCGCAAGCTGCCCGAGGTTCATCTCGGGCACCACCACGGTGTCGTACGAGCGCAGGACCTCGCCGAGATTCGCGGGGAACGGGTTGAGATGCCGAAGATGTGCCTGCGCGATCGGGATGCCCTTGCGCCGCAACCTCCGGCACGCGGCCCCGATGGGGCCGTAGGTGGAACCCCAGCCGAGTGCCAGCACGCGCGCCTCGCCGTTGCTGGGATCGTCCACCTCGACGTCGGGCACGTCGATGCCGTCGATCTTGGCCTGGCGCAGGCGCACCATCCGGTCGTGGTTGTCGGGGTCGTACGAGATGTTGCCCTTGCCGTCGGCCTTTTCGAGCCCGCCGACCCGGTGTTGCAGCCCAGGTGTGCCCGGAACGGCCCATTCCCTCGCGAGGGTCTCGGGGTCACGCACGTACGGCCAGAACTCGCCGGAACCGTCGAGCGCGTTGGGTTCGGACGCGAACCGCACCCGGAGGTCGGGCAGCGTCTCCACGTCGGGGATGAGCCACGGCTCCGACCCGTTGGCGATGGCGCCGTCGGACAGCAGCAGCACCGGAGTGCGGTAGGTCAGCGCGATGCGCGTGGCTTCCAGCGCGGCGTCGAAGCAGTCGGCTGGCGAGCGGGGCGCCACGATCGGCACGGGCGACTCGCTGTTGCGGCCGTACATGGCCTGAAGAAGGTCGGCCTGCTCGGTCTTGGTCGGCAGCCCCGTTGACGGCCCACCGCGCTGCACGTCGATCACGACGAGCGGCAGCTCGATCATCACGCCGAGGCCGATGGTCTCGGACTTCAGCGCGATGCCGGGACCCGACGTCGAGGTCACACCGAGCGCGCCGCCGTAGGAGGCGCCGAGAGCCGCGCCGATACCGGCGATCTCGTCCTCGGCCTGGAACGTGATGACGCCGAAGTTCTTGTGCTTCGACAACTCGTGAAGGATGTCGGAGGCCGGGGTGATCGGGTAGGTGCCGAGCAGCACCTGAAGACCGGAGAGCCTGCCAGCCGCCACGATGCCGTACGCGAGCGCGGTGTTACCGGTGATCTGCCGGTAGGTGCCCTTGGGCAGCTTAGCGGGGGCCACCTCGAAGGTGGTGCGGAACACCTCGGTGGTCTCGCCGTAGTTCCAGCCCGCGCGGAAGGCCAGGATGTTGGCCTCCGCGATCTGCGGTTTGGCGGCGAACTTCTCCCTCAGGAAGGTTTCCGTGCCGTCGGTCGGCCTGTGGTACATCCACGAGAGCAGCCCGAGCGCGAACATGTTCTTGCAGCGTTCGGCGTCCTTCTTGCCGAGGCCGCTGTCGGCGAGCGCGCCCTGAGTGAGCGTGGACATCGCCACCTCGTACACCTCGAACGCCGAGAGCGAATCGTCGCTCAAGGGGTCGGTGTCGTAGCCGACCTTGCCGAGGTTGCGCTTGGTGAACTCGTCGGTGTTGACGATCACCATGCCGCCTTTCGGCACGTCGCCAATGTTGGCCTTCAACGCGGCGGGGTTCATGGCCACCAGCACGTCGGGACGGTCGCCCGGCGTGAGGATGTCGTAATCGGCGAAGTGGACCTGGAAGCTGGAGACGCCGGGAATGGTGCCCTGCGGCGCCCTGATCTCGGCGGGGTAGTTGGGGAGTGTGGCGAGGTCGTTGCCGAACGCCGCGGCTTCCGAGGTGAACCGGTCGCCGGTCAACTGCATGCCGTCGCCCGAGTCGCCCGCGAACCGGATGACGACTCTGTCGAGCCTGCTGACCTCGATCGGCCTTGCCGTGGTCACGCTGGTCTGGACGTCCTCCTCATCCGCGCCCGAACCCCTGACACCGTCTGCGCCGTCTGCGCCTGCGCTTGTGCTCATGGGCCAGCAAATCCCTCTCTCCCGACTCCGGCGCGCGACGCGCTCATACTTCGAGATTACTTGTCGTTCCACGGCCCCGTCGGGGCCTGTGATCCGGCTTACCTGTAACCGGCGGTAACAGGGTACTCCGGTTCCAGTTTCTGAGATCAGCGCCCGGGGTCCGGCGGCCTTTCGAGCAACGTCGAGAGCACCACCGTGGACACCGTCCTGTCGATGATCTCCAACCCTCGCAGCCGCTCCAAAGCGTCCTCCAGGTGGTGGATGTCCGCGGCGCGCAGATGCACGATGGCGTCCGCCGCTCCCGACACGGTGTAGGCGGCGACGACCTCGGGCAACGGTTCGAGATGCGACCGGATCCGGGCAGGGGAGACGTTGCCCTGGCAGTGGACCTCCACGAAAGCCTCCGTGCCCCAGCCCAGCGCCTCGGGATCGACAACGGCGGTGAAGCCGCGGAGCACGCCGGTCTCCAGCAGCCGGTCAACCCGGCGCTTCACCGCAGGCGCGGAGAGTCCCACCACCTTGCCGATCTCCGCGTAGCTCGACCGGGCGTTCGCGACAAGGCACGAAACGATACGTTGATCCAACGTGTTCACACGCAACAAATAGCATACCAACGCGCAACTATTGACAATTGATCGCCGGAACACGCTCCGCATACATTCGATACATGCGCGTACCCATGCCTCGCCACTACGTCATGTGCCCACCGAGGTACTTCGCGGTGGACTACGCCATCAACCCGTGGATGGACCCCGGCGTGCCCGTTGACCCGGAGCGCGCGCTGCACCAGTGGACGGAACTGCGGGACACCTACCGCAGGCTCGGTCACCTCGTTGACGAGGTGGAGCCGCAGCCGGGTCTGCCCGACATGGTGTTCGCCGCGAACTCGGGCACCGTGGTTGACGGCCGCGTGCTCGGTGCGAAATTCGCGACGAGCCAGCGTGCGGCCGAGGCGGAGCATTTCCGCCGCTGGTTCGTGGAGAACGGTTTCCGCGACGTCACGATGCCGCAGGAGACCAACGAGGCCGAGGGTGACTTCACCTGGACCGGGCACCTGCTGCTCGCGGGCACCGGGTTCCGCACCGACCCGAAGGCGCACGCCGAGGCTCAGGAGGTGCTCGGTGTTCCCGTCGTGTCGCTGACACTGGTGGACCCCCGCTACTACCACCTCGACACCGCGTTGTTCGTGCTGTCGGAGGCAAGCGACGACCGGCCTGCGCACGTCGCGTACTACCCCGATGCCTTCTCTGTCGGCTCCAGGAAGGTGTTGAGCAGGCTGTTCCCCGACGCGGTCGTCGCCGACGCCGACGACGCGGCGTGCTTCGGGCTCAACGCGATCTCGGACGGGCGCAACGTGGTGCTGCCTGTCGAGGCGACTGCGCTGGCCGAGAAGGTCGCCGCGCACGGCTACGAGCCCGTGTTCGTGGACATCTCCGAGCTGCGCAAGGCGGGCGGCGGCCCGAAGTGCTGCACGATGGAGATTCGCAAGTAACAGCGGCTGCCGGCTGCGGCCGGTCTCCTGCCAGCAGCCGTGTCCGCAGGCTGTGCACGCGAGTTTGCACTGCATGACCGCGTGTTTGCACCTCGGGTACGTCGGCCTACCGCCTCTGCGTCAGCCTCCGTACGAGAAGTGCGGACACACGTGCGAGAAGTGCGGACACGGTTCAGGGGGTGGTGCGGTGGCGGGCGATCCTGCTCGCCGCCAGCGCCACCGTGAACAGCGCACCTGCCGTGAGACCGATGGTGCCCGCCACGGACGAGTCCAGCGCCAGCGCGGCGCGGTGGCCCGCGAACGAGCTGATCCAGCCGACGCCCACGGCGACGGCGAGCATGGGTCCCAGCCGGTGGGTCAGCAGCCGCGCCGTGGCGGCGGGCACGACGAAGAACGTGATCACCAGGATCGCGCCGACGCTGTCGAACGCGACGACGGCGGTGCCCGCGACCACGACCAGCAGCACGCGGCCCACCAGGGCGCCCCTCAGCCCTGAGAGCTCGGCGAAGTCGGGATCGAACGTCGCCGAGGACAGCGGGCGCCACAGCAGCGTCACGAACAGCACCGTGCACACCGCTGTCAGCCCGGTAACCAGCAGTGACGTCGGAACCGGCGTGCCGAGTACGTCCGCGGTGCGCAGCGGGGCGAACGTGATGTCGCCGTAGATCGCGGAGTCGAGGTCGATGTGCGCGCCCGAGGCGAAGCCGCTGATCCCCAGCACGCCGAGCGAGAACAGCGCGGGAAACGCCAGCGCGAGCGCGGCGTCGGAGGCGACGACGCCGGTGCGCCGCAACCATTCCGCTCCCGCCACGCAGGCCACGCCGAACGCCGTGGCGCCGAGCACCGTGGCGGCCGAGGCGCGCTCGCCGGTGAGCAGGAACACGAGCACGATTCCCGGCAGCACGGCGTGGCTCACCGCGTCGGGTAGCAGCGCCTGGCGCCGTAGCATCAGGAAACCGCCGAGCAGCGCACACGACGTGGACAGTAGGCCGGCAATCAGCACGATCACGACGTCGTCACCGGTCATGTCCCACGCTCCTGACTGCGAACCGTGCGGCTCCTGCGGACCCTGGCCAGCACCCCGCGCCGGGGCGCGAAGACGACCGACAGCAACGCCACACCCGTGGCGAGCAGGACGATCACCGGGCCCGCTGGCAGCTCGGCGCGCCCCGACAGCACCCCACCCAGCGCGCCACACGCGGCCCCCACGGCCCCGGACAGCGGCACCAGAGCCGAAAGCCGCTTCGTGACCTGCCTCGCCGCCACGACGGGCGCCACCAGCAGCGCCACCATGAGGATCGCACCGACGGTGCGGACGCCGAGGACGACGGCCAGCGCGAGCAGGCCCGTGCTCACCGCGTCCACCGCCCACGCCGGCATGCCCGCGACGGACGTGAACCCGGGATCGAACGCGGCACTGCGCAGCAGCCGGAAACCCACCACGAGGACGGCCAGCCCCACGGCACCCACCACCAGCGCCAACCCGATGTCGCGCTCCGACATGCCCGCTGTCTGGCCGAGGAGGTAGTCGGACAATCCCGCCTGGTTGCTGTTGCCGGACGCGGAGACGTGCGTGATGAGGACGATGCCCAGCGACAGCGATACCGAGAGCACCACACCGATGGCGGCATCCGGTCTGAGCTTTCCCACTCGTTCGAGGCCGATCATGGTGAAGGCCGCCAGCGCCGCCGAGATCGTGGCGCCCAGCAGGAGCACCTCGGGAACCTTGGCGCCGGTGAGCAGAAAGGCGACGGCGACACCGGCGAGCGTGCCGTGGCTCATGGCGTCACCGAACATGCTCCGCCGCCGCAGCACGGCGAGAGGGCCGAGGACACCGGCAACGAACCCGACCACGGCGGTGCCGACCACCACGACGGCGTCCGGATAGGGCAGCGGCAGCACGGAGAGAAAGCCTTCGATCATGAGTCGAGCACCAGGGGAGCCATGCCGAAGGCGCGTTCGAGGTGGTCGGTGGTGAGCACGTCGGCCACCGGACCCTGCGCGACAACACCGTGGGCGAGCAACACAGCGTGGTCGAACCGGCGAAGCACCGTGCGCAGGTCGTGGTGCACGGCGATCACCGAGACACCCTGCCCGCACAGGCCCGTGAGCACGTCGAGCAGTGCGGACTCGGTGCGCGCGTCCACAGCCGTGAACGGCTCGTCGAGGATCACCAGCTCGGCCCGCTGGGCCAGCGCCCTGGCGAGGAACACCCGTTGCCGCTGGCCGCCGGAGAGTTCGTCAAGCGGGCGGTCGGCGAGATCGACGACGCCGACCTGCTCCATCGCCTCGGCCACGAGTTCGTCGTCGGTGTGCGTGAGCCGCCGCAGCCAGCCCCTGTGCGGGTAGCGACCCATCTCCACCACCTGAACGGCGGTGATCGGGAAGTCGCTCGCCACCGAGTCCTGCTGCGGCACGTACGCGACGCGGCGGCGCACCCTGGCCAGCGGTTGCCCGAGCAACAACACTCGCCCCCGCACCGAAGGCACCAGGTTCAGCGCCGCCTTCACCAGCGTGGATTTGCCCGCGCCGTTGGGGCCCACGACCGCGCTGAGCATTCCAGCGGGGACGTCAACACTCACGTCGGACAGCACGGGCCGACCGCCGTAGGACGCGGTGACGTTCGCCATGCTCAACGCGGGCGCGCCACCCGGCCTGCGGGAATCCGAGGTCATCGCAGTCCCTCCGCTATGCGTTCGGCGTTGGCCAGCACCATGCCGACGTAGGTGCCCTCGGGGGTGCCGTCCTCTCCGGTGGAATCCGAATACAGCGGGGCGCCGATCGAGGCGTCGCCACCGCGGTGGCGCACGGCGGCGAGTACGGCGCTCACCGTGCGGTCGGACATGCTGGTCTCCACGAACACGGCTCCCACGTCACGGTCGGCGACCACGTCGGCGACGCGGCCGATGTCGGCGGTACTCGCCTCCTGCTGGGTCGAGATGCCCTGCACCGCCACCACGTCGAGATCGAATGCCCTGCCCAGATATCGGAAGGCGTCGTGGGAGGTGACGAGCACCCGCGACCGGTCGGGGATGCCGTCCAACATGGCGCGCACCTGTTCGTCGAGTGCGAGCACTTCGGCCCGGTACGCGGCGCCCCTGCGGTGGTAGTCGGCGGCATGCGCGGGGTCGAGATCGGCGAGCTGCGTGGTGACCGCGTCCACGACGTACGCCCACAGGCGCGGCTCGAACCACACGTGCGGGTCGTGCTCCTCCCCCGGCGCGGCGCCGGGCGGCGGGGACAGCAGCAGATGCTCGGGCACGGCCTCACCCGCGAACAGCACGGGTTTGGTCCGCGCCACCGCGTCGAGCGTGCGCATCAGCGATCCCTCCAGGTAGAGGCCAACGGCCACGACGGCGTCGGCGCGGCGCATCTCGCGGAGGTCGCTCGCCTTCGCCTGGTACAGGTGGGGGTCAACGCCGGGGCCCATGAGCCGAACGGTCACCACGTCGTCGCCGCCGATGCGGCGTACCGTGTCGTCGAGGAACGTCGTGGTGGTGACCACACGCAGCGGCGAGTTCGGCCCCTCCGACGCCGACGAGCCGGGCCCGAGGGCGTAGGAGACGGCGAGCGACACGGTGAGCGTGGCAGCGAGAACCAGCGTCACCAGCGCGCGCACATCCCGGCGCCGCGCCCTCCTGCGCCTTCTCGCAGGCGACAATGCCTCGTCCAGCCCCACGACTCACCTCTTTTCGCCATGCCGAACTTCAGGGTAAGGCCCAGCGAATTCCGCTGTCCCGGCAATGAGATCGCCGCCGCAGCACGCGGCAGGACGAGAACGGGCACCCCGCGCGCCGCGGTCACGACAGGCCGTCACCGCAGGAGTGACGCCGGGGACACCGGCGGAACACCGTCCACGGCGGAGTCGTTCGACACTGGGGGACGGCCGGGGAGACACCCGCCGGACTGGAGTTCGAGAACGGGAGGCGGAGCACGTGCACAGCCATCGCAACGGGTTGAAGACGGCGCTACTGCTCGGCCTGCTCAGCGCCATGATCGTCGCGATCAGCGGGTTGTTCGGCAGGGGAGCGCTCGTCATCGGCCTGCTCGTCGCGCTCGCCGTCAACGGCTACGCCTACTTCAACTCCGACAAACTCGCCCTGCGTGCCATGCGGGCCCGCCCGGTGTCCGAGGCCGAACAGCCCGCCATGTATCGCATCGTGAGGGAACTCGCGACCTCGGCGCGCCAACCCATGCCGCGCCTCTACGTGAGCCCCACACAGGCACCCAACGCGTTCGCCACGGGACGAAACCCGCGTAACGCCGCCGTGTGCTGCACCGCGGGCATCCTGCGGATTCTCGACGAGCGAGAACTGCGAGCCGTGCTGGGCCACGAACTCTCCCACGTCTACAACAGGGACATTCTGATCTCCAGCGTCGCGGGTGCGCTCGCGAGCGTGGTCAGCTTCCTCGCCAACATGGCGATGTTCGCTGGCATGTTCGGAGGCCACCGCGAGGGCGGGGTGAACCCGCTCGCCACGCTGCTGATCGTTCTTCTCGGCCCCGTCGCGGCGGGGATCGTCAGGATGAGTGTCAGCCGCTCACGCGAGTACGAGGCCGACGCATCCGGCGCCGAACTCACCGGGGACCCGCTGGCTCTGGCCTCCGCCCTGCGCAAACTGCAACAGGGAACGCGGGCGCTTCCCCTCGCGCCCGAACCCAAGGTCGTGTCGCAGTCCCATCTGATGATCGCCAACCCGTTCCGGCCAGGCGAGCGGCTTTCCCGGCTGTTTTCCACCCACCCGCCCATGGAGGAACGGGTGCGCAGGCTCGAAGAGATGGCGCGACGGCCGTTCTGAAAAGCCTCGCCCCGCTGGTCAGGCGCCCGCGCCTGCGTCGCGCGCCACGCTCATCACGTAGTCCCCGTACCCGCTCTTCGCCAGCTTGGTGCCGAGCCGGTAGCACTCGTCGGGCGTGATGAACCCCATGCGCAGTGCCACCTCTTCGAGGCAGGCGATCCGCACGCCCGTGCGGTGCTCCAGCACCTGGACGAACTGGGCGGCCTCCAGCAGCGAGTCGTGTGTTCCTGTGTCGAGCCAGGCGAAACCGCGGCTCAGCGTGTGCATTCGCGCCCTGCCCTCGCGGAGGTAGGCGAGGTTGACGTCGGTGATCTCCAGTTCGCCCCGCGCCGAGGGCGTGAGGCCCTTCGCGATGTCCACCACGTTGCAGTCGTAGAGGTAGAGACCGGTGATGGCGAGGTTCGATTTCGGCTTCGCGGGTTTCTCCTCGATCGACAGCAGGTTGCCCTCGGCGTCCACCTCGCCGACGCCGTAGCGCTGGGGGTCTTTGACGGCGTAGCCGAACAACGCGCAACCGTCGAGGTTCGCCGTCTCCTGCCTGAGCAGCCCGGAGAACCCTCGCCCGTAGAAGATGTTGTCGCCGAGGATCAGCGCGACGTCGTCGTCACCGACGAAGTCGGCACCGATGATGAACGCCTCGGCGAGCCCGTTGGGGCTCGGTTGCTCCGCGTACCGCAGGTCGAGGCCCCACTGGCTGCCGTCGCCGAGCAGCCGCTGGAAGTTGGGCAGATCGCTCGGCGTGGAGATGAGCAGGATCTCCCTGATCCCGGCCAGCATCAGCACCGAGAGCGGGTAGTAGATCATCGGTTTGTCGTAGACGGGCAGAAGTTGTTTCGAGGTCGCTTGAGTGATCGGGTGCAGCCGGGTGCCGCTGCCACCGGCCAGCACGATGCCCTTCATGCGCCCTCCGCGTTCTCCGACGACCGACCTGCCGGTGGGCAGCGTATCGCGGCCGTCCGGCTGCTGCGGGGGCCGTCACAACGCTCGGGGCCGCCGAAACAGCTCGCGTCCTGTCACTTCGCGAGACCGGGCAGGGGCCGTCTGGCCGCAGCTCCCTGATTGGACGCCGAGATGTGCGGCGTCTTTCGGATGCGAACCGGTTCAGCGCTCGCCCGGTCCTTCTTCGATGGTGGACACCGTGAGCTGGTTGCCGTGCAGGTCGGCCCTGGCGCAGCCGGTGCCGGGGATCTCCACGAACTTCGAGGCCGTCTCCTGCGGAGGGTAGACGCGCAGCCCGCGCACCTCCGTGGGAGAACATGCCTGCGTGTCGTAGTTGCGGACCTGCACGAACCCCACGTCGGCGTGCGCGACATCGCCCGGGTACAACGTCAGCGCCGGACCTTTGGAGCCGATGTGTTCGGCGGGTTTGCCGACCTGGTGGCCGTCGTCGCCTGCGACGTAGGAGACGCCGGGAAAGCCGCGGAGCACGCACGGGAAGTCGCTGACGTTGGTGAATCGCAGCGGCCGATACACCGTTCCTGCCGCGCCACCACCTTCACCGAGACTCAACGACAGCTCCCCGGATGTGCAGAAGTCGGGGTCCTGCGGCGGTTGTCTCGCATCCGTGGAGCCATCCGTTGAGGTGTCGGACGGCGCGTGTCCCGCCGTACTGCTCGTCGGCGCGGTCGCCTCGGAGCCTGATGTGGTTGCCGAGGCCGTGACCGACTCCTCAGGCGACGAGCCGGCCGCGCTGCCGGGGCTGCCGCCGGAGCCGCATCCAGCCAGCGCGAAGGTCGCGCCGACCGTGGCCAGCAGCAGGTGTGCCGTCATGGTGCGCTTCATGGCCACCCCCTTCTCCGGGTTCCTGGAGTCAGGACGTGGGGCGGGGGGAGCGAGGTTGCCTCGCGGGAGCAGGACCAGCCGAAAGGACCGCTGTGCCTGCCGTCAGGGTGAAGCAGCAGCGGCCAGGGACGACGGACGGTCACGAAGCCTGCGCGGAAGCCCGGTGCGCGCCTGCGACGCGGCGGCGTGTGTCGGGCCGCCGCCGCGCCCGCGCTTCGTGCCGCCGGGTGAACCGGCTCTGTACCCGGCGGCACCGAATGACGCATCACCGCAGGTCACGCAAGGTGCGTCACCGGTAGTTGGTGAATTGCAGCGCGATGCCGAAGTCTTCGTTCTTCAGCAGCGCGATGACTTCCTGAAGGTGGTCCTTCTTCTTGCCGGACACCCGCAGTTGATCGCCCTGGACCTGCGCCTGCACGCCCTTCGGGCCCTCGTCCCGAATGAACTTGGCGATCTTCTTCGCCTTGTCCGACTCGATGCCTTCCAGGATCTTGCCGTTGACCTTGTAGATCTTGCCCGACACCGCGGGCTCGTCGGCCTCGAATGCCTTGAGGGAGATGCCTCGTTTGATGAGCTTCTCCTTGAAGACCTCGACCGCCGCCTTGGCGCGCTCCTCGGTCTCCGCCTCGATCGTCACGGCATGCTCACCGGCCCACTCGACCTTGGCGCCGGTGCCGCGGAAGTCGAACCGCGTGGACAGCTCCTTGCTCGCCTGGTTGAGCGCGTTGTCCACTTCCTGACGATCGACCTTGCTGACGACGTCGAAAGAGGGATCGGCCACGTCACACACCTCGTCGTTTCGGCTGTTGGATGGCTCCACCCTAGCCACTGCCAACCCCACCGATCGGGCGAGCCGCGCATTCGGTATCCTTGAGCGCGGCCGGGTTGACCGGCCATGGCGGGTTACCCGAGTGGCCAAAGGGATCTGACTGTAAATCAGACGGCTCAGCCTACGGGGGTTCGAATCCCTCACCCGCCACAGCAGCCGAAACGCCCCGCTGACCTGGGAAGACCAGGCGGCGGGGCGTTTGTCGTTGGTGGCGAATCTGCTTCTGGTCAGCGAGAACGCTGGTATTGGCCCTTGGGGTAGTACTGGATGGTGAGGCATGGCTCGCCTGCGTCGCGGGTGGCGAAGCGCCACTTCGCGCCGATGGCTGTGTCGAACTCCTGCTCACGCCGCAGGATTCCGGTTACAACGTCATCGCCGCTGACGGCGATCCACGCGCCACCGCCCGAGACCGCGATGGCGCGACGGTCGATGCCGAACTGGTTGGTGAGGACGTCCACGAGCGCCAAGGTTTCCGCTGCGGTCACCTGTGGGAGAACCTCCGTGTAGTTACCGTGGTCGGGGCCTTCGTACGGATCGTCCTCTTCTTCTTCGAGTTCCTCTTGCCACACGTAGTTGTCGATCTTGCTGAGTTCACTGATCAGGTCGTATGCCTGGCGGTCGATGAGGGTCAGGCTGATCTCACGTCCGTCGTCGATGGTGAGGTCGAGGTCCGCTTCCAGAGAGTCGCCCGGATCGGCCTTGATGGCACCGATCACGTGCCCGGCCACGGGTAGTGGCGCAGCGGCGGTGTCGGCGGCCAGGTTCGCGGCGATCCAGAACGTGGGCGCGTCACGGAAGGTGTCGATGCCGGTGACGTGGCGGGTTCCGAGGATGTCTTCCACGGTGATCGATCCGAGCGAGGCGATCGGGTCCCATTCGGCGACGACTCTCGCCAACCCGATCTTCTTGGTGTAGGTCTCCTTGCCGTCGCCGCAGGTGGCGACGGTCCAGCCCGCAGCGTCGAAAGTGCTCATCGGATGTCCTTCTGATCGACGACGTGCCCGGTTTCCTGGGCAGCCCCGGTGGAGGTCTCGGTGCCCCGACCCGAGGACAGTGGCGGAGAGGGCACTTCGGCCTCGTCAGGCCCGATTCCACAGCAGCGAAGTCGATCATTCCAGGGCTTGAGCGGTTTGCTGATCTTAACCGGCCTCACGGGGAATTCGAGAGGCCGGTTAACGTCCCGGTGCGCTTACGAGGGAATCCGGTGGGCCAGCTCCTGGAGCACGGTCTTCATGGCCTTCGTCGGCTTCCTGAACGCCTTCTTGACCAGGTCGGTGTATTCCTCGTCGAGAATGGTCTGCGGGCTGTCCGCCTGGTCCGCCCTGGCGCGGAAGCGCTTCGCCGCGTCGCGCTGCCTTGCCTCATGCGCGACCACGATGAGGAAGTCGTACGCGGTCGCGTCCCTGCCTTCGCCGATCGACTCGGCGTTGACCACGGAATGCGCCCAGTAGTAGAGCGCTTCCGCGCCTCGTTCGCGCTGCAACATGGCGGTTCCCGCCAGATCCAGCAGGCAGTACTTGCGGAGGCAGGTGCGCAAACCCTGCTCGATCACCTCTAGTTGCCGATCTGTTCCCGTGTAGACGCCTGCCAGCCAGCTGTACAGGGAGTCCAGGGCGGCGTAACGCGGCTCCGCGAGCAGTTCGTTCACCACGTTCGCCATGGCAGGCGATCTGGAGCCGTCGGTTTTGGCGACCGCGACGATCCGGTTCAAAGCGTGCCCGTCGCGGATCGTGCGTGTCTCGGGCTCCTCGTGGAACGCCGGGGCCAGGCAGGAAGCAACATACTCGGGACCGTCGGCGAGCAGGTCGCCGCGCTCCCATGCCTCCACAGGCCATCGTGGGGGCCCGGCCGCTGAGCCGTGCGCCTGCGCCAAGGGTGGTTCGCTGCTTTTCCGCCTCATCCTGCCGAGCACACTGTCCTCCCCAGTCCGACAGACGGCGCCAGGTGGGCGCGTCAAGCGGAGGATAGCGTCAGCCCATCGCCACCGCGGGTTTTCCGGCAGACGACATCCGCGAGGACCAACCACCTGCCGCGCTGCCCTGCCGATCGCGTCACCCCACGCTCTACTCAGCCCATGCTCTTCGCGCCGTCGAGGGATTCGCGAATGATGTCGGCGTGACCGGTGTGCTGGGCGGTTTCGGTGATGATGTGCAGCAGCACCCGGCGAGCCGACCACCGCGCACCGGGCTCGAACCACGGTGCCTGCGGGAGCGGCTGGTCGGCGTCGAGGCCGGGAAGGCCGGCGACCAGCTCGTCGGTCCGTGCGGCGACCTCGGCATAGTCGGCCAGCACGCCCTCCAGCGTCTCCCCTGGCAGCAGGTCGAACTGGGTTGCCCAGTCCGTCTCCGCAGTAGGGGTGGGCTCCATCGCCTCGGGGCCACGCTCGATGAAGTTCCTCCAGCTGACTTCGACCGCCGCGACGTGCTTGATCAGGCCGCCGAGGCACAACTCGCTCGCGGTCGTGCGTTGCCTGGCCTGCTCGTCGGTCAGGTCGCGGGTCGTGTGCCGCAGGAAGTAACGCTGCTGAGCCAGCATCGCCAGGAGGTCGGCGCGTTCGCCGGTGACGCCTGCGGCGGTGGGGCTGTGCGGCGTCGTCGCGGTACTGGTCATGGTTTGGCCTCCGAGGTCTGATCGCGTGTTCCTGCACCACGTTAGGAAGCAAAGCGGTCAGTTTCCGACCTAGGTGCTGCGCCGCAGCGAAAGAAATTCAGCGACACCGTCCAGCCACGGCCGCGCGCCGGAGATGCCGGCGCGGCTCTAGGGTCATCGGCATGCGACTTCACCTGGCCGCGCTGGTGGTGGCCGACTACGACCGCGCCATCCGGTTCTTCGTGGACGCGCTGGGGTTCGACCTCGTCGAGGACACGCCGTCGCTGACGAACGACGGCCGCCCCAAGCGGTGGGTCGTCGTCCGGCCGCCCGGCGGGGAGACCGGGATCCTGCTCGCTCAGGCCGACGGTGAGCACCAGAGGGCCGTGGTCGGCGACCAGTGCGCGGGCAGGGTGGCGTTCTTCCTCCAGGTTGACGACTTCGACTCCGCGTATGACCGGATGGTGGCGGCAGGCGTGGAATTCGTGACGGCGCCGCGCACCGAAAGCTACGGGCGGGTGGCGGTCTTCCTCGACATCGAGGGCAACAAATGGGATCTGCTCGGCCCCGCGTGAGGCGTTGACGTCCCACCCGCCGAGTGCGTGGTTCGGCTCATAGATCCGGTTCCGCGTCCGCCCACGGGAATTCCTCCTCCAGTTGTGTGGCGAGCGCCAGCAGTGTCGCCTCGCCACCGAGCCCGCCGACGAACTGCACCCCGAGAGGCAGGCCGCTCGCCGTCCGGTAGAGGGGCACGGACATCGCGGGCCTGCCGGTGATGTTGGCCAGTTGGGTGAAGGGGACAGGTGCGAGGTTGGCGAGTACCTGGTCGTTCCAGAGCCTGGTCTTCGTGAACGGGCCGGTCAGGCGAAGTCGGAGCAGCAGTTCGCCGCCGAGCCGCAGCAGCGGAGGCGTGGCCAGTTCGCCGACGCGCACGGGCGGCCGGGCGAGCGCCGGGGTGAGCAGCAGGTCGTAGCGGTCGTGGAAGTCGGCCAGCGCGCGCGTGTAGTCGTTCCAGCGCGCCCGCGCCTCGGCGTGTTCCACCGCACGCACCGAGTGCGCGGACGCGGCGAGCAGCCGGGTGTCCACTTCGAACTCCCGATCGCGGGCGCCGGTGTCCCGTTTGGCCGCGGCGATGGTCACGGCCGTCTGCGCCGACCACATCGTCATGAAGTCGCGGGCGAGCGCCACCCCGTCGATGCCGGGTTCGGCAGGCTCGACGTCGTGGCCGAGTTTCCCCAGCAGCGTGGCCGCGTGGTCAACGGCCGCGACCGCGTCCGCGTGCACGGGCGTGCCGAGGGGAGACCGGGTCGTGAAGCCGATCCGCAACCTCGGCGGTGTGCGGCGGGCGAGTTCGACGTAGGACGTGGCGGGGACGGCGACCGGATACGGCGCGCCGGGGTCGGGTGTGCGCGCCAGCACGTCGAGCATCGCGGCGGTGTCGCGAACGGTGCGGGACACCACGCCGTCCGTGGCAGCACCCGCGAGGTGCTCGGCGTGGCCGGGCCCTGCGGGCACAAGGCCACGACCGGGTTTGAGCCCGACAATGCCGCAGCAGGCGGCCGGGATGCGGATGGAGCCTCCGCCGTCACTCGCACCGGCCACCGGCACCACCCCGGCCGCCACCGCTGCCGCCGAACCGCCTGACGAACCGCCCGGAGTGTGGTCGAGGCTCCACGGGTTGCGGGTGGGGCCCGTCGCGTCCGGCTCGGTGACGCCCTTGAGGCCGAACTCGGGCGTGGCGGTCTTGCCGAACACCACGAGTCCCGCGTCGAGCCAGCGCCGCACGACCTCACTGTGTTTCGCGGGCGAACGGTGGCGCAGCGCCCGCGAACCGCTGCCCGTCGGCACGCCCGCGTAGTCCTGCATCAGGTCCTTGAGCAGGAACGGAACCCCCGCGAACGGCCCCGACAACTCCGATGCCGCTCGCGTTCTGGCGACGTCGTACATCGGGTGAACGATCGCGTTGAGCCGCCCGTTGACGTCCTCGGTGCGGCGGATCGCCACCTCCAGCAGCTCGGCGGGCGACACCTCACCCCGCGCCACCAGCCCGGCAAGCCCGACCGCGTCGTATCGCCGGTACTCGTCGTATCGCATCGCCGCCATGTGCACCGCCCTGCTCGAAGGTCGCTTCGAACAGGTCAACGCACAAGCCGCTTTCGCGTGACGCCGGCCCGCGTCACACCGACCATAGGGTGGCGAAATGAACACTCGCGAGGTCGCCGAGATCCCCACCGGACCCGTTCCCGTTCCCTCCGTCGTCGCCGAGCTGGCGAAGGGCGACGACATCACCCCGGTGTGGGAGAACGAACTGGGAGGACTCACGTTCCGGCTCGACGCGCGGATCGGAGGAAGCCGTTACGTCAAGTGGGTCGCCCACGGCACGCCCGAGATCGACCTGGCCGCCGAGGCGGACCGTCTCGCGTGGGCGAGTCGCTGGGTTCGCGTACCGCGTGTGCTGGGCCAGGGCTCGAACGCCGAAGGCTCGTGGCTGGTGACCGCCCCAGTACCGGGACGGTCCGCAGTGGACACCCGCTGGCTCGCCGATCCCGCCACGGCGGCCACGGCCATCGGGCACGGGCTTCGTGTGTTGCACGACGCGCTTCCCGTCGCCGAGTGCCCGTACACGTGGAGTGTCGCCGACCGGCTCGCGCGCGCCGACGAGCGCATCGCCGACGGTGAGGGACCCGGTGACTGGTTCCCCGAGCACCGCCATCTCACGGTCGCCGAGGCGCGCGGCCTGCTCGACGACGCCCCGCCGGTTGACCGGCTCGTGGTGTGCCACGGCGATGCCTGCGCGCCTAACACGCTGCTGCACGACGACGGCACGTTCGCCGCGCACGTCGATCTCGGCTCGCTCGGCGTCGCCGACCGCTGGGCGGATCTCGCCGTCGCGGCGTGGAGCACGGAGTGGAACCACGGGCCCGGCTACGACCACCTCGTCTACGCCGCGTACGGCGTCGAGCCCGACCCCGAGCGCATCGCCTACTACCGGCTGCTCTGGGACCTCGCCTGAGCGGGGTCGCGCTTCTCCTGGTGGGCGTCGGTGTTTCCGTGCGATCTCACTACGCCGGACCGGCCCATGCCACGGTGACGGTGGAGCAGGGGAGGAGTCCCGTCCCCGACGACGCGTGGCGACTGGAGTCCGTGTACTACGACGAGCGGGGCGCCGTGGTGGCGTTCAAGCCCTCGGCATGCCGGGATGGTGACACGCCGACGACCTGCCTGATCCGGCAGCGTGTGGCGGGACAGCGGGCGGCGTTCCATCCCGCCGACCGGTTCTGGTTGTTCCAGAGCATCGAGAGCGCCATGCGTCTCGCCGTCGGTGCGGTGCTGCTCGTGGTGGGGCTGTGACGGGTCCGTCGCATCGCCTGACGACTCATTCGGTCCGGCCGGTTTCGTGGTCGGGCAGCGCGCAATCGAGCCAGTAGTCCACCGTGATGTCACGGTAGGTGTGTCGTGACTGGACTCGGTCCGGCAGGCCGACACGCTCGCTGCTAGACCGGGACCGGAAGCCGTCGGACCCGTGGAACGACACCTCGGTTTCCGGGTCCTC
This sequence comes from Saccharomonospora xinjiangensis XJ-54, assembly GCF_000258175.1. Taxonomy (NCBI): domain Bacteria; kingdom Bacillati; phylum Actinomycetota; class Actinomycetes; order Pseudonocardiales; family Pseudonocardiaceae; genus Saccharomonospora; species Saccharomonospora xinjiangensis. Next base: position 1,903,017 of record NZ_JH636049.1, on the reverse strand, counting down.
GTGCCACCACAGTGTCTTTCCCGCGACGTGGGCGCTGAACAAGATGTCGGTGGACGAGATGTCGGTGGCCCCGGCTCCTGTTACGACGTCCGGGGCCTCCGGCGTTTTGGGGGGACTCGCCGACGCGGCTCACGGTGTTCTCCCTGCGGTCGGGAGCGCTTCGGCCGCCGGGGCGCACCCGGCTCCATGCCGGCCTCGGTGGCGGCCTCCATGTCCGTCTCCATGGATTCCGTGTCGGATTCCGTGTCTTCCGGTTCCTCCACGAGGCGGTCCACGGCGCCACCGACGCCACCGGCGCTGTCGGTGACCCGCGGCACTCCACCACCAACGTCCTCGACCACATCGCCGACATCGCCGACATCGCCACCGACGTCTCCGACGGCTCTTCTGCCACCGGCGCCGACATCCTCCACGGCTCTCCTGTTACCGGCGCCGAGTTCCCCGCCCGCGGCACCGGTCTCACGCAGCACGGGCTCCACAGCACGCACCACGCGGTTGAGCACCTCGGGATTGCGATCGATGGTGGTGAGCACCCGGTCGATGATCTGTGCCACCCGGTTGAGCCGGACCTTGAGCTGGGCCTGCGCCTTGACCCCTGTGATCGTGAGCGACACCTTGCCCAGCTCCACATCGGCACCCACGTGAAGCTTGAGCAGGTCGAGCACGTCGGCCCGGAGCGAGACGTGCGCCCGCAGATCCTCGACGTCGAGGCCGATCTCCTCCACCGACAGGTCAGGAACATCCAGCAGAACGTCGGGTTCCGGCTCGGCGAACTCGTCGCCGGGGCCGGCGGGAGTATCGGCAGGTGGAGAATCCTCGGGGCCTCCGACGGCATCGATGTCGCCGATGTCGTCGATGTCATCGATGCCGTCGATGCCGTTGCCCTCGTACGGGTCCGTCACCTCGAACCACCTCTCACCATCGAGGCACGTACCCCTGTCGAATACCCGTTCCCGCTCGCGTACACGAGATCGCTTGACCCCGGAAACCTCGGTAGGTAGCTTAGAAACTAAGCGAAAGGATAAGTGGATGTCGCCGACCGGAACCCGCGACGAGTTGATCGCCCAGATCATGGGCACGCTGGCTCGTCGTCACAGCACCGCGACGGTGCTGCTGCACCACGCCGTGGCCGAACGGCTTGGCCTGGGGCCCACCGACCACAAGTGCCTCGACCTCGTCGTGGAGCGGGGGCCGATGACCGGCAGTGAACTGGCAGGGATCACTGGACTCACCAGCGGGGCGATCACCGGCGTGGTGGCGAGGCTGGAGCGGGCGGGATTTCTCAGTCGCGAGCCCGACCCGCACGACGGCCGTAAGCAGTTGCTCCACTGCACCCCCGAAGGGCGGCAGCGCATCGGTGAGGTCTTCGCTGAACTCGCCGACGCGTCCACACTGCTGTCGGGTTTCGACGCCCACCAGTTGGCCGCGATCGCCGAGTTCCTCGGCAGGGGGACCGATTTCTCCTTCCGGCAGGCCGCTCTCCTTCGCGCCCACGCGATGACCCGACTCAAGAGGAGGCAGACATGACCCACGGTGAAGCCGGACAAGCCGCCGAGGCCGAAGTGCGGTCTCTGTTCGACCGCATGTGTGAGGCATGGACGTCGGGCGACGCCAATGCCTACGGGGAACTGTTCACCGAGGACAGCGACTACGTCTCCTTCGACGGCACCCGCGTGACGGGCCGCGCGCCGATGGTGGAGTCCCACGACCGGCTCTTCCGCGGCGTCCTGGCGGGAACGGCGCTGGTCGGGAAGGTCGAGTCCGTCCGATTTCTCTCCGACGACGTCGCTCTCGTCCACGGCACAGGGTCGGTCCTCGTCGCCTGGCGGTCCACGCTGCCCAAGCGGCGGCTCACCCGCAACACCATCGTGTGCGTCCGCACGCCGGTCGGCTGGCGGATCGCCGCCATCCACAACGGCCGGGTGCGGCCGCTGACGATTCCCTCGCCCGACTCCGTCCCCGCGCGCATGGCCAGGGGACTCGTGCGGCTGGCCCGTGCACTCGGGCTTGGCAGGGCCGCGGGGGTTAGGGCCTGAGCCGGGGCGCGAGCGTCGCCGCGTCCGGCGGGCTTTCGTGGCGCGGTACGCTCTCGGCGAGTGCGGACGCCCAGTCGCGCAGGGCGGTGATGTCGATGCCATGGGGCGTTGCCTCGGCGAACGGCTCGATGGCGTCCGCCCCACGGCGCAGCAGCGCCACAGCTCCCGTCCGGTTCCCCCTGGCCGCGTGAGTGAGGCCCACGGCCAGCTGGGCGAGCCCCCGCCACAGTTCCCGTTCGGCCTCCGGCCCCGACTTCCAGGCGTCCTCGAACACTTCGTGCGCGTGGAAAGGTTTGCCCTCGTCGAGCAGCCGTTGCGCTTCCAGCACCGTCTCCTCGGGAGTCCGTGACACACCCTCGGGTTGGCGGGGAACCCCGGTCGCGCCACGCGGCAACGGCCTGCCCAGGCCGTCCCTCGGCCTGGCGTTGCGGGCCCGCCCCTCGTCGTCTCGGTCGCGTTCGGCCACGCCCAGAGTGTGGCACGCCCGGGCGCGCAGTCGGGTTCCGCCGCGCACCGGCTCGCGCACGGGGGCCAGGACTAGCCTGTCTCGCCCTTCGTGGCGTCCGACGCCTTCACCTCGGGCGGTGTCAGGGCGGACTCGTCGAGCGATCTCGCCTTGCCGGTGAACGAGATGTTCCCCTCCGCACGCATTCGCTCGGTCATGTGCGGATAGTGCAGCTCGAATGCGGGCCGCTCCGATCGGATCCGCGGCAACTCCGTGAAATTGTGCCGAGGGGGCGGGCAGGTCGTTGCCCATTCGAGCGAGTTGCCGTAGCCCCAGGGATCGTCCACCGTCACCGGGTCGCCGAACCGGTAACTGCGCACGACGTTCCACAGGAACGGCAACATCGAAAGGCCGAGAATGAACGAGCCGATCGACGACACGGCGTGCAGAGTGGTGAACCCGTCGGTGGGCAGGTAGTCGGCGTAGCGGCGGGGCATGCCCTCGTTACCGAGCCAGTGCTGCACGAGGAACGCCGTGTGGAAGCCGACGAACGTGAGCCAGAAATGCAGCTTGCCGAGCGGCTCGTTCATCATCCGCCCCGTGAACTTCGGGAACCAGAAATAGATTCCCGCGAACGTGGCGAACACGATGGTGCCGAAGAGCACGTAGTGGAAATGCGCCACCACGAAATACGTGTCGTGCACGTGGAAGTCGAGAGGCGGGGCGGCAAGGATGACTCCACTCAGCCCGCCGAGCAGGAACGTGACGAGAAAACCGACCGAGAACAACATCGGTGTCTCGAACGTCAACTGCCCCTTCCACATCGTGCCGATCCAGTTGAAGAACTTGATCCCCGTCGGCACAGCGATCAAGAACGTCGTCATCGAGAAGAATGGCAGCAGCACCGCCCCCGTGGCGAACATGTGGTGGGCCCACACCACCGCGGAAAGGCCCATGATCCCGATGGTCGCGAACACCATCAGCCGGTACCCGAAGAGAGGTTTCCGGCTGAACACGGGAATGATCTCCGTGATGATCCCGAAGAACGGCAGCGCGATGATGTAGACCTCGGGATGGCCGAAGAACCAGAACAGGTGCTGCCACAGGATGGCTCCGCCGTTGGCGGGATCGAACACGTGCGCGCCGATCAGCCTGTCAGCCCCCAACCCCAGCAACGCCGCCGTGAGCGGGGGGAACGCGATCAGGATCAGGATGCTGGTGAACAGAATGTTCCAGGTGAACAGCGGCATCCGCCACATTGTCATCCCCGGCGCGCGGAGACACACCACGGTCGTGATCATGTTGACCGCGCCGAGGATGGTGCCGAGACCGGACACCACAAGGCCCATCACCCACAGATTGCCGCCGATGCCGGGGGAGAACGTCGGGCGCGACAGCGGGGTGTAGGCGGTCCACCCGAAGTCGGCCCCGCCGCCTGGCGTGAGCAGCGACCCCATCACGATCAGACCGCCGAGCAGGAACAACCAGTACGAGAACGCGTTGAGGCGGGGGAACGCCACGTCGGGCGAGCCGATCTGGAGCGGCAAAACCAGGTTGGCGAAGGCGAACAGCACAGGCGTCGCGTACAGCAGCAGCATCAACGTGCCGTGCAGCGTGAACATCTGGTTGTACTGCTCTGTGGACAAAAAGTGCAGCCCCGGCTGCGCCAGTTCGGCACGGATCAGCAGCGCCATGACGCCACCGACCATGAAGAACACCATCGAGGTGACCATGTACAGCTTGCCGATCACCTTGTGATCGGTCGTGCGCAGCAGGCTGAGCATGGCCTGCCACCGCTTACCGGGCAGCGGGGCAGGCTGCTGGATCCGCGTCGGGCGGACGCCGATCTGTGTGTCCACGAAGCACCTCCGCTCGCGACGGCGCGCCCCGTCCGGCTCGGGCTCGATCAGGCTTCGGGGCGGTCAGAATTCACGCTAAACCGGGCCACGAACGCCCGCGACTCGACGCGGTGCGCGAACGGCGCCACTCAAGGCATTCGGTTCGCGCGTCACTGCTGGTACGACTCCACCTCGCTCACCGGGCGGGCCTTCGCCTGATCCGGATCGACGCCGAACTCCGCGTTCGCCCTGCGCTGTCGCAGCAGGTCCCAGCACTGGTCGAGCCGCTGTTCGAGGTCCGCGAGCCTGCGCCGATCCTCCTCACCGAGCCCCTCACCGGTCGCCCTTCCCCGCAACTCGCGTTCCTCGGCGATGAGCCGGTCGATCCTGGCCAGCGGGTCGTCTGTGTGCTCCGTGTTCGCCATGGGGCAACTCCTTTCCGCACCACGGCGTGCCCTGGTACGCCGGGAACGAAACCGGGCCACGCCACGACCACGCCCGCGACCGGACGGGGCTAGGACTGGAGGTACCGCAACACCGCGAGCACCCTGCGGCTGAATCCGGTGACGTGAGCGAGACCGAGCTTGTCGAAGATCGTGCTGATGTGCTTCTCCACCGCGCTGCGGGAGAGATGCAGCGTGGCGGCGATGCGCGCGTTGGTGTGTCCCTGCGCCATCTTCTCCAGCACCTCGCGCTCCCGCTCTGTCAGCCGCGAAAGCGGATCGAGGTGGTTCGTGCGGGCGAGCAGGCGACGCACCACCTCGGGGTCGAACGCCGCACCACCCGCCGCCACCCTGTCGAGGGCGTCGAGGAACTCGCCGACCTGCGCAACCCTGTCCTTGAGCAGGTAACCCACCCGGCCCCGATCGTCGCTGAGGAGGTCCACCGCGTAACGCCGCTCCACGTACTGCGAGAGCACGAGCACACCGGTCTCCGGCCACGCCCGCCTGATCTCCAGCGCTGCTCTCAGCCCCTCGTCGGTGTGGGTCGGGGGCATGCGCACATCGGTCACGACCACATCGGGGCGATGCGCACCCACGGCGGACACGAGCGCGTCGCCGTCGCCGACGGACGCCACCACGTCGTGGCCCTCCTCGGCGAGCAGGCGCACCAGCCCCTCACGCAGCAGGATCGAGTCCTCGGCCAGGATCACGCGCACGGGAGTTCAGCCCTCACCACGGTGGGACCGCCCGCAGGACTGTCCACGCCGAAGGTGCCGTCGGCCGCCGCGACCCTGCGCGCGAGCCCCGACAAACCCGCTCCTGTCGGGATCGCCCCTCCGACCCCGTCGTCGCTGATCCGCACAGTGATCATCTTCCCCGCTCTCCACACCTCGATCTCGATGCGGTCGCAGCCGGAGTGCTTCACCGCGTTCGTCACGGCCTCGGACACCACGAAGTAGGCCACCGTCTCCGTCGCCGCGTCCGCGCGTTCCGCCAGGTCATAGACCAACGACGTCGGCACCGTGGATCGCTCGGCCAGCGACTCCAGAGCCACCCCGAGCCCTCCCGTCTCCAGCGCGATCGGATACACCCGCCACGCCACCTCGCGCAGCTCCTCCAACGCGTGCTGCGACTGCTCGTGCGCCTGCCGCACCAGCTCCTCCACCAGCGCGGGGTCCCGCGAAAGGTCGAGTGCCCTTCGCGCTCTGCCCAGCACCATCCCCAACGCCACCAGCCCCTGTTGCACACCGTCGTGCAGATCGCGTTCGATGCGCCTGCGTTCGGCGTTCACCGCCTCGACCACATCCGCCCTCGTCGTGGCCAGCTCCCGAACCCGCCTGCGGAGACGTTCCTTGTCACTCGGCCCGAAGAACCGCCTGGCGACCGCGCGATCCAGTGTGGCAACCCCGATCAGCCCCTGAACCGCGAGGAACACGAGCAGCGCCCCGCCGAGCACCACGGTGATCGGGTCGTACCAGCTCGCGTGCTCCCCGCCGCCGACGGCCTCGCCCGACAGCAGTTGCCCCAGCATGATCGCGCCGCTGACGCCACCGAACACCACCAGCGCGAAGACACCGGCGCCGAGCCAGCCCACGGCACACCGCACGGCGAGATACCGCCACGCGCGATCGTTCTCGTAGTCGCCCGAGTTCTCGCTGCCGAGGAACCGGGCGACCCTGGCGCGCTCCAACTCGGCAAGCCGCCTGGCGAGAGCGAGGACCCGAACCCGCGTCGGCTCCGCGACCAGCGCGGGAGCGGTCAGGACGACAAAAGCCAGCTCCAGTACCGCGGTGAACGATCCCAGCACCAGCCCGGTGCCTGCTCGTGCGGCACGGCCCGCGATACGCTCGGTGGTGGAGGACACCCCGCAGACGCTAGCCGGGCCGGATCACCGTGTGACTGAGGTTTTCCACAGTTCCGGCCTGCGGAGGCACGGCCTGAGACTCGGCGGTATGCACCATCCCGCCCAACCCGTAGCGCTTTGTAGTGTCCTGGCCACAAACGGACTTGGTGATTTCGCGAAAGGCCCTTCATGAACAGTCTCGTAGCTCAGGCCGACACCACCGAGCTCGGTGGGCTCGCCGGGTGGACGGTTGATCTGATGGACGCGCTCGGCGGGCCGGGCGCGGCCGTGGCTGTGGGACTCGACAACCTCTTCCCTCCGATCCCGAGTGAGCTGATCCTGCCTCTCGCGGGCTTCACCGCGGCACAGGGCCGGTTCAGCCTTCTCGAGGCGCTGTTGTGGACCACAGCCGGTTCGGTCATCGGCGCGGTCATCGTCTACCTCGTCGGCTACTTCTTCGGCAGGGAGCGCACCCGCAAACTCATCACGATGCTGCCGCTGGTGAAGGGGTCCGACTTCGATCACGCGGAACGGTGGTTCGCCAAGCACGGCACCAAGGCCGTCTTCTTCGGACGGATGGTGCCGCTGGTGCGGAGCTTCATCTCCGTGCCTGCCGGTATCGAGAGGATGCCGTTCTGGCTGTTCCTCTCCCTCACCACGCTCGGTAGCCTGCTGTGGAACTCGATCTTCGTCGTCGCCGGCTACTTCCTCGGAGCCAACTGGCACGTCGTTGACGAGTACGCCGGCATCTTCCAGTACGTCGTCATCGGAGCCATCGTGATCGCGCTCGCGGTGTTCGTCACCAAGCGCATTCGGGAGCGCCGCAAGGCCGACGTCTGAGCCATCGGGCCCGCCGTCCCGACCCGGGGCACTCGCGCACCCGCGCGGGTGCCCTTTCGCATGTGCGGGGTGGGGTCGGGAGGAAGCTGGGGCTCGCGCCACGAGAAGAAATGTGGCATAAATCACTATGCTCGGGCGACTACCATTCGCGACTGATTCGAGACGGAGGTGTTCACCCGCATCGCGGTCGGATGATCGCCTGTGTTGGATTTTGTTAACGCAGCGCTGATCTGATGGCAGCGAACGGCCACCCCGATACGCCTACCGGGGGTAAAGTATCGCCTCGTTCGCGGGGCGGCCCCGCCAAGTGCATGCGCGTCACTCAAGGAGGTTGCATGCCGGACGCATACGCCGACACCACCGAGGCGGATACCGCGCCGGGTGACGAACCGAGCCCGGCAAGGCAGCCGACCGAGGAGAACACCCCGACGGCTGAGGCGCGCGCGGACGAACGGCGGTTCCGCCTCTACACCGTGGCGGTGCTCACACTGGGCGTCGCGGCGGCGGCCGCCGTGTCCGCCTGGCTGCCTTTCCACGGATCGGTGCACCTGTGGTGGATCGGCCCGCTGCTCGCATTGGCGTTCCTCGGCGCGGAACAGCTCGGTGTCAACGTCGATGTCCGCAGCGGCATCTCCTGGACGATCTCCTTCACCGAGATCCCCCTCGTCATCGGCCTGCTGGTCGCGCCCTTCGAGGTGGTGCTCGCGGCACACGTCGTCGCGGGCGTCACCACGTTGCTGGCCCGCCGCGTCACCGGCCGCGTCCTCTACAACTCCGGCGCGTTTCTCATCGAGGTCACGAGCGCCTTCGCCGTCGCGGGCGTCGTGAGTCAGGCACTCGGCGATCCCGGCGCCGTGCCCTGGCTCGCCGCGCTCGCCGGTACTCTCACCGCGCCGCTGGCCAGCACACTGCTGGCGATGGCCGCCGTCCGCGTGCTGCGGCGCCGCATGCGGGTGGGTACCGTCATCCGGCTCGCGGGCCGGATCCTCGTTGTCGGCTTCGTCAACGCCTCCGTCGGACTCACCGGCTACCTCGTCATCTCGAAGACCCCGGAGGCGTGGCCGATCGTCCTTGCGGTCAGCCTCGGACTCGCGGCGCTGTACTGGGCGTACTCCGACCTCCTTCGCGAGCAGCGTGACATGGAGGCGCTCACCGACGTCAGCCTCATGGTGGCGAGGTCCGGTCAGCAGGTCGCGGCCCGCCCCGCGGGCAAGGCAGGCGACATCGACGGCGACGTTGACCTCGACGAATGGGCCACCATCGCCGAACGCATCCGTGATCAGCTCGCTGCGGCCCGCATCGTGTTGCGTCTCAGGCTCGAACCCGACGAACCGCTGCGCACCGTGGTGGTCGGCGACGAGCTACCCGCCACCGCGCAGGGCGAGGTGGCTGCCGACGACCCCTTGGCAAGACTGCCGGGTTCGCATGTGCGGCACCTTCGGATCACCGAGGCCGGCTCACAGATCAGGACGGCGCTGCTCGACAGGGGTGCCAGCGAGGCACTCGCCGTCCCGCTGCGGTCGGCGAACCAGTTGCTCGGCATCGTCGAGGCACACGACCGGCTCTCGCGGTGGCGGGGCTTCGGCAAGTACGACGTGCAACTGCTCGGGACGATGGCGAGCCACCTCGCCACCGCACTCGACAACCGCAGGCTGCTCGCCACGCTCCGCCACGACGCCTACCACGATCCGCTGACCGGTCTGCTCAACCGGCCAGGCTTCCGGCAGGTCGCGGCCGTGCCGCTGCGAGCATGCGCGAACTCGGTGGTGCTGCGTGTCGATCTCGACGTCTTCTCCACCGTCAGTGACGCGCTCGGCTACACGTGGGCGGATCGCATGCTGATGGCGGCAGGCAGGAGGATGCGCGACACGCTCGGCCCCGACGTGCCGCTGGCGCGGGTGGAGGGCGCCTCCTTCGCCGTGTTGCTCGCCGACTGCGACGCCGCGTGCGCGCAACGGATCGCCCAGAAGCTGCGAAGCGAACTCTCCGCGCCGTATCCCGTTGACCGGCTCATGGTCGAGGCCAACGCCGTCGTCGGTTACGTCACGACGACGGCTGAGGAGAACGCCGACCGGGCGGACGTGGACAGCCTCCTGCAACGGGCCGACATGGCCGTCAGAGCCACGCGGGGCGGCGAGGAGGTGAAGTCGTACGTCCCCAGCATGGGCCAGATCTTCCTGCGGCGGTTCCAGATGGTCACCCAGTTCCGGCAGGCTATCGAGGAGGGGCAGGTCACCGTCCACTACCAGCCGAAGGTGGCTCTGCCCGGCAAGCAGGTGCTCGGTGTCGAGGCGCTGGTGCGCTGGCAGCATCCGGAGTTCGGCCGGGTCAATCCCGACGAGTTCGTCCCGGCCGTCGAGGCCGCGGGGCTCGTCGGTGTCCTCACCTCGTTCGTCCTCGACACGGCGCTCGACCGCGTGCGGCGGTGGCTGGACGAGGGCCTGCGGATCTCCGTGGCGGTGAACCTGTCGGTGCGCAACCTCGCCGACGCCGAGTTCCCCGCGAGGGTCGCCGATTCGCTGGAGCGGTTCGGCGTCCCCGGCGAGCTGCTGACGCTGGAGCTGACCGAGTCGGACGTCATGCAGGACCCGGAGAGGGCGCTGCCGATACTGCGGAAGCTCAGCGAACTCGGCATCGAGCTGGCCGTGGACGACTTCGGCACGGGGTACTCGTCGCTGGCTTACCTGCGGCAGCTCCCCGTGGACCAGGTGAAGATCGACAAAAGCTTCGTCTTCGGTATGGGGACCGATCTCGGCGACCTGGCTGTGGTCAGATCGATCGTCGAGCTGGGGCACTCGCTCGGGCTGACGGTGGTGGCCGAGGGCGTCGAGGAGGACCTCGCCCGTGATCAGCTGGAGGCCATGGGCTGCGACGTGGCTCAGGGCTACCTCATCTCCCGGCCGTTGTCGGAGGAGCGGCTGGAGGCGTGGTTGCAGGCGAGGACGGTCCGTTCGCTCGATCGTGCTTCCGAGGCTGTGCTGACCCTGCTGACCTGAGGTTTTGCCGCGAACCCACCCCCGCCTCGGAGGGGTGATCTGGTGCTGTATTCTTGTGTGCAGCCCAGAGGGCAGGCCCCTTTAGCTCAGTCGGCAGAGCGTCTCCATGGTAAGGAGAAGGTCTACGGTTCGATTCCGTAAAGGGGCTCGGTGTGTGTTACGAGGCGGTGTAGCTCAGTCGGTAGAGCAAGCGGCTCATAATCGCTGTGTCGCCGGTTCGAGTCCGGCCACCGCTACGCTGTTTCGATGAGAGAGTAAGGAGCCGTTGTGGCTGCCACCGACGTACGACCGAAGATCACGTTGGCGTGCGAGGAGTGCAAGCACCGCAACTACATCACCAGGAAGAACCGCCGCAACGACCCGGATCGCCTGGAGATGAAGAAGTTCTGCCCGAACTGCGGGACGCACCGGGTGCACAAGGAGACGCGCTGAGGCGTAGTCCCACCAGCTCCACGAAGCCGCCCTCGGCCCATCCGAGGGCGGCTTCGTTGTGCGTGGGCGCGAGTATAGCGCCGGGAACGTTGGAAAAAACCCAGCGATAGGGACTACCTTTCCCGCCGTGTCGGCGACCACTCTGGCTTGGACCCATTTCCAACCCTGCGGAAGTGAGGGACCGACATGAGGGAGCTGCTGAGGTCGGCGGTCGCGGCGGGAGCCTGCGCGTTGCTGGCCGGTGCTCTGGCGCCTGCGACGGCTTTCGCGGACCCGACGGTGACGATCGAGGGCTACTCCACCGATGTCCGGGCGGAGGCGGTGTCCGCACTGGTGGCGGAACGAGGTCTGGGGACGGCGTCGGCGGAAGCGTTGCTGCGCACGCAGGAGGCCGCGACGAGTGCCCTCGACGCGGCGCTGGCACAACTCGGCGACAGTGCCGCAGGTGGGTACCTCGACGAATCGGGTGCGCCCGTGGTCAACGTCGTGAACGAGTCCGCCGCCACTTCCGTCGAGGGTGTCACGACGAGACTGGTCACCCGCACGACGGCCGAGCTGGAGTCCGCGCGGGACGAACTCGAAGCCCTGCCGCAGGTGTCTCACACCGCGATCGCCGTCGATCCCGTCACGAACCAGGTGGTCGTGACGGTCGGTGAAGCCGTAATCGGAGCTGCCGGCACCGCCGGGCTGCTCGCAGCGGCGGAGCGCATGGGCGACACAGTGAGGATCGAGCACGTCGCGGGCGGTTTCGAGCCGGCCATCTACGGCGGTGAGGCCATCACCGGCGGCGGCAGCCGCTGCTCGGCCGGCTTCAACGTCAACTCCGGTGGCCAGGACTACATCGTCGATGCCGGGCACTGCACGGCCGCCGTGTCGCAGTGGAATGTCGGTCCTTCGGTGGACGCGAGCTTCCCCGGCGACGACTACGGCCTGATCCGCAACGACACGGGCAGCGCGCCCGGCGCGGTGAGTTTGTATGACGGGTCCGTCCAAGAGATCGCTTCCGCCTCCGACGCGCACGTCGGCCAGTCGATCTGCAAGAGTGGCAGCACAACGGGCCTCACCTGCGGCACCGTCGAGGCCACGAACGTCACCGTCAATTACCCGCAGGGCGCGGTCCACGAGCTGGTGCAGACCTCGGCGTCGGCGGGCTCGGGGGACTCCGGCGGTGCTCTGTTCGCAGGGAGCGTCGGCCTCGGGATCACCTCGGGTATGGGTGAGGACAGCTCGTTCTTCCAACCTCTCACCGAGGCGCTCGGCGCATACGGTGTCCGGTTGAACTGACGTTCGGCCGAAGGTCGCGTTCGAGGATGGTCGTGGACGGACTTCGCCCGCACTGTCCACGACCCACCGCCGCGTCAGCGGCGCCCGAGGCGGGTAGCCTGCCGTTCGTGCCACTGGATCCGAGTTTCGCCGGGCGAACGTATCCGCCCACCACCACGTACGAGGTCAGCCGCGCCAAGATCGCGGAGTTCGCCGAGGCCATCGGCGACGACAACCCGCTGTACCGTGACCCCGATGCCGCGAGGTCCGCGGGGTATCCGGACGTGATCGCGCCGCCCACCTTCCTCACGATCATCAACCTCGCCTCGATCAACGCGATCGTCGCCGACCCCGAACTCGGCCTCGACTACTCGCGCATGGTTCACGGTGACCAGCGGTTCACTCACCACCGTCCGGTGCACGCGGGTGACGTGCTGAGGCTGACGACGCACATCGACGACGTCTTCGCCCGCGCGGGCAACGACTTCCTGAACGTGCGCGCCGACGTGGAGACCACGGCGGGGGAAGCGGTCTGCACCACGCACGCGCAACTGGTGGTGAGGGGGGAATGACCATGTCCGAGACCGTGGCCGAGGCGGAGCTGAAGGTCGGCGACGAGTTGCCGCCGCTGTCCGTGCGCGTCACCCGTGACCAGCTCGTGCGTTACGCGGGTGCGTCACTGGATTTCAACCCGATTCACTGGAACGAGCGGTTCGCCACCGAGGTCGGACTACCGGGTGTGATCGCCCACGGGATGTTGACCATGGCGCTCGGCGGCCGGTTGGTGACCGGCTGGCTCGGCGATCCAGGGCGGCTCGTGGAGTACGGCGCTCGTTTCACCCGCCCCGTGGTGGTGCCTGACGACGGCAGCGGCGCGCTCGTCGAGTTCACCGGCAAGGTCGGTGAGGTGCGCGACGACGGCACGGCCCGCATCGACATCACGGCCAAGTTCGAGGGCCGCACGGTACTCGGCAAGGCGCAGGCCGTCGTCCGGCTGTGACGATCGCCGCGCCGGTGGCACAGGCCACGACGGCGTGGCGACGTTGCCGGCTCAGCGGCCGCGAACGGCGGCGAGAACGGCGTCGGCGATGGCCTGCTCGCCCTGCGCGGTGGGGTGCAGGGGAGCGGCTCCCGTCGTGGACTCGAGTCCCTCGATCCAGGCCCCCTCCGGCGCGCACACGTGGTGGTTCTCGGTCACGTCTGCCGTATCGACGAACTCGGCCCCGTGCGTGTTGGCCTGCTCCTCAAGCACGTGGTTGAGGAGCAGGAGACCTTCGCGGAGCGTGGCGAGATCCCCGGGCGAGTGGGGCAGCACATCCGCACACGCCGCGGGGTCGCGGGGAAGGATCGCGGGGTAGCCGACCACGAGGACGCGAGCGCCGGGGGCCTTCCGCCTGATGTCCCTGACCACCGACGCCACCGCCGATACCGTCCTGCCGACCCGGTCCTCGATCGCGATGCTGTCGCCGCACTCTCGTCCCTCCTCGGCCACCTCGCCGCACTGGGCGGCCAACTCGACGAGCCCGATGTCGTTGCCGCCGATGCCCACCGTCACGAGCGTCGTCTCCGGGGTGAGCGCCGACAGTTGCGGCGGGTTCGTGCCTTCGGGTGTCTGCTGAGGCCGGGTCAGGTGCTCGGTGGTGGCACCGCCGCAACTGGCGTCGGTGAACGTGTCGGCGCCGACCTCGGCCGCCACGAGGCGCGGATAGTTGTTGTCCGACCGTTGGCAGCCTGCGGGAGAACCCACCGTCCGGCCTGTGCCGGGCGCGGCCGTGTAGGAGTCGCCGAGTGCGACGTAGTGCACCGGCGATTCATCGCGGTGGGGCCCTGCCTGTGGTTGATCCCCGACGGCACACCTCGCCAGCGGCACCGCCAGCACCGCTGCGGCCATCGTCACGAGTCCTGCTCGTCCGCGCACATTCGATTTGTATCAGCCAGCCTGGTGGTGGGCCTGCCGAACGAGGTCGTTCACGAGCCCCGCTGCCTCGTCGGGGTGATCGACGGTGGCGATCACGCTGCGCTGCGAGCGCAGGTTCAGCACAAGAGCGGCACCACTGCGGCATTTGTAGGCAACGTCGCCGGAGGTGTTCATCCGCACCCCGAGGCCGCCGTAGCCGAGCATCGTGAGTGAACGCGTTCCCGCCGACGTGATGTCCGAGATCGGGACGGTGCGCCTCGGGTACCCGAGCAGTCCCATCCGGATCGTGACAGCCTCGCCGTCGATGGTCACGCGAACCCGCGAGATCCCGACGGCGGCGAGCAGCCCTGCGCCGAGGGGCACGAGGTAAAGGCTCCACGTGGGGACCGACCCGGTCAGCGCGCCGATCACGGCCACCACAACAGGCGGGATCGCCACGCACAGGACCGCCAACCCCGCGTTCGTCGCGCCGCCCACCCACGTTCCGCGTTCGCCGGGGGCGAGGCCGACGCTCTCGGTGCCTGCCTCGGCCGTCTCTCGCTTCGGCGGCACATTCGGAGCGATGAGCCACGACACCACGCCTGCCACCACGCTGTTGCCGACGAGCACCATGATCGGCAGTGCGGGGCCCGACGCCTGTTGCCAGGTGGGCGCGTCGAGAGTGGCGAGCATGGCGGCGGCGAGGCCGGCCACGGGAGTCACCGCGAGCCCCGAAGCCAGCCCGATCAACGGTGGATACGCGCCCCGGCCTGCACGCAGCAGCATCAGCGCGGCCACCGTGAACACGACGGCGAGGACGAGAGTGGCTGCCAGCGTCCAGGTCGCCAGACCGTCGAGATCGGCCGCGCGGTCAGGCGCCCCGGAGGGGCCCCAGTGTGAGGCGACCCTGTCCGGCAGGCGATCCGACAACGCGCTACGGAGGGCGAACGCCATGACGGCGAGCAGGGCGGGAACGCCCAGCGTGGCCACGACCACGCGGATCGGCAGATTTCTCACGAGAACTTCCTCCTCAGGATCGTGACCAGCTCGTCTTCGCTCACACCGGTGCGCTTGCTCTCCGCCACCAGTTCGGCGGCGAGTTCGGCAAGCCGGGCGTAACCGTCGGCAGTCCCGGTCACCACGGCCCCCCGCCTTCGGCGGAGGTCGATGATCCCCTCGTCACGCAGCATCGCGTACGCGCGCAGCACGGTATGCACGTTGATCTTCAGCAGATCCGCGAGCTCGCGAGCGGGCGGCAGCGTGTCGCCCGCCTTGATCCGCTTTTCGGACAGTGCGCGGCGGACCGACGCGGCGACCTGCTCGTAGAGCGGAGCCGGGGACGAGGGATCGACACGGAAGAGCATAGTTCTAATATTAATAGAACAAAGCAAGCGGAGGGTGGGATCTCGGTGCGCGGTTTGCGAAAGGCACGCGGCAGGCTCGGCAAAAGGGCTCGCGCACGACGAAGCCCCTGGAGCCGTCACACGACATGCTCCAGGGGCTTCGAGGATGTGGCAGAGGAGCCGCGAGGGCGCGGGCTACGTCGCTTCGGAGAGCAGGCGCGCCACGCGCGTGATGCCTTCCACGAGGTCTTCCTCGGCGAGGGCGTAGGAGAACCGGAAGTAGCCGGGCGTGCCGAAAGCCTCACCGGGGACGACGGCGACCTCCACCTCGCGAAGGATCAGGTCGGCCAGCTCGATCGTGTCCGCCGGACGTTCGCCGCGGATCTCCTTGCCGAGGACCGCCTTCACCGACGGGTAGGCGTAGAAGGCACCCTCCGGTGTCGGGCACTCGACGTTCGGGATCTCCGACAGCATCGCCACGATCTTGCGGCGACGGGCGTCGAACGCGCGGCGCATCTCGGCTACCGCGTCGAGGGGGCCGGCAACGGCCGCGAGCGCGGCACGCTGGGACACGTTGGCGACGTTGCCGCACAGGTGTGACTGGAAGCTCGACGCGGCCTTGATCACGTCCTGCGGGCCCACGATCCAGCCGACCCGCCACCCGGTCATGGAGTAGGTCTTCGCGACCCCGTTGAGGATCAGCGTGCGGTCGGCCATCTCGGGGACGACGACGGGCAGCGACTCGGCCTTGACGCCGTCGTAGACGAGGTGTTCGTAGATCTCGTCGGTGACCACCCAGACGTCGCGCTCGGCGGCCCACCTGCCGATCGCCTCGACCTCCTCGCGGGAGTAGACGGCGCCGGTCGGGTTCGACGGCGAGTTGAACAGCAGCACCTTCGTGCGCTCCGTGCGAGCTGCCTCCAACTGCTCGACCGTGACGCGGTAGCCGGTCGATTCGTCGGCCGTGACCTGCACGGGAATCCCACCGGCCAGAGTGATCGACTCCGGGTACGTCGTCCAGTAGGGGGCGGGCAGCAGAACCTCGTCACCCGGGTCGAGCAACGTGGCGAAGGCCGAGTACACGGCCTGCTTTCCGCCGTTGGTCACCAGCACCTGCGAGGCGTCGCAGGAGAATCCGGAGTCGCGCAGCGTCTTCGCCGCGATGGCCTCACGCAGCTCGGGAAGGCCCGCCGCTGCCGTGTAGCCGTGGTTGCTGCGGTCGCGCACCGCTGCCGCGGCGGCCTCGACGATGTAGTCGGGAGTCGGGAAGTCGGGCTGTCCGGCACCGAAGCCGATCACCGGACGGCCCTCGGCCTTGAGCGCCTTCGCCTTCGCATCGACGGCGAGCGTCGCGGACGGCTTGATGCCCGCGATGCGGGCGGACACTCGGGGACGGGAGCCGGGCGTGCTGTCGGGTGTGGCCATGCCGACATTTTTTCACGGACACCGTTGTGCCAGGCAGCAGCCCTCCCCGAGGCGCCCGGCACGCTGTAACGAGGGCGTGGTTGCGAGGCACTGTCGGGCTTGCCGTAGACTGCTGAACTTGGAACGTACGGAATCGGCCCCACAGCCTCTGCGGGGCCGGTGAAGAACGTCCTTGTGAGTGGGTCACCGCTCGAAGGGGTGTAGCTCAACTGGCAGAGCAGCGGCCTCCAAAGCCGCAGGTTGCAGGTTCAAGTCCTGTCACCCCTGCGTTGACGTGTCAGGTGGAGCGGAGGAGTAGCTCGTGAGCGAGGACGGGGAGAAGGACAAGGAAAGGGCTGACCGCCCTTCCCGTCCGGACACCGCCGCGGCTCGGCGCGCACGGCGTGCCTCCGCTGACCGGAAGGACACACCGGCCGGCGTCGGCGCCGGGAGGAGCACGGAATCGACGAAGCGGCCCTCGCCGAAGGGAAAGACCTCAGAGAAGGTCGCCAAGCCCGAAGGCAAGGGAGCGCCGACGCCGAAACGGAACCGCAGGGACGCGAAGAAGGGCTCGCTGTTCACCCGCATCGGGCGCTTCATCCGCGAGGTCTGGGGCGAGCTGCGTAAGGTCATCTGGCCTACGCGGAAGCAGATGGTCACCTACACCACGGTGGTGCTGCTCTTCCTGGTGTTCATGGTGGCGCTCGTCGCGGGACTCGACTTCGTGTTCCTTGAGGGCGTTGACGTCGTCTTCGGCGACTAGGTGGCCTGACTTCCTCGCGGGTGGCGGCGTCCACGCGGCGCCCGCGACCACCACACGCGATCAACTGAGAGGACGGAAAGTGACCTCCGAGAACGGCTCAGGAGCCGGTCAGGACCTGACTGGCCTCTCCGAGGAGCAGGCACTCGCCGCCGACGGCGGCGTGGACTCGGATGCCACCGAGACCGCCGAGGTGCCGGAAACGGCCGAGGCCGAGCAGCCTTCGGGCGCTCCAGACGCCCCGGAGGCCGGTGGCGCCACCACCGAGAAGAGCGCCGAGAGCGCGGAAGACACAGCGGGCGGCGAGCAGGCGGAGGACGAGGACCCCGTCGAGAAGCTGCGACAGGAACTGCGTTCCCTCCCCGGCGAGTGGTACGTCGTGCATTCCTACGCCGGGTACGAGAACAAGGTCAAGACGAACCTCGAAACCCGCCGCCAGACTCTCGACGTCGAGGACTACATCTTCCAGATCGAGGTGCCGACCGAAGAGGTCACCGAGATCAAGAACGGCCAGCGGAAGATCGTGCAGCGCAAGGTCCTCCCTGGCTACATCCTCGTCAGGATGGAACTGAACGACGCCTCGTGGAGCGCGGTGCGCAACACTCCGGGCGTCACCGGTTTCGTCGGAGCCACCTCTCGCCCCTCGCCACTCGGTCTCGAGGACGTTCTGAAGTTCCTCGCCCCGAAGGTGGAGAAGCCGGCGCCCGCGAAGGCAGGCAAGGGTGAGGCGGCAGCCGCCGAGCGGCCCGCCGCTGCCGGTGCCGTCGAGGTGGACTTCGAGGTCGGCGAGTCCGTCACCGTCATGGACGGCCCGTTCGCCACGCTGCCCGCGACGATCAGCGAGGTCAACGCGGACGCCCAGAAGCTGAAGGTCCTGGTGTCGATCTTCGGCCGGGAAACGCCGGTCGAGCTGTCGTTCACCCAGGTCTCAAAGATCTGACGGCCGAGAACGCTCGGCCGCAGGCAAAGCCTCACGCCACGGCAGGGGCGTGAGGGCGAGCGACACTGAACAGGAACGAAGAATGCCACCCAAGAAGAAGAAGCTCGCAGCGATCATCAAGCTGCAGATTCAGGCGGGCGCCGCGAACCCGGCTCCTCCCGTCGGCCCGGCGCTGGGTCAGCACGGCGTCAACATCATGGAGTTCTGCAAGGCGTACAACGCGGCGACCGAGTCGCAGCGTGGCAACGTCGTGCCGGTCGAGATCTCCGTGTACGAGGACCGCTCGTTCGACTTCAAGCTCAAGACCCCGCCGGCCGCGAAGCTGCTGCTGAAGGCCGCAGGCGTTGAGAAGGGCAGCGGCGAGCCCCACAAGACGAAGATCGGCAAGGTCACGTGGGACCAGGTCCGCGAGATCGCTGAGACCAAGAAGTCCGACCTCAACGCGACCGACGTCGAGCAGGCAGCCAAGATCATCGCCGGTACCGCTCGCTCGATGGGCATCACGGTTGAGTGATCGTGGTGAGCCGATGGCCGTCTCCGGCTGTCACACCACCTGTGGAAGGGCCACGCGCTGACCCGCACCACAACTGATCCGTCACGAACTTGTAAGGACAGAACATGACCAAGCGCAGCAAGGCCTACCGCCAGGCCGCCGAGCTGATCGACCGCGAGCGGCTGTACACGCCGCTGGAGGCCGCGAAGCTCGCCAAGGAGACTTCGAAGATCAAGATGGACGCCACCGTCGAGGTCGCGATGCGGCTCGGCGTGGACCCCCGCAAGGCCGACCAGATGGTCCGCGGCACCGTGAACCTGCCGCACGGAACGGGTAAGACCGTCCGCGTCATCGTCTTCGCGACCGGCGACAAGGCCGCGGAGGCCGAAGCCGCCGGTGCCGACGTGGTCGGCTCCGACGACCTGATCGAGCGCATCCAGGGTGGCTGGCTCGATTTCGATGCCGCGATCGCGACGCCGGACCAGATGGCGAAGGTCGGCCGTGTGGCCCGCATCCTCGGCCCCCGGAGCCTGATGCCGAACCCGAAGACCGGCACCGTGACCCCTGCGGTGGGCAAGGCCGTGGCCGACATCAAGGGCGGTAAGATCAGCTTCCGGGTTGACAAGCAGGCCAACCTGCACATGGTGATCGGCAAGGCGTCGTTCGACACCGAGAAGCTGGTGGAGAACTACGCCGCCGCGCTCGACGAGGTGCTTCGCGTCAAGCCGTCGTCGTCGAAGGGCCGTTACCTGAAGAAGGTCACCTTCTCCACCACCATGGGGCCGGGCATCCCCGTCGATCCCGCTCGCACGCGCAACCTCTTGTCCGAAGAGGCCAACGCCTGACGGGCAACTGACTCAAGGGGCGGTCATCCGGTGGGATGGCCGCCCCTTCGTCGTTCTCAGCGGCGCATGCGAAGCCGGTCAGTTGCCATCGGTGGTGGAGGTTCGCGGTGACGGGCAGGTGGTGGGTCCTGGTTCGTGATCGGTGATGAGCCACTGACCCATCTCGACCTGGGTGACCTCGAAGGTCCCGAGTGCGGGGCCGCCCTCGACGGTGAAGTCGCACGAATCGACGCGGACCGTGGTGGCGTCGGGGTCGTACCAGCGCGGGAAGATCGACTCGGCGTAGTCGTTGACGTGCGTCACCTGCTCGTGCAACGCCAGCACGGCGGCCCGGCAATCGGGGTGGCCGGTGTTGGTCGCGAAGAGTTGCTGGATGCCTCGATCGTTGTCGAAGTGCCCGCACGCCTCGGCGATCAGCGGTCGGTTGGTGGAAGGGTCCTCCTGCGCGATGGCGTCGTAGACCTTGCGCACGGCCTCGTGTGGTTCCTTCGCGAGCAGTTCCTCGGTGTGGTAGGTCCCGCCGCCCATGCGCGCTGCGGCCTCGGTGCTGTTGTCGTCGTCGGAGCCGAAGAGTTCGTTGAACGCCCAGGTTGCGAAGATCGCGAGCAGCAGGAAGAAGATCAGCCAGCCGAGGAGCTTCCTGCCGAGCCACTGGAGCCAGCCCGGAACCTTTCTCGTGCTCTGAGCCGGTTGCGGCGGCACGGCGAGGTCTGTACCGGTTGCGGTGCGCAGGCTCGCGCTCTGTCCTGCTCCTCCTGCGGCTTGCTGCTGCAACTGCTGGAACTGCTGGAACCGTTGGAATTCCTGGAACTGCTGGAACTGGCGTAGTTGTTCCGGGTCGAGATCCGGGGTGGCCGGGGTGAGTTCGGTACCCGCGCGCGGCACGTCGGGCACGATCTCGATCTCGTCGTCCGCCTCGCCGGACGTTCCGTCTCCTCGCTGCTCCACCACGTCACCCATGATGCCCTCTCGCACACGACTTGTGACCGGCGGAACGAGCATTTCCTGCGGACACCGATGCGAGAAGTGCAAGCACGCGTGCGAGAAGTGCGGACACGAGACGCAGCGTGCCGTGTCCGCAGTCTGTGCACGGGTGTTTGCACCGCACGACGCGGGCACGCGTGCGAGAAGTGCAGGCACTGTGCGGGAGGTGCGGGCACGCGTGCGGGAGGTGCTGGCACGCGTGCGGGAGGTGCGGACACGGCGTTGGGGCTTGCGGGGGTGGGCGTTGGAGCGGTTCGCGGGGAGCGTATGCTGGTCGAGGTTCTACCGAAGACCGCTGGTCTTTCCCGCGCAGGGCGTGGGAAACGAAGGTCCCGTACCAACGTCGGGCGGCCTGCGCAGGAGGACGAGGCTCGTCGAAGCGAGCGCTGGATGGGAGTCCGGCTCGCGAAACCACGCCCCGCGCCTGCTGCGCCGGGGCGTTTTGTCGTTTGTGGGGGTCCGGGCCCGCCGGTGGTCACCGAAGCCAAGAGAGGAGGCGACCATGGCGAAGCCCGACAAGGTGGCGGCCGTCGCCGAGATCGCGGACCGGTTCCGCACCAGCTCGGCTGCCGTCGTTACCCAGTACAGCGGCCTCTCCGTGTCCCAGCTCAGCGAGCTGCGCCGCGCTCTCGGCGACACCGCCAAGTACCGGGTCGCGAAGAACACCCTCGTCAAGCGTGCCGCCGCCGAGGCGGGCGTCGAGGGGCTCGACGAGCTGTTCGTCGGTCCCACGGCGATCGCGTTCGTCGAGGGTGAGCCGGTCGAGGCCGCGAAGGCGATCCGCGACTTCGCGAAGGACAACAACGCCCTCGTCATCAAGGGCGGCTACATGGACGGCAAGGCCCTCTCGGTCAGCGAGATCGAGCGGATTGCCGACCTGGAGAGCCGCGAGGTGCTGCTCGCCAAGACGGCGGGTGTGCTGAAGGCGAAGCTGTCCCAGGCCGCCGCCCTGTTCCAGGCCCCGGCGTCCCAGGTCGCGCGCCTGGCCGCCGCGCTGGAGGACAAGCGCAAGTCCGAAGGCGGCGCCGACGAGGCTGCCGAGAGCTGACAACCACCCACCCGACTCACCACCCACGAGTCCGCTAGAGGAAGGAACGCCATCATGGCGAAGCTGAGCACCGACGAACTGCTCGACGCTTTCAAGGAGCTGACGCTGCTTGAGCTGTCCGAGTTCGTGAAGAAGTTCGAAGAGACCTTCGACGTCACCGCCGCCGCCCCGGCCGCCGTCATGGCCGCCCCGGGCGCTGCGGGCGGCGCCGCCGCTCCGGCCGAGGAGGAGAAGGACGAGTTCGACGTCGTCCTCGAGGGCGCAGGCGACAAGAAGATCCAGGTCATCAAGGTCGTCCGCGAGATCGTCTCCGGCCTTGGCCTGAAGGAGGCCAAGGAGCTGGTCGAGAGCGCTCCGAAGCCGCTGCTCGAGAAGGTTGACAAGGAGGCCGCCGAGGCCGCCAAGGAGAAGCTCGAGGCTGCCGGCGCGAAGGTTTCGCTCAAGTGAGCTGACGCCGCTGTCGCGACAAGGGCGGGTCGTTCGTCGAGAGACGAGCGGCCCGCCTTTTTGTATTCACCCGGTCGTGGGTTAGTGTGCTGCGGGCCACAGACCGGTGCTCCCTTCGGAACTCGTGAGTAACCTGCGCGCCCTGAACTCGTTGCACGTTGTTGACGCGCCACGAAAACAATCCGGGAGGTGCGATGGGTGCCGAGGTGGTCATCGAAGGTCTGAGCAAGTCCTTCGGCAAGCACACCATCTGGCGTGATGTCACGCTGACGTTGCCGCCCGGCGAGGTATCGGTGATGCTCGGCCCTTCGGGCACCGGCAAGTCCGTGTTCCTCAAGTCCATGATCGGGTTGTTGAAACCGGACAGAGGCACCTGCGTGATCAACGGCGTGGACATCGTCAGGTGTTCGGAACGCAAGCTCTACGAAACGCGGAAGCTGTTCGGGGTGCTGTTCCAGGACGGTGCGCTGTTCGGTTCGATGAACCTCTACGACAACGTGGCGTTCCCGTTGCGTGAGCACACGAAGAAATCCGAGACCGAGATTCGCAGGATCGTTCTCGAAAAGCTTGAGATGACCGGTTTGTCCGGTGCGGAACGGAAACTTCCCGGCGAGATTTCCGGTGGTATGCGGAAACGTGCCGGTCTCGCGAGGGCGCTCGTGCTCGACCCGGAGATCATTCTCGTCGATGAACCGGACTCCGGTCTCGATCCTGTGCGCACCACGTACATCTCGCAGTTGTTCATCGACGTCAACGCCCAGATCGACGCCACATTTCTGATCGTCACCCACAACATCAACCTCGCGAGGACCGTGCCGGACAACCTGGGCATGCTCTACCGCAAGGAACTGGTGATGTTCGGCCCTCGCGAGGTGCTGCTCACCAGCGAGGAGCCCGCGGTGAAGCAGTTCCTCAATGGGCGCATGGACGGGCCGATCGGCATGTCGGAGGAGAAGGACTCGGCCACGCTCGCCGCGGAGAGGGCGATGTTCGAGGCAGGTCATCACGCCGGTGGTGTCGAGGAGGTCGCGGGTGTGCCGCCGCAGATGCAGCCGACGCCGGGTTTGCCGGAACGGCAGGGCGCTCGGCGGCGTAAGGACCGGGTGATGCGCATCCTGCACACGCTGCCGGACGCCGCCCGCCAGTCGATCATCGCCTCGTTGTCGCCGGAGGAGCAGCGCCGCTACGGCGTTTACAGCGCCCGCAGCGGCGACCTCGTGGGTGCTCAGAGCGGCACGCTGCCCACCGGCGACGTCGCCACGATCCCGGGCTCCGAGTGGACCCAGCCGATTGAGCCCGGTCCCACCGACGTGACCAGGCCAGGACCGCATCGGCAAGGACGCTTATGAGTTCACCGGCCTCCACGGCCAGGATTCCCGGGCTCGGGATGTTGCGTGAGACCGGAAGGTTGTTCGCGCTGGGTCTCGATGTCGCACGCGGAGTCTTCCAGCGGCCGTTCCAGTTCAGGGAGTTCATCCAGCAGGCATGGTTCATCGCGAGTGTGACGATCCTGCCGACGGCGCTGGTGGCGATCCCGTTCGGCGCGGTCATCTCGATGCAGTTCGGGTCGCTGGCGAAACAACTCGGTGCGCAGTCGTACACGGGTGCGGGCAGCGTGCTCGCGACGGTGCAGCAGGCGAGCCCGCTCGTGGTGGCTCTGCTCGTCGCGGGTGCGGGCGGGTCGGCGATCTGCGCCGACATCGGCGCGCGCACGATCCGTGAGGAGATCGACGCGATGGAGGTGCTCGGCGTCTCGGCCGTGCAGCGGCTCGTGGTGCCGAGGGTGCTGGCGTGCATGTTCGTCGCCGTCCTGTTGAACGGCATGGTGAGCGTCATCGGGGTGCTCGGAGGTTACTTCTTCAACGTCGTGCTGCAGGACGGCACACCGGGCGCGTACCTGGCGAGTTTCTCGGCGCTGGCACAGCTTTCCGACCTGTGGATCGGCGAGATCAAAGCGCTGATCTTCGGTTTCATCGCCGCCGTCGTCGCGGCGTACAGGGGACTGAACCCGCCGCCCGGCCCGAAGGGGGTCGGCGACGCCGTGAACCAGTCCGTCGTCATCACGTTCCTGCTGCTGTTCGTGGTCAACACGGTGATCACGCTGATCTATCTGCAGCTCGTCCCCTCGAAGCTGGACTGATCGATGGCCCGACTGCTACAGAACGCGAAGAATCTCGCCAACCGTCCACTGGAGACACTGGACACGCTCGGCGACCAGATGTCGTTCTACCTGCGTGCGCTCGCGTGGGCGCCGAGAGCGATCCGCCGCTACAGCAGGGAGGTGCTGCGGCTGCT
This sequence comes from Saccharomonospora xinjiangensis XJ-54, assembly GCF_000258175.1. Taxonomy (NCBI): domain Bacteria; kingdom Bacillati; phylum Actinomycetota; class Actinomycetes; order Pseudonocardiales; family Pseudonocardiaceae; genus Saccharomonospora; species Saccharomonospora xinjiangensis. The sequence continues at coordinate 1,878,425 of NZ_JH636049.1, read as the reverse complement.
CGCCGAGGTCAGCTTCGGCTCCGGTTCGCTGGCGGTCATCGGCGGCACGGTCGGTGTGATGGTGGGGTTGACGCTGTTCACCGGTGTCCTCGTGGGGCTTCAGGGATTCTCGGCGCTGGACTCCATCGGCACCTCGGCTTTCACCGGCTTCCTGACGTCGTTCTTCAACACCAGGGAGATCGCGCCGCTGGTGGCAGGTCTCGCGCTGTCGGCGACCGTCGGCGCGGGGTTCACAGCGCAGCTCGGCGCGATGCGGATCTCCGAGGAGGTCGATGCGCTGGAGGTGATGGGAGTTCCGAGCCTCCCGTACCTGGTGACGACCCGCATCATTGCCGGATTCGTCGCGGTGATCCCGCTCTACGTGATCGGCCTGCTCAGCTCGTATCTCGCGTCGCGGACCGTGGTCGTGCACCTCTACGGGCAGTCGGCGGGAACATATGACCACTACTTCGACATGTTCCTGCCCCCCGAGGACGTGTTCTACTCCTTCGTCAAGGTGCTGATCTTCAGCGTGCTGATCATCCTCATGCACTGCTACTACGGGTACCGGGCGACCGGCGGCCCAGCCGGTGTGGGCATCGCCGTCGGCAGGGCTGTTCGGCTGTCGATCGTGACGGTGGCAGTGGTCAACTTTTTCATCGGGTTCGCCATCTGGGGCACTGACACGACGGTGAGGATCGCGGGATGAGCACGACGGTGGCGACGATTCGTCGCAGACTCCTCGGTCTGCTGCTTGTGGGCATTCTCGTCGGCGGCATCGCGTTGAGCGTGGCCATCTACAACAGGGCCTTCACCGAGCAGGTGACCGTGCGGGTGCAGGCCGGTGCCATCGGCAACCAGCTCGCGCCGAACTCGGACGTCAAGGTCAGGGGTCTGATCATCGGCCGTGTCGGTGACATTGAGGCGACACCGACGGGCACGGAGCTGGTCCTGCACCTCGACCCGGAGCAGGCGAAGCTGGTGCCGGCCAACACCTCGGCGAGGTTCCTGCCGAAAACCCTGTTCGGTGAGCGCTACGTTGACCTCGACATCCCCGAGCGGCCCGCCCCAGCCTCCCTTTCGGATGGCACCGTCATCACGCAGGACCGGACAGAGGACGCCGTGAGGCTGGAGCAGGCGCTCGACAACCTCCTTCCGGTGTTGCAGGCCGTGCAGCCCGAGAAGCTGTCGAGCACGCTGTCCGCGATCTCCACGGCGCTGGAGGGCAGGGGGGAGCAACTCGGGGAGACGCTGTCGGAGCTCGGCGCCTACCTACGGGAGCTGAACCCGCACGTGCCGGCGTTGCAGGAGAACCTGCGTGAGCTGGCCGAGTTCTCCGGCAACCTCTCCGACGTCGCCCCCGACCTGTTGACCACGCTCGACAACCTCAGCGCTACCAGCCGCACCGTCGTGGAACAGCGCTACAACCTCGACACGATGTACCGCACGGTGACGGCGGCGTCGAGTGACCTCGACACGTTCCTCGACGCGAACAAGTCCAATCTCATCGGCCTCGGCAGGACGGCGAGGCCGACGGCGGAACTGCTGGCGGCCTACGCCCCCTCCTACCCGTGCTTCCTCGGACAGATGGCCGAACTTGTTCCCAGGATCGACGAGTCGTTCGGGAAGGGCACCGGAAAGCCCGGGCTCCACGCGACCCTGGAGATCACAGTGGACAGAGGCCCGTACAAGGCGGGGCAGGACGAGCCTGAGTACAACGACAAGCGCGGTCCGCGCTGCTACGACATGGACGAGTATCCCGACCCGTTCCCACAGTATCCGCCGGACGGTCCGCCGAAGGACGGCACCGAGCACCCTTCCGCGGCGGAGACATCCGCGACCGGGCTCAACAACTTCGCGGGCGGTGCAGCCGCCCCGGCAGGCAACCCCGCCAACACCGCGGGCGAGTACGCACTGGTCGCCCAGCTCGCGGGACCGAGGGTGGGACTCGCGCCGTCCGAGGTGCCCGCGTGGGGTTCGCTGCTCGTGGCCCCCCTCTACCGGGGCGCGGAGGTGACCGTCGAATGAGCGGGCAGGGCACGACGAACAGGCTGCGACGACAGCGACAGCAGGGCGGCAGTGAGGAGGTGATCGCGTGAAGGGACTCGTCTCACCACTGGTGAAGCTCGGGATCTTCGTGATCACTACAGTGGTCTTCACCGCCATACTCGGCCTGAGCATCGCAGGCGTGAACACGTCGGACACCGACATCTACAAGGCGCGGTTCACCGACGCCACCTCGGTGCTCGCCGGTGACGACGTCCGCATCGCAGGAGTGCGAGTGGGCCAGGTGGCCGACGTCCGCATCGTCGATCGCAGGATCGCGGAGGTCGAGTTCGAACTCGACAGCGGCCGCACACTGCCGTCCAACGTCGTCGCCGTCATCAAGTTCCGCAACCTCGTCGGCCAGCGCTACATCTCGCTGGAACGCGGCGAAGGACCGCCGAGGGGCACGCTCGACGAAGGTGGAACGATCCCGCTCGAGAACACGCGCCCCGCCGTCGATCTCACCGAGTTGTTCAACGGCTTCAAGCCGCTGTTCCGCGCGCTGTCACCCGAGGACGTCAACACACTCTCCTACGAGATCGTCCGGGTACTCCAGGGCGAGGGCGGCACCGTGGAGAGCCTGCTAGCCCACACCGCGTCGCTCACCACCACACTCGCCGAGAAGGACAAGGTCATCGGCGAGGTGATCGACAACCTGAACCAGGTGCTGCACACGCTCAACGAACGCACCCCGCAGCTGTCCCAGCTCATCAGCAGGCTCCAGAAGTTCGTCTCGGGCCTCGCGAGCGACCGCGAACCCATCGGCGAGGCCATCGACTCCATCGGCGACCTCACCCAGACCACCGCAGGTCTGCTCGCGGAAGCCCGCGAGCCGCTGCGCGAGGACATCGACGCACTCGGCGAACTCGCAGGCAACCTCAACGACCACGAGGACGTCGTCGAGCACTTCATCCAATACCTGCCGAAGAAGGTGGATCGGCTGTCGTCCACAGCGGACTACGGCTCGTGGCTGAACTTCTTCCTGTGCGAAGCGAAAGGCAACATCACCATCACCGGCCTCGGCGACAAGCCGGTGTCGCTCCCGATGCTGCCTGCCAACCGGGATCGGTGCCTGTCATGACCAGTTTCTCCAAGCGCAACCCCGTGCCCATCGCACTCGTGGGGCTCACACTGATGCTGCTCGGCACGCTCGCCGCCCTCAATTCCGACGACCTGCCGCTGCTCGGCGGCGGCACCACCTACCGCGCCGAGTTCAGCGAGGCAGCCGGGTTGCGCACCGACGACGAGGTGCGTATCGCCGGGGTGAAGGTCGGCCAGGTTACGGACATCGAACTCGACGGTGCGAAGGTCCTGGTGTCCTTCAAGGTCTCCGACGCATGGCTCGGAGACCGCACAGCAGCCGAAATCAAGATAAAAACTCTGCTCGGCCAGAAGTATCTCTCCCTCGACCCCGTCGGCGAGAACACCCTCGACCCGAACGACACCATCCCGCTCGACCGCACCGCAGCGCCCTACGACGTGCTCGACGCGTTCCGCGACCTTTCGGAGACGGTGGACGAAATCGACGTCGATCAACTCGCGCAGAGCTTCGACGCGCTGTCCGAAACCTTCGCCGACACCCCCGACGACGTGCGCGGCGCGCTGGACGGGCTGTCGAAGCTGTCCGACACCATCGCCTCCCGCGACGCGCAGCTCGCAGAACTCCTCGACGGCACCCGCCAGGTCAGCCAGACCCTCGCCGACAGGGACGCCGAACTCGCCACCCTCATCGAGGACGGCAACGCGCTGCTGGAAGAGCTGTCGGCTCGCGAGGAGGCGATCCGCGCGATGCTGGACGGCACCCGCGAACTGTCGAGCCAGCTCCGCGGCCTCGTTGACGACAACGAAGAGCAACTCGACCCCGTACTCCGGCAACTCGACCAGCTCACCGACATGCTCGAACGCAACCAGGAATCGCTGTCGGAAGGCATCGCGAACTTCGCGCCGTTCGTCAGGGTCTTCAACAACACCATCGGCAACGGCCGCTGGTTCGACAACTACATCTGCGGCCTGCTCCTGCCGTCCATCGGCCCACTCAACGAAGAGGGGTGCAACGCGCGATGACCGGCACCCGGCTTTCACAGCAACTCGCCAGAGGCGTCACCGTCGCCTGTGTTCTCGGGCTCGTCGTGGCGGGAGCACTGTGGTGGACACTAAGGGACGCGAACTCCAAACACGTCACCGCCTACTTCACCGAGGCCATCGGCCTCTACGAGGGCAACAGCGTCCGCATCCTCGGCGTCGAGGTCGGCGAGGTGACGACCATCCAGCCGGAAGGCGACCGTGTCAGGGTCGAGATGACCTACGACCGCCGGTTCGCCGTCCCCGCCGACGCAGGCGCCGTCCTCGTCGCGCCATCGCTGGTCTCCGATCGCTACGTGCAGCTCACCCCCGCCTACACCGGAGGGGAGGAACTCGCCGACGGCGCGGTCGTCCCACTCTCCCGCACAGCCGTGCCGCTGGAGATCGACGAACTCGGTGAGAGCCTCAGCCGGGTCTCCGAGGCGCTCGGGCCGAACGGAGCCAACGCGGACGGTTCCCTCTCCGACCTGCTCGACACCGCGGCAGCCAACCTCGACGGCAACGGCAAGGCCCTGCACGACTCCATCACCAAACTGGGCAAGGCTGCCGGAACACTGTCAGGCAACTCGGAAGACCTCTTCGTCACGGTCGAGAACCTCGCCACACTCTCCGGCACCCTCGCGGCCAGCGATGACGAGGTACGGCGGTTCGAGCGGCAACTCGCCGACGTCAGCGACTTCCTCGCGGCCGAACGCGACAACCTCGCCGCGACGGTCTCCGAACTCGGGACCACGCTCGGCACCGTTGACGAGTTCATCAACGCCAACCGGGAGCGCGTGAAGTCCAACGTCGGCAAGCTCGCCGACATCACAGCGGTCCTGGTCGAACAACGCGCGGCACTCGCCGAGACACTCGACATCGCACCTCTCGCGCTCGGCAACCTCGCCAACACCTACAACGGCGCATCCGGCACCCTCGACGCCCGTCCCAACATGAACGAACTCACCGAACCGCCGATCCTCATGGTCTGCAACCTGCTCAGGCAGACACCCGAAGCACTCGACGCGCTGGGCAACCTCTGCGCGGACGTCGCAGGCGTCCTCGAAGGAGCAGTGGAACTGCCGTCACTGGCGGAATCGGTGAACGCGCTCAACAAGGGCAAGCTACCGCCGCTGCCCCTGCCGCTCGTCGGCCAGATCACCGGCACGGGAGGGCAACGATGAGGCCGATCCGCACAGTTCTCGCCACAGCCTGCGCCGCCACACTCTTCGTGACCGCAGGATGCAGTGGATTCGAAGGCGTCCACGACGTCCCACTTCCCGGCGGCGCGGACCTCGGCGACGACCCCTACACCGTGCGCGTGCACTTCCGCGACGTCCTCGACCTCGTCCCGAAGGCCGGAGTGCGCGTCGGCGAGGTACCGGTCGGCACCGTCGAGGAGGTCGGACTCGCCGAAGACGGGTGGACGGCCGAGGTCGTCGTCACGATCAACGGCGACGTCGAACTGCCCAAGGGCGCCATCGCCAACCTGCGCCAGTCGAGCCTGCTCGGCGAGAAGTACGTCGAACTCGCCGCGCCCTCCGAGACCGAGGCAGGACCGGCAGGGGCAGCGGGACGGCTCGCAGACGGCGACCTCATCCCGGTCGAACGCACCAACCGCAGCGTCGAGGTCGAGGAAGTCCTCGGCGCGCTGTCCATGCTCCTCAACGGCGGCGGCGTCGAACAACTCAACACCATCACCGAGGAACTCGGTGCCGCACTGCACGGCAACGCGCCCGACCTCAAGGCGCTGTTGCACAACGCCGAGGAACTCGTGCGGGCGCTCGACGAGCAGTCCGGCGACATCACCGCGGCCCTCGACGGGCTCAACCGGCTGTCGTCCACCCTCAACTCCCAGCGCGACAAGATCGCCGTCGCCGTCACCGACCTCGGTCCCGGCCTTGAAGTCCTCGAACGCCAGCGTGACCAGCTCGTTGACATGCTCAACGCGCTCGACGGGCTCTCCGAGGTCGCCGTCGAGACGGTCAACGCGGGCCAGGAGGACCTCGTGGCCAACCTCGAAGCCCTGCTGCCCACACTCCGGAAGCTGGGAGAGGCCGGGTCCGACCTGCCCAACGCCCTCGAACTGATGCTCACCTACCCGTTCACCGACGCGGCCGCCGAGGGCGTCAAGGGCGACTACATGAATCTCTACCTCGAACTCGACCTGAACTTGAAGGAGATCCTCGCGAACATCGGCCGGAGCAGGCAGAACCCGCTGGGTGGCGTTCCGGTCGTCGGAGATCTCACCCAGCCCCGCGAGACCGACCCCGGCGACACTTCCTCGATGCTGCCGCTGCCGGGCGAGGACGGCTACGGCGAGCAAGGAACCGGCGACAGCGACCTCGGCGGGCTGCTCGACGACATCGTGGGAGGCGGTCGCTGATGCTCGTTCGAAAGACCAAGATCCAGCTGGTCGCCTTCCTCGTCATCTCGGTACTGGCGATCGGCTACGCCCTCGTGCGGTTCACCGACATCGAGAAGACGTTCGGCTCCGGCGGCTACACCGTGCACCTCCAGATGTCCGAATCCGGGGGCATCTTCACCGGAGCCGAGGTGACCTACCGCGGCTACAACATCGGCGAGGTCGGGCCGCTCACCCTCACCCACGACGGGCTCTCGGCCGCACTGCTCATCGAACCCGACGCGCCGGCCGTGCCACGGAAACTGCACGCCGCCATCGCCAACCGGTCCGCGGTCGGGGAGCAGTACGTCGATCTGAGGCCGGTCACGGACGACGGCCCCTACCTCGAAGACGGCGACGTCATCCCGGCAGACGACGTCAGCACCCCCGTCCCGGCTCAGGACCTCATCACCGATCTCGACGCCCTCGCCTCCTCGGTACCGACCGACTCGCTGCGCACGGTCGTTGACGAGTCCTACGAGGCATTCCACGGCACCGGCCGCCACCTCCAGACGCTGCTGGACACCACAGGTGAATTCACCCGAGTGGCAAGGGAATACCTGCCGCAGACCGTGCGGCTGCTCGAAGACGGCACCACGGTGCTGCGCACCCAGAACGACCTGAGCACCCACATGCGGTCGTTCAGCGCCGACCTCAAGGACCTGTCGCAGACGCTCAGGGACTCCGACGGCGACCTCCGCCGCCTGATCGAAACCGCACCCGGCGCGGCCACCACCGTCAGGGAGGTACTCGCCGAGTCGGGCCCCGACCTGAGCACGCTGGTGGCCAACCTCCTGACCACGTCGAACGTCCTCGTCACCCGGCTCGATGGGCTGGAACAGGCATTCGTCACCTATCCACTCGTCGCGGCAGGCGCCTACAGCGTGACCCCAGGCGACGGCACAGCCCACCTCGGGATGGTGCTCAACCTGTTCAACCCTCCCGCTTGCACCAAGGGCTACCGCCCGCCGGAGGAATACCGGCCGGGCAACGAGACCAGCGAGCGTGAGCCCTACGCCGACGCCTACTGCGCGGAACCCACGGGAAGCCCCATCGCGGTGCGCGGATCGCAGAACGCGCCGTTCAACGGCGTCCCCGTCGCGCCGACCGAGCAGCAGGTCCGAGATAACAGCAACCGCGACTCCGAACAGCTCGCATCGCTGCGGCGCGGTGCTCTCGGGCTCGCGGGCAGCGAAGGGCTGTCGATCACCAGCCTGAGGCAACTCGTCGGACTGGAGGACTGACGCGGCAGGCAGGTACGACTCAGCCCGACGACACCCACCCCGACCTAGTCTGGAGCGCCATGAGTTCGGACGAGCAAAGCCCGGAACCGGACGAGGAGCGAACCCGCCCGGCAACCGCCGAGCACGAGGACAGCGAGACCGGAACCGAGCAGAGAACCGGAACCGAGCAGAGAACCGCAAACGGGCAAGAAGCCGGAGCGGGAGCCGAAGCCGCGACGGAGCCGGAAGACCGCACCGCCGACGCGGGCGAGCCGGGAGAAGCCGGTGACGAAGCCCGGCCCGCGCGGTCGGGGCCACCCAGGCCCTTCGTGTTCGTGGCCGCGGCACTCGCGTCGGCCTCACTCGTGGTCGCCATCGTGTTCGGCGTGCAGTGGCAGAGCGCCGCGAGCAGCGACGACGTGCGCATCGCCGAGTCCCGCGAAGCCGTCGTGGCCGCGGTCGGCAAGGCAGTTGTGGCGTTCACGGGCCTCGACTCGGCGAACCCCGGTGAGTACTTCCGCAGGCAGAAGGACATCGCGACGGGCGACCTGCTCGAGGAGATCTCGCGGACCGAGCAGGAGTACCGCGAGCCCATCAGCAAGGCCAAGACCAAGGTGGATTCCAGGGTCGCCGACGTCGCCGTCGAGGAACTCAACGTCCACGAGGGCAAGGCACTCGCACTGGCCGTCGTGGAACTCACCGTCACGCAGGAGAAGGGCAGCGGCACCAAGACCCTGCGGATGCAGTTGCGGATGGAACGCGCCCCCGGCGACTCCTCGGAGCAGTCGTGGAAGGTGGCAGGCATCTCGCCGGTGGACTACGGCGCCAGCGGCTGACCCGCGATCCTTCTTGCCCGAGCTGCCGCACGACCAGTCAGGAGATCCCCCGATGCCATCCTCCCGGCGCCGGATTCCCGGCGCGCTCCCGCCCTCACCGACCCGCCGCCCCAGGGTCGCGGGTCTGCGAAAGCCGTCTCCGACCAAGCGTGTCCCCGAGCACACCGACAGCGGCACCGGAACCGCGCAGCGGGCGGACGAGCCCGCGACCCCGGAGAACGGGAAGGCAACAGCCGAGGCGACCGAGACGGTCGAGGCAGCGGAGGTGGACACCCCGCGACCCGCATCGGCGGCGGCATCCGGGACTCCGGAAGCCGAAGTGACCCAGACCGAGCCGACCGAGCCGACCGAGACGACCACGGCGACCACGACCGAGGCGACCACGACCGAGCCGACCACGACCGACCCGACCGAGGCCGGAACTACCGGGCCTGAGGAGACGGGGCCAGCGGCGACCACGACCGAGGCGACCACGACCGAGCCGCCCGAGGCGACCGGGCCCGAGGCATCGGGTACCGAGCGGGCTCCGGCGAGGAAGGTAGTACGCGACCGTCCGAGCCCGAGGCCCAAGGCGCGCGACAGGGGCACGCGGCGGCCCGTCAATGCCAGTGAGGTCGATCTTCCCGTTTCCGGGTCCGGCGACTCGGGCCGCGATCGGGCTGGACACGGCGAGCCGCGCGAGACCACCGGAGGGCGCCCTGCCGGCTACCCCGTCCTGGTGGCCCTGCTCGTGGCCACACTGGTCCTGTCGGGCCTGGCGGTGTTCTTCAAGATCAGGCACAGCGAGGCCACGAGCGTGGCGGCCAACACGGCGCTGGTGGACGTCGCCACGACAGCGGAGGTCAAGCAGGCGATGGAGGACGCGGCCCAGCGGCTGTTCTCGGTGAACTACCAGGACATGGGCGCCACCGACAAGGCGGCGGAGCGCTTCCTCGCAGGTGACGAGGTCCGGGGAACCTACAACGCCTTGATGGGCGACTACCGCGAGCAGGCGGCGAAGCAGAAGATCGTCGTCACCACCACGGCGGTTCGCAGCGCGGTGGTGTCCCTCAGCGACGACAGGGCCAAGGTCATGGTCTACGTTGATCAAGTGGCGACCCGCGCGGGCAACGAGAAGCCGATGGGCGGCCCTGCCGCCATGTGGTTCGAGGCCGAGCGGCGGGACGGCGCGTGGAAGGTGGCCGACCTGAACGTCTACGGTTCAACGGGAACCGGCACTCGATCGGGCGCGGCGCCGACCGACTCGGAACCGACATCGTCGCAGGCTGGAGATTCGACGGAGGGTAACTGACGCTGCGCCAACCGGTGGTGAACCGCTGATCGACGCTTGACTCAGAGTCTTCGGGGGTTCACGCTTACAGGCAACACGGAAGCCGCCTTGCGGGAGGCGGACCGGGACATGAGAAGGAGAGGTAAAGCGCGAGGCTGGGCCTCGATCGGCGATCGAATGTCAAGCCATCGAGTGTGTCCCCTCGACAACTCTCCTGTTGCGGGCTAGACTGCTTCTTTGCGCTGCCCACTTTCAGGCTGCCCACGTGCGGTAGCTAGGATGGTCGGCAACACCGCACCCTTGACAGTCCGCGTTACGAGTTGCTAGCGCGGCTGCTCAACCAGCTATGTCCCCGGAAGGACGCATCTTGGCAGTCTCTCCCGCGAACCAGGCCACTGCTGCGACCAACTCTATTCGACCGTCAACGGGTGTTCCAGGAGCACCGAAGCGAGTCTCTTTCGGGGAGATTCGCGAGCCGCTTGACACCCCGCACCTTCTCGATGTGCAGATCCGGTCGTTCGAATGGTTCACCGGTTCGGAGGCGTGGTACGAACGCGCCGTCAACGAGGGCGACGAGAACCCGGTCGGTGGTCTCGAGGAGGTCCTGAACGAGATCTCCCCGATCGAGGACTTCTCCGGCTCGATGTCCCTGTCCTTCTCCGACCCGCGCTTCGACGAGGTCAAGGCCTCCGTCGAGGAGTGCAAGGACAAGGACATGACCTACGCGGCGCCGCTGTTCGTCACCGCCGAGTTCGTCAACAACAACACCGGTGAGATCAAGAGCCAGACGGTCTTCATGGGCGACTTCCCCGTGATGACCGACAAGGGCACGTTCATCATCAACGGCACCGAGCGTGTCGTGGTGTCGCAGCTCGTCCGCTCTCCCGGCGTGTACTTCGACCAGGCCGTGGATAAGTCCACGGACAAGGACGTCTTCAGCGTCAAGATCATTCCGAGCCGCGGTGCGTGGCTCGAGTTCGACGTCGATAAGCGCGACACCGTGGGTGTGCGGATCGACCGCAAGCGACGTCAGCCCGTCACGGTGCTGCTGAAGGCTCTCGGCTGGACGACCGAGCAGATCCGCGAGCGCTTCTCCTTCTCCGAGACGCTGCTCGCGACCCTGGAGAAGGACCACACGGCAGGCCAGGACGAGGCACTGCTCGACATCCACAGGAAGCTGCGGCCGGGTGAGCCTCCGACGAAGGAGAGCGCGCAGGCCCTCGTGGAGAACCTCTTCTTCAAGGACAAGCGCTACGACCTGGCCAAGGTCGGTCGCTACAAGGTCAACAAGAAGCTCGGTCTCAAGCTCCCCTACGACCACGGCACCCTCACCGAGGAAGACATCGTCACCACGGTCGAGTACCTGGTCCGCCTGCACGCGGGCGAGGAGACGATGCGTTCCGGCGACGTCGAGGTGCCCGTCGAGATCGACGACATCGACCACTTCGGCAACCGCCGCATCCGCACCGTCGGCGAGCTGATCCAGAACCAGATCAGGGTCGGTCTCTCCCGCATGGAGCGCGTGGTGCGCGAGCGGATGACCACCCAGGACGTCGAGGCCATCACGCCGCAGACGCTGATCAACATCCGCCCTGTCGTGGCAGCGATCAGGGAGTTCTTCGGAACTTCGCAGCTGTCGCAGTTCATGGACCAGAACAACCCGCTGTCGGGCCTGACCCACAAGCGCCGCCTCAACGCGCTCGGCCCCGGCGGTCTCTCCCGTGAGCGCGCAGGCATGGACGTCCGAGACGTGCACCCGAGCCACTACGGCCGGATGTGCCCGATCGAGACGCCGGAAGGCCCGAACATCGGTCTGATCGGCTCACTCGCCTCCTACGCCAGGGTTAACCCGTTCGGGTTCATCGAAACCCCGTATCGGAAGGTCGTCGAGGGCAAGGTCACCGACGAGGTGCACTACCTGACCGCCGACGAGGAGGACCGCTTCGTCAAGGCACAGGCCAACGCGCCGCTGACCGAGGACGGCCACTTCGCGGAGGATCAGGTCCTCGGCAGGAGGAAGGGCGGCGAGGTCGAGCTGCTCGACCCCATGGAGATCGACTACATGGACGTCTCGCCTCGGCAGATGGTGTCCGTGGCGACCGCCATGATCCCGTTCCTCGAGCACGACGACGCCAACCGCGCACTCATGGGTGCCAACATGCAGCGTCAGGCTGTGCCGCTGCTGCGCAGCGAGTCGCCGCTGGTCGGGACAGGCGTCGAGCTGGCAGCAGCCGTCGATGCGGGTGACGTCGTCGTCGCCGAGGAGGCAGGCGTCGTCGAGGAGCTGTCCGCCGACATGATCACGATCATGCAGGACGACGGCACCCGGCGCGGCTACGGCCTCTACAAGTTCCGCCGGACCAACGCGGGCACCTGCTTCAACCACCGGCCGATCGTCAACGAGGGCGACCGCGTCGAGAAAGGCCAGGTCCTCGCCGACGGTCCCTCGACGGACAAGGGCGAGATGGCCCTCGGCAAGAACCTCCTCGTGGCGGTCATGCCGTGGGAGGGCCACAACTACGAAGACGCCATCGTCATCTCGCAGCGGCTCGTGCAGGACGACGTGCTCACGTCGATCCACATCGAGGAGCACGAGATCGACGCCCGCGACACCAAGCTGGGCGCCGAGGAGATCACCCGCGACATCCCGAACGTGTCGGAGGACGTGCTCGCCGACCTCGATGAGCGCGGCATCGTCCGCATCGGTGCCGAGGTTCGCGACGGCGACATCCTGGTCGGCAAGGTCACGCCGAAGGGCGAGACGGAGCTGACCCCCGAGGAGCGCCTGCTCCGCGCGATCTTCGGTGAGAAGGCGCGCGAGGTGCGCGACACGTCGCTGAAGGTGCCGCACGGCGAGACCGGCAAGGTCATCGGCGTCCGGGTCTTCTCCCGCGAGGACGACGACGAGCTGCCCCCTGGCGTCAACGAGCTCGTCCGCGTCTACGTCGCGAAGAAGAGCAAGATCCAGGACGGCGACAAGCTCGCGGGCCGTCACGGCAACAAGGGCGTCATCGGCAAGATCCTCCCCGCCGAGGACATGCCGTTCCTCGAGGACGGCACCCCGGTGGACATCGTGCTGAACACCCACGGTGTTCCGCGCCGTATGAACATCGGGCAGATCCTCGAACTGCACCTCGGGTGGCTCGCGTCCCAGGGCTGGAAGGTCGAGGGCAACCCCGAGTGGGCGAAGAACCTCACCGAGGAGCTGATGGACGTCGAGCCGGGCACGAACACCGCGACGCCGGTGTTCGACGGCGCGAGGGAGCACGAGCTGACGGGGCTGCTCGGGTGTGCCAAGCCCAACCGCGACGGCGACCGCCTCGTCGGCGAGGACGGCAAGGCCACGCTGCTCGACGGTCGCACGGGTGAGCCGTTCCCGTACCCGGTCGCGGTCGGCTACATGTACATCCTGAAGCTGCACCACATGGTGGACGACAAGATCCACGCTCGTTCCACCGGCCCGTACTCGATGATCACGCAGCAGCCTCTCGGTGGTAAGGCGCAGTTCGGTGGTCAGCGCTTCGGTGAAATGGAGTGCTGGGCCATGCAGGCGTACGGCGCCGCCTACACCCTCCAGGAGCTGCTCACGATCAAGTCCGACGACGTGCTCGGCAGGGTGAAGGTCTACGAGGCCATCGTCAAGGGCGAGAACATGCCGTCGCCGGGCATCCCGGAGTCGTTCAAGGTGCTGCTGAAGGAACTTCAGTCGCTGTGCTTGAACGTCGAGGTGCTCTCCACCGACGGGGCCGCCATCGAGATGCGCGACTCCGACGACGAGGACCTCGAACGCGCTGCCGCCAACCTCGGCATCAACCTGTCCCGCAACGAGTCGCCCTCCGTGGACGACGTCGTGCAATGACCCAGCCGCCCGGTGGGGTCCGAACACCACTGGACCCCACCGGGTAGCCGAACCCCTCTAACCGATGGGGTCGGGAAAGCACCCCGGACCCCCGAGAAGAACCCCAAGGGGATGCAAGAACGTGCTGGACGTCAATTTCTTCGATGAGCTCCGGATCGGTCTCGCGACGGCCGACGACATCCGCCAGTGGTCCTACGGCGAGGTCAAGAAGCCGGAGACCATCAACTACCGCACGCTCAAGCCGGAGAAGGACGGGCTCTTCTGCGAGAAGATCTTCGGGCCCACCCGCGACTGGGAGTGCTACTGCGGCAAGTACAAGCGCGTCCGCTTCAAGGGCATCATCTGTGAGCGCTGTGGTGTCGAGGTCACCCGCGCCAAGGTGCGTCGTGAGCGGATGGGCCACATCGAACTGGCCGCGCCCGTCACCCACATCTGGTACTTCAAGGGTGTTCCCTCGCGCCTTGGTTACCTGCTCGACCTGGCGCCGAAGGACCTCGAAAAGATCATTTACTTCGCCGCGTACGTCATCACCGGCGTGAACACCGAGCTGCGGCACAACGACCTCCCGACGCTGGAGAACGAGATCAGCGTCGAGCGGAAGACCATCGAGGCCCGCCGCGACGCGGACATCGAGCAGCGCGCGCAGAAGCTCGAAGCCGACCTCGCGGAGCTGGAGGCCGAGGGCGCCAAGGCCGACGTTCGCCGCAAGGTGAAGGAGGGCGGCGAGCGCGAGATGCGGCAGATCCGCGACCGCGCGCAGCGGGAGCTGGATCGCCTCGAGGAGGTCTGGACGACCTTCACCAAGCTGGAGCCGCGCCAGCTCGTCGTCGATGAGCAGCTCTACCGCGAGCTGTACGACCGATACGGCGAGTACTTCACCGGCGGCATGGGCGCTGAGGCGATCCAGAAGCTGGCCAGCGAGTTCGACGTGGACGCCGAGGCCGAGTCGCTTCGCGAGACCATCCGCAGCGGCAAGGGCCAGAAGAAGCTGCGCGCGCTCAAGCGGCTGAAGGTCGTCGCGGCGTTCCAGGCGACAGGCAACGACCCACGTGGCATGGTGCTCGACGCCATCCCCGTGATCCCTCCGGAGCTGCGTCCGATGGTGCAGCTCGACGGTGGCCGCTTCGCCACGTCCGACCTCAACGACCTGTACCGGCGCGTCATCAACCGCAACAATCGCCTCAAGCGACTGATCGACCTCGGCGCTCCCGAGATCATCGTCAACAACGAGAAGCGCATGCTTCAGGAGGCTGTTGACGCGCTGTTCGACAACGGTCGCCGCGGTCGTCCGGTGACGGGGCCGGGCAACCGTCCGCTGAAGTCGCTGTCCGATCTGCTCAAGGGCAAGCAGGGCCGTTTCCGTCAGAACCTGCTCGGTAAGCGCGTTGACTACTCCGGCCGTTCGGTCATCATCGTCGGCCCGCAGTTGAAGCTGCACCAGTGTGGTCTGCCCAAGGACATGGCGCTCGAGCTGTTCAAGCCGTTCGTCATGAAGCGGCTTGTCGATCTCAACCACGCGCAGAACATCAAGTCCGCGAAGCGGATGGTCGAGCGCGCCCGCCCGCAGGTGTGGGACGTGCTGGAAGAGGTCATCAACGGCCACCCCGTGCTGCTCAACCGTGCTCCCACGCTGCACCGCCTCGGTATTCAGGCGTTCGAGCCGCAGCTCGTGGAAGGCAAGGCCATCCAGCTGCACCCGCTCGTGTGTGAGGCGTTCAACGCCGACTTCGACGGTGACCAGATGGCGGTGCACCTGCCGCTGTCGGCCGAGGCACAGGCCGAGGCACGCATCCTGATGCTGTCGGCGAACAACATCCTCTCGCCCGCGTCGGGTCGTCCGCTCGCCATGCCGCGACTGGACATGGTGACCGGGCTGTTCCACCTCACGAGGCTCGACGAGAACGCGAAGGGTGCGGGCACGGCGTACTCGTCGCCCGCCGAGGCGGTCATGGCCTACGACCGTAAGCAGCTTTCGCTGCACGCCCCTGTGAAGATCCGCATCCGCGACCGGCAGCCGAACAAGGAGCAGGAAGCGGCTCTGCGCGAGAAGGGATGGGAGCCGGGCCAGTCGTGGCTCGCCGAGACCACCCTCGGCCGTGTGCTGTTCAACGACCTGCTGCCCGCGGACTATCCGTTCATCAACGAGCCGCTGCCGAAGAAGCGGCAGGCCGCGATCGTCAACGATCTCGCGGAGCGGTACTCCATGACGCAGGTCGCGCAGACGCTCGACGGGCTCAAGGACGCCGGTTTCCACTGGGCCACCCGCTCCGGTGTCACGGTGGCGATCTCCGACGTCCAGGTTCCGCCGCAGAAGAAGGAGATCCTCGACCAGTACGAGGCAAGGGCCGCCCAGGTGGAGAAGCGCTACCAGCGCGGTCAGCTCTCCCACACCGAGCGGAACAACGAACTCGTCAAGGTGTGGGGCCAGGCGACGGAGGACGTCGCCAAGGCCATGGAGGACAACCTCTCCGACGACAACCCGATCGCGATGATCGTGAAGTCCGGTGCGGCAGGCAACATGACCCAGGTGCGGTCGCTGGCCGGTATGCGTGGTCTGGTGTCCAACCCCAAGGGTGAGTACATCCCCCGGCCGATCAAGTCCAACTTCCGTGAGGGACTGTCGGTGGCGGAGTACTTCATCGCCACGCACGGTGCCCGTAAGGGGCTGGCCGACACCGCGCTGCGTACCGCCGACTCGGGGTACCTGACCCGTCGTCTGGTGGACGTGTCGCAGGACGTCATCGTGCGCGAGACCGACTGCGGCACCGGCAGGGGCATCATGATGACCGTCGGGGACGAGCTGCCCGACGGCCGCTTGGTGCGCGCCGAGCACGTGGAGACCAGCGTCTACGCCCGCAACCTCGCCGTTGACGCGGTGGACGCGCAGGGCAACGTGGTGCTGAACGCGGGTGACGACCTCGGTGACCCCGCTATCGAGCGGCTCATCCAGGCAGGCATCAGCAGGGTCAAGGTTCGCAGCGTGCTGACCTGCGAGTCGGCCATGGGCGTGTGCGCCACCTGCTACGGCCGCTCGATGGCCACCGGCAAGCTGGTGGACGTCGGCGAGGCCGTCGGTATCGTCGCAGCCCAGTCGATCGGTGAGCCCGGTACGCAGCTGACGATGCGTACGTTCCACCAGGGTGGTGTCGCCGGTGACGACATCACCACGGGTCTGCCCCGTGTGACCGAGCTGTTCGAGGCCCGCGTGCCGAAGGGCAAGGCGCCCATCGCCGACGTGGACGGCCGCGTGCGCATCGAGGAGACCGAGCGGTTCTGGAAGATCACGCTCATCCCGGACGACGGCAGCGAGGAGATCGTCTTCGACAAGCTGTCGAAGCGGCAGCGGCTCGCGATCACGCCCGACGGCCCGCTGGCCGACGGCGACCACGTCAAGGTCGGTCAGCCGTTGCTGGAAGGCACGCCGGACCCGCACGAGGTGCTGCGTGTGATGGGCCCCCGCGAGGCGCAGATGCACCTCGTGGACGAGGTCCAGAAGGTGTACCGCGCGCAGGGTGTGTCCATCCACGACAAGCACATCGAGGTCATCGTGCGGCAGATGCTGCGCCGCGTGACGATCATCGACTCCGGTTCGACCGAGTTCCTGCCAGGCGAGCTGCCCGAGCGCACCAAGTTCGAGCACGTCAACCGGCAGGCGGTTGCCGAGGGTGGCGAGCCGGCCTCCGGCCGCCCCGTGCTGATGGGCATCACGAAGGCGTCGCTGACCACCGACTCGTGGTTGTCGGCTGCCTCGTTCCAGGAGACGACGCGCGTGCTCACGGACGCGGCCATCAACGGTCGCAGTGACTCGCTGATCGGCCTCAAGGAGAACGTGATCATCGGTAAGTTGATCCCGGCAGGTACGGGCATCAACCGGTACCGCAACATCCAGGTGCAGCCGACCGAGGAGGCCAGGGTCGCCGCGTACGCGATCCCGTCCTACGACGACGGCTACTACACGCCTGACGTGTTCGGCACCGGGACCGGTGCGGCTGTCCCGCTGGACGACTACGACTTCGGTCGCGACTTCCGGTAGGCGAACGCGAAGGAAGCCCCCGATCCACTGTGGTGGGTCGGGGGCTTCTTCGTCGGTACCCGCATCCCGGCTGTCAGCGCCGCACGTTCTCGACTGGTTCCGCGCCGGGGATCCGTTCGAGCAGACCGAGGACTGCGTCGAGCATCTTCGGCAGGGCCTCGGGGATGATGCGGTGTGGCATCGTGGCGTACAACAATCCCGCTTCGAAGGTCAGCACGAACGGGAGAGCACCCGCGTTTTCGACCAGGTACTCGAGGGCTTCCCGGTTGAACATGCGGTTCGCGGCGGCCGGATCGTGCGCGAACACGGCGTACTGGCTGTTGCCGGGTTCCGGGAGCCATAACCGCTGCCATTCACCCTGGCGTTCGGCCACGGTCACCGGCGGCTCTTTGATCACCGCGGTGCCCTCGGTGAGTACGTCGCCTGGCTTGAGCGGCCGTCCGAGGAAGTCGGTGTAGAGACGGCGAGCGAGTTTCACCGGCGGGAGCGCAGCGGTGGTCACTTCGATGCGGCACTCGTGGCGGGTCACGGCTCCGTTGGAGCCGCGTCTTTCCATTGATGCTTCGGTCACCCGAAGCCGCCACGCTCCGCGTTCGAAATCGAGCGCGATCTCGAATCGGGGGCGCCGCACTGTGCCCAGCCAGTTGATGAAGCCTCCGGTGAAATTCCTGAACGGCCGGAGCAGCTCTGCCGACCATGCCGTCGCGTTCTCAGCATGGGAGATCGTGCCCCCGAGGCGTGCGGCGAGTGCGGTGAGCGCTTCGACGTGCTCGCGTTGTTCCTTGCGCGCACTATGCCACTGCCACCAGAAAAGCAGGCCGATTCCTAGTGCCATGGCCCCCAGCAGCGGTGAGAGATCGATCCAGATTTCCATCGGTCAGATCTCCAGATCGTTCCTGGTCTCCTGCAGGGACTGATCGGTGCCGGTGTCGTCGTACTCCCCGGCCTTCTGATAGTTGCCGGCGTTGCGCAAGGGCTTATCGATACCCGCGTTCGTGCGAGTACCGAGCCCGAGTTGGGACACCGCAGTGTCGGACAGCGCGGTGAACATCGACTTGCCAAAACCCCCTTGCAACCGCTCGCCGAGCATGCCGTCCGTACCCCAAAGCTTGGTCAGCGGTGACTTCTTGCTGTCGAGGTTCATGTCCGCGAACACACCTGCAACCCGTTTCTGAACCATCGATCGTTGGAAGGCCGTGCGGACGTTGCCCAGACGGCTTGCCAGGTTGCGCAGGAACGCCAGGAACTTGTCCAGGAGCGTGCGCAGCTTGGCGATCACCTGCGAGACTCGGCTGCCGGTCGTGGCTACCCGCGCCGCCGTGGCCGCACCGGCCGCGGCGGTCGAAGCTCCGAAGCTGGGTGCCGCTGCTGCCAGAGCCGGGACCCAGATCATGACTAGCCACGTGATGAGCTCGGTGAGGATGGCTTTGACGAAGTCCTCGACAATCGTCATGATCATGCTGGAGATCTGCAACAGGCGTGCCACCTCACCGGCCTGGCCTGCCACACCGTCAATGCCGTTCGCGAACTCGCCCAGCTTCGTGCCCGCCACCTCGGAAGCGGGCCCACCCCAGCTTTGGATCGTGTTCTTCAGCTCTTCCTCGAACTGCTGCCTCAGCTTGGCCACGCCCTCGGCGATGGCGTTGAAGTTCTCCGCCGCCTGTGCCAGCGCGGGTCCGTCGCCACTGACGATGTGGATCGTGTCCTCGATCGGTTGGACCACACTGATCAAAAAGTTCAGTCCCTGCCCGACGAGCCAACCGATCGGGTCGGTCGCGATACCGAATGCGCTGGTGCCGAGCGATCCGATGAACGCGGCGCCCTCGGATGCCAGGCCGGACACCTCGGAGCCGTCGGCGCCGTCACTCAGCTTGCCCGCAGCTTCCTTGGTCTTGAGGTAGTTGCCGTAGAACGGGACGGCTTCCTGCGCCTTCTGACCAACGGTCTTCTCACCGGTGGTGATCGTGACGCCCCCGGCAGTGGTCTTCTCTTCCGCCACTGGATTCCTTGCCTATCGGTTGTCGATTTCGATCTTGAAGCCGTCCAGCAGTTCTTTCATGGCCTCTTCGTTCTGCTGGTAACCATCCGCGGCTGCCTTGAACTTGTCCGAACCCGACTGCAGGCCCTCCTGAAGAAGCATGAACGTCTCGTTCAGGTCTTCGAGGAGCTCGGTGTACCGCGACTTGACGATCAATCCGATGACGCCCCAAGACTTGTCACCGACATCGGCCTGGTTGACGAGCCCCGCTATCTGGCTCGCGGTGTCCTTGTGGCCCGCCAGCTTGTCTCCGTACCGGCGAAGTTCGTCGCTGTCCACAGTGAGCCTGCCCATGTGCCCTCCTCCTCCATGTCGAGAACGAGGATTCATGATTCCACCGCCGCGCGGTTCTCGTGGCGAGATCGGAGAAACCTCGGTGGCGCTCAAGCGTCCGCGCTGTGGTTCACGCTTGTGCGGCACCGAGGTCCGCAACGAAAATCAGTCCATGATCACACCTGACACCAAGGACTGGACGTGGGTGCTGGAGCGGCCCTGCGCGGAGTGCGGTTTCGACCCGGGTGCAGTCGGCTGGAAAGACGTTCCCGCGCTGATCCGCGCCAACGCGGCCTCGTGGTGTGAGGTGCTGAACTCCGGTGAGCGGCTGCGGACCCGCCCTCGCCCCGACCGATGGTCGGTGCTGGAGTACGCCTGCCATGTGCGCGACGTACTCCAGCTGCTCGACGAACGCCTCCTCCTGATGCTCGCCGACGACGACCCGACCTACCCCGCCTGGCACCAGGACCAGGCCGCCATCGATGGCCGCTACAACGAGCAGGACCCCTCGACCGTCGCGACCGACCTGAGCATCGCCGCCGAGCGGGCGGCGACCCGCCTCGACCAGCTGCCCGGCGACGCGGCCCACCGGACGGGACGACGTTCGGACGGCACCCGGTTCACGGTGGAAAGCCTCGGCAGGTATTTCGCGCACGACTTCGTCCACCACCTCCACGACGTCGGCGCACCGGCCGCGTGCCGGTGAGGGTCGCTCGGGCGCCTCACATGTCGAGCAACTCGCGAGTCTCGTCAGGTGTGGCGCCCGACCCGATACCGCCCTTGCCGGAGGCGTCCTTGAGGCCCTTGGTGTGATCGACGAGCTTGCCGGTGTGGTCGATGATGGTCTTGCCGGCCTGCACGCCGTTCGCCGGAGCGCCGCTCGGGTCGATGCCCATCGTGGACTTCGCGATCTGCGAGGCGCCCGCCTTGAGCGACTCCGTCACCGCGGTCCTCATCGCGCCGCCGCGTCCGGCCTCGGCCACCGTTTCCAGTACGTTCGCGCCGTAGTTCTTGGGCGTGACGCCGAGTTTCTCGCCGAGCGACACCATCGTGGAGCCGAACTTCCTGAAGAACTCCAGGATCTTCTCAAGCAGAGTGCCGAGCTTGCCCATCTTGCTCGTCGCCCGCGAGAACGTGCTCGCCGCCTTCGCCACCGACGCCGTCATCGCCGCCGCGACCGAGGAACCGAGGCTCACCACGGACGACGCCAGCGCGGGAACCCAGATCCAGATCAGCCACGTGACGAACTCCGTGATGATCGCCTTGACGACCTCCTCGACGATCGTCATGAGCATCGACGACGTTGCGAGGATCTCCGCGACACCGCCTGCGCTGGTGGCCACACCTTCAATGCCCTTGGCGAAGTCAGCGAGCGCTTTGCGGGCCGTGTCACTGGCCTCGCCGTGCCATTCCGCCAGCGCCTCGTCGGCCACCCGCACGAACTCGCCCGCATACTCGACGAGCCCGTTGCCGATCGCCGCGAAGTCGCCGGAAGCGGTGCTCAACGCGGGGCCGTCTCCTGACACCATGTGCAGCGCGTCCTGAAGCGGCGTCACCAGGTGCAGCACGATGTTGAGCCCGTTGCTCACCAGCCAGCCCACGGGGTCGAGCACCGCCATGCCCGCTTCCATCGCGCATTCGGCCGCGAAACTCGCGGTGTCGGTGATGACGTCACCCGCGTGCAGCATCACATCCGCGACGTCAGGGTCCTCGGGCAGTCCCTTCCAGATGTTGGTGACCGTCTCGTAGCCCTTGACGGCCTGCTTGGCGACGGGCACCTTCTTGGCGAGGTCGAGCGCGTTGTCGCCGAACGACTTCTCCGCGTCCCCTTTCAGCTCGACCGATCCCGCGACGTCGGTGACCTCGATCGTCATGTGAGTCCTTCCTCAGGCGCCTGCGGGGCGAGCTTCGTCAACCTTGTCGATCTCGACCTCGTAGCCGCCGAGCTGGATCGCGCCGTTGTCGTCGTTGCTCGCGTACAGCTCGGCCGCGGTGCTGAACTTCTCACCGAGCACGGTGAGGCCGTCCCGCATGCGGGCGAGCAGGTCGTTCAACTGCCCGAGGGCCTCGGTGTAGGAGCTTTTCGTGGCGAGCCCGACCAACCCCCACGACTCGTCCCCGACATCCGCCCGCTCGACCAGACTCTCGAAAGTCTCGGCCTGCGAACCGAAATCGTCGAGCGCGTCGCGGTAGCCGCGCAACGCCTCCACCTGCACACTGAAGCCGTCGGCCATGGTTCTCCTCGGACGGTTCCCCCGGACATATCGGTCCTTTGACCGTGAACGGCCCCTTGCGGTTCCCTCAACGCAGGTGCTGTGGCAGGACTTTGAGTAATTCGATGAGCAAGTCCGCTGTGGACAGAATGTTGGCCGCCGTCAGCCGTTCGCCGGGCCGCGCGTTCGTCCGCAGAGTCCCGTGTTCGAGCACGATCGGGCGAAACCACGACCCCAGCCGGTCGGCGAGCCATTGCAGCGTCTCGGGGCTGACGGCGGAACCCGCGAAGTCCGCGTCCGGCGAGGCGACGACCAGCTTCCTGTGCTGCCGCCCCACGGCGAGTTCCGGCACGATCTGTGAACGAAGCTCCAGGTTCTGCACAGCCAGCAGTTCGGGCCCGATCCACAACCGAGGGCATCGTGCGGCTGGAACCTCCACAACGGACTCGTAGGTAAGTGCGCTGCTGTTGGTGCCGCCGGGCGACTGCTTCCGGGCGCGCTTCTCGAAGGCCACCACCGGTGTGCTGCCGCGCACGAACTCGACGGCATAGTCGAACGGCTGGGGAAACTCACCCCGGCCTTCGGTGGGGAAGTACCCGAACGACGGCCTCCCGCTGCCGTTCGAGTACTCGATCCCACCGGCACCGCGCGCGAACTCAGCCCGCTCCACCAGTAGATTCGCCGTCTCCTTCCGCCGCGAACGAGCCGTGGCCACCAGCACCACGACAGCACCGGCCACGAGAAGCGGGATCACGACGGACAAGGTGGTCATCGACGAGGCTTTCCGTTAGCGGGCTGACGCGGCAAGTACAGCACGGCGGTGTGCGCTCAGCCACGGCCTGCCGTGGGCCGCACCTTGCTCACGAGCAGGTCGAGATCCGCCAGCAGCCGCCGCTTCGTCAGACGTTGGCATGGCCGCTTCATAGAGAGGAGCCCGTGGCCCGCGAGAAAACCGTGCGGCGGGGGCGGTTGATTCTTGGTCTGCTTCTCCCAGGTCAGAAAGGCGGGGTAGAGCGCTTTCCTCAGGTCGTTGACCGCAGCGCCGCGATGGCTGGTGAAGCGGCCGTCGTACGGCTGTGGCGTCGTCGCCAGCGCCACCACGTAGTGGTACTTCCAGCGATTGCGGACAGTCAGAAAACCGATGTTCTGAGGCCGATAGCGCCATTGCCGCGCATGGAAGACGAAACCCTCGATGTCGCCGAGCAACTCGAAGACGGTGCCCGGCGGCGGGGAACGGTCCCAGTCGGCTTCCTCGGGATTGGTGTTGTCACCGAAGTAGCCGATATCCCTTTCCCCATGCCGGAAAAGCCAGTTGCGTTCACGCGCGAGCGCCTCCGCGCCGAACGTGCCGAACCACACGACCATAGCACTTTGCCATGCCCACCAGCTCAACCCGAAGCCGACGCCCGCGAGGACGACCCAGCCGAGGGGGTGTTCCGGCGCGAGAATTGCCCAATCCATTCGGCACACCTCGTTTCTCGACAACTCGGCAGGGCCGATCGGGACCGGCCCGCCGCACCTCGTCCGCTACTACAGATCCAGCTGCCGCGAGGTCTGTGAGGTGGATTGATCCTCGCCGATCTCGCCGTACTCGACACCCGAGCCGATGCTTTCGGCATGGCCCGCCCAGCTGTCCACACCGAGATGCTCGTTGAGACTGTCCTTCGCCACCCCGCGCATCGACTCTCGAAACCCGGCCTCGACCCGCTGGCCGATCATGCCGTTCTGTTCGTGGTGCAATCGCTGAGCCCAGGTACCCCTGCCCGGCCCGTTGTCGATGGCATCGGTGGCTTCTCGCACGACGTTCCTCTTGTGCTCCATCGCCTCCCGGACCGTCCTGCCCTGTTTCGCCAGCCAGTCACGCAGCTTGCCGAGAACTTCCTTGATCTTGTCGAGCAGTTTGCGCAGCCAGTTCACCTGCTTCGTGGCCCTGCTCGTGGTCTGTGTGGCGCGGACGGCGGTGGCGGCGCCTGCCGCGGCAGTCGAACCGCCGAAGGTGACAGCCGAGGCGGCGAGAGCGGGAATCCAAATCATCAATAGCCACGTGATGAGTTCGGTGAGGAGCGCCATGATGAACTCCTCGATCACCTTCATGATGATGCTGGACAACTGCAACAACCTCGCGATGTTGCCGGCTTCACCGGCGACACCGCGGATTCCTACGGCGAACGCCGCCAGTTTCTCGGCGGCGGCATCCGCGGCAGGCCCATGCCAGCTCGCCAGGAATTCGTCGGCTTCACTCGCGAACTGCTCCCCGAAATCGTTGAGCCCCTGCCCGATCGCGCCGAAGTTCTCCGCCGCACGCTCCAGCGAACCCCCGTCACCTGTAACGAGCTGAATGAGATCCTGTAGCGGCTGGCAGATGGCGAGGAGGAATTCAAGGCCCTGACCGACCAGTGTGCCGATCGGGTCGAGCAGAAATTCGCCTGCCATGTCCGCGCAACTTGAGATGAAGTCGGCGCCGGAACCGAACAGAGTCTCCACGTCCCCGGTCGAGAAGCCGTCGGAAACGGCTTTCACCGCCTCGGTCACCGGCGAGGAGAGCGGAATCGCCTCGATGACTTCTTCGCCGTACGTCGGTTCTTCCTTGATTTCGATATCGCCGAGTGGATCGCTCATCGTCGTAGTCCCCCAAAGTCCGTCGAGAAAGAACTTGTCACGTGGCCTTACCGGTTTCGTTCACGGTGTTGAGCTGGGAGAGGATCTCCTTGAGCCTGCGCTGGCTCTCCTGCTCGGCCGTCCGGTAACGTTCAGCGGCGTTCTTTATCTTGTCCGAACCTGATTGCAGACCGTTCCGCAGTTCGTCGAGCAGACTGTTGAAGTCGCCAAGCATGTCCGTGTATTGACCTTTGACGAGAAGCCCGACGACGCCCCACGATTCATCGCTCACGTCGGACTCCTCGACCATGCCCTTCACCCGCTCTACAGCGGACATGTGTCCCGTGAGTTTCCGCGAATAGCTGTCCAGGTGTTCGGGCGTGACGCTGTATCCGCTCATGATCCCCCGTTCTGCGTGTACGTGACGGCGTCCGCTGTGGACAAATCTGCTCCGTCGTTCTCCTTACGCGGACGGCGAAGGGCGAAGTAGAGAACGACTCCACCGCCCGCGAGCGTCCCACCCGCGATGCCGAGTTCGAGCCACCCCGCATCAGGGGAGGGTTCGAACACCTCCCTGTGTGGCAACAGCGGCGCCCTCCGTCCTGTTACCACGTCACCGCGCTGGGGCGGCGGCGTGCCGTCCGGCCAAGGTTGTTCGGTGATTCTGTGCTGTTCCTCTTCGACGAAGTAGTAGCCATCGACATGGATGCCGGGGTAGTGGTGGCTGCGCCGTTGACCGCGATGGTTCCTCGACGATTTGACGACCCCGTCCTTGACGGCGGTGACGTGCACGTCGATCGGCTGCGCGAAGTTCAGCTGGAACGCAAGGCCGTTGATCAGCATGTCGAGGCCGACGACGAAGAGACAGCCCGCGAACAGCGCGCCCAGCACCCTGCCGGGCGCGGAGGCCTTCTTGTTCTCTCTGCGGGCGCGGGCCAATGTCGTCACCGCGAGCCCGATCACGATCGGCACGACCACGACCATGAGGACGATCGTCATGAACCCCCAGAACCCGACCGACTCGGCGATCCACAGGACGCTGATCGCGATGCCGATGATCCAGGCGAGCACCTGGAGCGTCGTGCCGGTTCGGTATCGAGGGTCGGAGGACGGATCCCCCTCGGCCACGGTGGCTGTCTCGGGAGGCTGCCACTGCGATGCGGGGAGGCCGGGTGGGTGATGCGGCGGCTGTGTGGGGTGCCCAGGTTGCGGCAGTGGTGCCGGTGCTGCCGTGGGCCAGCCCTGCGGGGCAGGTTGGAGTGGTGCCTGGTGCTGTGGTGCCGGTGCTGCCGGGCCTCCCCATTTCTGCGCCTGCTGCTGCGGGGCGGCGAACTGGTGAGGCGGCGCGGCACCCCACTCCTGGGGCCGCACTTCCTGGATGCCGGGCACATGCGCGGCATCCCTTCGCGCCCGCCTGCGCAGAGCCGAGCCCCCCGCACCGAGTGCGATGACGATGCCGAAACCGATCACGATGATCGCGGGCAGCACTTCGTCGAATGTCATGATCCCCCTTGCCGTTCACGCCGCCCGAGCTCTCGGAGGGCGCGAACCGTACGTGCTGGCGGCGCGCCTCAGCGATGGTCGTCGTCGTTGAAGAGGTTCTGCAGGAAGTCGTCGCCCGCTGAGCCTCCACCCGACACCGGCGGAGGGGCGCTCTGCTGAGCGTCGTCGCCGTCGAGGAAGTCCTGATGGGAGTAGTCCTCGTGGTACTCCTCCTCGGGGCGCGGGCGTGGCTGCCTCGCGGGCCGTTCCTGCTCCAGCCGTTCCCTCAGCTCGTCGGTGGACGTGCCGAACAGTTGCGCCTGCGTCTCAAGCACCTGGTCGGTGATCCCCATCCCGGCCACGTGATCATCGACGATCCCGGCCTGCTTGCGTGCCGCCTCGGCAACAGCCTGCTGGATGGTCGCCATCAACTCCGAGGCCAGCACCTGCGGCCGCTGGGCGAGGGCCTGGTCGGTCAGATGAATGTCCTTGATCGCGCCACCCGGACCTGCCACGACAGTCACACTGCGGTCGGCGTTCGCAGCCGTGGCCTCGACAGCCGCGATCTCATGCTGCATCTGTCCAACGTTCGCGAGCTGGTCGTCAACCCGCTTCATTTTTGCCTGGAACTGCTCGAACTGTGCGACGAGCCGCTCGAACTCCGCTGACACCCCGGTCCTCCGTCATTACCTCAGCCCATGGTTGGGCACAATGCGTGAGCAATCATGGACCAGAAGTGCCCTCGGCGTGGCCGGTTCTGGCCGATTGGGCGGAAGTCACTCGGCGGCCCCAAAGACCGGGATTCTCACCTGGTCCGGCCAGGTCAGGTAGACTGTGGGAACAGAAGCCACCCGTCCTGGCTCACGTTGGTCATCGGTGGTGATAGGCCACCCCCGATGTGGTAGCCGTGAATGTGGGCGGGTATCTTTGACGACCGTGCCCGGCAGGCTGTCGGGCCCTCCGTGTGCCTTCAGGTCGCGGCTGGGCGTTGTGGCGCCCTCCCGCGGTCGAGTCAGGCGGAGTTCCACGGCAATCCCGATGGGAAGTTGAGGGGTCGTTTCTCGATCCTGAGACGGGCCGACACGCCCGACCGCGGGTACCGGGGAGACAACGTAGAGCTAGGTAGACGCAACAGAAGGCTGGTCCATTGCCCACGATCCAGCAGCTGGTCCGTAAGGGCCGCCAGGACAAGGCTGCCAAGCAGAAGACGGCGGCGCTCAAGGGAAGCCCGCAGCGTCGTGGTGTGTGCACGCGCGTGTACACGACCACGCCCAAGAAGCCGAACTCGGCCCTGCGCAAGGTCGCCCGCGTGAAGCTGAGCAACGGCATCGAAGTCACGGCCTACATTCCCGGTGAGGGTCACAACCTTCAAGAGCACTCGATGGTGCTCGTCCGTGGCGGCCGTGTGAAGGACTTGCCGGGTGTTCGCTACAAGATCATCCGCGGTTCGCTCGACACGCAGGGCGTGAAGAACCGCAAGCAGGCGCGCAGTCGGTACGGCGCGAAGAAGGAGAAGAGCTAATGCCCCGCAAGGGTCCGGCCCCGAAGCGGCCGCTGATCGCTGATCCGGTGTACCAGTCTCCGCTTGTCACCCAGCTGGTGAACAAGGTGCTGCAGGACGGCAAGCGCTCCATCGCGGAGCGCATCGTCTACGGCGCACTGGAGGGCGCGCGCGAGAAGACCGGCACCGACCCGGTCGTCACCCTGAAGCGCGCACTCGACAACGTTCGGCCCACCCTCGAGGTGAAGAGCCGGCGTGTCGGTGGTGCCACCTACCAGGTCCCGATCGAGGTCAAGCCCGGTCGCTCGACCACCCTTGCGCTGCGTTGGATCACCACGTACGCCCGCCAGCGTCGTGAGAAGACCATGATCGAACGCCTGCAGAACGAGCTGCTCGACGCGAGCAACGGCCTCGGGGCCAGCGTGAAGCGCCGCGAGGACACCCACAAGATGGCTGAGTCCAACAAGGCCTTCGCTCACTACCGCTGGTGAGCCGTACAGCAGTGAACTTTAGGCAACACCGTCGGCCCGGTCCGATTGACGGCGCCAATGCCGGGTTCCACGTTTGAGACAGGGGAACATTCAAGTGGCACGTGAAGTGCTGACCGACCTCAGCAAGGTCCGCAACATCGGCATCATGGCCCACATCGACGCCGGTAAGACCACGACCACCGAGCGGATCCTGTTCTACACCGGGATCAACTACAAGATCGGTGAGACCCACGACGGCTCGGCGACGATGGACTGGATGGAGGAGGAGCAGAAGCGGGGTATCACCATCACCTCGGCTGCCACCACCACCTTCTGGAACGACAACCAGATCAACATCGTTGACACGCCCGGCCACGTTGACTTCACTGTCGAGGTGGAGCGCAACCTGCGCGTTCTCGACGGCGCCGTGGCCGTCTTCGACGGCAAGGAAGGCGTCGAGCCGCAGTCTGAGCAGGTGTGGCGCCAGGCCGACAAGTACGACGTTCCGCGTATCTGCTTCGTCAACAAGATGGACAAGCTCGGCGCGGACTTCTATTTCACGGTCGGCACCATCGAGGAGCGACTCGGCGCCAAGCCGCTGGTGATCCAGCTGCCCATCGGCGCGGAGAGCGACTTCCAGGGTGTCGTCGATCTCGTCCGCATGAAGGCGCTGACCTGGCGCGGCGAGGTCAAGAAGGGCGAGGACTACGAGGTCGAGGACATCCCGGCCGACCTCGCCGACAAGGCAGCCGAGTACCGCGAGAAGCTCATCGAGACGGTCGCCGAGGCCGACGACGAGCTGATGGAGCGCTACCTCGGTGGTGAGGAGCTGACGGAGGACGAGATCAAGTCCGGCATCCGCAAGCTCACCATCGCCCGCGAGGCGTTCCCCGTGCTGGCGGGTTCGGCGTTCAAGAACAAGGGCGTGCAGCCCATGCTGGACGCGGTGATCGACTACCTGCCGTCGCCGCTGGACATGCCGCCGGTCGAGGGCACGCTGCTCGACGGCACCACGCAGGCGTCGCGCAAGCCGTCCATCGACGAGCCGTTCGCCGCGCTCGTCTCCAAGATTGCGGTGCACCCGTTCTTCGGCAAGCTCACCTACATCAGGGTCTACTCCGGCAAAGTCGCTTCCGGTACGGCGGTCGTCAACGCGACCAAGGAGCGCAAAGAGCGCATCGGGAAGCTCTTCCAGATGCACTCCAACAAGGAGAACCCGGTCGATGAGGCCCAGGCCGGTCACATCTACGCCGTGCAGGGGCTGAAGGACACCACCACGGGTGACACGCTCGCCGACCCGCAGAACCCGATCGTTCTCGAGTCGATGACGTTCCCCGAGCCGGTCATCAAGGTGGCCATCGAGCCGAAGACGAAGGCCGACCAGGAAAAACTGTCCGCCGCGATCCAGAAGCTCGCGGAGGAGGACCCGACCTTCCGGGTCAGCCAGGACGAGGACACCGGCCAGACGATCATCGAGGGTATGGGTGAGCTCCACCTCGAGGTGCTCGTCAACCGCATGAAGTCCGACTTCAAGGTCGAGGCCAACATCGGTAAGCCGCAGGTGTCCTACCGCGAGACGATCCGCAAGACGGTGGACAAGCTCGAGTACACCCACAAGAAGCAGACCGGTGGTTCGGGTCAGTTCGCCAGGGTGATCATCAAGCTGGAGCCGCTCGACACCGCCTCGGCGGAGGGTGCGCTCTACGAGTTCGACAACAAGGTCACCGGTGGTCGCGTGCCGAGGGAGTACATCCCCTCGGTGGACGCGGGTGCGCAGGACGCCATGCAGTACGGCGTGCTGGCGGGTTACCCGCTCGTCGGCCTGAAGGTCACCCTGCTCGACGGCGCGTACCACGAGGTTGACTCTTCGGAGATGGCCTTCAAGATCGCCGGTTCGATGGCCCTCAAGGAGGCCGCGAGGAAGGCGAATCCGGTACTGCTGGAGCCGATGATGGCGGTCGAGGTGACCACGCCCGAGGACTACATGGGTGACGTCATCGGGGACCTGAACTCCCGTCGTGGCCAGATTCAGGCCATGGACGAGAGGGCCGGTACGCGCGTCGTCAAGGCGCTCGTGCCGCTGTCGGAGATGTTCGGGTACGTGGGCGACCTTCGGTCGAAGACTCAGGGTCGCGCCAACTACACGATGGTCTTCGACTCCTACGCGGAAGTTCCGTCGAACGTCGCGAAGGAGATCATCGCGAAGGCGACGGGGGAGTGAGCATCGCGTGTTCACGCGGAGCGGAGCGAGCCCGGAGTCGAGCAGTGGTTATCGCGAAGGCGACGGGGGAGTGAGCATCGCGTGTTGACGCGGAGCGGAGCGAGCCCGGAGTCGAGCAGTGGTTATCGCGAAGGCGACGGGGGAGTGAGCATCGCGTGTTGACGCGGAGCGGAGCGAGCCCGGAGCCGAGCCAGGGCTAGCGCGAAGGCGACGGGGGAGTAACCACCCGGAGCACCCAAACGCGGGCGCGAAAGGGGCCTTCCCCTGAGGTCCGCACAACCGAGCAGAACGAATCGCCGGTCGGCAGCCACGCCGGTCGGCAGCAAGAAAGTCCAGGAGGACATTCCAGTGGCGAAGGCGAAGTTCGAGCGGAGCAAGCCGCACGTCAACATCGGGACCATCGGTCACGTTGACCACGGCAAGACCACCCTGACCGCGGCGATCACCAAGGTGCTGCACGACAAGTACCCCGAGCTGAACGAGTCGCGCGCGTTCGACCAGATCGACAACGCGCCCGAGGAGAAGCAGCGCGGCATTACGATCAACATCTCGCACGTCGAGTACCAGACGGAGAAGCGCCACTACGCGCACGTCGATGCTCCGGGCCACGCCGACTACATCAAGAACATGATCACCGGTGCGGCTCAGATGGACGGCGCGATCCTCGTGGTCGCCGCGACCGACGGCCCGATGCCGCAGACCCGTGAGCACGTGCTGCTCGCCCGTCAGGTCGGCGTGCCCTACATCGTGGTGGCGTTGAACAAGTCCGACATGGTGGACGACGAGGAGATCCTCGAGCTCGTCGAGATGGAGGTCCGTGAGCTGCTCAGCTCGCAGGAGTTCCCCGGCGACGACGCTCCGGTGGTTCGCGTGTCCGGCCTCAAGGCGCTCGAGGGCGACGAGAAGTGGGCCGAGAGCATCGTCGAGCTGATGAACGCTGTTGACGAGAACGTTCCGGACCCGGAGCGCGAGATCGACAAGCCGTTCCTGATGCCGATCGAGGACGTCTTCACGATCACCGGTCGCGGTACGGTCGTCACCGGCCGTATCGAGCGTGGCGAGATCAAGCTGAACGAAGAGGTCGAGATCGTCGGTATCCGGCCCGAGTCGCGCAAGACCACGGTCACGAGCATCGAGATGTTCAACAAGATGCTCGACTACGGCCAGGCCGGTGACAACGCCGCCCTGCTGCTGCGTGGTATCAAGCGTGAGGACGTTGAGCGCGGCCAGGTGGTGACCAAGCCCGGCACCACCACCCCGCACACGGAGTTCGAGGGCTCGGTGTACATCCTGTCCAAGGACGAGGGTGGTCGGCACACGCCGTTCTTCAACAACTACCGTCCGCAGTTCTACTTCCGCACCACCGACGTGACCGGCGTCGTGACCCTCCCCGAGGGCACCGAGATGGTCATGCCCGGTGACAACACCGAGATCAAGGTGCAGCTGATTCAGCCGATCGCCATGGACGAGGGTCTGCGGTTCGCCATCCGTGAGGGTGGCCGCACCGTTGGCGCCGGCCAGGTCACCAAGATCATCAAGTAAGGCACCCACCCCGGGTGCGGATGCCATGCGGTGATGTGGCATCCTACTAGGGTTGCTCGACGCGGGGCGGCCGATTTCGCAAGGACATATGGCTCCCGAGAAATCGGCCGCCCCGCCGTGAGCGCCCCGGGCTCGCAGTTCGGCGAGTCAGGAGTTGTCGGCCTGATGGCCGGTGCTCCGCGGAGCAAGAAGACCTAGCGGCACGACATCGATTCCTGCGGGATCGGTCTGAGCAGTGGGTGCGACACGCCCGACCGCGTGGACCGGGAGCAGGGCGCTGACGTGCGGTAACAGCGGTACGAGACGATTCCTCGACCGTCCGACGTCCCCCGAGGGGAGGCGCCTCGACGATCGAGGGCAGGCCGGAATGGCCGGCCCGAGGAGTCGATGTCGGGCCGGTCGAGGACGAGACGGTAAGGAACCATGGCGGGACAGAAGATCCGCATCAGGCTCAAGGCCTACGACCACGAGGCGATCGACGCCAGCGCGCGCAAGATCGTCGAGACGGTGACGCGCACCGGCGCCTCGGTCGTCGGACCTGTGCCGCTGCCCACCGAGAAGAACGTTTACTGCGTCATCCGCTCGCCGCACAAGTACAAGGACTCGCGCGAGCACTTCGAGATGCGCACGCACAAGCGTCTGATCGACATCCTCGACCCGACGCCGAAGACGGTTGACGCGCTCATGCGCATCGACCTTCCGGCGAGCGTCGACGTCAACATCCAGTAAGCGTTGGTCGAGCGGCGGAGATAGAGACTCATGTCTGACAGGCAAGTGAAGGGCATTCTGGGCACCAAGCTCGGCATGACCCAGGTCTTCGACGAGAACAACCGGGTCGTCCCGGTGACCGTCGTCAAGGCTGGGCCGAACGTGGTGACCCAGGTGCGCAACAAGGACAAGGACGGCTACTCGGCCGTGCAGCTGGCCTTCGGCGCCATCGACCCGCGCAGGGTCAACAAGCCGAAGACCGGGCACTTCGAGAAGGCCGGTGTGACCCCCCGGCGTTACGTCGCCGAGCTCCGCACGGCCGACGCGGACGCGTACGAGGTCGGCCAGGAGATCACCGCCGAGGTGTTCGCCGACGGCACCGTCGTCGATGTCACCGGCACCACCAAGGGCAAGGGCTACGCCGGTGTCATGAAGCGTCACGGCTTCCGGGGACAGGGCGCGAGCCACGGTAACCAGGCCAAGCACCGTGCTCCCGGTTCGATCGGTGGCTGCGCGACCCCCGGCCGCGTGTTCAAGGGCATGCGCATGGCGGGCCGCATGGGCAACAGCCGGGTGACGACCCAGGGTCTGACCGTCCACTCGGTTCGCGCCGAGGACGGTCTTCTTCTGATCAAGGGCGCGGTTCCCGGTCCCAAGGGTGGCCTGGTGTTCGTGCGTAGCGCCGCGAAGGGTGGTGTGACCGAGTGACCGCGACGATCGAGCTGAAGAGCCCGGCTGGCGAGTCGAAGGGCACCGTCGAGCTTCCGGCCGAGATCTTCGACGTGCAGGCGAACATTCCGCTGATGCACCAGGTCGTGGTCGCTCAGCTGGCGGCGGCTCGCCAGGGCACCCACGACACGAAGACTCGGGGCGAGGTTCGCGGTGGTGGCCGCAAGCCGTACCGCCAGAAGGGCACCGGCCGAGCCCGCCAGGGTTCGGTCCGTGCGCCGCAGTTCACCGGTGGTGGAACCGTGCACGGCCCCACGCCGAGGGACTACACCCAGCGCACCCCGAAGAAGATGAAGGCCGCCGCGCTTCGTGGCGCCCTTTCCGACCGTGCCCGTGCGGGCCAGGTCCACGTCATCACCGAACTGGTGAGCGCCGAGAAGCCGTCCACCAAGGCGGCGAAGGCTGCTCTTGCCGCGGTGACGCAGGCGAAGCGCGTGCTGGTGGTGCTGCACAGGGACGACGAGGTGGGTACCTACTCCGCGCGGAACCTGCCGAACGTGCACCTCATCACGCCTGACCAGCTCAACACGTACGACGTGCTGGTCAACGACGACGTGGTGTTCACGAAGGCCGCGTTCGACGCCTTCCTCGCCGGTCCGGTGAAGCGCAAGGCCGCCGAGGTGGCGAGCGAGGCTGAAGGGAGTGACGAGCAGTGAGCTCCGTGGCGATCCCCGACCCGCGTGACGTCCTGATCGCGCCGGTGATCTCCGAGAAGTCCTACGGGCTGCTCGACGACCACAAGTACACGTTCCTGGTTCGCCCGGACGCCAACAAGACCGAGATCAAGATCGCGGTCGAGAAGGTCTTCGGTGTGAAGGTCATCAGCGTGAACACGTTGAACCGGCAGGGCAAGCGCAAGCGCACCCGCTTCGGTTACGGCAAGCGCAAGGACACCAAGCGCGCCATCGTGACGCTGTCGGCCGAGAGCAAGCCGATCGAGATCTTCGGCGGACCAGCCGCGTAAGGGACTGAGACGACATGGGCATCCGCAAGTACAAGCCAACGACCCCGGGGCGCCGGGGCTCCTCGGTCTCCGACTTCGCCGAGATCACGCGGTCGGAGCCGGAGAAGTCGCTGCTGAAGCCGTTGCACGGCCGTGGAGGCCGTAACTCGGCAGGCCGGATCACCACCCGGCACAAGGGTGGCGGTCACAAGCGTGCGTACCGGGTCATCGACTTCCGGCGGCACGACAAGGACGGCGTCCCGGCCAAGGTCGCGCACATCGAGTACGACCCCAACCGCAGCGCCCGCATCGCGCTCCTGCACTACGCCGACGGCGAGAAGCGTTACATCATCGCGCCGGACAAGCTGAAGCAGGGCGACCGGATCGAGAACGGCCCCAAGGCCGACATCAAGCCCGGCAACAACCTGCCGCTGCGCAACATCCCGGTCGGCACCGTCGTGCACGCGATCGAGCTCCGGCCCGGTGGCGGCGCCAAGATCGCCAGGTCGGCGGGGGCGCGGGTTCAGCTCGTCGCCAAGGACGGTCCGTACGCCCAGCTGCGGATGCCCTCGGGCGAGATCCGCAACGTGGACGTTCGCAACCGCGCCACGGTCGGCGAGGTCGGCAACTCCGAGCACTCCAACATCAACTGGGGTAAAGCGGGCCGGAACCGTTGGCGCGGAAAGCGTCCGACGGTCCGTGGTGTCGTCATGAACCCGGTTGACCACCCGCACGGTGGTGGTGAGGGTCGCACCTCGGGTGGTCGTCACCCGGTGAACCCGAACGGTAAGCCGGAGGGCAGGACCCGTCGCCGCAAGCCGAGCGACAAGTTGATCGTCCGCCGCAGGCGCACCGGCAAGAAGCGCTGAGTAGGGAGGTAGCCACAGATGCCACGTAGCCTGAAGAAGGGCCCGTTCGTGGACGACCACCTGCTCAAGAAGGTGGACGTGCTCAACGAGTCGGGCAAGAAGACAGTCATCAAGACCTGGTCCCGCCGTTCCACGATCATCCCGGACATGCTTGGTCACACCATCGCGGTGCACGACGGCCGTAAGCACGTCCCGGTGTTCGTCACGGAGGCCATGGTCGGTCACAAGCTGGGCGAGTTCGCCCCGACGCGGACCTTCAAGGGCCACGTCAAGGAAGACCGCAAGTCGCGCCGCCGCTGAGCGCGCACCGAGAAGGGGAAGCAGTGATGAACGCGCGTAATGACGCGATGGTCGAGGCAGAAGAACTGCCTACGGCCTTCGCGCGAGCTCGCTTCGTCCGGGACTCGCCGACCAAGGTGCGCCGGGTGATCGAGCTGATCAAGGGTCGTAACGCGAACGAGGCACTCGCCGTGCTCCGGTTCGCGCCTCAGGCGGCCAGCGACTCCGTGGCCAAGGTGCTCGCCAGTGCCATGGCCAACGCGGAGAACAACCTCGACCTGGACCCGGACACGCTCTGGGTCAAGAACGCCTACGCCGACGAGGGCCCGACCCTCAAGCGCATCCGCCCGAGGGCGCAGGGGCGTGCGTACCGGATTCGCAAGCGCACCAGCCACATCACCGTGGAGGTCGAGTCGCGTCCGGCCGACAAGGCGAAGTCGAAGAGCAAGAAGAAGGCAGGTGGCCGGTAGTGGGCCAGAAAATCAACCCGCACGGCTTCCGGCTCGGGATCACCACGGACTGGAAGTCCCGCTGGTACGCCGACAAGCAGTACTCGGAGTACGTCGCCGAGGACGTCAAGATCCGTAAGCTCCTCTCCACCGGTATGGAGCGCGCCGGCATCTCCAAGGTAGAGATCGAGCGCACCCGTG
Source organism: Saccharomonospora xinjiangensis XJ-54 (assembly GCF_000258175.1). Classification (NCBI taxonomy): domain Bacteria; kingdom Bacillati; phylum Actinomycetota; class Actinomycetes; order Pseudonocardiales; family Pseudonocardiaceae; genus Saccharomonospora; species Saccharomonospora xinjiangensis. The sequence goes on along the minus strand of NZ_JH636049.1, from coordinate 1,842,198 downwards.
ACCGGGTCAGGGTCGATATCCACACCGCGCGTCCCGGCATTGTCATCGGTCGCCGTGGCGCCGAGGCCGACCGGATCCGCGGCGCGCTGGAGAAGCTCACCGGCAAGCAGGTGCAGCTGAACATCCTCGAGGTGAAGAACTCCGAGGCGGACGCTCAGCTCGTGGCGCAGGGCATCGCCGAGCAGCTCTCCAACCGCGTCGCCTTCCGGCGCGCGATGCGCAAGGCGATCCAGACCTCGATGCGTTCACCCCAGGTGAAGGGCATTCGCGTGCAGTGCAGCGGCAGGCTCGGCGGCGCCGAGATGTCCCGCTCCGAGCACTACCGCGACGGCCGGGTTCCCCTGCACACGCTCCGTGCCGACATCGACTACGGCTTCTTCGAGGCCCGCACGACGTTCGGCCGTATCGGCGTGAAGGTGTGGATCTACAAGGGTGACCTCATCGGCGGCCTGAAGGCGAAGCAGGAGCGGGAAGCGGCCGCAGCGGCCGAGCGCGCTCCGCGTCGTGAGCGTCCGTCGCGGCGGCGTTCCGGCGCTGCCGGTGGTGGGTCGAACGAGTCGAGCCGGGCCTCCGCGTCGCAGGGTGGCGCCAAGAGCGACACCGAGACCGCGGCAGGCCAGGCCCCGCAGGTGGCGGCGACCGACGCCACAGAGAAAACGGAGGGCTGAGGCGTGCTCATCCCACGCAAGGTCAAGTACCGCAAGCAGCACACGCCGAAGCGTTCCGGCGCGGCAAAGGGCGGCACCAAGGTCACCTTCGGCGAGTTCGGCATTCAGGCGCTCGAACACGGCTACGTGACCAACCGGCAAATCGAGTCCGCTCGTATCGCCATGACCAGGCACATCAAGCGTGGTGGGAAGATCTGGATCAACATCTTCCCCGACCGCCCGCTGACCAAGAAGCCCGCTGAAACCCGCATGGGTTCCGGCAAGGGCTCGCCCGAGTGGTGGATCGCGAACGTGAAGCCTGGTCGCGTCATGTTCGAGATGAGCTTTCCGAACGAAACCGTGGCACGCGAGGCCATGCGCCGCGCGATCCACAAGCTGCCGATGAAGTGCAGGATCGTGACTCGTGAAGGTGGTGAGTTCTGATGGCGAAGGCCGGAGGAGTGGCGACGTCAGAACTTCGTGAGCTCACTGCTGAGGAGCTCGTGCTTCGCCTGAAGGAGTCCAAGGAGGAGCTGTTCAACCTCCGGTTCCAGATGGCGACCGGGCAGCTCGACAACAACCGCAGGCTGCGCACGGTGCGCGCGGACATCGCCCGCATCTACACCGTGATGCGGGAGCGGGAGCTCGGTCTGTCCGTCTCCCCCGAGGAGAACGAGAGTGAGGGTGCCGCATGACGGAGGCGGTGCAGAACAAGGACGCCGGACGTAACTACCGGAAGGTCCGCGAAGGACTGGTCGTGTCCGACAAGATGGACAAGACGATCGTCGTGGAGCTCGAGGACCGGAAGAAGCACCCGCTGTACGGCAAGGTCTTGCGCAGCACCAAGAAGGTGAAGGCGCACGACGAGCAGAACACAGCAGGCGTGGGTGACCGGGTCCTGCTCATGGAGACCCGACCGCTGTCGGCCACCAAGCGGTGGCGGCTCGTCGAGATCCGCGAGAAGGCCAAGTAATCAGGGGCTGCGTAACAGCCCCCTTCGTTCCGCCAGGCTCGGTGAAGCCGAGAACCGGCGCGACATACAGGAGTTGACGTGATCCAGCAGGAGTCGCGACTGCGAGTCGCCGACAACACGGGTGCCAAGGAGATCCTGACCATCCGGGTGCTCGGTGGCTCGGGGCGGCGCTACGCGGGTATCGGTGACATCATCGTCGCCACCGTCAAGGACGCCATCCCGGGCGCCAACGTGAAGCGTGGTGACGTCGTCAAGGCCGTCATCGTCAGGACCGCGAAGGAGAAGCGTCGCCCCGACGGCTCCTACATCCGGTTCGACGAGAACGCCGCAGTGCTCATCAAGAACGACAACGAACCGCGAGGCACACGCATCTTCGGGCCGGTTGGCCGCGAACTGCGCGATCGGAAGTTCATGAAGATCATCTCGCTCGCGCCGGAGGTGCTCTGAATGAAGGTCAAGAAGGGCGACACGGTCCTCGTCATCGCTGGCAAGGACAAGGGTGCCAAGGGCAAGGTCATCAAGGCTTACCCGGAGCGTCAGCGGGTCCTGGTCGAGGGTGTGAACCGCATCAAGAAGCACACCCGGATCACCCAGACGCAGCGCGGTGCCCAGTCCGGCGGAATCATTACGCAGGAGGCTCCGATCCACGTCTCGAACGTGATGGTCGTTGACTCCGACGGCAAGCCGACCAGGGTGGGCTACCGCATCGGCGAGGACGGCAAGAAGGTTCGTATCTCGCGTAGGACGGGCAAGGACATCTGATGACCACCGCAGAGAAGACGTACCCGACACCGCGGTTGAAGACCCGGTACCGCGAGGAGATCGCCGGTCAGCTGCGCGAGGAGTTCGGCTACACCAACCCGCACCAGATCCCCGGTGTGGTCAAGGTCGTGGTCAACATGGGCGTCGGCGACGCCGCTCGGGACAGCAAGCTCATCGAGGGCGCCATCCGCGACCTCGCCACCATCACAGGGCAGAAGCCCGAGGTGCGCAGGGCGCGCAAGTCGATCGCGCAGTTCAAGCTGCGTGAAGGCCAGCCCATCGGTGCCCGCGTGACCCTGCGCGGTGACCGCATGTGGGAGTTCCTGGACCGGCTGCTGACCATCGCCCTGCCGCGTATCCGCGACTTCCGCGGGCTGTCGGGCAAGCAGTTCGACGGCAACGGGAACTACACGTTCGGTCTCACCGAGCAGTCGATGTTCCACGAGATCAACCCCGACTCCATCGACCGTCCGCGCGGCATGGACGTCACGGTTGTGACCAGCGCCAACACCGATGACGAGGGTCGCGCATTGCTGCGCAAGCTCGGTTTCCCCTTCAAGGAGGCGTGATCAGATGGCGAAGAAAGCTCTGATCGCCAAGGCTGCCCGCAAGCCGAAGTTCGCGGTGCGCGCCTACACCCGCTGCCAGCGTTGCGGTCGTCCTCGCTCGGTGTACCGCAAGTTCGGCCTCTGCCGGATCTGCCTGCGGGAGATGGCGCACGCGGGACAGCTGCCCGGCGTGAACAAGTCGAGCTGGTGAAGGCTCTCTGACGTCCCCTGCGTCGCGCAGGGACCCATTCCACTTCGCCACAGGCCCCGCCAGGGGAACCAGGGCGAGAAAGGTTGACAGGTCACCATGACGATGACCGACCCGATCGCAGACTTCCTGACACGTCTGCGGAACGCGAACTCGGCGTACCACGACGCGGTTGTGCTGCCGCACTCGAAGATCAAGGCGAACATCGCCGAGATCCTCAAGCGTGAGGGCTACATCGCCGACTACCGCACCGAGCCGGGTGAGAAGCACCGGAACCTGGTTGTGGAGCTGAAGTACGGCCCCAACCGTGAGCGGAGCATCGCCGGACTCCGGCGCGTGTCCAAGCCCGGTCTGCGGGTGTACGCGAAATCGACCAACCTGCCCAGCGTTCTGGGTGGCCTCGGCGTGGCGATCATCTCGACGTCCTCCGGGCTGCAGACCGACAGGCAGTGCAAGCGCAACGGCGTGGGCGGCGAAGTCCTCGCCTACGTCTGGTGAGGAAGGGGGACTGGCATGTCACGCATCGGTAAGCTGCCGATCACCGTCCCCTCCGGGGTCGATGTGAACATCGACGGGCAGCACATCACGGTCAAGGGCCCGAAGGGCACGCTGGAGCACACCGTGCCCGAGCGCATCACGGTCGAGCGCGGCGAGGACGGCGCTTTGCTGGTGAAGCGTTCCGACGAGGAGCGGGAGAGCCGCGCACTGCACGGCCTCACCCGGACCCTGGTCAACAACCTGGTCGTCGGTGTGACGCAGGGCTACGAGAAGCGCATGGAGATCCACGGAGTCGGTTACCGCGTGCAGGCCAAGGGCTCGGACCTCGAGTTCGCTCTCGGCTACAGCCACCCGGTGCTGATCAAGGCTCCGGAGGGCATCACCTTCAAGGTGGAGAGCCCGACCAAGTTCTCCGTGTCCGGCATCGACAAGCAGAAGGTCGGCCAGATCGCGGCGGTCATCCGGCGCCTGCGCCGTCCTGACCCGTACAAGGGCAAGGGTCTGCGCTACGAGGGTGAGCGCATCCGCCGCAAGGTCGGGAAGACGGGTAAGTGATCATGAGCGAAACGGTTACGAAGCGCAAGCCGGTCGGCAAGGACATCTCCACCCGTCGTCGCGCTGGCAAGATCCGTCGCCACAATCGACTGCGCAAGAAGATCAGCGGCACGCCCGCGCGTCCGCGCATGTCGGTGAAGCGTTCCTCGCGCCACATCGTCGTTCAGTTGATCGACGACCTCGCGGGGCACACCCTGGCTTCGGCGTCCAGCCTGGAGGCGGACGTCCAGGCCGTCGAGGGCGACAAGAAGGCCAAAGCTGCCAAGGTTGGCGAGTTGGTCGCGGCCCGCGCCAAGGCGGCGGGCATCTCCAAGGTGGTGTTCGACCGTGGTGGCAACGCCTATCACGGCCGTATCGCCGCACTGGCCGACGCCGCCCGCGAGGGTGGGTTGGAGTTCTGACATGAGCAAGATTCTCGAGAACGGAAGGAACGCCTGATGCCGGGACGTACGCGGCAATCCGGCGGCCAGGGCGGACCGGGCGACCGCGAGCGCGGTGGCGGCCGGGACCGCAGGGACCGTCGTGACGGTGGCCGTGGCGGGGCGGCCCAGGACAAGACCCCGCACCTCGAGCGCGTCGTAGCGATCAACCGCGTGGCCAAGGTCGTCAAGGGTGGTCGTCGCTTCAGCTTCACCGCGCTGGTCGTCGTCGGTGACGGCGACGGGCAGGTTGGCGTCGGCTACGGCAAGGCCAAGGAGGTGCCCGCGGCTATCGCCAAGGGCGTCGAGGAGGCGAAGAAGAACTTCTTCCGCGTGCCTCGTATCGGCGGCACGATCCCGCACCCCGTCCAGGGTGAGGAGGCCGCCGGTGTGGTGCTGCTCCGCCCGGCCAGTGCTGGTACCGGTGTCATCGCCGGTGGCGCCGTTCGCGCGGTGCTGGAATGCGCCGGTGTTCACGATGTCCTGTCGAAGTCGCTCGGCAGCGACAACGCGATCAACATCGTGCACGCGACCGTGCGGGCTCTGAAGGACCTCCAGCGTCCCGAAGAGGTCGCCGCTCGCCGTGGTCTGCCGCTCGAAGACGTGGCTCCGGCCAGGATGCTGCGTCAGCGTGCGGGGCAGGGGGTCTGACATGGCTCAGCTGAAGATCACCCAGATGAAGAGCACGATCGGGACCAAGCAGAACCACCGGGCGTCGCTCCGTACCCTCGGCCTGCGCAAGATCCGGCAGTCCGTGGTGCGTGAGGACACGCCGCAGGTGCGTGGCCTCATCCACACGGTCCGGCACCTGGTGACCGTGGAGGAGGTCAAGTAATGGCCATCAAGATCCACCACCTGAAGCCCGCCCCCGGCGCCAAGCGGGACAAGATCCGCGTCGGTCGCGGTGAGGGTTCCAAGGGCAAGACGGCGGGTCGCGGTACGAAGGGCACGAAGGCCCGGAAGAACGTGCCGGCTGGCTTCGAAGGTGGGCAGATGCCCATCCACATGCGGCTGCCGAAGCTGCGTGGTTTCAAGAACCGGTTCCGCACCGAGTACCAGGCGGTCAACGTGGGCGATCTGGCCCGCGTGTTCCCCGAGGGCGGCAAGGTCGGCAAGGACGAGCTCATTGCCAGCGGCCTCGTCCACAAAGGTGAACTCGTCAAGGTTCTCGGCAACGGCGAAGTGGAGGGCGTGAAGTTCGACGTCACGGCCGACGCTTTCTCGAAGTCCGCGAAGGAGAAGATCGAGGCGGCCGGTGGCTCGGCCACCACGCTCTGACATCACCGCAAAGCGGCGCCGAACCGCAACGGCACTGCCCCGCAAGCGGTGCCGAACCGCAAGCGGTGCCGAACTCGCAACGATCCGACAAGGCCCGCCGGACCAGACACATTGGACCGGCGGGCCTTGTCGCGCGTGAGGCGTACAGCGTTTAGCGGGCTAAACGCGCTCGGCTGCGGTTCCGCCTCGCCTGGCCTGCCGCGTTCCGCGGGCTAAACGCGGTGAAAGGCGCCCCCGAACCCGGGTGCCCTACTTTCGTCGCTCCTTGGGGCGTGTCTAACCCCGCACTAGATGCGGCAGTCCGCCGGGATGCTGTTAAAGTCGAACCCACGCTTGGGACACCCTTGTGCCCCGAGCGTGCCTGGTTTGCCGCCAGTGACAGAGTGTCCAGCCGGTTCCGTGCCGGCCAAAGCCGATCGTCGGTTCACCGACGACGCCGAGGAGGTCCCCCGCGTGCTCAGCGCCTTCCGCTCGGCTCTCGCGACGCCGGACCTGCGCAAGAAGATCCTGTTCACGCTGATGATCGTGGCCGTGTACCGGATCGGTGCGGTCACACCAGCGCCGGGGGTTTCGTACCCGAACGTTCAGGCATGTTTGGCGCAGGTCGAGGATCAGAACATCTTCTCGCTGCTGAACCTGTTCAGCGGTGGCGCGCTACTGCAGCTGTCGATCTTCGCCACGGGCATCATGCCCTACATCACGGCGAGCATCATCGTTCAGCTGCTCACCGTGGTGATCCCTCGTTTCGAGGAACTCAAGCGGGAGGGCCAGGCCGGGCAAGGCAAGCTCACCCAGTACACGCGGTACCTCACCATCGCGTTGGCCATCCTGCAGGCCACCGGCGTCATCGCTCTGGCCGACCGCGGTCAGCTTTTCGGCAACTGTGACCAGCCGGTCCTGCCGGACAACAGTGTCTACACCCTGACACTGACGGTGCTGACAATGACCGCGGGCACCGCCGTCATGATGTGGCTGGGCGAGCTCATCACCGAGCGCGGCGTCGGCAACGGCATGTCGCTGCTCATCTTCCTGAACATCGCCGCGAGGATCCCCACCGAGGGTGCGAACATCCTCAACAACCAGGGCGGCCTGACCTTCTTCTTCATCTGCCTGCTCGCGTTGGCGATCATTGCTAGCGTCATCTTCGTCGAGCAGGGTCAGCGCCGGATCCCGGTGCAGTACGCCAAGCGCATGATCGGCCGCCGCATGTACGGTGGGACGTCCACCTACCTTCCGATCAAGGTGAACCAGGCCGGCGTCATCCCGGTCATCTTCGCGTCGTCGCTGCTCTATCTGCCCGACCTGCTCGGGCAGCTCATCGGCGACCCGAACCAGGCTTCTGGTTGGCAGCGGTTCCTCCAGAACTACGTGACGGATCAGTCGCACTGGGTACACGTGACGCTGTACTTCGCGATGATCATCTTCTTCACGTACTTCTACATCACGATCACGTTCAACGTGGACGATCGTGCCGAGGAGATGAAGAAGTTCGGTGGCTTCATCCCCGGCATTCGTCCGGGAAGGCCGACCGCCGAGTACCTCGGATTCGTGCTCAGCAGGATCACCCTGCCCGGCTCGATCTACCTCGGTATCGTGGCGATCCTGCCCAACTTCTTCCTTTCGGTCACCGGCGAGGGGAACAACCAGAACTTCCCGTTCGGCGGAACAGCTGTGCTGATCATGGTTGGTGTCGGGCTCGACACCGTGAAGCAGATCGAAAGCCAGCTCATGCAGCGTAACTATGAAGGGTTCCTCCGATGACGCGTGTAGTTCTCGTCGGCCCGCCAGGGGCAGGTAAAGGCACTCAGGCGGCGGCGCTGTCCAAGCGTCTCGGAATCCCTCACATCTCGACCGGCGATCTTTTCCGTAAGCATGTCGGCGACGAGACCTCTCTGGGGCGCGAGGCCAAGCGTTATCTCGACTCTGGCGAACTCGTTCCGGACGCCGTGACGAACGAGATGGTGCGCGAACGGCTCGGGGAGCCGGACGCCAAATCGGGTTTCCTGCTCGACGGCTTCCCCCGCAACACCAAACAGGCTGATGTCCTGGCAGAGTTGCTCGAAGAGAACGACGACTCCCTCGACGCGGTGATCGAGCTCAAGGTGCCCGAGGACGTGCTGGTGGAACGCCTGCTCGGCCGAGGACGTACCGACGACACCGAGGAGGTTATCCGTCGTCGGCAACAGGTCTACCGCTCGGAGACCGCTCCGCTTCTGGAGTACTACTCCGACATCCTGGTGACTGTTGACGGAGTCGGTGACATCAACGAGGTGTCGTCCAGGGTGCTCGACACGCTCCGCAAGCGCTCCTGAACCGGCAACGCTTCGTGTTCGGTATGTTTCGACGGCGGCGCGGGATCGAGCTCAAGACTTCTGGTGAGCTCGAGGCGATGAGGGCTGCCGGCCTTGTGGTCGCGCGCACGCTGCGTCAGGTGCAGGAGGCAGCCCAGCCTGGTGTGAGCACAGGTGAACTGGACGATCTTGCGGAGCAGGTCATCCGCGACGCGGGTGCGGTGCCTTCGTTCAAGGGCTACCACGGGTTTCCGGCTTCGATCTGCGCGTCGGTGAACGAGCAGGTGGTCCACGGCATCCCCTCGAAGAACACCGTGCTTTCCGACGGTGATCTGCTGTCGGTTGACTGTGGTGCCATTCTCGACGGCTGGCACGGTGACTCTGCTGTCACGATCGAGGTCGGCGAGGTGTCGGAACGCGACCGTAAACTGTCGGCGGCTACGAGAGCCGCGATGCTCGCGGGTATCGCGGCGGCGTCGCCCGACGGTCGATTGACCGACATCTCGCACGCGATCGAGTCCGCCGCTCGGCAAGCGGGTTCGGAGGACGGCGTCGAGTACGGCATGGTCGCCGAGTACGGCGGGCACGGCATCGGGCGCGAGATGCATATGGAGCCGTTCCTGCCCAACCTGGGTAAGCCGGGTAAAGGCCCGAAACTTGCTGTCGGCGTGGCTCTGGCCATCGAACCGATGTTGACCGGGGGCTCGGCCGAGACGGTCGAACTGGACGACGGCTGGACAGTCATCACCGTTGACGGCTCCCGAGCCGCGCACTGGGAACACACTATCGCCATCACCGAGAACGGTCCGTGGGTGCTGACGGCCCCCGAGGGCGACATTTAGCCCGCTAAACGCGGTCAGGACCCGCCCCGGTCCACTGACCGCATTTAGCCCGCTAAACGCGGTGGGTGCTCTCAGTGCGCCGCAGCGTGACGTCGCCTACTGTGTCGGCGGGCCCCGTGGTGGTGCTTGACATCTGTTGCGTACACTGTCTAGTCGGTGTGCTCATCACGCCGACTCCAACGTGCTTTCGTGGTGTTCGGAGTCGGGTGACGTGTGTGCCACAGGCAAGCACTCGAACGCTCAAACCGATCACGAAACGCGGAGTACATGGCGAAGAAGGACGGGGCCATCGAGGTCGAGGGCCGTGTAATCGAGCCGCTTCCCAACGCGATGTTTCGCGTCGAGTTGGAAAACGGTCACAAGGTCCTTGCACACATCAGTGGAAAGATGCGGCAGCACTACATCCGCATCCTGCCTGAGGACAGGGTTGTCGTAGAGCTCTCGCCCTACGACTTGTCCCGTGGTCGCATCGTCTATCGCTACAAGTGATCACGGCGAGCGTGGTGGGAGGCGACTCCCGCCAGGGGGCGCGCAGCAACTCAGCACGAGCAGGAAAGCAGGAGACGTGAAGGTCAAGCCGAGCGTCAAGAAGATCTGCGACAAGTGCCAGATCGTCCGTCGTCACGGGCGCATCATGGTCATCTGCGACAACCTGCGCCACAAGCAGCGCCAGGGCTGATCGCGGTCGTCGTCAGTGATCTGACAGCTGGAACTGGAAACCTCCCCGCGCCTGCCGGGTCGGAAACGACCCGGTTCACCCCCGGAACTTCGGGCCGGGGCCGGGACACCGTCCGTGAGAGCGGGCGGATGACGGCGAGTCGTCCCGGGACGGGCAGGGAGAAGACCCGAAGCGAATGCAGAAGAAGGAGCACAACCGCCAATGGCACGACTCGCTGGCGTTGATCTCCCCCGCGAGAAGCGGTTGGAGATCGCGCTGACCTATATCTACGGCATCGGCCGTACCCGCTCGAGGGAAATCCTCGCGGCAACGCAGGTGAACGCGGACACCCGCGTGAAGGACCTCGGGGACGAGGACCTCGCCAAGCTGCGGGAGTTCATCGAGGAGAGCTACAAGGTCGAAGGTGACCTTCGGCGCGAGGTGAACGCCGACATCCGTCGGAAGATCGAGATCGGGTGTTACGAGGGGCTCCGTTGGCGTCGCGGCCTGCCCGTGCGCGGCCAGCGCACCAAGACCAACGCCCGCACCCGCAAGGGCCCGAAGAAGACGGTCGCCGGCAAGAAGAAGGCGGGCAAGAAGTGAGTGCCAGCGGCAGACGAGTCGTTCGTGCGGGCGCGGTCCTGCGTCGCGGCTCGGCCCGGATGTCGCCGAAGGCCCTTTACGCCCGTCCCATGGCGCTGCGCCAGCTTTACACCGACGCCGGCACGTTGATGCGGCGTGGGCAGCGTGAAGCCGCAGCAGCTCACCAGCAGAACTCGCGCTAACGAGGAGAAACACCCGACCATGCCACCGAAGTCTCGTACGTCGGGGACCAAGAAGGTCCGGCGTAAGGAAAAGAAGAACGTCGTTCACGGGCACGCCCACATCAAGAGCACGTTCAACAACACCATCGTCTCGATCACCGACCCCAGCGGCGCGGTGATCTCGTGGGCTTCCTCGGGCCACGTCGGCTTCAAGGGCTCTCGGAAGTCCACGCCCTTCGCCGCTCAGATGGCTGCCGAGAACGCCGCCCGCAAGGCCGCCGAACACGGTATGAAGAAGGTCGATGTGTTCGTCAAGGGCCCGGGCTCGGGTCGCGAGACCGCGATCCGATCGCTGCAGGCAGCCGGTCTTGAGGTCGGCACCATCCAGGACGTGACCCCGCAGCCGCACAACGGCTGCCGCCCCCCGAAGCGGCGCCGGGTCTGAGGAACGGGGAGGAGTAAGGACACATGGCTCGATACACCGGCCCCGCGACCCGAATCTCGCGTCGGCTCAAGGTTGACCTCGTTGGCAACGACAAGGCTTTCGAACGTCGCCCCTATCCGCCCGGCCAGCACGGCCGTGGCCGGATCAAGGAGAGCGAATACCTGCTGCAGCTGCAGGAGAAGCAGAAGGCCCGTTACACGTACGGCATCCTCGAACGCCAGTTCCGGCGTTACTACGAGGAAGCCGCGCGGCGCACTGGTAAGACCGGTGAGAACCTGCTGCAGCTCCTCGAGTCCAGGCTGGACAACGTGGTGTACCGCGCAGGGCTGGCGCGCACGCGCCGTCAGGCCCGCCAGCTCGTCAGCCACGGTCACTTCCTCGTCAACGGCGAGAAGGTAAACATCCCCAGCTACCGGGTGTCGAAGTTCGACATCATCGACGTGCGTCCCAAGTCGCTGAAGACTCTGCCGTTCGTGGCAGCCAAGGAAGCACTGGGTGAGCGGCCCATGCCCGCGTGGCTTCAGGTCGTGCCTTCGAACCTGCGAATCCTGGTGCACCAGCTTCCGGAACGGGCTCAGATCGAGGTTCCGATCCAGGAACAGCTGATCGTCGAGTACTACTCGAAGAAGTGAATCCGCACCCGGTCGTGGCCGGGGGCGGGCACGCGGCGGCGCCCCGAGCGCGCCGCCGCTACGCCACACCTTTCGACGTCATATGGCGGGCGTCGGCAGGAAAGGAAGAAGGACAGTGCTGATTTCCCAGCGGCCGGCTCTCAGCGAGGAGACGGTCAACGAGACACGCTCGCGGTTCACCATCGAACCGCTCGAACCCGGCTTCGGTTACACCCTGGGCAACTCGCTCCGGCGGACGTTGCTGTCGTCGATCCCGGGTGCCGCGGTCACGAGCATCCGCATCGATGGCGTGTTGCACGAGTTCACCACCGTGCCAGGGGTGAAGGAAGACGTCACCGAGATCATCCTGAACCTCAAGGAACTCGTCGTCTCCTCCGAGGAGGACGAGCCCGTCACGATGTACCTGCGCAAGCAGGGCCCCGGTGAGGTCACCGCGGCCGACATCGTGCCGCCGTCCGGCGTCACCGTGCACAATCCGGATCTGCACATCGCGTCGCTGAACGGCAAGGGCAAGCTCGAGATCGAGCTCGTCGTCGAACGCGGCCGCGGTTACGTTCCCGCGCTCCAGAACAAGCAGGCCGGGGCCGAGATCGGTCGTATTCCCATCGACTCGATCTACTCGCCGGTGCTGAAGGTGACCTACAAGGTCGAGGCCACGCGTGTCGAGCAGCGCACGGACTTCGACAAGCTCGTCATCGACGTCGAGACCAAGCCGTCGATCACGCCGAGGGACGCTGTCGCCTCGGCGGGCAAGACGTTGGTCGAGCTGTTCGGGCTCGCGCGTGAGCTAAATGTCGATGCGGAGGGCATCGAGATCGGACCGTCGCCGCAGGAGGCGGACACCATCGCCGCCTACGCGATGCCGATCGAGGACCTGGACCTCACGGTGCGTTCGTACAACTGCTTGAAGCGCGAGGGAATTCACACGGTCGGCGAGCTGGTTTCGCGCAGCGAGGCGGACCTGCTCGACATCCGCAACTTCGGGGCGAAGTCGATCGACGAGGTGAAGATGAAGCTCGTCGGCCTCGGCTTGACCCTGAAGGACAGCCCGCCCGGATTCGACCCCACCGCCGCCGCTTCCACGTACGAGAGCGGTGGCGAGACCTGGGGCGCGGAGACGCCGTCGCCGGGCCTTCCGGACACTGGCCACGACGACGGCCAGGACTACGCAGAGACGGAGCAGCTGTAAGTGACCTTGCGGCTGCGAAGCTGAACGAGGAGAACCGATGCCCACCCCGACCAAGGGACCCCGTCTCGGCGGATCGCCTGCGCACGAGCGGTTGATTTTGGCAAACCTGGCGACGTCGTTGTTCGAGCACGGCAAGATCACGACGACTGAGGCGAAGGCCAAGCGAGTGCGCCCACTCGCCGAGAAGCTGATCACCAAGGCCAAGAAGGGTGATCTGCACAATCGGCGTCAGATCATGCGGGTCATCCGTAACAAGGATGTCGTGCACAAGTTGATGGCCGAGATCGGGCCTTTCTTCGTTGACCGCAACGGCGGTTACGTCCGGATCACCAAGACGCTGCCGCGTAAGGGCGACAATGCCCAGATGGCGGTCATCGAGTTGGTGTCGGAGAAGACTGTCACCGCGGAAGCCGAGGCGGCCAGGAAGACGAAGTTCGCCAAGGACTCCGCTGCCGAGACTCCTGCCGAGGAGTCGAAGGTGGAGGAGAAGGCGGACGAGGCCGACGTCACCACCGACCAGGACGCTGAGGCTCCTGAGTCGGCCACCAAGGACGCCGCGGACGAGCCCGCCGAGGGCACGGACAAGAAGGACGAGTCCTGACCGAGACGAGTTCTCGCAGCGAGCCCGCCGTTCCCACCGGGGAAGGCGGGCTCGCTCGTCTGCGTATCGATTTGAGCTACGACGGCACGGATTTTTCGGGCTGGGCACGCCAACCAGGACGCCGCACGGTCCAAGGAGTTCTCGAAGACGCGCTCCGAAAGCAACCCCCGGGGGCGTCTTTAGCGGGCTCAGTGGTGGTGGCAGGCAGGACCGATGCCGGCGTCCATGCAGAGGGCCAGGTCGCCCACGTCGATGTAGCGCGTTTCGCCCGCGAAAGACGCTCTCAGGCGGTGGCGATCTCGTCGGACGGCTTGCCTGATCTTGACAGGGCTCGTCACCGGCTGAACCGTCTTCTGCCACCAGATATACGAGTGCTGAGGCTCAGCCGTGCGCCTGAAGGGTTCGACGCTCGCTTTTCGGCCGCGAAACGTCACTACACGTACAAGGTGTCGGATGCTCCTTGGGGTGTTAGTCCGCTTCGTAGACGAGACATGTTGGCATGGCCTCGACCGCTCTCCGTCGCTGCGATGAACGAGGCCGCATCGTCTCTATTGGGGCTCCACGACTTCGCTGCCTTCTGCAAGCAGAGAGAAGGCGCAACCACAATCCGATATCTCCTTGAGTTGCGGTGGGAGAGAGTCGGCACGCACGAACTTCAACTTGCGGTTGCGGCGGACGCATTCTGCCATTCCATGGTTCGAAGTTTGGTCGGTGCCCTCCTCTGGGTAGGTGACGGGCGACGCCCAGCGAGTTGGCCTGAAGAATTGTTGCGCAAGCGTGAACGGAGTAGTGTTGTCGCGCCGGCGCACGGCCTGACCCTCGTAAGGGTTGATTACCCGCCCGACGACGAGCTTGCACGGCGCGCTGAAAAGACTCGAGACATGCGTCGTCTGGAAGGATCGGGAGATGCTCGGCGAGATTGAGCTTGCTCCACCTCTTCGAGGATCTTCTTGTAGTCAGTTGCCAGCTTCTCTGCTGTGACGATGACAAATGTCCAGCCTTCGGCGATGAGTCGCCTCCTCCGTGCTTTGTCTCGTCGAATATTCTTGCGTGTGCGATGCCATCGTCCGTCGTATTCGATTGCCGTTTGTGTTTCTTTCAGGGCGAGGTCCAAGCGCGCGACTTCGCGGCCGTTTCGAACTATCGAGTATTGGGGCTCAGGGTCGAATCCGCTGACTCTGAGTACGACCCTGAGCTCGGATTCGGGGAGTGATTCGGCTCGCGAGTCTGTTAGCGACAGTGCGGCGCGAGCCAGCCTTATTCCGCGGTTTCGGCGTCCCCTCCAGGCGCGTCGCAACTGCTTGACAGTCACCCGGCCGGAGCGCACGAAAGCATCGAGATCCGGCACTGCAATACGCAGCCTTCGAACCCAGCCGACGGTACGAGGTGAAAGCCGTAGGGCTAGATCGAGGGCAACTCGTGGCGGTCTTGCTATGCGTATGCCGTTCCACGGACGCGATTCCTTTGGCTTCACACTGGTGCGGCGTACATGAATTCCCTGGATCGGGCCGAAGCGGTGAGCCTCGGGTACGACGAACTCCACAGGATCGTAGGGTTTCGCGAGTTCGACGCCCAGTACTGTGGCTGCGGACCTACCGGTCAACACTGCCTCCCTGGGTACGATGAGAGCTGCAGCACGGCAACGCAGTTCATGCGTTACCGGGAGGTGTGCTGGTACGTACACATCCTGGAAGAGCCGTCGAAATCGTGGTCCGCGTAGTTCTGCGGCGGTCACGTAACCGTAGGCTCTGGCGAGCGAGCCGCGGAAAACGTCATTGAGGTTGATGGCAGTGGTCATGCGCCCAGCATCGCTGGTGCGACAGATGTCGATCTTGGCGAAGGCGAAGTTGTCCACAGCTTATGAAGATGAAGGTGGACTATCCACAGATTGAGCGATTCCGCTTGAATCCCCGGGTACTCAGGGGCAGGCCCCTTGGAAGTGCTCGGTGGTGCACGTTCTGCCCGCTAAACGCGCACCACCGAGCACCCGGGTGCCTCAGTCGCCCCTACGGATCGGGCCGAGGATCTGTTGTTCCTTCGGCGTTGTAACCAGTCTCAGGGGGCGCCAAAGGTTTCGGCCGAGTGCGACGACCTGGTCATCTTTCAACGTGGTCAGCTGCCGCATCATCTGCGGCGGAAGCCGCCAGATGCGAGCGGCAAGCTCAGCTTGCCCAGCGGGAAGCCGTTGCATCAGAACAAGATCTGCTGAGTTGGCCAGCGCGCCGGCCTGAGGATGGAGATACGGAAGCACGTAGACGGTTGTCTGCCACGGCGACCTCGGCGGGAACAGGTCCTGCGGTGTGGGACCACCGTCGTGCACGACGAGCAGAGGGGCGTCCTCGGACGGTCGCGGCAACTCCACCGGCGAGAGGCGACGAATCTGTACCAGCGGCGACGGCTGCCCATTCGGTTGTTGCCCGGCCGCATTCGACAGCACATGCCAGGCCGTCGGACGTCCTGTTGCGACGACAACCCACGCGCCGACCGCCATCGCTCTCATAGCAACCTGGCGCGACAGATACAGCCCTCCGACGAGGACAATCCTGGTCGGCGCGGCACGGAGTGCCGACACCGTCAACGGTTCACCCTGCAGCCCCGAGCCGAGGACGATGCCACCCCGGTCACCAGAGGGACTGATCGCGTCGAGCAACGCGGGATCGACAACGAATTCGGGCGACACACCAATCGCCTTGTTGGCGTCGTGAACTCGTGCGCTCATGCGGTTCCTCCCAACGGCAGTGTGGCGGCGAAACCGGCTGCCTGGCGGCCACGCAGCGGCGTCAAAGTGACTCCGATGCGCTCCGAGACACTCGTGAGCCGCTGATCACCTGCGTCGAGCTCACGCGGGTTACGTGCGCTGAGACGCACCACGCCTCGCAGACCGATGCGGTTCTCCTCGTCCGAGGGCGAGATCGACATCGCCACAGTGGAGGACAGCGCACGCACACTGGTCAAGGCGTTGAGAGTCGTGCTGATTTTGCCTTTCGGCCAGCTCGTGATGGCGTAGCTGGCGTGGCCGATGCCTGCCGTGGTCACACCAGTCCATCGCTCCTGCATCCGGACCTGAGTACTGGAGCCTGCCACGCCCGTGAGTTCTGCGGCCGAAATGCCGGCACGTAGCAGTTCATCGGGGCTCAGCGGGCGAGTCGGAACGCCATGCGTCTCCATGGCGTTGCGCACTCGCGAGAGGGCACCGATCAGGGCTCTGTGCGCACCCACGACGCCGCCGCCACGTTCCCGCACAGCGGTCGGGCATCGCTTCGGATCGAGCCGTACAGACACCCAGGTCGTTCGGCGAGCGGCAGCGGGGAGCGGCCCCAGCACTTCCATGTACGAAGCCAGTGCAGGCGAGTCAGCCGGCAGAGCCGCACTGCCCGGGTAGCAGTGCCACGTCATCTGGATCGAGTCGAGCACCACACCGCGGTCTTCCAGGCAGGGAGCCAGCGCGGACAGCGGCAGGCTCGGCGCTCCTCCTGCTTGGGTGATCAACGCGGGAGTCGGTTCCACGAGGAGGACAGCCGTCCAGATGCCGTCGTGGTAGGCGAATCCAACCTCCTGGTGCTCATGGTCGCGCCCCTGGGCGACGACCAGATCGGGAACGGCGAGCCGGAGGAGGCTGACGCGTGCGTCGTCTGGTCCGATTACGGTGTCGTCGTCCTGCGCCGCGATTGCTTCCACGCTTGCGGGAGCAGGCGGGACAACCACACGATCGTGTGACCTGAACGCGTAGCGAGCTGTCAGACCGGCCCACTGGGTGAACCACTGGCCACCCCAACGCAGGAACGCCAGGATCAGCATGACGCCCGCGACGCCAAAGGCGACGTAGAGCAGGGATTCGTCGATCGCGATGAGGACGAGTCCGATCGCGAGGCCTAACTCCAGCAGCACCAGGTTGGTGACAGGCACGGGGCCGAAGTTCGCTCCGAACATGCGGCGCCTGGCCGGAGGGGCAACACGCGGGGCTGGCTCCGACGAAGGAGGCCGTGGAACGCCAGCCGAATCACCGGGTCCGCCGGGTCCACCGGGTCCGCCGGGTCCACCTGGGCCGCCGGGTCCACCTGGGCCGCCGGGTCCGCCGGGTCCGCCGGGTCCGCCGGGTCCACCGGGTCCGCCGGGTCCACCGGGACGAACGGGGGCGCGTCCAGCGCCGGAAACCTGAGGGCCACGAGGATGCCCGGGGCCGCCTGGGGGTACGGGAGGCGCGCCCTGTGGTCCACGGGGACCGGAGCCTCCCCCCGGGCCTCCGGGTGCACCTGGACGCCCTGGCCGCTGCGGTAGGCCCGCTGGCCGCCCTGAGGGTGGCGGGGGCCCCTGCGGTGGGCCTGGCGGACGTGGAGGAGTGGTGACGGACATCCGCTCGATCTCTTCCCCTTGTGCCTGCAACTGAGCTGACAGCCGATCCCGGCGAGTCGCACACTAACCGGAGTTGGTAGAAACCAACACCGAACGGTCCCCGTACGGCTATCCTGCGGAACCGTACCGCGAGTGGGAGAGCTGTAGGTCAAGAATGCCGTCAACACCGACAACAAAGTCGCAAGTCCAGGCATACCAATTCGTGCTGCGCCGCATGCAGTCCGCCTTGGTTCGCAAGGACGCCGTGATGCTGCACGACCCGATGCGCACACACTCGCGTGCGACCATCGTGGGCGTGGTGCTGAGCTGTCTCGGCATGCTGGGATTCATCATCGTCGGCTTCTTCAAACCCGACCCGAAAGCGCCGGACTCCGGCATCGTCATCGGACAAGAGTCCGGGACCGTCTACGTGGTCGCGGGCAACCCGAAGAAGCTCATCCCGACGTTCAATCTCGCCTCGGCACGCCTGATCCTCATGTCGCAGTCGCAGAATCAGGGCGAAGGACAGGGCAGCGGGCAAGCTGGTGGGGCAGCTGCGGTCGCCGCACCGCAGGTCGTCTCCGACGAGCAGCTCAAGAACATTCCCAAGGGACGTCTCCAGGGTATCCCGGGAGGGCCTGACCTGCTGCCATCCGAGAGCCAGCTGATCTCCACGAACTGGGGTGTT
Source organism: Saccharomonospora xinjiangensis XJ-54 (assembly GCF_000258175.1). Lineage (NCBI taxonomy): Bacteria > Bacillati > Actinomycetota > Actinomycetes > Pseudonocardiales > Pseudonocardiaceae > Saccharomonospora > Saccharomonospora xinjiangensis. Next base: position 1,823,868 of record NZ_JH636049.1, on the reverse strand, counting down.
TGCGACCAGATCAACGTGGACCGTTCGCTGACCGACCCGGTGGCCCGGAACCGGGCCGTGACGGAGACCACGGTACTGGCCGGGGTGAAGAACCTTGGTCGCGAACTTGCCGAGCAGCAGGCGTTGCTGGTGTCCGCGGATGACGGCAAGCACTACCTGGTGTATCGACAGAAGACCGATGCCAACAAGCTGAACGCCAATACCGTGCGGGCAGAGGTGGATCTGACGCAGAGCGAGGTGGTCTCCGCTCTGGAGATCAACGAGAACCTGACGCGGAAGATTTCCACCGGGTTGCTCAACGCGATCCCATCGGTGGGCACACTCAACCCGCCCACGATCCCTGGCGCAGGTCAACAAGCGAACTTCGATGCAGGCGACCTCAGGGTTGGCGCTGTGTTCAAGACCGAACTCACCGAGAGCACGAACTTCTACGTCGTGCTGCAGGGGGGCGTGCAACGAATCTCCCAGGCCGTGGCGGACATGATCCTCTACAGCCAGGCCGTCAACGACGGCGGCGCTTCGACGGTGTCACCTGACGTGCTGCAGGGTATGCCGCAGCTCAACGAGGGCGATGCGGGATACCTTGATGTCGAGCATTATCCGGATACCGTTCCGACGGTCCTCGACCCGATGCAGCACCCGGTGGCGTGCCTGGGCTGGAACATCAGGGGTGAGGGCGCCCAACGGGACGCGTTCACGTCCGTCTACATCGCGAGTGTTCTGCCTACACCGAAGAACCAGGACGGTAGTCCGCAAGTCGTGAAGATCGGCACACCATCCCCGGACAACCTGAAGATCGACAACTTTTACATGCAGCCGGGCTTCGCGGCGGCGGTGCAGTCGGCGACGACGAAGGACACGTTCGGGCGCGGCAGTATCCAGCTCGTATCCGATCGCGGAGTGCGCTATGGCGTCCCGAACAGCGACATCGCTCAGGGCCTCGGGCTGACGAAACTTGACCCGGCACCTGAGGCGATCCTCAAGCTGTTGCCTACCGGTCCTTCGTTGAATCTGCAGGATGCTCAGCGGACGTACGACACGGTGCCTGTGGATCAACAAGCAGGCACCGTCATCGAACCCGACGGGCAGGCTGCATCACAGAGCGGCAACTGAAGCAGGCGGCAACTGACTGGATCGGGACGGGTCTCTAGCCGGGCGGGTCGTGACTCCCATGTGGAGTCCGGCCCGCCCGGCTTTGTCATGGCGGGCGGACGGAGGTAGAGGGGACCGCGTTTTGCCCGCTGAACGCGGTTGGCACCTGAGTGGTCCTTTGGAAGCAGGTTCCGGCGGTTCCCGCGGCAGGATTCAGTTGACGGCGCTGTTCCCGACTCTCAACAGTTCCCTCGCAGCCGACCGGCGATCAAGCGGGCTACGGGCGACGGTGCACCGGGACAGCACTGCGAACAGCATTTAGCCCGCTGAATGTGACTGGGGCCTCCTTGCGTGACCCTCACGTTCAGCGGGCTAAATGCGGCACATCAGCCCCGGGCCAGCTTGTCGCCTTCCTTACGGCTGCGGCGGATGGTGTGGACGACGAAGAGGGTGATCACGAGTGCGGCCAGGGCGCCACCCGCGCCAGTCAGTGCGACGATCATCGGTGTCCAGTCGCGGTGAGAGGCAGGCGGCATGTCAGAAGGAAGGTCTTCGGCTTTAGCGGGCAAAATGCCTTCCTCGGACGGCACAGTCGCTGTCAACGCCGCCATAGGGTCGATCACGCCGAAGCCCACGAAGTTGTCGTGGCCGCCTGAGGCTGCGGGGTGCTGAGCCGTGAACTTGATCCGGTGCATCACCTGGTGGGCGTTCAACTTCGGGTACTTCGCACGGACCAGTGCTGCCAACCCGGTCGCATAAGGCGCGGCGAAACTGGTGCCCTTGATCTCCTGCGCTTCCCCGCCGTCCATCATCATGTTCGCCAGGCCATCGGACCCCTCGGCGGGGTCCAGCGAGATGATTCCCGTTCCAGGTGCGGCGACGCTCACCCACGGACCGTGCATGCTGAAGTCCGCCACCCCGCCCGTCTCGTCGATGGCCGCCACGGACAGGACGTCCTCGGCGAACCACGGCGGCGTCACGATGGTCTTGGGCTTCTCGGCCAGCGCCTGGTCGTTCTGCTTGCAGTTGGTCGATTCGGAGACATTGCCCGCCGCCGACACGACGACCACGTCTTTGTCGTTGACCGCGTAGTGGATGGCTGCCTGGAGTGCCTGCTCGTCTCCGGTGATGCCGCCGTCACCGGGACGGCAGTTGTTGATGGAAATGTTGATGACCTGTGCGCCGCTGTCGGCAGCGCGGACAACGGCTTTCGCGAGTGTTCCGAGCGTTCCGGCGCCTTCGCTTCCCTGTGTCCGACCGTCCTGCGCCGGCCCGGTTCCTCGCGGCGAACCCCCTCCGCCCGAACCCTCGTCCTTGGGCGCGTAGTTCTGGCTGGACTGCCTGATCGACAAAATCTGGACGTCGGGAGCGACCCCGGCAAAACCGATGGTGTCAGGAGTGTCGGCGGCGATGATTCCGGCGACCTCGGTGCCGTGGCCGTCGCAATCCTCGAGGCCGCGGTCCTCCTTCTTCACATAGTCGCCGACGCCCTGGACATCGTGCTTGAAGAAGTCGTGGTTCCGGACCCCGGTGTCGATCACCGCGACCTTGATCGGCTCCCCTGTCTCGACGTTCCGGCCGACGTGGCCGGTGGTCGAGCGCATGAGGGCATGAACCTCGTCGATGCGCAGGTATTGCTGACCCCACGGCGCGTTCTCGATGTCCTCGTTGTACTCGAGATTGCGCTCGACGCATCCCCTCTTCTGCTCGTACGTCTTGTCCGGCTGTCCGTCGTCGGCCGGACGTCGCCCCGGATCGACCTCCGGAGGCGTTGCCTGGTATTGACCGGTGTCCTGGGACGCCGCATCGTCCTGCGCCCATGCGGGCAGCGGCGCCAGTGCCGACCCCGCGATACCGATGGCTGCGGCGAGCGCCGACGCCCTGTGTCGTTTCGTCGTCCGGGCCGAACGCACGCGAACCCCCTGGAAGTCGTGGCGTTTGTGGTTGTTGCTCAGCCGAGGTCGAGGTGACGCAGCGTGGAGTAGAGCCCCATCACGGCGAGCGCCAACGGCAGAACGGCCGCGATGCAGGCGGCCTCGAAGATCTCCACGGCACGCCGCATCGGCGGCGTGAACCGCTGGTTGGGGAACACGACTCCCAGCACCAGCGCGGCTGCGCCGAGCAGCACGATCGTGCCGAACACCCACAGCAGGCGGCCCTGGGCGCTCTCAGTCCACATCCAGCCGAACACGATCCCGACCGCAGCGGCGAGGCCGGTGGTAAGCAGGGCGACGGCCTGGCTGCCGTTGGCGTACGTGCGGGCACGAAGCAGCAGCACCAGCGTGGCGATCACTGCGGTGAGAATGCCCCAGATATCGCCGGACATGGCCGTGATGATCGCGGCGACGGCGGTGACGGAGCCGCTGCCGACGAGCAGACCGGTCATGTAGTTGTGCGCAACGCTGGTCTTGCGCTCGATGGAGGAGTAGTCGGGGTAGCCCGTGTCCTCCTTCAACTCCTCCGCGGTGCCAGGAACGTTGGGCAGCGGCAGTTTGGCCAGCCAGATGGTTGCCCTCGGCAGCATGGAGATACCTGCCAGCGCGACGGCGGCGGTACCGGCGGCGATGCCGGGGGCGGGGTGCGCGATGAGAGTCGCGACGAGGAAGGCGACGACCCCGAACACACCTGCGGTGGCGGCGGCGATGAACGTCGTGATCCCCGTGCCCATCACCAGAATGCAGGCCGCCGCGACAACGACGACCAGTGCACTGGCCAACAACAGATTGGCGCGGACCGTGGCGCCGGGGACGATATGGAATCCACTGACGAAAGCCAGCGGGAGTCCACCGGCTGCTGCGACGACGACGCCGGTGGCTTGAGCTCCGTACGCCTTGGCGAGAGTGGCGCCGACGGCGACGCAGGCGATCGCGGCGACGCCGGCCGTGATGGCGATAGCGAGGCTGTTGCCTCCGTAGGCCGCACCGCCGAAGAACAGCGCGAGTGCGGCGCTGAACAGCGCGAGTCCACCTGCGATGTGCCCGATGCGTTGCGCGGTTTCCTTGGTCCATGGCCGGAAACTGTCGGGTTCGGCCTCGGCGATGGCGTCCACGACGTCGTCGTACAGCGGCGGTGGCGGGTTCTCGTTCCGCTTGCGGAGCTGGAGAAGTTCACCATCGACGACGCCGAGCGACGCGAGGGTCCTGCTCGGGTCGAGAGGAGCGTCGCCGAGTTTCGCCAGCGCCCAGCCTCCGTGCCTGGCGCCTCCGTCGGGGCTGACCTCTTTCGCCATTTCCAGCAGCATGGGCATGAGGTCGGCCACCGCCACATCGGCCGGCAGCGCGACGTCGATGCGGGTTCGCGGCGCAACCACCGTGACCCTGCTGAAAACCGTCGTGCCCGTTGCCACCTTTTCGCCCCCTACCTGGAGATTTCGCCGCAGGTGTTTATACCGCGTCGCGGATTCAACCCGCCTGTGGGCCGGTAACCTTGCCGAACCGGCCCCATGGTGTCGTGATGCCGCCCTAGTATTAACGCACCTGAGCCACATGTGGGGGCAGTTTCCGGTGAAAGTCGCCGGTGCGAGTCCTCGCGCTGGCCGCCAGTCGCCGAGTCGAAGAGGGGTCCTTTCGGTGAGCACGCTGCAGTTCAAGCGGTCGCCACGGCTTGCTGCTCCCCGGCCACCGGGTGGCGAGGTCCATCTTGAACCGCCACCCGAGGTCCCGAGGACGATCCCCGGCAACATCATCATGAAACTGATGCCGGTGGTCATGGTCGTCGCCATGCTCGGCATGGTCGTGTTCATGTTCACGGCAGGCGGCGCGATGGGGCGCAGCCCGTTCTTTCTGATGATGCCGCTGATGATGATGATGTCGATGGTCGGCATGTTCGCGGGCGGCGGTAAGGGCGGTCAGCAGAAGAAGGCCGAAATGAACGAGGACCGCAAGGACTACCTGCGGTATCTCGGGCAGATGCGGGACAGGGCGCGCGAGGCGATGATCGATCAGCGCGCCTCCCTGGAATGGGTGCACCCGGATCCCGAGGCATTGTGGTCGATGGCATCGACCCGCCGCATGTGGGAACGGCGACAGAGCGATCAGGACTTCCTGCACTTGCGTGTCGGCCGCAGCTCACACCGGCTCGCGACGAGGCTGGTGCCGCCGCAGACCGGTCCTGTCGATGAGCTTGAACCGATCGCTACCTTGGCTCTGCGGCGTTTCGTCCGCGCCCACTCGATCGTGCCCGACCTCCCTACGCAGATCACGTTGCGTGGATTCGCCGCCGTGGGCATGCAGGGCGACAAGACACTCACCCGAGGACTGACCAGGGCGATGCTCGCCCAGCTCGTGACGTTCCACAGTCCCGACGACGTGCTCATCGGTGTGGCGACGACGGGTAGGGCGAAGGAGGAGTGGGAGTGGGCAAAGTGGCTGCCTCACGTCCAGCACCCGACCCTGTCCGACGGCATCGGCCAGCTGCGCATGATGGGTGGTTCACTGGCGCAGATCGAGCAGTGGCTCGACGAGCACCTGCGTGAACGGCAGCGGTTCTCTCGCAATGCGACACCCGCGCCCGATCAGCCGCACATCGTGATCGTGCTCGACGACGCGGACGTCACCGGTGAGGAGCAGATCCTCCTCGAGGAGGGGCTCGTCGGCGTCACGCTCATCGATCTGTCCGACTCGATCGGCAATCTCGCAGCGCGCCGTGGCCTCCGGCTCGTGGTGGAGGAAGAACGCCTCGGCGCGCGCAGCGCAGGCGGCGTGGAATGGTTCGGACGCCCGGACACCTTGAGCCTCGTGGAAGTCGAGGCGCTGGCCCGGAAGCTCTCGCCGTACCGCATGAGCACCGGTGCGGCGGAGGAGAGTGAGGAGCAGCCGCTGCTGTCCAACCCGTCGTTGCTGGAGCTGCTGGGTATTCCCGGCGATCCGATGACGTTCGACGTACAGCAGGCGTGGCGGCCGAGGCCGATCCGGGATCGCTATCGCGTGCCGTTCGGGGTCGGCGAATACGGCCAACCGGTCGAGCTGGACATCAAGGAAGCGGCCATGGAGGGCATGGGCCCTCACGGTCTCTGCATCGGCGCCACCGGTTCCGGTAAGTCGGAGTTCCTGAGGACTCTGGTGCTCGGGATGCTGGCCACCCACTCCTCGACCACGCTGAACTTCGTCCTCGTTGACTTCAAGGGTGGTGCCACGTTCCTCGGGCTGGACAAGGCCCCACACGTCTCAGCGGTCATCACCAACCTCGCCGACGAGGTCACGCTGGTCGATCGCATGAAGGACGCGCTCGCGGGCGAGATGAACCGACGGCAGGAGGCACTGAAGAACGGCGGCAACTTCAAGAACGTCTGGGAGTACGAGAAGGCGCGCGAGAACGGCGCCGATCTCGACCCGTTGCCCGCGTTGTTCATCGTGGTGGACGAGTTCTCCGAACTGTTGTCGGCGAAGCCCGACTTCATCGATCTGTTCGTCGCCATCGGCCGTCTCGGTCGTTCGCTGCAGATGCACATGTTGCTCGCGTCGCAGCGACTGGAGGAGGGAAAACTCAGGGGGCTCGACTCCCACCTGTCCTACCGCATCGGTCTGAAGACGTTCTCCGCCGCGGAGTCCCGCGCCGCGATTGGTGTGCCTGACGCGTTCGAACTGCCGTCCGTTCCCGGTGGCGGCTACCTGAAGTACGACACCTCCACCCTGGTGCGGTTCAAGGCGTCGTACGTTTCGGGGCCGTACCGGCCTGCTGGCATCAAGACCGCGGCGCCGGGCGCTAAGGTCGTCCGCGCGGACAAGCGTCCCCAGCTCTTCGTCCCGGACTTCATCGAGCTGCCGAAGGAACCGGAACCGAAACCCGAGTTCGTCGAGCAGCCGAAACAGCCGCAGTCGGAGGAGGCCGTCGAGCCGAGCGAGCTCGACGTCATCGTCAGCAGGCTCGTTGGCCAGGGCCCGCCTGCGCACGAGGTGTGGCTTCCGCCGCTGAAGGAGCCGAACTCGCTCGACACGTTGCTGCCCAACCTGAACCCGACCGAGGATCGCGGCCTTTCGCCGGTGGGCTTCTTCGGGAACGGCAGGTTGCAGGTGCCGTTGGGCATCGTGGACCGCCCGTACGAGCAGCGGAGAGATCCGTTGTGGGCGGACTTCTCCGGTGGCGCCGGTCACGGCGTCGTGGTGGGTGGCCCACAGTCCGGCAAGTCCACGATGTTGCGTACGTTGATCATGTCGATGGCGTTGACGCATACACCGGAGGAAGCGCAGTTCTACTGCATCGACCTCGGCGGTGGAACGCTGGCGGCACTCGAGGGACTTCCACACGTCGGCGGTGTCGCCGTGGCCCGCCGCGAGCCCGACAAGGCCCGCCGCATCGTCGCGGAACTCACCACGCTGGTCAACGAACGAGAGGCCAGGTTCGGCGCGCTCGCTGTTGACTCGATGAACGACTTCCGCAACCGCAAGCGGCGTGGTGACATCACGGCCGAGCAGGACCCGTTCGGCGACGCCTTCCTCATCGTTGACGGCTGGCGCGCACTGCGCGACGACTTCGACGAGCTGGAACCCCAGATCACCAAGCTCGCTGTGCAGGGCCTGACCTACGGCGTGCACGTCGTCATCGCCTCCAACCGGTGGGCCGACATCCGGCCTGCGATCAAGGACATGCTGGGAACGCGGTTCGAGTTGCGCCTCGGTGACCCCAGTGAGTCGGACATCGACCGCAGGGTTGCCGTCAACGTGCCCGCCGGACGCCCCGGCCGAGGACTGACCCGCGACAAGCTGCACTTCCTCAGCGGGCTTCCCCGCCTCGACGGTTCCAGTAGTGACAACGACCTCGGTGAAGGGGTCGCGGACGCGGTAAAGAAGATCACTGCCGCATGGAAGGGGAGGCACGCGCCGCAGGTCAGGCTGCTCCCCGACGTCATGCCGTACGAGGAAATGCTGCTTCAGGACAAGCATAAGGACAGCAAGCTTGTTCCCATCGGCGTTGACGAGGACGAGCTTGCCCCTGTTTACCTCGACTTCAATGCCGATCCGCATTTCCTTGCCTACGCGGACGGTGAGTCGGGCAAGACGAACCTGCTGCGGCAGATCGTGCGAGGCATCACCGATCGGTACACGAAGAAGGAAGCACTCATCATCCTGGTGGACTACCGCAGGACGATGCTCGGTTTCGTGGACGGCGATCAGTTGCTCGGCTACGCCGTCTCGGCGAACCAGCTCGACGGCATGATGAAGGAGGTCGCGCAGTCGATGGCCAAGCGCCTGCCCGGCCCGGATGTCACGCCGCAGCAGTTGAAGGACCGGTCGTGGTGGACGGGGCCGGAACTGTTCGTGGTCGTCGATGACTACGACCTCGTGGCGACGTCCACCAACAACCCGCTGCGCCCGCTCGCCGAGTATCTTCCGCAGGCCAAGGACGTCGGCCTGCACGTGGTGGTCGCCCGGCGCACCGGTGGTGCAGCCCGTACCGGTATGGACCCGATCATCGGCAAGTTGAAGGAACTGGCCATGCCGGGTCTGGTGATGAACGGGTCGAAGGACGAGGGGCAACTGCTCGGCAACGTGAAGGCGGGCCCGATGCCTCCTGGGCGCGGCTACTTCGTCAGCCGCAAGGTGGGTAAGAAGCTCATGCACGTGTCGTGGATCGCGCCTGAATGACCTGGGATGGCGTACGGTCACCCTTGCCGGCGACCGTACGCCATCCCACCGTCCTGTTGACGCCTCGGGAACGGGTGCCGCCGGGGCGATGAGGTTGGAATCGACGACGGGCAGGAGCGGCTGGTGTCACTGCGGGTGGCGGTGGACTTCGGGACATCGAGCACCTGTGTCGTCGCCTCGGTTAACGGGCGCGAACCTCAGGTCGTCGTCGTGGACGGCCAGCCGATCATGCCGTCCGCTGTGTACGCGGCGCAGGACGGCACCGTCTTCGTCGGTCAGGAAGCCGAGCGGCAGGCCGCCGTTGATCCGGCGCGGTTCGAACCGAACCCGAAGAGGCGCATCGATGAGGGTGAACTCCTGCTCGGCGACACGGTCTTGAGCGTGGTGGACGCCGTGCACGCCGTGCTACAGCGTGCGGTGTCGGAGGCACGCAGGATCGCGGGCAACGCCGAAGTGGCGTTGTTGGTGCTGACGCATCCGGCCGAGTGGGGCGCGCTGCGAACCCGGCTGCTACGGCAGGCCGCAGGGCGACTGGCCCGCGAAGTCGCACTGGTTCCCGAGCCGGTGGCGGCGGCCGTTTATCACGCGGCAACGTTCGCGCCCGGCGAGGTGAATCAGGACAGGACCGTCGAATTCAGCGGGCGGCCCGGCGACACGACGGCGGTGCTGGATCTCGGCGGCGGCACCATCGACGTCAGCGTCGTGCGACGCGCACAGGTCAACGGTCAGAACAGGTTCGAGGTACTCGCCACCCGCGGAGACCCCGGCTTCGGCGGGGCCGACATCGACCAGGCTCTGCTCGAACATGTCGGTTCGCTGGTCGCCAAGGCCGATCCCGAAGCGTGGGACCAGCTCGTGCAGGGTCGTGAGCTTGCAGATCGACGTCGCCGAAGGGTGCTGAGGCAGGACGTCAGAGGAGCCAAGGAGACGCTGTCGCGGCATGCGTACACCGACGTGCCGATGCCGCCCCCGTTCGCCGATGCCCACGTGACTCGTGAAGACCTGGAACGACTCGTGCGGACACCGCTGGGGCGAGCCGCCGAACTCACGAGAGCCACGATCGAGGAGGCGGGCCTGCGCCCGCAGCAATTGACGGCCATCTTCCTCGTCGGAGGGTCGAGCCGGATCCCGATGGTGTCGAGGCTCGTCCACGAGCGGACAGGAGTGGTCCCGACCACGCTCGACCAGCCGGAGACCGTCGTCGCTCGCGGGGCTCTGCGTGCGGTCCAGGTACTGCCCGACCGCACAGGGGTGCTGCCCGGCACCATGTCGGCGCGTTTCGCGGGCACAATGCTGCCGCAGGCCGACCACCGCACGGACGTCGTGACGAAACCGGGTGCCCCGCTACGTCAGGTGGTGTCACACAACGTGGGCCGGGCACCGTTGTCCGCGCCGACGGGGCCCGGACCGGGGCATCGACCACCACCTCCGAAGGTCGGAGTGCCGCCGCCGATGCCGCCAGGCCCACCACCCCTTCCGTCGCTCGGGCAGCAGCCCACGACGCCCGTTCATGGGACCGCGGCACTCTCAAAGGACGGCGCCTCCCGGCGGCGACAACGTGTCGTGATCGCAGCGGCGGTGACTGCGGTCGCACTGGTGGCCACAGTGGTCGCTCTCGTGATCGCCATTGCCGAGGGCAACGAAGAGCCGACCACGCGGGGACGCACCTACGCGCAGTACTCCTACAAGTTCGTCGCTCCTCAGGACTGGACTCAGACCGGCGACAACGTCGAGGCGCGGCAGGTCGTCGTCAAACCGCAGGAGGCCCAGACCACTACGGACGACGACCTCGTGGTCGTCCAGGAGATCGTGTTGCCTTACGACGGCGGCGTGCAACGACAGCGTTTAGCCCGCGAACTTCGTGAACTGACCGACGCCGAGCCTGGTGTCTACTCCGGCTTCTCAGAGCACACCGAGTACGCAGGTCGAGACGTCATCCATTACCGGGAAGACAAGCCTGCGGCCACTGTGAATTGGTATGTCCTCGCACACGGCACGGCGCAGGTGAGCGTCGGCTGCCAGGAAGCACAGGCACCGGCACGTGTCCGCGCCGCATGTGAGCAGATCGTTCGCACACTGGAATTCACCAACTGACGGCTTGGGCGACCGCGTTTAGCGGGCAGAAAGCGGTCACGTGGCCCCAGGTTCCCGCCGGGGTCCGGAAACTGCGTTCACGCTCGCAACTAGTTGCCTACTTTGGGCGACAACGCGGAACCGGACATGGCACTGTCTCCGTCGTAGAGCCAGTACGAACGAGTACGGCACCCACAAGCGAAGGGGGTAACACCCGATGGCAGGCGGTTTCACCGGGACACCGGAGCAGTTCCAGCAGGCGTACCAGGACGTCGATCAGATCAAGGCGTCGATGGACCAGAACCTCAACCAGCTTCGCAACAACATCGAGGCCACCCAGGCTGGCTGGCAGGGCGAGGCGGCGAAGGCCTTCCAGAACGTCATGGCGGCTTTCGACGAGAAGAACCGCAAGCTGAACGAGGCGCTCGCCAACATCGGTGAGCTGCTCCAGCAGTCCGGTGTCAAGTACCAGCAGGCGGAAGAAGAGCAGAACTCCGCGATCAGCAGCATCGGCAACGCGCTCGGCGGCCTCTGAGCTACCGCGTACTGGACCATCCACAGACTTTTACTGAACGGGAGGAACAATGCCGAACGGCATCGTCGTTGATTACGCCACCATCCACACTGCGGCTGAGGACTGCCAGCGCACGGGTTCGGAGCTGGAGGCTCTGTTCGAGGACCTCAAGTCCCGGCTCGCCCCGCTCGTTGACTCCTGGAGCGGTGACGCCATGGAGGCGTGGCAGCAGTGCCAGAACGAGTGGAACCAGTCGCTCGACGAGATGAAGCAGGTTCTGGCTCAGATCGCCACCGCGCTGCCCCAGATCGCCGACGGCTACCAGTCCACGGACAAGAGCATCCAGGGCATGTTCTGATCCTGGACATGACGAACCGGGCTCGCCACGGTGAGCCCGGTTTTCTCATGCCTATGGCAAGTCCGCGATTCAGTGGGGAGCGCCGACCTCGTACTGGGGCTTGTCGTTGAGAACCCGGACGCGGATGGTCTTCGGCTTTCCTGCCACATCGACTGTGCAGTCGAACGTGTGCCCAGCCCTGATCTGTTGACCGTCAGGACAGCTGACGTTGCGGACGTCGTGCTCGCCGTAGCTCTCCCGCAGAACAGTGGCGATGCCTTCGTGCAGCGAATCCTGGTCGAGCACTGCGCCGGCGAACACGCCACTCGCCCACGCCGCGACGCCGCCACACACCAACAACACGACCGCAGCGGCGACGCCGATGATCCACGGCTTGCGTGACTTGGCGCGTTTCGCGGGCGAACTGCTGTCGAACGCCCCGAACCCGCCGTACTCGGACGAGAACGAGCCACCGAAGCTGGTTGAGTGGGGTTGTGGCGCGGGGTGCGTGTACTGCCGTTGCGGGGACGCCCCGGTGGGCGGCCCCTGCTGTTGCCACCATTGGGGCGCGCCAGGCGGCTGCGTCATCTTCTTCCCCCGTCCGCTGGTCCGGTTTGCCGAGTCTGTTCACTCACGGCTGCTGGTGATCTCCGACATCCGGTCGTAGAACTCGTCGATTTCCTTGTCGGTGGTGAGTTCGGTGACCTCGTCCGGCGACGGCACGGCGGGAATCTCGTGCTCGGTCGGCGGCTCGAGCACCTCGTAATGCTGCTTGATCTCGACCTCTTGACCGCTGTCGGACAGCAGGCCTTGCATCTCGATCTCCTTGAGGTCACCCTCCGGGCTCAGAAGGATCCGGGTGTCGATCACCTTGTCGAGCAGTGACTCGGGGATCTCCTCCAGCAGCCAGTCCGGGAGCACGACGATGCGCTCTTCCAAAAAAATCCGCAGTGGCATGCCGATGGTCAGTTCGGTGCTGCCGTCGGCCAGGCTCTTCGCCGTCTTGTCAACCTCGCTGCTCTCCATCGAGCGATTCACCGCGGTGAAGATCTTGCAGACGGTGAGATATCCACCCCAGAAGCAGATGTTGAGGCCCTCACCGGAGTAGGGCATGGAAACCCAGGGGGTCGGCGCGAGCGACGCGTAGTCGGGGCCGAGCAGCGTGTACTCCACATCGCTGCCTGCGGGAAGGAAGTAGTCCCGGTAGTCGGCGGAGTTCCGGTTGGAATGGTTCTTGTAGAAGCGGTCGGGCGGGCTGCCGACCTGGATGGCCGTCACAGTGTTGTCGCTCTTCAACTCGTTGATACGCATGAACGAACGGTGCGTGCTCTTGCGGGGTTCGGTCTCGCCGAGATCGTCGTCCAGGCGTCCGAGCGTGGCGGCGAACTTGGTCCCGACGTACTTCGCGACGTCGTCACCGTCCGGAATCGGCTCGCCCACCCTGCCGGTCGCGCATCCGGCCGCCAACAGCAAGGCGGCGCACGTCGCCACGACTCTGCGCAGTCGTTGTCTCATGGTCCATCCCCCTGGCGTGTCAGGTCCGCGCGCGCTGGGGAGAGACTAGTATGTCGGGCGGTGCGGACCCCCGGGTTCACCCTCTTCGCGGCGACCGGGTATCTTCACTTGTTGTTGTGCGCGCACGAGCGGCACGCGCCAAGCCTGCATTGACCCACACGCAACAGTTGACGACGAGGTAGACCCTTGCCCACGTACAGCCCTAAGCCCGGCGATGTCACTCGTGCCTGGCACGTGATCGACGCCGAGGATGTCGTGCTCGGCCGGCTGGCGACCGAGGTCGCTACGCTGCTGCGCGGCAAGCACAAGCCCACCTACGCCCCGCACGTGGACACCGGTGACTTCGTCATCATCGTCAATGCTGACAAGGTGGCGCTCACCGGTAAGAAGCGTGAGCAGAAGTTCGCGTACCGGCACAGCGGTTACCCCGGTGGTCTGCGTAAGCGCTCGTTCGGTGAGTTGCTCGACACCCGCCCGGAACGGCTGGTCGAGAAGGTCGTGAAGGGCATGCTCCCGAAGACCAAGCTGGGCCGTGCTCAGGCGAAGAAGCTCAAGGTCTACGCCGGGCCGGAGCACCCTCACACCGCGCAGAAGCCCCAGCCGCACGAGATCACCAAGATCGCTCAGGTGACCCAGTGAGTGAGGAACAGTCTGTGACCAGCACCGAGACCGAGGCCGCCTACGACGCGGTCGTGACCAGCGAGACGCCCGCCGCTCCGAAGCCGTCCCGGGCTGCCGGTGGTACCGCGCAGACCGTCGGCCGTCGCAAGGAGGCTGTCGTCCGGGTGCGCATGGTTCCCGGTAGCGGCGAGTTCAAGCTCAACGGCAAGAGCCTCGAGCAGTACTTCCCCAACAAGGTTCACCAGCAGCTGATCCGTGAGCCGTTGGTCACCGTCGAGAAGCCCGAGTCGTTCGACATCCACGCCAACCTCAACGGTGGTGGCATCTCGGGTCAGGCTGGCGCGCTTCGCCTCGCGATCGCGCGGGCGCTCGCCGAGATCGACGCCGACGATCGGCCCGCTCTGAAGAAGGCCGGATTCCTCACCCGTGACGCTCGTGCTACAGAGCGTAAGAAGTACGGTCTGAAGAAGGCGCGCAAGGCGCCGCAGTACAGCAAGCGCTGATCCAGCTGCTCTCCAAGCGCCCATCCGCTCGCCGGGTGGGCGCTTGGTGTTTGTCGGGGCCTCTGTGGGACATCGACCGCAGTTTGCCCGCGAAACGTGGTGACGACTCGTGCGTCAAGCACGTTTCGCGGGCTAAAGGTGGTCGAATGGCTGACGGGGGCGCAGGCGTGCATCGTGGAATCGCTAGGTTGTTCGAGTCGGTTCGCTTGTGCTCGCGATGACGGAGGTCGAACGGATAATGGCTCGCCTTTTCGGCACGGACGGGGTTCGCGGCCTCGCCAACGACGAGCTCACCCCCGAGCTGGCACTGGCCGTCGCTGCCAGCGCGGCGAGGGTGCTCGCCGCTCACGACCGTTCCCACCGGCCGGTAGCGGTCGTCGGCAGGGACCCAAGGGCGAGCGGCGAGATGCTGGAGGCCGCTGTGGTGGCCGGGTTGGCTTCGGCAGGTGCGGACGTGTTGCGCCTTGGCATCCTTCCGACGCCTGCGGTCGCCCACCTCGTCACAGAGCTTTCCGCGGATCTCGGTGTGATGATCTCGGCATCCCACAACCCGATGCCGGACAACGGCATCAAGCTGTTCGGCGAGGGTGGTCACAAGCTTCCGGACGGTATCGAGGACGAGATCCAGCACGGTTTGAACGCGACGGGCCCCCGGCCGACCGGAGCTCAGATCGGGCGTGTGTCCGAGGTTCCCGACGCCGTCGATCGCTATGTCGCTCACCTGCTCGAGACGACGCCCACTTCGTTGGCAGGGCTGCGTATCGTCGTGGACTGTGCGAACGGCGCCTCGTCCGCCGCGGCTCCGGACGCATACCGGAAAGCGGGGGCGGAAGTAATCGCCCTGCATGCAGAGCCCGACGGCGTCAACATCAACGAGGGTTGCGGCTCGACACACCCGGAGGTTCTCGCTGCCGCAGTGCTGGAGCATGGGGCGGACCTCGGCATCGCCCACGATGGTGATGCGGATCGTTGTCTCGCTGTGGACGCCGATGGCCGCGTGGTGGATGGCGATCAGATCATGGCCGTGCTCGCGATCGGGATGGCCGAGGCGGGAGAACTGGCCGACCACACACTGGTCGCCACGGTGATGAGCAATCTCGGACTGCACCTGGCGATGAAGGAGCACGGCATCGCGGTCCGCACCACCGCTGTCGGCGACCGCTACGTTCTCGAGGAACTTCGCGCAGGCGGCTACTCGCTGGGAGGGGAGCAGTCAGGGCACGTCGTGTTGCCTGGATTCGCCACCACTGGTGACGGCCTGCTCACCGCCATGCGTCTCATGAACCGCATGGCGGTCACCGGAAAGTCGCTTCGTGAGCTGGCCACGGTGATGCGGAGGTTGCCGCAAGTACTGGTCAACGTGCCGGTGACGGATAAGAACACCGTGGCGGGCGCGCCCGCAGTGAGAGACGCCGTCGCGGATGTGACAGCCGAACTGGGTGACGAGGGCAGGGTGCTCCTGCGGCCGTCCGGTACCGAGCAGTTGGTCAGGGTCATGGTGGAGGCGCCGGACGTTGACACGGCTCAAGCGGCGGCTGACCGGCTCGCCGGCGTCGTCGCCTCCGTGGGCTGAAACCTCTCCGCCGCGTTTCGCGGGCGAAATGCGGTGATCGCCCCCGCAGTTGCTCGGCGAGTAGGTAACCTCATCGTGGTCACAGCGGCACCGATAGCACTGATTCGGCGGGGCTGACGGTGCGTCGGAGCGGAGACGTTGTTCTGCGAGTGCACGAGGGGGAACCGTGGCGGGTGGACAGACTGTCGACCCAGGGAAGCTGGACGCGGCAGGCACTGCCTACGAGCAGGTGGGCGCCGAACTCGGCGACGAGGCCTCCCGGATCGAGACCGGGGTCTCCAGCGGGCAATTCGGCAAGGCGTGGACACATGCGGCTTCGCCTTACGCCGACGCGATCGAGCGGTACCGCGACTGCGTTGAGGCTTACGGTGAGAAGGCCGCCGATTTCGGTGATCGCCTCTGTAAGGCGGCGAAGTCCTACGAGGATGGCGAGGTCGTGAGTCGCGACATGATCGCTTCGAAGCAGGTGTGACCGGTGCGTGATCCATTCCGGCAACATGAACTGCAAACCCGGGCCAACGAGGAGTTCACGCCGCAAGAGCTCGACTACATGCGGCAAATGCTCGACGACGAAGACGTTTCTCCCGAGGTCAAGAACAACTTCCTGTACGCGTTGTCCAACGCAGGGAGGCTGAGCGACGAGGAAATCGACCGCTACGCGCCACAGGCAGGCGCCGATGCCGCCGACGTCAAATGGGGCGGCAGGGACATCGACGAGAACCTGCGAAACGCGAGGTCGGCACTTGGCATTGCCCGTAGCGAGAACATCGACGGGGATGTGCGGCGCGCGCACGAAAGCCTGAGCGGAGGCGGATTCTCCACCTCGGACGAGATCATCGACCAGGCGCAAAGCGTCATTCGGATGTTCGAGGAGTTCTATCCGCGCTACGAGCAGGCTCGCCAGCTGGTCACATTGCCCGTCGTCGCGGAGACAGAGACATCCGGACCTCCGACCGTTGACGGGGCCGCGTTCACCGGTGAGGGCGAAGGAATGGGCAAGGCGGAGTACACCCATTCCGGAATCGATCCGCAGAGTCTTCGCAATGGGCTGGACGAGTTCCGGGGAATCGATTTCGCTGCCTTCCGGGCCGACGCGGAGATGCTGCGGGCTGCGCACGGTGTCGTTGCCGACAAGGCCGAGGCGCTGAACGCCGCCTGGAAGGAGACTGGCGACTGGACGGGCGATGCCAAGGCGGCTGCCGAGCAGGTCAACAAGAATCTTTCAACTGGGGCTGAGACGCTCACGGATGCGCTGACCGCTGCATCCGGGGGACTTGCCGCGGCGACAGCAACTCAGGAGGACGCGGTCGTCGCCTTCGCCGAGGAACTCTTCCGAATCTACGGCACAGGCACGATCGGCGGTATGACCGTCGCTGACGTCGATGCAAGCATCGAGACGGTGACGACGTCACAGGAGTTAATCGAGGCAGCCAATAGCTTTACCGTGTCGTTTCTCTCCTCCTTTGTCGAGGATCTGCAAGCTGCTGTCGATGAGGCAAAGAACGCCCTTACCGCTTTCTGTCAGGGATACCAGCAGCAGGCGAGCAGTGTGCATGCCCAGGCCAAAACCTATGTCGAGACCATTAACGCCAATTACGGCGTCATTGTGCAAGGCCTGGGGCAGGTACTTCAGGCCGATCCGTTCAGCGGGGTCGGTGAGGGAGGCGACGCCGGGCAGCCCGCGTTGCCCGATTCCGGTGGCCAGCCGGGTGGTGTACCGGGCGGCGGCATGCCAAGTGGTGGTATGCCGGGTGGCGGTATGCCCGGTGGTGGCGCGCCCAGCGGCGGCATGCCGGGTGGAGGCGCGGGGATGCCGAGTACCGAAGACCTCATGCCGGACAACGCGGAACCGGCGAAGAATCCCGTCACCGGTGAGCCACTCGAGACAGATCCGGAGACCGGCAGACCCTACCCGATCGATCCGGAGACCGGAGACGCGATCAAGGATGCCGATGCGCCCGGAACCCTCACCGTCGAACAAGGTGAACAGAAATTCACCATGACGGAACCCGGTGAGAACGGGGAGATGAGTATCACCGTCGAGGGTGGTGACGGCGAACTCGGGGAGTACCGGCTCGACTTCTCGGCTGACGAGCCACCGAACGATGCTCCACGGCACGGCGGCGCCGACGATTTCGGACCTACTGGGTCCGAGGAATCGGGCCAGCAGTCCCACCGGCCGGGCCCCGACGGCAAGATCCGCATCAAGGACGGGGACCTCCAGATCGTCGCCGAGCAGCCTGACGGGCCAGGCGGCCCGACCGTCGTCACCGTGGACAACGGGAAGGGTGAGCCGGTCACTTACACGCTCGGCGGCAGCGAGAGCGAAGGGCAACCGGCGCTGGGTGAGATCGACGGTGTGCCTGAGGATTCCGCCCCGGCGTCCGACCCGCGTTTCGCGGGCGAAACTTCACGCGTCGAGGGCAGCGCCGGTGGCGGGGACGGTGGAGGCAGCCCTCACCGCGTTTCGCCCGCGGAAAGCGGCGAGACGCCGGACTCCAGCGGCGCAGCCGGGGGCAGCGCGGTCGCGTCCAGCGCTGCGCCGGGGGCGACAGCCGACGACGCCGCTGCGAGCGCTGGGGAAGGCGCGGGAGGTGTCCCCTCGAACGGCGGCGAAAGCGACTCCTCCAGCGCGACGCACCCACAGGCTGTCTCGGGAGGCAGTGGCGGGTCGTCCTTCGGCGGTGGAGGAGCCGGTGGCGACTTCGCCCTGGGGCAGGAGCCCGACACGACTGACCAGTCTCGCCCGTCGGGGGCCGGGCTCGGCGTGGCCCCTGGCGGTGACGCAGCCGCCGGCATGTCACACGGCAACGGCGCCGCTGCCTCGATGGGGGGCGGAATGGGAATGATGGGCGGCATGGGTGCCATGGGCGGCGCCGGGGGCGGGCAAAACGATGATCAGGAGCGGACGACGGGCGCTTACCGCATCGAAGGCAACATCTTCGAAATGTCGGGGGCCTCGTTGCGCATCAGTGGTGTTCTCGGCGATGACGACGAGGTACCCGTGCGCTTCACCCGCTGAAATCGGGAAAGGCGATACAGATGACGTCCAAGGCTGATCCGACGTTCATCGAGCGGCTTCGGGCGATCCAGTCCGCGACCAGGGCTCGTTCTGAGGCCATCGCGGAACACACCCGCCGTACGTCGGAGAAACTGGCTGAGCGGTCGCAGCAACACCTGCAGGCGATGCGCACACATATCGCTGAAGCGGACAAGCGGCGCGCTGAGTACCTTCAGCAGCAGGCGCAGGACGATGCCGCCGCGAAGAACCAATGGCTCAAGCGCCGTGAGGTATCTGAGGAAACATACGACTTCGGCGCCAGTGAGGGAATCGAGGAGGACACCGCGCCCCAACGGCCGGTGCCACCTGCGCCTGTGGCGCCTCCCACGCCTCCAGCCATGGAGTTCCCGCGTGCTCAGTCGCAGCCGAACAGCGTTTCACCGCGGCGGGAGAACCGCCAGCCGAACCATTTCGACGACGACGATTTCTCCAACAACAGCTGGATGGAATAACCGGTTCAGGCCGGCGTCCGAGTCGCCTCGTTCTCGTAGGCGATGCGGGCGGCTTTCAAGTCGCTGTCCAGCAGTTCACGATAGGTTTCGTCGCCTGTCAGTTCGGCGAGGAAGAATGCGGTGAACAGTGCCCGAACGTGGCGCTGGACCGAGTACTGAGGTTTTCCCTGCAGCAGTATCTGGCTCCAATGCGCGCCCTCGGTCACACCGAGATGGGTCATCTTCGGGACGATCCGGAGCTGTACCGGGCCGGCCCATGCCTTGCTGATCGCTTCGGCGTTGCCGGTGGCTGGCGCGAGCAGGTCGTCCTCGCCCGCGAGGTGCAGGCCGGAGGCCGTGATGCCGAGTGCGGCCGCAGTCGCGGGGGGCATGGTCTGAGCAGGGGCGACTGTGGCGACGGCGCGAATCCGTGGCCCTTCCTGGTTGCCGCCTCGAGCTGCGGCGAGGACGGCGGCGCCTCCGCCGATCGAGTGGCCTGCGAGGCCGAGTTTGGCTGGGTTGACGCTGATGCCGTCGCGCCCGAGGCGAAGGGTCGTCACGATCTCGAGTGTCGTCCGCAGGTCGGCGGCAAGGAGCCGATGGGAAGGCAGGATGCCGCGGTGTGTGGCCGGCGCCGCGGCGACGATGCCCCAGCTCGCGAGATGGCGGAGGAGACCGTGGTACCGGCCCGGAGGCTGCAACCAGCCATGCCCGAAGGCGACGGCAGGAAGGTCGAGACCGGCTCGGGGAGTGAAAACGACGCCGGGAAGGCCGACGAGTGCGAGATCACCGCGTAGCACGTCGTGCGGGCCCGGGTGTGTGAGCTGTTCGAGTAGCCGCTTCGCCGTGCTCGCCATGGCAGGAGACTAGCCGACCCTCGGAGGGGGAGCAGCGGTGCCCGAACCGCATTCTGCCCGCGAAACGCGCTCCGGGCGCGATCTTGGAGCCGTGTTCCTCGGCGTCCGCGTCGCGGGGCAGCCGGGGCCGCTTCGAGGCCCACACCGACGTGGCCGATCTCGAACACAGCGCCCGGCAGGGGCGAGCGCCCCGGGCGGCAGCATTTAGCCCGCTAAACGTGGCGCCCGCCACCCTCGCTCCGCCAGGGCCGTGCGCCTGGCGACGGCTGTCCGTGCCCGGGATGCGGCCGTTTCTTGTGTCGTTACGCTGAGGGGCGTGTGTGGAATCGTGGGATACGTCGGTCATCGGCAGGCACTCGACGTGGTTCTCGGTGGTCTTCGCCGCATGGAATACCGCGGCTACGACTCGGCCGGCGTCGCGATGCTCACGGACGGCAATGCGCTGGTCGTCGAGCGCAAGGCGGGACGACTCGCCAATCTCGAGGCCGCACTGGAAGCCGCAGGCCGGGCGGCGTTCGCAGGCACTGCCGGCATGGGGCACACCCGCTGGGCCACGCACGGCGCACCGGTGGACCGCAACTCCCACCCGCACCGCGATTCGGCGGGTCGGGTCGCGGTGGTGCACAACGGCATCATCGAGAACTTCGCCGCGCTCAGGGCGGAACTCGAAGACTCAGGCGTGGAGCTGACCAGCGACACGGACACCGAGACCACCGCCCACCTCATCGCCCGCGCGTACGACGCCGGCGAGACCGAGGGTGATCTGCCCGCGAGCGTGCGCGCCGTGTGCCGCAGGCTCGAAGGAGCGTTCACACTCGTCGTCACGCACGCCGACCAGCCGGACCTCGTCGTCGCCGCGCGGCGTTCCTCCCCCCTTGTCGTCGGAGTCGGTGAGGGGGAGACTTTCGTCGCCTCCGACGTCGCGGCTTTCATCGAGCACACGCGCGACGCCGTCGAGCTTGGGCAGGACCAGCTCGTGGTCATCAGCCGCGACGGGTACGAGATCACCGACTTCCACGGTGACCCTGCCGTCGGCAAGCCCTTCACCGTTGACTGGGACCTCTCGGCCGCCGAGAAAGGCGGACACGAGTACTTCATGTTCAAGGAGATCGAGGAGCAGCCCGACGCCCTCGCCAACACGCTTCGCGGCCACTTCCAGTCGGGCCGCATCGTGCTCGACGAACAGCGGATGACGGACCAGGACCTGCGTGACGTTGACAAGGTGTTCGTCGTCGCGTGCGGTTCCGCCTACCACTCGGGGCTCGTCGCCAAGTACGCCATCGAGCACTGGTGCCGCCTGCCCGTGGAGGTGGAACTGGCGAGCGAGTTCCGCTACCGCGACCCGGTTCTCGACCGCGACACACTCGTGGTGGCTGTCTCGCAGTCCGGTGAGACAGCCGACACGCTGGAGGCCGTGCGGCACGCGCGGGAGCAGAAGGCCAGGGTGCTCGCCGTCTGCAACACCAACGGCGCGCAGATCCCCAGGGAGTCCGACGCTGTGCTGTACACGCACGCCGGGCCCGAGATCGGAGTCGCCTCCACCAAGGCGTTCCTGGCGCAGGTGGCGGCGAACTACCTCGTGGGTCTCGCGCTCGCTCAGGCCCGTGGCACGAAATATCCGGACGAGGTGGCGCGCGAGTTCGCCGAGTTGGAGGCCATGCCATCCGCCGTCGCGAAGGTGTTGTCCACTGTGGACCAGGTGCGTGACCTGGGAAGGCGCATGGCGGACTCGCGAGCCGTGTTGTTCCTCGGCAGGCACGTCGGCTTCCCCGTCGCGCTCGAGGGTGCGCTGAAGCTGAAGGAACTCGCCTACATGCACGCGGAGGGCTTCGCGGCGGGTGAGTTGAAACACGGTCCCATCGCCCTGATCGAGGAGGGCCTTCCCGTGGTGGTGGTCATGCCGTCACCCAAGGGACGGGCCGTGCTGCACGCCAAGATGGTGTCCAACATCAGCGAGATCCAGGCGCGTGGCGCGCGCACCATCGTGATCGCCGAGGAGGGCGACGACCGGGTGCGGCCGTTCGCGGACGAACTCGTCGAGGTGCCTGCCGTGCCGACGCTGTTGCAGCCGCTGGTCTCCACGGTGCCGTTGCAGGTGCTGGCCGCGGAGATCGCGCGGGCGCGGGGTTACGACGTTGACAAGCCCCGTAACCTCGCCAAGTCCGTCACCGTCGAGTAGCGGCCACCGTGCGAGGCATCTGGACCACATCGAAGGTGCGCTCGGCGGAGGAACGGCTGTCGGCGCGTGTCCCGGAGAGTGCGCTGATGCGGCGGGCCGCGTACGCGGTGGCCGTGCGCGCGGCTGGACTCCTTGCCGAGCACACGGGCCGGGTCGTCGGCAGGCGAGTCGTGCTGATCGTCGGTGCGGGCAACAACGGTGGCGATGCTTTGTGGGCCGGTTACTTCCTGCGGCGGCGCGGAGCCGCCGTCACGGCGGTGTTGCTGCGGCCGGAGAAGGCACACGCGGCGGGACTCGCCGCGCTGCGGCGTGCGGGCGGTCGGGTGCGGGGGGCCGGGAGCAGCGTCGTCGAGAACGCTGATCTGATCATCGACGGGGTGGTCGGCATCTCGGCGGAGGGGCCGCTTCGCCCCGATGCCGCCGAGGTCTTCAGCAGGGTCACCGCTCCTGTACTCGCGGTCGATCTGCCGAGTGGGGTCGCCCCCGACACGGGAGTGGTCGCGGGTCCCGCAGTTCGGGCGACGTGCACGGTGACCTTCGGCGCGCTCAAGCCGGTGCATGTGCTGAACCCGCGGCACTGCGGCGACACCGTTGTCGTTGACATCGGATTCGGCGGCGAACTCGGTGAGGCGGATCTGTGGCAGCTCGACGCCGCCGACGTCGCCGCAGCCTGGCCTCTGCCGCAGCCGCACGACAACAAGTACACGCAGGGCGTCACCGGTGTGGCGGCCGGTTCGTCCACGTATCCGGGGGCTGCGGTGCTGGCCGCTGCGGCGGCCGTGCGCGCCACGGCCGGGATGGTCCGGTACGCGGGACCGGCGGCGGACGTCGTGCGCGCGCACTGGCCTGAGGTCGTGGCGACTGGGTCGATCACCGACGCCGGCCGTGTTCAAGCGTGGGTCGTCGGCCCCGGTATCGGCACGGGCCGTGAGGGAAGGGACGTGCTCGCGACGGCACTCGGGCAGGGTGTGCCGGTGTGCGCGGACGCGGACGCGATCACCATCATCTCCGGGCACCCCGAGGTGCTCGACGCCCGTGACCCGGACACGCCGTTGCTGCTCACACCCCACGACGGGGAGTTCGAGCGGTTGACGGGCGCGGCACCGGGGGCCGACCGCGTGGCGGCCGTTCGTGAGGCGGCGCGGCGGTTCCGCGCTGTGGTGCTGTTGAAAGGCCATTGCACGCTCGTGGCCGATCCCGGCGGCCGGGTTCTGGTGAATCGGCCGAGGGGATCGTGGCTCGCCACGGCAGGGTCGGGTGATGTGCTGTCCGGGCTGATCGGCGCGTTGCTCGCCGCCGGCATCGACCCGTGGCTGGCTGCGGGCGTCGCCGCCGACGTGCATGCGCGTGCGGGTGAACTCGCGGCAGGCGGTGTTCCGACGTCGGCTTCCGGGTTGTTGGCCGCTGTGCCTGACGCGATCAGGCAGGCCCGTGCGCTGGCGGGGTGACCGGAGCCAGCGTGGGGCGTTTCCCGGTGAGCTGGTGGCCTGACGAGCGGTTCCGGAGGCGCCGGTACAGCCACGGCCCAAGGAATGAGGAGAACCAGCGCAGCTCCGCCGCGACGGTGTCGGCGACTGTACTGTTGCGGGTGCCGGGCA
The DNA here is from genome assembly GCF_000258175.1 of Saccharomonospora xinjiangensis XJ-54. Lineage (NCBI taxonomy): Bacteria > Bacillati > Actinomycetota > Actinomycetes > Pseudonocardiales > Pseudonocardiaceae > Saccharomonospora > Saccharomonospora xinjiangensis. The sequence continues at coordinate 1,799,931 of NZ_JH636049.1, read as the reverse complement.
GTGGCATCGACCAGCCGCTGTCGCTGCCGGGCAGCGCGAGGGCATCCGCGAACGCGGCGGCGATCCGGGCGTGACCGACCGGGCTGGCATGGATGCGATCGGGGCTCCACAACCGGGGATCGGTGGTCACCGAGTACCCGAACGTCTCGACGAGTACGACGCCGTGCCGGGCGGCGGCGGTGCGGATACCCGCGTTGAGGTCGAGCACGCGGTTGCGCAGTGGCCGCATGATCGGCGAGAGCCGCGACAGGTCCGGGAAGGTGAGGGAAGCCACCCGCGCGCCCGTGGCTGTGAGCGAGGCGAACATGTCCTCGAGGCACGCCACGACGGCCGCTGCGGAGAACGACGGCCGGATGAGGTCGTTCATGCCCGCGACCACTGTGGCGAGGTCGGGCCGTAGGGCGATCGCGGCGTCGAGTTGTGCCTCACGAACCTGGTGGGCGAGACGACCGCGAACGGCGAGGTTGGCGTAACGGAGGTCGGTGGCCGCGTGGGCGAGAACGTCGGCGAGGCGGTCCGCGAAGCCGCGCCAGCCACCTTTGCCGTCAGGGTCGCCGAGGCCCTCGGTCTGGCTGTCTCCGATCGCGACGTATCTGGCGTAAGCCATGCAAGCCTCCGTGCGGTCGAGAAGAAGCCACCGTCAATGCCGACCGCGGCGACTATAGCCGCCGTCCGGTGGCGGGGCGGGGCCGCGAACAGCATTCCGCCCGCTCAACGCGGCGCCCGCAGGATGCGCGTTTCGCGGGCAAAACGCGGTCGGTGGCCCCGCCACACGGCCGAAAGTGGTTTCGGGCATGGACCTGGGGGTGGAGAACCGTCAAGCTCGTGCACCATGAGCGACAACGACGTTCTGGTGGCGGGTGTGGACTCGTCCACGCAATCGACCAAGGTGATGGTGTGCGATGCCCGGACGGGCGCTGTGGTGCGTAGCGGGCGCGCCGAGCACCCGGACACCACCGAGGTGGAACCTTCCGAATGGTGGTCGGCGTTGACGTCCGCCACAGGGGGAATCCTGGACGGTGTGGCAGCCATCGGCGTCGCGGGTCAGCAGCACGGCATGGTGACCGTGGACGACCGCGGCGAGATGGTTCGCCCGGCCTTGTTGTGGAACGACACCCGCTCGGCCACCGCAGCCACCGACCTCGTCGACGAACTCGGGGGGCCACAGGTGTGGGCGGAGGCGGTCGGCTCCGTACCGGTCGCCAGTTTCACGGTCACGAAGCTCCGCTGGCTCGCCGAGAACGAACCGGATGCGGCTGACCGGGTCGCCAAGGTCATGCTCCCGCACGACTGGCTGACCTGGCGGCTGACCGGCGGGGAGCCGGTCACCGACCGTGGCGATGCCTCGGGCACCGGGTACTTCTCACCCGTGAAGAACGTGTACCGCACGGACCTCCTCGGTCACGCCTTCGGCGGCCGAAGTCCGGAACTCCCCCGGGTTCTGCGGCCCTCCGAGCCGGCGGGACACAACGTCCGGCGGGATCCTCGTCTCCGCCGGTACCGGCGACAACATGGCCGCCGCGTTGGCGATCAACGCGGGTGGGGGCGACGTGGTCGTCTCGCTCGGCACGAGCGGCACGGTGTTCGGTGTCAGCGAGTCACCCGCGACCGATCCGGCCGGTATTGTCGCCGGCTTCGCCGACGCCACCGGCCGTTACCTTCCGCTGGCTTGCACGCTGAACGCCGCGCGTGTCCTGACCGCCACGGCGGGCATGCTCGATGTCGGGCTCGCCGAGTTCGACCGGCTCGCGCTGAGCGCCGCCGCCGGCGCCGACGGCCTGACTCTGCTGCCGTACCTCGACGGTGAACGGACCCCCAATCTGCCCGCCGCGGCCGGCTCGCTGTTCGGACTTCGCCGCGCGAACATGACGCCCGAGAATCTCGCGCGAGCGGCCGTCGAGGGAATGCTGTGCGGGCTCGCCGCGGGACTCGACGCCCTGCGCGAGCACGGCATCATGGTGCGCAGGGTGCTCCTCATCGGTGGCGCGGCGCAGTCGGAAAGTGTGCGTGCGATCGCGCCGATCGTGTTCGGTGTGCCGGTTTCGGTGCCGCGACCGCGCGAGCATGTGGCGATCGGTGCCGCTCGCCAGGCCGCGTGGGCACTGGCGCAGGCTCCGGAGCCGCCGAGCTGGGAAACGGAGATCGCCGTGCGACTGCCGGCGCCCTCCGGCGCCGCGGCGGAGATCGGCGGACAGCTCAGAGCACGTCATGCCGAGGCCCGTCGCCGGGTGTACGACGTCTGACCGCCCGATGGGTACATTGGGGTGACCGGCGCGTCGTCACAGGCGTCTCGGCGTGATGAGAAAGGCTTTCGATCATGTTCTGTGGGGTGACCCGGTGAGCGCGGCGTCGTTGCCCCGCGCGGAGGCCGTGGTGGACCTCGCGGCCGTGCGCCACAACGTGCGGCTGCTCGCGTCCCGGGCTGCCGCGTCCGGCTCGGAGACGATGGTGGTCGTGAAGGCTGACGCCTACGGCCACGGTGCCGTCCCGGTGGCAAGAGCTGCGCTCGACGCCGGGGCAACCTGGCTGGGCGTTGCCTCGCTCGACGAGGCCCTCGCGCTGCGGGAGGCAGGGATCACCAGCCGGTTGCTGAGCTGGCTGGACACCCCCGACGTGGACTTCACGGCTGCGGTGCGGAGCGACATCGACGTCTCGGTGAGTTCCGCGGGCGAATTGACGCGAGTCGCCGATGCCGCCGGTGAGATCGGCCGCCGCGCCAGAATCCACCTCAAGATCGACACAGGATTGTCCCGTAACGGCTGCCCCGCAGAGCGGTGGCCCGGTCTTGTGAAGGCCGCCTCGGCCGAGGAGAACGTCGAGGTCGTGGGGCTGTGGTCGCACCTCGCCTGTGCGGACGAGCCCGGGCACCCCTCGATCGACACGCAGGCGCGGCGTTTCGCCGCGGCGTACGACGTGGCACGCGAGGCAGGGCTCTCGCCGCTGCGGCACCTGGCCAACTCGGCTGCCACGCTCACCCGCCCCGACCTGCACTTCGACCTCGTCAGACCGGGCATCGCGGTGTACGGGCTGAATCCGGTTCCGCAGCAGGAGGAGGACCTGCGGCCCGCGATGACGTTCCGGTCGAGCGTGGTGCTCACCAAGCGAGTCAGTGCGGGTGAGTCCGTGTCGTACGGGCACACGTGGACGGCGGCCCGCGACACCACGCTCGCGCTGGTCCCGGTCGGTTACGCGGACGGCGTGCCACGGACCCTGTCGGGCCGGATGAGTGTGTGGCTGGGCGGTGTGCGACGGCCGGTCGCCGGGCGGGTGTGCATGGACCAGCTCGTCGTTGACTGCGGCGACGACGAGCCGGAACTCGGTGCCGAGGTCGTTCTCTTCGGCACAGGCGAGGGCGGTATGCCCACGGCCACCGAATGGGCCGACACGATCGGCACCATCGACTACGAGATCGTCACCGGCATGTACCGGCCGCGAGTGCGGCGCCGCTATGTCGGGGTGGACAGTGTGTGATGTCCCTTTCCGGTGAGGGTGCGCTGATGGGCCCGTTCGCGGGCTCCCGATCCGACCGGACCTCCACCATCGCGGCTGACGACGGCGCACCACTGGCCGTGGAGGAGATCGAGCCGGTTGACGGGCGGGCGCGTATCGCGGTGGTGGCGGTGCACGGTTTCGCGCTTTCCCGGCGTAGCTGGTTCTTCCAGCGCCAGGAGCTGGCGAAGGCGGCGTTACCCGGTGTCAAGCACGTCTACTACGACCACCGAGGACACGGCCAGTCGGCTCCGTCGGACGCGCGGCAGAGCACCATCGAGCAACTCGCGCTTGACCTGCATGCCGTGCTGCGGACGGTGGCCGCCGACACGCCGGTCGTGCTGGTCGGGCATTCCATGGGCGGCATGGTGATCATGGAACTGGCGCAGACCTGCCCGGAGCTGTTCGCCGAGCGGGTGCGGGGCGTCGGGTTGATCGCCACGGCAGCGGGGGAGATCGGCGCACAGGGGCTTCCGCGCTCACTGCTGTCGAAATACAACCCGCTCACGCGAGGAGTCGGCGAGCTGGCGGAATGGCAGCCGGGGCTGGTGGAGTTCGTCCGGGCGGCTGGCGGCCAGCTCACGAGGGCGGCGGTGCGACGGCTCGCGTTCGGCAGCCAGGACGTGCCTGGCGAGCTGGTGGACTTCATGTTGGAGATGTTGCGGGAGACACCCGTGCGGCAGCTCACGCATTTCGTGGACACGCTGGGCAGCCACAACCGGTACGCGGCGCTGGCGGGGTTGAAGCACACCGAGGTGGTGGTGATCGGGGGTGACTCGGATCGTCTGACCCCGTTCGCCCATGCCGAGCGCATCGCCGCCGAGGTGCCTCGCGCGAAGCTGGTGTGTGTCGAAGGTGGAGGGCACATGGTGCACCTGGAGCACCATGCTCTCGTGAACCGGCACCTCGCCGAGCTGGTTCGCCGGGTGCGGTGAGGCATCGACGACCACGTGTTGACAGGAGGAGATCGGTGACCCAGGTGAATGTCGAGCTGCCGACGCCCGAAGCCGCCATGGCGTTCGGGCGAGCGCTGGGCAAGCTGCTGCGAGCGGGTGACCTGGTGTTGCTGGCCGGTCCTCTCGGGGCGGGCAAGACGACGATGACCCGAGGCATCGCCGACGGCATGGGCGTGTCGGGGCGGGTGAGTTCGCCGACGTTCGTGCTGGCCCGTGTGCACCCGGCGGGGGAGTCGGGTGTGCCGCTGGTGCATGTTGACGCCTACCGGCTCGCCGGTGATCTCGCCCAGCTCGACGATCTCGATCTCGACACCGAACTCGATCGCGCCGCGATGGTGGTCGAGTGGGGCGAGGGCATGGCGGAACGGCTCGCCGAGGACCATCTCGTCGTCCGGCTCGACCGCCGCCCCGACGATGTCCGCGTGGTGACCCTCGAACCGCACGGTGCCTGGGTGGCGCGGGTGTCGGCCGCGCGTTTAGCGGGCTAAACGCTGCACTCGGCTGGTCAGACCCGCACCGCGTAGTCACCGAATGACGGTTCGAGCGCGTCGAAGGCGATCTCTGCGGCGCGAGTGACCTCCTCCGTGATCACGTCGTTGGCGAGGCCCTCCAGGGTGAGTCGCACGGTCTCCTCGAACATCAGCCGGAGTACGGCGTTGAGTTGTGCCGCGACGAGCCGGTGGGTGATGTCGTTCTCGGTCGCACCCGTCTCCTCAGCGAGGACTCGTGCGAGCGACTTCTCCCGGTAGTCGTGGAAGTGCAGGAGCCGCGCCACCAGCACGGGACTGTCGGCCACCATGCGGGCGAAACTCGGCCCGGAGAACCCCGCCATCGGGTCTTGCTCGGCCACTTGCTCGAGACAGGCGCGCCGCACCGCAGCCAGCGCCCCCTCGCCGGGTCGCCGGGCGCGGACGGCTTTCGCCGGCATGTCCGCGAAGCGCTCGTTGAGCTCCCACGCCAGGTCTTCCTTGCGGGGGAAGTAGTTGGTGACGGTCATCTTGGAGACCTGCGCAGCGGCGGCGATCTCGGCGATCGTCACGTTGTCGAAGCCGCGTTCCATGAAGAGCCTCGTCGCGTGCAGCGAGATGTTCTCCCTGGTCCGGTGCTTCTTCAACTCCCTGAGGCCCTGCTTTCGTGTTCCCATCAGGCCAAGATACATGGGTCGAGCCTAAAAAAGTACTGGACAAAACTTTGTGCTTGTGAAAGATTTGCCGTCTTGCCAGAAGGGACAACATGACGCCAGACCCCACGACCGTCCACCCGCTTCCCGCCCACGATCGGGTGGTCTTCCTCAAGGCATTGGTGACCTCACCCAAGATCGTTGTAGGCGATTACACCTACTACGACGACCCCGAGCATGCGACCGAGTTCGAGAGCCGCAACGTTCTCTACGGTTACGGGCCGGAAAAGCTGGTCATCGGCCGATACTGCGCCATCGCCTCCGGAACGACCTTCCTGATGGCGGGCGCCGAGCACCCCACGATGGGGGTGTCCACCTACCCGTTCACGATGTTCGGCGGAGCGTGGGCCGAGCGAACGCTTGACCTTGTCACCGACATGCCCAGCAGGGGTGACACCGTCGTGGGCAACGACGCGTGGATCGGGTACCGGGCCACCGTGCTGCCCGGCGTGCGGATTGGCGACGGCGCCATCATCGCCGCAGGCGCGGTGGTGACCGCTGACGTGCCTCCCTACACCGTGGTCGGCGGTAACCCGGCACGGCCGATCCGTGCCCGATTCGACGACGCCGACGTGGAACGGTTGCTCCGTGCCGCCTGGTGGAACTGGCCTGCCGACCTGGTCACCGAACACGCTCGCACGATCATGGCCGGTACCCCGGCTGAGGTCCTTCGCGTGGCGGAAGAACACGGACTGGAGCAGAACCTGTGACGAGAACTGTCATCACGGAACACCCGGTGCCCGCGGATTCGGGGAGTGGCACCGGACCGTACGGAATCACCACGGGCCCCGACGGTGCACTGTGGTTCACCATGGCCCGCGCCGGGTGCATCGGACGGCTCGTCCCAGGTCAGGAGCCCACGATCCACCGGCTCGACCCGGAGTGTGGACCCACCGTGATCGTCAGCGGGCCCGACGGCGCGCTGTGGTTCACCGAGTATCAGGGCCACCGCATCGGCCGCGTCACCGTGGACGGCGAGATCACCGAGTTCGCCACGCCCACGGCGCAAGCCGGACCGTACGGGCTCACGGCAGGGCCGGACGGAGCGTTGTGGTTCACGGAGATCAACGCAGACCGCATCGGCCGCATCACCACAAGCGGCGAGATCACCGAATATCCGCTGCCCCTACGTGGCGCATTTCCGTCGATGATCGTCACCGGGTCGGACGGTGCGCTGTGGTTCACGTTGAACCAGGCGAACGCCATCGGGCGCATGGCCATCGACGGCACAGTGACGGTGCACGAACTGCCCACGGAGGCAGCGGGGCCTGTCGGGCTCACCGCCGGTACCGACGACGCGCTGTGGTTCGTCGAGATCATGGCGGGTCAGATCGGGCGCATCACCACAGAAGGCCGGATCACGGAGTATCCGCTGCCCGACCGTGCCGCGAAACCGCACGCCATCGCAGCCGGTGCCGACGGCAGACAGTGGTTCACCGAGTGGGGGACGGGCCGCGTCGGCTCCATCACGTCCGATGGCGTGATCGAGGTACATGACCTTCCCGGTGCGAACACCGAACCGCACGGCATCACCGTCGGACCCGACGGGGCCGTGTGGGCCGCGCTGGAGAGCGGCGCGCTGGCGCGTGTCGAGGTCAAACGTTGAGGAGCCGATAGGGGGCGAACAGCCGCCCGAGGCGATTCGGCGGACTCGGCGGTCGCAGGGTACGAAGATCGACATCTGATGGTGACTCTGAATTGGAGCGTCTATGACTCCGAAGATCCACGACGCTGAGAAGGAGTTCGATCGGCAGGTCGGGCGGCTGGTCGAACTCGGCTACCCGCACGCGGCCGGTCTGACGGACGAGCAGTTCGCGAGCGCGGTGGCGCCACTACGCGAGTGCGTGGCCGCGGCGGGGACCGGCGAGCACGATCCTGAACGCGGGCGCGTCGCGTTCGCGCTGGTGGTGACGCGGCAGTTGGTCCCGATCGAGGAGACCATGCCGAGGACGACACTGCACGGGAGAACCAAGCCGGGATTCATCGATCACTCGTTCGAAGAAGGCTCACTCGCACGGTTCGTGGCCACGGACGTGGTGGAACTGCCGGAAGCACGTGCCTACCTGGTGGTGGACGTCAACCGGGGCGAGGAGTTCTGCGGCGCCGTGCCGGCCGACGCGATGGCCGAGATCGCCGATCGCGGTCGCACAGCACTGACCATCGAGGAGGGCATCGCACTCCTGACGCTCTTCCCCGAGGTACTCGTGAAGAACAAGTGCTACATGCTCGGCGGATCGCGGTGCGGCGACCGTCGAGTGCCTGCTCTTTGGATCAGCCAGAACGCCCCCAAACTGGGCTGGTGCTGGGAGCGCAACCCGCACACGTGGCTGGGCATGGCCTCGGCGGGAGGCCGGATGGCGGCGGGGTAATCGCGTTTCGCGGGCTAAATGCTGTCGGTACGGCCGCCTGAGGCAGCCGGTGGATCCGTTCCAGCCGGACGGGGGAGTTCGCCACGGCGGCCTGCCTGCCATCGTTGCCGAGCGCCCCGGACCGCGTTCAGCCCGCGAAACGCGATCGACCGCGGTCGGTCGGCCGAGCGCGTTTCGCGGGCTGAATGCTGTTACCGGGCGCCCGGGCCACCCCGCAAACGGCGGTCGTAGGCTCGAGGGGTGCTTGTACTCGCCATCGACACCGCCACACCCGCCGTCACGGCCGGTGTCGTAGACCTCGGGGAACAGTCGGTCACCGTGCTGGCCGAACGCGTGACGCACGACGCCCGCGCGCACGGCGAGTTGCTCACGCCGCACGCGCTCGACGCCGTCGGCCGGTCGGGCGTGACACTGGCCGACATCGAGGCCGTGGTGTGCGGCGTGGGACCCGGCCCGTTCACCGGCCTCCGCGCGGGCATCGTCACGGCAGCCGCGCTGGCGCACAGCCTCGGCATTCCCGCCTATCCGGTGTGCAGCCTCGACGCCATCGCCGCCGATGTGGTCAACGACACCGGAGTCGCCGAGCCGTTCCTCGTCGTCACGGATGCCCGTCGCCGCGAGGTCTACTGGGCGGCCTACACCCGCGACGGCCGCAGAACCGACGGCCCGGGCGTGTCGAAACCGGCCGAGCTGGATCAGGTGGTACGCCACGTCGAGCAGGCCACACCGAGCCCCGCAGGGCTGGCCCGCGCCGCGGCTCCCGACGTGCTCGCCCGCGCGGAACCTGCCCCGCTGACCCCTCTCTACCTGCGCCGCCCCGACGCCACCGTGCCCGGCGCGCGGAAGCGGGTGACGGCGCAGTGAGGCTCGAACCCCTGCGACGACGTCACATTCGCGCGTGCGTGGAGATCGAGCGGTTGCTGTTTCCCGGCGACAGCCCGTGGAGTGCCTCGGCTTTCCACGCCGAGCTCGACGCGGGCGGGTACTACCTCGTCGCGCTGGACGAACAGGACATGCTTGTCGGCTACGCCGGCCTCGCTCTGATGGGCACACCCGGTGACTGGGAGGGGGGCCTCCACACCATCGCCGTGCACCCCGATCGCCAGGGCGAGGGCATCGGCACTGCGCTGTTGCGTTCCCTGCTCGCGCGCGCCGACGAGTTGCGCGCCCCGGTGGTTCTGGAGGTCCGCACGGACAACGACACCGCCATCACGTTGTACGAGCGACACGGCTTCGAGCGCGTCGGTATCCGGAGGCGGTACTACCAGCCCTCGGGCGCCGACGCTTTCACGATGGTGCGGCCCGCCCGCCGCACGCAGGAGGTGACAGGCTGATGCCCAAGATCATCATGGGCGTGGAGAGTTCGTGCGACGAGACAGGCATCGGGCTCGTGCGGTTGCACGACGACGGCACCGTCGAACTGCTCGCCGACGAGGTCGCCAGCAGTGTGGAGCAGCATGCGCGCTTCGGAGGCGTGGTGCCCGAGGTCGCGAGCCGGGCCCACCTCGAAGCCATGGTTCCCACGGTGCGCAGGGCGTTCGACAGCGCGGGCCTCACCCTTTCCGATGTCGATGCCATCGCGGTGACGGCGGGCCCAGGGCTGGCCGGCGCGCTTCTCGTCGGCGTGTCGGCGGCGAAAGCCTACGCCGCGGCGCTGAACGTCCCGCTGTACGGCGTGAACCACCTCGCAGGGCACATCGCCGTCGATACCCTCCAGCACGGGCCGTTGCCCACACCATCACTGGCGTTGCTGGTGTCCGGTGGACATACACAACTTCTGCGCGTGGACGACATCGCCAGCAAGATCACGGAGATCGGGTCCACAGTGGACGACGCAGCAGGAGAGGCCTACGACAAGGTGGCCCGCGTGCTCGGCCTGCCCTACCCTGGCGGCCCTCCCATCGACAAAGCTGCTCAGGAGGGCGATCCGGGCGCGATCGCGTTCCCCAGAGGCATGACCGGCCCGCGCGACCCGGCTTTCGACTTCTCGTTCTCGGGTTTGAAGACCGCGGTCGCGAGGTGGGTCGAAGGTGCGCAGGCGAGGGGAGAGCAGGTACCCGTCGCCGACGTCGCCGCATCGTTCCAGGAAGCCGTCGCCGATGTGCTCACGGCCAAGGCTGTGCGGGCCGCCACGGAGTCCGGCATCGGCACCCTCGTCATCTCCGGTGGTGTCGCGGCGAACTCGCGCCTCGCCGGTCTTGCTGCCGAGCGTTGCGCGGAGGCCGGCATCGAGTTGCGGGTGCCGAGGCCCCGGTTGTGTACGGACAACGGCGCGATGATCGCGGCGCTCGGCGCGCACCTCGTGGCGGCAGGTTGCGCGCCGAGCCCCCTTGATCTCTCGGCGAATCCCGCACTGCCCGTCAGCACCGTCTGCGTGTGACGACACTGCGCGTCACGACCGGATGCCGTGCATTCCGTCGCTGGTGCTCGCCGAGAACGAGACGCCCACCCGGATCGTGTGCCTTCTACCGGGTGGAGCGATCTCGCCGCGTGATGCTCAGCGCGGTGTCACCTCGGACAGGCCAGGATGCCGGTCGGCGATCACGAACGACGCCCGCGTACGCACCGGCGCGCCGGGCCGGGTGACGTACTCGACCACCCGGAAGTCGGCGCGCAGCTCTTCCCTGGAGATGTGCGTGCGGACGTAGCCGCGCTGGTTGTTGCGGAACCGGATGTGCGGGTTACGCCGCAGGTCTGGGTGCTCTGCGGGGTCGGAGTCCGCTCCGTTGCCGCCCGAGGTGATCGAGCTGGTCACCAGCTCGGTGCCGATCACGGGGCTGTCGGGGTTCGCGTAGTCGGCCTTGAGCTCGTTGGCCCAATGCGTGTGGACGTCCCCGGTGAGCACAACGGGATTCCGGACACCGGCCTCGACCCAGCCGTCGCTGATGCGTTCCCGCGAGCCGCGGTAGCCGTCCCAGGCGTCCATGCTCGTCGAACCGGAGGCGCTCACCCTGCTGGCGAAGAACACCTGCTGGCCGAGCAGATCCCAGCGAGCGCGGGAACGCCGGAACTGCTCCAGCAGCCACTGCTCCTGGTCGTCGCCGGTGAGCGAGCGTGCGGGGTCCACGGCGTCCTCGCAGATCTTCCACCCGTCACCGCAGGCCTGGTCGTCGCGGTACTGGCGGGTGTCGAGCATGTGGAAGTTCACCAGCGAACCCCACGACACGGTGCGATAGAGCTGGATGCGCGAGCCCTGCGGGCGGTTGCGGTGGCGCAACGGCATGTTCTCGTAGTAGGCGCGGAACGCGTTGGCGCGGCGCTGCAGGAAGTCGGGCTGGGGGAGGTGGGGCTTCTCGTGGATGTCGCCTGCCCAGTTGTTGTCCACCTCGTGGTCGTCCGGCACGACGAGCCACGGCGCGACGGCGTGTGCGGCCTGCAGGTCGGCGTCGGAGCGGTACTGTGCGTAGCGCTGGCGGTAGTTCGCGAGTGTCTCGGTTTCGGGGCCCCGATGGTCGCGGACGTTGCCGTCGGGGGAGACGTACGTGTCGGGTTTGTATTCGTAGATGTAGTCGCCGAGGTGCAGCACCAGGTCGGGTTCGTCCTCGGCGAGGTGCCGGTAAGCGGTGAAGTACCCATGCTCGTACTGCGAGCATGAGGCGAAGGCCATCGTCATCGCGGCACCGAATGTGCCCGGTGTCTGCGCCGTGCGGGTACGTCCGGTCGGCGAGAGGAACCGCCCGCACCGGAACCGGTAGAAGTACTCACGCCCCGGTGCGAGTCCCGCGATTTCGGCGTGGACGGCGTATCCAGCCTCGGCGTCCGTCGTCTCGTGACCTCGGCGCACGACGTGGCGGAAGCGCTCGTCCTCGGCGAGTTCCCATTGCACGGTGACAGCTCGGCGGCCCAGACCGCCGAGCCCGTCCTCCGCGAGCGGGTCGGTCGCGAGCCGGGTCCACAGCACGACGCTGTGGTGGTCCGGTTCACCCGACGCCACGCCGAGGGTGAACACCTCGCCGCGCAAAGGCACACCGGCACCCTGTGCCGCCGCAGCCCTCGCGGCGGGGGCGAGTCCACCCAGGGCTCCTGCGGCCGCGAACGCCGCGGTTCCCAGCGCGGCTCCACCGAGCAACACCTGGCGGCGGCTCGGCACTGTCTGTGACGGGTCCTTCTCACTGGAAGCGGGCATGGATCGTCTCCCAACGTGGTGTCGATCAGCGCGGAACGCGCACAGCCTGCCGCCGGGTGGTGACCGTCTCTTCCCGAACGGGTGAGCGTGGGGTGAACACTGCATCAGCTCGATGGCCCGCCGAGGGCTCTTTCCGTCCGCCGCAGGCCCAGCGTGGTCGGCTTCGTACCGCAGGACGTCCGTGACCAGCGTGGAGCCGAGGGGGGACCCTGGTTGCGCGGCTAGCACTCAGCTGGCTAGAGTGCTAATTGCACGGCACCGCACACGCCCCGGCACCCGCGACGGCGGGGGTGGTAGGAGCCGTACCCAACTAGGTACCTGCCAACGCTTTGGAAGACCCGTGGAGGTCACACCGGTGAGCGTGAACATCAAGCCGCTCGAGGACAAGATCGTTGTCCAGACGAGCGAGGCCGAGGAGACGACGGCCTCGGGCCTCGTCATCCCCGACACCGCGAAGGAGAAGCCCCAGGAGGGCAAGGTCCTGGCCGTTGGCCCGGGCCGCGTCGATGACAAGGGCAACCGCATTCCTGTGGATGTCAAGGAAGGCGACGTCGTCATCTACTCCAAGTACGGCGGCACCGAGGTCAAGTACAACGGCGAGGAGTACTTGATCCTGTCCGCCCGTGACGTGCTGGCCGTCATCAACTGACGACCGCCTCGCGTCGAAACGCCCCGGGCCCCGCACACGCCGGGGTACCGGGGCGTTTCGCGTTTCCCCGAGAGAGGTTTCCCCATGCCTAAGCAGATCAACTTCGACGAGGACGCTCGTCGGGCGCTCGAACGCGGGGTGGACAAGCTCGCCGACGCGGTGAAGGTGACCCTCGGCCCCCGCGGTCGCCACGTCGTTCTCGACAAGAAGTTCGGCGGGCCCACCATCACGCTGGACGGCGTGACCGTTGCCCGCGAGATCGAACTCGACGACCCGTTCGAAAACCTCGGTGCGCAGCTGGCGAAGAACGTCGCCACCAAGACCAACGACGTGGTCGGCGACGGCACCACGACGTCCACCGTGCTCGCGCAGGCCCTCGTCAAGGTCGGCCTTCGCAACGTGGCGGCAGGCGCCAACCCCACAGCCCTCGGCCGGGGCATCGAACTGGCGGCCGAGAAGGTCGTCGAGTTGCTCAAGGCCAAGGCCACCCCGGTCAAGGGCCGCGACAACATCGCTCAGGTCGGCACCGTCACCTCCCGCGACACCACCATCGGTGCGTTGCTGGGTGAGGCGGTGGAGAAGGTCGGCGAGGACGGCGTGATCACGGTGGAGGAGTCGTCCACACTCGCCACCGAACTCGACATCACCGAGGGCGTGCAGTTCGACAAGGGCTACCTCTCGGCGCACTTCGCCACCAATCCGGAAGAGCAGCGGGCCGTCCTCGAGAACGCCTACGTGCTGCTGCACCGGGAGAAGATCTCGGCTCTGGCCGACCTCCTTCCGCTGCTGGAGAAGGTCGCGGAGGACAAGAAGCCGCTGCTGATCATCGCGGAGGACGTCGAGGGCGAGGCTCTCTCGACCCTGGTGGTCAACTCGCTGCGCAAGACGATCAATGCCGTTGCCGTCAAGGCGCCGTTCTTCGGCGACCGGCGCAAGGCGTTCCTGGACGACCTCGCCGTCGTCACGGGCGCTCAGGTCGTGTCGAGCGAGGTCGGCCTGAAGCTGTCCGAGGTCGGGCTCGACGTACTGGGCAAGGCTCGCCGTATCGAGGTGACCAAGGACACCACCACGATCGTGGACGGCGCGGGCACGAAGGACGACCTACAGGCCCGTATCGCCCAGATCCGCAAGGAGATCGAGAGCACCGACTCCGACTGGGACAGGGAGAAGCTCCAGGAGCGGCTCGCCAAGCTCGGCGGCGGTGTCGCGGTGATCCGTGTGGGTGCTGCCACCGAGACGGAACTGAACGAACGCAAGCACCGTATCGAGGACGCTGTGGCGTCAACCAAGGCCGCCGTCGAGGAGGGCATCGTTCCAGGCGGTGGTTCGGCACTCGCGCACATCGCGAAGGAACTCGACGACCTCGGTCTCACGGGCGACGAGGCCACCGGCGTCAAGATCGTGCGTGATGCGCTGACAGCGCCGCTGTACTGGATCGCCACCAATGCGGGGCACGAGGGCGCTGTCATCGTGTCGAAGGTGCAGGAGCAGAAGTGGGGCGAGGGTCTCAACGCGGCCACCGGTGAACTCACCGATCTGCTTGCCGCGGGCATCATCGACCCCGTGAAGGTCACCCGCTCCGCGGTGGCCAACGCCGCGTCGATCGCCCGGCTGGTGCTGACCACCGAGAGCTCGGTGGTCGAGAAGCCCGAGGACAACGGCGGCGCGGCCGGCCACGGTCACTCGCACTGAACGCAGGGTTTCAACACGGCGAACGGGGCGGCACTCGGTACGTGAGTGCCGCCCCGTTCGTGTACCGCCCGTCCTACTCGCCCAGTTCGACGGACGGCGATCGTGGCGCGGGGAGGGGAACGCCCCGCGGAACCCGATCAGCGTGCGGTCAGGGTGAGTGACCGCTTCTGGGACCTGATGATGGCTTCTCGCTCCGCTTCCGAGAGCCCGCCCCAGATGCCGTACGGCTCGTGGACGGCGAGCGCGTGCTCACGGCACATCTGAAGCACCGGGCAGGTGTGGCAGATGGCCTTGGCTCGCGCCTCCCTCCTCGCTCGTGCAGGTCCTCTCTCCCCGTCGGGGTGGAAGAACGAGCCGCTGTCCATCCCCCGGCAAGCCCCCTCGAGTTGCCAGTCCCAAACGTCCGCGTTCGGGCCAGGGAGTCTGCGCGTGTCTGCCATTCGTGACCGCCTCCGATATCCGGCACCACGCGGCCGGATTGTGCAGTTGTCGTAGTGCGACTACTCCATTTGGTGCAACGGCCGTAACGCTAGAAGCCCGTCCGGCGAATGTTCAAGGCCTGTCAGTGGAATCAGCCGATAGGCGTGCCGATTGACTGTGATCGGTAACACAGTGCCGAAAAATGATTCACCGGTTTCACTCGGCTGAGTTTCACCAGGTGATCCTGTTGTATTTCGTGTCCGATTTTTGGGCTACCCGCTGTGCTCCCGGCCACTCGGACGGGTCACGATGAGGGCATGCCGATCGTTGAAAATGTCCTGCGAACCGCCGCGTTCGGTGGAAGCCGGCTCGCCGAAGCGGATGCGGCCACACCACCTGGTGGCGGCCCGCTGCTCACGCCGGTACAGCGGTGGCTCGACGCCGTGGTCCGTGGCGCTCGTGGGGAGTACGCGGCAGCGGCGGCGGTGCTGCAACCATTGAGCCGCCACGGCGACGGCGTGATCGCTTCCCTTGCTGCGTCGGCACTCGCGTCCCACAGGAGGCAACTCGGCGGACACGCGGCGGCCCTCCGCCTCGACGGCATCGCCCTGCGCAGGGTGGTCGAGGCAGGGCAGGCGGATCACGTCGCCACCGGACCGGGGTGGGGGCGAGGTGACCCCGACGGCCTCGACCAGGCGGGAGCGCTTTCCGACGCACTGCTCGGGCTGGCCGCCGACCACCTCGGGCTTGGCAGGCTGGCCGAGTGCGAGGCGTTGCTCACCAGGGCGGCCCGCGCGGTCGCCGTGAGCGGCTGCTGGCGCGCCGAAGTCCGCCTCGGGTGGGTGCAGGCCGAGCTCGCCCTCGCGTCCGGCCGCCCTTTCGACAGCATTTCGCCCGCTAAACGCGCTTTGGCGCTCGCGGAGGCGCGCGGTGCGGCCCGGCACGTGGCGAAGTCGCAACTGGTGCTCGGGGCCGCGCTGGTCGCTTCGGACGAGCGGAGGGGGCCGGACAGGCAACGCGAGCCGGACGGGCAAGGGGGGCAGAAGGGCAGGGCTGGTGTGTTGGGGAAGTCAGGCAGGCCCGGCGGGCTGGGCCGGCCGGGCGAATCGGGCGGGCCTGATAGGAGGCAACGCGCCAGAGAACTCGTCGGCGCCGCTTTGACGGAAGCACGAAGAAACGGATGGCGATCACTGACCTGGCCCGCACTCCTCCTTTTCGCCGATCTCGAACCAGAACAAGCTGTTTGGAGTCGCTCCAGAGTTACCGACGAGTTGAGTGCACTGTTGGCGTCAACCGATCCGGTGGGACGGCGTCTGGCTCGCGACTCGCCATGGGTGCCGATCTAGGCCTTTTCCAGGGAGATATGGGGCATGCCGACATCCGGGGGAAGATTCCTTCAAAAAAAGCCACCGGATCGTGTCAAGGTGACACCTAAAGCGTCCGATAGGGGAAGAGGAATGTCACCCGGCTGCAGGAAGGAACCCCTGTGACGACGGTCTTGATCTGCGACGACCGACGCAGTGTCCGCGAAGGGCTCACGCGCGTGATGTCCGCTGTTCCCGGCGTCAGTCGCATCGACTGTGTAGCGCACGGTGACGAGTTGCTTGCCAGGTACTCCCGGCAGCCGGTCGATGTCGTGCTCGTAGGCACGCAGCGTGCCGTGCCGACCGGTGTGGAGGCCACGCGGCGGCTGGTCTCGGCCAACCCGCAGGCAAACGTGATCGTGTTCGGCGCGCCGGACGATGCGGGCAGCATCGCGGCTGCCATCGCCGGCGGTGCCCGAGGTTACCTGCGGTGGGACGCCTCGCGTCCCGAACTCGTCGCCGCGCTCGCCCACACGTTGGCCAGCACATCCGTGCCTGCGCCACGCCAGCCCTCCGACCCCGGTGTCCAGCTCACCGAGCGCGAACTCCAGGTGCTCCGTGGCATGAGCCAGGGCAAGAGCAACGGCCAGATTGGTCGCGAGCTGTATCTCTCCGAGGACACCGTGAAGACCCATGCCCGCCGCTTGTTCCGCAAGCTCGGTGTGCGTGACCGCGCCCAGGCTGTCGCGCACGGTTTCCGGCGGGGCCTCGTCTCCTGAATGGTCCGATATCACCCGTTACACACTGTCTCTGACCATCGAACACGCCACGCCGGTCACGCCGGTGTGGCGTGTCATGTTGTGGGCGGTCTGCCGATCGGCTCCGGTATTTCGATGGTCGCCGGAATGCCCGCCGGTGCGGTAGCGTCCGTTGCCGCAGGTCGGCTCACGGGCAAGACCGCAGCGCGACCGTCAACGGAATCGAGTGGTCCCGACAGGTACGGTAGGTGTCACCGGCGTGGTGGCGACGGTTTCGGAAGCCGCGCGCCGTTGTTTTTGCACGCCTATACGTAACACCGGGACTGTTGTCTGCGATGGCCACTATGGGGGATGGACTGGACGAGTCGGTCGCCGCCGCTGTCGAGGGAGATCCTCAAGCGGTCGAGCGACTGCTGGCCGCTATCCGTCCCCTGGTGGTGCGGTACTGCCGCGCCAGAGTTGGCAGGCAGGAACGATCGTTCGCTTCGGCTGACGACGTAGCCCAGGAGGTGTGTCTCGCGGTGCTCACGGCGTTGCCCTCGTACCGTGATCAAGGCCGCCCTTTCCTGGCTTTCGTCTACGGGATCGCTCAGCACAAGGTCGCCGACGCCCACCGGGCCGCGTCCCGTAACCGCGCTGAACCCGTCGCGGAGGTTCCTGACGAGATTGAGCGCGACATCGGCCCCGAGCAACGCGCTCTTCAGGGCGAGCTGAACGAACGGATGTCGCAGTTGCTGCAGGTGTTGCCGGACAAACAACGCGAGATCGTGGTGTTGCGGGTTGTCGTCGGGCTTTCGGCGGAGGAGACCGCGGAGGCCGTCGGATCGACGCCGGGGGCGGTCAGGGTCGCCCAGCATCGCGCCCTCGCGCGGCTACGCAAGGCGCTGGCCGCTGAGGAGGTGGTCTGATGACGGAACGCGACGGTGCTGACGGCGACAACCGCGAAACCACCGGGTTCGAGGTCGAGGGCCGAGACGACGGCACGGCATCGCGCGGCTCGACGGCCTCCGAGGACTCGATGCCATCCGAGACTGAGTCTGCAAGGTCCGCAAGGTTCGCTGTGTCCGGGGATTCCGCATCTTCTTCCTCGCACACGTCCGATGCCGACGTGACATGGACAACAGAAGGGGAGCTGACGGACCTTTCCGCCGTCCAGGCCGATGACGCCCTGCTCGACGCCCTCGGCGGTGCGGATTCCCGGGTCGCCGATGGTCTCGGCGATTACGAGTTGAGCGCATTGCTGCTCGCCTGGCGGCGCGATGTTGACAGCGAGGCGATCCCGGAGCTTGTCGATACGCCGTCGGCCGTCACCACGGTGAAGACAGCTGTCGCCGCACGCAACGCCCGTGGCGGTGGACGTCGGCGCCTGCTCGTTCCCGTTGCCGCGGCGGCTGCCGTGCTGGCCATCGGCTTCACAGGGACAGCGCTCGCCGCAAGGGACGCACAGCCAGGAGACACGCTGTGGGGGCTCAGCAAGGTGTTGTACGCCGACCACGCGCGCTCGGTGGAGGCTGCGGCGTCCGTGCGTACCGACCTCGACGCGGCGTTCCTGGCCATCGCCCAGGAACGCTACGAGGACGCTCGCCGCGCGCTCAAGGAAGCGGAACAGGCACTCAGAGGAGTCACGGGTGAGGACGAACTCGCCCGGCTGCGTGCCCGCCACACCGAGTTGATGGCGCAGCTCGACCAGCCGGACAACACTGACCCGATCCCGCCTGTCACGTCGTCGGAGCCCGCATCGGGCACCGACGGGCCACAGACGTCGGAGCCTTCCGATTCGTCGTCGGAGTCGTCGCAGGTCAGCGTGCCTCCCGAACTCGACGAGACGTCGTCGGTCCCCACGACGGAGACCTCGTCGCCGACCGAACCGACCTCGCCCACGACCACCACGGAAGACACGGACGAGGAGTCGGGAAGCCGGTCCGACACCTCGGTGTCGAGGGACACCCAGGGCGCCGCGACCAGCTGACCAGCGCACCTCGGCACGCGCCCGCCCTCGCAGGAGGGGCGCGTGCCGCAGGGTTCAGTGGGCGTTCAGTGGGCGTTCTCCGTTGCCGTGATGCCGTCGGCGAAGCCCCTGCAGTAGTCCCATGTCACATAGAGCGCGGGGTCCGGGTCGAACGCCGGTTCGTGAGGGCGCATCTGCCCGTCCGACAGCAGTTGCTCGAGACTGGCGCGAAGTAGATGCCAGTCGTGGTAGTGCGGCTGCTCACATTCGGCGCAATCCACGACGATGCCCCTGATCCCCCGAGGTTCGAGCAACGCCTGGTAGACCGTGAGATCCGAGAGGTCCGCGAGCAGTTCGGAGCGCTCTTCCGGGCTCATCGGCTCGGCAGCGGGCTCGTCGAGCGCCGCGAACTCCTTCGCGGGGTCGTTCGGGTCGTCAGCGAACGGGTCCGGAGGCAACACTTCGTGTGGCACGATCCAGCACGGTACCGGGCGGTCCCCGGGTCGCGTCCAGATACCATCGCTAACAGGTCCGCATATCCGTGGATGGTTCATCCTGCCGAGGAAGGTCA
Source organism: Saccharomonospora xinjiangensis XJ-54 (assembly GCF_000258175.1). Lineage (NCBI taxonomy): Bacteria > Bacillati > Actinomycetota > Actinomycetes > Pseudonocardiales > Pseudonocardiaceae > Saccharomonospora > Saccharomonospora xinjiangensis. Next base: position 1,780,469 of record NZ_JH636049.1, on the reverse strand, counting down.
GCTCCACCCATGACGAATGACACCGCGCCCGCAGGTCTGCTGTCCTCCGAGCAGGAGGAGACCGGTGGAGCCCCGGACAAGTTCGCGATGCTGGGCCTGACGTTCGACGACGTTCTCCTCCTGCCCGCGGAGTCGGATGTCGTGCCGAGCGGTGTGGACACGAGTACCAACCTGACGCGCAACGTCCGGCTCAACATCCCCCTGATCTCGGCGGCGATGGACACGGTCACCGAGGCACGCATGGCCATCGCCATGGCCCGCCAGGGCGGCCTCGGCGTGCTACAGCGCAACTTGCCGGTCGAGGAGCAGGCACAGGCCGTCGAGGTGGTGAAGCGCTCCGAGGCAGGCATGGTGACCGATCCGGTCACGTGTTCACCGGACGACACGCTCGCCGATGTGGACGCCCTCTGCGCGAGGTTCCGCATCTCCGGGGTTCCGGTGACGGACGCGTCGGGCACGCTCGTCGGCATCATCACCAACCGCGACATGCGGTTCGAGGTGGATTACAGCAAGCCCGTGCGGGACGTGATGACCAAGGCGCCCCTGGTGACGGCGCAGGTCGGGGTCACCGCCGACGCGGCGCTGGGCCTGCTGCGCCGACACAAGATCGAGAAGTTGCCGATCGTGGACGGCGACGGCAAGCTGCGCGGCCTCATCACGGTGAAGGACTTCGTCAAGACGGAGCAGTACCCGAACGCGACCAAGGACACCGACGGCAGGCTCGTCGTCGGCGCGGCCGTCGGCGTCGGCGAGGACGGTTTCCAGCGCGCCATGGCGCTCGCCGACGCGGGTGTGGACGTGCTGATGGTCGATACGGCTCACGGACATTCGCGCGCGGTGCTGGAGACGGTCGCCCGGCTTAAGAAGGAACTCGGCAGCACCGTGGACGTCGTCGGCGGCAACATCGCCACGCGGGCGGGTGCGCAGGCGCTGGTGGACGCGGGAGCTGACGCCGTCAAGGTCGGCGTCGGTCCCGGCTCCATCTGCACCACGCGCGTCGTGGCTGGTGTCGGGGTTCCGCAGATCTCCGCCATCTACGAGGCCGACAAGGCGTGCAGGCCAGCCGGTGTCCCGGTGATCGGCGACGGCGGCATCCAGTACTCCGGCGACATCGCCAAGGCGATCGCGGCCGGAGCATCGTCTGTGATGCTCGGAAGCCTCCTCGCCGGGACCGCAGAGGCGCCGGGCGAGCTCGTTCTCGTCAACGGCAAGCAGTACAAGACCTACCGCGGCATGGGTTCGCTCGGGGCCATGCAGTCGCGCGGCGGCGGTCGGTCGTACTCGAAGGACCGCTACGCGCAGGACGACGTGCTCTCGGAGGACAAACTCGTGCCGGAGGGCATCGAGGGCAGGACGCCGTTCCGTGGGCCGCTCGCCGGTGTGGTGCACCAGCTCGTGGGCGGGCTCCGATCGGGCATGGGCTACGCCGGTGCCAGCACCATCGCCGAGTTGCAGCGGGCGCAGCTCTTGCGGATCACCTCGGCAGGTCTCAAGGAGAGCCACCCCCACGACGTCACGATGACCGTGGAGTCTCCGAACTACACCACCCGCTAGTCGTTCACGGCGGTCCTCGGCGGTCACACCGCCGGGAAGAAAGAAGGGAACTCACGTTGCGGGATCTGGTCGAGATCGGCATGGGCCGCACGGCCCGGCGGGCGTACGGGTTCGACGACATCGACATCGTCCCCTCGCGGCGCACCCGGTCGTCGAAGGTCGTCTCCACCGCATGGCAGATCGACGCCTACCGGTTCGACCTGCCGCTGGTGACTCACCCCACCGATGCCGTCGTATCGCCGGACACGGCCGTGTCGATCGGCAAGCTCGGTGGTCTCGGTGTGCTCAACGCAGAAGGCGTGTGGGCGCGGCATGCCAACGCCGAGGGCGCCATCGCCCGCGTCGTTGACCTGGCGCGTAAGGGCGCTGACTGGGGTGAACTCGGCGCGCTGTTGCAGGAGTTGCACTCGGCCCCGATCCAGAGCGATCTCCTCACCGAAGCCGTCCGCACGGTGCGGGACTCCGGTGTGACGGTGGCGGCCAGGGTCAGCCCGCAGCACGCGGCCGAGCTGACACCGGTGCTGCTGAGCGCGGGGGTCGAGGTGCTGGTTGTGCAGGGCACGATCGTGTCGGCCGAGCACGTGGCTCGTGACGGCGACCCGTTGAACCTCAAGGAGTTCATCTCCGACCTCGACGTTCCCGTGATCGCGGGCGGGGTTAGCGACTACCGCACGGCCATGCACCTGATGCGGACAGGAGCGGCGGGTGTGATCGTGGGTCACGGTCACACGCCCGGCGTGACCAGCACCGACCGGGTGCTCGGTATCGGCGTCCCCATGGCCACCGCGGTGATCGACGCGGCAGCCGCGCGCCGGGACTACCTCGACGAGACCGGTGGCCGTTACGTGCACGTGCTCGCCGATGGCGGGGTGACGTGCAGTGGCGACATCGCCAAGGCCATCGCCTGCGGCGCCGATGCCGTGATGCTCGGCGCGCCGCTGGCGGCGACGAGCGAGGCGCCCGGCAAGGGGCTGTACTGGACGGCCGCGGCGGCGCACCCGTCGTTGCCGAGGTCACGCGTCGCGTCGGGACCCGCTCGCGACGTGGATCTCAAGACGTTGCTGCACGGCCCTTCGTCGGACCCCGAGGGCGTCGTGAACTTGTTCGGCGCGCTGCGCAGGGCTCTGGCGAAGACGGGTTACTCGGATCTGAAGGAGTTCCAGAAGGTCGGGCTCGCGGTCCGCGCCTGACCGGCCGGTAACTTACCTCTGGTCAGAACAGCCGTGCCCGGTCTACTCTCTACCTGTGACTGGGCGTAACACCTTTCGCGTTGACTATGACGTCGTGGTCGTCGGCTCCGGATTCGGCGGCAGCGTGGCTGCTCTACGGCTGACGGAGAAGGGCTACCGTGTCGCCGTGGTGGAGGCCGGCCGCCGGTTCGCCGACGACGAGTTCGCCTCCACGTCGTGGGATCTTCGCCGCTACCTGTGGGCACCGAGTCTCGGCTGCTTCGGCATCCAGCGCATCCACCTGCTCAAGGACGTCATGGTGCTGGCAGGCGCGGGAGTCGGCGGTGGTTCGCTCGTCTACGCCAACACGCTGTACCGGCCGTTGCGCCCGTTCTACGCCGACCGCCAGTGGGCACACATCACCGACTGGGAGTCGGAACTCGCCCCCCACTACGACCAGGCGAGCAGGATGCTCGGCGTGGTCACCAACCCGACCGTCACGCCGTCCGACGAGGTCATCCGCAAGGTGGCGGCCGATATGGGTGTGGCCGACACCTTCCACCCCACCCCGGTCGGGGTGTACTTCGGCGAGCCGGGCAAACGTGTGGCGGACCCCTACTTCGGCGGCGCGGGGCCCGACAGGGTGGGCTGCACCGAGTGTGGGGCGTGCATGACGGGCTGCCGGGTCGGCGCGAAGAACACGCTCGTGAAGAACTACCTGTATCTCGCCGAGCGGCATGGGGCGAAGGTGATCCCGCTGACCACGGTGACGGCCGTCCGGCCCCGTGGCGACGGCACGTACGAGGTGGACGTCCGAAAGACCGGCACCACCTCGCCCCGGTTCCGGCACACGATCACCGCGAGCCACGTCGTGCTCGCGGCGGGCACGTGGGGCACCCAGCGACTGCTGCACGACATGCGGGACAAGGGTGTGCTGCCCCAGCTGTCGCGGCGGTTGGGTGAGCTGACCCGCACGAACTCCGAGGCCATCGTCGGGGCCGCTCGCACCACCATCGATCCCGATCGGAACTTCAGCAGGGGAGTGGCGATCACGTCGTCGTTCCATCCCGACGAGGAAACCCACATCGAGCCCGTGCGGTACGGCAAGGGCAGCAACGCCATGAGCCTGCTGCAGACGGTCGCCACCGACGGCGCGTCGGAAGTGCCACGGTGGCGGCAGGTACTCCGCTTCGTGCGCAAACATCCGGTTCAGGCGCTCAAACTGCTCAACGGCTACCGGTGGAGCGAGCGCACGGTGATCCTGCTAGTGATGCAGAGCGTGGACAACTCCATCACCACCTACACGCGCAAAGGCTGGTTCGGGCGGCGCCGCTACACGTCGAAGCAGGGGCACGGTGCGCCGAACCCGACGTTCATCCCGGCTGGTCACGAGGCGAACGTGCGGACGGCCGAACACATCGGCGGCATCCCCGGCGGCACGTGGGGCGAGGTGTTCGACATCCCGCTCACCGCGCATTTCATCGGAGGAGCGCCCATCGGCACGGACGCCGCCAACGGCGTCATCGACCCATACCACCGGGTGTTCAACTATCCGAACCTGCACGTCGTGGACGGAACGGCGATCACGGCCAACCTCGGCGTCAACCCGTCACTGACCATCGCGGCCCAGGCCGAACGGGCGTTCTCGTTCTGGCCGAACAAGGGCGAGGCGGACCCCAGGCCCAAGCAGGGGGAACCCTATCGGCGGGTGGACCCGGTGCCGCCGAGGGCGCCGGCCGTGCCATCGCACGCCCCGGCCGCGCTGCGGCACTGACCGTCGCGCGGGGCTCATCGGAGTCACCTTGGGCGTCGTGCCTGGAACCGAGAGTGTCGCCTCCCGATGGTTTCATACCGCGCATGGACGTGATCATGGACGTGACCTCGGTGCTGGCCGAGCTGGAAGAACACTGCGTCGAGACGCTGGGTGAGCATGACGGGCGCCGGATGGCTGCGCTGGCGCGACGCGGCTACTGCATCGCGCCGGTCGAGGACGGTGGTACCCCCGCGGGCCGGAGTCGTTTCGGCGGGGATGCGTTGCTGGACCCGGAGACCGAATGGCCGCACGTCGAGGGCGTGCCGCTCAACTTCATGGCGGTTCTCGATGCCGAGGTGCTGGCGCCCTGGCTCGGCGAGGAACTCCCCGCCGTCCCAGGACTGCTCAACTTCTTCTATTTCGAGCCTGACCTGCCCTACGAGCAATACCGGCGTTTCGATGTGTTCACCGACCCGCGGTGCTGGCGGGTCGTCCCCGCTGATCCGCAGCGCGCGGAGGAGCGGCCCGCTCCCTCGCCTGCGCATGTGTTCGACCCGCGTCCGATGGCCGCCGCGCCGATCGTCAGCCTGCCCAACTACGACGAACCGGTCGTGCAGGACCTGCTCGATTCCTACGGCGAGCGCGGCATGCCGCGCTGGCTGAACGCCTTCGACCTCGGCAACGTGTGGCGATCGGAGATCGATTACCCGGCCTACGACTGCGGCCACCACCATCGTGCGTTCGGTTGGCCGCTGCCGCTCCAGGGTGGGTTCCTGCGGGCCGGCGAGGTGCATCTCCTCCAACTGGACAGCGACGACCAATGGCAGTTCGGCGACTTCGGCCTGCTGTACTACGCGATCCCCATTGACGCGCTGCGAGCCGGCGACTTCAGCCAGGTCCGCGTCGAGATGCAGTGCCACTGATCAGGCGGGCGGCGGAGAACCGCGTTTCGCCCGCTAAACGTGCCTCGCGGCGTCGGTGTGCGGTGTTGGTTGTGTGGGGCGGCGGCGTCTGACCGCGTTCTGCCCGCGAAACGCGGTCCGCTGGTTGTCGCGTGGTTCGCGTGGGGAGTCGTTGGTGTGTGTGGGGTGGTTGACCGCGTTCTGCCCGCTAAACGCGCTTCCGGCTCGCCACGCACGCCTGCGGGCGGTTATCCGGGGGTGCGCGGTGTGGTTGGACGACCCGGTTCGGGGGTTCAGGTGATCCACGCTGGAGCCTGCGCTGTGTGACGGCCTTCATGCGTCGCCGCGCGCCGCCGGTAACCGCCACCTGGGCGAATCGCCCGCCGGTCGGCCTGCGACGATGGAGGCAGGTTTTCGTCGCAAGCGAACCGGTGAGGAGTCCGACAGTGTCAGATGGTCCCGTGCTCGTGGTGGACTACGGCGCCCAGTACGCGCAGCTCATCGCACGACGGGTCCGCGAAGCGCAGGTGTATTCGGAGGTCGTGCCGCACACGACTCCTGTCGATGAGCTCCTCGAACGCGACCCGGCCGCCATCATCCTCTCGGGCGGGCCATCCAGCGTGTACGCGGACGGCGCACCCGGCGTGGACCCAGCGTTGTTCGACACGGGCGTACCCGTGTTCGGCATCTGCTACGGCTTCCAAGCCATGGCGCAGGCTCTGGGCGGCACGGTCGAGCACACGGGCACCCGCGAGTTCGGCCGCACCGAGCTGGCCGTCACCGGCGGCGCGTTGCACGAGGCACTGCCCTCCCGGCACCCGGTGTGGATGAGCCACGGCGACTGCGTGACGAAGGCTCCCGAAGGGTTCTCCGTCACCGCGGGTAGCGAAGGCGCCCCGGTGGCCGGGTTCGAGAACACCGCGCGGAAACTCGCCGGGGTTCAGTACCACCCAGAGGTGGCTCACTCGCCCCACGGTCAGGAGGTGCTGCGACGGTTCCTGCACGAGATCGCGGGCATCCGCCCGAGGTGGACCACGTCGTCCATCGTTGACGACCAGGTGCAGCGCATCCAGGCCCAGATCGGTGAAGGGCACGCGATCTGCGGATTGTCAGGGGGCGTGGACTCGGCGGTCGCGGCGGCGCTGGTGCAGCGCGCGATCGGCGACCGGCTCACCTGTGTCTTCGTCGATCACGGCCTGCTCAGGACGGGCGAACGAGTTCAGGTCGAACGCGACTTCGTGGCCGCCACCGGCGTGAACCTCGTCACGGTCGATGCCACCGAACGGTTCCTGTCGGCTCTCGACGGCGTCACCGACCCTGAGCAGAAACGCAAGATCATCGGCCGGGAGTTCATCCGCGTCTTCGAGCAGGCGGCGCGGGAGATCAAGGCGCAGGGCGACGTCGAGTTCCTCGTGCAGGGCACCCTGTACCCCGACGTGGTCGAATCCGGCGGCGGCGCGGGGACGTCCAACATCAAGAGTCACCACAATGTGGGCGGGCTGCCCGAGGACCTGCGGTTCACACTCGTGGAGCCGCTTCGACTCCTGTTCAAGGACGAGGTTCGCAGGGTCGGGCTCGAACTGGGCCTGCCGGAGACCATCGTGCACCGCCAGCCGTTCCCCGGGCCCGGTCTCGCGATCCGCATCATCGGCGCGGTGACGTCCGGCAGGTTGGAGATCCTGCGGGCCGCGGACGCGATCGCCCGCGAGGAACTCACCGCGGCGGGACTCGACTCCGACATCTGGCAGTGCCCCGTTGTGCTGCTCGCCGACGTCCGCAGCGTCGGGGTGCAGGGGGACGGCCGCACCTACGGGCATCCCATCGTGTTGCGCCCGGTGTCCAGCGAAGACGCCATGACGGCCGATTGGGCTCGGCTACCCTACGACGTGCTCGAACGGATCTCCACACGTATCACCAACGAGGTGGCCGATGTGAACCGGGTCGTGCTGGATGTGACCAGCAAGCCGCCGGGGACGATCGAGTGGGAGTGAACGACACGGGTGCTGGGGGTAGGTAGCGGTGTGGATCGCGGGAGTGGTGCTGCTGGTTGTCGCAGTGGCCGCGTTCCTCTCCATGAAACACACCCGCGACCAGTTGCACACCATGATCGGCACCGAGACCCTGTCGATCCCTGAACTGGAGCAGTACCGCGCAGCCTCCGACGAGGTCGGGGCGTCCGGCATGTTCCGCAAGACCTCCGAGGTCGTAGGCGAGGCTTCTCCCAGTCCCGATGGCCCGCTCACGGCCGAACTCTCCAAAACCGAGTGCGTCTGGTACCGCTACCGCATCGACCGGCACTACGAGGTGATCGAGTACCGCGACGGCAAGCGGCACCGACGCAAACGCACCGAACGAGTGGCCGAACACACGTCACACAAGAACTACGCGATCACCGACGAGCAGGGCCGCACGATCAATGTCGATCCGGACGGCATCACCCCCGACGGCGCCGAGCAGACGGTGAGCAGGTTCGAACCACGGCGAGGCAGGCAGGGCGGCATCGATCTGTTCGGCATCGTGCTGCCCGCGTTGTCCGGCAGGGGCGACACCACGATCGGCTACGACTACAAGGAGTGGGTCGTCCGCCCGGGCCGTCGGCTCTACGTCCTCGGTGAGGTTCACGACAGGACCGGTGCGTTGACGATCGGCAAGCCCGAGGGGAAGGGTCACTTCATCATCTCGACCCGCACGGAACAGGAGTTGCGCGACAGCCGGGTCCGGCGGCACCGGCTTCTCGCGATCGGCACCGTCGCGAGCGCACTCGGGGGACTCGGGCTGCTCGTGGCCGGGCTGTTCACCTGACGTACCCCCACTCACGAAGGCACACCCTCAACCGCGATCGGCTCACCCCGCGGTCAGGACCCGTTCCGCCTTTGGGGTCTCACGGACGCCGCGAGCATCAGCAACCCCACGGTGACGGCGCCACCCGCCAGCACCCAGCGCAGGTCCACCTGGCCGAGCCAGGTGTCCGCATCGGAGAGCACGTAGGCCGACACGAGGAGCGTGGCCAGCCCGGCCAGCAGGGTGAACAGCTCCACCGTGCGAGGGGCCACCTTGCGGTTGTCGTTGTCAGCCACGACGCACCTCCACGTTGCCAACCCCGGCCTGCGCGGTCAGCGTGATCTTCGGACCACCGGCGCCGTCGGGACCGAAGTCCTTGCCCTCGATCTCGGGAGGATTGACACCGGTGTACTGCTGGCCGAGGCATTCGATGTTGCCGACCCCGGCTTCGCACGTGTACCAGACGTCGGCGTCGGGCGGCACGAGCACCGCGACGTTGCCCGCGCCGTTGCGCACGGTCGTGCTCACGTTCTCCGCCCCGGTGAGTCTTGTGAGGTCGAGCCGGACGTCACCGGCCGTCCGTTCGTACACGGGCAGCACACCCTCGGCTGTCGCCGGGGTGGCGGAGAGGTCACCGAACCCGCCGCCGACGTCCTCGATCGGCACCGCTCCGAGCGCGAGGCCGGTGAGCGACAGCGGCACGGCAAGCCAGACCAGGCCACGTCCTCCCCCGAGGAACGAGCCGACGACCATGCCGGTGCCGAGCACCGCGAGCACGAGTCCCACCACGTGTGCCGGGGTGAACCACGGCACACCTTCGGCCGCGAGCGCGGCCCCCACGCCGCCGACGGCCAGTGCGACACCCGTCGCCGCGAACCCGACCTTGGATCTGCGGCGCGGTGGCGCGGGTGGTTCCGGCCTCGGCGCAGGGGCGGGTGTGGTTTCCTCCGCCAGCCGCCAGCCGGTGGGGTCCGCCCCGAGCGGATCCCACGTCGGCGGTGCCTCGGACACGGGCTGTCCCCACACGCCCGCGTCCGTCCCGGACATCGTGGTGGTCATCCCCGTCGGGCTTGCCATGGCGGGTCCGGTGGGGACGGGGCGGCGGAGGTGGCCCCTGCTGCGGTGCAGCAGATACATCCCCGCGACGGCGAGCGCGAGCCCGAGGAAGGTTCCGCCGTCGAACCAGCTCCAGGAGAAGCTCAGTATCCACGTCGGGACCAGCACGACACACAGCGCGAGTGCCAGACCCTTCGGCATCGAGCTCCGTCCCCGCCCGAGCAGGCCCTCGATCCCCGACACCTCGTCTCCCTCCTCCGCCAGGACGAGCCAGCCCAGCAGGTAGAGAGCCAGGCCGATCCCCCCGAACCCCGTCAACACGACGAACACGACCCGCACGACGACCGGATCGATGCCGTAACGGTTGCCGACACCGGCCGCCACCCCCGCGAGTTTGCGGCCCTGGTGCGGACGCCGGGGCCGCGAGACCCAGAAGTCCTTCACCGTGTCCTCGAAGCCTTCGATGTGCTTCGTGGTGTCGGTCGTGCTCTTCATGCCGTCCAGCATGCTCGACAGCCCGGTGCCGCCGCATCGGGGACGAACCCTGATCCTTCCCGGGAACGGGCTTCGCGTCCGGGACGGATTCAGGGGTTTCCCCGATGAACCCGCGCGCCGAGGCGTGTGACGATGGCGGGGTGGAGGAGCAGGTGACCGGGGAGCGGGCGTCCGGGGCGGGGCAGCATCCGGCGGGGTTCGGTGTCGCGCCATCCGCCGCACCTGCCGGGGAAAGGGACGCCACGCCGGGGGCAGGCGCGTCCGTCGAGCCCTCGGGAAACCGCCGGGCGGCGCCTCAGGGGGAGGTGGACGGCCCGCCGAAGATGTACCGCCGCCGCAGGGGTCGCGCGCTCGCGGGCGTGGCAGGCGGGCTCGCCGATCATCTCGGCGTCAACGTGCTGTGGGTGCGGGCCGCCTTCGCGGTACTCGCGGCGTTCGGGGGTATGGGGCTGTTCGCCTACGGGTTGCTGTGGGTGTTCGTGCCCCAGCACTCCGGCGAGGAACGGTCTGCGCCCGAGTCCGCGAAGGAACGGCAGCAGGCGTACGGCCTCATCGCGCTGGGCATCGGCCTGAGTTTCGCGGGCGGTGCGCTCACCGGCCTGTTCAGCGGGTGGGTCGGCCTGCCCGTCGCCGTCGCGCTCGTCGGTGCGGCGGTGGTGTGGCGGGAGGCCGACGAGTCGCAGCGCAGGAGGTGGCGCGACGGTGCCCGATCCGGTGTCGCCGGCGTCGTCGGGGACGGCGGGGCCCGCCCGCTCGTGCGGGTACTCGCGGGTGTGGCACTCGTGGCCACCGGTATCGGGGTGGTCGTCTTCCGCAGCGGAAGCCTCGACCAGGTGCAGTTCGCGCTGATCGCGGTGCTCGCGACGCTGGTGGGTGTGGCGGTGCTGACGGTGCCGTTCTGGCTGCGCCTGATCCGCGATCTCGGGGAGGAACGGAGAGCGAGGATTCGCACGGAGGAACGCGCGGAGATCGCCGCTCACCTGCACGACTCCGTGTTGCAGACGCTGGCGTTGATCCAGAAACAGGCCGATCTGCCACGCGAGGTGGCGAGGCTGGCCCGCGGCCAGGAACGGCAGTTGCGGCAGTGGCTGTACGGGCCGTCGGGCTACGGGACCGCGAGGAACGGAGCCGAAGCCGAGTCACAGCGGCAGGCCACAAGCCTCTCCGAGGCGCTGGCGGCGGCGTGCGGTGAGGTGGAGGACACGTTCGCGATCTCCGTGCAGCAGGTGGTCGTCGGCGGCGAGGTCGAGGTTGACGAGCAGCTCGGCGCGTTGATCCAGGCGGCACGAGAGGCGATCGTGAACGCGGCCAAGCACGCGGGTGTCGAGGAGGTCAGCGTCTACGCGGAGGTGGAGCGCGAGTCGGTGACCGTGTTCGTTCGAGACCGGGGCAGGGGATTCGATCCCGAGGCCGTCCCCGAGGACCGGCATGGCCTCGCCGACTCCATCAGGGGCAGGATGGAGCGCAACGGCGGCAGGTGCCGATTGCGTACCGCGCCGGGTGAGGGCACCGAGGTGCAGTTGGAGATGCCGCGCAGGTCCGCGGACAGAAGCGCTCAGGGGGCGACGTGACCACAACCGAGCAGAAGAGGCCCGTGACGGTCTTTCTCGTCGATGACCACGCGCTGTTCCGCGCGGGGGCGCGTACGGAGCTGGCCGCACTGAGCGACGAGGTCAGAGTTGTCGGTGAGGCGGGATCGGTCGGTGAGGCGGTCGCCGGTATCCGCAGGGCCCGCCCGCAGGTGGTGCTTCTCGACGTGCACATGCCCGACGGCGGCGGGGCCGAGGTGCTGCGGCGGGTACGGCCGGAGCTGCCGGAGGTGGTGTTCCTCGCGCTGTCGGTGTCCGATGCGGCCGAGGACGTCATCGCGGTCATCCGCGCGGGCGCGCGGGGCTACGTCACCAAGACCATCTCGTCGCGCGAGCTGGTGCGCGCGGTGTTGCGCGTCGCCGACGGCGACGCGGTGTTCTCGCCGCGCCTCGCCGGGTTCGTCCTCGACGCCTTCGCCGACCGGCCGGGTGCACAGCCCATCAACGACCCCGACCTCGATCTGCTGACCCCGAGGGAGCGCGACGTGTTGCGCCTGCTCGCCAGGGGCTACGCGTACAAGGAGATCGCATCGGAGCTGTTCATCTCCGTGAAGACCGTGGAGACCCACGTGTCCAGCGTGTTGCGCAAGACGCAGCTGTCGAACCGCTACGAGCTCTCGCGCTGGGCCTCCGACCGGCGGCTCGTCTGATCCCAGCGCGGCACGGCAACACCGAGGGCCAGCGCGCCGAGGACACCGAGACCGGCCGCGAGGACGCCTGCCGTCTGACCGGGCGGGCTCCAGTTCAATGCCAGCTCGCCCTCTCGGATGCCGCCGGGCAGTTCCACGGTCACCAGCCCTGCCGGTGTGGTCTCCACCGGCACCTCGACGCCGTTGACGGTGGCGCTGTAGCCGGGCCAGGCCAGCCTTGCGAACACGAGCCGGTGCTCGCCTTCGGAGCCGGTCGCCGTGAAGGTCACGGTCTCGCCGGTGGCGCCGGTCGCGCGGTGGACGGTGGCAGCGCCGGTGACATCGAGACCCGGTGACGCCCACGTCAGGGTCGAATCCGGCCATGGCAGGGGCGTTTCCCGCTGGAGCACGGTGACCACGTCGTCACGTTCGCGCACCCGCCAGCCTGCCTGCGGTTCCGCGATGCGGGCCTCCGGCACGAGCGCGTTCTGTACCACCACCGTCGTCACCCCGAGAAGATCAGCGAGAGCGGCGCCGCCGTATCCGGTGGGCCGCCACAGGGCGTCCCACGCCTCGGGGCAGGTGGAGCCGGAATTGTCGAGGCAGAAGGTGTCGATGAAGTCGAGGAAGCCGAGACCGGTGTAGGAGACGAGCGACTCCACCCCCGCCGCGGAGTAGACGTTGCCGAACAGGAAGTACCGCCATGCCCCGTCCGGGTGCAGTCCGAGGGTGTTGTCCGCGGTGGTCAGGTCGGCGATCTGCATGACCTCGCCGGGGTAGCGGTCGGCGAAGCGGTCTTTCAGCTCGGCCACGGAGTGGGGGTAGTAGAGCTGGGAGACGTTGGTGTTCTTGGGCGCCATCGCGAGCTGGTAGCCGAGGACGGCGGCGGTGCCCGCACACAGAAGGACGGCCAGCCGGGTACGGCCCGCGTCGCGACACCAGCCGATCACCACCGCGGCGAGTACGGCAACCAGCAGACCGCCACCGAGATGCCACGCCCAGTTGTCGGGCGTCGCCGACCACGCCAGGTACGTCCCGATCGCGACGATCGCCACCGTCGCCACCGTCCTGGACCGGACACGATCCGCCCGCAGCCCCGACGAGAGGACCACCGCCAGCACAACCGCGCACGCGAGGAAGCAGTACTCCAGGTGCCGGATGGGCCAGCGAAACAGCCACAGCTTCGACGGCCCGAGCGCCGCGACGGCGAACGTCGCCGCCACCGCAAGCGGCGCGAGCAGTAGTCGCCACCGCTGGCGCACGACCCGCCAGTCGAGCCAGGGCAGCAGCGGCAGCACGAACCACGCGAAGTACGCGGCGGGTACCGCGAGACCGGTGCCGCCGAACACGACGACGTGGGGCAGGTGTGTGGGGGCGCTGGAGGCGAGGAGATCGGTCAGGCCGGGTACGAGGAACCCGTCGTTGACGACCGCCGTGTCGCTGCGCCACGTCACCGAGGAGCTCCCGAGAAGCGGCAGGAACACCAGCGGCACCAGCAGGGCGGCGCACGCGCCGAGACCGAGGACCACCGCGGCGCCCCTTCGCCTGCGGCGCACCGTGAACTCCACGAGCAGCCCCAGATAGACGACCGCGACGCCGAGCATTCCGTACGGGTTACCCGCCGTCACGGCGAGGGCGGCCGCACCGAAGGCCCACAGCGGGTTCAACCCACCTCGCGCCGCCCTGCGCGTCGTCCACCACACGTGCGGCACCCAGGCGAACGCGATCAGCCCCGATGCCCACGACCCGGCGTCGAAATAGAGCACGTAGCCCGCGAACGGCAGCGCCACCGCGAGCGTGGCGGCGGCGGGTCGCGCGGCGCCGTACTCGCGGCACAGCAGGTACATGCCGAGCGCCAGCAGCACGAGGAACTCGGTCTTGACCAGCACTGCGGCGACGGCCAGATCGGGCAGCGCCGCCACCACGAGGAAGTTCGCCACGTTGACGGGGTTGTAGATGCCGAACAGTGCCTCGGCGGCGAGGTTGCCGCCCAGCCACAGATCGACGTCGAGCAGCGGAGGCCACTGTCCCTGCGCGATGCGCTCGCCAAGCCGGTGCCACATCGGAAGGAACTGGGCAGCGCTGTCGTCCCAGAAATAGAAGATCCGGTTTCGGATCAGCGGAAGCTGCGCCAGCGCGGCGACCACCACGCACACGCCCGTGGCCACCCAGAAGCCGGTCGCCCTCTGATGCCGCGGCGGCGGGGTCGCGTCGGGGCGGACGTCGGGAGCCGCGGTCGTGGTGGTTGTGGTCATGAGCGAACCTCCGGGGCGTCCTCGGCCCAGCGTGGGCGGGGCCGGGGCTCGGTGAGGATGTACTGGGCCACGAGGAACGTCACGGGAATCGCCACGGAGGCCGCGAGCAGCGGCGCGATCGTCTCGCTGACCGAGAACACATCGACGAGCAGGTAGAGGCCGGCCGAGGTCACCACGAAGTTCGTCACGTTGGAGAGCGGGAACAGCAGAAACGTTCGCAGGCTCGGCCGGATCCGGAACGTGAAGCGGCAGTTGAGGAAGTAGGAGCCCACCATCGCGAGCAGGAACGCGACGATGTGGGCGACCAGGTAGTCCAGCACAAGTCGCAGCAGCAGGTAGAGACCAACGTAGGTCGCCGTGTTCACCGCACCGACAGCCGCGAACCGCACTAGTCGTCCACGCACGGCGCCTCCGGCCCCGCAGGATGGCTCGTTTCCTTCAGCAGGAAATGAGGGCGGTGCTTCGTCTCGTGATAGATCCGGCCGAGATATTCGCCGAGAACTCCGACGAGAAGGAGCTGCATGCCACCGAACCCGATGATCCCGCACATGATCGTCACGTAGCCGGGTGCCGTTGTGCCGTGCAGCAGGGCGCTGATGACGAGCCACATCGCGTACCCGAACGCGGCGGCCGTGCACAGCGCCCCGAGATACACGGCCAGCCGCAACGGCTGGTGGTTGAACGACAGGATGCCGTCGATGCCGTAGTTCAGCAGCGAACGCAGTGACCACTTGCTCGCTCCGTCGGTCCTCGCCACGTTCTCGTAATCGACGACGGCCGTGTCGAAGCCGATCCACGAGAACAAGCCCTTGGAGAATCTGTTGCGTTCCTCCAGCGACAGCAGCGCGTCCACGGCGCGCCTGCTCAACAGGCGGAAATCCCCGACGCCGTCGGTGAGTTCCACGTCAACGAGCCGGTTCATCATGCGGTAGTACGCCCGGGATGCCGCGGTTCTGACGTGCCCGTCTCCCGTGCGAGTCCTCTTGGCGACAACCTGGTCGTAGCCCTTGTCGATGAGGGCCACCATGTCGCCGAGCAGCTCGGGCGGGTGTTGCAGGTCTGCGTCCAGGATCGCGACGAGATCGCCTGCCGCGTGCCGCAAACCCGCCAGCATCGCGGCTTCCTTGCCGAAGTTGCGGCTGAGCGACAGGTATCGGAACCGGGGATCGGACCGGGACATCGCGCGGAGCATCTCGAGTGTGCCGTCGGTGCTGCCGTCGTCGATGAGGATGATCTCGAATTCATCCGTGAGCGGCGGCAGCACATGCAGCAGCGCCGCCCTCAACCGGGGAAGGCAGGTTTCCTCGTTGTAGCACGGGACGATGACGGAGAGGCGCATTGTCCGCTGCTTTCGGTTCGGCCGGCACGCGAAGGAGGACGGCGGGCGAGGGCGAGTGGTGCCACGCCTGCCGGTCCCACACTCCTTGCTTGCCGAGCGAGCACGACCGGAAACTCCGGGCCAGCCCATCGGGCGGCAGTGCCAGCCGAACGAGGGATACGCCTGTGAGCGGACGTGCCTACAGGAGGACGACGACCGCGATCACGGCGGCCACGACCACGATCGCGGCGAGCGCCCACAACAGTATCCGCCGCGACGACGGTGCCGGGTCCACTCCCGCCACGGCACCTCGTGTGGCGGGCGCGGCGGTCGCGGCAGTAACGGACCCGGCAGGCGGCACTCTCGGTGGGGGCGGCATCAGGCGCACCGTCGGCATGGCAGGGGCCGTCGGCGGCACGAACCCGGCCTGCCTTCCCTTGCTCACCGCGCGCAGCGCGGACACGGTGTCCGCCAATGTCGGCCGCAGGTCGGGTTCCGAGCGCAGCAGCTTCTCCAGCGCAGCCGTCAAAGGCCCGCTTTGCGCGGGCACGACGGGGTCGTCCTCGCCTTCCTGACCGAACGGCGCCGAACCCTCCACGGCCCTGAACAGGGTGGCGCCGAGCCCGTACGCGTCGGCCTCCGTGGTCGGTGTCGCGCCGCGCTTGACCTCCGGAGCGAGGTAGGCCGGGTCGGGCGTGCCGCCGTGAATGCCGATGTCGGTGAGCTTCACACCGCCGTCGTCGGCGAGCAGGACGTTGCCCGGCTCCACAGCGCCGTGCACGACCCCGGCGTTGTGTGCCGACGCGAGTGCCGCGCCGAGCGCCGCGCCGAGGTAGCCCGCCTGCTCGGGCGTGAGGGTGCCGTGCTCGGCGAGGAAATCGGCCATGTTCCGCGACGGCACGTACTCCATGACGAGCCACACGTCGTCGCCGTCCTGCAGCGCGTCGTACACCGTCACCGCGCTCGGGTGAACCACCCGCATGGCGCGCTTGCCCTCGGCCAGCGCCGTTCTTCTCGCCTCGCCGGGCTCCCGATCAGGATCGAGGTACGTCGGTTTGGCCGCGACTGTCCTGTGCAGCATCGTGTCGAAGGCCAGCCACACGATGCCGGCCTTGCCACGGCCGATCGGCTGGTCGAGCCTGTACCGCTCACCGACGAGAGCGCCTTCGGTGTTCTTCACACGACCCCTTGTATCGCGATGCCGGTCAAACGAACATCAACGAAGCTGCCACGGTCACTCTGTGTTTCCCGCGGGTTCTGTCGGCTCGACATCGGGCGGAGGCTCCGACGACTGGCTGGTTCCGCCGTCGCCGTCTCCCGGCGTCGTGGTGTTCTGGTCGCCACCGTCATCGGTCGTGGTGGTCTGCTGACTGCTGGACGGCAGGTCGTTGGTGGTGCTGTCGGCAGGCGCGTCCGGCTGCTCTTGATCGTCGAGGCCCTGGCCGGGATCGGTTCCCGGTTGCGCCGGGTTCTCCGGCTGCACGACGTCCTGCGTCGTCGTCGTGGTCACCTCCGACGACCACGACGAACTTGGCCACGACTCGGTGGTGCCGCCGATGGGGCGCTGTTCGCCTGGAGAATCGGGGGCGTTGCCACCACGGTCACCGAAGATCCAGATGGCGAAGGCGGCCATGCCGACGACCACGACGGCGCCGATGGCCGCGGGGATCTTCCAGTTCCCCTTATCACCCGAGTCCTCGGAACTGGGTGGCGGGCGATCGTAGTCGCGACCCGCGCCGTGATCACGCCCCCCGTATGCCGCCGTTTCGGCGGGCACGGCAGGCGTGGCTCGCGTCGGCTGGGCGGCCGGAGCTACGGCAGTGCGGTCGAGCGTGCCGCCGTCGCGATGGTTTCCCGCGCCTGCGTCGTAGTCGTCGTAGTCGCCGTAGCCGCCGTAGTCGTCGTGAGCCCCGTATGCCGTGCGCGGCTGTGCCGTCGTCGGCGGGGCCTCCTCGTAGTACTCGTCGGCCGCGTAACGATCGCCGGGATCGCCGGGATCGCCGTAGCCGTTGTAGTCGTCGTACTCGTCGTCGAGGTTCCCGGAATGGCCTCTCGCGTAGTCGGCGGCCGAGGCGCCCAGCACCCCACCGACCGCGCCCGCGCCCGCGGCACCCAGCACGGCCGTGCCGTTGCCTGGCCCGCTGTGCGCGCGGGTGGGGTCATCGCCGGCGCCACCGAGTGGTGTCTCGCCTCTGGCGACCGCGCTCAGGAGTTCCTCGCACTCCGCCGCTGTCGGCCGGTGTGAGACCTCGGGATGCAGCATCACGGCGAGCACGCTGGTCAACGGTCCGGAGCGGCGCGGAGGGTTGATCTGTCCCGCGGCGACGGCGTGAAGGAGACCCAGGGTGTTCTCGCTGAGCCCGAACGGGGGTTGCCCCTCCGACGCGGCGTACAGGGTTGAGCCGAGGGAGAAGATGTCCGACTCGGGGCCAGGATCTCCACCGATGGCGACCTCGGGGGCGAGGTAGGCGGGGGTCCCGGCGATCATTCCGGTCTTGGTGACCGTGACGTCGTCCTTAGCCCGCGAGATACCGAAGTCGGTGATCTTTACGAGGCCGTTGTCCGCGAGGAGGATGTTGCCGGGCTTGATGTCCCGATGGACGATCCCCACGGCGTGCGCCTCGGTGAGCGCGGCCGCGATCTGCGCCCCGATCTTGGCCACCTCGATGGGCGGCAGAGTGGTGTGCTTCTGGAGTTCCTGTGCCAGGTTTCTGGACGGCAGATACTCCATGATCAGACATGGTCTGCCGCTGTCGTCCATGACCACGTCGAACACCGAGATGGCGTTCGGGTGGTGCAGCCGGGCAGCGATCCGGCCCTCGCGCATGGTGCGTTGCCGCGCGTCCTCGGCTTCGTTCTCGTCGAGACCGGGCTGGAGCAGCAGCTGCTTGATCGCGACCGTCCGGTGAAGCACCTCGTCGTGTGCTTGCCAGACGGCACCCATGGCACCGGTCCCGATCCGCTTGATGACACGGTAGCGGCCGGCGACCAGGCGACCCTCGTCGCTCACGCGACCTCCTTCGGGCTCGCACATACCGGAGTTCGTGTGCCGGCTTACCGAGACCGACCCACATCAGACTAGGCTGACTACCCTGTGCACACACGGGGGGCACGCTCGGGGAAAGGATCACGCCCCGATCGAGGGCCACGGTAACGGGCTTACAAGGTCGATGAGCTTACAGGGTCCGGATCGACAGCAGTGTCGCCTGGTTGATGACCGGCTGCGGACCGTCACTGAAGCCGAGTAGCTGGGTGATTCGCAGCGGGCTCCCGTAAGCCGGTTTCATGGTCACCACAACCGTGACGGAGCCATCCGCCTCCTGGTTCACGTGCTCGACCACCACCGACGTCAGGGATCGCCACGCCTTCAGCAAGACGTCCTGCTCGTCGCCCACCAGGTCGGGTGCGACTCGCGCCAGCGCTGTCTCGGGAGCCGAGCCCACCAGGTCGTAGAAGTCGCGTACTGCGGCCAGTACGTCATGGGGAGCCGGTTCCAGTTCGGGACTCAGAGGCTCGGATCGGGCGGAACCCGTGCCTGTGGCGGTGGTGGCCGCCTCGTCGGCGAGATGGTTCCTTGTCGCGCGGCTGCTCGTGGCGTCGGCATCGTGCTCGCCGTGCTCGCGGTGCTCGGTGTCCGGGCTCGGGCCGCCGGGGGCTGCCTCCATCTTCGGAATGCTCTTGCCGCTCGCCCCGGTGTCCGCCGATGAGGACGCCGGGCCCTCGGTGCTCGGGCTCGCATCCTCCGAGCCAGGCAGAGCGAAACCGCCGAGCGCGGCGGCACCGGTGATGTCGCGGTGTGCTGCTGAGTCGTCGTCCGGCCTGCCGGAGTCGTCAGCGAGTGCCGAGGCCACCACCACCGACACCACCAGGGCTGCCGTGGCGAGAAGCAGAGCGATCAGTTTCGCTCTCCGGGCGAACGTGCTCTCTGGTTCGTCGGCAGGTGCCCGGTCGGCTCCGCCGGGGTCACCGTCCATGTCGTCGGCGGCCTGATCGTCGAATCCCATGCCGAATTGCTCGATCGAAAGGCCTCGCCGGGTTCGGTCGTCTACGACGACCATGGGCTCCTGCCCGTGATGGCGCCGGTCGTGCACTGCTTGCCCTCGCCTGCGTTGATGATGTGGCTGTCGTCCTGCCGTGCGGTGCGTGGACTCCGCGACCCAGACAACTCGTTCGCCGAGCCGTTTACCAGGACTTGTCGGTGGACAGCATGCGGTTCACGACGAACGGCGTGGCATGTCACTCGACAGGAGTAATTTTCAACCATTCAGCGATCAGCACGTGCAGGTGAATGTGCGAAAAGCCGTGCATCAGCAGGTGAACAAGGCTGTTGACGGCTGCGGCGCGCGGGTTCCTGCCACCTCGTTCACCGGGTATCGGCCTCGATCAGGTCGTCGTCACCGAAGACGAGCTTGCGGGTCTGTTCCTCTGTCGAACCGTCCACGTAGGTGACCTCGACGGTGTTGAGCGTGTAGCCCCTGTTGGGATCGACGTAGACCTCGCGCACCTCGAAGTAGGCCACGTCCGAGTACCTCTCCGCGAGACCCTCCACGCCCTGTGCCGCCAGGTCACCGGTAGTCAGGGCGTGCGCGGCCTCGGGGTCCTCCGTGACGGTGTTGAGGAAGTCCTGCGATCGTTGCGCCAGCGTGTCGGTGTCGTGCGGAGCCCACAGGACGACAGGGGCGCTGTCGGTGGGGGCGGGAGTGACCGGCGGCTTCACCATCGGGGGCACGTCGGAGGACGGTGCGCCGGGATCACCCTGTCCGCCCTCGGGTGCGCCGCCGTCGAGGTGCCCGGTGGTGTCGTCGGCGAGGGCGGGCGACGCGTTGTTGCTCTGGTGTGCGGCGGGCTTGTCCTCGCCCTCACGTGGTGCGGCGTCGCCCTCGCGACTGTCCTCAGTGGCCCGCTCCGCTGCGGTGTGCCGATCGGTACGCGGGGTGCCGTTGCCGCCGTCGCTCGGCAGTGTGGGCTGCGGTGAGCTGTGGTCGGGCCAGGTCTGCATGGCCCTGCTGCTCTCGGCAGGGTCGTTCATCAGCGCCGTGCCCGCGAGGAGCATCGCCGCGACGGCCGCGCCCGAAGCGGCGCTGGCGAACCACGCGGCCTTCCGCCAGGTACGGGGCGGCGTCACCGAGGCCGGAACCGAACCGAGATCGAACTTGTCGAGCCCACCGGGGGGCGCGACGTAGATGCGCGAGTCATCCGGAGCGGTGAGGTGCCGCGTGGACCGCGGTGTGGATCGTGGCGCGGCCAGCAAAACTGTCGTTCGCCGGATGGTGGGTCGCTCGGCCTCGGCATCATCCTCGCCGATCGGCAGAACCCCGCTTGCCGGGGTGAACTCGACGTCGCCCGTGCGCGCGGCGACAGGGGGCAGCGGAATCGGAAGGGAAATCGGCTCGGTGCGGGCGTGGGAAGCACCGCTGCCGGGAGACGGGGTCCACGTACCCGGTGCCGGCCGGTGCCGGTGACCGGAGCCGGGAACGCTGGGGAGGGGGTTGGTGTCGGAGACTTGGCCTGAGCCGCAACCACGAGCCGGACCTCCAGCGAGATCCACGGGGCCTGTGTCCTCGAGGGACGCGGCTCGGCCGGGTCCGTTCGCGACGTCGGGTGTGCCGTTCATGCCGGGTGGACGCCTCCTCCCGCTGCTGCCACCGCGCCGGACGGTACCGCCGTGGCGGGATCGGGGCGAGGGACGCCGTGTGCCCGTGTGCCCGCACGTGAACCCTCACGCGCAGGCCGCCGGACTCCGATGTCCGCGACTCCCCTCGCACTCACCTCAAGCAGGGTAGGAGCTTTCCGCCCTGGTGGTGGGCCGAGAGCGCCGACGACCGCCCGATTCACTCGGTCGGGGGCACGGGTGCCTGCTCTGTTGTCGGCACCGCCGACCGTGCTCTGTTGTCGGCACCGCCGACCGTGCTCTGTTGTCGGTACCGCCGACCGTGCTCTGTTGTCGTCGGCCTTGCTCACCCGCCGCTGCGATAGCGAGTCTGCGTTGACTGAAGTGCCTTGGTCGCCACCGCGCCCGAGCCCACGGCGAGTACGACCGCCAGGATGTCCATCACGGTTCCTCCCGCTGTGAAGAGCAGGGCCACGACGGCACCGGCCGTCGCGCCGCCCGCGATCGGCCATCGCGATCGCACGTAGTCGGCGATCGGGCCGCCGCCCGCCCGCTTGTTCGCCGCGCTGTTCAGCATGGCCAGGTACCCGACGTGGGCGAGCGCGGCGAGCAGGCTCGCGATCGCGATCACGACGGCGATGATGTTGATGATGTCCATGACACCAGTGTGCCGCCAGCCTGGGAGGCCGTGGGTCAGGGAGATCCCCGAAAAATCCGGGCGGCTCTAGCGCCCGAGACGTCCCCTTCCGAGATTGAGCAGCGCCATCGCGAGCTGCCTGCCCTCGGGACCCAGTTCCCGGTAGCGCGCGAGGACGTCCATCTCGCGGTTGTAGACGATTCGGGGACCGCCCGCGGCCATCCTGGCCGCGCCGATCGTCCTCGACACCTCGGCACGGCGTTTCACCAGCCTGAGGATCTCCGCGTCGAGCCAGTCGATCTCCTGGCGAAGCTCGTCGATCTTCTCGTCGCCGGTGGCCGGGGTCTGGCCTGCCGTGCCGGTGTCGCGGGTCCTGGCGTTCATCGTGACCTCTTCTCGCTTGCGGAGGTGGTCCGTCCCGAGACGACGAAAGCCCCGGGTCCGGAGGACTCCGAGGCTTTCGTGACGACTTGTGGCACTACGCGGTCACGGGAGCCGGAGTCCGGATCCCGTAGAAAAATCGAGTCACGTCGTGTCGCACGGCGTCGAGTATGCCACACGATCGGCCTGTCGGACTCCACAGGTAGCGTGGACTCACGATGAACACCCTGTTCGATCTTCCCTCCGAATCCCCAGGCCGTCACCCGCGTTCCGGACGCCGTGACGGACACGGCGAACCGAGCGCGGCGGCGCCGGTGCCCGCTGAACTGCTCGACGACCTCAACCCCGCGCAGCGTGCGGCTGTGGAGCACCACGGACGGCCGCTGCTCGTCGTCGCGGGTGCGGGCTCGGGCAAGACTCGTGTGCTGACGAGGAGGATCGCCTACCTGCTCGCCGCGAGGGACGTGCATCCCGGTCAGATCTTGGCGATCACCTTCACCAACAAGGCCGCGGCCGAGATGCGCGAGCGGGTCGCCGGCCTCGTCGGCCGCCGCGCGGGCGCGATGTGGGTTTCGACGTTCCACTCGATGTGCGTGCGCCTTCTGCGGCGTGAGGCGAAGACGCTGGAGATGACCTCCAACTTCTCCATCTACGACGCCGACGACAGCAGGCGGCTGATGACGCTGGTCGGCAGGGATCTCGACCTCGATCCGAAGCGGTACTCGGCGCGGGCGCTGACCGCGCACGTGTCGAACTGGAAGAACGAGCTGATCGACCCCGAGGACGCGGCCGCCTCGGCGGCGAGCGACTTCGAGCGGAAGGCCGCGGACGCCTACCGCGAGTACCAGCGCAGGCTCGCGCAGGCCGGCGCGATGGACTTCGACGATCTGATCATGCGGACCGTCGAGCTGTTCCAGGCGTTCCCCGACGTGGCCGAGCACTACCGGCGACGGTTCCGCCACGTGCTCGTCGATGAATACCAGGACACCAACCACGCGCAGTACACGCTGGTGCGCGAACTCGTCGGTACCGCACCGACCGAGACGGGCGTCGCGCCCTCCGAGCTGTGTGTCGTCGGCGACGCCGACCAGTCCATCTACGCCTTCCGGGGCGCGACCATCCGGAACATCGAGGAGTTCGAGCGCGACTTCCCTGACGCGCGGACGATCCTGCTCGAGCAGAACTACCGCTCGACCCAGACGATCCTGTCGGCGGCCAACGCCGTGATCGCGCGCAACCCCGGCCGCCGCGACAAGCGGCTCTGGACCGACGCGGGCGACGGCGAGCGCATCGTCGGCTACGTGGCGGACAACGAGCACGACGAGGCCGCCTTCGTCGCCGGGGAGATCGACGCGCTGGCCGACCGGGGCGAGGCGACGTACTCCGACGTCGCCGTCTTCTACCGGACCAACAACCAGTCGCGGGTGTTCGAGGAGATCTTCATCCGGCTCGGGCTGCCGTACCGGGTCGTCGGCGGGGTGCGGTTCTACGAGCGCAAGGAGGTCAGGGACGCGCTCGCCTACCTGCGGGTGCTGGCCAACCCCGAGGACACCGTGAGCCTGCGCCGCATCCTCAACGTGCCGAAGAGGGGCATCGGCGACCGCGCCGAAGCCGTCGTCGCCACGCACGCCGAGCGGGAACGCATCTCGTTCGCCGCCGCGCTCCGCGACGCCGTCGAGGGACGGATCCCGCTGTTGAACACGCGGTCCCAGAAAGCAGTCGGCGGGTTCGTGGAGCTTCTCGACGGGCTGAGGGAGCTGGTGGACGAGGGCGCCGACGTCGCCGACGTGCTGGAGGCCGTCCTCGACCGCACCGGCTACCGCGCCGAGCTGGAGGAGTCGAAGGACCCGCAGGACGCCTCCCGGCTCGAGAACCTCGACGAGCTCGTGACGGTGGCGAGGGAGTTCACGGAGTTCGCACAGACCGTGCTGGCGGAATCCGGTGCGGAGGACGCCGGGGACGAGCCGGAGGCCGGCGTTCCCGAGCCGGGATCGCTGCCCGCCTTCCTGGAACGGGTGTCGCTCGTGGCCGACGCCGACTCGATCCCGTCACCGGACGGCGGTGCCGACGGTGCCGACGGCGGCACAGACCAGGGCGTCGTCACGCTGATGACCGTGCACACGGCCAAGGGGCTGGAGTACCCCGTGGTGTTCTGCACCGGCTGGGAGGACGGCGTGTTCCCCCACCTGCGTGCCCTCGGCGAGCCGAAGGAACTCGCGGAGGAACGCAGGCTGGCGTACGTGGCCATCACCCGCGCCCAGCGCAGGCTCTACGTGTCGAGGGCCTTGGTGCGCACCGCATGGGGGCAGCCCATGAGCAACCCCGCGTCGCGGTTCCTCGACGAGATCCCCGAGGAGCTTCTCGACTGGCGGCGGCAGGCGCCGTCGCGGGACTCCGGTTCTCCCAGGGCGGCCACCACGTGGGGACGCAGGCCCGGAACGGGTGCGGACTCGGCGCAGGCCGGGCTCGCGGCAGGCGGGATGCGCACGACGTCGTTCCAGGGATTTGGAACGGGACGGCGTGGCGATGCCTGGAAGAGCACGGTCGCGCTCAAGCTCGACGTCGGTGACCGGGTCAACCACGACAAGTACGGGCTCGGCACCGTGGTGGCCACCGAGGGCGCTGGCCCGAGGGCGACGGCCACCATCGACTTCGGCAGTGCGGGAACGGTTCGGCTCATGCTGATCGGCAGCGTGCCGATGGTGAAGCTTTAGCAGGTTTCCGTCTTCGGCGGCACTTTTTGTCGGTGCCGTGCGCTACCGTTCTCCTCGAACACAAGTTCGACGGGGAGTGGTCATGGCGGGTCGCGTCGCAGCCGGGGTGGTGTCCGGCTCGGGGACAGGCGCGACACACGGCGCGGCCCGGGGGTCGATCGACTCCCGGGCCGCGTGCGACGTCGAATCCGTCTTCCGGGGGTGTGCCGGATCGCCGTCGGGCGGATCGGAATGCGTGGGTGGATCAGAAGTAGACGCCGCGGGCGGCCAGCCAGGCCTGCGGGTCGATCTTCTGGCCGTTCTGGTGGACCTCGAAGTGCAGGTGCGGGCCGGTGGACTGGCCTCGGTTGCCGATCACGGCGATCTGCTCGCCCGCCTTGACCTGCTGGCCGACGGAGACGGAATAGCTGTCCATGTGGCCGTAGACGTGGATCGTGCCGTCGTCGAGTTGAACCCGGACCCAGAGACCGAATCCGCTGGCCGGTCCCGCTTCGATCACCGTGCCGTCGGCGGCCGCGACGATCGGCGTGCCGATGCTGTTGGCGATGTCGATGCCGTAGTGGGTGGTGCCCCAGCGGGCGCCGTAGCCGGAGGTGAACACGCCCTGCGCGGGAGCGACGAACTTGGGGCGCGCTGCCTCCTCGGCCGCCCTGCGGCGTTCCTCCTCCTCGCGTTCGAGGCGCTCCTCGGTGAGTTCCGCGCTCTCGGTGAGTTTTTTGGCCTCTTCGGAGGCGTCGGCGGGGGCGTCGGCCACCTGGAGCAGTACCGGAGCGCCGACGCGGGCGTTGCCACCGACGCCTGCGGCGCCTCCGGTGGTCATGGTCGCGCTCGCGTCGTTGGCGTTCGCGAGAGGAGCCACGTCGGTCCGCCGCTCGGCGGAGTCGCCGGACGCGGTCTGGAGAGTCTGCCCTGCTGCCGCAGCGGCGAACGCGCCTGCCGCGACGGCGGCCACCATCACGCGGCCTCGCAGTGCCGACGACGGCACGGGAAGCCGGTGAGAACCCCGGGCACGAACGACAGCACTGTCCAGTGCTTCTTCGAGTGCCGGGGAAGGACCTTGGCCGCCGGGGGAGCGGTGTCGAGCCAAGACAGCGCCTTCCGTTACTCGGGGAAGTCAGTTCGCGATCCGCCGGGCGGGGGGACCCGGTTGAGCGGTGTCGGGGGTACCGCTCGTGGTTCGTGATCTGACCGTAATGGGGACTGCGGGACAGTAACGAAATGGTGGCGCTGTGGGCAAGGTGCGCCTCGCAATCGGGCCGTAACAGTGGGTCGTCACAGCCGGATTGGATGCCATGACGACAGGTAGAACGAGGTTCACTTGTGATCTGTGATGTGCATTACAATCAGGCAACCGGAGGTTTCGAACGGTCGATTCGAGGTCTCGATCTCCGTGTCTTTCGCGCCGCTGCGATCGGCGGTGCGGCTGCCCGTCACCGCACCTGTGCCGCCACCGCATCGCCCGGCGGAACGGACGCCTGTGATGGCGGCCCGGCGCCCCTCGCCGTCAGGGCGTGGCAGGGGCGGTCCCGTTACGCTCGTCGCCGGAAAGTCGGTGTCCCGCGCGGGATAGTTCCGTCACGGGCGCACCGTGCTAGTCGCAGGCTGTTACGGGGGTAGATCATCGGACCACGACGCGGAGACACCGCCGCCGCACCGGAGTCAGCTTCACCGTCCCGCCCTGCGGCGTCCGGCCCCGGCCGTCCGCTGCTCGGCGCCGCGATGGCCTTCGCGTTCGCGGGCACCGGGCTGAGGGTCCTCGGGAGTGTCGCCCGGCCGCTGGAGGGCACGGAGAGGGGCTTCGCGAGCGCCCCGTTGCTCGTGGCGCTCGCCGTCGCGCCGGTTCTGCTCGCCGGGTTGCTCGTCGCGCGGTCGAACCGTGCCGCTGGCGCCGCCGTCCTGCTCGGCGCGGCTCTGCTCGCGCCAGGAGCGGCCTTGGTGGATCTTCAACTCGTCGTGGACCCTTCGGTCGCATCCCGGCCCGAGCTGTACCTGCCCACCGACCTGTCACTGCCGGAACCGGCGCTCGGCCTGTGGGCGCTGCTCGCGGGCCACGGCGCTGTCCTGATCGCGGGTCTGCTGTCGTTTGCCGCGTTACGGAGTGAATGGGGCGCAACCGGCGACGGCTCCGGTCTCACCGGCCTCGCCGACCCCGCCGATTCCGGCGGTGCCGTCGCGGCCTGGCGTCGCCGGTACGTCCGCGTCGCGCTGCCTGCCGCGGTGGCAGGGGCGTGCGGGCTGGTGATGACACCGTTCTACTCGGCCGATGTGTACCTGCTCGCGCAGAACGCGTTCGAAGGTCCGTCCGTGGAGCTCGTCGGCAGTGTGCTGTGTGCGCTCGCGCTGCCGGTCGGCGCGGTACTGCTCGTGGCGGGGGCTCGCGAAGTGCCGGTGGCGCGCGGCGGCTTGGGCGGTCTCGCACTGGCGCTCGCGGCTGTAGGGCTGCCGTCGCTGGTCGCGGCGTTTGCCATGTCGTCTCTCGAGGTCGGTGCCGGGTCGGTGCTTGCCGTCGTGGGCGCGGCAGGACTGGCCGTGACGGCGGGCGCGTTCCGGGCCGGCTCGGACGGGGAGGGGAACTCTCCGGGGAGTGCCACGGAAGGTGCGGCAACCACGATTCCGGGCAGGCGAAAGCTGGAGATCACCACCGGCGTGCTCGCCGTGATCACCGGGGTGCTGTCGGTGGCAGGCTCCCTGCTGCCGCAGGTGGAGCTGGGCGGGGGCGGCCCCGCGCCGCAGAGCCCGGCGCGGTGGCTGCTGCTCGCCGCAGGGCTGCTCCTCGGCATCGTGGGGCTCGCGTTGTTCTCCGGCCGCCTCGCGCCAGCGGTGCGGCCGGTGGTGTCGATGCTCTGGGTCGGTGTCCCCCTCGCCGCGGCAGCCGTGCTGGACACGGCCCTCACCAGCGGTTACACCCCCTCCGTGCTCTCGCTGGCCGGCCCCGGCGGTCCCGCGTTCAGGGAGCACCTGGCGGCGGGGTCGATCGGTTCGGGTCCCGGCGTGCTGTGGGCGTGGCTGGCGATGGTGACGGCGCTGGTCACCGTGTGCTGCTCCGTGCTGGCCGGCGTTGTGGAGCGCGAGGACCTCGACGAGGAGTACGGGGAGGAGCCCGGAATCGAAGGTGGCGGCATTTCAGGGGTGGGGCTTCGGATGCTCACCCCGTTGACGGCGGCGGCGGTGCTGAGCGTCGCCGCGTTCGCGACTCCGATGGTGACGGCTCCTGGATATGTCGAGACGGGACTGCTGTCGGAGGTGGGGCCACCGACCTGGGGCCTCGTCGCGGCCGTGCTCACCGTGACCGGTGGCTGTGCGCTCGCGGCCAGGAGCAGGCCGGCGCGGGCTGCGGCGCTGCTCGCAGGCGCGGCCTGTGTCGTGGGTTTGCGCGCGGCCACGGTGCCTCTGGTCGGGGGTGAGGTCGAAGGGGCGTCGGCCGGTCTCGGGCTGTGGTTCTCGCTCGCCGCCGTCGTGGCGCTGGGGGTGTGCGCGGTGATCGCCGTTCGGGGTCACCGCAGGGCATGACAGGGTGGCCGCCGGGGTATGCCGGGGGCGCCACCCTCACCGGGCGCACCGTGTTCACGAGCGGCGTTTCCGAGCGCGATTTTCGCCACACCGCCCAGCTCAGAAGGGGTGCGGTGACCGAGTTCACCTGACGTGGGCGACGTCGTCCCTCGGCAGGTCGATAGGGTCAACGGCGTCCGGCAGCACGGTTTCTCGAAAACCACATTGGCGTGTCGTCAGGAGACTGAAGTAGTGGACCTCTACGAGTATCAGGCGAAAGAACTTTTCGCCGCCCACGGCGTCCCGGTACTGCCCGGAACCGTGGTCGGCGAGGCTGAGGAAGCCCGCCGGGCGGCCGAGGAGATCGGCGGCCAGGTGGTTGTGAAGGCTCAGGTGAAGACAGGTGGCCGGGGCAAGGCGGGCGGTGTGAAGCTCGCCGCGAACCCGGACGAGGCGGTGGAGAAGGCCCGAGCGATCCTCGGACTGGACATCAAGGGACATGTGACGCGCCGTGTGCTGGTGACAGAGGCGTCCGAGATCGCGGAGGAGTACTACTTCTCGTTCCTGCTCGACCGCGCCAACCGCACCTTCCTCGCCATGGCCTCGGCCGAAGGTGGCGTCGAGATCGAGCAGCTCGCCGTCGAGCGCCCCGAGGCTCTCGCGAAGGTCCCGGTGAACCCCCTCACGGGTGTTGACCTCGACAAGGCTCGCGAGATCGTCGCCGAGGCCAACTTCCCCGAAGCCGTCAGGGAGAAGGCGGCCGAGGTGGTCGTCAAGCTGTGGGAGACGTTCGTCGCGGAGGACGCCACGCTCGTCGAGGTGAACCCGCTGGTGCGCGACCCGAAGGACGAGATCGTCGCCCTCGACGGCAAGGTGACGCTCGACGACAACGCGGAGTTCCGCCAGCCGAAGCACGCGGACCTCGTCGATGTGCAGGCGGAGGACCCGCTCGAGGCCAAGGCCAAGGCCAAGGGCCTCAACTACGTGAAGCTGGACGGCTCTGTCGGCATCATCGGCAACGGCGCGGGCCTTGTGATGTCCACGCTGGACGTCGTGGCCTACGCGGGTGAGCGCCACGGTGGTGTGCGCCCCGCGAACTTCCTCGACATCGGTGGCGGCGCCTCGGCCGAGGTCATGGCCGCGGGGCTCGACGTGATCCTGGGCGACGCGGACGTCAAGAGCGTGTTCGTGAATGTGTTCGGCGGCATCACCGCGTGCGACGCGGTGGCCACCGGCATCGTCGAGGCGTTGAAGATCCTCGGTGACGAGGCGACCAAGCCGCTCGTGGTGCGGCTCGACGGCAACAACGTCGAGGAGGGCCGCCGCATTCTCGCCGAGGCGGCGCACCCGCTCGTGACACTGGTGGACACGATGGACAGCGCGGCCGACAAAGCCGCCGAGTTGGCTTCGGCAGGTGCGTGAAAGACATGTCGATTTTCCTGAACAGCGAATCCAAGATCATCGTCCAGGGTCTCACCGGGTCCGAGGGCACCAAGCACGCCACCAAGATGCTGGCGGCTGGCTCGAACATCGTCGGTGGCGTCAACGCCCGCAAGGCGGGGCAGACCGTCACCATCAACGGTAAGGACCTCACCGTCTTCGGCACGGTTGCCGAGGCCATGAAGGAGACGGGCGCCGACGTCAGCGTGATCTTCGTGCCGCCGAAGTTCGCGAAGGACGCGGTGATCGAGGCCATCGACGCCGAGATCCCGCTCGCTGTCGTGATCACCGAGGGCATCCCGGTGCACGACTCTGCCACGTTCTGGGCCCACGCCTGCGCGAAGGGCAACGTCACGCGCATCATCGGCCCGAACTGCCCCGGCATCATCTCGCCGGGACAGTCCAACGCGGGCATCATCCCGGCCGACATCACCGGCCCCGGCAAGATCGGTCTGGTTTCGAAGTCGGGCACGCTGACCTACCAGATGATGTACGAGCTGCGTGACATCGGCTTCTCGACGGCCATCGGCATCGGCGGTGACCCGATCATCGGCACCACGCACATCGACGCGCTCGAGGCGTTCCAGGCTGACCCGGAGACCGAGGTCATCGTGATGATCGGTGAGATCGGCGGTGACGCGGAGGAGCGCGCGGCGGAGTACATCAAGGCCAACGTCACCAAGCCCGTCGTCGGTTACGTCGCCGGTTTCACGGCGCCGGAGGGCAAGACCATGGGCCACGCCGGAGCGATCGTCTCGGGTTCGTCCGGCACCGCGCAGGCGAAGAAGGAGGCCCTCGAGGCCGCCGGTGTGCGGGTCGGCAAGACCCCCACCGAGACCGCCGAGCTCGCGCGCGAGCTGTACAAGGCACTCTGAGGACGGACGGCACCGTCCGCGTTCTCGGGAGGACAACGGGGCTGGGCACGGGTGTGCCCGGCCCCGTTCCGTGTCAGGACCGACCTGTGTAAAAAGGGCAGCGGAACGTCGAAACCGCGCGCGGTCCCGCCGCGTCGAAGAGCGTGGGCGAGTAATCGGCACCGTCGGGTGCGACCGTGGCGTGCACGTCCGGACCGCGCCTCGGCCGACCGCGCGTTCTTCGAGCTCGAGACGACAGGAGATCACGGATGACCTTCCCGAGCGGCACGCCGGGTGGATACCCGGGCCAGGGCCCGCAGCAGACGAACCAGCCGTATCCGGGGGCGCCGTCCACCGGACGTGCGGCGCTGCCGCTGCCGCAGATCCTGCTGCTGGCGACGGGCGGACTCGGGGTGCTCAACCTCTTCCTCGCCTTCGCGAACGTCGGCGGAGACAACAGCTTCTACCAGGCCGGACTGGGCTGGATTCCCGCCTTGCTGCTGGTCGCCGGTGTGACCGCCGTGATCGGCTACCTGCCGGGGGACGCGAAGCCGGGTCCGTGGCCCGCCGTGTTGTCGGTGGGGGTCGTCCTTGCCTACCTCTTCACCGTGTTCCAGGTCGATGGCCTCGGCGCTGGCGGCGTGCTGGTGCTGATCTTCGGTCTCGCGCAGCTGGGCACCGCGGTGGCGGCCTACCTGCTGGATGCGGGGATCCTCAAGCCGGGTGGCGCGAAGCCCCAGCCGTACGGTCAGGGTTTCGCACCGCAGACCGGTGGTTTCGGTCAGCCGCAGCAGGGGCCTGTGCCGGGGCACCAGCCGCAGCAGGGACAGCCCCAGCACTCCCAGTTCGGCGGCGCCCCGCAGAGTCAACCCGGTCAGCAGCCGGGCCAGCCCGGCCAGCACAGTCAGCCCGGCCAGCCCGGTTCGTCGTCGGAGTCCTCGGGTGGCATGGCCCAGCCGACGAAGTTCGCTGAGCCGGTGCAGCCGCCCCAGCAGCAGCCCACCGCCTACGCGCCGCAGCACGGCCAGTTCTTCCAGCAGCTGCCCGGCGAGTCGAACCCCGGCCAGCAGGGCAGCACGGGTTCGTCCGGCAGTTGATCCGTCGTCCCGCAATCCTCACGAGGGTGAGCCCCGTCCCACCGTGTCCTCGGTGGCGGCGTGGCTCACCCTCGTGAGCGGGCACGGGTGCGAGGGTGCCCAGCATGGGCAGACCGACCGTGGGCGACCGGGGCGTGGGACTCGACCGCGTCCGGGTGCTCGTCGGCGCCGCGTTAGGCCCGGTCGTCACCGGGTACGCGATCGTGGCGAGCGTGCTTGTCGTCGTGATGGCTCTCGCGCCGGGGACTGAGTTCTCCCCGGCAGGTGTGCTGGCCGCCGCGTGCCCCGCGTGGCTGGCCGCGTACCAGGTGCCGCTCGACATCGGTGGCGCACCGCTCGGCGTGTTGCCACTCTTGCCGACTTTCGCCGTCGGATTGCTGGTCTTCCGCGCCGCGATGTCGGCGGTTTACCGGCTCGACGACCTCGACGGGAGTAGGCCGGGGTTTGTGTCCCGTGGCATCGCCGTGGTCGGTGTGGTCGCGGGAGCGCACGCACTCACCGCGGTGGTCTTCGTCGGCGTGTCCATCGGTTCCCCCGTTGAGGCGCGGTTCCCCGACGCGATCGTGCTGCCGACGGCACTGGCGGCAGGCGCGGCCCTGCTGGGGGTCGCGGCGGCGTCGCCGGGGTGGTGGCTCGATCGGCTCGACCCCGTGGCCGTGCGCGGGGTGCGTGCGGGCCTCGCCGCGTTCTGCGCGGTCGTCGCGCTGGGCGCCATCGCATTCACGGCGGCGACGGTGGCGGCGTGGTCAACGCTGGGGAAGCTGTTCGACGCGTTCTCCCCCGACCCGGGGAGTGCGGTGGGCATGCTGTTGCTGTCGATCGCGTACGTGCCGAACGCCGTGGTGCTCACGTCGAGTGTGCTCACCGGTGGTGGCTTCACGCTCGGGGCGGTGTCGGTGAGTGCCTTCTCGATGACGCCCGGCCCGGTGCCCGCGATCCCGGTGCTCGCGGGTCTGCCTGCCGAGTACGGCTCGTGGTGGCCCCTGCTGCTCGCCGCTCCCGCGATCGTCGGCGCGCTGGCCGGCTGGTCTCTGCGGGACGTCGAAGGGGGCGTCGGTGCGCGGTTGCGTGCCGTGGTCGTGGCGGGGGTGGTGTGCGGGTTCTGCGCGCTGGTGGTGGCGGCGTTCACAGGGGGCCAGCTCGGCGGCGGTGAGTACAGCCCTGTGTCGCTGCGAGCCGAGGTGTTCTCGCTCACCGCGTTCGGGCTCGTCGTCGTGCCCGGCAGCGTCGTGGCGTGGCTGACCGGCGGCAACACCAGTTCCCGTCGCACCCCTCGGCGGCAAGGTCGGCGGCGCGGCCTTTAGGGTTGGTGTCACCAGCTCAGTTGCCGTGCGCACGGCGCACGCCCGGCGAGGAGATCCCACTGGCTATCCGTTTGCAGCTTCCGGCGCGGGCGAGGACGGTGGTCCTCGCCTCCGGTTCGGGAACTCTTTTGCAGGCCGTGCTCGACGCGGCGGCCGAGGAGTCCTACCCGGCCGAGGTCGTGGCGGTGGGAACCGACCGCGAGGCGGTGCGGGCACTCGCCAGGGCCGAGAGTGCCGGCGTGCCGACGTTCACGGTGAAGGTCGGCGACCATCCCGATCGGGCGGCGTGGGACAAGGCCCTCACCGAGGCCGTGGCCGCCCACGATCCCGACCTCGTCGTCTCGGCTGGTTTCCTCAAGATCCTCGGGCCTGAATTCCTCGCCCGCTTTCCCAACAGGGTCGTGAACACGCACCCCGCTCTGCTTCCCGCGTTTCCCGGCATCCGTGCCGTCGCGGACGCGCTGGAACTCGGCGTCAAGGTCACCGGCTGCACGGTCCATTTCGTTGACGCCGGTGTGGACACCGGGCCGATCATCGCGCAGGAGGCCGTCGCCGTGGAGCAGGGCGACGACGAGGCGACGCTGCACGAGCGCATCAAGGCCGTGGAGCGCAGGCTTCTCGTGGACGTCATCGCGAAACTTGGTCGTGCCGGATGCACTGTGGACGGACGGAAGGTGAGGTTCTCGTGAGCGAGCGGACCCCGGAGGCGGGCAGGCGGCCCGTGCGGCGTGCGTTGATCGGTGTGTCCGACAAGAGCGGGCTGCTGGAACTGGCCACCGGGCTGCACGCGGCGGGGGTCGAGATCGTCTCGACGGGCGGAACGGCGAAGGTCATCGCCGCGGCGGGTGTGCCCGTGACGCCGGTCGAGGAGGTCACCGGGTTCCCGGAGTCGTTCGACGGCAGGGTGAAGACGCTGCACCCGAGGGTGCACGCCGGGTTGCTCGCCGACACGACACGCGAGGACCACCTCGCTCAGCTGCGTTCGCTCGACATCGCTCCGTTCGAGCTGCTCGTGGTGAATCTGTACCCGTTCGAGAGCACGGTCGCATCGGGGGCGGGGCCGGACGACTGCGTCGAGAACATCGACATCGGTGGCCCCGCGATGGTGCGCGCGGCGGCGAAGAACCATGCGAGCGTCGCGGTCGTCGTGGACCCGTCGCGGTACGACTGGGTGCTTCAGCGGGTGCGTGACGGTGGGTTCGACCTCGAAGAGCGCCGCCGTCTCGCGGCGGAGGCCTTCGCACACACCGCCGCCTACGACACGGCGGTGGCGTCGTGGTTCGCGAGTTCCTATGCGCCCGACGCCGAGGCGAGCGAGAGCGGTTTCCCCAGCTTCCTCGGTGGTTCCTGGCAGCGTCACGCCGTACTGCGCTACGGCGAGAACCCGCACCAGCGGGCCGCGATCTACCGCGGCAAGGACGGTGGTGGCCTCGCATACGCCGAGCAGTTGCACGGCAAGGAGATGTCGTACAACAACTACGTTGACACCGATTCGGCGCGCAGGGCGGCGTTCGACTTCACCGACCCGGCCGTGGCGATCATCAAGCACGCCAACCCGTGCGGCATCGCGGTGGGGGTGGACATCGCCGACGCGCATCGGAAGGCACACGCGTGTGACCCGGTGTCGGCCTTCGGCGGGGTGATCGCGGCCAACCGGCCGGTGACCCTGGAGATGGCGGAGCAGATCGCGGACGTGTTCACCGAGGTCGTGCTCGCACCCGGCTTCGACGACGACGCACTGGAAGTGTTGCGGCGCAAGAAGAACATCCGGTTGCTGCGCCTTCCGGATCGCCTCGGCTCCGAGGAAACGGAGCTGAGGCCGATCTCCGGTGGTGTGCTCGTGCAGACCGCCGACCGCATCGACGCCGAGGGCGACGACGTGGCCAACTGGACACTCGCCACCGGCGAGCCCGCCGACGCCGCGGCCCTGGCCGACCTGGCGTTCGCGTGGCGAGCGATCAGGTCGGTGAAGTCGAACGCGATCCTGCTCGCGCACGGCCAGGCCACCGTGGGTGTGGGGATGGGCCAGGTGAACCGCGTTGACGCGGCACGGCTGGCCGTGAGCAGGGCAGGCGAGCGCGCGAAGGACGCTGTGGCGGCCTCGGACGCGTTCTTCCCGTTCCCCGACGGGCTCCAGGTGCTGCTCGACGCCGGTGTGCGCGCGGTGGTGCAGCCCGGCGGTTCGGTGAGGGACGCGGAAGTGATCGCCGCGGCCGAGGCCGTGGGAGCCACGGTCTACTTCACCGGAACCCGGCATTTCACCCACTGACACCTGCGGATGCCCGAGGACGTCGATTGAAATCCCCGCGTGCTCAGGTGCCGACCTCGTTCTTTCCTGACGGGGTCGCCGCCGCGTACCGGGACGCCAGCTCCCGCACGTGTGCCACCAGCTCGGGTGGGTCCGTGACCTCGAAGGGCGCGCCGAGCAGGCCGAGATAGACGGCGAGGACCTCCACCGTGTCGGCGCCCGTGTGCAGCACGCACGTGTGTTCGTCGATGGCCTCCACGACGCCGACGGCGGGGGAGAGGCGTTCGGTGACCTTCGCGGCAGGGGCGTGCACCACGACGCTGGCGCGATGGCGCCACGCCGCCGACGACACGCCACGGGAGACGTGCGCGGCCGCGTCGCCACCGGGGATCTCGCGCGGGGTGAACCGTGGCCCCGTGGGGATCTTCGGTGTCATCCGATCGACACGGTAGGTCCGCCAGTCCTCGCGCTCGACGTCCCAGGCCAGCAGATACCAGCGCCGCCCCCACGTGACGACCCGGTGTGGTTCGGTGATGCGCCGGGACTGTTCGCCGTCGTGGGCGCGGTAGTCGAAGCGAAGGATCTCGTGGTCGCGTGCCGCCGTGACCAGGGTGGTGAGCACGTCCGCGTTCACGGTCGGGCCGCGGTCGTCCCTCGGTACGGCCGTGGTGTACGTGGTGAGCGCGTTCAACCGGTGCCGCAACCGTGAGGGCAGGACGCGTTCGAGTTTGGCCAGCGCGCGCAGGGAGGTCTCCTCGATGCCGGTGATGCTGCCTCCCGCGGCCGTGCGGAGACCGACGGCCACGGCCACCGCCTCGTCGTCGTCGAGCAGCAGGGGCGGCACGTTCGCGCCCGCTTCGAGGCGGTAGCCGCCGGAGGAACCGCGGGTGGCGTGGACGGGGTAGCCGAGCGTGCGGAGCCGTTCGATGTCGTTGCGCACGGTGCGAGGAGAGACGTCCAGCCGGGTGGCCAATTCCGTTCCCCGCCACTCGCGCGGTGTTTGAAGCAGGGCGAGCAGTCGCAGCAGGCGTGCCGAAGTTTCCAACATTTTTTCAGTGTCCCTCTTCTTTAGGAACGAAGTGTGCCTAAAGGCGCCGTAGCTTTGCAGACATGACGAACAGCACCGACATCCGCCCCTTCCGCATCGACGTTCCGCAGGCCGACCTGGACGACCTGCGAGCCAGGGTCCGCGCGGCGAGGTTCCCCGACGAGCTTCCCGGCGTGGGCGGCGACTACGGCGTCACCGTGGACTACGTGCGCACGCTCGCCGAGTACTGGGCCGACGGCTACGACTGGAGGGCGTTCGAACAGCGGGTCAACGCCTACCCGCAGTTCACCACCGAGATCGACGGGCAGAACATCCACTTCCTGCACGTCACCTCGCCGGAGCCCGACGCGTTGCCGCTCATCCTCACGCACGGCTGGCCAGGCTCGTTCGTCGAGTACCTCGACCTGATCGAGCCGCTCACCAACCCGAGGGCGCACGGCGGCGACCCCTCGCAGGCGTTCCACGTGGTGATTCCGTCGGTGCCCGGCTTCGGGTTCTCTGGGCCGACGCAGGAGAAGGGCTGGAACGTCCGGCGCGTCGCGGCGGCGTGGGCCGAGCTGATGAGCAGGCTGGGCTACACCCGGTACGGCGCCGTGGGTAACGACGGCGGGTCCATCGTGTCGCCCGAGGTGGGCAGGATCGCCCCGGACAACGTGGTCGGCGTGCACGTCACCCAGATCTTCTCCTTCCCGAGCGGCGATCCCGCCGAGATGACGGATCTCTCCGAGCAGGAGGCCGCCGCGCTGAAGCACCTGAACTGGTTCTGGGAGAAGATGGGCGCGTTCAATACGCTGCAATCGCAGCAGCCGCAGACGCTGGCGTTCGCGTTGCAGGACTCGCCCGTCGGGCAGCTCGCGTGGAACGGGCAGCTCTTCGGCGAGGCCGTGGACCCGGATTTCACGCTCGATAACGTGACGCTGTACTGGTTCACCAGGACAGCGGCCTCGGCGGCCCGGTTCTACTACGAGAACGCTCGCGTCGAACCTGCCACCGAGCCGACCGCCGTGCCGATGGGGCTGGCCATGCCGCCGGAGGACTTCCAGACGATCCGGCGTTTCGCCGAGCGGGACCACTCGAAGCTCGTGCACTGGACCGAACTGGAGCGCGGTGGTCACTACGCAGCGCATCAGGTACCCGACCTGATGGTGGCGGACCTGAGGAAGTTCTTCGGTTCACTGCGCTGAGCAGCGCGTTCTGCATCACTCGACCCGGTGCCCCCGCTTGACAGTGCGGGGGCACCGTCGTTTACTGAGGCTGTCGAACATGCGTTCGATTGCCGTCTTCCCCGCGGCGTAACCCACGTCCGTCGATTCGCTTCCGGATCGGCAGACGCGAAGTCGGTGTGAGGGGAGGTGAGGTCGATGTCCGAAGGCTCGCCCGTGGGCGTATCCCAGGGGTCGGTGACGAGGTTCCGGCCAGAGCGAACGGGAGTTTCCAGGGGTACCGTCGCTCGGCTGGCGTCACTGCCGGGGGTGAGCACGGCCAGCGCTGTGGCCGATGCCGCTGTGCACGCGAAGGCGGCGGGGCAGGTGCTCCCCGTGGCGCCCGCTCTCGCCGGGCTGCTGCCCCATGAGGGGTTGCGCCGGGGTAGCACGGTGTCGGTCAGGGGCTCGACGTCACTTCTGCTCACCCTGCTCGCCGAGGCGACGGCGCGGGGGTCATGGGCCGCGGTGGTGGGGTTGCCGCGGCTGGGCTTGGTGGCCGCCGAGGAACTCGGGGTGGAACTCAGCAGGTTCGCGCTGGTTCCCTACCCTGGCGCGGAGTTCCCGGCGGTCACCGCCGCCCTGCTCGACGGGCTCGACCTCGTGGCGGCGCGTCCTCCTCAAGGGAAAGGCGGCGAGACACTCGCGCGGCGGTTGTCGGCCAGGGCGCGGCAGCGTGGCGCGGTACTGCTTTCCCTCGGAGCGTGGCCGGGCGCGGAAGTCGAGTTGAGGTGCCGGACGGTGCGGTGGACCGGCACCGACGGCGGCTACGGTTACCTGCGCGCCAGGGAAGTGGTAGTCGAAGCCACAGGTAGGGCGGCTCTGGCTCGGCCGACACGGGCCACGGTATTGCTGCCGGGGCCGGACGGCGTGGCACGGGTGTCTGGGCCCGCTCCTTCCTCTGCTTCCTCCACCACGGTCGCCGGTGTGGCCGTCCCCGCTCCGGCACTGCCGGTGAGGGAGGTCGGATGACCAGGACCGCGCCTCCAGGATCCCCGGTGTCATCAGCGCCTTCGGCGTCGTCGGCACCTTCCGTGCCTTCGGGAGCGGCGGTGTCTTCAGGATCTTCTGTGCCTTCCGCACCTTCAGGGGTGTCCCTCTCCGCCCCTGCGCGGCGGCTGGTCTTGTGGTGCCCTGACTGGTCTGTGGTGGCGGCCTGCGCCTCGGCGAGGGTGTCTCCCCACAGCGCTTCCGCTGCTGCCGTTGTCGCGGGCAACCGCGTCGTGTCGTGCTCTCCCGCTGCCCGCAAAGCCGGGGTCGTCAGCGGGATGCGCCGCAGGGAGGCGCAGTCACGGTGCCCCGAGCTGACGGTGTTCACCGCCGACGAGGACAGGGATGCGCGGCTGTTCGAGTCCGTTGCCTCGGCGGTGGAGGAACTCGTCGTCGGTGTCGAGGTCGTGCGGCCGGGGCTCGTGGCGGTGCCTGTCGGCGGGGCCACCGCCTACTTCGGGGGAGAACTGCCGCTTGCCGAACAGTTGATGGACCACGTCGCCGCTCACGCGGGTGTGGAGTGTCAGATCGGTATCGCCGACGGGTTGTTCGCCGCCACAGTGGCGGCACAACGCGGGGTGTTCGTGGAACCCGGTGCCACTCCGGAGTTCCTTGCGCCGTTGAACATCGCCGAACTCGACCAGCCAGGATCGGAACGGGCGGAACTGGTTGACCTGCTGCGCAGGCTCGGCCTGCGGACCATCGGTGCCTTCGCGGCGCTCGCCGAACGCGACGTCACAGCCCGGTTCGGCCTGACCGGCCTCGTGGCTCACCGGCTGGCGAGAGGCCGTGACGAACGGCCGCCCTTCCGGCGAACCCCACCGCCGGAACTGGAACTCGTCGAGTCGTTCGACCCCGCGCTGGATCGGGTGGATACGGCGGCGTTCACGGCGAGGACACTGGCGACGCGGTTCCACTCCGGGCTGGCCGCACGGGGACTGGCCTGCACTCGGCTGGGGATCTACGCCACCACGGAGAACGGTGAGGAACTGGGCAGGGTCTGGCGCTGTGCCGAGCCACTCACCGCGGACGGGGTCGCCGACCGCGTCCGCTGGCAGTTCGAGGGCTGGCTGCGGACGGGAGACGGCAACCGCCCAACGGCGGGGGTGAGCCTGCTGCGCTTGGTCCCCGAGGAGCTCGTGGAGGGGGAGTCGCTGCAACTGGGGTTGTGGCCGGGTGGGGGCGCGGCCGAGCACACCCCCGAGTCCGACCGCGCGGGCAGGTCGCTGGTGCATGTGCAGGGGTTGCTGGGCCCGGAGGGTGTCGTCACGGCTGTGCTGGAAGGCGGCCGGGGGCCGGGCGAACGGGTGCGGTTGGTGCCGTGGGGCGAGCGGCGTTCACCTGGCGAGCCCGCCGACAAGGGCGACGCGCCGTGGCCGGGACGGCTGCCCGCTCCGTCCCCTGCCACGGTCCACGACCCGCCTCCCGCCGCTGTCGTGACAGCAGCCGACGGCACAGAGGTGGGCATCACCGCGCGCAACGAGGTCACGGCGGCCCCGTCTCAGGTGGCCTTCGGTGACGGCGGTCCCCGTCAGGTCGTCGAGTGGGCGGGGCCATGGGTGGTGCAGGCCCGCTGGTGGGCACCGGACGGCGAGGGTGCGCATGCTCGCCTGCAAGTGGTGCTCGACGCCGAACGGCGCGGACAAGGCGAGCCGACTGAGGCTGCGGGCCGGGGCGAGCCGGTATGGCGGGGTGAAGCAGCAGGCCCGGGTGAGTCGGCAGGGCCGGGTGAGTCGGCAGGGCCGGGTGAGTCGGCAGGGCCGGGTGAGTCGGCAGGGCAGGTGGAAGCGTTCCTGCTCCGGTGGAGCGCCGAACCAGGCCGTGGTCCGGCGTGGGTGGTGGAGGGGACGTACGACTAGCGGACGCGAGCGGAAAGAAATCAGGAACGAGATCAAGGAAGAAACCGAGGACGACTGGACATGGGCTGGAACAACCCGCCGGTGCCGTGGCGGGAGCTCGAACGGGCGCTGGCCGGACGCATCGAGCCGTCCGACAACCTCGGCGACGGCAACGACAGCCCCGCCTGGACCCGGCGGCGGCAGGAGTACGTGCGTCCCGTCGAACTGGCGTCGTCGCGAGGCTCCGACGACACAGGCGCGGCCACCCGCGTGCCGTACGCGGAGCTGCACTGC
The DNA here is from genome assembly GCF_000258175.1 of Saccharomonospora xinjiangensis XJ-54. Taxonomy (NCBI): domain Bacteria; kingdom Bacillati; phylum Actinomycetota; class Actinomycetes; order Pseudonocardiales; family Pseudonocardiaceae; genus Saccharomonospora; species Saccharomonospora xinjiangensis. The sequence goes on along the minus strand of NZ_JH636049.1, from coordinate 1,739,821 downwards.
CATTCGAACTTCAGTTTCCTCGACGGCGCGAGCCATCCCGAGGAGATCGTGGAGGAGGCGGCCAGGTTGGGGCTCGACGCCGTCGCCCTCACCGACCACGACGGCATGTACGGCGTGGCCCGGTTCGCCGAGGCGGCGCGGGAAGTGGGCATGCGCACCGTGTTCGGCACCGAACTCAGCCTCGGCCTGTCCGCGCCGCAGAACGGTGTGGCCGACCCCGAGGGCGAGCACCTGCTGCTGCTGGCGAAAGGGCAAGACGGGTACGCGAGCCTGTGCCGGGCGGTGACGGCGGGTCAGCTCGCCGGTCACGATGCCGCCGACGGTTCCCCGGGGACGGGCGACCGGGCCGAGAAGGGACGACCGGTCTACGACCTCGACGCCGTGGCCGAGGAGGTCGCGGGCCACTGTGTGGTACTCACCGGTTGCCGGAAGGGCGCGGTGCGCCGTGCCCTCGCCGACGGCGGCCCCGACGCGGCGACGGTACGGCTGCGGCAGCTCGTCGAACGGTTCGGGCGCGACAACGTCCACGTCGAGCTGATCGACCACGGGAATCCACTGGACAGCACCCACAACGACGTCCTCGCCGGTATCGCCGCCGAACTCGGGCTCCCCACCGTGGCCACCAACGTGGTGCACTACGCCACCCCGCAACGCGGATATCTGGCCCAGGCGCTTGCCGCCATCCGCGCCCGGCGCGGACTCGACGAGCTGGAGGGCTGGCTGCCGTCCGGCCCGGCGGCACACCTGAGGTCGGGTGCCGAGATGGCCAGGAGGTTCGCCCGATATCCGGGAGCCGTGCAGCGGGCTGCCCTACTGGGTACGGAGTGCGCGTTCCAACTCCACCTCGTCGCGCCGGACCTTCCTCCGTTCGAGGTCCCGGAGGGGCACGACGAGGCGAGCTTCCTGCGGGAACGCACATTCGCGGGTGCGGCGGAGCGGTATGGACCGCGGGAGCGGAACCCCGAGGCGTACCGGCAGCTCGACCACGAACTCGACGTGATCGAACGGCTCGGATTCCCCGGTTACTTCCTGATCGTGTGGGACATCGTGCGGTTCTGCCGACGCAACGACATCCTGTGCCAGGGCCGGGGCTCCGCCGCGAACTCCGCCGTCTGCTACGCACTGGGAATCACCAAGGTCGATCCGGTGCGGTGGCGGTTGCTGTTCGAACGGTTCCTCGCACCCGACCGCGACGGTTACCCGGACATCGATCTCGACATCGAGTCCGACCAGCGCGAGAAGGTCATCCAGTACGTCTACGCCAAACACGGCAGGTTGCGCACCGCACAAGTGGCCAACGTGATCACCTACCGGGCCCGCTCGGCGGTGCGGGACGCGGCGAGAGCGCTCGGCCATTCACCGGGACAGCAGGATGCCTGGAGCAAGCAGATCGACAGGTGGGGGCCGCTGCGTCAGGTGCACAGTCCCAGCGAGCACGACATTCCTGAGAACGTGCTGGAACTCGCTGCCTCGCTGGAGGATTTCCCCCGCCATCTCGGCATCCATTCGGGGGGCATGGTGATCTGCGATCGCCCGGTGAGCGAGGTGTGCCCCGTGGAGTGGGCCAGGATGCCGGGGCGCAGCGTCCTGCAGTGGGAGAAGGACGACTGCGCGTCGGTCGGGCTGGTGAAGTTCGACCTGCTCGGGCTGGGGATGTTGTCGGCGCTGCACTACATGGTGGATCTCGTGGCCGAGCACAAGGGCGAGCGGATCAACCTCGCCGACCTCGACCTGGAGGACGACGAGGTCTACGCCATGCTGCGCAGGGCCGATGCCATCGGTGTGTTCCAGGTGGAGAGCAGGGCACAACTCGCCACACTGCCCCGGCTGGCGCCGAAGAAGTTCTACGACCTCGCCATCGAGGTGGCGTTGATCCGGCCGGGGCCGATCCAGGGCGGCTCCGTGCACCCGTACATCCGCCGCTACACCGGCAAGGAGTCCTGGGAGCACGACCATCCGCTGCTGGAGAACGCGCTGGGCAAGACGCTCGGGGTGCCGTTGTTCCAGGAACAGTTGATGCAGATAGCGCTCGACGTCGCCGACTTCACGGCCGCAGAGGCCGACGCGCTGCGGCACGCGATGGGCTCGAAGCGGTCGAGCAGGAAGATGGAGCGGCTGCGACAGCGGTTCTACGAGGGCGCGGCCCGCAACGGCGTCGATCACGAACTGGCCGAGCGCATCTTCCTGAAGATGAAGGCGTTCGCCAGTTACGGCTTCCCCGAAAGCCACGCACTGAGCTTCGCCTACCTGGTGTTCGCGAGCGCCTACTTCAAGCGCTACCACCCGGATGCTTTCCTCGCGGGCCTGTTGCGGGCGCAGCCGATGGGGTTCTACTCGCCGCAGTCGCTGGTGACCGACGCACGCAGGCACGGCGTCACGGTGCGCGGTCCCGACGTGAACGCGAGCCTGGCCCATTCCACCCTGGAGCCGGGGGGTGAGGGAAGGCAGGGGCACGCCGTGCGGCTTGGCCTCGCCTCGGTGCGTTCCCTCGGTGCGGGCCCCGCTGGGAAACTGGTGTCGGAGCGGCAACGGCACGGGCCGTTCCTCGACATGGCCGACGTGGCCCGTCGCGTTCGGCTGACCACGCCGCAGGTGGAGGCGCTGGCCACGGCCGGCGCGTTCGGATGTTTCGAGGCGGACCGGCGCAAGGCGCTGTGGGCGGCCGGCGCGGTGGCGCAGGAGCGGCCGGAGAAACTTCCCGGCAATCCCGGCGCCGCGGCGCCCATGCTGCCGGGAATGGACGGCCTGGAGATCGCCGTCGCCGATGTGTGGGCCACGGGGCTTTCTCCCGGCAGCTTCCCCACCGAGTTCATCCGGGAGCGTCTCGACGCGCTGGGTGTGGTGCCCGCCGAGCGATTGCGACACGTCGAGACCGGCACGCGCGTCCTCGTCGGCGGGGCTGTGACCCACCGGCAGCGTCCGGGAACGGCAGGCGGGATCACGTTCCTCAATCTCGAGGACGAGACGGGCATGGTCAACGTCGTCTGTACGAGCGGGTTGTGGCAGCGCTACCACAGGGTCGCGCGATCAAGTCCCGCCCTGCTGGTGCGGGGCGTCGTCGAGCGCGCGGACGGGGTCGTGAGCCTGCGCGCCGACCGGCTTCAGCGGCTGACGCTCGGGGTGCCCACGGCCTCGAGGAACTTCCGGTGACCGCGGGCAACGCCCTTCTCGGCCGTTCAGTCCACCGGCGGCTCGCCGGGCTCCAATTCGATCAGGTCGCCGTCGGCGAGCAGTTCCTCGATCGACGCCGGCAACAGGTAGGCCGCGCCACCTCCCGGCTGGTTGAACCACGGGATGGCCACACCCGCCAGTGCTCGGATGGGACGTTGCACGCGATACACGTGGTAGGGGCGGTTGACCCACTCGGGCACCAGCGAGCGCTCCTCGAACGGGGTCCCAGCCGCGTAGGTGAGGTTGCCGTTCGGCCCGCCGAAGCGGTCGAGTTCGCTGCCTACGGGGAGCTCGCGCATCTCCTTGCCCCGGAACAGCGTGAGCGGCGGCTCTCCCTGCATCGGCTGGATGGGCCACTGCTGGTTGCCCTTGCCCTGGCCGCCCTGTGCGCCCTGACCGTTCTGCGGGGCCTGTGCCTCGCGGGGAGCGGCAGGGGCCGGTGGTGTGGGCCCGCCCTGAGGCTGCTGCGGCGGCGGGGGAGACGGGGGCTGCGCCTGTGGCGGCACGGGCTGCCTGCGGGGTTCCTCCCTCGGCGGGGTGGGGCCACGCTGCTCGCTCTGCTGCTCGGCAGGGCCTGGCGGGCGCGCCCCCGTGGCGACGTCGGAGGGCAGTGTCGCGGTGATCCGCTGGGGCGGCTGGGGCGGCTGGGGCGGAGCCTGCCGCTCCGGTGGCGCAGGCTGCCGGGGTGGTACCGCGCCGCCTGGCCCGCGCTGCGGTGGTGCCTGCCGCGCCACACCCTCGGGTGCGAGCAGCAGCTTGCCGAGCATGAACGCCGCCGCGTCCTCCACGTCGCCGAACACGGCGGGGCTGGTCAGTTGCTTGTCGTCGTACCAGCCGACGCGCCAGCCCTCACCGGCTTCCTCCAGCGCCCAGCCGCGCTCGGCGGGTTCGCCGATGCGGTAGACCGTCGCGGGCACTCCCAGCTCACTGAGCCGGTCCTGAAGGTCGTCCAGCACCGGCTCGTCGTAGACGAGCGGGCCGGGCGAGTACTCCGTGGGCGGACCGTCGTCGTAGTCGGGCGCGGGGGGAGCTTGGTCGTCGGCGCGTTGGCGGGCCGCGGGTTCGGGCGTGCGAGGCTCTTCGGGTTCGAGCTCCGGCTGGGCAGGGGTGCCTGCCGCAGGCTGGGCAGGGGTGATGGTCGTGGGCGGCCCGTCGTCGAGGGCCGCGGCCGGGGTGAACGTGGTCGCCGCGTCGTCGATGGGGCGCTCGGACCGCGGTGGGTGGTCGTGGAACTCGCGGTCGTCGTAGGCGTCTTGCTCGTACGCCTGCTCCTCGTACGGTTCCTCCGGTTCCTGCCCGTACCGATCTTGTTCGTACTCCTCGTCGTACCGCTGTTCCTCGTAGGCGCCCTCGTCGTAGTGCTCCTCGTGGTAGCGGGTGTCCTCGCCGGTCGCCTCCTCGTCGGCGAAGCGCGGTGGAGCGGCGATGCGGGTGCGTTCGGCGTCGCTTTCCTCAAGGTGCCGTTCGTCGTGCTCCTCGTGCTGCCGCTCGGAGCCGAAGTCCTGTGGAGGTGCTGGCACCGGTGCGGCGAGCTGAGTGCGTTCGGCGTCGCTCTCGGGATGCTCTTCCTCGTACGGTGCGGGCTCGGGATGCTGCTCGGCTGGTGCGTGCTGGGGGGCTTCGGCTTGCTCGGCGTGCTGTTCCGGTTCGGGCGCCGGAGGAGCGGGACGCTGTGGCCCTGGCGCGGCACCACGGGAGACGTGGGCCGCCGCTGCCTGGCGCACGGCGTCGGGCACGTCGGGAATGCTGAACCCGTTCGCGCGGATGTGCTGCACAAGATCAGGTTCGGGGGAGATGCCGTACTCGCGCAGGTAGAAGTTCACGGCGGCAGGCCAGATCCACAGGCCGTCACTGTGGAATGCGATGGGCACGGTGCTCTCGGGGTTGGCCGCGAGCCGGTCGAGGTCGTATCCCCTGCCTGGCACGATCACGGGCGCGCCGTCGAGGTAGTCGAGCAGCCTGTCCTGCTCCTCGACGTCCAGCTCGGGCCGGTTGACCACGGGACGCCCGCCCGCGCCTGCGCCGTCGAAGATGCGGGCCATGCGGAATCGGGGGCCGGGACGTTCAGGGCCGAGCCCCGCCATCCGGCGCATCAGCCAGTCGGGCACGTTGTCCTCGGAGCGAGGGAACATGCGCAGCTCGTCCGCGTATGCCTGGGGCGGTGGGGCGAGATCCCAGACCGGCTCTTCCCTGTCGTACTCGAGGTTGTAACTCGAAGGGTGGTCGAGCTGGTAGCGGGCGTTGAACCAGGTGCCCCTTCCCTCCCGGTACATACCGGCGCGCAACCGGCCGAACAGGCTGGCGATGTCGTGGGTGGCGACCCACTCCTGGGTGGTTCCGTCGGCGAGGCCGACGTCGCCTGTCAGTTCGTGGTACCTCCCCACGGCGCGATACTCGACGGTCACCCGGCGCCAGTCACGGGGAGCGGCCCGCAGCAAGGCGAGGCCGATCTGCTTGACCAGGGTGTCCTGCTCGGTTGCGTTCAGCTGGGTCGGTAGAGCCACGCCAAACATCTTGGCCAATGAACGCCGCTGATGCACGGCACATGTGCACATCATCGCGGTCCATCCGGCAACTTACGGGCTGCGAGCCGGATAACCGAGTGCGGAGCGCCACATTTCACCGGATCGAAGCAACCTCGGAATGGGATAGCGACCAACGGCGGGGCGTAACAGCTACGGAACGTGCCCGTTGGCGGGCAGGCGGACCCCGGACGTGTCATTCCGATCGAGTGGCCGACGCCGAGAGTTGCCGGGCCTGGTCGTCGCCGTCGGGGCGGGAGCCGGCCTGGCTGCGGAGAGCCGGATCAATGGTGCACCGGGCCGACAGCTCGGGGGACGCTGCCCTCGCAGCTGTCTCTCCTTCGACGCCGGGCGTGCTGTCGTGGCCTTCCCCTTGCTTCGCCCTGCCGAGGTGTGCTGGCCCTGCCTCGGTGGAGGGCAGCTCATCGGCTCCGTGTGCTCGACCTGGCCGCTCCGGCGACGGCGGGCGGTGTCAGCCCTGTGACGCCGGAAGGTCGCTGGTGGCCGTGGCGGTGGCCACGGTGGGCGGCCGACAGGATGGCGGGCGGCCTTTGGAAGAATCAGCGCCGTGACGGCGATGATTCTCGACGGCAGGGCCACCAAGGACGCGATCTTCGCGGAGCTGGCACCGAGGGTGTCCGCACTGCGCGAGCAGGGCCGCACTCCTGGCCTTGCGACCGTGCTCGTCGGCGACGATCCCGGGTCGCAGGCCTACGTGAAGATGAAGCATGCCGACTGCGCGAAGGTCGGCGTCAATTCCATCCGCAAAGACCTGCCATCGGACATCTCGCAGGCCGAGCTGCACGCCGTGATCGACGAACTCAACGCCGACCCGGCCTGTAGCGGCTACATCGTGCAGCTTCCCCTGCCGAAGCACCTCGACTCGGGTGCCGTCCTCGACCGCATCGACCCGGCGAAGGACGCCGACGGGCTCGCGCCGCTGAGCCTCGGACGGCTCGTGCTGAACGAGCCCGGGTTCCTGCCGTGCACGCCGCTGGGCATCATCGAGCTGCTGCGCCGCTACGACGTGCCGTTGAACGGCGCCCAGATCACCGTCGTCGGCCGTGGCATCACCGTCGGCAGGACGATGGGTCTGCTGCTGACCCGCCGCGACGTGAACGCCACCGTGACGCTGTGCCACACGGGCACGCGCGACCTCGCGGCCGAGGTACGGCGCGCGGATGTCGTGATCGCGGCAGCCGGTTCGCCGGGGCTCATCACCGCGGAGATGGTCAAGCCGGGAGCCGCGGTGCTCGACGTGGGTGTGTCGAGGATGGACGGCAAGCTCACCGGCGACGTGGCGCGGGGCGTCGAGGAGGTCGCGGGTTTCGTCGCGCCGAATCCGGGCGGGGTCGGCCCGATGACCAGGGCGATGTTGGTGTCCAACGTCGTCGAGGCCGCCGAGCGGGTCGCGCGGCCGTGAGCAGCGCCGTGGAGACCCGCAAGCCCCGCAGGTCGCCGGGCGTGGTGCTGGAGTACCTGCCGTTCGCCATCGTTCTGGCACTGGTGGCATTCGGGCTGTTGCGCATCGCGATGTATCACTGGCGGGAGGGCGCTGTGCTCATCGGCGGCGCGCTGCTCGTGGCCGCGGTGCTCAGGGCGGCGCTGGCGCACCGGAACCTGACGCTGTTGGCCATCCGGACGCGAACCGTTGACGTGATCAGCTACGCGGGGCTCGGGTTGTTGATCCTGTTCGTCGCACTGACGATCACCGGTGGACCATTGCGCTGAACCGATGGCTGGGCCTGCGGGCAGGGATGCCGAGTCGGGTTCGCCACCGTCGGCGCGTCCACGTTCGTCATCGACAACGCGGTTTTCGGGACCTGCCGACAATCGCGGTGCTAGTGGAGCAGCCCACGACGGCCAAAGGTATCGCAAATCCTGGTGCTGATGATCGCGTCGTCTGTGCGGCAACCGCGAGTGGTCGCTTTCGGCGGAGGGGCGGTCGAAAACGGCCGCACGAGGCGGCGTTGTTCTTCGCCGTCGGTGCCGTGGCGCCGGTCGTCAACGTGATCCCACTGTTCGTCTCGCGCCATGTCTTCGGTCTGCCACGGCCGCATCGCGACCCGTTGACGAAGGAGGCTGCCGACTTCCTCAGCGGTTCGGTGCCGGCGATGGTGTGGCGCTTTCCGGGAGTTCCGGCGCCGGATGTTTCCCGAGAACGTGCCCGAAACGCCGGAAGGGGCGTCTCGGCCATGACGGGGGGATGGCCGAAACGCCCCTTGCCGGGCGGTTCACGACGTGTACAGGGGAATCACGCCGCGACGGGTTCGGGCCGGGACACCCGGACGAGCGCGATGTCGGGCTCGTCGTCCTCGACCGTAGGGGCGGGGGCGGGGGTCCGCCTGCGGTCGAAGAGGCTGGACGCCACTGTCAGCGTGATGCCGACGACGGCCAGCATGGCACCAACCACATTGGGGGACACGAGGCCGAAGCCACCGGCGATGGCGAGACCTCCGAGGTAGGCGCCGATCGAATTGGCGATGTTGAAAGCCGACTGCACGGCGGCGGACACCATTGACTTCGCGCCACCGGCCTTCTCCATGATCCTGGCCTGCATCATTGGGCCGACCATGAACGACGCCATGCCGACGAGGAACAGCGTCACGGCCGCGCCGATCTTGCTGTTCGCCGTGACGGTGAACGTCAGCAGCAGCACGGCCAGAGCGGTGAGCGCGCCGTAGAGACCGGGCAGCGGGAACCGGTCGGCGAGCCTGCCGCCGAGGACGTTGCCGACGGTCATGCCGAGCCCGGCCAGCGAGAGCAGGAGCGTGACGCTGGTGCCGTCGTACCCGGACACGTCCGTCAGCACGGGGGCCACGTAGCTCAGGCTGGCGAAGCCGCCGCCGAGCCCGAATGTGACGATGGCGAGCGCGAACCACACCTGGGGCTTGCGGAACGCGCTGAGTTCGCCGCGCAGCGAGGTGTTCGAGGTCGGGCGCTGGTAGGGGACGAGTTTGGCGATGGCGGCGAGAGCTACGACGCCGATGAGCGCGACGACACCGAACGTGGCCCTCCAGCCGACCTGCTGGCCGAGGAGGGTGCCCGCCGGCACGCCGATGACGTTGGCCAGTGTCAGGCCGAGGAACATCATCGACACGGCCTTCGCCCTGCGTTTCGGGCCGGCGAGGGTGGCCGCGACGACGGCCCCGGCTCCGAAGAACGCTCCGTGGGGGAGTCCGGCGAGGAACCGGAAGGCCATCCCAGCCTCAAGGCTGGGGGCGAAGGCGAACAGAGCGTTACTGATTGTGAACACGCCCATCATGGACAGCAGCATGGTCTTGCGCGACAGCCGAACCGCGACGGCGGTGAGCAAAGGTGCGCCGACCACGACGCCGAGGGCGTACGCGGTGATGAAGTTGCCTGCTGCGGGGATGGAAACACCGAGGTCACGGGCGATCTCGGGCAGCACACCCATCATGACGAATTCGGTGGTACCGATGCCGAAGGCACCGATCGCGAGTGCGAGCAGCGCGATGGGCACGGGACTCCCTTCGGGGTGGTGCGGGAAGATGGTCGGGTTCGGCGGCTACGGATCGAAACTGGATCGATCAAGTCCTACGGCGCAAGCCGGGTATGCCGAGTTTTTGGGGGAAGACAGAGAACCCAGCGGGGTCGTTGCGGCCCCTGACGCCGTCGTCGCTGGATCTATCTGACGTCTAGTTTCAACCAGCCGGCGGCCAGATGTCATCCCGTGTGAGCGTGACGCTGGACACGATGCGGTTTAGTCGTGACAAGGACGATTTCCGCAGCGCGTGTGCAAAACCTGAGAATTTGCTCTGGTTCCGTAGTTCTCGCGCGGAAGCAGCCCGGGCGTGTCCGCACTTCCTGCGCGCGAGTTGGTGGTTCCCGCGCGCGTGTCCGCAGGTTACGGACATGAGTTTGCACCAGGTGGTGCCGGGCCTTGGCGGTGTGCCGAAGGCAGGCAGTGCGCAAGGCTGCTCGGATGTGAACCAAGAGCCCAGGTGTATCGGGTGTACCAGGCGCCAACACGGGTGCGTCAGGTGCGGACACGGTGCACCAGGTGCGGACACGGGTGCACCAGGTGCGGACACGCGTACAGGAAGTGCGGACACGAGACGCTTCGGTTCGTGTCCGCAGTTTGTGTACGGGTGTCTGCATCGTGCGATGCCAACACCCGTGCGAGAAGTGCCAACACGCGTGCGGGAAGTGCGGACACGGTGTGCAGAGAAGAACCCCCGGCCTTTGGGTGGCCGGGGGTTCTCAAAGGGGGTGCCGTTACTCGACGTGTGCTTCGACTTCGCAATCCGGGCCGGGGAACATGAGGCCCTCGTGGCCGTCGGAGAACCGCACGAGGTACGGCGGCTTGCCGTGCTCGCCCCGGACTTCGATGATCTCGCCCTGCTGTTCACCCGCGCCGACGGTTCGCCCGTGGACGCGGATCGTGTCTCCCACGGATGCTCGCATCGCCTACCACCTCCGCACTTTCCGAGGGTAGGAGCGCGGCGAGAGGTGGGCGAGTCGGAGCGAGCGAGCGGCTGGCCGAGCTGCACCCTGCTGGGTGACCCGACGGGCTAGCCTGGTGTTGCGTTCAGAAAAAATCCGATATTACCGCTGGGTAACCCCGGTGCGCGGCCATGTGGCGCACGTCTACCAGTACGCTTGTACCGCTAAGTGCCGACGAACCGCGAAGACCCGCGAGAGGAGCGTTCCCGCTCATGGCCAAGATCAAGGTCGAGGGCACCGTTGTCGAACTCGACGGCGATGAGATGACCCGCATCATCTGGAAGTTCATCAAGGACAAGCTCATCCACCCGTACCTCGACATCAACCTCGAGTACTACGACCTGGGTATCGAGGAGCGGGACCGCACGGACGACCAGATCACGGTCGATGCGGCGAACGCGATCGCCAAGCACGGTGTCGGCGTCAAGTGCGCCACCATCACGCCCGACGAGGCCCGCGTCGAGGAGTTCGGCCTCAAGAAGATGTGGCGGAGCCCGAACGGCACCATCCGCAACATCCTCGGCGGTGTCGTCTTCCGCGAGCCGATCATCATCTCGAACATTCCCCGGCTCGTACCCGGCTGGACCAAGCCGATCATCATCGGCCGTCACGCGCACGGCGACCAGTACAAGGCCAGCGACTTCAAGGTTCCCGGCCCCGGCAAGGTCACCATCACCTACACGCCCGAGGACGGCTCCGAGCCCATGGAGCTGGAGGTCGCCAACTTCCCCGAGGGCGGCGGTGTGGCCATGGGCATGTACAACTACCGCAGGTCGATCGAGGACTTCGCCCGCGCGTCGCTCCAGTACGGCCTCGACCGTGGCATGCCGGTGTACATGTCCACGAAGAACACCATCCTCAAGGCCTACGACGGCATGTTCAAGGACACCTTCGCGGAGATCTACGAGAAGGAGTTCAAGGCCGACTTCGAGGCGAAGGGGCTGACCTACGAGCACCGGCTCATCGACGACATGGTGGCGGCTTCCCTGAAGTGGGAGGGCGGCTACGTGTGGGCCTGCAAGAACTACGACGGTGACGTGCAGTCCGACACGGTGGCGCAGGGCTTCGGCTCGCTGGGTCTGATGACCTCCGTGCTGCGCACGCCGGACGGCAGGACGGTGGAGGCCGAGGCCGCACACGGCACGGTGACCCGCCACTACCGCCAGCACCAGCAGGGCAAGCCCACCTCCACCAACCCAATCGCGTCGATCTTCGCGTGGACGCGCGGGCTGGAGCACCGGGGCAAGCTCGACAACAACTCCGAGCTGGTCGGCTTCGCCAACACGCTGGAGAGGGTCGTCATCGAGACCGTCGAGAGCGGCAAGATGACGAAGGACCTCGCGCTGCTGGTCGGCAAGGACACGCCGTACCAGACCACGGAGGAGTTCCTCGCCACGCTGGACCGCAACCTGGCCGACAAGATCGCCAAGGGCTGACGGACCGTCGAGGCCCCGACCGGTGACCGCCGGTCGGGGCCTCTGCTTTTGAATAGCCGAATGAAGATCACGGACGCGGCAGGGACCACCTGGACCGTCACGCGCAGGCTGTCGCCATGGCGGAGGGTGGTTCAGCCGGTCAACATCCCGATCCGCAACTACGCCCGCTACCGGGTGACTCCGCTCGTGCCGGACAAGCCGTCGGGGCGTCCCCGCAGGAAGAAGAACCGCACCGGCGAGGACTCGTTGCTGAGGTCGCTGATGGAACTCGTGGCGGAACTCGTCATGGAGCTGGTCGGCCTCGTGTGGTTCTTCGCCGTGGTGGTGGCCTGGCTGGTGTTGCTGCCCTTCGCCTTCGTCGAGCTTGTGGCGCAGATGATTGTTGGCGCGGTGTTGTGGCTGCTGCGGGTGTCCGGGGTCGCGCGAAGCAGGGTGGATGTGGTCGCCCGCTACCACCGGACCGTGAACATCAGTTCGCTGACCGTGCTGACGACGTCCGGCTTCGGCGCGGCGGGGCGGCTCACGCAGGCGCTCGCCGAGGAGCGGAGGGACGCGACGGCGCCGTTCGACCCGCGTCGCGGTGACGTCGCCGCGATCCTGGCGCGGTTCGGCGGGCGGGTCGAGCGGCACGACGCCGCGCCCGACGTCGCTGCGCGGGCACCCGGCGCCAACGGTTCCGGCGTCCCTTCGCCTGCTCACGGCTGACGGGTGGCGCCCCGAACGGGCCTTTTCGGCGATCCGCGGCCCCGGCGGTTCGGCTTTCTGTCGGGGCCGTGCGATATCGATGTCGTGACCCGGTTTCGGGTCGTTTCCGAGCAGCCGATCCGGAAAGGTTGTGGCTCGCCGCGCGAGTTCTGATGCCCCATGACAAACAAGACCGACAAGATCGACTTCAAGCGGGAGATCGACGCCTACCGGGCGAGGCGGGGCACGTTCCGCGTCGTGGATGTGCCCGATCTGCGGTACCTCATGATCGACGGCCATGGTGATCCCAACACCTCACCCGCCTTCGCCGAGGCGATCGAGACGCTCTACCCGCTGGCCTACACGCTGAAGTTCGCCAGCTTGGCCCTCGGTCGTGACTACGTGGTGATGCCACTGGAGGGGCTGTGGTGGGCGCGGGACATGGACAGGTTCACGACGGCTCGCGACAAGTCCACATGGGACTGGACGCTCATGATCATGGTGCCAGACTGGATCGACGAGGCGATGTTCGCCGACGCCGTCGAGAAGGTCGAGGCCAAAAGCGCCCCGGCGCGCCTGCGCGACGTGCGCCTCGAAACGCTGTCCGAGGGACGCTGTGTGCAGACGCTGCACGTCGGTTCCTTCGACGACGAGGCCGATGTGCTGGACCGGATGCACCACGAGTTCATCCCGGCCAACGGGCTGTCGATGGCTGGCAAGCACCACGAGATCTATCTCAGCGATTTCCGCAGGGTCGCGCCGGAGAAGCTCCGCACGATCCTGAGGCAGCCGGTCGTCGAAGCGGAGCGGGCCGATCCGCCGCCCGGCGGAGAGAGGGGGTGACGCCTCGGACGCCGGCTTCGAGGTGAGGGGGTTCCACGCGCTTGAGCAGGACCTTCCCCGACCGGGGCGGAGATCGCGGCCCCACCGCGACACCGAGGACCTTCTCGCATGCCGGTGCGAATCGCCGGAGGGTCTCCCAGAACGCCACGACGACAACCACGTCCGGCCGGTGCCGATGCTCACGACCAGATCGTCACATGCACTGGAGGGCGGAACCGGGACGGCGGGACGCCATTGCCCGGCCTGCGCATGACCTGCATGGCCGCCGGGGTGCCGAGGAAGTAGCGCAGTGACGCGGCTGCCGCCGAACAGCGTTGCCGCGCCGGGGTGGTGATGTGCCAGCACAGGGGCATCGGGGTCGCCGGGGTGGGCAGGACGGTGAGTTCGCGCCGCCGCACCAGCGGCGCCACCAGGTGTTCCACGGCGATCGACACCCCGCCGCCGTCGGACGCCGCCGACCAGGACGCGGCCTCGTTGGAGAACACCTGGACACGCTCGTCGGGCACCCGCAACGCCCGCAGCAGCCGGGTCACGTCGCTGCCCGCCTCCGCGCCGGAGGGCCCGACGAGCCACGGCCAAGCCGAAGGATCACGAACGTGGCGTGCCCCGGCCGGTCCGACCACCACGAGCGAGCAGCGGAACACGGGAACGCTCTCCAGTTCCGGGTCCGGCAGCGCGGGCCCCAGCGCGGCGTCGGCGAGGTGGTGGCTGACGAGTGCGGCCATCTGCTCGGCCGTGGCCAGCCCTGAGGAGACCTCGACGGTGTCGCCGCAGCGGCTGCCGAACGCTTCGAGCAGGGGTCCCGCGACGAATTCGGCGAGTGTGCTGGTGAGCGCCAGCCGCAGCGGCTCGGGCGCGCCGCCCGCACTGCGGACGGCCGCTTCGGCGTCGGCTCCCAGCTCCACCATGCGGGAGGCGATGGGCAGGAGCCGTCGGCCTGCGGGGGTCAGCGTCATGCCTTGTGCCGTGCGGACGACGAGCCGGTCGCCGTGGTGGTGCCGCAACGCGCTCAACGCCTGTGACACGGCGGGTTCGCTGACCCCGAGCGCCCTGGCGGCGCCGGTCACCGAACCGAGCCGGGCGACGAGCACGAAGGCGCTGAGCTGACCCAGTGTCATACGCGACGGAGTGACGCCGGACACACCGCCAGGTTAACGCCGATCGGATTAAGGCGTCGCTTATCGCGCCGTTGCCCCGTGGCCGACCCGGGCACAGCCTGGGGGTATGCAGGTGCCCGCGCAGTTCCGGTACGAGAAGGCGACCAGCGTCGAGCATGCGCTCGACCTGCTCGGCAAGTTCGGCGAGGACAGCATGGTGGTGGCGGGTGGGCACTCGCTGATCCCCATGATGAAGTTGCGCCTCGCGCAGCCCGAGGCGCTGGTGGACATCAACGAGGTGACGGAGCTGTCCCGGATCGGCCTCGACCGCGACACCGTCACCATCGGGGCGCTCGTGCGGCACGCCGACCTGCTCGACTCGCCCGTGGTCGGGGAGCATTTCCCGATCCTGCACGACGCCGAGCGCGTCATCGCCGACCCCGCCGTGCGCAATCGCGGCACGGTCGGCGGCTCGCTGTGCCAGGCGGACCCTTCCGAGGACCTCGCCGCCGCGTTCGTGGCGCTCGACGCCGAGGCGTTGATCCAGGGACCGTACGGCTCCCGCACGGTCCGTGTGCGGGAGTTCTTCACCGGCCCCTACGAAACCGTGCTCGACCAGGGCGAGCTGCTGGTGGCGGTGCGCGTGCCGATCCGCTCGTCCGCCTCGGCGTACGCGAAGGTGGAACGCCGCTCCGGCGACTGGGCCGTGGCGTCGGCGGGTGCGGCGCTGCGGTTGGACGACGGTCACATCACGTGGGCGGGTATCGGGCTGACCGCCGTCGGCGCACCCTCCTTCGGAGCCCCTGCGGCCGAGGAGTACCTCGTCGGAGGGGCCGCCACCGACGAGCGCTTCGAGCAGGCGGGCGCGATCGCGGCCGAGCATTGCTCGCCCATCGCCGACCAGCGCGGCCCCGCCGACTACAAGCGCCACCTCGCCGCCACCCTCACCACGAGGGTGCTGCGCAGGGCCGTGGACCGCTGGCGCGGCAGGCAGGCTCATCGCGATCCCCGCGAGCAGGAGGAGTGACATGGAGATCACCGTCACGGTCAACGGCCAGCCCTACACCCGCTCGGTCGAGCCCCGGCTGCTGCTCGTGCATTTCCTCCGCGACGAACTGGGCCTCACGGGCACGCACTGGGGCTGCGACACGTCGAACTGCGGCGCCTGCGTGGTGCTCATGGACGGCGTTCCGGTGAAGTCGTGCACCGTGCTCGCGGTGATGGCCGACCGCCACGAGATCCGCACCGTCGAGGGGCTCGCGACCTCGGAGGGGCTCGACGCCGTGCAGGAGGGCTTCCGCGCCGAACACGGACTCCAGTGCGGGTTCTGCACACCGGGGATGATGATGACCTCCCGCTGGCTGCTGGACCGCAACCCCACGCCGTCGGAGGAGGAGATCCGCGAGGCGCTGTCCGGCCAGCTGTGCCGCTGCACCGGCTACGAGAACATCGTGCGTTCCGTGCGGTGGGCGGCCGAACACGAGGCAGCCGCGTCGGCCGTCTCCGACGCGATTCCCGAACAGGGCGGCCCCACCCCGGCCCCGCAGCAGCGTTCGGAGGTGCAGACATGACCACGACGGATGTCCCCGCGCAGCGCACGACCCCTGTCGGGCACGGGAGCATGCCGCGCAAGGAGGACGAACGGTTCCTGCGCGGCCACGGCCGCTACGTTGACGACGTCGTGCTGCCGGGGATGCTGCATGGCGCCGTGCTCCGCAGCCCTCACGCCCACGCGCGGATCGTCTCCCTCGACACCAGCGCGGCGCAGGCCCACCCGAAGGTGAGGGCCGTCATCACGGGGCAGACGCTTCAGGGTCTGAATCTCGCGTGGATGCCCACGCTGTCGCACGA
This sequence comes from Saccharomonospora xinjiangensis XJ-54, assembly GCF_000258175.1. Lineage (NCBI taxonomy): Bacteria > Bacillati > Actinomycetota > Actinomycetes > Pseudonocardiales > Pseudonocardiaceae > Saccharomonospora > Saccharomonospora xinjiangensis. Next base: position 1,723,750 of record NZ_JH636049.1, on the reverse strand, counting down.
CGTGCAGGCGGTGCTGGCCACGGACAAGGTGCGGTTCCAGGGCCAGGAGGTCGCGTTCGTGGTGGCCGAGGACCGCTACGCCGCTCGCGACGCGCTCGAACTCATCGACGTCGAGTACGAGCCGCTCGCGCCGGTGGTGGACGCGCGCCGGGCGCTGGACAGCGACGCCCCGGTGATCCGCGACGACCTCGAAGGCCGCACCGACAACCGGATTTTCGACTGGGAGACCGGCGACCGCGCGGCCACCGACGGGGTGTTCGCGGACGCCGACGTCGTGGCCACCCAGGACATGATCTATCCGCGCGTGCATCCGGCGCCCATGGAGACGTGCGGCGCCGTCGCGGACATGGACCCGGTCACCGGCAAGCTGACCATTTGGACGACGACGCAGGCGCCTCACGCCCACCGCACGCTGTACGCGCTGGTGGCGGGCCTTCCGGAACACAAGATCCGCGTGATCTCTCCCGACATCGGGGGCGGTTTCGGCAACAAGGTCGGCATCTACCCCGGGTACGTCTGCGCGATCGTGGCCTCGATCGTCACCGGCAAACCGGTGAAGTGGGTGGAGGACCGCTCCGAGAACCTCATGAGCACGTCGTTCGCCCGCGACTACCACATGCACGGCGAGATCGCGGCGACAAGCGACGGGACGATCCTCGGAGTGCGGGTGAAGGTGCTCGCCGACCACGGCGCGTTCAACGGCACCGCTCAGCCGAGCAAGTTCCCCGCCGGGTTCTTCGGCGTGTTCAGCGGGTCCTACGACCTGCGCGCGGCGCACTGCGAGGTCACCGGCGTGTACACGAACAAGGCTCCCGGCGGCGTCGCCTACGCCTGCTCGTTCCGCATCACAGAAGCCGTCTACCTGGTGGAACGCATGGTGGACGTGCTCGCCCACGAGCTCGGCATGGACCCGGCCGAGCTGCGGATGCGCAACCTGCTGCGGCCCGAGCAGTTCCCGTACCGCAGCAGCACGGGCTGGGAGTACGACTCGGGTGACTACCCGCGCGCCCTGCGGGCGGCGCTGGACCTCGCGCACTACGACGAGTTGCGCGACGAGCAGCAGCGACGCCGGGAACGCGGCGAACTCATGGGCATCGGGGTCAGCTTCTTCACCGAGGCGGTCGGCGCGGGACCGCGCAGCCACATGGACATCATGGGACTCGGCATGGCCGACGGCGCCGAGCTGCGCGTGCATCCGACGGGCAAGGCGGTGCTGCGGCTCTCGGTGCAGACGCAGGGGCAGGGCCACGAGACGACGTTCGCGCAGATCGTGGCGGAGGAGCTGGGCATTCCGCCCGAGGACATCGACGTCGTCCACGGCGACACCGACCAGACGCCGTACGGCCTCGGCACCTACGGCTCCCGCTCGACCCCGGTGTCGGGTGCGGCGACAGCCGTGGTGGCCCGCAAGGTGCGGGAGCGGGCCCGGCTGGTGGCTTCGGCGATGCTGGAGGTCGATCCGGGCGATCTGGAGTGGGAGAAGGGCCGGTTCTTCGTCAAGGGCGATCCCACGTCGGGCACGACGATCGCCGAGATCGCGATGGCCGCGCACTCCGATCTGGAACTGCCGGAGGGCGTCGAAGGCCACCTCGACGCCGAGACCGTCTACAACCCGCCGAACCTGACGTATCCGTTCGGCGCGTACGTGTGCGTCGTGGACGTCGATCCGGACACCGCCCAGGTGACGGTGCGCGACTTCGTGGCCGTGGACGACTGCGGCGTCCGCATCAACCCGATGATCGTCGAAGGGCAGATCCACGGAGGGCTCGCCGACGGCATCGGCATGGCGCTCATGCAGGTCATGGCCTTCGACTCCGACGGCAACCACCTCGGCGGGTCGTTCATGGACTACCTGCTGCCGACCACGATGGAATGCCCTTCGTGGCGGCTCGGCCAGACCGTGACGCCGTCGCCGCACCACCCGATCGGCGCGAAGGGCGTTGGTGAGTCGGCCACGGTCGGGTCACCGGCCGCCGTGGTGAACGCGGTGGTCGATGCCCTCAAGCCGTACGGGGTGCGCCACGTGGACATGCCGATGACCCCCGCCGTGGTGTGGCGGGCCATGCAGGGCAGGCCGCTGCGCACGGATATGGCGATCACATGAGCGACCTTGCGCGGACACTGCTCGCCCGTGCCGAGGAACTGCACGCGCAGCGCACGCCGTTCGTGCTCGCCACGGTGGTGCGGGCGCGAAGGCCCACGAGCGCGACGCCGGGTGATCGCGCGCTGGTGTTGCCCGACGGCACCGTGGAGGGTTTCGTCGGCGGGGTGTGCACCGAGTCCACCGTGCGACTGGAGGGGCTGCGGGCGCTGGCGTCGGGGGAGGCGGCTGTGCTGCGCGTGACACCCGATCCCGTATCGGCGGGCGCCGACGACGAGGGGACGATCACCGTGGCGAACCCGTGTCTTTCCGGCGGCGCGGTGGACATCTTCCTCGAACCGAGGCTGCCTCCGCCGCTGGTGGCGGTGTTCGGGGAGTCCCCCATCGCGAGGGCGCTGGCGGAGGTCGGTGAGGTGCTCGGCTACGACGTGCGCTCCTGTGGGGCAGATCCCGAGTTCGCCGCCGCCACCGAGGCCGTCGTGGTGGCCTCTCACGGCAGGGACGAGGAGCGCGTGCTCGCCGCGGCGTTGCGGGCGGGGGTCGGTTATGTCGGGCTCGTGGCGAGCCCGCGCCGGGGTAGTGCCGTGGTCTCTGTGCTCACCGACCTCGGCGAACCGGGTGCCGACCGCATTCACACCCCTGCTGGGCTCGACCTCGGCGCCCGCACCCCGCAGGAGATCGCATTGTCGGTGTACGCGGAGTTGCTGGCGACCCGTTCACGGCGAGCCCGTTCGCCGTCCGGACCTGAGCGCGCCGGATCGTCGCGCGGTGCCGAGGCTGTGGAAGCCGCCGAGGCTGTTGACGCCGCCGGGGCAGGCTCAGCCGTTGGAGCCGTTGAGGTCGTCGAGGCTGTTGACCCGGTCTGTGGGATGACGGTCGCTGTCAGCCCGTCCACGCCGCACGTCAGTCACGAGGGGCAGCCGTACTACTTCTGCGGCTCGGGGTGTGCCGAGACGTTCGCCGCCGATCCCGCGCGCTACGCCACCACCGGTGCGGTTCACGCTCAGTGAGTGGTGTGGGACGCGGGTTCCTCCGCACGGGTCTGTCACAGCGCCCGCGAACTCCCTAGTCTCCAGGGCAGTCCGTGTCGCCGCGCGCGAGGAGTGTTGGCGTGTTGAAGCGAGGTCTGATCGTCGTCGGCGTGGCCTTCGGTCTGGCGGTGATCTACACGACGGGCGCGGAGCAACGCAGATCCGACGCCGAGAACGGCGGCGCCCCTGAACAGCGGGCGGCGTGCACGGTCGTCGTCACGGCCGACGTCCTCAACGTGCGGTCGGGGCCGGGCAGTGACCACGACGTGGTCGGCAAGCTACGTCAGGACGCCGAGATCGACGCCACCACGGAGACGCGCGACGGCTTCCGCAAGATCGGCGACGGCGAGTGGGCCTCCGACGACTACCTGAAACCGGTGGACGGCGCCGACTGCGACTGAACACGGCCGGGGCAGGGGTTGTGAGTTCGCCCGCCCACCACTCCCGCGCCAGGCCGCTGCGGGAGGGTGCCGGGGTAGCCTGCGAGGCGTGCTCACCGTCTCCACCGTTAACGTCAACGGCCTGAGGGCCGCAGCCAAGAAGGGCTTCACGGAGTGGCTCGCCACCACGCCCGCCGACGTCGTGGCGTGTCAGGAGGTGAGGGCCGAGCCGGACAGCCTGACCGCCGAGTTGCGGGAGCCGAGCGGCTGGCACACCGTGCACGCGCCGTCCGCGACGAAGGGCCGCAACGGCGTGTCCCTTTACAGTCGCGTCGAACCCGAGAGCGTGCGCATCGGTTTCGGCGAGGCGGAGTTCGAGGACAGCGGCCGCTACGCCGAGATGTGGCTGCCCGGTGTGGTCGTGGCGAGCCTGTACCTGCCGAGCGGTGACGTGGGCACGCCGAGGCAGGACGAGAAGGAACGGTTCATGGCGGCCTTCCTGCCGTATCTGGAAACGGTGCGCGACAAGGCGGCGTCGGAGAACCGGGAAGTCCTGGTGTGCGGCGACTGGAACATCGCCCACACCGAGCTGGATCTGAAGAACTGGAAGACCAACCGCAAGAACTCGGGTTTCCTCCCCGAGGAACGCGCGTGGCTGAGCCGGGTGTTCGACGAACTCGGCTATGTGGACGTGCAACGCCGGCTCGACCCGGAAGGCCCCGGCCCGTACACGTGGTGGTCGTACCGGGGCAGGGCGTTCGACAACGACTCCGGCTGGCGCATCGACTACCACGTGGCCACGCCGGGCCTGGCCGAGCGCTGCACGTCGATGGTGGTGGAGCGCGCGGCCAGCTACGACGCGCGCTGGTCGGACCACGCGCCGCTGACGGCGACGTACGACGTATGAGGCGCAGGGGCCGCGACGGTGTAGTGCGCAGTCAGCTACGGCAGCGTGTGTAGCAGTTCCCGGAACCCGCTTCGAAGCGGAGCATGGGTCGTTACACTGCGGAGCTGAACGGTTCCGCGACGGTGGCTGGGGAGATCATGCCTGATCCCATGGAGATTGCGACCGGCGCTGCTTCGGTGGCTCCTGGCGGGTCCTTAGTGAGTGCAGTGTCGGCCCTGAAGAAGTCGATGGGCGTCGAATCGATGATGGAGGTAACCCGCTCCGCCGATCGGCTGGTCGCCTCGGCTAAGTCCGGTGGCTTCACTGTCACGAAAGAAGCAGCTGACCCGCTCATCGAGGTGATGGAAGAATTCATCGACAGGGTGAACCTACTCGACAGTGAACTTGTTGCCTTCGACTACGCGCCGAATCTCGGAAACCATGATTACGGCAAACTTGCTGCTGAGCACCTGCACAAATCGGCGAATGGAGACGGTTCGGCGCGCCTTGCGTTGAAGCAGCTTCGAGTGATTCTCGAACGTAGTCGGGATGCACTTCGGATTGCTTCTGGAAGATATCAGGAGCAGGAAGAAGAAGCGCGAGATTCGTTGTCGCGAGATTGAGGTCTTGACAATCATGCATCCGATGAACCTTCTCTGTAAGGTCGCAATTTCTGCACTGGCTTTGCTTGGTCTCGTCGGCTGTTCCGCTACGGAGCATGGAAGCGCGGAGCCACGAGTTGAGTCGAGCCAACAGCAAAAAAGTTCCGGATCGGTAGAACCAGCGCCGGGAGAGTCGCTCAGCTTGTCCGTTGACCCGTGCGAGTTGCTCTCTGTCGAGGAGCTCAAACCACATGGAGAGTTCATTGACGCAGGCAGGAGGGAGCTTGGGGGAGCGCGGTCCTGTGTTTACCAGCGGAGCGCCAGGGGTGGGCATCAAGGTTTCGTTGTCGCACTCAACGTGAGAGATTCGCAGGGGATTGAAAGCGTGGCCGATGCGGGCGGCAAAGTAACCGAATCCGCTGTGGGTGAACGGAATGCTGTCCAGTCGGCGAACATGAGTGTCGGGGACTGCACCGTTGCCATGGAAATTGACGACTCTTCGCGCATTGATGTGAGTGTTAACGGCTTGCCCAGCGTGGATGTGACCTGCCCGATTGCTGAGGATGTTGCCCGGTTGGTCGAGCCCCGCTTGCCTGACGTTCCTTCGTAGCCGCGCGGGCCGTGACGTCGGGGCGCGCGGATTGATCGCTACTGACCGCCACCGCGCGGTGACGGCGGTAGGATCACCGCGTCGCTGTGATCCGGGAGGAAGGTGCGCCGATGTCCGACGGCCGGGGCCCGGCTCCGAAGCCCGCTCCGCCGCCTCCGGTCGAGAGGTGGCGTCAGGAGCGGACGTCTCCGTATCCCTGGGAACAGGACGGGCTCGACCACATCCGCAGGTTGATGCCGCAGGCCGAGCCGTATCGCGCGTGGGCGACGTTCTCCTTCACCGCGGCGTCCGGCCGCGTCAACGAGTGCGATCTGCTGATCGCCGTTCCCGGTGGCCTTTACTTGCTGGAACTCAAGGGTCACACCGGACGTGTGGTGAACAGCGGCGAGACGTGGAGTTTCTTCAGGGAGGGCGTGCGGCGGCCCCGGACGCTGCGCAACCCGCTGCACCTCACCGATCTCAAGTGCAAGGAACTCAAGGGCCGCCTGGAATGGGCGGCCAAACAGAACCACTTTTCCGGCCGGATTCCCCGCATCGAGCCCGCGATCTTCCTGTCCGCACCCGGTCTGGTGGCGGAACTCGACGAGGTGCAGCGCACCCGCGTCTACGGCAGGGACGAGCAGGTCGAGGGCCTCGACTGGATTTGGCGTGACCTGCTGTCACGGCCGCCGCAGCGGGAGCAGCAGCGCATCAGCCCCGAATTCTCCCGCTATGTGCTTCCGAGACTGCTGGAGCGGATCGGCATCCGGGCTTCCGTGGCTCACCTGCGGTTCGGCGACGATTGGGTGCTCGCCAACGAGGTGCTCGACGCGGGGCCCACCTGGGAGGACCGGCTCGCGGAGCGCACAAGCCTCGTGCACGAGCAGGGCCGGGTGCGTATCTACCTCACCGAGCAGCAGGCCGTGGAGGAGCGGCGGCAGTCGGTGGAGCGGGCGGCGCGGCGCGAGTACCAGGTGTTGCAGGGCATCACTCATCGCGGCATCGCGCAGGCCGTGCAGATCAGGGAACATCAGGGCGGCCCCGCGATCCTCTTCCGCCACGACGCGTCGGATCTGCGCCTGGACTCCTACCTCGACGTGCACGGCGAGAACCTCAGCATCGACACGCGCCTCGATCTGGTGCGCCAGCTCGCCGAGGCAGTCCAATACGCGCACCACCGCTCCCTCTACCACCGTGCGCTGTCGGCGCGGTCGGTGTGGGTGTCGGCGAAGGACGACGGCTCCGACCCGGTGTTGCGGATCACCGACTGGCAGGCCGCCGCGCGTGACTTCGACACCACGTCACTGTCCACTGTGGGCAAGACGTCGTTGACGCGCGAGCATCTGGCGAACTCGGCCGAGGTGTATTTGGCTCCGGAGTTCGCCCCGCACGCCGACCCGGTGGATCTCGACGTTTTCGGCCTGGGTGCGGTGTCGTTTCTGATCCTCACCGGAAGGCCGCCTGCCGGTCAGCGCAGCGGGCTCATCGAGCGGTTGGCCGAAAGCCACGGCCTGCACCCGTATGCGGTGGCGGACGGAATCTCCGACGCACTCGATGCGCTGGTGTTCGACGCCACCCGCACCGATCTGGCGCAGCGCCTCGACTCGGCCGACGCGTTCTTGAAGCGGCTGGACGCGGCGGAGTGGGAGTCGCTGCCCGAGTCGTCGGTGCCCGTGGTGGACCCGCTCACCGTGTCGGCTGGTCAGTTGGTGGACGAGCAGTGGCGCGTGGAGCGGGTGCTCGGCACGGGCGCCACGGCGCGGGCGTTGCTGGTCAGGAAGGTGGACACCGCCGACACCGACACCGCCGCTTCGGACACCGTCGAGCGGCGGGTGCTGAAGGTGGCGCTCGACGACGACAAGGCGCAGCGCCTCCACGCGGAGGCTCGCGCGCTGGCGCTCGTCGGCGGCGGCGTGGTGGTGAAGCTGCTCGACGGTCCCCGCGAGGTGGGCGGGCGCACCGTGCTCGACCTGGAGTACGCGGGGGGCCAGGACCCTGACGGTCCCACGCTCGGTGAGTGGCTTCGCGCGGAGGGCAAGCTCACCTACCACAACCTTGAGCGTTACGGTCGTGACCTGTTCACCGCGCTGGATCACCTCGCGGGCAAGGGCGTGCGGCACCGGGATCTCAAGCCGGACAATTTCGGCATCTACCGCAGGGCCGACCGCTCGACGCAGTTGATGCTGTTCGACTTCTCGCTGGCCGATGTGTCCGAACGCGATGTCGCGGCGGGCACGCGCGGGTATCTCGATCCGTTCCTCGGCACGAGCCGCCGCCCCGTTTACGACGATCACGCCGAGCGTTACGCGGCCGCCGTGACCTTGCACGAGATGGCGTCGGGGCAGCGTCCGGTGTGGGGTGACGGGGTGAGTGACCCGCGCACCACGTCCGACGAGACACCGGTGCTGGCGGCGGAGGCGTTCGAACCGGCGTTGCGGGACGGGTTGACGGAGTTCTTCCGCCGCGCGCTGCACCGGGACGTGAATCGCCGGTTCGACACGTTGCGGCAGATGGAGGACGCCTGGCGTGAGGTGTTCACCTCGGCGGACACCGCCGCGCCGCTGACCACTCCCGGCACGGTGGGTATCGAGGGTTCGACGCTGGAGGCGACGCGCGACGCCCACGCCGACAAGGCCACATTGGACACTCAACTCGATCTTGCCGGGTTGAGTCCTCGGGCGGTGTCGCTGGCGCAGTCGCTGGGTGCGACGACGGTGCGCGAGTTGCTGGAGCAGGTGCGGCCGTATGAGATCAGCCGGGCTCGCGGCGCGGGCAAGGTGGTGCGCAACGAGCTGAACCGGCGGCACAAGCAGTGGACGCACGCGCTGTTGCGGCGCGCCGAACCGGACGGGCCCGCGCCGGAGACCGGTGACGGCCCCGCCACGCTCGACGGTCTGGTGGCGTTGCTGCTGCCGGTGAAGGCCAGGCGGGGTTCGCGCAAGGCCGATGTGGTGCGGTTGACGCTGGGACTGCCGGAGGGCTCGGATCGCGACGGTCACGACGGCGGCGAGGACGGTGCTGCCGCGCTGTCGTGGCCGACGCAGACGCAGGTCGCCGCTCGCCTCGGCGTGACGCAGGCGACGGTGTCGCAGCACTATCGCAAGGCGATGGCGGCGTGGGCGGCCGAGCCGAGGGTGGCGGCGCTGCGCGAGGAGGTGGTGCGGCTGCTCGCCGAAGCGGGGCGGGTGATGACGGCCTATGAGCTGGCCGCCGCCGTCAAGGCCGCGTATGGCGGCGCGGAGCGGGACACGCGGGAACGCGCTCTGGCCAGGGCGTTGGCGGTGGTGCGCGCGGCGGTGGACACGGAGGCGTGGGACCGGCAGCAGGAGGGCAGGGAAGGCGCGGAGGACGGCCCCCGGTTCTCGGTGTTGCGGCGCGGTGAGCATGTGGTGGTGGCGCTGGAGTCGTTGCCGGGAACGGACGAACCGAGTGCGCCTGAGCTGGCGGATTACGCGGTGGCGCTGGGCGCGCGGGCCGACGAGCTGGTGATGGTGGACCCGCTGCCGGGCCGTGGTGTGGTGGTGCGCGAGCTGCGGGCGGTGCGGGCGCCGAAGGGGTTGTCGTCGCAGGCGGACACGCGGCTGGTGGAGCTGGCGGCGGCGATGTCGGTGCGGGCGGCGGCGTCGCCGAGGTCGGAGCTGTATCCGAGGTCGCTGGATCTGGTGCGGGCGTTGCGGATGTCGCAGGCCGCGGTGGGTGTGCGGCGGGAGACGGGTATCGCGCCGGCTGACCTGTTGGCGAAGGTGCGGGCGCGGTTCCCTTCGGTGTCGGTGGCCGACGACGTCACGTATGTACGGCTGGAGGAGGCGCTGCGCGCGGCGGGCACCCCGCTGGAGTACGACACGGAGAAGAAGCTCTTCTACCCGCCTGCGCCGGAGTTCTCGCGCCTGGCGTCGTCGTCGAGCACCACGCGCGACAGCTCGGGCGGGCCGAGGCCCGGCGGCCTGGACCCGCACGAGCTGCTGCGCGACAAACTGGCGAGGTCAGTGGAGCAGGGTGGTTTCCTGGCGTTGACGTTGCGCGGCACGGCCCTGCCGGGTGCGGCGGAGGCACTGGCGTCGCGGTATCCGGTGCGGCCGGTGCAGGTGGATCGCGAGTTCCTCGCGGTGTTTCGCGGCCTGGTGGTGGAGTACGACCAGGACTGGGAGCGGGTGCGCAAGCTGGACGAGCGCTTCGGCAGGACGGGCGAGCCGAAGCCGGGTTTCCGCCGGGTCGTGCGGCTGGCGTGGGAGCGGCTGCGGGACCGGCTGGTGGACCAGGCCGGGGCGCGCACGGTGTTGCTGCTGCACCACGCGGATCTGGTGGGCCGCTACGCCGACCTGGGCGGGCGCGAGTTCCTGACGGGGTTGCAGCAGGCAGCGCGGTCGGCCGAGGCGCTGCCGCACGGGCTGTGGGTGCTGTGTCCCGGTGAGTCGGCGGAAGAGGCGCCGCAGCTCGATGGGTTGCGGGTGGAGGCGTTGACGGAGTCGGAGCGGGCGGCACTGGGCAGGGAGTTCGTGCAGGGCTTGCGGGTGTGTGATCGGGCGAGCTGAACCGCCGGTGGTTGTGGTGTTGGGCGGCGGTTGGCTCATCCAGCCCCGGGACGGTTGCTGGGTCGTTACACTCCGGATCTGAACGGTTCCGCGACGTCGGCTTGTGGGGGTAGTTGTGGCCGAACCAGAAGATGTTGCCGCTGGCATGGGCGCGTTGATTCCCGGTGGTGGCGCGCTGTCCATGGCGATGGCTGCGATGGACAAGACCATGGGCGCCAAGGCGATGGCCGAGGTGATCCAATCCACTGATCGGCTGGTCGAGTCAGCCAAAACCGGCGGCTTCACAGTGACCAAAGAGGGTGCCGACCCGATCATCAAAGTGCTCGAGAAATTCATGGAGGAAGTCAAAGAACTCAGGGCTCAGCTGGCTATCGATTTCGATCAAGAACCTAAACTTGGTGAGCATGATTACGGAAAAAGAGTCGCTCTGCACATGTGGGAAGCCGCGAATGACGAACGGTCCCCTCGTGCCGCTTTGACTAAACTCTCCAAAATTCTTGAACGTAGCCGAATCGCTTTACTTATTGCATCGGATCAGTATCAAGAACAGGAAGAGTCTGCGCGCGACATTTTTCGAAAGATGGGAGAATAATGATTATGCTTACCAGGTTTAATTCCTTATTCCGCAAAGCTGCTGCGGCGATTATCGTGGCATCTCTGGCTTCCGGGTGTTCTGCGGGCGAGGCTGGCACGGCGAGTCCTCGGAGTTCGTCTAGTGTTGAGTCCACAGAGACAGTGGAGCCATCAAGTCAAGGCCGTCCTCTCAGTCTTTCGATCGAGCCTTGCGAGCTGTTCACTGTTGAGGACCTTGCCGAGTACGGTGAATTTGAGTCCGAGTACCGGGAGGGCAAAGCGGATCGAACTTGTCACTGGGAAGAAGGTGTTAGCGGCCATCATGACAGTTTGTCTTTTGCGTTGAGTATTCGCGACCGGCAAAATGTGGAGACTGTCAACGATAATGGCGCTGGTGTGCAGCGATTCGAGATCAATCAGCGCCCGGCCGCGAAGGCAAAGAACCCGGAGTTCGGAACCTGTGTGGTGGCGTTGAAGATAGATGATGTGTCGCGCATCGATGTGACGGTTGTTGATGGCTTGGAAGACGACTCGTGCCAGATCGCCGAGGTTGTAGCCGAGCTGCTCGAACCACGGTTGCCTGCCGTTCCGTAAATAGCTCGTCGGATCTTACTGGAACATAGGCTCTGAGGTTGCCGTGCGTAGAAACTGTACTGTCGGTGTCAGGGCTCAATGGTCTGCCGGTTTTGCGGGGGATTCGGTGGAGCGGTCGCGGGGTTGATCTGTGAGTGTGGTGCGAACGGGTCTGCAAAATGGGGGAAGAGAAGGCATGACGTTCAACGTTGGCGCGCGCTTGGCTCTGCTCGGGGTGGTGTTGCTGGCGCCTGGGGTTGCTGGGTGTTCGACAGCGGAACGCGGTATTGCGGAGTCTCCGACTTCGCCGCGTTCCTCTTCGAGCGCGGCGCAGGCCACGAGTGCGTCGTCCACGGGGCCGGACAGCACCGCGATCGATCCTTGTGATCTGATCACAGCGGAGGATTTGGCCGATGTCGGCGAGTTCGAGCCCACATACAAAGAAGGCGCCGGGGCCCGGACTTGCGACTGGCAGTCGGGTTTCGAATCCGGTGGCGACGGCTTTGCTTTCAGTGTCGGCGTGCGGGATTCGCAGGGCATCGATTCGGTGCGCGACATCGGCGGCGGGGTGGAACCGGACACGGTGAACCAGCGTCCAGCGGCGAAAACCTACGATCCGCGGAGCAAAGACTGCCTGATCGCTGTGGAGATCAGCGACACCTCCCGCGTCGATGTGACCACGTTGGCCGACGACGGTTGCGAAATCGCTCCCATTATCGCTGGCCTGGTCGAGCCCAAGCTTCCCGCCGTGCCGTGATCTCGCTGCGCCTGTCAGGTGCCTTCGTGGCCTGGTAGGGCGTAGGTTGTCGCGATCGCGGTTTCTATTGTTCGGCAGTTCAGGCCGCTGTGTTCGGCGATGGTGAAGCCGAGTTCGAGTAGCCGGAAAGCGATGGCACGCAGGACTGGGTCGGCGTCGGCGTGGCCGTTGTCCTGGCGCGCGTAGAGGCCTTCGGTTTCGGTGTCGATGGCTCTGGTGATGCGTAGCAGCGCCGACGGGAGGTCGTGGTGGGCAGGTGGTCGCTGCGCTCGGATCGCCGCGACTTCGGCCGCGTGTTCGCGTGGGGCCGCGATGCCCGGGTTTGTCGCCGCCGCGAGGAGGGTGGCCGCTCGGTCGGCGTCGCGGTCGTGGAGCAGCACCCGCGTGATGGTTTCGACCTGCTCACGGGTCGGCGGGACATAGGTTGCTGTGGTCATGTCACTCTCAGGTTTTGCTGGTGAACAGGGCGGTCGTCACGGCACCGGGTGCGGCGAATACGCCAGCATGTGACGGGCGAGGTCGGCCACGGCTTCGCCGGTGACCCGCACCGCCCGCGCGTCGTCGGGGGCCGCGTCGGCGAGGTGGGCCAGCGCGCCGATGACCTGCTGAATACGCCGCTGAAGTGATCCCTCACCCGGCAGCGCCGCATCCGGCCTCCTGCCGGGACGGCACGTTTCGAGGATGCCGCGCCCCCGATCGTGCAGATCCTCCATGTCGCCGCCCGTGCGCTCACACATCTCCGCCAGCACCTCGTCCAACGCCTCCCACTGCCACACCGGCAACGCCGCCGAACCACGACAACACCCCGCCAGCAGCGCGCCGTCGATCTCCGCCGCCCGCTCGTGCAGCTCCGCCGACAACGCGGCCAACCGGTCGGCCAGCGCGCACAACCCCTCCACCGGCAGCTGCCCACCGTCCTGCCGCTGCACCAACTCGACCACCACCGCACCCAGACAGCGGTTGAACCGGCCCAGCCTCACCAGCAGTTCCCGATCACGTTCGATCACCGTTGACTCCCCTCAGACCCCGACCCGGATTGCTCCGTTCGGCCCAGCCAGCCGCTCAGGTGGCCCGACGGTATCCGGGGAAAACGTCGTCGCGCTGGGCGATTGATTCGCTTGATACGGATGCGACGAATGCGACAGTTCGCCTCCGCACGCGCTGCGGTCGGCGACCGCACGGCGATGTGGCCGAGGAGGTGTGTGGCATGCGGCGACATCCATCCGCCGAAACGTAATGGGGCGACAGGTGGCGTTTCCCCACAGCTACGTGGCGAGACGTAGCGAGACGAGTCGCCGGGTCAGCTCAGTGATCTGTCACCGCGAACCGCCGAACCGGGCCCGTTCACAGGTCTTGACCGGTAACATCACGGTCAGTGATCACGATCTTACGTCGCAAGGTGGAGTAGCGGCTGTGTTGCGACGTGGCCGCTGGATTGCCTTGGCGCGGCATCCCGCCACTAGCATCGCCGGGGTGCCGGTTGGCCGGGCGAGCGAGGGGAGCGGCAACGGTGGCAGTGCGTGGGGCTGACCTGGGCGAGTTGGTGAAGGATCTGCGCAGGCAGGTCACGGCGCTCGAAGACGATCTGCGGGCGCGGGCTTTGGAGGTGCCGGAGTTCCACACCCCGCTGCGGGCCGAGTACGACGACGCGCGAAAGCGGGAACGCACGGCGGCGATGTGGGAGACGTGGCTTGATCAGCGGGTCACGCAGGTGGCGGCGGCGTGGGTGCTCGGCACGGTGTTCGTGCGGTTCTGCGAGGACAACGGTCTGATCCAGTGGCCGTTCATCGCGGGTCCGGGGGAGCGGCTGGCCGACGCGGAGGAGCGGCACGAGGCGTACTTCCGGGAGCGCCCGCAGGACAACGACCGCGACTGGATCGTCGCGGCCTTCACTCACCTCGCGCAGGCGCACCCCACCGCGGAGGGGCTGTTCGAGCCGAAATACAACCCGCTGTGGGAGATCACGCCGTCGTTCGAGGCGGCGACGGCGCTGTTGCAGTTCTGGCGGCGGCGCGGCGACGACGGCGAGATCCGCTACGACTTCACCGACCCCGACTGGGACACGCGCTTCCTCGGCGATCTGTATCAGGACCTGTCGGAGCACGCGCGGAAAACGTATGCGCTGTTGCAGACACCGGAGTTCGTGGAGGAGTTCATCCTCGACCTCACTCTCGAACCGGCGGTAAAAGACTTCGGGCTCAAGGATTTGCGCAGCATCGACCCGGCGTGTGGGTCGGGGCACTTCCTGCTCGGGATGTTCCGGCGGGTGCTGGACAAGTGGAGGGCGGCGGAGCCGGGCACCGATCGGTGGGAGCTGATCCAGCGCACGCTCAGCTCGGTGCACGGCTGCGACAAAAACCCGTTCGCCGTGTCCATCGCGCGATTCCGGCTGCTGGTGGCGGTGCTGCGGGAGGCGAACGCGATCCGGCTCGACCAGGCGCCACAATTCCCGATCAACATCGCCGTCGGTGACTCCCTCATGCACGGCAGGGGCGCGCCCGGAATCCAGGGCGAGTTGTTCGCGCTGGACGAGCCGCACACGTATGCGACGGAGGACATCAACGAGTACGTGCGCTCCTGCGACCTCCTCGGCAAAGGCTCGTATCACGTGGTGGTGGGCAACCCGCCGTATATCACGGTGAAAGACAAGCAGGAGAACAAGAACTACCGCGACCGGTATGACGCCTGCTCGGGCAAGTACGCGCTGTCGGTGCCGTTCGCGCAGCGGCTCTTCCAGCTCGCGATCCGGCGCAGCGGTTCTGAACGCGATGCCGGATTCGTCGGGCAGATCACCGCGAACTCGTTCATGAAGCGCGAGTTCGGGAAAAAGCTGATCGAGGACTTCTTCCGGACGGTGCAGTTAACGCACGTCATCGACACGTCGGGCGCGTACATTCCGGGACACGGGACGCCGACGGTGATCCTGGTCGGGCGGAACCACAGCTATCGGAAAGACGACCCCGTCCGGGCGGTCCTCGGAATCCGGGGCGAGCCGAGCCAACCCGAGGACCCGGCAAAGGGACTGGTGTGGTCGGCGATCGTGAAACAACTTCACCAGCCTGGTAGTGAGTCGGAGTGGGTTTCGGTAGAAGATTTCGACCGCCAAGGGTTCAGCCAACACCCGTGGAGCCTCAGTGGGGGTGGTGCTGCGGATCTCCTGGCTGCGATCGAAAGTACGGCCAGCACGAAACTCGGTGACCTATCTGAATCGTTGGGAATTACTAGTTTCACACTCGAAGATGACTTGTATTTATTGCCATCGCGAGCTGCGGTAAGGCGATCAATCGGGGAATGGGTTCGACCGATGGTTACCGGCGATGCGCTACGCGAATGGTGGCACAGCAACTATGGCGTTGCCATATTTCCCTATTCCAGCGAATTTTACCCCGTTGATGTTGAAGGCGAGGCTGCCTTGCTCGCCTTCATGTGGCCAGGCCGCACCATGTTATCGAACAATGTGATGTTCGGTCGTCAGACCAAGCTGGATGCAGGGTTGGCATGGTATGAGTATGGTCGTCTAACTGCTAGTAAGCTCCGCACACCGCTCTCCATTGCTTTTGCGTTCGTGGCTACTCACAACCACTTCGTGTTGGATCGGGGTGGGAAGGTCTTCAAGCAGTCCGCGCCGGTGATTAAGTTGCCGGAGGGGGCTGGTGAGGATGAGCACTTGGAGTTGCTTGGGGTGCTCAACTCGTCCACGGCCTGCTTCTGGCTCAAGCAAGTGAGTCACAACAAGGGCAATGGCGCGGACAGCAAAGGTGCGCGTACGACGGCTGTTCCTTGGGAGGACTTCTACGAGTTCACCGGCACCAAGCTTCAGGAGTTCCCCCTTCCCGCTGTGTTGCCGTTGGAGTTGGGGCGGGCGCTGGATTCGCTGGCTCAGGATCTTGCCGCGCGGGAGCCGTCCGCTGTTGCCGACCGCGTCACGCCGACTCGCGAGCGGCTTGATGCCGCACGCGCCGCGCATGCGCGGATTCGGGCGCGGATGATCGCGCTTCAGGAGGAACTCGACTGGACCGTCTACCACTCCTACGGCCTGCTCGACGACGCCGAGCGGGCCCGGCTCGTCGCGCCCGACCTCGACAGCGTGCCGGAAATCCAGCTCGGGGAACGGGCGTTCGAGATCGTGCTCGCCCGCAGGGTCGCCGCAGGGGAAGCGGAAACGGCGTGGTTCGAGCGGCACGGGTCCACGCCCATCACCGAGATCCCCGCGCACTGGCCCGACTGGTACCGGCAAATCGTGCAGGCGCGGATCGACGTCATCTCCCAGCGGCGCGACATCGCGCTGATCGAGCGGCCCGAATGCAAGCGGCGGTGGGCGTCCGAGACGTGGGAGCGCAAGGAAGCCGACGCGCTGCGCACCTGGCTGCTCGACCGATGTGAGCGGCGGGAACTGTGGTTCGAGCTCCGCGACGGGCTGCGGCATCCGCGCACCATGACCGTCTACCAGCTCGCCGACCAGTTCCGGGGCGACACCGACATGCACGCCGTCGCCGCCCTCTACGCCGCCGACCACCTCCGCAAACCCGACCTGCCGCTGGCGCAGGTGCTGGACAAGATCCTCGCCGACCAGCACGTGCCCTACCTCGCCGCCCTCCGCTACAAGGACAGCGGCCTGCGCAAACGCGCCCAGTGGGAGCAGGTGTGGGAGAAACAGCGGGAAGAAGACCGCACCGGCGAACGGCTCGACATCGCCGTGCCACCCAAATACAGCTCCGCCGACTTCCGCAAAACCAGCTACTGGACCCATCGCGGCAAACTCGACGTGCCCAAAGAACGGTTCATCTCCTACCCTGGCGCCTCACCCGACGCCGACCCCAGCCTGCTGCTCGGCTGGGCGGGCTGGGACCACAAAGACCAGGCGCAGGCGCTGGTCAACCTCGTCAACGACCGCACAACCGACGCGGGCTGGGACACCGACCGGCTCACCCCGCTCATCGCCGGGCTCGCCGAACTGATGCCGTGGGTGCGGCAATGGCACGGCGAATACGACGAGGAATGGGACGGCGCGCCCGCCGACGAATTCAGCGCCTACCTGCTCGAACAACGCACCAAACACCAGCTCACCGACGACGACCTGACCAACTGGCGACCCACCCCCGCACGGCGCGGCCGCCGCGGCACAGCGAAGGAAACCCAGCAGTGAGCACGAATCCCGTGTACCTGCGCGACGTCCTCGACATCCCCGAAGACGTCCACGCCGGAAGCTTCAAAGTGGAACTCACCGGCAGCATCAAACAGGTCGAGGCACGCCTCGCCGAATACGTCGTCACCGACCAGCTCCGCGACGCCTTCGACAAGGCGCTCGGCATCGTGCGCGCCGCCGTGCGCGACGGCAGCTCCCACGCCGCCTACCTGCACGGCTCCTTCGGCTCAGGGAAAAGCCACTTCCTCACCGTGCTGCACGCCGTGCTCAACAACCACCCCGCAGCCAGAGCCAAACCCGGCCTGCAACCCGTCATCGCCGACCACGACGACTGGCTGCGCGGCAAGAAATTCCTCATGGTGCCCTACCACCTGGTGGGCGCCACCGACCTTGACTCCGCCATCCTCGGCGGCTACGTCAGCACCGTGCGCGCACTGCACCCCGGCAAACCCAGCCCGCCCGTGTATCGCGCGGACGCGATGCTCGACGACGCCCGCCGCTCCCGCGAAGCCATGGGCGACGCCGCGTTCGTGCGCTGGCTCACCATCGGCTCGGACCCCGCCACCGGCGGCCCCGGCGCAGCCGCAGACGAGGACGACGACGATCTCGACCTCCAGCTGCCCGGCGAGGACACCGACACCGGGTGGACCGGCGAACGCCTCGACCGCGCGTTCAGCGCGCCAGCCGGTGACCCCGTGCGCGACCAGCTCGTGCAGGACCTGCTCTCCGGGCCCATGTCCTCCTACATTCGCGGCGCCACCGGGGACGCCGACGCGTTCCTGCCGCTGGAGAACGGGCTGTCGATCATCACGAAGCACGCCCGCGACCTCGGCTACGACGGGCTGATCCTCTTCCTCGACGAGCTGATCCTCTGGTTGCAGGCCCGCATGGTGGATCGCCAGTTCGTCAACACGCAGGTGAGCAAACTCGTCAAGCTCATCGAATCGGGCGACGCCGGGCGCGTGCTGCCCATCGTGTCGTTCATCTCGCGGCAGCGTGACCTGTCCAAACTCGTCGGTGAGGACGTCACCGGCGCCGAGGTCAAGGAACTCGAACGGCAGGTCGAATACCTCGCGGGGCGGTTCGACACCGTGTCGCTGGAAGACCGCAACCTGCCCGCGATCATCAAGGAGCGCGTGCTCACCCCGAAACCCGGTGGCCGCGAGATCCTCGACGCCGCGTTCGCCTCAATCGAATCGGCCAAACCGGCCGACCGCGAGGTGCTGCTCGACGCCGCAGGAGCCACCGGCGCCGACTGGCAGGACTTCCGCGACGTCTACCCGCTCTCGCCCGCGCTGCTGAACGTGCTCGTCGCGCTGTCCGGCGCGCTGCAACGCGAACGCACCGGGCTGAAGCTGTTGCAGGAAATGCTGCGCCGCCGCCGCGACGACATGAAGGTCGGCGAACTCATCCCGCTCGGCGACCTGTGGGACGTGCTCGCCGACGGCGTCGGCGAGGCGTTCACCGACCGGCTGCGGCGCGAAGCCGAAGCCGCCCACCGCTTCTACGCCAAGGTGCGCGCCTGGCTGCTCGAACGCCACGGCGGGGCCGACAACCAGCAGTTCCGCGCCACCGACCGGCTCGTCAAGACGCTGATCCTCGCCGCGCTCGCCCCGCAAGTGCCCGCACTGACCCGGCTGACCGGTCCCCGGCTCGCGGCGCTCAACCACGGCTCGCTGCGCGCCCGCACCGTCTCGGCAGGGTCGCTGGCCGTCAAGCACCTGCGCGAGTTGCAGGCCGAGTTCGGCGAATTGCGCCACGAGGGCGAGGAAGACCCCGTCTTCCGGCTCCAACTGTCCGATCTGGACGTCGAACCGTATCTCGACGCGGTCGGCGAACAGGACACCACGGGCGCCCGCCGCATCTGGACACGCCAGAAGCTGTGGGAGGAACTGGGTATCAAGGACAGCGGCGACTTCGTGTGTGAGCGGGACATCGTCTGGAAGGGCACCCGGCGCACCGCCGAATTCGTGTTCGCGAACGTGCGCGACGAGCAGGAACTCGCCGACGCGCAGTTCCTGCCCAGCACACCAGGCCGCATCCGGTTCATTCTCGACTACCCGTTCGACGACTCCGGCGACTACACGCCACGGCACGACGCCCAGCGCATCCACCGCATGCGGCGCTCCGACGTCACCGCGGCCACCGTCGTGTGGTTGCCGCACTTCTTCTCCGCGCAGAAGTCCGCGCAACTCGGGCGGCTGCTCAAGATTCAGTACCTGCTGGAACGCAACCGCCTCGACGACTTCGCGCGCACCCGCTCCGCCGACGAGCGCATCAAGATCCGCCACCAGCTCGAAGCGCAGCGCGACACCCTGGAATCGCAGCTGGTCGCCGCGCTGCGCCAGCTCTACGGAATCTCGGGCGGCGACGACTCCACCATCGGCGCACCCGTCGGCGAGGACGGGCACGTGCTGTCGCTGTTCCCAGGGCACAAACCCCGCCTCGCCGGAGGCGCCGGGTTCGCCTACAACGTGTTGACCCTGGCCGACGGGCTGTTCGACACGATGTATCCGAAACACCCGAACTTCGACCCGAACGGCAACCGCAAGGCCGTCACCTCCGGCGAGCTGCGCACCGTCTACGAGTGGATCACCAAGGCCATGGAGGACGGCAGCAGACGCGTGGTGGTGGACCGCAACCACCTCGCGCTCGTGCGCCGCATCGTGCACCCGCTGGAACTCGGCGAGGTCACCGACGGGCCGCTCAACGTCTCCGTCGAGTGGCGCCGCCGCATCGAACAGGCCGCCACCCAGCACGGCGTCACCGGCGACCTGCGCATCGAGGACATTCGCGAGTGGATCGCCGAACTCGGCTACACCGGGCTCGACAAACTCGTGCTCAACCTGATCATCGCGACGTATGCGCTGCTGGCCGACCGCACCTGGACCCTGCACGGCTCCGTGCTGCGGCAACCACCCGAACTCGACCGCATCGGACCAGGGCACGCCCTGCGCGCACAGGAGTTGCCCGGCGCCACCGAATTCGCCACCGCCCGCGACCGGGCCGCCGCGCTGTTCGGCGTCGTCGTGCCCGACACGCGGTTCGCGCGCAACATCAACCGGCTCGCCGAGGAGGTGCGCGGCAAGGTCGCCGCGCTGGAAGCGCCCGTCAACGGGGTGCGGCGGATGCTCGACCGGCACGCCGCAGCGCTCGGCATCCCCGACGGGACCATTGCGTCTGACAAGTCCACTGTGTCCGGTGAGTCAACTGTGTCCGGTGAGTCCGCTGCGTCCGACGCGCCGAGAATCGCGCCGAGAATCGCGGCCACCCGCGACGCCGCCGAGCTGCTCGCCCGGCTCGCTGCGGCGAACGACGCCACCGACCTCGTGAACCGGCTCGCCGGCGCCACCTTCGGCACACGCGACACCGTGCTCGCCGCGACGATCTCGGCCGCGCCCGCGCTGCTGGACGCGCTGAACGCCGTGGAATGGTCGCTGGTGACGTCCGTGCGGGGCTTCGCGGGCAGGGGCGACCTCGTCGGCAACCGCGCCGACGCGATGCTCGACGAACTCGTCCACGCAGCCACCAGCGACGAGTTCACCGTGGCGCTCGGCCCCGTGCTCGGCACACTCAAGGACCGGGCCGTCGCCCTCGTCACCGAGGCCGCGCGGCTCGCGGCCGTCGTCGAGCCGTCACCCGCACCGCCCGCTGCTGCCACTCGTTCCGCCGAGGAGGGAACGGGGGAACAGCGTGCCGACGCGGTGAGCCTCACCGACAACGGGCGGCCCGGCGTCAGCGGCACCGCGCCCGAGGCGGCGTTTACCCCGGCGTCCACACCGGCGTCCAATCCGGCGTCCAATCCGGCGTCCACTCCGGCGGGCGCTCCGGCGGAGGCTCCGGCGGGGCGGAAGGCCCGGCGCGTGCGGGCGAGCGCGGCGGAACGCGACCTCGCCACGCTGCTGGCCGGCCTGCGCGAGGAGATCCGCGACTACGCCCGCGCCCACCCCGGCGCGGAGATCGAGATCGAGTGGCGCACGGTCGGGGGAGAGGACAGCGCGCGATGAGCGCGGCACCCGACATCGACCGGCGCATGCTCGAAGCGCTGGTGGAGCACTGGCTGCCCGAAGCAGGGGAGCGACAGCTGTTGCTCGTGCACGGCCGCTACACCGAGGGCGCCGACAGGTCGTTCCCGGTGAAGACCAGCGAGCGCCGCTGCCGAGTCCACGTCGCCGACCAGCACTCGCTGCTCGGGGCCCTCGAAGCCTGGCAGGAACACCAGAGCAGCCACGCCGACGACCCCGACGCGCTGCTCGTGGTCACCACCAGCGTCGCCGACCAGCAATTCGGCTGGGACCTGCTCGCCTACGCCGTGCAGCGGCGGGTGCTGTCGGTGGATCGGGCGGAGATCGTGGCCCGGCGCTTCGGGGCGAGAGACGTCGATCCCCGCATCCGGCAGGAACCGTGGCTGATCGACGCCCTGCTGGACGCCGAACCCGCCGAAGGCTGGCCACGCACCGCGTCGGTGCTCACCCGCGACCGCGCGATCCAGGCACTGATCAGCGTGCGGCTCGGCAGGGCCGCCCTCGGCGACGACGCCGTGGACATCGGCACCCTGCTCGACTTCTCCCTCGACCCGGCTGGCACCACCCGGTTCGCCGCGCTGCCGGACGCCGAACGAGACGGGCTCACCGACTGGCTCACCCACACCGTCGGCGACGCGGCGGGGCTGCTGCTGCGCCTCGCCGCCGAAGGGCGTGCGGCCGACGCCATGCCGCTTGGGGTGGTGGGCACCGCCGCCGTCGGCGAGACGGCGTCCACCTCGGCGGCGCTGGCCTTCGGCGGCCTGCTCGGCGGAGTGCGGCCCGAACAGCTCATCGCGTTCACCGAGGCGGTGGAGGGGGCGCTCGAACGCTGGGTCAGCGAGGCCGAGTCCGGGGGCAGGCACAGCCGCGCCGCGCGGGACAGGGTGCTCGCGGTGACCCGCAGAGCGGAGGAGTTGGCCACCCGCGCCGGGCTGACCGCCGACCTGGCAGGCAACCGGTTCCTGCCGTCGGCGTTCACCGCCCGCCTGCACAGTGTCGCCACCGCGCTCACCGCGGCCCTCGACGGCGCGGGGCTCGACGCGGCCGAGAACGCACTCGTGGCCCTGCGCGAACACCACCTCGCCAGGCTGGAGGACGAGCGGATGCGGGCGGTGGACCTGGCCGTGCGGGTCGTCCGCTGGCTCACGTTGCCGCTGCGCGAACCCGCGTCGGTGGCCGACGGCATCACCACCTACAGCACGGAATGGGCGTGGGTGGACCGGGCGCTGACCACACTGTGGGCGGGCGACCCCGCTGGTGATCCGGTGCTGGGGCGGGCGTTCGAGCTGGTGTTCCGCGCGGCCCGCCAGCGGCGGGACGCCCTCGACGCGGCGTTCGCGGCGCACCTGCCGAGGTGGACGACCCGCGCGGGCGTGCACGACACGGGAGGGTGCCTGCTCATCGAGCAGGTGCTCGACGAGGTGGCGATGCCACTGGCCCGCCAGAGCGCACCCGTGATCGTCGTGCTCGACGGCATGAGCGCGGCCGTCGCCGCCGAACTCGCCGAGCAACTCGCCGAGAACGCATGGCTGGAGGTGTCGCCGCGCGAGCACCGGATCGCCGCGGTGTCGGCCATTCCCTCCGTGACCCGCGCCAGCCGCCCCAGCCTGCTCGCAGGCACCCTCACCGCAGGCGACCAGACGGTGGAGCGCGACGGGTTCGCCCGGTTCTGGAAGGGCCCGGGACGGTCGGGGCAGCTCTTCCACAAGGCCGACATCGGCGGCGACGCCGGACACCGGCTGTCGGACCGGCTGCTGGAAGCGTTGTCCGACGAAACGGTGGCGGTCGCCGTGGTGCTGAACACCATCGACGCCGCACTCGACCACGGCAGGGAAGGCGACCGCACCGGCTGGCGACTTCACGACATCACCTACCTTCCCGAACTGCTCGACGCCGCCCGCAACTACGGGCGGCCCGTGGTGCTCGCCTCCGACCACGGCCACGTGCTCGACAGGGCGGACGGCCCGCCCGTGCCCGGAGCCGGTGCCGAGTCGGCGCGCTGGCGAACCGGCGAGCCCGGCGACGGTGAGATCGCGCTGCGCGGCCCCCGCGTCCTCCTCGGCGGCGGCACCGTGGTGGTGCCGTGGCGGGAGGACATCCGCTACACGCATCGCAAGGCCGGCTACCACGGCGGCGCGGCGCTGGCCGAGCTGACGGTGCCCGTGCTGGTGGTGCTGCCGTCGCTCCACCGGCTGCCACCCGGCTGGACCGTGCTCGCCGCCGACCGGGTCGCACCGGCGTGGTGGCATCGACGTGCCGAGCAGGCTCCGGCTCCTGCTTCTGTTCCAGTTTCGTCCGAGCGGGCGCCGCGCGCGGTGCCGCCGATTGTGGCGTCGCCGCGTGTGGTGTCGCAGCTCGATCCGCACGAGATGTCACTGTTCGCCGTGGACGCGCCGGAGGAGTCCGCGAAACCCGGCGAGTCGCTGGGGGAGCGGGTCGTGGCCAGCGAGGTGTATGCGGGGCAGAAGGCGTTCCTGCCCAAGGCCCCCGACCGCAAGGCGGTGGCCGCGGTCATCGACGCGCTCGTGGAGTCAGGCAACCGGCTACCACTCACCACCGTCGCCACGCTGACGGGCCGGACGGTGACCAGGGCGGCGGTGCTCACCACCACGTTGCAGCGACTGCTCAATGTGGACGGATATCCCGTGCTGTCCATGGACGGTGGGCAGTGGCTGACGCTCGACGTGGAGACCCTGTGCTTGCAGTTCGGAGTGGAGCGTGACTGAACCAGCGGAGACAACACGGCGAGGTGAGGGCATGGCAGGCGCCGTGAGCGAGGCGCGCAGGCGGGACGTGATCAACGCGCTGCGCCGGGGAACCGTGCCGCAGACCGGTCTCGACCTGCTCGCGGTGGGACTCGACCGGTTCGGCACCGCCATGGACGACGACCTCGCCACCGTCGCCAGGGGAGGAGCCGCCTTCCACGCCGTGCGCGGCGAGTACGGGTCGGGCAAGACGTTCTTCGCGCGCTGGCTCGCCGAACGCGCCAAGCGCAAGGGCCTGGCGACCTCCGAGATCCAGATCTCCGAGACCGAAACCCCGCTGCACCGGCTGGAAACGGTCTACCGCAGGCTCACCGAACGCCTGAGCACCGCGACCCACCAGCCGAGCGCCCTGCGCGCCGTGGTCGATTCCTGGCTCTACACGCTCGAAGAACACGTGCTCGACGCCGGGGAGGTCACCGAAGACCACGAGGAGGCGTTCGCCGCCGCTGTGGACACGCTCGCCGAGCAGCGCCTCGCCGACGTGGCCCGCACGACACCCGCGTTCGCCTCGGCGCTGCGCGGCTACCGGCGGGCACTCGCCGACGGCGACACCGGCACAGCCGAGGCGCTCATCGCCTGGCTCGGCGGCCAGAAATCCGTCGCCGCCTCCGCCCGGCGCGTGGCAGGCGTGCGCGGGGACCTCGACCACTTCGGCGCACTCGGATTCCTGCAAGGTCTGCTCACCGTGCTGCGCGACTGCGGACACCCCGGCCTGCTGCTCGTGCTCGACGAAACCGAAACGCTGCAACGGGTGCGCGGCGACGTGCGGGAGAAGGGCCTCAACGCGCTGCGCCAGCTCATCGACGAGATCGACGCGGGCCGCTTCCCCGGCCTGTTCCTCGTCCTCACCGGCACACCCGCGTTCTTCGACGGGCAACAAGGCGTGCAGCGGCTGCCGCCGCTGGCGCAGCGCCTCGCCACCGACTTCTCCACCGACGCCCGCTTCGACTCACCCCGGGCCGTGCAGCTGCGGCTCCCCGGCTTCGACCTTGAGCGGCTCGGCGAACTCGGCCGCACCGTGCGCGACCTCTACGCGGGCACGGCACGTCACCCCGAGCGGGTGCGCGCGGTGGTGGACAACACCTACCTCGCCGTGCTGGCGGAGGCGCTCACCGGCGAACTCGGCGGGAAGGTCGGCATCGCGCCACGGCTTTTCCTGCGCAAACTCGTCGCCGACGTGCTCGACAGGGTGGATGACTTCGCCGACTTCGACCCGCGCCGCGACTACCCGATCACCGTCACCGACGCCGAACTCACCGACGTCGAACGCAACGCCGTCGCGGGCGGCAGTGTCGGCAGTGCCGGCAGCGGCGGTAGTACTGGTGATGCCGGCACGGCTGACGAGATCGACCTGGAACTGCCGTGAGCTCGGCGCTGGACCGCCTGCATCCCGCGGTGGTGCACCACCTGGTCAACACCCTGGGCTGGCGGTCACTGCGCCCCCTGCAACAGCAGGCCGTCGCGCCCGTGCTCGAAGGCCACGACGCGCTGCTGCTCGCCCCCACCGCGGGCGGCAAAACCGAGGCCGCGTGCTTTCCCGTGCTCTCCGCGATGGAACAGCACGGCTGGACCGGGCTCTCGGTGCTGTATGTGTGCCCGCTGAAGGCGCTGCTCAACAACCTGCACCCGCGCCTGAGCAGCTACGCCGCCTGGCTGGGCCGCAGGGCCGCACTCTGGCACGGCGACGTGACGGCGGCAGCGCGGCGACGCATCCTCGCCGACCCGCCCGACATCCTGCTGACCACGCCCGAGTCGGTGGAAGCCATGCTCGTGAGCACGAAGGTCGATCATCGGCGGCTGTTCGGCGGGCTGCGCACGATCGTCGTGGACGAGGTCCACGCCTTCGCCGGTGACGACCGGGGCTGGCACCTGCTGGCCGTCCTCGAACGGCTCACCGCGCTCGCGGGGCGGCCCATCCAGCGCATCGGCCTCTCGGCCACGGTCGGCAACCCGGGCGAATTGCTGTCCTGGCTGCAAGGCTCCGGGCGGGGTGCTCGGCCAGCCACGGTGGTCGCGCCCGCAGTGGAGGCCGCGAGCACGACACCGCAGGGCGACATCGAACTGGACTACGTCGGCTCCGTGGACAACGCGGCCACGGTGATCTCGGCACTGCACCGGGGTGAGAAACGGCTCGTGTTCTGCGACTCCCGCAGGCTCGTCGAGCAGCTCGGGGCCGCGCTGCGGGCACGCGGGGTCACCACGTTCCTCTCGCACGCCTCGCTGTCGGTGGACGAACGCCGCCGCGCCGAGGCGGCCTTCGCCGAGGCCCGCGACTGCGTCATCGTCGCCACGTC
Organism: Saccharomonospora xinjiangensis XJ-54; assembly: GCF_000258175.1. Taxonomy (NCBI): domain Bacteria; kingdom Bacillati; phylum Actinomycetota; class Actinomycetes; order Pseudonocardiales; family Pseudonocardiaceae; genus Saccharomonospora; species Saccharomonospora xinjiangensis. The sequence goes on along the minus strand of NZ_JH636049.1, from coordinate 1,697,496 downwards.
CACATTGGAACTCGGCATCGACGTCGGCGACCTCGACCGGGTCATCCAGCTCGACGCGCCCACCACCGTGGCGTCGTTTTTGCAACGACTCGGCCGCACAGGGCGGCGCGCCGGCAGCGTGCGCAACTGCCTGTTCCTCGCGCTGCGCACGGACTCGCTGCTGTGGGCGGCGGCGCTGCTCACGCTGTGGGGTCGCGGCTACGTCGAACCCGTCGAGGCGCCGCCCGAGCCGAGGCACATCATCGCCCAGCAGGTGCTGGCACTGTGCTTGCAAGAACACACCGTGGGTAGCCGGTTGTGGGCGAAGGCGTGGAACGGGCTCACGCCGTTCGACTCCGGCGCGGAACCCATCGTGCGATACCTGATCGAACACGGCTACCTGGACCGTGACGGCGAACTGCTGTTCATCGGCCCCGAGGCCGAACGCCGGTTCGGGCGGCGCAACTTCCTGGACATGACGGCCGTGTTCACCGCGCCGCCACAGTTCACCGTGCTCGCCGGGCGCGAGGAGATCGGGCAGACCGACCCTGCGCTGCTCACCGAGCAGGTCGAGGGCCCGCGCGTGCTGCTGCTCGGCGGCCGGAGCTGGAAGGTGACCTGGATCGACTGGAAGCGTCGCCGCTGCTTCGTCGAGGAGACCGACCTGCGTGGCAAAGCACGCTGGCAGTCGTCCGGCGCGGGCGGAAGGAGCGCGGCGCTCGCGCGGGCCGCGCGGGACGTGCTGCTCGGGGCCGACCCGCCCGTGCGGCTGACGCGGCGGGCGAGCCGGGGACTGGACGAACTACGCGACCAACGCGGCTCCACCGTCCATCCCGGTGGCCTGGTGGTGACACGTGGCGGTGCTTCCGGCACGGACGTGCGCTGGTGGACGTGGGCTGGGCACAAGGCCAACGCGACCCTCGCCGCTTCACTTGGCGACGCGGTCGAGGGCCGGTTCGACGACGTGTCGCTGCGGCTGCCGGACGCGGTCACCCCGGCGCTGTTGCGGGCGGTCAGGGACGGCGCCGCCGGCCGGTTGTGTCTGCCCGAGGTGGACGAGCGGGCGCTCGCCGGACTGAAGTTCAGCGCCGCCCTCCCGCCGCCGCTCGCCGAGGCGACCCTGGCCGCGCGTCTGGCCGATCTCGGCACAGCCGCGCGAGTGCTGGCCGAACCGGTGCGCTTCACGACCGTCGGCTGAGCCGACGTTGGGGGTCTGTCGGCTGTGCCGACGTTGGGTGGCTGTCGGCTGAGCCGACGTTGGGGGTCTGTCGGCTGAGCCGACGTTGGGGGTCTGTCGGCTGAGCCGGGTTCTTCAGAGTTCCCACGTCCAGCCCGAGTCCGGGACGCGCGGCGAGGTGAGGATCAGCGTGCCCGAGTCGGAGAGCGCGTCGAGATCAAGGTCGAGGGTGTAGGACTCGTTGGTGTCGAACACGACGCCGAGCACGTTCGACCCGCACGTGGTGTTGATGTCGGCGGTCGAGACGATGCCGCTGTCGCTCTCGATCGCGACATTGTCGCCGGGGAAGTCTCCAAATAGACCTTCGAGCTGGTTGACGTACAAGGGGTCGGTGCCGGTCTTGATGGTCACCCGAACCCGGAGGCTGGCGTCGCCGTACCGGCAGGGTGCCGAAATCCGAACCGGTTCGGCGACGGTGAACACGACGGCCTCCTGCCCGTCAGCGGCGTCCACGGGACCGAGCGCGGCCTGCTCGCCGAACTCCATCGCGTGGTACACACCCTTGGCCAGCGTGGCAGGACCTTCCTCGGACGGCGAGCAGGCTGCGAGGAGGGCGAGACCCGCAGCGACGGCAGCGGCCCGGGCTGGAACTTTCACGAGTTGTCGATCTCCCTTCCGCAAGGGGTGTCCGTTTCGGGTGGCGTGTCGTTATCCGGATCCGCCCGGCGATGCGCGGTTGTTGTCTCTCCGTGACCGACCCCCGTGGCGGCAGCCGGTTGGCGGAACGCTAATCTCACCGCGCCTGAGAGCTCCGAGCTTGACACGCTCGGTAGCGTCCATCAGGCGACGTTCACACTGCATGGTGAGCGCCTGCGCTGATCAGTGGAACAGACATGGTGGGAGACACCCCGGTGCGCAACCCAGACAGCACGTCGTCTCGCTCGTCCGTGCGAGCTCTTCGTGGCTCGGCCTTCGTCGCAGTACTGGCGGCCACTGTGCTGCTCGCGGGGCAGGGCACGGCCGCGGCGGTGCAGGCGGAGCCGAACGCGATGACGTTCGGGCTGCTGGGGCCGGTCGGCCTCGTCGCCGTGGCGCTCGGCGTGGTGGGCATGGCCGCCGGTGCCCTGCGCCAGCGCAGGAAGAACCGCCTCGCGGCTGCCGAGGAAGCGGCGTCGGCGACCCCGGCGGACGCGAGCCAGGACGTCACTCCCGTCCCCGCGCCGGTGGCTGCCCAGGTGGCCGCCGAATGACCACCGTGTGACCTGGCCGCCCGTGTGACCGCCCCAGGTCGGCGAGGGTTGGCCGGAGGAGCCGCAGCCTGGCGGGAGCAGGTCGGCGAGCGGTAGCCGGAGGGGTCCCGGCTTGGCGGGAGCAGGCTGGCGAGGGGTAGCGGAGGAGCCGCAGCCTGACACGGCCCAGATCGGCGAGCGGTAGCCGGATGATTCACGGCTTGGTGCGGAGCGGACTGGCGCGGATTTGGGCGGACTCGCCAGTCTGACACGGAGCAAGCCCACGGATTCACCCGTCGATCTTTGCAAGACGATCCCGCATCGGCGCAGGTGAAAGCCCTGGCCCCCACGACATTTCGCAACTTTCTGCAAGTTTCTTGACATCGTTGACGTGGGTTCGCTCTCATGTCCGAACCACCGGTGGCCCGTCCAGCACACGAGCACGGAGGTTCGACGATGTTCCAACGTGTCCTCGCCGCGATCGTGCTGATCGCCGCGTTGCTCACCCCGTCGCTGTCAGCCCCGCCACCGGCCGACGCAGCCCCGCCAGGAGAGCGCGACGTCATCGCCACGTTGTTCCAGTGGAATTGGCCCAGCGTCGCCGCGGCCTGCCGCGAACAGCTCGGCCCCGACGGCTACGGCGCCGTTCAGGTGTCGCCGTCGGCCGAGCACGTCGTGCTCGGCGCCGAAGGCTACCCGTGGTGGCAGGACTACCAGCCCGTGTCGTATCGCATCGACTCAACGAGGCGGGGCACCCGCGCCGAGTTCGCCGACATGGTGCGCACCTGCCACGACGCCGGAGTCAAGGTCTACGTTGACGCCGTCGTCAACCACATGACCGGCCAGGAGACCTGCGGCACCGGCAGCGCGGGCTCGGCGTACTGCCACTACACCTACGACCAGGCCGGATACGGCTACGACGACTTCCACCACTGCGGTCGCAACGGCAACGACGACATCGTCAACTACCGCGACCGCTACGAGGTCCAGAACTGTGAGCTGGTGAACCTCGCCGACCTCGACACCGGCTCCGACCGCGTCCGTGACCGGATCGCCGCCTACCTCAACGACCTGCTCTCGCTCGGCGTTGACGGGTTCCGCATCGACGCGGCCAAGCACATGCCGTCCGAGGATGTCGGCGCACTGGTGAGCAGGCTCGACCGGCCGGCCTACGTCTATCAGGAGGTGCTCTACGGCGACGGCGAGCCGATCACCCCGGAGGAGTATCTCGGCAACGGCGACGTCTACGACCAGCGTTACGCCCGCGACCTCGCGCGGATCTTCAACTCCGAGCGGCTCGCGTACTTGCGTGAGTTCGGCACCGCTGTGCCGTCGGAGCAGGTGGTCGTGTTCATCGACAACCACGACAGCCAGCGCGGCGGCGGAACCCTCACTTACCGCGACGGCTCGCGGTACTCGCTGGCCAACGCCTTCATGCTGGCCTGGCCCGTCGGCACGCCCAAGGTGATGAGCGGCTACACGTTCGACGACTACGACGCAGGACCCCCGAGCGATGCGGCAGGCAACACCGCCGACGCGGACTGCGGCTCGGCGGCGTGGCAGTGCGAGCACGACTGGCTGCCCATCCGCAACATGGTCGCCTTCCACAACGAGGTACGCGGCGAGCCCGTGGTGCGCTGGTGGGACAACGGAGGCGACACCATCGCATTCGGGAGGGGCGGCAAGGGCTACGTCGTCCTCAACGACGAGTCGTCGGCGGTGACCGGACGCTCCTTCCACACGGCGTTGCCCGAGGGCACGTACTGCGACGTGCTGCACGGTGACGTCGCCGACGGCGGCTGCACAGGACCGGCATACCGGGTGAACGCCGACGGCTGGTTCCGCGCCGACATCGGTGCCCACGACGGCGTGGCGCTGCACACGGGAGCCCGAATCGGCTGACCGAAGCCGTGTCCTCACTTCCTGCACGGGTGTTGGCACTTGACGAACGAGTGCTGGCAGCAGACGAACGAGTGTTGGCACTTGATGGACGAGTGTTGGCACTTGACGTCCGTGTCCGCACTTGGTGGACGCGAGCTTGCACTGGAGGTGACTCCGCCGCCCACGCACGTGAGTTCGGATGCCAGGGAGCTTGCTCCCACCGCACACACTGCGTGGGCTGTGGGCACAGGTGCACGAACCGCCAACACGACCGCACAGGGTGCAGGCACGCGTGCAGGAAGTGCGGACACGAGACGCGGGGTGTCGTGTCCGCAGTCTGTGCACGGATGTTTGCACCTCACGGCGCGAACACAGGTGCAGGAGGTGCGGACACGGGTACGGGAAGTGCCAACACTTGTGCATCAGGTGCGGACACGGGTACGGGAAGTGCGGACACGGGTACGCAGGCTGCGGACACGGTAGGGGTCGGATAGCGTCCTGACGTGGGTGACGCCAAGGCGAGCAAGGGCACCAAGGCCAGCAGTACGGGAACCGAAGGCGGCAACGACGCCAAGGCGAGCAAATCCGCCAGGTCGAGAAGGGCCGCCAGGGGCGGCAGAGACAGCAGAGCTGGCAGGATCGCTGAGGCCACCCCGACTGCCAAGGCCGCCGACGTCCTCAAGACCACCTCGACTGCCGAGCCCGCCAAGCCCGCCAAGCCCGCCAAGCCCGCCAAGCCCGCCAAGTCCGGCGAGGACAAGTTGCTGCCTCGGTTGCGCAGGAAGTACCCGTGGCTCGACCACGTCGTGCGCGCCGGTGAGGCGTTCAGCGAGCGTTACGGCAACCATTACGCCGCCGCGATCACCTACTTCTCGGTGTTGTCGCTGATTCCACTGCTGATGGTCGGTTTCTCGGTCGCCGGTTTCGTCCTCGCGGGCAACGAGGCCGCGCTCGACGAACTGCGGGCAGGCATCGTGCGGTCCGCGCCGGAAGGGCTCGGTGATCTCTTCGCCTCCATCGTCGGAGCCGCCCTCGAATCGCGTGCCGGTGCGGGGATTCTCGGTCTGGCGCTGGCGCTCTACTCGGGGCTCGGCTGGATGACGAACCTGCGCGACGCCCTCACCGCGCAGTGGGGGCAGGAGAAGAAGAAGCTGCCGTTTTTGTCCACGAAACTCAAGGATCTGCTGGCGCTGGCAGGTCTCGGTGTGGCGCTGGCGGTGTCGTTCGGGCTCACCGCCGTCGGCAGTGGCGTCGGCGAGTTCCTGCTCGGTCTCGTGGGGCTGGAGGAGGCAGGGTGGGCCCGGTTCCTGCTCCGGCTCGGCACCATCGTGCTCTCGCTGGCCGCGAACGTGCTGGTGTTCGTGTGGGTGCTCTCGCAGCTTCCGAGGGAGAAGGTCGCCGCTCGCAGTGCCGTGCGGGCAGCGGTGCTCGCCGCGCTGGGTTTCGAGGCGCTCAAACAGCTCGGTGGCATTTACCTCACCAGCGTGACCAGTTCGCCGAGTGGTGCGCTGTTCGGCCCTATCATCGGTCTGCTCGTGTTCGCCAACCTCGTCGCGAGACTCCTGCTCTTCGTCACCGCCTGGACGGCCACGGCCCACGAGAACCTCACCCGCACTGTCGAACCACCCGCACCGGCCGTGATCCAGCCTCTCGTCGAGGTGCGGCGGGGTGGGCCCCGGTTCGCCGCGGGCGCGTTCGGCGCCGGTGCGCTGCTCGGCTGGCTTTCCAGACGGCGGTTCTGACGGTGGGCTGACATATGCTCGCCCCAGACGGAGGGGTGAGTGTGAACGCGATGACCGCAACGCCGCGTGGTGCGGCTCTGCCTCGGGAAATCTGGGTTCTCGTCGGGGCGAGTTTCCTCATCGCCATCGGCTACGGGATCGTCGGTCCCGCGTTGCCGAACTACGCCACGAGCTTCGACGTGGGGGTCACCGCCGCGTCCGTGGTGGTGAGCGCGTTCGCGTTCGTGCGCCTGCTGTTCGCGCCGATGAGCGGGCGGCTGGTGACGCGGTTCGGCGAGCGCCCCATCTACCTGTGGGGCGTGTCGATCGTGGCGGTGGGCACACTGCTGTGCGCGGTGGCCACCGAGTACTGGCAGCTGCTGCTGTTCCGCTCCGCCAGCGGGGTGGGCTCCACGATGTTCACCGTGTCGGCGATCGGCCTGCTGATCCGCATCTCGCCGCCGGAGGCGCGGGGCAGGGCGTCGAGCTTGTGGGGTTCGAGTTTCCTGCTGGGCGGCATCGCCGGTCCCGTGGTGGGCAGCGGGCTCGTGGCGGTGTCGCTACGGGCCCCGTTCCTCGTCTACGGCATCGCGCTGGTGCTCACCACCCTGTTCGTGTGGTGGCAGCTGCGGGGTTCCGAACTGGTGTCGCGCCCCGCCGAGGACGACACCGTGGCCATGACGTTCCCGCAGGCGATGCGTCACCCGTCGTACCGGGCGGCGCTCGCGTCGAACCTCGCCAACGGCTGGGTGGTGTTCGGCGTGCGCATGTCCCTGATGCCGCTGTTCGTCACGGCGGTTCTCGCCAAGGACGAGGCGTTCACCGGCATCGCGTTGGCCGTGTTCGCCGCGGTGAACGCCGTTTCGCTGCTGTACGTGGGGAAGGTCGCCGACGAGCGGGGTCGCAAACCGCCCGCCCTCGTCGGGCTGGCGTTGCTGGCGATCGGCATGGGCGGGATGGGGTTCACCAGCGACCCGTGGCTGTTCCTCGGGGCCATGGTGGTGGCCGGGCTCGGCGCGGGCGCGCTGAACCCGGCGCAGAACGCCGCCGTCGCCGACGTGCTTGGTTCGAAGGCGCGCGGCGGATCGGTGCTCGCGGGCTTCCAGATGGCGGCCGACGTCGGCGCCGTCGTCGGCCCGCTCGTGGCGGGTGCGGTGGCCGAGCAGTGGTCGTACGCGGCGGCGTTCGCGTTGACCGGCGGAGTCGCCGCCGTCGCACTGGTGATGTGGTTGGGTGCCAGGGAGACGTTGCCCGCCAAGGAGTGAGCGGTCAGTCGGGCCTGCGGAGCATGCCCTTGCGGTGCCCCACCAGCAGACCGGCGATCACGAGCAGGGTCACGAACAGCGTCACGATCCAGCCTGTGGTGCCGAACGGATCGTCGGATGGCGTGTCCGTGACACCCGCGAACGACAGTTCGCCCTCGGAGGCCTCACCCTCGGCCAGCTCGCCCGTGACCGGTGCGCTGGTGACGGTGCCCACCGCCTCGCTGCCCGCCGCGGCGAGCGTGAACCCGTAGTCGAGGAGCCGGGCGGCCTGATCGGCGACGCGGGCGGGTTCCTGCTCGGCACGCAACATCACCACACCGAGCCGCCTGCCGTCCCGCTCGGCGGCCCCGGCGTAGGTGTGGCGGGCGTCGTCGGTGAACCCGGTCTTGCCCCCGAGGAAGCCGTCGTACGTCGGCCACAGCGGGTTGTCGTTGTAGATGGGGAAGTCCGGCTGGTTGAGCCCGCCGGGGAACCGCATCTCCCTCATGCCCACGGCCTCGGCGTATCCGGGCTGCTGCATGGCGTGGCGGAACACCAGGCTCATGTCGTAGGCCGAGGTCATCATGCCGGGGCCGTCGAGTCCGGACGGGGTCGCGGCCCTCGTGTCGGCGGCGCCGAGCCATTCGGCGAGGGCGTTCATCTTCTCCACGGCCACGTCGGTGCCGCCGAGTGCCGTGGCCAGTGCGTGCGCGACGTCGTTGCCCGAGCGCATGAGCAGCGCGTTGACGAGGTCGTCCACCCGGTACTCGCCGCCCGCGACGATGCCCACACAGGTGCATTCCTGCTCGGCGTCGGCCTTGGTAGCCACCACGACGTGGTCCGGCCGCAGTTCCTCCAGCACCACCAGCGCGAGCAGGGTCTTGATCAGGGAGGCGGGCCGGTGCCTCGCGTGCGGGTCTTTCGCCGCGAGCACCTCACCGGTGTCGAGGTCCTGCACCAGCCACGCGGCCGCGGTGATGTCCTGTGGCGGTTCGGGGCTGCTGGGTGGGACGACGATGCCGCATTCGGCCATCCGGTCGCCGCCTGCCGGGTTCTCCGGCACGGGAAGCGGCGCGGGGGACGCCTCCCCGGGAGGCGGCTTCTCCGACGTGTCCACGGGAGGCGGTGGGAGGGTGCGGTTGGGACAGGAGGTCGAGGGCTGCGCTGCCTGTGGTGCCACTGCCGCCTGTGGTGTCACTGCCGCCGATGCTTCGCGTGGGGGCGCCCCCACGAGCGTGGCGGGCAACGTGAGAGCGGCCGTGAGGACGGCGGCGAGAACGATCCGGATCCGAGTGGTGCTGCGCACCCGTGCAGGCTAACGGGAGTGCGGGCGGGGATACTGGCCACATGCGAATGTCCCGCCGTACGGCGCTGTTTCTCACTGCTTTCGGCGTATGGTCGTGGGTAATCTGGATCACTTTCGCGCGCAACCTGTGGAACAGTGACAACGCCTGGAATCCCGACGGTTCGCCCACGGCGTTCTTCGTCGTCCACGCACTGCTCACCGTCACGTCCTTCGTGCTGGGGACCGTGATCGGGATCATCGGCTGGCGTGGTCTGCGCGCCTCGCGGCGCGGGTCGGACGACCGGTCCGACCAGGCGGTGTGAGAACGCTGTGAGGAACCAGTCGCCCCATTCAGGCGTCCCACGGTCATGAGCCAGCCCGTGAACCAACCGCAAGCGCCCGGCCCGATCCCTCCAGGGCAGTCGCCGCAGCAGCAGGCGGCGCCCGCCTCGCCGCGTCGAGGTGCCGTTGTGCTGGCAGCGGTGGCCGGTCTCGTGCTGGGCGGGGCCTGCGTCGGGGGAGCATGGTGGCTCACCTCGGGTTCGAGCGACGGGGCCGAGGCGGATGCCGCGATGGCATGCGAAATCGTGGCGAGGGCGCCCAGGATCACGGAGGAGGACTCCTCCGGCCTGTACCGGTGGGGGGCGGCGTCGGGCCTCGCGAAGGCGGCGGCCGAAGTGGACTCGTCCTACAGGGAGTTCGCCTCGGCGCTGGAGAAGCCACTGCACGTGTTCCACTCGACGTTCGAAGCCTCCGGCCCCGAGTTCGACAAGGCCATGCGAGAAGCCAAGGCGGCCTGCGCGGATCGGCCCTGAGATCCCCAACACATCGGTCTGTCCGGCTCACGATGCCAGGACGGTGCGATCCCGTCGCCTGTCCGCCGCAGGGTGATCGGAGGCCGAGAAGCCGGCTTCGGTGTGTTGATGTCGCTGGCGGCTGGTGTGATCACCTCGCGGGTGGTGTGAAGTCGGCAGGGCCGAACCGGGGCGACACGTCGAGTTCGATGACGTCGTGCGCCACCAAGGTCGAGCCAGCCTCGTCCACATTGCGCGCCGAGACGAGGAAGCCACTGTCGGTGAGGACGTCGAGGTAGACCGAGTTCGCCAGGGGGCTGACCATCGCGGACTCGGTGATATCCGTGGACCGGGGAGTGCAGGTCAACTCCGTTGCCGGCCCGAACCGGCTCTCGACGCCGGACACCGACGTGATGCCGATCGAGGGCAGCACCAGTGCGGGATCGAGCACTTCCCGCGCGGTCCTGGCGCGGTTGGCTGCCCACACGGTTTCCACAGGGAGACGTCGGCGCTCTCCTCCCACCGACTCGTACGAGTCGCGCACGACGCCGTCCTGGAGGATCCATCGGCGGGTGCCGTCACAGCCCTCGACGGAGTGTGTTGTGCCGTCGGCGGCCCTGGTCTCGACCCTCCACCGGTCAGCACCGTCGATCAGTACCCGGATGTCGGTCACGTGCGGCGCATCGCCGGGGGAGGCCGCGTTCGGGCCGGAGGACCGGAGCGAGGCCGAGTCCTGCTGCTCGTCCGCACGACGGAGCGCGCGGAGATACTCCCTGTCGTAATGGCTTCGCACTCTCACGGCACATCGCTGTGCGCGCCGATGAGCGTCCATCATCGAAGCGAAGACCGAACCAAGAGACGTCATCCGTCCTCCTCGCGCGAGACCGGATTCATGGTCCCACGAGAAAGGCCCACGATGCCGAGACTTCCGGAGGAAGCCGGACTTCTCCATCGACTCTGTCGGCACTCGGCGCCACCCAACTGGCGTAGAAGACCAACACCGCGGCCGGATGGTGGGCAGTGAATTCCGCCGTTGACCGGTCCGAATGGACGTTCAGCACACACCGGCCGGCTCGGGGTGCTGGTTCACAGGTGAGTCGTTCCAGCTGCCCTCGCGGAATTCCATTACTGCCACGATTCGTATACGTGATGACCTCGGCATAGCCCGGTGCAACGTTCGTGTCGATTTCCAGCGTTATCCTTCCGTTTCCGGGAACCCGGACCTCGGGAGCGCCCCCAACGTCGTCCGGTGCTTTCCTCATCGCCGTCTCCGCCGTGATCCAGTCGGCGTAGACGAGGCTCCCGGGTGTCTTTGCCTCGGGCGTCAGGAAGCGCACCTCGGGAATGTTCCCCGGAGGCTGCTTCGCCGGGGTGAGGACCTTTCCGGACAGCCGTGTTTCCGGGTTTTCAGCGGTGTCGCCGGAGGTTTCCGTGGCACACGACGCGACCGTCAAAAACAGCCCGGCGACGGCCAGCCTCGCAGCGGAGCGCCGCAGTACGGACGTCGCCGGGCTGCGCCGTCCCGCAACCCGGCCCACCGGGGACGATCCGCCGTCCTGGCCGTCAGGCGCAGCTGATCCCATCGGTCCTTCTCGACGTGGTGGCGGAGTACACCTCGCCCGCGATGACGCTCTCGTGGTAGGACTGGCCGAGGTAGTCGTGAACGCCCGCGCAGTCGTAGTCGGCATGGTTGTTCGAAACGCTACGGACACCGTAACGATTCTTCGGGCCGGGAGGATTCTCCGCGAGCTCCCACCCGTACCATCGGGACGAATACAGTTTCACGTCAACCATGACGCGTTCGACGGCATAGTCGCACGTCGTGCTCGCCGTGACGTTCACCGAGTTCGGGACGTGAGTCGATCTGTGGGGGGAGTTGGTCTTTCCCCTGCAATTGGCGGGGTTGGCGAAAATCGAGCCGGATTGGTCCGGAGCCGGTGTCAACTCCTGTTCCGGCGGTGGCGGCGGCTGCTCCGTCTGCGGCGCGGCGAACGCAGACCCCTGCGTCAGGGCGGCGGACATCAACACTGCTGCCGCAGTCGCCGCACACTTGAGAGGTAAGTGCCTTTCAGGCATCGAGATACTCCATCCGCGATGGAAAGCTGTCGGAAGAACACCCGGTCTGATCATTTTCCGATTCACTCGAAAAATGATCACGAGAGGTGCTCGGCGGTACCGTTCGACGGTATTCCCGGAGAAATGCGAACGCGACGTCCGATCGGGTTGAACCTGGGCAGACATTGCCGGGGGTCTATGACAGTGTCCCGGCATCCGGAACGTCGAGAACCGTTGCCCGAGGTGGGGGTGCTGAACAGGTTCTCAGCTTTTCACCCGGGGAACGCCACCCTTGCGGCCGATGTCGAAGGCGATGCGGTTGTCGAGAACGGCCAAACGTCCGTGCGTGTCCGTCCGCTCCCTTCGAACCACCGACTCCGTCGAGTCGAGAATCGAAGCAGGCGCGAACAGTTCGCTCGCCCTGCGGACGGGAGCCGGCCCTGTGAACGGGCCCGCTGCGGCTGCGAGTTGTCGGGCGAGATCGTCGAGAGACACCTGAGGACCAGCTGTGTCCACGATCAGGGAGGCACGGCCGAGAATGTCGCGGACGAGAACGACGTCTGCCCCGCGTTGAGCCGCATCGTCGGCGATCCGCTCGGCTGCTGCCCATGCCTCATCGAATCGAACCGTCCCCGGTGATGTGGGTTCCAGCGCTGTAGCGTTCGGCGACATCCCAGTCGAGGAAAGGATTCTGCTGTGCGAGCAGACCGACGAAGGTCGTCAGCGAATCCGCACCACACAACGCTAGAAAACGGACGGCCACCCTCCGGGTCGCCCCCGGTGGATGGCCGTCCGCCGTCAGGTTCCTGCTCGGTCACACGCGCTTGAACAGCAGCGCGCGCTTGACCTCCTGGATCGCCTTGGTCACCTGGATGCCGCGAGGGCAGGCGTCGGTGCAGTTGAACGTCGTGCGGCAGCGCCACACGCCCTCGGCGTCGTTGAGGATGTCGAGCCGCTCCTCGGCACCCTCGTCACGGGAGTCGAAGATGAACCGGTGGGCGTTGACGATCGCCGCGGGGCCGAAGTAGGACCCGTCGGCCCAGTACACGGGGCACGACGACGTGCACGCCGCGCACAGGATGCACTTGGTGGTGTCGTCGAACCGCTCCCTGTCGGCGGGCGACTGGACACGCTCGCGGGTGGGCTCGTTGCCGTAGGCGATGAGGTAGGGCTTCACCGCACGGTAGGCCTCGAAGAAGGGCTCCATATCGACGTAGAGGTCCTTCATCGTCGGCAGGCCCTTGATCGGCGCGATGGTGATCGTGGTGGGCTTGCCCTCCTTCGCGAGCAGGTCCTTCACCAGGACCTTGCACGCGAGGCGGTTCACGCCGTTGATCTGCATGGCGTCCGAACCGCAGATGCCGTGGGCGCAGGAGCGCCGGAACGCCAGCGTGCCGTCCACATAGTTCTTGACGTTGAACAGCAGGTTCAGCACGCGGTCGGTGGGCAGCGCGGGGACGTCGTAGGACTCCCAGTGCGGCTCGGAGTCAACCTCCGGGTTGAACCGCAGGATCTTCACCGTGACGGTGACCGAACCCTCCGGTGCGGGAATCTGCGAGGTGTCGTGGGCTCCCTCGGAAACCGTGGCAGTCATATCAGTACTTCCGCTCCATCGGTTCGTACCGGGTGAAGGTCACCGGCTTGTAGTCCAGGCGGATGTCGGAGGTGAATCCGGTGAGGCCGAGCGGAGCGTCCGGGTCCACGGCCTTGCCGGTCTCCGGCAGGATCTTGTACGACATCGAGTGCCGCATGAAGTTGACGTCGTCCCGGTCCGGGTAGTCCTCGCGGGCGTGCCCGCCTCGCGACTCCTTGCGGGCCAGTGCGGCGTTCACCAGGATCTCGGCGAGGTCGAGCAGGAACCCGAGTTCGATGGCTTCGAGCAGGTCGGTGTTGTACCGCTTGCCCTTGTCCATCACCGAGATCCGGCCGTAGCGCTGCTTGAGCGCCTGCACGTCGGTCAGCGCCTGCTTCAGCGTGTCCTCCGTGCGGTACACGGCCGCGTTGGCGTCCATCGTGGCCTGCAACTCGGTGCGGATGTCGGCCACACGCTCGCCACCGGTGGCCGTGCGCAGGTGGTTGACCATGCCCTCGACCATCGCGGCGGGGTTCTCCGGCAGCTCCACGAAGCCGTGCGAGCTGGCGTACTCGGCGGCCGCGATACCCGCCCTTCGCCCGAACACGTTGATGTCGAGCAGGGAGTTGGTGCCGAGGCGGTTGGCGCCGTGCACAGACACGCACGCCACCTCACCCGCCGCGTAGAGGCCGGGGACGATGTTGTCGTTGTCGCGCAGCGCCTCGCCGTGGACGTTGGTGGGGATGCCGCCCATCGCGTAGTGCGCGGTGGGGTACACCGGCACCGGCTCCGTCACCGGGTCAACACCGAGGTAGGTGCGGGCGAACTCGGTGATGTCGGGCAGCTTCGTCTCCAGCACCTCGGCGCCGAGGTGGGTGCAGTCCAGCAGCACGTAGTCCTTGTTCGGGCCCGCGCCACGGCCTTCCAGTACCTCCAGCACCATCGACCTCGCGACGATGTCGCGCGGCGCGAGGTCCTTGATGGTGGGGGCGTAGCGCTCCATGAACCGCTCGCCGTCGGCGTTGCGGAGGATGGCGCCCTCACCACGCGCACCCTCGGTGAGGAGGATGCCGAGACCGGCGAGGCCGGTGGGGTGGAACTGGTAGAACTCCATGTCCTCCAGCGGAAGGCCCTTGCGGGCGTAGATGCCCATGCCGTCGCCGGTGAGCGTGTGCGCGTTGGAGGTGGTCTTGAAGACCTTGCCGAACCCGCCGGTGGCGAACACGATCGACTTCGCCTGGAACACGTGGATCTCGCCGGTGGCCAGTTCGTAGGCGATGGCGCCGGACGCCACGGGGCCGTCGGCGGTCTCGGTCAGCGCGATGTCGAGCACGTAGAACTCGTTGAAGAACTCGATGCCCTGCTTGACGCAGTTCTGGTACAGCGTCTGCAGGATCATGTGGCCGGTGCGGTCGGCCGCGTAGCAGGCCCTGCGCACCGCGGCCTTGCCGTGCTCGCGGGTGTGACCGCCGAACCGCCGCTGGTCGATCTTGCCTTCCGGGGTGCGGTTGAATGGCAGGCCCATCTTCTCCAGGTCGAGGACCGCGTCGATGGCCTCCTTGGCCATGATCTCGGCCGCGTCCTGGTCGGTGAGGTAGTCACCGCCCTTGACCGTGTCGAAGGTGTGCCACTCCCAGTTGTCCTCTTCGACGTTGGCCAGTGCCGCGCACATGCCGCCCTGTGCGGCGCCGGTGTGGGACCGCGTCGGGTAGAGCTTCGTGAGCACCGCGGTGCGGGCACGCTGACCGGCCTCGATCGCCGCGCGCATACCCGCGCCGCCCGCACCGACGATGACCACGTCGTACTTGTGGAACTGCATGTCAAGCGTCGCTTTCCGTGTGGTGGGGTCAGTCGGCCGGGATGTTCGGATCGAAGGTGAAGATCACCAGGGTGCCGAGCAGCACGATCACGACCACGGCCAGGTAGAGCACCATCTTCAGCCAGAAGCGGGTGGCGTCCCTGCGCGCGTAGTCGTCGATGATCGTGCGGAGGCCGTTGCCGCCGTGGATCATCGCCAGCCACAGCATGGCGAGGTCCCAGAACTGCCAGAAGGGCGACGACCAGCGACCGGCGACGAACGCGAAGTTGATCCGGTGAACACCCCCGTCGAGGATGTTCATGATGAAGAGGTGGCCGAGCACCAGAACGATGAGCAGCAGGCCGGACATGCGCATGAACAGCCAGCTGTAGAGCTCGAAGTTGCTCCGCCGCGCCGCGGGCCTGCGGGGCGAACGCGGCTTGTCGAGGTTGAGTGTCTCAGCCATCAGTTGCCGCCTCCGAGCAGCTCACTCACGGTGCGTTCGAGCATGAAGTAGGTGCCGGGGATCATCACGAGCACCCAGACACCGAGGATCGACCAGAGCATGACGCGCTGGTACCTGGCGCCCTTCTCCCAGAAATCGACCAGAATGATCCGGATGCCGTTCAGTGCGTGGAACAGGACCGCTCCGACGAGGCCGACCTCCATGAGGTTGACCAGCGGGGTCTTGTAGGTCTCGATGATCGCGTCGTAGGTGTTCGGCGAAACCCGGACGAGCGCGGTGTCGAGGACGTGGACGAACAGGAAGAAGAACGTGAGGACACCGGTGATGCGGTGCAGTACCCACGACCACATGCCGGGGTCGCCTCGGTAGAACGTTCCGCTCCGGCGTGAGGCGCCTGCCCGCTCACTCGCAGCCGCCCCGGCGGTGCTCGCTGTCATGGCCGCACTCCTCCCGTCTGCGCTCGCCCCTCGCGGAGGCGTGGTCGATGCTCGACGATCGTCGGGCGGCAAGTGGTGGACATCGGTGTGCGGCCTCCAACGTCACTGATGGGCTCTGCCCTGCGGACCTGCGGCTTCGCGGGCCGAGGGCCGCGTGGGCGTGGTTATTCCTGGATGCTAGACCTGCCCATGACGCCCGGCTTCACCTCGGGTTGGCCGCTGTGATGGACCAGACACGGATTTGACGCGCTCACCGGTTCGTGACCGCCTCGGGGCCGGGTCGGTACCGATTCAGTACCTCAGGGTCTATCACTGTCCGTGTCGGCGCGGTCGCTCAGAAGTTCCACTGGTGAACATTTGGGTTACGCGCGGCGGCCACCGTGTGACGTCCACTTCCGCGAACGGTACCGTTCGCCAATCGCCCGGCCGATTCGCGCCGGGCACTTCCTTGAGGTGCGTTCCGCTGGGAAAACGGCGGGAAGGGAGACACACCGTGCGTCGAAAGCGTGGTGCGGCGCTGGCGGCTATCGCCATGGCCGGCGTGCTGACGTTGGCAGCGTGTGCCAAGGACTCCGGCGACAACAGCGCCGCGGGTGATGGCGGCGAGTCGGGCGGCGACTGCGTCACGGCAGCCGCGCCGCCCAGGGCCGAGGCCAGCAGCCAGAAGCGCGAGGAGTCGGCCGACGTCGATGCCAGTGACCTGAAGGTCGGGCTCGCCTACGACGTGGGTGGCCGTGGCGACGCGTCGTTCAACGACGCCGCCGCCGCGGGCGTGGACAAGGCCGTCGAGGAGATGGGCGTCTCCGACACGACCGAGAGCACGGCGGCCGGGACGGAGTCCGAGGACGCCAAGCAGCAGCGGCTCACGCAGATGGCGAGGGAGGGCTACGACCCGATCATCGCCGTCGGCTTCGCGTACGCCGACGCGCTGAAGGCCGTCGCCCCGAAGTTCCCCGACACCCACTTCGCCATCGTCGATGACGACTCGGTCGAGGCGAAGAACGTCACCCCGCTGGTGTTCGCCGAGGAGGAGGGTTCCTTCCTCGCCGGTGTGGCCGCCGTCTACAAGAGCGAGAACTGCCACGTCGGTTTCGTCGGCGGCGTGGACACCCCGCTGATCAAGAAGTTCGAGGCCGGCTTCGTGCAGGGTGCGAAGGCGGTCTCCGACAAGGTCAAGGTCGAGGTCGATTACCTGACCCCCGCCGGTGACATCTCGGGGTTCAACGACCCGAGCAAGGGCAACGTGGTGGGCAAGTCGCAGATCGGCAAGGGCGCGGACGTGCTCTACCACGCGGCAGGCGCCTCGGGCAGGGGCGTGTTCGAGGCGGCCAAGGATGCCGACGCGCTCGCGATCGGTGTGGACTCCGACCAGTACAACCAGAAGACGGTGGCCGAGGTCAAGGACGTCATCATGACCTCGATGCTCAAGCGGGTGGACGTGGCTGTCTACGACTACATCCGCGCGGTGGCCGAGGACGACCTCGACTCGCTTCCGGAGCGGTTCGACCTCGAGGTTGACGGCGTCGGCTACTCGACCTCCGGCGGCAAGGTGGACGACATCACCGAGATCCTCGACGGCTACAAGGCGCAGATCGTGGCAGGCGAGATCAAGGTCTCGGCCACTCCGTAACCGACCACGCGACGACTGCCGTGCGGTGCCGGGGCCGAGGTGGGGGCGATCCCTCCCTTCGGCCCCGGCATCGTCGGATGGCAGGCTGTCGCCGACCCCGCGCGAGCGGGCGCC
This sequence comes from Saccharomonospora xinjiangensis XJ-54, assembly GCF_000258175.1. NCBI lineage: Bacteria > Bacillati > Actinomycetota > Actinomycetes > Pseudonocardiales > Pseudonocardiaceae > Saccharomonospora > Saccharomonospora xinjiangensis. Next base: position 1,680,113 of record NZ_JH636049.1, on the reverse strand, counting down.
GCCCGACAGCCGTGGGGAGCTTTCACGACATGACCGAGACCCGACCAGCGGTCGAACTCAAGGGGATCACCAAGCGGTTCCCCGGCGTGGTTGCCAACTCCGATGTGCACCTGACCGTGCTTTCCGGCGAGGTCCACGCGGTGTGCGGCGAGAACGGCGCGGGCAAGTCCACGCTCATGAAGATCCTCTACGGCATGCAGCAGCCGGACGAGGGCACCATCGCCGTCAACGGTGAGATCGTGCGGCTGCGCAACCCGCAGGACGCCATCAAGGCCGGGATCGGCATGGTGCACCAGCACTTCATGCTCGCCGACAACCTGACCGTCAAGGAGAACGTGCTGCTCGGCGCCGAGGGCCTGCACGGCATCGGCAAGGCGGCCTCGGAGCGGATGGCCGAACTCGCCGAGCGCACGGGGTTGAGGGTGAACCTCGACAGCCTGATGGAGCACCTCGGTGTGGCCGACCGCCAGCGGGTCGAGATCGTCAAGGTGCTCTACCGGGGCGCGCGCATCGTGATCCTCGACGAGCCGACGGCCGTGCTCGTGCCGCAGGAGGTGGACGCGCTGTTCGACACCGTCCGCACGATGCGCGAGCAGGGCTACACCTTCATCTTCATCTCCCACAAGCTCGACGAGGTCCGCAAGATCGCCGACCGGGCCACGGTGATCCGCAGGGGCACCACGGTCGGCACCGTTGACCCGCGCGTGGTGAGTTCGAGGGAACTGGCCGAGATGATGGTCGGCTCGCAGCTGCCGAGCCCGCAGACCCGCGAGTCCACGGTCACCGACAGGGTCGTGCTGCGAGTGGAGAATCTGCGCCTGAACGCCGAGGACTCCGAGCGGGCCGTGCTCGACGACGTGTCGCTGACGGTGCGCGCCGGTGAGGTGCTCGGCATCGCCGGTGTCGAGGGCAACGGGCAGACCGAACTGGTCGAGACCATCATGGGAATGCGGAAGGCGGCTGGCGGCCGGATCGAGCTGCTTGACGCCGACGGCACCGCGCGTGACCTCACGAAGCTCGGCACGCTCGTGCGGAGGGAAGCGGGCATCGGCTACATCGCCGAGGACCGTCACCGGCACGGGCTGCTGCTGACGCGTCCGTTGTGGACGAACCGGATTCTGGGCTACCAGACGAGAAGGCCGGTGTCGAGTGGCCGGCTCATCGACTGTGGTGCCGCGCGCGAGGACACCGCCCGCATCGTGTCCGAATACGACGTGCGTACCCCCGGCGTCGAGGTTCCCGCAGGCGCGCTGTCCGGCGGTAACCAGCAGAAGCTCATCGTCGGCAGGGAACTGTCGGGCGACCCCGTTCTGCTGATCGCCTCCCACCCCACCCGCGGCGTCGATGTCGGCGCGCAGGCCCTGATCTGGGACCGCATCAGGGAAGCCCGCCGCGACGGTCTCGCGGTGTTGCTCATCTCGGCCGACCTCGACGAGTTGATCGGGTTGTCCGACACCATCCGCGTCATGTTGCGCGGCAGGCTGGTCACCGAAGCCGATCCCGCCACCGTCACCCCGGCCGAACTCGGCTCGGCCATGACGGGAGCGGGGGAGAGCCATTCCCTTCCCGAGGACGTCGCATGATCTCCTGGCGTACCGCCCTGCTCCCTCCCGTGCTGGCGATCGTCTTCGCCATGGCGCTGTCGTCCGTGGCGCTGCTCGTGTCGGGTGCCGACCCGCTACAGGCGTTCGCCACCATGGGCGCGCAACTGTTCGAGGGAACCACGGCCGTCGATACCGTCAACCTCGCGACCGTCTACTACTTCGCCGGTCTCGCGGTGGCCATCGGCTTCCAGATGAACCTGTTCAACATCGGGGTGGAGGGCCAGTACCGGTTCGCGGCCGTCGTCGCCGCGATCGTGGGCGCGGCACTCGAACTGCCGCCGGTGCTGCACGTGCTGGTGATCCTCGCGGTCGCGATGCTCTCCGGCGCGGCGTACGCGCTGCTGCCCGCGATCCTGAAGGTGACGCGCGGGGTCTCCGAGGTCATCACCACGATCATGCTGAACTCGATCGTGTTCGGCATCGTCGCCTACCTCGTCAGCGCCGACCAGTTCGGTGTTCTGCGTGGCAACAACATCAGCACGGCCGAGATCCCCGAGACCGGCTGGATTCCCGGAATCCCGCTCGGTGAGGCAGGCACGATCTTCGGCGCGGTGGTCATCGCCGTCGCGCTCGGCTCCGGTTACTGGTTCCTGCTCAACCGCACGCGGTTCGGGTTCGAGCTTCAGGCCAGCGGCGAGTCGCCCACCGCGGCCACGGCAGGCGGGGTGAGCGCCAAGCGGATGACGATGATCGCGATGTTGCTCTCCGGCGCGGTCGCGGGACTCATCGCGATGCCGGAGCTGCTCGGCCGCGACCACGTCTACGCCATGACCGCGACACAGGGCTACGGCTTCACCGGCATCGCGGTGGCGTTGCTCGGCCGCAACCATCCCGTCGGCGTCGCGTTCGGCGCGCTGCTGTGGGCGTTCCTCGACAAGTCGGCCGTGTCGCTGGAGACCATCGGGGTGCCGAGGGAGATCGCCACCATCATCCAGGGCACGATCGTGCTCTCGGTCGTGGTCGCCTACGAGATCGTCAAACGAGCGGAACTCGCCGCGCAGCAGCGCCGGGTGGGCCGACAGACCCGCAACGGTATGCCCGCGAGCGTCAGCCAGGGAGGTGCGGTGTGAGCACCACGGTCGAGACCGGTTCGCCGAACGAGGCGGGCGCGACGAAGCAGGAGCCGAGAACGCGGCGGCCGATCCCGGGGTGGTTGCGGGGCGCGCTGTGGGCCGTGGCGGCCATCGCGGTGCTGTCCACCACGTCGTACCTCACCGGCATCGACACGCTCACGTCGAGCAGTACGTCGCAGACGGCGTTGCGGCTCGCCCTGCCCATCCTGTTCGCCGCGCTCGGCGGGTTGTGGGCCGAGCGATCCGGGGTCATCAACATCGGCCTCGAAGGCATGATGATCCTCGGCACCTGGGGCGCGGCGTGGGGTGCCTTCTACGGCGGGGTGTGGGCCGGTCTGATCGCGGCCGCCGTCTTCGGCGCGCTCGGCGGGCTGCTGCACGCCGTGGCCACGGTGACGTTCGGCGTGAACCACATCGTGTCCGGCGTCGCCATCAACCTTCTCGGGCTCGGCGTCGCGAAGTACCTCGCCGACCTCGTGTTCCAGCCGCTGTCCGGCAACCCGAGGCAGTCGCCGCCCGTGCCGAAGTTCGACACGTACTCCGCGACGTTCCTCTCCGACTGGCTCGCCGACCTCGAAGCCGCCCAGCGGGTGGGGATCTCCGACGCGGCGGGGCTGCTGCGCGGGCTCGTGACGCAGGTGTCGCCGCTGGCCATGCTCGGCCTGCTGCTGGTGCCCGTGAGTTACTTCGTGCTGTGGCGCACCCGGTTCGGGCTGCGGCTGCGTTCGTGCGGCGAGAACCCCGTCGCGGCTGAGTCGCTCGGCGTGAACGTCTACGCGCACAAGTACGCGGCGCTTCTGGTGTCGGGTGGCCTCGCCGGGATGGGTGGCGCTTCGCTCGTCCTGCTGTCGGGCGGCGCCGACTACCTGGAGAACCAGACCAACGGCCGGGGTTACATCGGTCTCGCGGCGATGATCTTCGGTAACTGGCGGCCTGGCGGGCTGCTCGGCGGTGCGGCGTTGTTCGGCTACTCCGACGGCGTGCAGCTCGCCGGTGGCGGCGAGGCCGTGCTCGCGCTCTGCTACGGCGCGGTGCTGCTGCTCGCCGTGCTCACCGTGGTGCACCTCGTGCGGCGGCGCTTCCTCGCCGCGGGGCTCGCCGCGCTCGGAGCCGTCGCGCTGTACTACGTGTACTGGGCCAACGACGAGCTGCCGCGTGAGCTGATCCCGTACACGCCGCACTTCGTCACGATCATCGTGCTGGCCGTCGCAGCGCAGAAACTGCGCCCGCCGAGGGCGATCGGCAAGCGGTACCGGCGAGGGGAGGGCGACTGATGCCCGGCATCGACTGGGAACGGCTTCGCGCCGAGGCGGTCGCGGCGGCGCAGAAGGCGTACGCGCCGTACTCGCGGTTGCGGGTCGGTGCGGCGGCGTTGACCGACGACGGCCGGATCGTCACCGGGTGCAACGTGGAGAACGCCTCCTACGGGCTCGGTCTCTGCGCCGAGTGCACCATGGCGGGCCAGCTCAGGTTGTCCGGCGGTGGCCGGTTTGTCGCCGTGGCGTGCCGTTCCGGTGAGGGAGAGCTCCTGATGCCGTGCGGCCGGTGCAGGCAACTGCTCTACGAGTTCGGCGGCGAGGAGTGCCTTGTGGACACTCCGGCCGGGGTGCAGCCGATGGCGCAGGTGTTGCCACAGGCGTTCGGACCGGAGGACCTGCCGTCATGAAGGGCGAGCCGTTCGCCGCTGTGGACGTCATCAGGGCCAAGCGCGACGGTCTGCGGCTCACCGATGAGCAGATCGGCTGGGTGATCGACGCCTACACGCGCGGCGTCGTCGGCGACGAGCAGATGGCGGCGCTCGCGATGGCGGTCGTGCTGCGGGGAATGGACTCGGCTGAGACGGCCCGCTGGACCGGCGCGATGATCGACTCGGGCGAGCGGCTTTCGCTGACCTGCTCCCGCCCCACGGTGGACAAGCATTCCACGGGCGGCGTCGGCGACAAGATCACTCTGCCGCTGGCGCCGCTCGTCGCGGCGTGCGGGGCGGCCGTGCCGCAGTTGTCGGGCCGGGGTCTCGGGCACACCGGCGGCACGCTCGACAAGCTGGAGGCGATCCCCGGCTGGCGGGCCGAGCTGTCGGCGGACGAGATCGCCGCGCAACTCGACGACGTCGGGGCGGTGGTCTGCGCCGCCACCCCGACACTGGCTCCCGCTGACCGCAAGCTGTACGCGCTGCGCGACGTCACGGGCACCGTCGAGTCGGTGCCGCTGATCGCCAGCTCGATCATGAGCAAGAAGATCGCCGAAGGCGCGGGCCGTCTCGTGCTGGACGTCAAGACCGGCAGCGGCGCGTTCATGAAGACCCGCGCGCAAGCCCGTGACCTCGCGACGAGCCTCGTGGAGATCGGCGCCGCACACGGCGTGGCCACCACCGCCGTCCTCACGGCAATGGACACACCACTCGGCGCGGCCGTCGGCAACGCGGTCGAGGTGGCGGAGGCCGTCGAGGTGCTCCGCGGCGGCGGGCCTTCCGACGTCGTGGAACTCACGCTGGCTCTGGCTCGCGAGATGCTCGCTCTCGCCGGGCTCGGCGACGTGGACCCGGCGCGGGTGCTCGCCTCGGGCCAGGCGTACGAGACGTGGTGCCGCATGATCCGCGCACAGGGTGGTGACCCGGAGGCCCCGCTGCCGAGGCCCGCACACGTGCACGTGGTCGAGGCGGCGGAATCGGGCACTCTCACGAGGCTCGACGCCTACGGTGTCGGGGTGGCCGCGTGGCGGCTCGGCGCGGGCCGGGCGCGCAAGGACGACCCCGTACAGCCCGCGGCCGGTGTGCTGTGCCTGGCGAAACCCGGCGACCGGGTCGAACGCGGACGGCCGCTGTTCGAGCTGCACACCGATACCCCCGAGGCTGTGTCGGCGGCCCTTCCCGCGCTGGAAGCGGCATGCACCATCGGCCGCGACTCCGACGGCGACGACAGCGCCTTCGCCGCTGGGGATGCGGGTGAGGGCGTCACGGCGTCGAGGATTGTGCTGGAGCGGTTCGCCTCCTGACGGCGAGTGCCTCGGCAGCGGTGCCGCTCAGCGGGATTGTTCACACGGTGTCGTCGCGACGGTGGCGGGCGCAGCCCGCCTTTCGACGACCGCGCATCGTGAAACGATGGCGCCATGGAAAGACGGCGCCATGGAAAGACGGCGCTGCCTGATGCTGTGCTTGAGACGACGCTGCGGTTGAGACGACGCTGCGCCTGCAAGGACGGCACCTTCGGTGAAGCGCGGTGTCTAGGTCGAGGGACTCGCCCGAACGCCCATCCGCGCAGCACAGTCCGGGTAACCGGGGTCGAGCGGCCGACCGCGACCGGCCGCTCGGTGCACCCCGAGCGGCCAGCCGCTCACTGAGCCTCAGTCGTCGGAGTCGGCGTCCACGCCGGTCTTCGGCTTCGCGTCGGCGCCCTTGCCGTTCCTGCCGTTGCGGCGGCGCGGCTGCCTCGGCGTCGGGGGCGCGGTGATGGCGGGCTGCGGCGCGGGACCACCGCCGAGCATCAGCTCCGCGAACGTGGCCATGGCCTCGTCGAGCTGGCCGCCGATGCGCCGCTCCGATTCCTCGTTGCTCTTGCGCACGACGGACGTGAAGTAGTCGTTGTCCGGCTGCTGCGACAGCGTCCCTTCCACCTGCGACAGTCCCGACTTGATGGAGCCGTCCAGGTCGCCGAGCCGTGCCGCGACGTTCTCCTCGACCTTGTCGAGCCTGCCCGCGATCTGGTCGAGCCGGGAACCCAGGTTCTCCAGCCGCTCGGCGAGCGTGTCGAACCTGGCCGTCGGGTCGAGCAGATCCGCGGTGTCGGACAGCGCGGAGCGCAGCGAGTCCGACGAAGCCGAGAGCCGTTCCTTGGAGTCGGTGTCGAGGCGATCCACCCGCTCCTTGAGACCGGTTTCCAGGATGTCGATGCGCTCGCGCATCGGGCCCTGCACCGCCGACGGAACAGTGTCGATCTTGATGTCCTGCTTGTCGAGGTGGTTGCCGAGCTCGTCCAGCCTGCGGTGGATGTTCGAGAGCTTGTCCTCGAGACCGTCCATCCGGCCCGCGACGCCCTCGAACCGGGCAGCCACTCCGTCGAGCCTGCCGTCGAGCTGCGCGAACGGCTTGGCCAGCTTGTCAACGAGGGCTTCCACCGACCGCGCGAGGTCGGCGAGAGCGTTGTCCTGCGCCTCGAGGCGGGTCATGGCCTCGTCGAGCCGCTCGGCGAGCACGCTCATCTCGGTCCGGTCGGGAAGCTCGGAAAGCCGCTTGCGGACAGCGCCGAGCGAGTCCACCGGTGCGAGCCGGGCGTAGATGTCGTCGAGCGCGTCGAAGATCTGCTGTTGTTCGCTCTCTCGGACCTCGGCCGCGCGCACCAACATGTTGCGCATCCGGTCGAACGACGGGGCTGCGAGATGATTGTCAGTCACTGCGGTAGTCCTTCATCGGCGGGGAAGATGGGACGTCGGCGAGCAGCCTAGCGATCGGCCAACTGCGGAGGGTATCTGCCCCGACCCCGTACCGCGTGACGTGCGACTCCGACGATTGAATAACGACGGGATCACCGCGCAAGGTTCGAGTACAGCGTGAGACTTGTCGTCAACCGGTAGCCCGGACCGGGTGGCCTTGATCGCTCAGGCACACGCGGATGTCGCGCACTCGACGTCCCGGGCCGCGGGTACCGTCGATGCATGCCGACGCGAACCGTTCCGACTCCGCACGAACTTCGCAGCGCGCCGAAGGTGCTGCTCCACGACCACCTCGACGGCGGTCTCCGTCCTTCCTCCGTCGTCGAACTGGCCGAGCAGACCGGCTACACCGGCCTGCCGACGACCGACGTCGATGAGCTGAGCCGCTGGTTCCGCCGCGCGGCCGACTCGGGTTCGCTGGAGAAGTACCTCGAAACCTTCGCGCACACCTGCGGTGTCATGCAGACCGAGGAGGCGTTGTCGCGGGTCGCAGCCGAATGCGTCGAGGACCTGGCCGACGACGGCGTCGTGTACGCCGAGGTGCGGTATGCGCCCGAACTGTTCGTCGAGCGGGGCTTGTCGCTGGAGGCCGTCGTGGAGGCCGTGCAGGACGGCTTCGACCGCGGTCGTGCCGCCGCGGCGGCACGGGGCAAGCACATCCGCGTCGGCCAGCTCCTGTGCGCCATGCGGCAGCACGCGAGGGCGTTGGAGATCGCCGACCTCACCGTGCGCTACCGCGATCGCGGAGTCGTCGGGTTCGACATCGCGGGACCGGAGGCGGGCTACCCTCCCACCCGCAACCTCGACGCCTTCGAGTTCCTGCGGGAGAACAACGCCCACTTCACCATTCACGCCGGTGAGGCGTTCGGGCTCGCCTCCATCTGGGAGGCCATCCAGCACTGCGGCGCCGAACGCCTCGGGCACGGCGTCCGCATCGTGGACGACATCACCGTGGCCGACGACGGCAGTGTCTCGCTGGGCAGGCTCGCCGCCTACGTCCGCGACCGCCGCATCCCGCTGGAGGTGTGCCCTTCGTCGAACATCCAGACGGGTGCGGCGCCCTCGATCGCCGAGCATCCGATCGGGCTGCTCGCGAAGCTGCGGTTCCGGGTCACGGTCAACACCGACAACCGGTTGATGAGCGACTGCTCGGTCTCGTCGGAGTTCGCGGCACTCGTCGATGCGTTCGGCTTCGACTGGTCGGACGTGCAGTGGTGCACGATCAACGCCATGAAGTCGGCCTTCATCTCCTTCGACGAGCGGCTCGACATCATCAACAACGTGATCAAGCCCTGGTACGCCGAGCGCGTGTGAGAAAGACGGCGGGGGCCCTGAAGACTGCGGCTCCAGGGCCCCCGCCGGTTGTCCCTGTCTCAGTTGAGGTGCAGGCGATTCTCGAACGCCTCGACGAGCCTGCGCCACGCCTGCTGCTCGGTGTCGAACGGCGGGCTCGGGGTCAGCCTCGTGGGATCGGGGCGAAGGACGAACGACACCAGCCAGCCGAGCCGCTCCGACGTCGCCAGCGCCTTCGACACCTCGTCGTCGCCCGCCCAGTCGGCCGCGTCGGTGAGCAGCTCGACCGCGAGTTCGAGCTGGGTGGGGTCAACGGCATCGACGCCGTCGGCGATGTCCTCGTCGAGCCCGGCGAGGATGTAGGTGTTGTCGGGATCGACCTCGACCTCCAGCTCACCCGCGGTGGCCGAGGCCAGCACCTCGTCCCACGTGGACACCTCGGCGAGATCGGTGTGGGCGAGGTTGCCGCCGTCGGCGAGTGCCCTCGCGAGCGCGCGCTCCGAGGGGTAGACCTCGATAGTTCCCGCCGAGCCGAGGAACACCGGTTCGTCGTCGAGATAGCAGCGCAGGGTGTAGTAGTCGCGCGACGAGAGCTGGATCTTGATCGGGTCGATGCCGACCTCGGCCCAGAAACCCGACAGCTCCTCGTCGTCGAAGTCGTCCTCGTCGTCCTCGTCGGCGTCACTCCGGCCGCCTGCTGTGGAGGTGTCGTCGTCGGAGTCGTCGCGATCGACGGTGTCGAGGTCGTCCTCGGTGCCGACACCCGCCTCCGCCTCGGCGGACTCCTCGTGGAACGCCGCCAGTTCCTCGGCCGTGGCGTCCAGCGTCGCGGCATCGACCTCGGGGATCGTGATCAGCTCGTCGATCGCGTCGAGCACCACGTCCCACTTCTGCGAGACCGTCCGCGAGAGGTCGTCCCAGAGCCGCGCGCCCTCCCTGCCGGTGAACGGGAGCTGGCCCTGGTCGAGCAGTGAGAACGCCTCGCAGCTGTCAAGGATCTCGTGCACCTCGTCCAGCTCGCACACGTCGGCGAGCGACCGCACGATGGCGACGATCTCGGCGAGTTCGGACAGCGTCCAGGAGTCGGGCTCCTCGGCCACCATCTCCGGAACACCCACGAGGTCGAAGCAGTGGTCGTCGTCCGGGATCAGCTCCGGCACGTTGAGGGCGGGAACGGCCTCCCACGCGGGATGGTCGATCAGATCGTGCTGTTCGGCCGTCCGCACGAACGCGGCGAGATGCGCGGCGTCGGGGAAGGCGTAGAGGTCCTCCTCGTCACCGAGGAACGCCTCCCACTCCTCGCCGTCCTCCCGCCATCGTGGCGCCCACAGGGTCACCAGATCGCCTTGTGGCAGCCCGAGTTCGATCGGGATGATATCCTGTGCCATTCCGCCCTCCGGAAACACCTGTGCACGAGCCGGATCTCGGCGCTCGAAACCGGACGTGTTAGCCGAAGCCTACGGGTTCCGGCTTCGCGCCGCGATCACCCCTCACGGGATCGCCACCTCAGTGACACGATCTAAGGCACGATGACTGACTTTCTCACAGACCGCCTCCCCGGCGGCACCGATCCCGACGCACTCTTCGACGCCTTCTCCTCGTGGGTCGGTGAACGCGGTCTCGAACTGTATCCGGCGCAGGAGGAGGCGCTCATCGAGCTGGTCTCGGGGGCGAACGTCATCCTGTCAACGCCGACGGGTTCGGGAAAGAGCCTGGTCGCGGTCGGCGCGCACTTCGCCGCGCTGGCCGAGGGACGACGCAGTTTCTACACAGCGCCGATCAAGGCACTGGTCTCGGAGAAGTTCTTCTCGCTCGTGGAGATCTTCGGCGCGGACAACGTCGGCATGCTGACCGGCGACTCCAGTGTCAACGCCGACGCCCCCATCATCTGCTGTACCGCGGAGATCCTGGCCAACCTCGCGTTGCGGCTCGGGCCGGACACCGATGTCGAGGAGATCGGTCAGGTCGTCGCCGACGAGTTCCACTTCTACTCCGAGCCGGATCGGGGCTGGGCGTGGCAGGTGCCGCTGCTGGAGTTGCCGAAGGCCCAGTTCCTGCTGATGTCGGCCACGCTCGGCGACGTGAGTTTCTTCGAGAAGGACCTCACGCGTCGTACGGGCCGCCCCACGGCGGTGGTGACGTCGGCGCAGCGTCCGGTACCGCTGACGTTCCGGTACGCGCTGACGCCGATCCACGAGACCGTGTCGGAACTCGTGCACTCGAACCAGGCCCCGATCTACATCGTGCACTTCTCGCAGGCCGCCGCCGTGGAGCGCGCACAGGCTTTGATGAGCATCAACGTCTGCTCCCGCGCCGAGAAGGACGCCATCGCCGACGCCATCGGCGACTTCCGGTTCTCGGCAGGCTTCGGCCGCACGCTCTCGCGGCTGGTCAGGCACGGCATCGGCGTCCACCACGCCGGCATGCTGCCCAAGTACCGGCGCCTGGTGGAGCAACTCGCGCAGGCGGGGTTGCTCAAACTGATCTGCGGCACGGACACCCTCGGCGTCGGCATCAACGTGCCCATCCGCACCGTGGTGTTGTCCGCGTTGACGAAGTTCGACGGCACGCGGCAGCGGCACCTCAAGGCGCGGGAGTTCCACCAGATCGCGGGCAGGGCGGGCAGGGCGGGTTACGACACCGACGGCTACGTGGTGGTGCAGGCACCCGACCACGTCATCGAGAACGCGAAGGCGCTGGAGAAGGCGGGCGACGACCCGAAGAAGAAGCGCAAGATCGTGCGCAAGAAGGCGCCCGAGGGGTTCGTGAACTGGACCGAGAGCACGTTCGAGCGGCTCGTCGGCGCCGAGCCGGAGCCGCTGACGTCGAGTTTCAAGGTCACGCACTCGATGTTGCTCAACGTCATCTCGCGGCCCGGTGACGCCTTCGTCCACCTGCGTCGGCTGCTGGAGGACAACCACGAGGACCGGCCAGCGCAGCGCAGGCACATCCTGAGGGCCATCGCGATCTACCGCGCGCTGCTCGCGGCCGGTGTTGTCGAGGAGCTGGAGGAGCCCGACGAGGACGGTCGCAGGGTGCGCCTCACCGTGGACCTCCAGTTCGACTTCGCGCTCAACCAACCGCTTTCGCCGCTCGCGCTGGCCGCCGTCGAGCTGCTCGATGCGGACTCGCCGTCGTACGCCCTCGATGTGGTGTCCATTGTGGAAGCCACTGTGGACGATCCGAAGCAGATCCTGTCGCAGCAGCAGTTCAAGGCCCGCAACGAGGCGATCGCGGCGATGAAGGCCGAGGGCGTCGAGTACGAGCAGCGGATGGAACTGCTGGAGGACGTCACCCACCCGAAGCCGCTTGAGGAGCTGCTCGAAGCGGCCTATTCGCGGTACCGCCAGGGACATCCGTGGGTGGCGGACTACCGGCTCTCGCCGAAGTCGGTCGTGCGCGACATGTACGAGCGGGCGATGAACTTCGTCGAGTACATCGGCCACTACGGGCTCGCGCGCTCCGAGGGCGTGCTGTTGCGCTACCTCGCCGACACCTACGACGCGCTGCGGCGCACCGTTCCGGACGACGCGAAGACCGAGCCGTTGCAGGATCTCATCGAATGGCTCGGAGAGCTGGTGAGGCAGGTCGATTCCAGTCTGCTCGACGAGTGGGAGGCGCTGCGCCATCCCGACGAGGTCGCCCACGATGCCTCCGGCAGGCCGGTGACGCCGGAGGGACCGCCGCCGGTGACGCGCAACGAGCGTGCCTTCCGCGTCCTGGTGCGCAACGAGATGTTCCGCCGGGTGCAGCTCGCGGCACGGGAGGACTACGAGGCATTGGGAGCGCTCGACGCCGAGTCGGGGTGGGACGCCGAGGCGTGGGAAGACGCGCTGGCGGACTACTTCGACGTCTACGACGAGATCCGCACCGGCCCGAACGCGCGGGGCCCCGGGCTGCTGCTCATCGAGCAGGAGCCGGAGCTGTGGCGGGTCCGGCAGATCCTCGACGACCCCGAGGGCAACCACGACTGGAGCATCACGGCCGAGGTGGACCTCGATGCCTCCGACGAGGCAGGCGAGGCCGTCATCCACCTCGTGGACGTCGCCGAATCCTGACCGCCGTGTCCGCCTCGCGGCTCTCGGCCGATCGGCCGAGGAACTCGTGGTTCGGACGACCGCTCGGCCGATCCTCGCTCCGTGGCGCACCGGGCACACTCTGTGATCACAAATTGATCACTGAGGGGAGCGGAGCGGGTGCGCAGAAGACCACATGGATTCGGCCGCGTCGCGGCGGTGTCCGCCATGGCCGTGGCCGTGGCGACCACCTCGGCCGCGGTGACGGCGGTGCCGGCGCAGGCGGTGCCGAACCCGCCTGTGGCCGGTACGGCGGCGAAGGGCGAGCAGGTCGTCACGCTGGTGACAGGCGACAAGGTCGTGCTCGGCGCCGATCGGCAGGGCGGGGAGTTCGTGCCGGCCGAGGGCCGGGAGAAGGTGGGCTACCACCAGTACGTCGAGCACGGCGCGGTGTACGTCATTCCCGACGATGCCGCGCCGTTGATCGCCGAGGGCACGCTCGACAGGCGACTGTTCAACGTGACGGCGCTCGTGGAAGCCGGGTATCACGACCGAGCCCGTGACGACCTGCCCGTCCTGGTGTCCTATCGGGAGGGTGGCTCACCCGGTGTCCGGGCGCGGACGACGGCCGACGGCGCCGCCGTGCAGACCCGTTCGCTCGCGGCGATCGGGGGTGCGGCGCTGGAGACGGCGAAGTCCGAAACTCGCCGGTTCTGGGACAGCGTCCGCCCGATGTTGCGGCCCGGCGCGGAGATCGAGCGGCTGTGGCTCGACGCGCCGGTGAAGGCGACGCTGGCCGAGAGCGTGCCCCAGATCGGGGCGGACAAGGCGCACACAGGCGGTGTCACCGGTGACGGCGTCCGCGTCGCCGTGCTCGACACCGGGATCGACGCCGACCACCCGGACCTGGCTTCGGCCGTGGCTGAGGTGAAGGACTTCACCGGTGGCGGCAGCGCGGACGACGGCCACGGGCACGGCACGCACGTGGCCGGGACCATCGCGGGTGACGGTACCGCGAGCGGCGGCAGGTACCGGGGCGTCGCTCCGGATGCCGAGCTGGTGGTGGGCAAGGTGCTCGACGACGCGGGTTTCGGGCAGGAGTCGTGGATTCTCGCAGGCATGGAATGGGCCGCAGGCAACGCGCCGGTGGTCAACATGAGTCTGGGTGGCGCTCCCACCGACGGCACCGACCCGATGTCAATGGCGTTGAACCGGCTCACCGAGGAGACCGGTGCCTTGTTCGTGGTCGCCGCGGGCAACATGGGAACGGAGATGTCGGTCGGGTCGCCGGGGTCGGCCGACGCCGCGCTGACGGTGGGCGCGGTCACCAAGGACGATGCGCTCGCAGGCTTCTCCAGTCGCGGCCCTCGCGTCGGTGACCACGCCATCAAACCGGACGTCACCGCCCCCGGTGCGGACATCGTCGCCGCCAGGGCCGAGGGCACTCAGCTGGGCGAGCCCGCGGGCGACGGGTACATCTCGGCGTCCGGGACGTCGATGGCCTCCCCGCATGTGGCGGGTGCGGCGGCGTTGCTGGAGCAGCGGCACGCCGAGTGGGACGCCGACGAGTTGAAGGCCGCGTTGATGGGCAGTGCCCTGGCTCACCCCGAACTCTCGGCGTACGAGCAGGGTGCGGGCCGGATCGATGTGTCAGCCGCGCTGGCCCAGCCGGTGCTCGCCTCGCCGCCGAGCCTGAGTCTGGGCGTGGTGGAGTGGCCGCGCACCGACGACAAGCCGGTGCGGCAGAAGGTCACGTACACGAACACCTCGGACAAGCCGGTCACGCTGGACCTCAAGGCCGAGCTGTCCGGCCCGGACGGTGTCCAACCGGCTGGAATGATCACCGTCGAGCCCGCGCAGGTGACCGTGCCCGCCGGTGGCAGGGCCGACGCGACCGTCACCGTCGATACCACGGTCGGTGGGCCGGACGGGCGCTACAGCGGTGCCGTGACCGCCACGGTCGGCGACACCACGGTCCGCACTCCGGTCGGCATCGAACAGGAGGTCGAGAGCTACGACCTCGCCGTGAAGGTGCTCGACCGGGACGGCACGGTCGCGGAGGACGCGTACGCCTTCATGGTGCGGCACAACGCGCCGTGGTCGATCGGACAGAACATCAAGTCCGGTGACGTGCTGCGACTGCCGAAGGACGACTATTTCCTGTACGTCACCACCGACGAGGATTACACCGTTCCCGGTTCCACGATGTTCGTCGAACCCACGTTCACCGTGGACGGCGACCGGACCGTGGTCCTGGACGGCAGGGACGCCGAGCCGGTGAGCGTGGCGGTGGACGCACCGGATGCCGAGATGGGCACGGCGGAGTTGCGTGCTCTCATGGAGACCAGGAACGGCTACCCCCGGATCGGTGTCATCACTGGCGACGACAACCTGCAGGACATGTACCTGCGGCCGTCGGAGACGAGTGCCGAGACGTTCGAGTTCACAGTGGAGACCGAGCACGCGCGGCCGGACGGCACCGGTCGCTACGCGGGCAGCCCGTACGCCTACCACCTGCGCCACACCGAGAAGGGCGCGGTGCCGGACGAGTTGACCTACGAGGTCTCGACCGACGAGCTGGCGAAGGTCACGAGCGTGCACACCGACGGTGGAGTGGGTGCCGCGGGTGAGCGGGAACTGGTGTCGGGGCCGCTGCCGTTGACCGTCACCGACTACTACACGCCCGGTACGCCCTGGACAGCGCGGCTGTGGTTGAACCAGAAGGCCGACGACCCTGCCGGGTGGGCGGGACATCTGTCCCGCACGGAGGTGTTCGAGCGCGGCGACAACGGTGAGCGCCGGTGGAACACGCCGGTGTTCGGCCCGGCGTTCCCCCACACCGAGGGCTCCTACTGGGCGGTTCGCGAGGGTGACGAGCTGCGGGTGGACATGCCGTTGCACAGCGACCCTGGGCCGGGTAGCGCAGGCTACTTCGCGGCGACCGGGTCCACGAAGCTGTACCGCGACGGTGAGCTGTTCGACGAGTTCGATCTGGCGGGTGCAGGGCTGTTCTTCGTGCCCGAGACCGCGAGTGAGTATCGACTGGTCACCGAGGCCGACGCGGCCGGTGTGACCCCGCTGTCGCGCAAGGTGAGTGCCGAGTGGACCTTCCGGTCGCAGCACGCGGAGAACACGACACAGCTGCCGCTGCTCGCCGTGCGTTTCACACCGGATCTCGGCGACGACCACGCCGCGAAGAGGGGCGAGGCACTGCGGATTCCGGTGTCGGTGCAACGCAACGGCGAGGCGGGAGAACCGAAGCTGAGTGCCCTCCGCATCCAGGTGTCGTTCGACGGCGGCGCGTCGTGGAAGTCCGTTCGGCATCGGACGGTCGAGGGCGAGCGGGTGATCACGGTGACGGCGCCGAAGGGCGCGAAGGACGTCTCCCTGCGTGCCGTGGCGAAGGACGTTGACGGCAACGCCCTGAAGCAGACCATCATCGGCGCCTACCCGGTGCGCTGACGTGAAAGGAAGTGCGGACACCCCGATTCCCGGGCGTGTCCGCACTTCCTGCACGCGTGTCCGCACTTCCTGCACGCGTGTCCGCACTTCCTGCACGCGTGTCCGCACTTCCTGCACGCGTGTCCGCACTTCCTGCACGCGTGTCCGCACTTCCTGCACGCGTGTCCGCACTTCCCGTACCTGGGCGCCAGGAAGCGAGTGATCCCGGCGGTGCCGCCGTAGCTCGCTTCAACGACCGTTGGTCGCACGAGAGGAACCGTTCGGCGACAGGGTGCCATTCCGTAGCCGCTTCACCACAGTCTTCGCGCACAGGCGAATGGGAGCACCCCGGCTCCCCACACCTGTGAAAGGGGAACGTGTTGAGACACCGACGACCCGGGCTCGGCGTGGTCGCCGCGCTGACGGGCGCGTTGATGGTCGCGGCGGCACCGCCGGTGGCGGCCGGTCCACCGCCGCCACAGACGCCGCCAACCGCTCTGTCCGTGCCTTCCAGCACGGACCGCACCGTCACCCTGGTGACGGGAGACCGCGTGCGCGTGACCGGAGACGGAGCACTCGCCGACCTCGTCGTGCTGCCAGGGCCCGGCAGGGAGGACATCGGACACCGGCGGTATCGCCAGGACGGTGACGTGTACGTGGTGCCGCACGACGCCGCACCGCTGATCGCGGCGGGAACACTGGACAAACGCTTGTTCAACGTGTCGCGGCTGATCCAGGCGGGTTATCACGACGACGCTCGTGCCGACGTACCAGTGATGGTGTCGTACGCCGAAGGGCGCAGACCCGCGCGTTCGCGCGCGCTGGCCGACGGGGCCGCGACGAGCGTGCGACCCCTGGCCGCCATCAACGGCGAGGCGGTCAGGGCGGAAAAGGGCAAGGCGACCCGGTACTGGAAGTCCGTGGCGCCGATGCTGCGGCCGGGCAACGAGATCGCGCACCTGTGGCTCGACGCGCCGATGACCGCGACCTCCGACTCCACGGTTCCGCAAATCGGCGCGCCCGAGGTCTGGGAAAGCGGCCACACGGGTGAGGGTGTGCGGGTGGCGGTGCTGGACACCGGCATCGACGCCGAGCATCCCGATCTCGATGATGCCGTAGTGGAGGCCGAGGACTTCACGGGCGAGGACACCACGGACGACTCCAACGGACACGGCACGCATGTGGCCGGGATCATCGCAGGGGACGGCACCGCCAGTGAGGGCCGCTACCGGGGTGTCGCTCCGGACGCGGAACTCGTCGTGGGCCGTGTGCTCGACAGCGAAGGTTCCGGCCAGGAGTCGTGGATCGTCGCAGGGATGGAGTGGGCGGCATCGCGCGCCGATGTGGTGAACATGAGCCTCGGCAGTGGTTGGCCGGACAACGGTCACGACCCCGTGGCACAGGCGGTGAACCGGCTCACCGAGGAGACGGGGGCGCTGTTCGTGGTGGCGTCGGGCAACGCCGGTCCGGAGGAGAGCAGTGTCAGTTCGCCGGGCTCGGCGGATGCCGCGTTGACGGTGGGTGCTGTGGACGACGCCGACGAACTCGCCGAGTTCTCCAGCCGAGGACCCCGGCTCGACGACTTCGCGGTGAAGCCGGAGATCACCGCTCCTGGGGTGGATGTGGTGGCGGCGCGTGCGGGTGGCTCCGACCTCGGAAACCCCGTTAACGAGCACTACCAGGGCATGTCCGGGACGTCGATGGCGGCGCCGCATGTGGCGGGGTCTGCTGCGTTGGTGGCTCAGGCGCGTCCGGAGTGGAAGGCGGACCGGTTGAAGGCGGCGCTGGTCGGCTCTGCTGCGCCGCACGCCGAGCGCACCGTGTTCGAGCAGGGAGCGGGCCGGGTGGACGTGGCCGGCGCCGTGAAGCAGATGGTGCTGGCCGAGCCCGCGGTGGTGAGTTTCGGGCCGCAGGGATGGCCGCGTGCTGATGGTGAACCGGTGACGCGCACGGTGACCTACACCAACAGCGGTTCGGCTCCTGTCACGCTGACACTCGACCCGAGCCTCCAAGCGCCTGATGGCAAGGACATCGAGGGTGCGTTGACGGTGAGTCCTGCCCAGCTCACTGTTCCGGCTGGTGGGCAGGCGCAGGCCACGGTGACGCTCGACCTCAGCAGCGGGGTGAACGGTCTGCACAGCGGCGCAGTGGTCGCAACCGGAGACAACGGGACGGTCGTCCGCACCGCTGTGGGGGTGCAGCGGCAGGGGGAGAGCTACGACGTCGAGATCACCGTTCTCGGCCACGACGGCAACCCCGTCGAGGACGCGGAGGTCATCCTCGTGTCCCACACCGAGCCGCGATCCTACTACCCCGGCGCCGACTCCGGCACCTACCACATCACAGCGGAGAAGGGCGCATATCACCTCGAAATCCTGTATCCCTGGCAGGACGAAAATGGCAAGTGGACCACGGCGACCTTCGTCGAACCTCGCATCGTTGTGGACAGCGCGAAGGAGTTCGTGTTCGATGTGCGCGACGCTTACCACGCTCGCGTAGAACTCGCGGACCGCCCCGACGCCAGGGCGGGGGAAATCCTTCTCCATTTCCGGATCGAGCTGGAACAGGGCCGCAACGAGTGGTTCCTCGGCAGCGACAGCCTCGACAGCCTGCTGCTGGCTGGTTCGCGGACGGAGCACGACGGCTACTCGCTGACCGTGGAGACGGCGCACGCGCGGCCGGACGGGAATGGCACGTTCGTCGGTAGCCCTTATCTGTACCGGCTGCGGTTCCCGTACACCGGCGGAATCCCTGACGAGATCACGCACCGCGTATCCGACGAGAAACTCGCCAGGGTGCGCACCAGTTATCTGGAAGGCGGCTACGCCTCCGGAGGGGAACGGAGCATCGTGTCCGGGCCGTTGCCGTTCGAGCTGGACGAGTACTACACGCCCGGGGTGCCGTGGTCGCGGCTGCTGCTGCTGATTTCGGAGGACGAGAAGGACGAGGAGGGAAATCCGAGCGTCACCGGGGACTACCGCAGTGCAGCGGAGGTGTTCGAGGCTGGCGAGCACACCCAGCGGTGGAACACAGCGGTGCATGGCCCGGCGTTCCCTTACGACCGTGAGAACCCGTGGCGGTGGGCTTACCGAGCCGAGCCGGGGGTTGGCTTCATCCTACCGCTGCACAGCGACAACAGCGCCCGTGCCGGTACGTCGGTCCAGGACTTCGAGAAGTCCACTGTGGAGCTGTATCGGAATGGCGAGCTGGTCGGTAGCGGTGTCGGCAACGGTGGTTTCTTCGAGGTGCCGGAAGGGCCTGCGTCGTACCGGCTGGCCGTGCATGCCGATCGGGCAACGCTGACGCCGCAGTCGCGGGTGATCGACGCCGAGTGGACGTTCCGTGACGACGTGGGCGCGAGTGCGGAACTGGCCGCGCTGCCGTTGCTGGGTGTGCATTTCGACGCCGGCTTCGGTGTGGCGGAGGCGCCGAAGGTGGGGGAGCAGGTGCGGTTGCCGTTGGCGGTGCAACGCAACGGGAGCCCGGAGGAGCCGAGGTTGAGGTATCTCCGGGTGGAGGTGTCGTTCGATGGTGGTGAGTCGTGGCGGTTCGTGCCGTATTGGTGGAAGCACGGCAAGCGGATGATCACGGTGCAGGCGCCGGAGGGCGCGAAGGACGTGTCGTTGAGGGTCGTGGCGAAGGACGTTGACGGCAACGGTCTGAAGCACACCATCATCGGCGCCTATCCGGTGCGCTAAGGCCGACGAAGTGCGGACACCCCGGATTCCCGGGCGTGTCCGCACTTCCTGCACGCGTGTCCGCATCTCCCGCACGAGAGCGTGACGACCCTGGCCCCGCCGATTGCCGTTGAACACCGGCAACGCGACCGCTCAGCGATCCGCCCGGCTTCGCATGCAACCAAACGATCTTCGCAAGCATGTGATGTGCGGGAGGCAAATGCTTCCCGCACATCGGAAAAAGGGAGCGACAGTGAGAAGTCGATCACCCAGACTCGGGGCGGTGGTGGCGCTGACCACCGCCCTCTCACTCGCGGTGGCACCACCGGCCGCCGCGGACCCGGACACGACAGCGGGTGCGGAAGCACCGGGGCGGGTGAGTTTCTTTGCTGCCGAGGGACCCGTTGTCACGCTGATCACGGGTGATCGGGTCAGAGTCACGGGACAGTACGCGACGGTGTTGCCGGGCCCGGGCCGGGCCGATATGGGGTTCCGGCAGTTCCGTATGGATGGGGATCTGTATGTGATCCCCCATGATGCTTCGCCCTTGATCGCGGCGGGCACGCTTGACCAGCGGTTGTTTAATGTGTCGGGCCTGCTCGAAGCCGGTTATCACGACGAGGGACGGGACGACGTTCCTGTTCTCGTCTCGTATGTGGAAGGGCAGGAGCGGGCCCGGACCCGCGCGTTGGCAGACGGGGCCGCGACGAGTGTCCGGCCGCTGGCTGCGGTCAACGGCGAGGCGCTGAGCACCGCGAAGGAGAGGACCACCCAGTTCTGGGACAGTGTCCGCCCGATGCTGGAACCCGGACAGTCAGTCGAGCGCTTGTGGCTGGACGCGCCTGTCAAGGCGACTCTCGACGGGACAGTGGCTCAGATCGGCGCGCCCGAGGTCTGGGAGGGCGGTTACACGGGTGAGGGTGTGCGGGTGGCGGTGCTGGACTCCGGCATCGACGCCGGGCATCCGGATCTCGATGATGCTGTGGTGGAGGCTGAGGACTTCACGGGTGAGGGCACCACGGACGACCTGAACGGACACGGCACGCATGTGGCGGGCACCATCGCGGGCGATGGAACCGCGAGCGAGGGCCGCTACAAGGGTGTCGCACCTGATGCGGACCTGGTGATCGGCAGGGTTCTCGACGGTGGCGGTTCGGGCCAGGAGTCCTGGATCCTCGCGGGCATGGAGTGGGCGGCATCGCGCGCCGACGTGGTCAACATGAGCCTCGGCGCTGATCTGCCCGACAACGGCACGGCGCCGCTGTCGCAGGCGGTGAACCGGCTCAGCGAGGACACCGGAACCCTGTTCGTCGTCGCGGCCGGTAACTCTGGGCCCGACCACGGCACGATCGGCACTCCAGCGGCGGCTGACGCGGCGCTCACGGTGGGCGCGGTGGACGACAACGACGATCTCGCGGGGTTCTCCAGCCGTGGCCCACGCCTCGGTGACGCGGCGATCAAACCTGAGATCACCGCGCCCGGGGTTGACGTCACCGCAGCCCGGGCGAGCGGCGTGTTCCCGCCGTCCGAGGAGCACTACATGGCGATGTCGGGAACCTCGATGGCCGCTCCCCACGTGGCGGGGGCTGCGGCGCTCGTGGCACAGGCTCGACCCGGCCTGCAAGGGAAGGACCTCAAGTCGGCCTTGACCGGTTCGGCGGCGGCACACCCCGAACTGACGGCGGACGAGCAGGGCGCGGGCCGCGTCGATGTCGTCCGTGCAGTGGAACAGTCGGTGGTGAGCAAGCCCGCCGTGCTGAACTTCGGAGTCCAGCAGTGGCCGCACGACGACGGCGAGACACCTGGCTCCCGCACGCTCACCTACAGCAACAGCGGCGCTGAGCCGGTCACGTTGACGCTCGACACGACCCTGCGCGGGCCGGACGACGATGATGCAGGGGGCTCGGTCACCGTCTCGCCAGCCGAGATCACCGTGCCGGCGAACGGGGAGGCTGAGGTGACGGTCACCGTCGAGACGGGCACCGCGTTCGGCCGCTACAGCGGCGTCGTGGTCGCCGACGGCGACGACGGTTCGTCGGTGCGCACGCCCTTCGGCGTGACGAAGGAAAGCGAGAGCTACGACGTCGATGTGACAGTGCTCGGTGCAGACGGCGAACCGGTCAAGAACGCCGAGATCGAACTCGTGTCGCGGTCCGAGGACCGGACATACCGGCCGATCCCCGGAGACGGCGGCTACCACGTCCGTGCGGCCAAGGACACTTACCACCTCCAGATCTTCTACTCCTTCCAGGAAGCCGACGGGCAATGGCGGTTAGCGATCTTCGCTGAGCCCGGCCTTCTCGTGGACGGGCCGCGAGAAGTTGTCTTCGATATCCGGGACGCGCACCATCCCGATGTCGAACTCGCCGCGAGACCGGACGCGGGAATCGGTGAGGCCACGCTGATCTACCGATCGGGAGCCGAGTGGGGCAGCAACTGGCTGTTGTATGGACCCGACTTCAGCGGCGTCCTGGTACAAGGCTCGGACACCGAACACGAGCAGTTCTCGCTGGATGTGGAGACGGTGCACGCGCGGCTCGACGGTGAGGGTACGTTCGTCGGCAGCCCGTACCTGTACCAGCTGAAGCACACCTACTCCGGGAAGGTGCCCGACAAGCTGGTGCGGCGAGTCGCTGACGATGGACTCGCCAAGGTGCACAGCACGCACTCCGAGGGCGGTGCCGGGCAGTGGGGTTACCGCGAGATCGTCGCGAGCGAGCTGCCGTTCGAGTTGGAGGAGTACTACACGCCAGGGGTCGAGTGGTGGCCCTGGCTGGGGGTTGGCGACGCGCCTGCGCCGGACGGCCAAGCGAACATCCTGGATTCTCAGGTGGATGCATTGCGCACCTACCAGCCGGATGAGCGGGTCGAGAAGCGCTGGAACACCGCGGTGCACGGCCCGGCGTTTCCCTACCAATCGCACCAGCCCGGTGTCTGGGCCAGCCATAGTAAGGAAGGCATGGGCATCCAGGTTCCGCTATACAGCGATGGCGCCGGACATGCCGGGTCCGGGATGGTCGATTACGAGAAGTCCACGGGGACGTTGTATCGCGACGGGAAACTGGTCGAGGAGCAGCCTGGCCCGCAGAACTGGTTCGAGGTGCCGGAAGGGCCCGCGTCGTACCGGTACGTGTTGCATGCCGATCGGGGTTCGTTGACGCCGCAGTCGCGGGTGATCGACGCGGAGTGGATATTCCGAGGCGACGGCGTGGAATCAGGCGAAGAACTCGATGTTCTGCCGTTGCTGGGTGTGCATTTCGACGCCGGCTTCGGTGTGGCGGACGCGCCGAAGGTGGGGGAGCAGGTGCGGTTGCCGTTGGCGGTGCAGCGCAACGGGAGTGCCGACGCTCCGAAGCTGGAGAAGCTCCGGGTGGAGGTGTCGTTCGACGGCGGCTCCACGTGGCGGTTCGTTCCGTATTGGTGGAAGCACGGCAAGCGGATGATCACGGTGCAGGCGCCGGAGGGCGCGAAGGACGTGTCGTTGAGGGTCGTGGCGAAGGACGTTGACGGCAACGCCCTGAAGCAGACCATCATCGGCGCCTACCCGGTGCGCTGACGCGAAAGGAAGTGCGGACACCCCGGATTCCCGGGCGTGTCCGCACTTCCCGCACGCGTGTCCGCAGTTCCCGTACGGCTTCAGACACCCATCGGGTGCCACACCGTCTTCGGCTCAAGGTACGTCCGCAGCCTCCCCAGTCCCGGCTGCCGGGTCCAGTCCGGCTCCTCGCCCGGCACGTCGAGCACGCGCTTGACCGTCCCCGCCGCCTCCCGCGCGATCTCCACCCGGCCTGTCGGCCCCGCACCGGTGGGATCGATGGCGTTGACGTCGGCATGCGTGGCGAGCCACGGCCCGAGTTCGAGCGCGCGCCCCGTCAGGACGTTCACAACTCCGCCCGGCACGTCCGACGTCGCCAGCACCTCCGACAGTGTGATGGCGGGAAGCGGACGTTCCGCGCTGCTCACCACCACGGCCGTGCACCCGGTGGCGAGCACGGGAGCCATGACACTCACCAGCCCCAGCAGCGACGACTTCTGGGGGGCCAGCACCCCGACCACGCCGGTCGGTTCCGGCACCGTGAACGAGAAATACGGCCCCGCGACGGGGTTCGCAGCGCCGAACACGCTGGCGACCTTGTCGGTCCACCCCGCGTACCACACCCACCTGTCCACTGCGGCGTCCACAATGGACTCGGCCTTGCGGGTCGGCAGGCCCTCGCACGCGGCCACCTCGGCGACGAACTGGTCGCGCCGCCCCTCCATCACCTCGGCGACGCGGTACAGCACCTGACCCCGGTTGTATGCCGTCGCCCCCGACCAGCCGCCGAACGCCTTGCGCGCGGCCACCACGGCGTCGCGGACGTCCTTGCGGGAGGCGTGGGAGGCGTTGGCGAGGAACCGGCCCTTGGAATCGGTCACGGCGTAGCTGCGCCCTGACTCCGAGCGCGGGAACTTCCCGCCGATGAACAGCTTGTAGGTCTTCGCCACCTCAACCCTGGACATGCAGGTACGCCTCCAGACCCGTCCGGCCGCCCTCGCGCCCGAATCCTGATTCCTTGTAGCCACCGAACGGCGCGGCGGGATCGAACCGGTTGAACGTGTTGGCCCACACCACGCCGGCCCGCAGGCGGTCGGCCATCCACAGAATCCGGGAGCCCTTCTCCGTCCAGACCCCTGCGGAAAGGCCGTACGGCGTGTTGTTGGCCTTGGCGACGGCCTCGTCGGGCGTGCGGAACGTCAGCACCGACAACACAGGCCCGAAGATCTCCTCCCTCGCGATGCGCATCGACTGCTCGACGCCGGAGAACACCGTGGGGGCGAAGAAGAATCCCTTCTCCGGCACCGGGCACGGGCTCGTCCACCGCTGCGCGCCGTCGCGTTCGCCCGACGCCACGAGTTCGGTGATCTTGGCGAGCTGTTCCGCCGAGTTGACGGCGCCGATATCGGTGTTCTTGTCGAGCGGGTCACCGAGGCGCAGTGTCGCCACCCGAGCACGGAGCTTGTCGAGCAGCTCCTCGGCGATCGACTCCTGCACCAGCAGCCGGGAGCCCGCGCAGCACACATGGCCCTGGTTGAAGAAGATCCCGTTGACGATCCCTTCCACGGCCTGGTCGAGAGGGGCGTCGTCGAACACGATGTTCGCCGCCTTGCCGCCGAGTTCGAGCGTGAGCCGTTTACGGGTTCCCGCGAGTGTGCGCTGGATGTGCTTGCCGACCTCGGTGGAGCCGGTGAACGCCACCTTGTCCACACCGGGGTGCTCGACAACGGCCGCGCCGATGTCACCCGCGCCGGGCACGATGTTGACCACACCCGGCGGCAGGTCGGCCTGCTGGCAGATCTCGGCGAACACCAGTGCCGTCAACGGTGTGGTCTCGGCGGGCTTGAGCACCACCGTGTTGCCGGTGGCCAGGGCAGGAGCGACCTTCCACGCCAGCATCAGCAGCGGGAAGTTCCACGGGATGACCTGGCCTGCCACCCCGAGCGGGCGCGGGTCCGGCCCGAGCCCCGCGTGGTCGAGCTTGTCGGCCCAGCCCGCGTGGTAGAAGAAGTGCGCCGCCGCCGTGGGGACGTCGGTGTCGCGCGACTCCCTGATCGGCTTGCCGTTGTCGAGGGTCTCCAGCACGGCGAGTTCGCGCGCGCGTTCCTGGATGAGGCGGGCGAGCCGGAACACGTACTTCGCGCGTTCGGTGCCCGGCATCGGGCCCCATACGCGGTCGTAGGCCTTCCTCGCCGCCTTCACCGCGGTGTCCACATCGGACGCGCTCGCTGTGCCGACCTCGGCGAGCACCTCCTCGGTGGCCGGGTTGACGGTCTTGAGCGGTTCACCGCCGCCGTCGATGAACTCGCCGCCGATGAACGTCCGGTACTTCGGTTTGAGGTTCGCGACGTCGCGCGACTCTGGCGCTGGCGCGTATTCCCACTGGCTCACGATCAGTCCAATGCGAGGTAGTCGGGGCCGCTGTAGTGGCCGGAACGTTGAGTGCGCCGCTGCAACAGCAGGTCGTTCAGCAGGCTCGAAGCGCCGAACCGGAAGAGCGAGGGCGTGAGCCACTCCGGACCGGCCACCTCGTGCACGGCGACGAGGTAGCGCACGGCGTCCTTGGTGGTGCGGATGCCACCCGCAGGCTTCACTCCGCGTAGTTGCCCCGTCGCGGTGTGCCAGTCGCGGACGGCCTGAAGCATCACGTGGGTCACCGGGAGCGTCGCGGCAGGCGAGACCTTCCCCGTGGACGTCTTGATGAAGTCACCACCGGCCAGCAACGCGAGCCACGACGCGCGGCGCACGTTGTCGTAGGTGGCGAGTTCACCGGTTTCGAGGATCACCTTGAGATGGGCGGTCCCGCAGGCCTCCTTGACAGCTCTGATCTCGTCGAACACCTGCCCGTAGCGACCAGCGAGGAACGCACCCCGGTCGATCACCATGTCCACCTCGGTGGCGCCTGCCGACACCGCGAGCGCGACGTCGGCGAGCTTCACGTCGCGGCTCGACCGCCCCGAGGGGAACGCCGTCGCCACGCTCGCCACGGCGACGTCGGTGCCTGCCAGCGCCTCGACAGCCGTCGCCGCGAGATCGGGATAGACACACACGGCCGCCACGTGCGGGGTGTCCGGGTGATCGGGGTCGGGCCGCCGCGCCTTGGCGGCCAGCGACCGCACCTTGCCCTCGGTGTCGGCACCTTCCAGCGTGGTCAGGTCCACCATCGAGATCGCGGTGTCGATCGCCCACAGCTTCGAGTCCTTCTTGATGCTGCGGGTCGCCAGCGTCGCGGCACGCTGCTCGACGCCGACCTGGTCCACACCTGGCAGGCCGTGCAGGAACCGGCGCAGACTGCGGTCGTCGCGGACGGCGTCGGCCAGACCGGGCGGCAGGGTAGCTGTTGCCATGGCCGAAAGGGTATCCCGGCTGTTTCCGCGCCAGAGAGCGCGCGGACTACTCGATCTCGTCGATCTTGCTGCGGGGCACGCGTTTGACCTCGACACCGCCCCAGAACGCCAGGCCCGTGACCTTCACGACCGGAGCGCCGGGAGGCGCCGTGGGCGACGCGCCCTTCTTGTTCCGCGTCTCGAACGCGCCCATGATCCCCACGCCGGTCACCTCGACGGCGACGTCGTCGGGCACGATCACGTCCACCCCGCCCATGATCGCGACGGCCGTGATCGTGGAGTACTGCTCGGCGAAGCGCGCGTGCCGCAGGTCGATCTCCACCCCGCCCCAGAAGGCGAAACTGTTGTGCTGGGGTGGCAGTACCCAGGCGCCCTTGCGCTCCGTTCCCGACATCACCGCGATCGACGTCGTGGAGCCGGGCGTGCCGCCGACGCGCCGATCGGGCACCGACGACGCCGCCACCACGGGCGCGATGGGGAGGTGCGAGCCGTCGGTGGGCAGATCGGCCACGACCGGCTCCAGTTCGCCGAGAGTCTTGGCCGAATACACCTGGTCGAGACGTTCCTGAAGCTCGTCGAGGGTGATCCGGCCCTCGCCAAGGGCCTTGTGGAGAACCTGGGCGACACGTTCCCGGTCCGCGTCCGAGGCCCTGAGTTGCTTCGGATCGCGGTGAGGGGGCTGTTGGCTCACAACCTCACCTTAGCGCCGACGCGTGCGGCGTCCACGACGTCACGCCACCCGTGCGAGGTCAGAGCCTCGGCGGATCGTCGTGGGCGCCTCGGAGCACGCAGAACTCGTTGCCCTCCGGGTCGGCGAGCACGACCCAGCCGGTGCCGTCCTGCTCGCGCCGGTCGTCCACCTGCGTCGCCCCGATGCCGAGCAGCCGCCGCACCTCCTCGTCACGTGGCCTCTCGGGACGCAGGCAGAAGTGCAGCCGGTTCTTCACCGACTTCGGCTCCGGCACCTGCATGAAGAGGAGGTTGCGGCCGTCGCCGAGTTCGATCAGCGCCTCGGGGTCGCCCGGCTCGTCCTCCGGCGACAGTGGTAAGTCGAGGACCTGGCTCCACCACCTGCCCAGCGCGTAGGCATCGGCGCAGTCCACGGAGATGTTCTCGATCATGCTTCCCATGCCGGGACGCTCCCAGCCCAGGTCCGAACCCACAACCGGTTTTCTGTCCGATCCACCGTGTCCGCAGTTGGTGCACCCATGTTGGCAGCCCGCATGCGCGTGTCCGCAGGTTGTGTGCACTCGGCGTTAGGGTGTCGGGCATGGACGTCCTCGTCGTCGAACACCCGCTGGCCAAGGCGCGGCTCTCCACGATGCGCGACGCGCGCACGGACGGTGCGGCGTTTCGGGCGGCCCTGCAGGAACTCACGGTCATGCTGACCTACGAGGCCATGCGCGACGCACCGTTGACGACGGAACGTATTCACACCCCCGTCGCTCGCACCGACGCCTACCGGCTAGCCGACCCGCCGCTGCTGGTGCCGGTGCTCCGTGCTGGGCTCGGCATGGCCGACCAGGCACACAAGCTGATCCCCGACGCGCAGATGGGGTTCGTCGGCCTCGCTCGCGACGAGGAGACGCTGACACCGACGCCGTACCTCGAATCCCTGCCGGAATCGCTGTCGAACAGGCCGGTGTTCGTACTCGACCCGATGCTGGCCACCGGCGGGTCGATGGAATACACGATCAAGCTGCTGACCGGCAGGGGCGCGACGGACGTCACGGCGGTCTGCGCGCTCGCGGCCCCGGAGGGCATCGAGCGGCTGCGGCAGTCGGGCCTGCCGGTCCGCGTGGTCACGGCGAGCGTGGACGAACGCCTCAACGACTCCGGTTTCATCGTGCCGGGGCTCGGCGACGCCGGCGACCGGCTCTACGGAGCGGTGTGACGCACTGCCGTCACCGGCACCAGCCGCGCACGGTCGCGCGCAGGCCTTCCTCGTAGGCGCGGGAGTACTCCCACCCGGATGGCAACGTCCGGTGCAGCTCGAAGCACACCATCCCGTGGGCGTAAGCCCAGACACTGGACGCGATCACGTCGTCGGGAACGTCGCCGAACACGCCGGCGGCCGCACCCGACCGGACCGCCTCACGCAGCGGGGCGAGCACGAGCTGTAGTTCCTCGCGCACTTCCGCGGCGGTGCCGGGGGAGGTGGAGCCGCCTCCCGCGAACATGAGGACGTAGAGATTCCGCTG
This sequence comes from Saccharomonospora xinjiangensis XJ-54, assembly GCF_000258175.1. Taxonomy (NCBI): domain Bacteria; kingdom Bacillati; phylum Actinomycetota; class Actinomycetes; order Pseudonocardiales; family Pseudonocardiaceae; genus Saccharomonospora; species Saccharomonospora xinjiangensis. Next base: position 1,651,498 of record NZ_JH636049.1, on the reverse strand, counting down.
CGCCAGCGCGGTGTTTC